>NZ_JAFJSY010000074.1 GCF_019857225.1 Streptomyces plumbidurans
GCCACTGGAACGCAAGCCCCTGTGGGGATCTTGTTCTAGTTTGCTCCTCCGGCTCCGGCCTTTCGGCCCGTTCCCCGGCGGCGCAGGAAGAACATTACCTGAAGGTGGACGGGGCTCCAAAACGGGTATCGGCGCCCAGCAGCGCCGGGAGTTCGGCGAGCGAGGCGATCCGGTGCGGGCCCGCGGGGGCGTCCGCGCCGGTGTGCCCGCCCGCGCGGTCGATCCAGACCGACAGCAGTCCGGCATCCGCGGCACCGCGTCCGTCGATCTCCGGGTGGTCGCCGACGTAGGCGACCTGGTGCGGTGCCAGTTCCAGCGCCTCGCAGGCGGCCAGGAAGGCGCCCGCCGCAGGCTTGGAGACACCGAGCTCGGCGGCGCACAGGACGGTCTCGAAGCGGTCGTGCACCCCGAGCGTGCGCAGCTTGTGCTCCTGGACGTGGAGGCTCGAGTTGGACAGCACGGCGTGGCGGTAGCCGGCCGCGAGGGCGTCGAGGGCGGGCAGGACGTCCGGGAAGAGCGCCCAGGCCGCCTCGTAGTGCGTGCGGTAGCGCAGGAACCACGCGTCGGCCTCGTCGTCGCTCAGGCGATCGCTCAAGAAGGCGCGCACCCGGTCGCGGCGCTGGTCCTCGAAGGAGACCTCGCCCGCCGCGAACCGCGCCCACTGCTGGTCGGTGACCGCCCGCCAGTGCGCGAGGGCCTGCTCGACGGTGGTGTACCCGTCGAGCAGGCCCTCGGCGACGAGATGGCGGCGCATGCCGGCGCGGTCCGCGGTCGTGTAGTCGAAGAGCGTGTCGTCGACGTCCCAGACCACGGCGCGAACGCTCATGATCCGGCGGTGCCCAGCCTGGTCAGCGCCGCGTCGACGCGAGCCAGCGTCCGCTCCTTGCCCAGGACCTGCAGCGACTCGAACAGGGGCAGGCCGACCGTGCGGCCGGTGACCGCGACGCGGACCGGGGCCTGGGCCTTGCCGAGCTTGAGGCCGTGGGCCTCGCCGGCCGCGAGGACGGCCTCCTTCAGGGACTCCGCCGAGGTCCAGTCCGCCGACTCCAGCTTCTCCCTCGCCGTACGCAGCAGGGCGTCCGAGCCCTCCTTCATCGCCTTCGTCCAGCTCGGCTCGTCGAAGACCGGCTCGGCGAGGAAGAGGAAGTCGACGTTGTCGGTGATCTCCGAGAGGACCTTCAGACGGGTCTGGGCGTGCGGCGCGATCGCCTGCCAGCGGGACTCGTCGAAGGCCTCCGGCGCCCACGGGGCGAACGGCGCCTGCAGCCACGGGCGGCAGCGCTCGGTGAAGTCCTTCACGTCCAGCAGCCGGATGTGGTCGCCGTTGATCGCCTCGCACTTCTTGAGGTCGAAGCGGGCCGGGTTGGGGTTCACGTCCGCGACGTCGAAGGCCGCCACCATCTCCTCGACCGAGAAGATGTCCTGGTCAGCCGAGAGCGACCAGCCCAGCAGCGAGAGGTAGTTGAGCAGGCCCTCGGGCAGGAAGCCGCGCTCGCGGTAGAGGTTGAGCGAGGACTGCGGGTCGCGCTTGGAGAGCTTCTTGTTGCCCTCACCCATCACGTACGGCAGGTGGCCGAACTGCGGGATCTCCTTGGCGACACCCAGCTCGATCAGCGCCTTGTAGAGGGCGATCTGGCGCGGGGTGGAGGAGAGCAGGTCCTCGCCGCGCAGGACGTGGGTGATCTCCATCAGGGCGTCGTCGACGGGGTTCACCAGCGTGTAGAGCGGGGCTCCGTTGGCTCGTACGATCCCGTAGTCCGGCACGTTCTCGGGCGTGAACGTCAGCTCGCCGCGGACCAGGTCCGTGAAGGTGATCGCCTCGTCGGGCATCCGGAAGCGGACGATGGGGGTGCGGCCCTGGGCCTCGTACTCCGCGACCTGCCCGGCGCTCAGATCGCGGCAGTGGCCGTCGTAGCCGGACGGCCTGCCGGCGGCGCGTGCGGCCTCGCGGCGGGTGTCCAGCTCCTCCTGGGAGCAGTAGCAGCGGTAGGCGTGGCCGGCCTCGAGGAGCCGGTTCGCGACGTCGGCGTAGATGTCCATGCGCTGCGACTGGCGGTAGGGCGCGTGCGGGCCGCCGACCTCGGGGCCCTCGTCCCAGTCGAAGCCCAGCCAGCGCATCGAGTCGAGCAGCTGGTTGTACGACTCCTCGCTGTCGCGGGCCGCGTCGGTGTCCTCGATGCGGAAGACCAGCGTGCCCTGATGGTGCCGGGCGAACGCCCAGTTGAACAGGGCGGTGCGGACCAGGCCCACATGCGGGTTACCGGTGGGCGAGGGGCAGAAACGGACGCGTACGGGTGCGCTAGCCACGCTTGACAACCTTGTTGGTGAGAGTGCCGATGCCTTCGATGGTGACGGCGACCTCGTCGCCGACGGTGAGCGGCCCGACGCCTGCCGGGGTGCCCGTGAGGATCACGTCGCCGGGGAGCAGCGTCATGGCCTCGGTGATGTTGACGATCAGATCCTCGATCGGGTGGATCATCTCGCTGGTGCGGCCGAGCTGGCGCTGTTCGCCGTTGACCGTGAGCTGGACGGTCAGATCGCCCGCGGTGGCGAGGTCGAGGTCCGTCTCCACCCAGGGGCCCAGCGGGCAGGAGTTGTCGAAGCCCTTGGCCCGGGCCCACTGCTTCTCGCGCTTTTGGACGTCGCGCGCGGTGATGTCGTTGGCGCAGGTGTAGCCGAAGATCACGTCGGCCACGCGCTCGCGCGGGACCTCGCGGCACATGCGGCCGATGACGACGGCCAGTTCGGCCTCGTGGTGGAGGTCCTCGGTGAAGGACGGGTAGCCGATCTCGTCGCCGGGGCCGATCACGGAGGTGGACGGCTTGAAGAAGGCGAACGGGGCGTCGGGCACCTCGTGGCCGAGCTCGCGCGCGTGCTCCGCGTAGTTGCGGCCGAAGGCCACGACCTTGTTGGGGAGCACCGGCGGCAGCAGCCGGACCTTGCTCAGCGGGACCTTCGTGCCGGAGAGCTCGAAGTCCGCGAACGGAATGCCCTTGATGATGTCGAGGACGAGCTCGTCCGGCTTGTCACCCTCGACCGCGCCGAAGGCGACGTTCCCGTCGATGGAGAATCTGGCGATGCGCACGGGATCCTGGCGCCCCTTCTGAGCCTGCTGGAGTCTGACGCTCCAGGCTAACGCGGCAGGGCTGCGCCGACGTGCGCATTGCGCTGCGGTTCACCGCGTGGGGGCGCCGTGAGTGATCAGCGCCCCCTGCGCGTATTACCGGGCGGCGGAGGCTGTGGCGGGGATGTCGACGAGGATGGTGCGCCTGGGGTTCGCGGTGCGGGTGGGAAGATCGACCGAGTGCTCCGGAAGCTGCGGGATCTGCAGTTCGTCGGTGCCCTCGAGGTCGGCCAGAGTGGTGCGTCGCGGGTTGGCTATGTTCTGGAACATCATCGTCGTCTTCACGGTTGTTCTTGACCCTGTCGTCCGTCGCTGCTTGGCAGTTGCTTGCATCTTGTAAAGCGCCAGGCTAAACGCGCCATTCCCCGCGGAAGTCCGGGGAACCCCTCGATCAGCGTGTGAGTTTGCTCACGGCGCCGAGGTCAAAACGGTCAATTCAGGCCCTCAACCCACCCCACCGAAACGGACATTGAGCACCTGAAGGCATCATTCCGCTCCTGATCATGTCGACTGGGACACCGCCCGATCCCGCGCAACTCGCGGGTATACGCCCGTTTTGCTGCGGATACCTCTCTACGGCTGGTGACCTCGCACTCACGTGCTGTCACGTACGTCACGGCATGGCGCGCGAGCCTTGTTGGAGATCCCGCACTGTGCTGGAATGCCACGGACCGCCGCAGGATCGAGCCGGCGCACAGGGGGCGCAACGCGCGCCGAGCGGCGGCGAGACAGGGGAACCAGCGCCGGTCACTTCACGACCACAGGGGGCGCATTCAGGGCGCCTCCCAAAACGCCGACACCGTGTCTTTCCGTTCACGCGGAGGGGCGCCTGGTCCAGAGGTTGCGACGCTAGTGCAGGGACGTTTCAAGAGGGATGGCAGTGCTTCGGCGGAGCCGGAGCCGCACGGCGGGACTGGCCCCAATGTCGGCAGTTCCTCGCCCCAGCACGCCCAGAGCCAGGGACCGGGCCCGTCCGGCGACGGCGGTGACCGCTCCGGACCGGGGGCGTCCGCGGGTTCAGGGGCTCCCGGCAGCGCCACTCCGGTGGTGAAGCCGCCCAAGGGCCCGGCCGGCCCCGGATCGCGCGTGGCACTGCGCAACTGGCGCATCTCCACGCGCCTTGTGTCGCTGCTCGCGCTTCCCGTGGTGGCGGCCACCTCGCTGGGCGCCCTGCGCATCAGCGACAACATGGACGACATCCAGCAGCTCGACAACATGAAGCTGCTGACGGACATGACCAAGCAGGCCACCGAGCTGGCCGCCGCGCTCCAGGAGGAGCGCGACCAGTCGGCCGGCCCGCTGGCGCACGGCTCCAAGGCGAGCGACTACACGGTCAAGGGCTACCGCGACAAGACGGACCGGGCCGAGCAGAACTTCAAGGACGCCGCCGAGGAGATCGACGTCTCCGGCAAGGACGAGAACCTCCAGGGCGTCCGCGAGAGCCTCGTCAGTGTCGTCAGCGACCTGGGCACGCTGGAGAAGATCCGCTCCGGCGCCTACGAGACCAAGCTCAACTCCTCGCAGACCGTCGAGTCGTACCACCGCCTCATCACGCACCTGCTGGACCTCTCGCAGGACATGGCGGAGGCCACCAGCAACCCCGAGATGATCCAGCGCACGCGCTCCCTGGCGGCCTTCTCCTCCGCCAAGGAGTACGCCTCCGTCCAGCGCGCGGTCCTCGCGGCGGCCCTGCCGGCGAACAACACCTCGGTCGGCAAGCTCTCCGAGAACGACCGGCTCTACGCCCAGTCGGCGCTGCAGAGCCAGGGCTCGGACCTGCGCAGCTTCAAGAGCATCTACGGCACCGACAGCGCGGCCGCCCTCCTCAAGCCCATCGAGGAGAACAACGCGACGATCAAGGCCACCGACACCTACGCCAGCCGCGCGCTGGCCGGTCAGGACGGCCTGCAGGACCTGCAGAAGCGTTCGTACCAGGACTGGGTGGACGACAGCTCGACCAAGATCGAGCAGATGCAGAAGATCGAGCACACGCTGCTCGAGGACATGGAGCAGAAGGCCCGCGAGCTGCGCTCCGCCTCCGAGCGCGAGGCGATCATCTCCGGTGCGCTGATCCTGCTCGTGCTCGGTGTCTCGCTGGTCGGTGCCTTCGTCATCGCCCGGTCCATGATCCGCTCGCTGCGCCGGCTGCAGGAGACCGCCAACAAGGTCGCCCAGGACCGGCTGCCCGAGCTGGTCAAGCAGCTGTCGGAGTCGGACCCGCAGGACGTCGACACCTCCGTCGAGTCGGTCGGTGTGCACTCCCGGGACGAGATCGGCCAGGTGGCCGCGGCCTTCGACGACGTCCACCGCGAGGCGGTCCGCCTCGCCGCCGAGCAGGCCCTGCTGCGGGGCAACGTCAACGCGATGTTCACCAACCTCTCGCGCCGCTCCCAGGGCCTCATCCAGCGTCAGCTCTCGCTCATCTCCGAACTGGAGTCCCGCGAGGCCGACCCGGACCAGCTGTCCTCGCTGTTCAAGCTCGACCACCTCGCGACGCGTATGCGCCGTAACGGTGAGAACCTCCTCGTCCTCGCCGGTGAGGAGCCCGGCCGCCGCTGGACCCGCCCGGTCCCGCTGGTCGACGTGCTCCGCGCCGCCGCCTCCGAGGTGGAGCAGTACGAGCGCATCGAACTGGCCGCCGTGCCGACGACCGAGGTCGCCGGCCGCGTGGTCAACGACCTCGTGCACCTGCTCGCCGAGCTGCTCGAGAACGCGACCTCCTTCTCCTCGCCGCAGACCAAGGTCAAGGTCACCGGTCACGCGCTGCCCGACGGCCGCGTGCTGATCGAGATCCACGACACCGGTATCGGCCTCTCCCCCGAGGACCTCGCGGCGATCAACGAGCGGCTCGCCTCGCCGCCCACCGTGGACGTCTCGGTCTCCCGCCGCATGGGTCTGTTCGTGGTCGGCCGGCTGTCCCAGCGCCACGGCATCCGCATCCAGCTGCGCCCGTCCGACTCCGGTGGTACGACCGCGCTGGTCATGCTGCCCGTGGACGTCGCCCAGGGCGGCAAGAAGCCGCAGGGCAAGCCAGGTCAGGGCGCTGCCTCCGGTGGTCCCGCAGCGGCCCAGGCCGCCGCGGGCGCGGCCGCGGCCCGTCGTCAGGCGGCTGCGGCCGGTGCGTCCGGCGGTGGCGCCCTCGGCGCC
>NZ_JAFJSY010000075.1 GCF_019857225.1 Streptomyces plumbidurans
CGCGGCGCCGGCGGCTCCGGCCGCGGCTCGGGGGCGGGGGCGGGCTTCGCTGCCTTGCGGCGCGCGGAGGACGAGGCCCCGTCGCCGTCGGACTCCCGCTCGACTTCGGCGCGGCGCTCGTCCAACCGCTCACTGACCTCGGTCAGCGAGGCGCCGATCCGACCGAGCCACCCTGGCACTCGCGACATGATCCGTCCTCTACCCCCGTCTGTCCCCACCACTCCCCCCTGGAGCCGTTGCGTCAGACCGTACAGTGCGAAAGCCCCTCCCCCTATGACGGGGAGGGGCTGCGCAGGGTTGAGAGACGGGGCCGAGGGCCTCGACGGCTCAGTACCAGCTGTTGGCCTGCCAGAAGGACCAGGCCTGGCAGGGGCTGCCGTAGCGGCTGTCCATGTAGTTCAGGCCCCACTTGATCTGGGTGGCCGGGTTCGTCTGCCAGTCGGAGCCGGCGGAGGAGTACTTCGAGGCGGGCAGCGCCTGGAAGAGGCCGTAGGCGCCGGAGCCGGCGTTGACCGCGTGGTAGTTCCAGCTGGACTCGTGGTCCACGATGTTGCTGAAGCACTGGAACTGGCCGCTCGGCACCATCTGCCGGGCCATCGCCTGGATCTGGGCGACGGTGTACGAGCTCTGCACCGCGAAGTCGGCCGAGGTGGCCTTGCTGCGGCTGGCAGCGGCCTTCGCGTCGGCGCGCTCCTTGGCTTCCTTGGCCGCCTTCTGCGCCGCTTCCTTCTTGGCGATGGCGGTGTCGGCGGCTGCCTTGCGGGCCGCCTCCTCGGCGTCCTTCTTGGCGCTGGCGTCGGCCTGGATCGCCTGGGCGTCGGCCTGCTGCGTCAGGGAGGCGGTCTGCACCTGGGCCTGCTGGCCCGTGGGTATGTCCGCCAGGAGCGTGGTGTCGGCTGCCGTCGCTTCGGCGTCGTTGGGCTGGGCAGTACTGCCCGAGGCAACTCCGACAACGCTTCCGACGGCGGTGACCGCGGTGGCCGAGGCCACTGCGAATCCCCGGACCGAAATCCGGCTCACTCGGTTTCCTTCCAGCATCGCCCGCTTCGGTGACCCTGGCGGACGCAATCGTGCCCCTGACACTGGCCTCCCCACTGCTTGGTCACGGGAGGCACGGGCCCGGTGGGCAACTCCTGCTGGAGGAGCGCCGCGTGGTGCTCGGGCGGCATACGACGACGCTGTGGAGTTGGCTGTGGTGCTTGTGTGGTGCCGTACCGCTGGGGGTACCGCTGTGTCGTATGCGGGGCCTGACAGGAGTGAGACTCTGCCGTAACCGGACGTCGGGTGGCAATTCTGAGTTGCGTGTGAAAGCTCACATCCCGTTTGACCCTTGGGATTTCGAGAAACAGCAACACGCGAAGGCGCCGCCCGGCTAGGCTCTCAGCCTTTGCTGGACGGCGCCAACTGACGCGTAACCGGCCCTAATTGGGCCTGATCGGTCAGTCCCGCTAGATCTGCCCTTCTTCGAGCATTTCGGTCACAAGGGCCGCGATCTGGGACCTCTCGGACCTCGTCAGCGTGACATGCGCGAAGAGCGGATGCCCCTTCAACTTCTCGACGACGGCGACGACTCCGTCGTAGCGACCGACGCGCAGATTGTCCCTTTGTGCCACGTCATGGGTGAGAACCACCCGTGAATTGGCGCCGATTCGGGACAGAACGGTGAGAAGCACATTCCGTTCCAGGGACTGCGCCTCGTCCACGATCACGAACGCGTCGTGCAGCGAGCGCCCGCGGATGTGGGTGAGTGGGAGGACTTCGAGCATTCCGCGCGCGGTGACCTCCTCGATGACCTCGCGGCTGGTGACCGCGGACAGCGTGTCGAAGACCGCCTGCGCCCAGGGGCTCATCTTCTCGGCCTCGGAGCCGGGCAGATAGCCGAGTTCCTGCCCGCCGACCGCGTACAGCGGCCGGAAGACCATCACCTTCTGGTGCTGCCGCCGCTCCAGCACGGCCTCGAGACCCGCGCACAGCGCGAGCGCCGACTTGCCGGTGCCGGCCCGGCCGCCCATGGAGACGATCCCGACGTCCGGGTCGAGGAGCAGATCCAACGCGATCCGCTGCTCCGCGCTGCGGCCCTTGATGCCGAAGGCCTCCCGATCACCGCGCACCAGGCGGATGTTGCCCTCCGGCGTGACCCGGCCGAGGGCCTTGCCGCGCTCCGACTGGATCGTCAGGCCCGTGTGCACCGGGAGGTCGGACGCCTCGGGCACATACACATGGCCTTCCTCGAAGAGGATGTCCACCTGCTCGCCGGGCAGGGTCAGTTCGGACATTCCGGTCCAGCCGGAGGAGTCCGTGATGGCCAGTTCCGCGCGGTACTCCTCGGCGAGGAGTCCGACGGAGGAGGCCTTGATCCTGAGCGGCAGGTCCTTCGAGACGACGGTGACGTCGAATCCCTCGGCCTGCAGATTGCGGGCGACCGCGAGGATGCGGGAGTCGTTGTCCCCCAGGCGGTAGCCGCTCGGCAGCACGCTGGGGTCCGAGTGATTGAGCTCGACACGGACGGTCCCGCCCAGCTCCCCGATCGGGATGGGGGCGTCGAGGCGGCCGTGCCGCACCCGGAACTCGTCGAGCAGGCGCAGGGCCTGCCGGGCGAAGTAGCCGAGTTCGGGATGGTGCCGCTTCGCCTCCAGCTCAGTGACCACGACGATGGGGAGCACAACCTCGTGCTCGTCGAAGCGGCTCAGGGCGTTCGGGTCGGCCAGCAGGACGCTGGTGTCGAGAACATAGGTGCGCCGGTCTGGCTTGTGGCGCTTTGTGCTGGTCACCACGGAAGGACGTACCCCCTCGGATGAGGTCGGGGAGCGACGGAGTGGAGCTGGACCGGTCGACGGCCGCAATGCACGGGCCGAGAACCGGCCCTCCGCCTCTTCGTCCGTGCAGTGACCGCACGATCGGGCTGGTGCAAAGGGCCTCCCGGGCGGACGGCCCCGTGCCGTCCGCTGAGAACCGACACCCGTGGTTCGGGTGTCGACCTGCTTGGCTTATGCCCTCGAACATGCGTCACCATGCCGACCCATATGTCGGCGCACCGGTGAACTCCTCGTGACGTCCGTCCCGACGTGCGGTGTCCGCGCGCGGCAGGCGGTGCGTCAGCCGCCGTAGCGCCGGTGCCGCGCCGCGTAGTCACGCATGGCGCGCAGGAAGTCGACCTTGCGGAAGGCCGGCCAGAAGACCTCACAGAAGTAGTACTCGGAGTGGGCGGTCTGCCACAGCATGAAACCGGACAGCCGCTGCTCGCCGCTGGTACGGATCACCAGGTCGGGGTCGGGCTGGGCGCGGGTGTAGAGATGCCGCCCGATCATGTCGATGTCGACGGCCTCGGCGAGGTCCTCCATAGCCGTGCCCTTTTCATGGGCGTCCAGCAGCATGGAGCGCACCGCGTCGGCGATCTCCTGCCGACCGCCGTAGCCGATGGCGACGTTGACCAGTATTCCGTCGACATGGGCGGTGGTCTCCTCCGCCTCCTTCAGCGCGGTCTGCATCGGCGCCGGCAGCAGGTCGGGGGTGCCGACGTGGTGCACGCGCCAGCGGCCGTCCGCCGCGAGGGTGCGTACGACGTCCTCGATGATGCCGAGGAGCGGGCCGAGTTCGTCCTGCGGGCGGTCGAAGTTGTCCGTCGACAGCAGCCAGAGGGTGACGACCTCGACATCCGTCTCGCTGCACCAGCCGAGGAACTCCTCGATCTTCTCGGCGCCCGCCCGGTGACCGTGCACGGTGGTGGAACCCGACGCCTTCGCCCAGCGACGGTTGCCGTCCATGATGACGCCGATGTGCTTGGGCACCTGAGCGTGGTCAAGGTGGCCCTCCACCCGGCGCGCATAGAGCCTGACGAGCAGGCCGCGCAGCTTGTCGCGCAGGTTCACGTGATGGTCAGCCCCTCCGTACCGATGCGGTCCCCGCGGCTCGCAGCCTACCCCCGCGGGGCCCAGGGACAGGATTCGGGGTGCGTGGGTGGGGAGTTGGGCGCCACAGGCGCAACACCACCCGCTGTGGGCGGGCACGAAAACGGGCCGGTCCGTGGGGGGGAGACGGACCGGCCCGAGGGGGGGTTTCCACCATAACCCTTTGTAAGTGCCGGTGGGTGCATCGGCGTGCCACAACTACTCTCCGAAATCGAACGACAACGCGCCGATGGCCGTGGAGTGGCCCTCCGGAGTGTGACGCATGGCCGATTCATGGCTGGTCGGTGGCCGGATCGCGGTCGATACGCAGCCGTTCGACGCCCCATTCGGGTGTCCCCCGGGTGGGTGACCCGGCCACGACACGGGGCTTGACGCGAGACCTGACAAGAAATGGGCACCGCGCAGCCCCCTCCACTGCGCGGTGCCACCGCGCAGCTTTGCTCACGCGAATTACCTTGTCTTGAACTTACGTGACGCTTAGGGCAGAGGCGAGCCGACCTCGATAACAATGTGGAAACCACATCAAACCTACGAATGCACGGGTGCAATCTTTCGGACATCGAAGAGATGGCGGGTGCTGTGGGCGACGAAGGGGCCCTGGGTCTCGATCCGCTCGTGCAGTGCGCGGAGCCGGTCCTCGTACGCCTCGACCGTGAAGTCCGGGACCATCCAGACCACCTTGCGCAGGAAGTGGACGACCGCGGCGATGTCGTAGAACTCGATGTGGAGCCGTTCGCTGCGCAGGTCGACGATCTCGAGCCCGGCCGCCTCGGCGCCGGCGCGTTCGCGGTCGGGGCGGCGGACGGCGCTCCGCTCGGCCGGGAGCGGCCCGAGGAAGTACTCGACGAGCTCGAAGACGCTGCGCGGGCCCACGTGCTGGGCGAAGTAGGTGCCGCCGGGCTCCAGGACGCGGGCGATCTCCGGCCAGTTGGGGGTCACCGGGTGCCGGCTGCTGACGAGGTCGAACTGGGCGTCCGCGAAGGGCAGCGCCGCATCCTCGGCTGCGGCGACGACCACCGTGCCGCGGGGCCGGAGCAGGGCGCCGGCCTTGGCCACGTTCGGCGGCCACCCCTCGGTCGCGGCGGTCAGCACCGGGGTCTTCACCGCGCGGCCGAGAGCGAAGTCCAGGACCTCGCCGCCGCCGGTCTGCAGGTCCAGCGCGGCGGTGGCCTCACCGAGCCGCTCGGCCAGCGACACCGCGTACCCCCACGAGGGCCGCTCCTCCGTGGCCCGGCCCTCGAACCAGGAGAAGTCCCATCCTTCGGTGGGTACGGCGACGCCTTCGGCGACGAGGTCCTCGAAGCTGCGGCGCTGGTTTGGGGGCATGGGGATCGGTCCTGTCGTGGGTCGGGATCAGCCGTCAAGGTCGAGGTCAGGGAGGTGCGGGAGGAGCAGTTCGTACGCCGTCCCGGCCGTCGGGGCGGCGAGGAGGCCGTCGGTGGCGGTGAGGCAGCGGCGGGTGGTGCGGGTGGTCTCGGGGGTGAGTTCGCCCGGGTTGTGCAGGACGGCCCACAACCGCATGAGCAGCGCGCCGAAGACGGCGAGCGGTCCGTCCAGCGGGCCCTCCCGCAGCGGCCAGCGGTCCGCCAGCGATCGGCTTACGCCTGGCACGTTCTCGATGCCGCGCCACAGCGGGTCCGGCGCGGCGTAGAGCACATGCCGGACATGGCTGTGGAGGAGGGCGGCGCTGCACAGCAGGCAGGGTTCGAGGGTCGTGTAGAGGCGGTGGCCGTCGACCCGGCCGCGGGCCGGCAGCTGGGCGAGTGCGTTGACCTCGGCGTGGGCGATGTTCGTGCCGGCGAGCTGTCCGGGCGGGGCGGTGGCTTCCTGGCTGCGGTTGCGCCCCATGGCGACGACCTCTCCCCCGGCGTTTACGACGACGGCGCCGACGGGCCGGCTCCCCGCCCGGAACGCCTCCCAGGCGAGCTCAAAGGGGAGGCGCCAGGGGGCGGGGATCAGGGTGCCTGCGCCGCGCGGGACGTTCGGCTCGCCGGGCGCGATCACGGGACCAGTGGCCTGACCTCTTCCGCCACGAACCGCACGAACCCCTCCGGGTCGGGTTCGTCGCCCGTCGGCTGAAGGATCACGGTGTCGGCGCCGGCCTCGGCGAGGCGCTCCACCGCCTTGGCGACGGCGCCGGCGTCTCCGGCGACCCCGAGGCCGGGGTCGGGTTCGGGCCCCTCCTCCAGCAGCAGTGCGGCGCGCAGCCGCGCGGCGGCGTCGGGCCCGGTGGCCGCGAGCAGATAGACGACGACCTCGTGCGGATCGGCGGTCCGTCCGGCCGCCTCCCGGCCCTCGTCGACGAGCGCGCGGGCCCGCCGTACGCCCTCCGCCGTGGTGGACGCGGTGAGCACGGTGCCGTCCGCTGCCTCACCGGACAGCCGCAGCGAACGCGGCCCGGTGGCGCCTGCGAGGACGGGCACGGGCGCCGGGGGCGGCCAGTCGAGGCCGACGTCGTCGAGCCGGACGTAGCGTCCGCTCGTCGTGAGCCGCTCACCGCGCAACAGGGCGCGCAGCGCGTCGAGATACTCCCGCAGCAGGGTCAGCGGCGACTCGGCCCGCGCCCCGACCTGCCCCATCCAGTCCTGTACGCCGTGCCCGACGCCGATGACGGCGCGCCCGGGGAACATCCGGTGCAGGGTGGCCGCCTCCATGGCGGTGATGGCGACGTTGCGCAGCGGCACGGGCAGCAGCCCGACCCCGATCCGTACCCGTTCGGTCCAGGCGAGGGCCGCCGCGGCCGTCGAGATCCCGCCCTCCCGGAAGCAGTCCTCCCACAGCCAGAGCTCCTCCAGCCCGGCCTCGTCCGCGGTGCGGGCGACGGCACGCAGTCGCTCCGGGGGCAGTTGGGGTCGGAACACAGCGCCGAGTGCAGTCATGCGTTCTTCCTACCCGCGCCCGAACGGACCGGACAACCGCTTTACGCGGCGCGCATGCGGGCGTTCGGTGCGTAGCGCAGGAACGCGACGCCGTTGCCGAAGGTGCGGCTCTCCAGGAGGTGCGGGGACGCGGACATGTCCACCTCCGGGTAGAGCTTCGTGCCGTGGCCGACCACGACCGGATGGACGTAGATCCGGTACTCGTCGACGAGTCCGAGCCGCAGGAACTCCCCGGCGAGCCGGGCCCCGCCGAGCCCGAGGTCCCCGAGCGAGCGCTCCTTGAACGCCCTGACCTCCTCGGGTACGACGTCCCGTACGACGGTCGCGTTCCAGTCGGCCCGCTGCAAGGTCCGCGAGTAGACGACCTTCGGGATGGAACGCCAGATCCGGGCGAACTCGGCTCCCACGGGGGTGACGCCCGGGTCGGCGTCGGCGGTGGGCCAGTAGGCGGCCATGAGCTCGTAGGTGCGGCGGCCGCTCAGCAGGGCGCCGTACTGTCTGACGACGTCGTTGAAGTGCTGGTGCATCTCCTCGTCGACGCGGTGCCAGCTGATGTCGTGGTCGGGGCCCTCGATGTAGCCGTCGAGGGAGATGTTCATCATCAGCACGATCTTCGACATCGGGTCACCTGGAGTTCGTCCGTCCGCATCGGTCGCCGCTCACCGTATCCAGGTATTCGGCTGTGCCGAACGGTGCCTGTGGTACCTCCGTCAACTCGCCGCGAAAGCTCCCAGCAGCAGTCCCGTGCACGCCCCGCCCAGCATGAACGGCCCGAGCGGAATCGCCGTCCTGCGGCCCGCACGGCGCAGCACGACCATCCCGAGGCCGTACACCGCGCCGTAGAGCAGACCCACGAAGGCCCCCGTGAGCAGGATCTGCCAGCCGTACCAGCCGAGCGCCACGCCCAGGGCGAGGGCCAGCTTCACATCGCCGAAGCCCATGCCGGCGGGGTTGATCAGGAAGAGGACGAGATACACGGCCCCCAGCGCCGGCCCGCCGAGCAGCGCGGTGGGCCAGGAGCCCGTGGCGGCGGGCAGGAGGGCGGCGACTCCCAGCAGTACGGCGAGCGCGGCGGCCAACGGCAGCGTGAGGACGTCGGGCAGGCGGTGCACCCGGTAGTCGACGAGGGTCAGCAGCACGGCCACGGGGGTGAGCAGCACCCAGACCACGGTCTCGGGGTGCGGACCGCCCGCCGCGGCGGCGAGAGCGGCGCAGATGAGCGCTGCGGCGGTGGAGACGGTGGGTGTGTTCGGGCCGTAGGTTCCGCAGGGGGTGGCGTGTTGGGGCTGTTCGGCGGGCGCGATCGGTTCTGTGGCCGGAACCGACGTTTCTTCCATGGCCGGGCAGACCGAGCGGCCCAGCCACCCTCCCCAGGCCCCCGTGATCGGGTGCCCGGCGGGGCAGTTCGCGCTCCAGGGCTCACCCGGCTCGACCGAGAACCGGTGGGCCGCGCGGGGCAGCACGAGCCCCGTTCCCGCTCCCCAGACGGCGGCCACGACGATCAGGAGTACGCCCACGGCGGGACCCTACGGCGACGACCGTGGGGTCGGCATGGGCCCCTGGGCCCATGTAGGGCCCACTGCTGTACGGATACGTTCGCCCTACGGCGTTGGTGTGAACGGGAGGAGGCCTCGGCATGGGGCGACGTTGGCAGGACGGGCGGGGCACGCTGGTGGTGCCGGAGGCACGGAGGGGCGGCGGGCCTGGAGGAGCGGGCGGCGCGGGCGGATCCGGTAGGGCGGGCGAACCCCGGGGAGCGCGGGTGCCGTTGGAGATCGCGACGTCCTACCGGGCGCGTACGAAGGGCCTGTTGGGCCGTGACTCGGTCGACGGAGCAATCCTGCTCTCCCCCGCCAACAGCATCCACACCTTCCGTATGCGCATCCCCATCGACGTCGCCTACCTGGACCGCGACCTCAACGTCATCGCCGTACGCACGATGAAACCCTGGCGCCTGGGCCTGCCCCGGCCCCGCTCCCGGCACGTACTAGAAGCGGAGGCCGGGGCCATGGCGGGGTGGGGGTTGCGGGCGGGGGTGCGGGTGGAGGTGCGGGACGTGCCCGCGCGGGACTGACCGAGGTCACCAGGGAACGCCCGACGGATTCCGGTTCCACCACCAGCGATCGCCCTGCGGGTGCGCGCCGCGCGCGGTCGACCGCCGGAAGCCGTCGTCGAGTTGCTCCACCACCGTCCGCAGGGCCTGCGCATACGCCTCGCCGGCCGCGGGCACGAGCCGCTCGAGGTCGTCACGGGCCCGAAGGTCACGCCTGTACAGGGCCCTGTGGTAGCGGCCGGACGGGCCCCACTGGGCCGTCTCCAGCCGGCGGACGAGCCGTTCCCACACACGCAGGCCGTGGCGGACGCGCCCTTCGACGCTCGCCGCCGTGCCCTGCGGATACGCGGCGAGAAACGCGTCGGACAGAGGCGTCGCGACGAGCTCGTGCTCGAGGACTTCGGGCAGGATCTCCACCTTGGCGCGGGGCAGATCGGCCACCTGGGCCTCGACCGCGTCCACCCGGTACGTCGTGTCCTCGTCCGAGTCGATCGTCTCCAGCCGGCACCGGACGACACGACCGTCCGGCGTCGCAACCCAGTAGGCGCTGTCCAGGTCGAGGTCCGGGGACGGGTGGAGGACCGAAGCCGCCGTCCGCGCCGCGAGCCCCCGGGCGAGCTCCGCCTCGGTGAGGGCGCCGGCCGTTTCGTCGTCGACGGTCAGATCCAGCTCGAGCGCCAGGTCACCGGGCGGCAGCACGCGGTAGGTACACAGAACCGGTGAATCCCAGCGGCGCGCTTCCTGGTCGCCGTCCACATCGGCGACGTCCACCGCGTCGTCCGGCACGGCCAGCACCTCGCAGAGGGCGCCGTGGAGGGCCGACGGCTGCAGTTCGGCGACGGTGAAGAGGTTCGCGATCACTTGTAGGTCCCGTCGTACACCTTCTTGGCCTTCGCGACCTTGTCCGGGTTGTTGACGAACTTCGGATCGCGCTGCAGTTGCTGCGACTTGCTGAGATCGCCCTTGTTCCGCACGATCTCCTTCAGCGCAGCGTATTCAATTCGGTCCATGTCGACCAAGCCCGGCCCGGACTTGGGGAAGACCGTCCCGCTCTCCTCGATCCCGTACCGGCGGCCGTTGATCTCGTACGTGTTCCCGTCCGGCAGGAGCTTGGCGCGGCCCTTCGCGATCGCCTCGATGTCCGAGCGGACCGCGTCCTCGCTCCCGCGCAGGATCACCGTGTTGCGTTCCTTGACCTGGCCGCTGCCCGCTCCACCCACGGTGTGCCGTTTGTTCGGGAACCGCAGCGTCTTTCCGCCCGCGGGACCGGCGACGTCGTCCCCCGCCTGCCACCGATCGGCCGCCTTGTCCGCCTCGTCGGCCTGCTTACGGGCCTCCTCCGCCTCCTTCTTGGCGTCCTCGTCGCAACCGTCGTCGGCAAGCACGACGTACGGGGAGCCGCCGGCAGCGAGGACGGTGGTGCCGGTGCCGGGGGAACCGGAGAGGCCGCCGTTTTCAAACGGGATCCTGCGGGACGGCGCGGAGATGGTGCAGCCGGACTCGCGGGCCTTCTTCTCGGCCGCGTCCGCCGCCTCGTCCGCCTCCTTGGCCGCCTTCTCGGCGCCCTCCACGTCACCGGCCTTGGCCGCCTTCTTCGCGTCCTCCGCCGCCTTGCCCGCCTCCTCCGCGAGCTTGCCCAGCCTGCCGAGCTTGCCCAGTACTCCGACCTTCTCGGCGACCTTGCCGACGTCGTAACCCGGGATGAACAGCGAGCCGATGTTCCACACGACGGTCGTGACGGCCCGGGTCTTGTTGCCGCTGTTCCACTGATCGGCGACGTCCTTGCCGATGAACATGTCGTAGAGGACCGTGCCGCCCGTCTTCAGCGAGGCGCCGCCCCAGTCGGTGAGGGCGCCGAAGTAGTCGCCCTTGGACCACTTGTCGGCGGCGCCCTTGGAGTTCTCCACCCAGTCGTGACCGAGCTGCTTGCCGTAGTCGCCGAGGCCCTTGAGCATGTGGAGGGGATGGCGGACCATGTCGTAGATACCGGTGACGTCGCCCCATACCCCGTCGACGAAGAGTCCCTGCCCGACCTGCTTGACCTGATCCCCGGCACATCCGAAGAAGGCACCGACCCCGGAGAAGCAGCCGTCGTCCTTCTTGCCGTCCTTCTTGCCGTCGTCACCGTTCTTGCCGTCGGGGTTGCCGTCAGGGTTCTGACCTGCGGGACCGTCGGCCTTCCTGGCGGGGTCGTCGGTGCCGTTCCCGTCGCCCGCCCTGGCATCCGTGTCGCCGCCGACGGGAGCCGCGCAGCCCATGCCGGCGACCTTGCAGACCTGGGCCTGGATGCCGCCGTAGATCTGGGTGCCGAGCCCGCTGACCACCAGTGCCGTGACGATCGCGGCGACGATGGCGACGAGCCCGGCGTACTCGACCGCGGTCTGCCCCTCGTCCCGCCGCCAACGGATCATGCGGGCCAGCGAGAAGGGGCGGCGCTCCGCGCGGTCCAGTTCGGGGGTCTCGTACCAGCGACGGCTCTCCGGGCGGAGCAGGAAGCAGAGGATGACGACCGGAAGGAAGAGCTGCAGCGCGCCATGGGCGGACCCGGCGGCGAGGTTGGCCGCGCCGCCCAGGATCAGCCACACCTGTACGGCGATCAGAGCCTTGCGGACCCGGGCCCCGCCCTCCCAGCTCCGCCGGGCCAGCCACCAGCCGAGCGTGCCGGGGGCGGCCGCGTAGGCGATGAGCGCGAGTGTCCCGCCGTCGAGGGCGTCCGCCGACGTTGCCGTGAGCAGCAGGCCGAGGCCGCCGACGATCGTCATGCCGAACAGCACGTGCACGAGGACCAACGCGGACGAGAGCGGTGCGGGCATGTTCCGGCGCCCGCCCTGCCCCGCCGGCCACCCGGCCCCGGACCCCGGCACTCCGCCGATCGACGCCATGACCGCCCCCTCCTCGACTGGCCTGACGGAGGGAGGCGTTCACGCAATACGCGGTGACCTCGGTGACCTCGCCCGGTCCCCCGCCGGTGGTTCACGACACGGGACGACCGTACGGAGAGGACGGCTGGGCAGCATGGGCCCGAGGGCCCAAATCGACACCCAACGTGACTCAGGTGTCGACAACGCCCTTGGACCTCGTCACACGACGCCCTCGCTCCCGGCACGTACTGGAGTCGGAGGCCGGGGCCATGGCGGGGTGGGGGTTGCGGGTGGAGCCGGGCGGAGGTGGCGGGAGCGGGCAGAAGTGCCGCCGTCTGTCCTCAAGTTCCGTGATCGGCCGGTCACTTACGACCCCCGCCATGAACATCAGGGCGTCGCCGTCGGACTGGTTGAGCGACACGGCAACCCAGCGCCAGTCGAAGGCACGGACGTCGGCCTCAGGGAGAAGCGGTTCCAGGGGAAGGCGTCGGGCAGGATTTTCACCCCGCAGCCGTGGTGAGCTGCGTTCCCAGTAGCCACACCCTTCGCAACGGATCTCACGGTTCCTGTGACGCGGCCTCGGCAGGGTCCGTGAACGAGACGGTCTGGAGGATGGCCGCCATCATGTTACAGAACTCTGCCCAGTAATCCGTGGCAGCAGTGTCGAGGGTGAAGACAGTTGTGTACGAGCCAGTCGGAAATGGGATGTGGACCTGGATCTGCCCAGTAAGGAGCTCGACCTGCTTACCGCTGTTGGTTACCTCGGGTTGGATGGCAATCTCATTGAGCCGCACGCATGAAACCGCTGGCCCGCACGGCAGGTCCAGCCAGCGAACGTCGTTGTACGGGTTTCCGGACAGGGCGGCCAGAATTCCCTGGGCTGCGATATCCGGGTCGGTCTGATCCGTTTTCACTGTCGCGACCGTGAGGGCGCACTGGGCGACCCCGCCTTCGTCTCTTGAAAAGAGGCCCATGGCCGAGTAGTCGAATCCGCTCTCGGCCATGTATTCAGCGAGCGCGGCGTAGAAGGGTGCTGCCGGCTCCCAGATCGCGTTGTCGCCACGGGCATAAAGGTCGCGTACGAACTCGCGAGACCGTGTGGCGCGTTCTTCGGGCGAGGGGGCTATAGGGAGAGGATGAAGCCCGTTCGGCGCGACGAACGAGAAGGGCGGGATGATCCCGGGTTCGACTTCTACCGCCAGGGTCGTCATTGAGCGCTCCGTTCGCAAATCAAAGGTCCTTGGGATCGAACCCGCCACGCCCGCCTGCCTGACTCATGAACCAGAACGGCCTCAGCATCCCGAGTTCGGGCTTCACGGGCTGGGTGGTAGGCACTTCGATAAGGAACTTTCCGCTGGGACGGCGAGTGATCACAGGTTCGACGGAGGCGTCCCGCTCGTTCACTGAAGCGACGTACGACTCCACATATTCGCGTTGGCGCGGTGTCAGGGCGTCAAGAGGAACGACATCCGTGGGGTGGACCAGATGGCGGAGCACAGACCAGTACTTCCGAGAGCCCGGTGGAGCGAGTCTGACCCAGGAGCCGTCTGCGAATTGCACCTTGGCTTCACCGCCCACGCTGCTGAATCCCATCCTCCGGACTCGCGCGATCTCCGACCGATCGACCTGCCAGAGCACCCGGTCACGTAGCGGATCGTCATCTGGAAAACCGGTGATGACCACACGTCGGTCGGTGACGATGATGTGGTTGCGGAAGCCCTCGGGACAGCGGGCGGGGTCGAGTTGCGAAGGCAGCGTCCGGGCAAGGGTGCCACCATCCGCCCACATGACCGGGAAGTCGCTGACTTCGTTCTCCGGCTCCTCTGGACGTCCGGGTCCATCGCCTGCGCCGGGAAGGAAGCTGCCGGTACCTCCGAGCCCTTCGAGGGCACCCCCGATCGCAACGTACAGCGCGCGCATTCCGAACAGACCGGCGCGCTTGCCGGGGTGCTTCTCCGTCTCCGGGTGGGCCGAGTAGACAGGACCCGACGGCCAGCCGGGCAACTCGCCCTGGATGTCGTTCCGCTGCGTGTCGCGGAACCATCGCATGCCGGACACTCTGGGGGCAGTTCCGGTCGCAAATGCGATCGCGTCGCGGGCGAGCAGCGTCTCGCCTGGTTCGGGTGTCCAGATCGCCATGTATATCGCCTTCTCAGTGTGAGGTGGCAGCATCGTGGAAGCTGTCTCCAGGGTGAAGCGCTTCTCCGATGTGTTGGGGGATGCTCACGATCTTGGGTGCGATCTTGATTCCGGCGTCCAACGCTCTACCCCCCAGACTCAGGGGGTTGACGTCGAACTTGCCGCCGCTGACGAGCTTGAGTCCCTTGGTGCCGAGCAGCTGACCTTGGTGATAGCCCGCTTCCGCCAGTCCAGCCAGCCGGCTCATGGCGCCGCTCTCATGAGTGATGATGCCGATGTTGCCGAACTTGCCTCCGAGAACGACCTTCTTCCCGAACAGAGCAAGGCCGCCTTCCACCTTCCCTGCGAGCTCGCCGGTCGCGAACATGTTCCGGGCGCCGGCGGCGAGTTCTGCGCCTTGGAAACCCTTGCCGAATTCGCTGGCGGCGCGTGCCGCAGCTATGCCCTCGTCCGCTACCTTCACGCCCTTGCCGAACGCGCCCAGTCCGGGCATGAGCCCGAGCGCGTCGAATCCCATCTGCATCCAGCTCACATCGGCCCCCGCAGCCTTGGCAATGCCGTGCGACAACAGCGCCAGTCCACTTGTGGCCAGTGCGGCCGCACCGAAGATGGCACCGAGGGGCTCGAATGGCAGCGTGATGATGGCCAGCATGCCCAGGATGCCGCTCAAATCGCTCAGCAGGTCACCGACCAACTTGATGAAGTCGGCGTGGTCCTTGAGCCAGTCGCCAGTGGCGTCCCAGGCATCCTCGATCCCGTGCCCGAGCTTGCTCCAGAACCCGGGCTCGTCCGGCGCGATGTCGCCCGCCTTGTCGAGTTCCTTGCTGATCTTGCGGGCGGCCTGCCGGTACTCCTCCTCCAGGTCGTGGACCCGTTGGATGACGCCGTCCACCGCGCTGGAGGCCTTGCCGAGTTCGTCGCTGCCCTTGCCGTCGCCCTTCTGGTCGGCTTTGGCCTGGGCATCCGCCTTGGCGCTGAGCTTTTCCCCGGCTTCCTTCTCCAGCCGGTCCGCTCGCTCTTGGAAGCCGTCCAGTTGGTTGGCCCAGTGATGGAGCGCGCGTGAGGCCTTGTCGAAGGAGTCGTGGCTCTTGCGGATGAGGGGGGTGACGTCCTGGCCGACGTAGTCGGTGAAGGCGATCGCGGTCTTGCCCTTCCAGGCGCCGCACTCGATCCGTTCCAGTTCGCTCAGCGCCGTGCCGAGTTCACCCGCGAGCTTGCCGATCTGTTTGGCGAGTTCGCGGG
>NZ_JAFJSY010000076.1 GCF_019857225.1 Streptomyces plumbidurans
ACCTATGTGCGGGAACGCAGGCCGCTGCCCTGCCACGTCACTTGCCCTTCTTTATCGGGGACTTCAGGGACTCGGCCAAGTCGAGGCCGAGCTTGCCCTCGCCGACAGCGGTGGCAGAGAAGGTCATCTTCAGGTCCTGGGAGATCGTGTCTTCGAGACGCAGATCGGTCATGTCGCTTTCGGTTTCTACCGTCAGTAGGCGGCCCTCGTACTGCTGGGACCGCCCGCATCTGATCAGCGGTTGACGGCCTGGATTTCCTTCACCGTCACGTTCTGCTCGTACGTGGAAAGCCCGTCGGGAAGGGCCGGCTGCTGCGGGACTCCGTCAGGGTCAGCCGAGTTGGTCCAGGTCACCTTCCAGGTGATCGACGCCTTGAAGGGGTAGGTGCCGGTTCCGGACGATCTGCGGTAGGTGATGTTGCAGGCCGCGTCTGTGCTGTCGACCACGTAGCTGCCCTTGGACTCGACCAGGTCGTACGAACATGCCTGCGGGTCGGCATCAGCCGTGCCGGCTTCGACCTTGAGCGCGACGGGAGTTGCGACCGTGGTGGCCGCCATCTGGACGCCCTTGTAGTTGATGCTGGCCGTCGTCCAGACCCGGTCGAAGTCGCTCTTGAGCTTGACCCGTGTGCCGAGATTGACGATGAGCCGGTCTGCGCGCGGGCTCAACTCAACGGGCGGGGTCGGCAACTTGGTCGAGTTGTAGGCGAGTTCGGAGAGGATCTCCGGGGTGAGCTGATGAGGTTCCGGCTTCGGCTGGGCCGGAGGGACCCAGATCTCCCAGTTGTCCGTAGTGACAGGGCAGGCCTCGGTGAAGTTGTCGTTCCGGAACTTCACCTGCCACCACAGGCCCTTGTCGCCCTTGTGATAGTCCTCGTCGGCGCGCTTCTTGGCGTAGCTTGCCGCGGGTTCCCCGGCTCCCTTGTACGCGGACTTGATGAAGTCCTCGTACTCCTTGGGCGTGTACATCGGCTCGTACCAACAGACCGGAGGTTTCCAGTCGGTGTTCGAGGACGTGGCGGTCGCGCTGGATCCGGCCGAGCCGGTCTTCTTCTGGTTGATGACGATGTGGGCGCCGATGGTGCCGTGGGCGGAGTCCGCGCCCGCCCCGCTACCTGACCCGGCATCCGAGGGGGCACTGGGCTGCTCGGTCTGGGTGGTACCCCCATCGCCGTCGAACTTGGGGTCACCTGCAAACGCCGGGAAGCCGGTCCCCAGCGCCACGAAAAGACTTGTGGCGGCGAGCGTTTGGAGGACGCGAGGGGCAGTCATTCTCCTCACCCCTGCACGCATGACGCGTCTGCCTTCTTCCAGCTCTGCTGCACCACCTGCCAGTCGCCGCGAGCGTCTTTTGCGACCTGGAACGTGTTGAGGATAAAGTCCTTGTCGCTCGGTTTGGTGCGCAGCACCTTGCCCGTCTTGATCTCCTTGCCGTACGCCTTGCGCTGGTCCTCGCAGTATCGGCCGGCCGCCGTCTTGCCGTTCGCGACGTCCGTGACCTTGAAGTCGTAGAACCGGTAATCACCTGTGACCGTGAGGCCGCCCTTCTTGACCTTCGCGATGCGGTTTCCCCAATAGGTGAGGGCGGGCACCGCGAAATAGCGGTTCATGTTGGCCGTCTGGCCGCTTCCCTTGGAGAAGGCTTCGAGGTTGGCCTGGGCCGAGTAGGCCAAGTCCCGCAGAATCGCGTCCTTCGTTGCGTCACCAGTCGGCTCCCGCTCGACAGCAACCTTGACGTCCGACGGAAAGTCGAAGGCCGGTGCATTCTTCTCAGCCGAGGCGGACACGGAAGGCGAGGGGGAACTCGATCCACTCGTGTCCGCTCCCTTGATCTTGTCCGAGGACGTGTCATCGCCTCCTCCCGAGCCGCAGGCGGTCAGCAGCAGGGCCGCGAAAGCGGTGAGCACGGCCGTCGCTAGCCGGGCGGGGCGGTTCACTTTGGGACTCCCGTTCAGGTGGGGGGTGACTCAAGCGAACCAACGCTATCCGTGGGGCACATGCGGACACCAGCCGGGCCCAGGTCAAGATCAGTTCGCCTGGCCATGATTTGAACTGAATTGGGATTGAACGTCCTGTACGCCATGTGATCACCTGCACCGTGCCGAGTGATCGACTGCACAGCTGTCGGCCATGCTGCACGACCCCGCGAGACACACCTGACTGCCAGTGCCACGCTTCGTGAACTCCAGCACAAATCTTGCGCAGCTGTGCGTATGGAGCGCCCTTCCAGTAGCCGCGTGTACAGCTCGATGACGGTGTCGATGCCCCCTGGAGTCGGGTTGAGGCCCTAATGCGGGTAATCGGTGTTTGGAATTGACGGAGAAGATTTGAGCCCTGGTGGAGAATTTCCATCTCATGCTGCCGGCGAGTTGGTATACGGGGGCTGCTCGAAGCCGGGTGTGTATGTCACTTCTCGCCCTGCGCCCTCGTCAACGCTGCCAGCAGCTCAGGGTCGGAGTGAACCTCAGCGGTGTGCTGCCAGGCGATCAGCACCTGGGCCACGGCGGCGCTGTTGCCGATGGAGTCCGCGGCTCGCATGGTGTCGACGAGTTCGACGGCGAAGGCGTGGACGTCTGTCTCGGGCAGGAGGCGGACCCAGGGGAAGGCGTCCGGGAGGATGTCCAGGATCAGTTCCATGCTGCCTGGCTCCCGGCGGGCCATGGCAACCATCATGCGCGTGGCGGCCGACGCCACCGTTTGGTCCTGTTCAGCCCGCACCGCCGTGGTGAGGACCAGGTCCTCTCCATCCCTGCGGTGCAGCAGCAGCCTCGTCGACTCCTTGAGCCGGGCAAGGGTCTGCTTGTTCTTGTTGACCAGCTCGGAAAAGTTCACAGCTTCGTTCTCGCCAGCCATGACTTTGAAACTACTTCGAAACTCGACCCGCCACCATCACCCAGAAGAGGCACACGGCGCCCGCCGTGCTACGGCTCTAAAACCTGCGCTCGTTCGCCAGTGACCGGTGCGGTCGTGGCGGCGCCGATGGCCCCCTTGTACTTCGCAAGGCGGAAGGGCCGCGCGCCGCCAGGCTCGGAAACCACCGCACCGACCCCGGGAGGCCCCGCACACCACAGGTGGGTGATCCGCGGGCTCACGTATCGCTTGAAGGGGACCGCTGTCAGCACGGTGCCGTGGCCATGGAGCCGGAGGATCGCCGGCACTCGGATCTCCCGCCCAGACGCGGACCTGTCCTTGAGCCGCCACCCGTGTGCGGCCGACCTCACGACCTCGCACTCCACCAGCCGCCAGGAATGCGTACTCAACACGCGGTGCATGCGCAGGGCCGTCACAAGTGCCCAAATGTGGAGGGGCACCACGATCGGCACAAGGACGATGACCCTGACCATGATGGGAATGAACCGGTCATCGCCGCCGGCCGCGAGCAGTAGCGGAATGAGGACGAGCGCGGGCCACACCGCAAAGAGAAGAACCATCTGCCGGATGACGCGACGCCGAATTGCCCGGTCGGTGGGCGGGTGTTTGAGGGCTGGTTGGGAGGCCCAGGGAAGCCTTTGCGCTCCCTGATCGGCCACCTCATCCACGGCGGCAGTGGACGAAGGCATGTCCACACGCGCACCAGCACGGCGGGCGTGCTCGAGATCGGTCGGTGTTGCGTCCCAGCTGTCAGGCGCACACTGAATGTCGACTGCTGGACGCTGGTACAGGAAATGAAGCCGCTTGGGCGCCTTGCCGCCACGTCCCGGCGCGGCGACGACCGCGAGGAAGCGCGGGTCGCCGGCGAACCAGAGTGGTTCGATCTGGGCGCGGCGTGAGGGCCGGGTACGAGGACCGTCCAGGCGCTTCAACCACCAGTAGGACCGTTGATGCCTGATGAAGACCAACGGGATCTTCTCCTCGGCATCAGCCGGATTCCAGAACTCGAACCACATTCCGTCGTCCCGAGCTTTGGGGTGCTTGCCGAGTCCGCTGGGAACCCCTTCGAGGAACTGCCACGGATACTCCTGCAGCACCCGAAGCATCCGGAAGGCCTGCGGGAAGTGGGTGAACTGGCCGCAGAAGCGGTAAAGGCCGTAGATGAAGTACGGCATGAAGATCCACACGACCCAGTTCGGCGTGTAGGTCGAGACGCAGATCAGAGCGACCCAGACACCTGGCCAACCGATCAACCCCACCACGTTCATAGCCATGTGCCGCATCCAGGCATTGCGCGTCGGTGGATGGTCCCAGGCCGTGGGATGGGTGGGAGATTGCACGATGGATCCTTCTTCGTTCGTTCACGGGAACCTGCGGTACGGAAACACGTCGACTTCAGATGCGGACGCCCGCACGGCGGGCACGGTGAAGTGCCTCATCGGCGGCCTCGTGGACGTCCCTACGGAAACGCGGACCGTTGTCAGGTCGTTGGTACAGGAGAAAGAGGCGCCCCGGTCCCGGGACCGCGAGGACACCGGCGAAACGAACGTCCCCGGCGAACCAGATTTCGGCCACCTGCGCTTTTCTCTGCGGCTTCACCCCGGGGCCCAGCCGACGCCGCCACCATGGCGAGCGGACATGGCCGTGCAGGATCATGGCGACCAGGTCATCGGAGCGTTCCGGATTGGGCAGCTTCAACAAGACGTCGCCGCTCTTCGCCCCGGGTACACCCCCGATGCCACTCTCCGGGGTTGCGAACACCTGCCACGCATACTCCCTGAGAATGCGTCGGATCTGGAACGCCTCGGTGAAGTACCGATATTGGAGAACCGTTCGGTAGGCCGAGTACAGCAAGGGAACGAAGCAGAGCCACACCGGCCATTCCGGTCCCACGATGAGAAGCAGGGTCCCAACACAGATCAACGGCCACAGGACTTGGCCGAGGACGGCCCAGGTGAAGAGCTTCGTCCAGGCACTGCGGCTGTCCGGGTCGTCCCAGGCTGTGGGTGGGTGGGAGGCACTCATGTCATTCCTTGTCGGATTCCGGCGACAACGGGTTGTCGAAACTCACGAGGTAGGCGATCTCCCGAAGCAGTGCGCGGTAGTGGTCCGCGTGCTCCACCGCGGGCGTCGCGAGGTTCAGGATCGCGAGACGTTCACCGTCCGGGTACGGCACATACGCGCTGACCTGCAGCAATCGCTCCCCCAAACGCGCATCCGAAGCGGCCACATGTGTCTCCACCAATGACCCCGGACCACAAGGAAGTTCAAGCATCTCCAGGTGTACGGCGTTCTCAGCACTTGCCGCGATACGGGCGGCCATGATGCTACGCGGCGACCAGGGCAGCCTCCTCCAGGCGAGCGTGAACAGTGACAACAGCAGCCTGCCGTCGCCCTCGTCGTCCGTGTGAAGTCCGACCGAGCACTGGATGACCCCTGTAGCCGCCAGCGCGAGCATCATCCGCCGGACCGGCGCGCACATCGCCTCAAGTTGCTGCTGTTCCGTGGGGCCCCCGGCAGTTGCAAGAAGTGATGAGAGGACAGCATCGCCGTCGGGCGTTCCGGCATCGATCCCGGATGACTGGAGCTCTCCCATGGGAATCGGTGAGAATCCGGCGGGCAACGCGAACCAGATATCGGTGCCGGGCAGCTGCGCTGACGCGTCGGTGATGAAAGGGGTGGCGGTCATGACACTGCCTCAGCTCCCTGAACCAGGTATCTGATGACTCCGGATGTCCCTGTGAGGTCGATTCCAGCGGTTCTTGCCCCATCCAGAGCGCTGGTGGCGGCCTTTACTCCGTCGCTGTCGAACGCGTCGTAGGCACTTCCGACCAGCCCGGTGGCTGACGTGCCGGCACCCAACCAGGTCGCGGCTTTCTCCACCTTCGGAAGGACGCTGTCAGTCTGCGCGCCGAAGACCCTGAACTTCTCGAGGAGGCCAGTGGCCTCAGAAATGGCCGTCGCCTCTTCCTTCACCGAGGTCCCGATCACGGCGATTCGCTGCCCGAGCGAAAGCGTTCCTTCTGTGGTTGCGGCAGCCGCGCGGATGGCTGCGGGTGCCCTCAAGCCGCCCTTCACAACAGCTCCCAGACCCGGGACGACTCCGAGGATGTCACCCGTCACGCCCAGCGCGTTGCTCCAGAAGTCGAGGTCGAGTTCTCCCTTGGAAAATCCCTCCCACAACGACGCCCGGACCGCAGGATCACTCAAGCGCAGATAGAGTGCGGCTCCACTCAGTGCCGCTGCGGCCACGAGCAGTACAGCTCCTGCAATGGGCCCGAGGGCGAACAGGGCGACGACCCCCAGAATTGCCGCACAGCCACTGAGGATGTCCTCCAGATTGTCGTCCACCCAGTTCGCGAACGTGTCCCACGCCCCCGGCTCGTCCGGTGCGAGTTTCCCTGTGCAGTCGCGGATCATCTTCGCCCTGTGCCGGGCTGCGCCTTCGTGCTCCTCGGCGAGCGAGCGGGCCCTGCGCAGCACGTCATCAAGATCGTGCTGTGCCGTGGTGACGGCAGCGTTCGCCTTGGTCAGGTGAGACTTGGCCTCGTCGTAGGCTCGTCCTTCACCCTTGTCCAGAGCCGGGGCCCGCTTCGCTCTCCCCGCGTTCCCCCGAGCACTTTCCAGGACCTCGCGAGCATCCTTCGCCTCGCCGTCCAGCTTCTTCGCGCGCCGCTGAAAATCCTCCAACTCTCCCGTCCATAGCCGCAATTGTTTGGCGGCCTTCCCCACCGAACGGGCTCCCGTACGCAAGTTGGTCGGAAGTGGCCCATCCTCCAGCTGCTGGCGAAACGCGACCGCCGCATCTCCCTCCCAGTAGCTGCCGTCGAGCAGCTTGGTGACCTTGGAGTGAGCCTTCTGCATTTCATCGACACAAGTGGTCAGTTTGCGGTGGAGGGCTCGCACCACTTCTGTGCTGCCCGGAGCCGGATTGAAGCCGAGATGCGGGTATTCGGAGTTACTGACACCAGGATCTGTCTTCAATCCCTGCGGGCGATTGAGGTCCGCAAGGGTGTTGCTGTGCCGCGACTTCTCAGGGGACAGAACACCGCCGTCTCCAACGGGAGTCGTCAAGCCTTCGCCCCCTTCCGCTTCGGCTTCCGCAGAGCCTTCTCCAAGGCCACGTCCACCTCGTGGAAGTCGTTCTTGACCTGCTGCGTGATGTCGGTGAGCTTCTCGATCTGCTCCGCGATCTCCTTGGTGCCGTAGTGCCAGTCCTCCTGGAACTGGTCACAGGCCTCATCGAGATCGTCCGTGCCGAGACCGTCGATGCTCGAGTCGCGCAGTGCCTTTTGCAGTGCGACGAACGAGTTTCTGGCTTTGGTCAAGTCCCTGAAGAACTTGTCCAGTTCAGTGCCGTCGACTTTCAACCGTTCTGCCATGTGGGTCCCTGGGTGCGCGCGAACGCCTGTTTCAGCGGTTGACTGCCTGGATCTCCTGCACCGGCACCTCGGTGGTCGTGGCGAAGGTGCCGTTCGGCAGGTCGCCGCCCGTGCCGCCTGTCCCCTTCCAGGTGATTTGCCAGGTCAGAGTCGCCTTGAGAGCGTAGGATCCGCCACCCGACGACCTCAGGTAGGTCACACCGCAGGGTGGCGTCCGGCGGGCCTTGCCTCTCGCGTACGGCTCGCCGATCGAACCGTTGTCGTTGATCGCGCACTCACCCGAGCCTGGGAGGGTTTCCGCGTCGTCCGTGCCGGGATCGATATGTAGGCTCACCGGCTTGGCGGTCGTGGTCGCCCACAGGCCGGTACCAGGCAGACTGCCTGTCGCGGACACGGGCGTGAAGGCGGCCTTGTCCAGCCATACCCAAGTGGGCGCGTTCACCGTCGACTTGCGGTTCGGCGCGGTGGAGATCTTGGTGGCGGGCACCGTGGTCCGCTGGTACGCGAGGCCTGCAAGGGTCTTGGTGTCAATGGCCTGAGGTACGTCCGGGTTCTCGCCGTTGTTCACCCAGAAGGGATCACGCGTGCAGGCCTTGGCCGCGGGGTCGTCCTTCATCTCCGGATTCTTCACGGCCACCCACCACATCCCCTTGCCGTTCTTGTCCGCGTTGAAGTCCTTGTACGGGTGGCCCTCCTCGTAGCGGGACTTGACGTCCTGGATGCCCTCGGGCGCTCCACCGACGGACTGGTAGATCGACCACTGGGCCTCCATGTAGGTCTTGAAGTCCTTGGCCTTCCAGTACGGCTCGTACCAGCAGGCCGGCGGTTCCCAGTCGACGGATGCGGAGTTGATGGGGCCGCCGCCTTTCGACATGGACTCGCCATCCACCCTGAAGCTGACACGGGACTCGAGGGCAGGTCCCGAGGTGGTTCCCGACATCTTGGATGTCTGTGCGCCGCTGCCTCCGAAGTCCCCGGCTGCGGCCGGGTACGTCCCAAGAACCCACGCGGTGGCGATGAGGGCCGTCGCTGCCCCGCACCGCGTCAGGGCTGGCACTTCTGCGACCCCCGGTCTTCGGAGAGGTCCCAGGTCTGCCAGACGCCGGTCTTGTCCTTCTTCACGCCTGCGTTGTAGTAGACGTAGCTGTCGGACGAGGTCTTCGTGCCCTGCCGCTTACCTGACTTACGGTCCTTGAGGTCCGCCTTGCTCTCGTCCACGCAGTACGTCAGAGCAGCCGACGTCTTGTCGAAGACCGTCACCCGGCGGTTGTAGTAACGCAGAGTTCCCGCCCAGCTGATGTTCTTGGCGATGTTGCCCTTGGCGTAGTCGTAGACACCCGTCAGAGCGGTGCCGGTGTAGTAGAAGCCCATACCGGACTTCTTCAGATCGCCGTAGGCCATCGCCTGCCACACCGTGCTGACAGCCCGCGCGTTGTCCGAAAGAACCGCGTCTTTGGTGGCATCGCCGCTCTGCCGTCCCTCGAAGACCATCTTCATGTCGTCGGGGAGCTTGATCTCCGGCCGGTCGATGCCGTCCGCCGAAGCGGACGCCGAGGGCGACACCGAGTGCGTGGCGCCCGTGTCGGCGCCCGCGATCTTGTCGGAGGACGAGTCGTCTCCCCCCGAGCCACAAGCTGTCAGCAACAGTGCCACGGACACAGTGAGCACGGTTGTCACCAACCGGGCATGGCGGTTCACTCAGGACTCCTCAAGTGGGGGGATAACGCGAGCGAACCAAAGTTATCCGCGGGGCCGGGGAGGGCACCAGTTGAGGTCTCACCAAGATCAGACGAACCGATCGCCTCTTTCATATGTTTTGGGAGTGTTCGCCCCTCACGCCACGTGACCGACCAGCACACGCGAGGTGACCAACAGCACGATCATGAGCGTCGATTGATCACATGGAGCAGGCATATGTTTGCCACCGCGCGTTTCGACATCATCCGAAGGAGTGCTTAGCAGCGAGCCCACTTAACGTCAGCGGCCCGCCCCTCGGCGTTGCCGGGGACGGGCCGTCGCATACTCCCTGTCGTCAGCTTTCCGTACGCGGAAACGTGACCTCCACCCGCCGGTTCTTCTTGCGCCCCGCCTCCGTGGAGTTGTCGGCGATGGGGTACTGCTCGCCGTAGCCGCGGACCTCGAAGGTGATGTTCGGGTCGTTCAACTGCTGGTCCAGGACGTCCTGTACGGCGTTGGCGCGCTGGCGGGACAGGACGTCGCCGTGGGCGGAGGAGCCCAGGTTGTCGGTGAAGCCGAAGACGCGGACCTTCGTCGCCTTCTGGTTCTTGATCTCGTCGGCGATCGTGGCGATACGGGACTTGGCCGCACCGCTGAGCTTGGCGCTGTCCTTGGGGAACAGGACTTCTGCCTGGAGGGCGAACGTGACGTCGGTGTTGGTGTCTTCTCGGCGTTCGTCGCCGCTCTGGTCTTCTACTACGGACTTGATGTCCAGGACTTTCGGGGAGGCCAGGGTCGCGCCCTCGGGAAGCTTCAGGTCCGGGTCGTTGGGGTCGACCTTGACGGGAGCGGACGGCGAGGCCTCGGTGCCCGGCGGGGCGCTGGGGCTTTCGTCGGCGTGGGCGGTCACCGCGCCGTAGAGGTTGGCGGCGACCATGACGGAGGCGGCCGTGAGGACCAGGGCAAGCCTCGGAGCCGCCTTGCGGGTTCGGGAGCAGGTCATGGACGGCCTCACCCGGAGATCTTGATCGAGCCGCTGGAGAAGGTCGGAACCTGCAAGTCGACCTCGGACGTGCCGGCCGGTGGCGCCGGGAACTGCATGAAGACCGGGAGCGTCTGGCCGGCCTCGAGATTTCCGAGGCCGGTGGTGGTCAGCGGGCGCCCTTCTGTGTCGCGCAGCACGTAGTAGCGCTTCTTGCCCTTGGAATCGACAAGTGTGGCACCACCGAGCGAGGGTCCGTGCGCGATCACCTCGGTCTCGTCACCGCTTGTCTGAGGCGGAATGACGACCGACTTGGCGCCGTCATTCTTCACCACCCCGTTCACGGTGACGAATCCTCCCGAATCCCTTTCAGCAGAGGTGACTTGGAGGAGTAGACCGTCGGTGCCCTTCAGTTCGGCCAGAGGTGTCTCCGACTGTCCCTCCTGAGAACTCGGCTTGGATCCCGCCTCCTTGGAGGAGGACGCCGACGTGTCGGGCTTGTTGTCGTCACCTCCCCCACCACAGCCGGCCACCCCGAGGGCCAGTCCGGCCGCAACGGTCAGTGCGACCATCCCCCTACGGGCCTTCGTAGTGAACCGAATGCTCATGACTCCGCTTCCTTCTCCACTCGTCGTTCGCCTGTCAGTCGGCCAGATGGACGTCGAAGAGGTCTTCGGGTCCAGGCAGATCGGTGAGGTGCTTCGGGTCCAGATCCCAGGTCCCCCTGCCCTTGCAGGAGAGCCGCGGAAGTACGCCGTCACCCGCATCCGGTGCAGGGGGCGTGAACGTGCAGAGCGGCTCGATCACGGCAGTGGCGTGCGCATGCGCGTGTCGATTCTCCGTGCCTGGGACGATGGAATGCCCGACAGATTTGTCGGCCTTCACGTAGACCGTGTAGCTCAAGGGCGACAGCCTCGGCCGACAGGGTGTCGGTCCGTCCATTTGTGCATCGTTCTGCGACGCGAGTTGGTATCCGCGCCAGCAGCCGTTGAGCACTGCCTCATCACCGGTGAGGATGCCGTGCCACTTGGTGGGGTCGAGCACGTTCTTCACCCACAAGCCGGCGAGGTCGTCCCTGGTTTGCTGGGCCGCCGCGAGCGCCGCCGCGTCGGCGGCCGTCTGAGCACCGTTCCGATTCACCGCGGCCTGGCCGACCGCGAAGTAGGCGAACGCAAGAAAGAGCAGGCCTCCCACCACCGTGATGTAGATGGGGAAGGCCTGCCCTGCATCGCCGTATCGGCGAGGTCGCATCAAGGAGCGACCTTGGCGATCTGCGCCTGAATCTTGCCGAGAATCGTCTGACCGAGGCTGGTGCCGGTGATCGCCAGAACGATCGCCACGACCACCGCGATGATGCCCAGGTACTCGACCGCCGTCTGACCCTTGTCGCCCCCACGGCGCCGAATCGCCTCGACGGTGGTGTTCTTCCAGCCGTTCACTCGCACCTGGGTCGCAACGGCAGTCTTCAGCATCAGGTCGCTCATAGTGTTCCCCTCCGAGTTCGGCCGGCCGCTCACCGGCCGACTTCTGCGTCTCTGGGTCGTTCGCGTAACCGGCTTCCTCCTTGCCGGTGCCGCTTTCGACACGAGAAACGTACGGCGGAACACGCCGCCCACCAGAGGGCCCCAGGGCCCAATCACGGGCCCAAAGAGAGGCCCAGTCGTTGCTGTGGGATTGCACATCGACGGCCTGAGCCTGTGGGCCCAGCTCTACGATCCCCCGCACCGTCACCCCAGCTCACCCCACCCCTAAACCCGAACCCGGCGCCGTACCCAGCCACTTGGCCGCTGCCTCCGACCGGCTGGTGCTGTGGAGTTTGGCGAAGATGCGGTTGATGTGGTTCTTGACGGTCTTCTCGCTGATGAAGCAGGTGGCGGCGATCTGCTGGTTGTTCATGCCGGACGCGATGTGGTCCATGATCTCCGCCTCCCTGGTGCTCAGTTGGAACCTCGACCTGTCGGGAGCGGCCGGACGGCCGCTTGTCCATCCTGACGACGACTGTGCCATATCCGGTTGCATATGCGAAAGGTTTTCTGCAGAAATAGCGGAGACGGGGGCGGGCGAATGGCCGAAGTTGCCTGGTGGCGCTGGCACTTCGGTGTAAACATATGGTGACGTCGACGCGGCATTGCCGTATGCAGTCGCATCGGCCTGGCCCAGGCCCTCCGGGAGTGGCCCGCCTACGGGTGGCTGTCCCTGGCGGAGTTGGTCGAGGAGTGCGCCCGCTGCTGTCGGGGTGAAGTGGGCCCTGCCCTGCTTGATGTCCCGTACCGCTGCGACCAGTTGGTCGGCGGTGAACTCGCCGTGCACCAGGTAGCCGCCGGCGCCTCGGCGCAGGGCCTCCTGGACGATCTCCGACTCCCTGCTGTACGTGAGCATCACGACCGGGGCGATGCGTACGAGGTACGGGAGGGCCGAGATGCCGTCGACCCCGGGCATGCGGACGTCCAGGAGCACCATGTCGGGCCGGTGTTGGAGAGCGGCCTCGTAGGCCTGGCGGCCGTCCGCCGCCTCCGCCACCACCGTGATGTCGGAACGGCCGGAGAGGAGGGCCGTGAGGCCCGCGCGGACCACCGGGTTGTCGTCCGCCACCACGACCTTCAGCGGTACGGGCGGCGGGAATGCCTCGAAGGGGCTTGTGGGCTGCGGCTGCGGCTGCGGCTGCGGGGCACCGGAGTGGGGAGCGGTCGGGTCCGGCATGGAGGGTGGCCTCCTTTCCTCTCGTGCGGCGCTCGGGGGCGCCTGTGGCTCGTAGTGATGCGTGTACGGCGTACTCATGCGGGCGCACTCGCTGTCGTGAGTGCCGCCAGCGGGAGTTCCAGGCGGACTTCCGTGCCCTTGGGGTGGCCGCCGCGGCCGATGCGGATGCGGGCGCCGACGGACGCAGCCCGTTCGACCATGCCGACCAGGCCGAAGTGGCCCGCGCGGCGCAGCTGTTCGAGGGTGGTGCCCGACGGCAGGCCGCGGCCGTCGTCGTACACGCTGATGCGCAGGAGGTCGCCGTGGACGCCGGCGCTCACGTCCACCCGGGTCGGGCCCGCGTGACGGTGTGCGTTCTCCATTGCTTCCGAGGCGATGGTGAGGAGCTGGCGGGCGACGGCGGGCGGCACGGGCGGGACGGCGTGCTCGCCGGTGGGGCGGTAGCACGCTGTGAGGCCGGTGCGCGTGCTGAAGTCCCGTGTGCGGGCTGCCAGTTCGACCAGGACGTCCGTCGCGTGGTCGGGATCCGATTCGCGGCGCAGGTCGGCGAGGAGTTCGCGTGATTCGGCAGCCGCCCGGCGGGCCGAGCGCGCCACCAGTTCCGCCTGTTGTCTGACGAGCTTGGCGTCCATGTGGGGAGCGCCGGCCGAACCCGCCAGACCGTCGGCGGCGAGCGCCACGCCGTGCAGGGTCTTGGCCACCGAGTCGTGCATCTCCCGGGCCAGACGCGACCGTTCGGCGCTGACCGCCTCCGTCACCGCGAGGCGTGCCTGCACGGTGGTGAGCGCCTGTGTCGCGGCGCCGAAGCGCAGCATGAGGTTGCGCAGGGCCGAACCCACCGCGCCCGCGATCACGCACAGGCCGGGCAGGAGCAGGGTCTCCGCGGGAGCCCCGTGCAGATCCTTCGAGGCCGCGTAGACCATGAAGAGGATCAGCGCCTGGAGCGAGGCGAACGCCGCGGCGCCCCGCCAGCCGTAGACGATGCCGGCGAGCAGCGGGGTGCAGACGCTGACGTAGGCCAGGGTGGTGTCCGGGCCTGCGGAGATGAGGAGCAGGGAACCGAAGAGGGTGTCGACCACCAGGAGCGTGGGGTGGCGCAGGAGGAGCGGGCCGAAGCGTTCCCAGTCCCTGAAGAGGACGTAGGACCCCATGAAGGTGACGACGACCGCTGCGCCCACGAGGCGGGTGGCGAAGCCCGGGGAGGCGTTGACGAGCGCGGCGGGGGCGGCGAGCGCGATCATGGCCAGGCGGAAGCCGAAGACCTGGCGGCACATGGCTTGCAGGGCGTTGACCTGGATGGGGATGGCGGCGGCGCCGGGCTCGCCACCGGACGCCGGTGTCGGTGCCGGTGTCGGTGTCGGTGCCGGGGCGGGTTCCGGTACCGGATTCGGTGCGGGTGCGTGCGTGGGCACCTGGCCTGCGACCGGCTTCGGGTTCGGGTCAGCACCCGTATCCGTACCCGCGCCCGCTCCCACACCCGTACCCGCACCCGCCCGCGCGCCCCCCGCACCGCTTTCGCTCGGCGCCGGAGACACGGGCGGCGCCCCCGCCTTCCCCCTCGGATCCGGTTGCGTCGGCACCCCCGGCAGCCGTGCCCCCACCGGTTCCCACCCCGGCGGCAGCGCCGGCGTCACCGACGTCACGGGGATGTCGGGGGCGCCCGTGCGGACGTGGGGCGGGAGGACCGTGCCCGCGGGCGGGGTCGTGATCTCCGGGGCTTTCGGACGTCGCCTCAGCAGGCCCGTTCGTTCCGTCGTCGTCGCCATGGCCGTCGTCACCCCGTCCCTACTTGCCCGTGATGGAGCCGAAGTCGGTGCCGGAGCCGAGGATCAGTCCGGCGCCGAGGAGGATCATGGTGGCCGGGACCATGAAGGTCGTGATCATCATGGTGGCCTTGGGGACGGCTCGGGCGGCCTTGCGGCGGGCGTTCTGCGCGTCCGTGCGGCGCATGTCCTTCGCCAGTGATACGAGGGTGTCGACGATCGGCGCTCCGAGTTCCTCGCCCTGCTGCAGGGCCGTCACGAACATCGCCACCTGTTCGGAGTCGTTGCGGCGGCGCAGTTCCGCGAAGGCCTGGCGGCGGCTCATGCCGAGGTCCATCTGCCGCAGGGTGATGCGCAGTTCGTCCGCCCAGGGGCCCTCGTACTTCGATGCCACCCGGTCCAGTGCCTGCCGGAAGCCCAGCCCCGCGCTCACCACGACCGCGAGCACGTCCAGGAAGTCGGGGAGGGTGCGTTCGATGACGTCCTTGCGGATACGGATCGCCGCCCAGATGCCGACCTCCGTCCAGAACGCGCCGAACGCGAACAGGATGACGGCGACGATGAAGTTGCCCTTCACCAGGAACACCAGTCCGCCGACGCCGCCCAGGAAGCCGTAGACCGCGCGGCGGGCCGCGTAGCGGTCGATCGTCAGACCGCCCGGATTGCCCGCGAGGTCGATCTTGCGGCGGTACTTGGCGACCAGCTTGGGGCCCATCAGGCGCAGTACCGCGGGCGCGTACCGCATGCCGAGGCGGTCGACGAGCGAGTCGACCGCGCCGGTGCGGGTGGAGCCGACCTCCAGGGCCAGCGCGAGGTCCCCGGGGAGCCGGGCGTCGGCCCGGTACATGCGAATGCCGGCGAAGATGCCCCAGACGCTGAGGCCCATCACCAGTGCCAGCAGAAGTGCCATGGTCGTCCTCCCTCCAGGCTCTCGGACGTCTCAGACGTCGATACGGGACATACGGCGGATGAGGATGAAGCCGACCGCGTAGAGCGAGAAGGCGATGATCACCGCGCCCTGGCCGAGCGGGGAGCCGGTCATCCGGTCCAGGGCGCCGTCCTTGACTCCGTTCATGAGGAACAACGAGCCCACGCCCAGGACGGGGACGGCGTACGACGTCATGTTCACCTGCGACAACTGCGTCCTGACCTCGCGCCGGGTCTCCTTGCGCTCCTCCAGCGTCTCCGTGAGGTTGCGCAGGGCGCTCACCACCTGGCCACCGGCCCGGTTCGAGAGGACCAGCGTCGTGACGAGGACGACCAGTTCGCGTGAGGGGAGGCGTTCCGTGAGTTCGCCGAGGGCGTCGTCCATCGATGCGCCGACCGCCAACTGGTTGGCGACCTTGCTCAGTTCCTCACCCGCCGGCGCCTCCAGTTCCTCGGCCGCCATGGCGACGGCTGTCCGCAGCGCCAGGCCGGCCTGGGTCGCGTTCGCCAGGATGCGGGCCAGTTCCGGGAGTTGGTTGATGAACTTCTCGATGCGCTTCTGGCGTTGCCAGTTGAGGAATTGAAGCGCGACCCAGATGCCGAGCAGTCCGGCCAGCGGGCCGAAGAACGGGGCCAGGGTTGCCTGCCCGATCAACCACAACCCCGCCACCGTAGCCATCATGTAGACAAAGAACTCCCCCGGCGTAATGTCCAACCCCGTGGCCGCCAACCGCAGTTCCAGCTTCTTCCCCGTCTTCGTACGGCGCAGCCGGCGGTCCAGGTTGCGGAAGTGGCGGCGTTTGCCGCCCAGTGGGATGTGGCCGGTGGCCGAGAGGCGGTCGACGAGGTCCTGGCGTTGGGCCTTGCCCATGGCGTAGGCGTGCAGGCCCATGACGCCCAGGACGCAGGTCAGCAGGGTGATGCCGGTGGTGAGCGTGACGAGGGTTTGCAGATCCATCTGCTGATCCGTCCTATTTCGCTTCTCTTGTCGCCAGTTGGTCTGCGGACTGGGCCACGCCGAAGGCCTGGGGGACGGGCTGGCTCGCCATGTAGAGGCGGTCGGCGGTGCGGCGTGGGAGCGGGAAGTATTCGAAGGCGCCGTAGATACGGCCGTCGGAGGCCATCGGCTGGGCGTTGAAACGGACCGCGGTCGCCAGTCGGTACGGCTCGCTGCCGTGGCTGTCCAGCAGCGCGATCTCGGTGATGCGGCGGACGCCGTCGGCGAAGCGGGTGAGCTGGATGATGACGTCGATGGCGCTGTTGATCTGGTCGTGCAGTGCCTCGAAGGGGACCTCGACCTCGGACATGGAGGCCAGGGTCTTCAGACGCATCAGGGCGTCCTCGGCGCTGTTGGCGTGCACGGTGGCCAGCGAGCCGTCGTGGCCCGTCGACATCGCCTGGAGCATGTCGAGGGATTCGCCGCCGCGGACCTCACCGACGACGATGCGGTCGGGGCGCATGCGGAGCGAGTTGCGCACCAGGTCGCGGATGGTGACCTGGCCCTTCCCTTCGACGTTCGGGGGGCGGGATTCGAGGCGGATCACATGTGCCTGTTGCAGCTGGAGTTCGGCCGAGTCCTCAATGGTGATGATGCGTTCGGATTCGGGGATCAGGCCCGAGAGCGCGTTGAGCAGGGTTGTTTTTCCGGTGCCGGTGGCGCCGGAGACGATGACGTTGAACTTCGCCTGCACCAGGCCCGCCAGCAGATACAGCATGTGCTCGTCCAGCGAGCCGAAGCCGATCATCTCCTGGAGGGTGAAGGAGCGCGGGAAGCGGCGGATGGTGAGGGTGGCGCCGGTCAGGGACAGCGGCGGGATGATCACGTTCACGCGCTCGCCGGACGGCAGGCGCGCGTCGACCATCGGATTCGACTCGTCCACACGGCGGTTGACGGTCGAGACGATGCGTTCGATCGTCTGCATCAGCTGGTCGTGGGAGGGGAATCGGAGGGGCAGTTGCTCCACCCTGCCGCCGCGCTCCACGAAGATCGCGTCCGGGCCGTTCACCATGATCTCGGTGATCGACGCGTCCTCCAGGAGGGGTTCGAGGATGCCGAGGCCCAGCGCCTCGTCCACCACGCGCCGGATCAGCTGCGAGCGCTCGACCGTGGAGAGCACCGGGCCCTCGCGGCTGATGATGTGCCCGAGCACCCGCTCCAGGCGGGCGCGCCGCTCGGCGGCGGCCAGGGCGCTCATCTCCGCGAGGTCGATCTCCTCAAGGAGCTTGGCACGGTACGAGGCGACCATGTGGCCGTCCTCGCCCCGGTTGCCGTTCTCCTCGGGGGAGTTGATGCGTGCCCGCAGGCTCATGTGGTCCTCGCAGCCTCAGTGGTCGAGCGGCATGGTGGCGCTCTTGTGGGCGTCTCCGAAACTCCATAAGGGGACGAGTGACGGGATGTGGACGGTGGCGGTGACCGTGACCTCGTCCCCGCCGGACGACGCCGGGCATCCCTTGACGTCGACCCAGCTGCTGACCGCGTCCCGGCACGCCTGCTCCGCCCCCTGCTGCAGCGAGGCGCTGCGCGCGCCCGCGCGTGCGGCCGTGCCCGCCTGCTGGGCGACGTAGGCGATGATGCCGAGCTGTACGGCGGCCAGGGCGACGAGCAGCAGGATCGGCAGGAACCCCAGGTATTCGATGGCGACTTGGCCCCGGTCGCGACCTTGGCCCCGGTCGCGACCTTGGCCCCGGTCGCGGTTCTTCCTCCCGTACGACATCTCAGTGCGTCCCCTCCTCCACGGCGCCCGCGTGGCCCTTCACGGTGAACGGGAAGCTGATCGTGCCGGGGAAGAGGACGGGGACCTTGATGCTGACGTCCGAGGTGATGTAGCCGGTGCCGAACCCGTCGCACCGCGCCGTCGTCCCCTGCTTCCACGCACCCGACAGCTTGTCCAGGCCCGCCTGTTGACACTTCCCTTCGCCGTCGTACTGGGCCGCCGTTCCCGCCCGGACCGCCTCGTCCGCAGCATTCCCCGCAAGCGTGAACGCGTACCCCACGAGTACGAGCTGCCACAGCACCACCAGCGTGACGATGATCGTCGGCGTCATGCCCAGGAACTCGATGGTGACCTGCCCCCGGTCCCGCCGTAACCACGACGTGCGCATACGCTCCCCCACCCCCCTCACTCCTTGCGCCGCCGGAAACTCACCGAACCCCGGTCCCCGCCCCGCAACCGCCCGCCCTTCTGGGCGACTTCGGGCACCTTCACCAGCCCCAGCTCCCCCGCCAGACCCCAAAGCGCCTGCTTCACCGCGCCCTTGCTGTCCAGTTCGTGGATGCGTCCCGCGTCCACGGCTCCTTGCAGCTCCTTGAAGTTGGCGGGGATCACGGTCCCGGCGACGGCCGTCCCGGTGATCCGCTGGATCAGCGGAGGCTGGATCTCCGTACCGCGGGTGTGCCGGTTGACGACCACGGTGGTCTCCTCCGCCTTGCGGATCTGCAGCCGGTCCCACATCCGCACCATCCGCTTGGCGCCGCGTACGGCCACCACGTCCGGTGTCGTGATCAGCAGCGCCACGTCCGCCATCTCCACCGCCGCGGCCCCCGCGCCGCTGAGCTGCGCCCCGCAGTCGATGACGACGACGTCGTAGCGCGAGCGCAGTGCGCTGACGATCTGCCGGGCGGCCCGGTCGGTGACCTCCTCGCCGCGTTCGCCCTCGCCCGGCGCGAGCAGCAGGGCCACGCCCGTGTCGTGCCGGAAGACCGCGTCGGCGAGGACGCGCGGCGAGATGTCGGTGATCGCGGCCAGGTCCACCACCGAGCGGCGGAACTGCACGTCCAGGTACGAGGCCACGTCGCCGGCCTGGAGGTCCATGTCCACCAAAGCGGCGCTGCGCCCCGACGCCTGTGCCGCGAGGGCCAGTTGGATCGAGGCGAGCGTCGCCCCGACACCGCCCTTGGCGCCGCACACCGTGACGACGGTGCCGCCGACGCCGGTGAACACGTCGCCGCCGGAGCCCAGATGGCGCCGTACGCCGACCGACCACTGGGCGACGGCCTGGACGCGGCTCGCCAACTCCTCGTAGCTGAGGGGAAGTGCGACCAGTCCGCGCGCGCCGTAGTCCATGGCGGCCTGGAAGAGGCCGGGGCTCGCGTCCGAGGTGACGAGGATGACTCCCACCGCGGGGAAACGCAGGGCGACTTCACGGATCAGCTCCAGGGCCGGGACCGGGCCGATCCGCTCGTGCACCACCACGACCTCGGGCAGTTCGTCGACCGATTCGGCGGCGAGCCGCGCGAGGGTGTCGATGAGCTGGGTCGAGTCGACGACCGGGGCCACCGGTTCGGCGTCCGGGAGCTGGCTGAGCAGTGTCGTGATGGAGCGGACCGCGTCCACGTCACCGACTGCCGGGAGGATCCTCGTGGGCATGCGGGCCTCTCACTTGTCCTTCGCGAGCTGGTACGTCCGGTCCTTGTCGGGAACCGTGGTGTCGCTGCCCGGCGCCACCAGGGCGAGCCGGACCCGCTGGGCGAACGACTCCGCGTAGGTGATGCGCTGGGCGTCGAGGGTGGAGAGGGCGAAGGTGATCGGGACGGCGTCGGTGGGCTGCTGCTGGTTCTTGTTGTTCTCGTTGGGATCCAGCGCGGTGATCTTGCCGACGTCGAGGACCTTCGCATTGGTCACGATGATCTTGGACTGGGCGGGATCACCCTCCCGTTCGCCCGCGAAGGTGGCGTACACGTTGACCGTGGAGCCCGGCGTGATCTTGCCGGCGACACCGGTCGCCGCGTCGATCATGATGGCGACCTCCTGCTGCCCGGGCTGCAGGGCCGGCTGGTTCACGATCATGTCGCTCTGCAGCAGGGAGCCGGCCTGCAGAGTGGTGACGGCGATCTTGCCCTGGATGTCGCGCAGGTTGGTGATCGCGTTGTCGGACAGCCAGCGCTTGGGCATCTTGATCTTCTCGAACTGGCCCGTGGTCAACTGGGTGTAGGGCGCCACGTTCGACTTGACCCGGTAGGCCGTGACCTCCGGGCCCACCTTGGACTTCACGTCGCTGATGACGGACAGGACGCCGGCGAACGCGCCGAGGGCGCAGATGACCGACAGAAGCAGGAGTAGCACGCCGCGGCGCTGACGGGAGTTCATGAACCGTACAACCTCATTGGGGATATCGGTCGAGCGGAATAGAACGGTCTTTGGCAGAACGGTCTTTGGCAGAACGGTCTTCGGCAGAACGGTCTTCGATGGTGCGAGCGGTGCACCGGGCCGAGGGGACGCAAGTCCCGTCGTGCGCCCTGTGGTTCAGGACTCACCCGGCGGGGATTTGGTTCTGGAGGAGCGGTGGTGTAGCTGAACAGAACACGCAGCGATCGCCGATGACGTCGATGCCGCACCAGTGGCAGACGCCCTGCCGCACCGAGGTGACCAGCTGGTACAGCACGGACAGGTCGGGGAGATAGGCGGCGAACTCGATCAGCTTGCCCGTGCCCCACCAGACCTGTGACTCGGCCGGCAGCGGCGCCTCCCGTAGTCCCTGGACGCTCCAAGACTGCGCAAGGGTTCCAGTGACCCAGTCGGACTGCAGCTGCCCCTTGGCCACCAGCATCCAGGTGCCGAACTCCGGCCCGCCGAGGGTGGCCTCGGGTGCGATCTTCACCAACTGCGGTTCCGGATGGGCCAGTACGCCGAACTGGCTGCCCGGCACCCAGGACTTGGCGTGCGACTTCAGGCCCACGGGAACGCGGTCGAGCCGGGCGACGGATCCGAGCAGCGCACCGCAGTGGATGTAGTGCGTGAGCAGACGACCGGCGGAGGCGAGCACGCCGGGACTGAGGTCGCAGGAGCCCAGCTGCCTCAACTGGCGTGCCAGGACGGCCAGTCCGAGCGGGGGCAGGTCCGGACGGAACAGGGCGATACGGTCGCTCTCCAGCAGCGAACGGATGGTGTGCAGCCGCCGCTCCACCCCGCGGGAGACCGCGTGGGAGCACACGACGATCAGATGCCCGTGCTGGTCGAGAAGGCTCTGCACCGCGGCGAGCGCCTGCTCCAGCGGCTGTACGTCGAGGTCCGGCAGAACGACGGCGGGCAGGGTCCGCTCGTCCTGCGGCGGCAGCGCCATGTCGGCACTGGTCACGGCAATGGCAGTTGGCACGCGCAGCTCCCCGTGTTACGCCGTCGGTGTACCGGTGTTACTCCGGTGCACCGAGATGACTTCACTGCGTGACTACCTCAGCACTGTATCCACGCCTCTGTGACCGGAGAACAGCGTTTCTGTAGCTGGTGGGCAACTGTCGTTTCACAAGACACGCCAAAACGGGGCAGGTTGAGCATCTCGCCGGTCCCCTTCCGACTCTGGGCCTCCGAATGGGCTCCGGATGGGCCTCCGGATGGGCCTCCGGTTGGGCCTCCGATTGGGGCCCCGAGTTGGGCCCTCGGGCCCACGCCTCCCGGCATCCCCCGCGCCTACCGTCACGGCCATCGGCAGCAACCACACCGCCCGCCACGGAGGAGGGGTGCGCATGTCTCGCGGGGGAGGCATACGACTGCGCAGGCGACGCAGACACGCCTACGACGGCAGCGGCGTCCGGCGCAGACACGTCTACGACGACAGCGGCGCGACCGGCACCGAGTACCTCGGGATGGTCGTGGTCAGCGCCGCGATCGTGCTCGGCATCTCGGCCACCGGACTCGGGCAGACGATCTACGGCAAGCTCAGCGCCGAGATCTGCAAGGTGGCCGGCGGCGGCAACTGCGGGAGCAGCAACCAGAGTCCGGACAAGCCGCTCACCGACGCGGACTTCGAGCCCGCCCTGTGCCAGGTCTCCTCGGTCACCGACAAGGCCGGCTCCAAGGCCAAGATCCTGTTCTGGGAGATCGGCAACGAGTACGGCTTCCAGGAGCAGCACCTGAAGGCGAAGACGGACGTCAACCACGACGGCAAGGTCGACGACAAGGACGAGCTGGTCTATCTGACCTTCACCGACGCCGCGTCCGTCGGCGCGAAGAAGGACTTCAAACCGGGCATGAAGCTGGGCAAGTTCGGCACCGACAAGGTGGAGCTCGGCGCCGGCATCAAGGTCACCAACGGCGACACCTGGGTGTTCGAGAGCCCCGACGAGGCCAAGCAGTTCCGGGACGACGTGGAGAAGCTGCAGATGTACCAGATGCGGCGCGAGATGCCCGGCGGCGCGGACGCCAGCCTCGGCGACAGCATCGCGTATCTCTTCGGGACGGGTCCGCTCAAGGACGAGGAGGAGACGGAGAAGCGGGTCAAGGACCACCTCGGCGGCAACCGCCAGATCACGTACGGCAAGGTGGGTCTGGACGCCTCCGCGTCCGCGGGCATCAAGTTCTCCCTGGCGGACGAGAAGAAGCTGAGCGCCACGCTCGGCGGGAACTTCAAGTACTCGCCCGAGGTGACCTGGACGGACAACGCGTACAAGAACACCAAGTCGTACACCTACTCCTCGTCGATCGAGTACGGCACGACGACGGGCTACCAGGCAGGGCCCCTCAGCGGCGACTACTCGGCCTCCCGCACCCAGACCGGCACCGTCACGGTCACCTACGACAAGACGACCGGCAAGCTGGTCCGTATCGACATGACCCGCACGGTCGAGGACGGCCGTCAGAAGGACGGCGCCAAGGTCGGCGGCGACAACGGCAAGAGCGGCAAGGACAAGCGGGGCGGCAGTGTCGGCGAGAAGGGCACGGACAGCTCCACCGGCATCGAGATCGTCACCAACTCCGTGAGTTTCGACCCCGGTCCGGCGGGCGACAAGGACCGGGCGATCGGCGAGCAGTGGCTGGACGGCAACAACGAGCAGATCGCCACGCCGTTCCAGTACATGTTCGACGGCCACGCCCCGACCAGCCGACCGGGCGCCGACGACCCCTTCGGGCAGCTGATGTTCGACAAGGGCCGGTCGAGCCGTATGACGTACACGGGCGAGGTCAACGCGGCCGAGTACGGCTTCGAGCTGAACCTCGGCCTCAGTCTGGGCCTGTCGATCAGCACCGAGAAGAAGTCCGAGACCCTCGACGACGCGCAGTTCCTGGGCGCTCCCCGCGGCACGAGCCGCTCCTACCTTCCCTACAGCTACTGTGCGAACTGATGAGGACGAGAGGGGAGTTTCCGCTGATGAAGACCCGCCGTACGCTCCTGGCCGCCGGCCTGCTGACCGCGCTGACCGCGTTGCTCGCCGGGTGCGGAGACGGGGGCTCGGACTCCGCCGCCGTGCCGGACGGCTGGGGGACGCTGAGGACGAAGGGCGTCGATGTGTCGTACCCGAAGGGGTCCGACGGGTACCGGGAGCAGAGCGGCGCCGACCGGAGCAAGTACAACGCCGCGGCCGCCGACCGTACGGAGAACGGGCGAACCGTCTCGATCATCACCGTCCAACTCGGCTTCACCCAGGCGGACTCGGCGGAGCAGGCGGCCATCGGCGCGGAGGCCGGGATCCAGATGGGCGCGAGCGTCAAGGGCGACAAGGACGTGAAGCTGGCCGGCACGGACGAGGCCAAGCGGATCGACTTCTCCTTCAAGTCGGCGGGCCAAAACGGCGATCCGCCCAAGGGCACGCCGGTCAAGGGCGTGATCCTTACGGGCCTGGACTCCTCCGACCAGACCTTCGCGGTCCGGATCGACGCGGTCGAGGGCAAGCTCTCGGACGCGGACCTGGCCAGGATCATCAAGTCGGTGGAGGTGCACTAGCCGTGCACGTACCGGGCGGTGGATACGTCGTACTCGCCCTGCTCATCGCCCTGTTCGGAGCGATCGCCTGGAAGTACGCGAGGCGCCTTGTGACCGTGGCGCGGGTGCTGCGCCGCGGGGAGCGCGCGCCCGGCGAGTGCGTCCGCGTGGAGACCGAGCCGTACAACCGCTCGGACGCCACCCGTCACTTCTTCGCCTTCTCCACGGCCGACGGCACGCGGGTCGAGTTCGAGGACCTGGCGAGCCGGTCGACCGACGAGGGCACGGCGGTGACGGTCACGTACGACCCGCGCGATCCGCAGGGCACGGCGACGGTCGCGGGCCGGGGCACCTGGTCCCCCGTCCTTCAGCCCCTGGTCCTGACGGCGGGCTGCGGCCTGGCGGCGCTGGGCTTCACGATCCTGCTCTGCTACGAGGCTTTCGGAGGCGGCTGATGGCGCTCATACGTTCCTGGGCCGTGGGCGTGCTCGTTCTCGTGGTCACCGAGTACATCCAGGTCACCGCGGTCTACGACAAGGTGGTGGGCCTCGAGGGGGTCGACTCCTTCGCTACGGCCCTGGTCTTCGTCCACATACCGAACCTGTTCTGCGTCGTCCTCGCGACCTGGGCCGCCGCGCGGGTGCATCCGCAACCGTGGCGGCACGTACCCGCGCACCATGTGGCGGCGGCGTGCGCGGTGCCGGCGGCGGGGCAGTTGCTGCTCCTCTCGCTCCAGCCCGACCTGGTCAGCGTCTCCAGCCTCGCGCTGTGGATGTCGACGGGGGTGCTGCTGGCGGGGTGCTCGATGGGGCTGCTGCTGGACAAGTGGTGGGAGGGGTGAGTCCGGGGGGCGTTGGCTATGCGTCTGGGAGGCGTCGCCTATGCGTCTGCGGGGACGTTGGCCGTGAGTCTGGGGGACGTTGGCCATAAGTCTGACTGAAGTTGGTCTGGACCTCTTGACAGTTGAATTGGTCTGGACCAGCTTATTGTCATGTCCCCACACACCAGATCGGCACGGCTCTGGGCCTCAGTGGCCACCGCCGCCCTCGCCCTGACCTTCGCGGGCGCGGGCCAGGCGTCCGCAGCGGACGTCAACAACGCCAGGAACTCCGGTTTCGAGTCCGGCCTCGGCAACTGGACGTGCAGCGCCAACAGCGGCACGACCGTCTCCTCCCCGGTGCACAGCGGCGCGGCAGCGCTGAAGGGAACACCGGCCGGGCAGGACAACGCGCAGTGCACCCAGTCCGTCGCGGTCAAGCCCAACTCGACGTACTCGCTGAGCGCTTGGGTGCAGGGCGGCTACACCTACCTCGGCGTGACCGGCACCGGCACGACCGACGTCTCGACGTGGACCCCCGACTCGTCGAGCTGGAAGCAGCTGACGACGAGCTTCACCACGGGCTCGTCGACCACGTCGGTGACCGTCTACACCCACGGCTGGTACGGCCAGGCGCCGTACTACGCCGACGACGTCTCGGTGTACGGCCCGGACGGAGGCGGCGGCAGCGACCCGAACCCGACGGTCCCGGCGACCCCGGCCGGCCTGGCGGTCTCGTCCACGACCTCGTCCTCGGCGTCGCTGTCGTGGAACGCCGTGTCGGGCGCCACGGGCTACAACGTCTACCGCAACGGTACGAAGGTGACGGCGGTGACCGGCACGTCGGCCACCGTGACGGGCCTCGCGGCCTCCACCTCGTACTCCTTCCAGGTCACGGCGACCAACTCGGCCGGTGAGTCGGCCAAGTCGACGGCGGTGACCGCGACGACCACCTCCGGTGGGGGCAACGGTGGCATCGCCCTGCCCAAGCACGCGGTGACCGGCTACTGGCAGAACTTCAACAACGGCGCGACCGTCCAGAAGCTCTCCGACGTCTCCTCGCAGTACGACATCATCGCGGTGGCCTTCGCGGACGCCACGACGACGCCGGGCGCCGTGACCTTCAACCTGGACTCTGCGGGGCTCGGCGGCTACACCGTCGACCAGTTCAAGGCGGACATCAAGGCGAAGCAGGCCGCGGGCAAGAAGGTCGTCGTGTCCGTGGGCGGCCAGAACGGCACGATCTCGGTGAACGACTCCACGTCGGCCACGAACTTCGCCAACTCGGTCTACTCGCTGATGCAGACGTACGGCTTCGACGGCGTGGACATCGACCTGGAGAACGGCCTCAACGCCACCTACATGTCGCAGGCGCTGCACTCGCTGGCGGCGAAGGCGGGCTCCTCCTTCGTCCTCACGATGGCACCGCAGACGATCGACATGCAGTCGACGTCGAACTCCTACTTCCAGACGGCGCTCAACGTGAAGGACGTCCTCACCGTCGTCAACATGCAGTACTACAACAGCGGTTCGATGCTGGGCTGCGACGGCAAGGTCTACAGCCAGGGCTCCGTCGACTTCCTCACGGCCCTCGCCTGCATCCAGCTCGAAGGCGGCCTCTCCCCCTCTCAGGTGGGCCTCGGCCTCCCGGCCTCCACCAGCGCGGCGGGCAGCGGCTACGTCTCCCCCACAGTCGTCAACAACGCCCTCGACTGCCTCACCAAGGGCACCGGCTGCGGCTCCTTCAAACCGTCGAAGACGTACCCCGACCTCCGCGGCGCCATGACGTGGTCGACGAACTGGGACGCTTCGGCGGGGAGTTCATGGTCGAACTCGGTGGGCGGCCACGTGCACGCGCTGCCGTAACCAAGCGGTTCACCGATGCCGCATGGTGCCCCATGGTGCTCCTGCCCACGGAAACGTGGGCGGGGGCACTGCCGCTCCCGCTTCAGAAACTCCCGGAGGCGAGATAGGCACGCGACTTCACCAGCTCAACCGCGGAAGCCAGGAAGCTGATCCCAGAATCCCCCGACCCGAGAGACGTCCCCTGCCGGCGGACCCGAACATCCGTCACGCCTGTGAAAACGAAATAGAACTCGAAGGCGTTGTACCCGTTCTCCACCCACTCCGGAAGCGGATCAACGGGGCATTCTCGCGTCTCGAACCCCAAGGTCGCGGAGCTGCCACGCTCGTCGAAGTGCACGTAGAAGAGCCGGCATGCGTCCAAGAACCCATCAGAAGGCAGAAGCTGCCGCCAGTCAGCGCCCATAGAACGGGTACACCTCCGTTCCGGGAAGACTCTCGTACAGCCGGGCGTCCACCTTGCTCACAAAGCGATGGGGGCCACTGTCCGTACCGTCCGCCTGCGCCTTGAACGCACTGACATGACTGAGCGTCGCGAGCTCATGGCACTCGAACTCCAACGCCACGCCGCGCCCTTCGACGCAAACACGCATACGCCTCTCGTCGCCGTACGGCTCCATCCGCACATCACCCGTCGTCGGCGGCACCCAGCGGCTGAGAGAAACTTCCGCCACATCCAGGAAGGCCAACTGACACTGAACCGCGTCCACCCCCGCGTCGAGCCACTCCCGAGGCGCCTCAGCCGGGAAGGACGGCAGATCGACGCGGAGCGTGACGGTAGGCCCGACGGGACTCAGATTGACGGACCTGATCGCGACGCCGCGCAGCTCGGGAACGCTGCCGTAGAGCGACAGAAGCACCTCGGGATTCACCAGCCGGCTTTCAAGGGTCATGCAGACAGCACTCCGGCCACATCGTCCTGGGAAAGCTCCAACAGCGCCTCAAAAGGGTACGCGCCCAGATCGTCTACTCACCCTCCACGATCCGCCCTCCCCGCACTACGACGCAGAATTGCTCCGGTACGTCCCCTTCACGCGCCCGAGGTGTGCACCCTGATGGGACACCAGGGGGACGTAAAGATCGCCAGCGCCACCCGGCGCCCCGGTTTTCGTGACCTAGCCCCGAGGCCTCATCGACACCAACTTCCCCCACACCACCAGCCGATACCGCGACGTGTACTCCGGGGTGCAGGTCGTCAGGGTGATGTAGTAGCCGGGTTCGCTGTACCCGTAGCGAGGCTTGACGATGGAGCGCGGGATCGGGCGGATGACGCCCGAGTCGCGGGCCGCGGTCTGGGGGAGGGTCTTGTCTACGGCGTAGGTGTACGTCGCCGTCCTGGTCTCCACGCGTACGACGTCCTTCGCGCGCAGCCGGTTGATGTACCGGAAGGGCTCGCCGTGGGTGTTGCGGTGCCCGGCGAGGGCGAAGTTGCCTGCCTGGCCGGGCTGCCCGGTGCCGCGGTAGTGGCCTACGTACCCCTTGTTGAGGACGTTCTGCTTGCTGACGCCCTCGGCGACGGGGACGCGGAGGCCGAGGCGGGGGATGGCGAGGATGGCGTAGGCCTGGGACCAGTCGGGGCGTGACTGCCGGGCGGCGGTGGCCCGTTGGGCTCCGGAACCGTCGGCCGCGCCACCGGCTCCGTGCCTCTCCGGCGACGAGGCCGGCGGGGACGTCGCGGATCCGCCACCCCCACCGTCGTCACTCCCCCCGTCCCCCCAGTCCCGCTCCAACGCCTCCACCTTCCGCTCGGCCCCCCGCCGCGCCTCCCGGTTCGTCCACCACAGCTGCTGGACGACAAGGAGCAGGAGTACGACGCCCACGGTCACCAGGACCTCACCCCCGGTCCACCACACGCGCCGCCGCCGGGCCAGCCGCCGCCGGCTGCTGTGCTGCACGACCGGAACGCGCATGCGTACGCCCCCTTCACCGAGCCGCCGAGCCGCCCGCACCATAGGCGCAGCGCCCTCAACTCACCAGGCACACCCCCGTTCGAGACTTCGTACAAAGGTTTTAGAAAGTGGTTTGAGAAAGCGCTGTCGGAACCCTCGACAACCCACCCCCCACCCCCGATGCTTCGTCCTGGCATGAACAGGACACGCAAAGAAGCGGACTGGGAGCAGCCATGATCCGACGCAGAACCCTGCTGACCGCAGCAGGCGGCACCCTCCTCGGCAGCGCTCTGGCAACCGGCACCGCACACGCGGACGCGACGATCGCCGTCAACCCGGGGACGTCGTACGGCACTTGGGAGGGCTGGGGCACCTCCCTCGCCTGGTGGGCCAACGTCTTCGGCGCGCGCGACGACTTCGCCGACATCTTCTTCACCACCAAGTCGACGACGTACAACGGCACTTCACTGCCCGGCCTGGGCCTGAACATCGCCCGCTACAACCTCGGCGGATGCAGCTGGAACACCGTGAACGGCGAGAGCATGGCCGTCTCCCCCAACATCCCCGCCTTCAAGCAGATCGAGGGCTACTGGCAGGACTGGAACAACGAGGACCCCACCTCCTCGGCCTGGAAATGGACCGCGGACGCCACCCAGCGCGCGATGCTGACGAAGGCGGTGGCCCGCGGCGCCACCACGGAGCTGTTCGCCAACTCCCCCATGTGGTGGATGTGTTTGAACCACAACCCCTCGGGCGCCGCCGACGGCGGCAACAACCTCCAGTCCTGGAACTACCGCCAGCACGCCTCCCACCTCGCCGCCGTAGCCCTCTACGCCAAGAACAACTGGGGCGTGAACTTCGCGACGGTGGAGGCGTTCAACGAGCCCTCGTCCTCGTGGTGGACGGCCACCGGCACGCAGGAGGGCTGCCACATGGACGCGACGGTCCAGGCAGCCGTACTGCCGTACCTGCGCAGCGAGTTGGACAAGCGCGGCCTGACCGGCACCAGGATCTCCGCCTCGGACGAGACCAGTTACGACCTCGCGCGCACCACCTGGAACTCCTTCTCGTCCACCACCAAGGGCTACGTCGACCGCGTCAACGTCCACGGCTACCAGGGCTCCGGCGGCCGCCGCGACCTGCTCTACACCGACGTCGTGACGACGGCCGGCAAGGCCCTGTGGAACTCCGAGACCGGCGACAACGACGGCACCGGCATCACCCTCGCCGGCAACCTCCTCTACGACTTCCGCTGGCTCCACCCCACCGCCTGGGTCTACTGGCAGGTGATGGACCCGTCCTCGAACTGGGCGATGATCGCGTACGACGCGGACACACTGCAGCCGGGCGCCGTCACGACGAAGTACTACGTCATGGCCCAGTTCAGCCGCCACATCCGCCCCGGCATGAAGATCCTCGACACGGGCGTCAGCTACGCGGCCGCCGCCTACGACGCGAGCGCCAGGCGCCTGGTGATCGTCGCGGCCAACACCGCCTCCTCCGCCCAGACCTTCACCTTCGACCTCGCCGGCTTCTCCACGGTCGGCGGCGGTTCGGGCGGCCTGGTGCCGCGCTGGAACACGGTGACGACGGGCGGGGACATGTACAGGTCGTACTCGGACACGTATGTGAACGGCAAGACGGTGGCGGTGCCGTTCGCGGCGAAGTCGGTGCAGACGCTGCAGATCGACGGGGTCGTGATCTGACACCGGCACGGAGACCGACGGGGGAACGACGGAGGAGCGAGGGAGACCGACGGAGATGGACGGAGGTGGAGACCGACGGAGAAGGTACGGAGATGGAGACCGACTGCTGACCAGCACTTGCCTCCTCCTTGTCACTGATCGGCAGTACGGTTTCCCTCATGCGCCCCGACACGCCTGCCGAGAACGCTGACCACACCGCCGAAGCGGCCCGCCTGGAGCGGACCGCGGGCCTGTATCCCGAGGATGCCGAGGCCCTCCTCCTCCAGGCCGCGGCCCACCTGGAGCTGGCCGGCGACCGCCCCGCCGCGACCACGCTCTACGACCGCCTGCTGTCCTCCGCGGACGGCCTGGAGAAGCCGTATCTGGTACGAGCCCTCAAGGCCTCGAACCTGTGGGAGTACGGCCATGAGGCCGAGGCCCGCGCGATCATCGACGGCGTCCGCGCGGCAGCCCCGCGCGACCCGGCACCCTGGGTGATCGTCGCGGAGGCGCTGGAGGCGCACGACGAGCTGGAGGCGGCGCAGGAGACGTTCACGGAAGGCGCGAGCCTCCTGCTCACGGATGTCTCCGAGCCGCCGTACGCCACACACCCGCTGCTCTTCGGCCGCCATCGCGTACGGCGGATGCTGGGCGCCGACCACGACGATTGGGACGTACTCGCCGACACCCTGCACTCGTCCCCGGTCTCCCTGGACGAACTCCACGACCCGAAACGCATCTGGTCCCTGGGCTCCGACAACCCCCAGGAACTGGCAGCCGAGATCTCCCGCCTCCAGGCCGAACTGGGCACCTACCGCGAGGCGTTGTCCCGCCCCTTCCCGGTGGCGGTCCTCCACTGGCCGGCCTCGGAACTGGCCGAACTCCTGGAGGCGTATCCGACCCTCGCGGCCGAGTACCCCTCCCACGAGGAGCACCTGGCCACGATAGAGGCCTCCCTCCGAGAACTGTCGGCCTCCGGCACCCCGAACCTCGGCATCGTCACAGGCACCGTCCCCTCCTACGAGGCCTTCGCCGCCTCGGAGGCGTCATCCCCGGCGGACGTAGACCTCCTCCCGCAGTACGCGACGACACTGGCGGCACGGGGGCGAGCGGAGGAGTGGCCGCCGCAGCGGGGGGCGGCGTGCTGGTGCGGGTCGGGGCGGGGCTACGGGGAGTGCCACGGTCAGGCATCCCCTGGGCCCACTCCGAGTTGATCTTCAATCTCCTGACAGCAATCTCCGAAAAACCCAGTCCCAGCACACACTCACCGCATACGGTAAAAGGCTGATCTCCAACTACAACCCAGGGGGCCGAGCAATGTCGAAGGAACTTTCTGTCGAGGCTATTGAGGTTGAAGACGACGAGCAAGAACAGATCAGCGAATACGACATCGTCTCGTCGCCTAACGACTTCAACACCCTTACCATCAATAGTTTCATCGACCAGGGTGCCATCCAGACCCCAGGTTTTCAGCGCAATTACGTATGGGACGTAAAACGAGCATCCAAGCTCATCGAGTCACTCATTTTGGGGCTTCCCGTCCCTCAAGTGTTCCTCTACGAGGAGAATCGCAATAAGTTCCTTGTCATAGACGGCCAACAGCGGCTCCTTACCGTTCACTTTTTCATGAAGGGAAGATTCCCAAGGAAGGAGAAGCGCAGCGAACTCAGGAAGGTACTAAATTCGGGAGAAGGACTCACGCCGGACCTCCTGGCAGATGACGAATTCTTTACACCTTTCAAGCTACAACTCCCCAAGCTGCCCAACGGAACTCCAAATCGATTCTCACGCCTGACTTACGAGACCTTGGGCGACTATCAAAATCAGTTCAATCTGCGGACGATCCGGAACGTGATCGTCAAGCAAGTCAACCCGAAAGACGGCGATTCTTCGATTTTCGAGATGTTCAATCGCCTCAACACGGGCGGCGTCAACCTTAACACTCAAGAAATCAGAGCGAGCCTCTACCATTCGAAGTTTTTTGAAAACCTATTCTCACTCAACGAGAATAAAGAATGGAGATCGATTCTCGGCACAACCGATCCAGATTTCCGGATGCGTGACATCGAGATCATCTTGCGAGCTCTGTCCCTCAATGAGGGGACAGATTCGTACTCGGGCTCGATGACCAGCTTTATTAACTCTTTCTGCAAAGAAGCTCAGGGTTTTCCAGAAGAGCAGGTAGCTCAAGTAACCGAGGGCTGGGAGTGGTTCCTCGGCACGATCCATGATTGGGACGAGTGGACCTTCTGGCCTGGCCGAAAGAAATTTAGTGCCCTACTCTTCGAGTCGGTCTACTGCGCAGCTCAGAGGCTTCGAGCGGAAGGATACGATCTAAAGCTACTTGATCACACTAAGGTCTCAGCATTTGGGCGTAGCGAAGGATTCTCTGTCTTCTCCCAAGAGGGATCGACAAAGACAGCAAATGTAAAAGGTCGACTCACTGCGACTTACAATTTCATGCGGGGTGCTCTAGAAGAGGTGTCGCAGTGACTGCTCCTGCGAAACCGGTGGCACTCCTATACAACGACCAGCAGCAGATGCTGGCCGAACTCCAAGTGCGCGAACCTTCGTTTCACTCAACACTGCAGACGATGCTACCGAAGGTTCTCCTACTCGCCGCAGCCAGCGAATTTGAACATTATGTGTGTCTGCACCTGCGGGACTACGTTAGCGACCATGTGACCTCTCCGGGGATCGTGTCTCTGGTAGACCGTAAGGCCATTAGCAGGCAGTATCACACCTATTTTGATTGGCCCCGTAGAAAGGCTGGCCCCTTCTGGGCCCTCTTCGGCAAGGACCAGAAGAAGGCCATCGAGGCCGAGATAGCAGCAAAGGAGCCCATACGCGAGGGTCAAGAGGCATTCCTGGAAATAGGGTCCATCAGGAACGAGCTCGTTCACAGCAATTATGCAACATTCACCTTGAACAAGACGCTAGAAGAAGTTTACGACCTATACCGAAAAGGATCCTCGTTCATCGACGAGCTTCCACGCTTGCTGCGCATTCCAGTCGATATCAGCGATCAGCCCGTTGCTCTTATGTGAGGATTTTGGTGCCAATCCACCGTAACGAGGAACTACCCCTCGACATTTCAGTTTCCAAAACAGCCGCCCAGGCTGCAGAAGATGCAGAGTTGACGCGGGTTCGTGAGCGTCTCCTAGAGTTGGACCCTGAAGGGGAGAACTTTGCGGCGGTCCTGCGCGACACGATAGATCAGCTTCTCGACGGGGAAAATACAGGTCGCTACGACTGGCGCCAGCTTCATAAGACCGAAAAGACGCATGCCGGAACTCTCGTGGAGATAAATCTCCAACGTAGATTCGATTTCAGTTCAGGTAGAGACATGGACTATGAAATCGCGGGTGTGGACGTGGACTGCAAGTTTTCGCAAGTTCTGGGCGGCTGGATGATCCCCCCTGAGGCTATGGGGGAAATTTGCTTGGTTGTGTGGGCTGATGACCAGGCCAGCAAGTGGAGCGCGGGTCTCTTGCGGGCTGACCAGGAAAAGCTTACGAGAAACGGCCTGGTGACACGCAAAGGGAACAGGGATCACAAATACCGACTCAATAAAACGAATTTGAATCTGATTAGCTGGCTTTGGTATATGCGACCGCTTAAGAAGAATCTGCTGCTTCATCTTGAAGATGAAACTCGCCGTGCACTCTACGCACCTACTTCAGGCCAGAGGCGCGTAAATGAGTTGTTTCGGCGTGTACAGAGACAAAGAATTGACCGCAACGTAGTTAGAACTCTTGCCCAGCAGCATGATTACATGGCTCGTGTGCGCGACGATAAGAAGCGTACGCGCGCCCGGCCGGCCTTGAGGGAAGAGGGTTTCATTATTCCTGGAGACTCGCGCAACCATCAAGCCGTTGCTGAGGCGCTTGGAGGGCCGGTTCCGGGAAGGGGAGAGTTTGTGAGTTTCAGGGTCGCGAAGGCGCAGCCCCACCATGGGGATCGTCCCTCTGTCGAGCTCGATGGCTGCACGTGGGTAGCCGTTGCTCCGGGCGAGAAGGCGGAGAGTCCTGCCCCTAAACTGCCATCCCGATAGCCGAAGCGTGCAGGGGATCCAATGGAAGTCGAGGGGCAGCTGCCGGAGGGGTCGTGGGCATCCTCCGCGGCGCGTCGCCGAAACATGCAGGCCATCCGGAACCGGGACACCAAGCCCGAATGGCTGATCCGAAGGCTCGTGCACGCTAGAGGCTTGCGCTACCGCGTCGCCGCCAAGCCTCTGCCAGGACTTCGCCGAACTGCAGACATGGTCTTCCGCCCGGTGAAGGTGGCCGTCTTTATTGACGGCTGCTACTGGCACGGTTGCCCTGACCACTATGTGCCGCCAAGGACCAACCCTGGCTACTGGTCAGACAAAGTCGCTCGGAACATAGCCCGCGACCGCGACACTGACCGACGCCTCGGTGAGGCAGGCTGGACGGTGCTCAGGTTTTGGGAGCATGAACCGTCGGAAAGCTGCGCTGCACGCATCGCGACTGAGGTCGAGAAGCGCCGCAGCGCAGCCCGAAAGGCAAAGCCGGACAGTTGATCAACCCTTCTTCTGGTCTCGCTCCCGCGCCGCCTTCAGTACATCGATGATCGATTTACCGACGGCTTTGGCTACTGGCGGCGGGAAAGCATTACCCACCTGCCGGTACTGTGCGGTTTTCCCGCCGGCGAAGTCCCACTCCATCGGGAATCCTTGAATGATTGCTGCCTGCCGCACGGTGAGCATGGGGCCGTCAGGGCCGAACAGATCGCGGCCCTCGCTCTGCTTCTTCGCACATGTGCCGATGTCGTTGGCGACGCCCATGCCCGAGATCCCGAGCTGCTTCCAAGCTGCCTTGGCACGGCTAGGACCAAGATCTGCACCACCGTGCTTCTTCGACCCGCCGACAAGCGTGGGAGCGATGCCCCCGCCCTTGCCCTTCAGTTCGGCATCCCTCTCACGTGCCCTCGTCAGCCAACGGTCAAAAGCCTCGCGAGCCACCCGTGAGTGGACTCCACCGAAGTACTGTTCGTATCGCTCCCGCATGGTCGGCTCAAGTGCATCTGCGACGCTAACCGGATCTTCGTGGGTGGCCGTGGGCCACTCGTACTTGAGGTCCTTGATGACGTCGTTCCGGAATGCGACAAGGATGGCTCGGGGACGAAGCTGCGGCACTCCGAAGTCGCTGGCCTCCAACACGCCCCACTTACAGACGGTGTAGTCCAGACCTGCCCCAGTGACAAGCTGACCGTCTTCGCCCAGGTAGGTCCCGCCCTGAAGCTTCGCCTGGATGTAATCGCGGTAGTCCGAGAACTTGGGGTCCATGATCCCCCGGACGTTCTCGATCATCACCGCCCGTGGCTTGAGGGTTTCCACCAGCTCGAGCATGCGGGGGAAGAGGTCGCGCTCGTCGTCCTTGCCGAGCTGCTTCCCCGCGTGGGAAAACGGCGGGCACGGAACGCCACCCGCCAGCAGGTCCAGCTCCCCCGGCTTCAGCAGCTCTGCACTCTTGCGCAGGTCCCGGAACGGCTCAAACTGCTTGACGTCAGCCGACAGGACGTCGCAATGCTCCCTCTCCCACGCCCATACCTCGTGGACTTCGATGTTCAGCTCGAGTGTCTTCACCGCGTGCTGGTCGATCTCGACCAGGGCCAGGTGCCCGAAGCCCGCCTGATGCAGCCCGATGGCCTGCCCGCCGGCGCCAGCGCAGATCTCGATCGACGTGAACTCGCGCTCAGCCGACACCGCATTGGCACCCGTGGAATCGTTCGTGCGGGTCATGTCCCCTCCTTGCAGCCGTACAGCGGCAGACACATCTTGCAATCTGCCATCACTGAGGGTGACAGACCCCACTGACAACGAGACCTCACCAAGTGTGCAGTACGCCCCTGGCTCCGCTGAACGCACCCTCCGTAACTCCGAACACTCATACGATATTGCTCATGCGGGCACCCACGTGGATTGAGGACGAACTCGTACTTGCCGGAGCACTCGTCGTGAAGAACGGCTGGCGCGAACTCCGGACCAGCGACCGGGAGGTCCATGAGCTGTCTGAGCTGCTTCGTTCGCTGCCGATTCACAGCGCTGAAGCGCGGGGTCTTGCCGACTTCCGGTCCCCCGACAGCGTCAGCCGCAAGACCTCGGACTTTGCGACGAACCACAGCTCGTACTCCGGCAAGGCAACTCGGTGCGGCCGGCCCACGCTGCTCATGATCGAAGCGTTTATGCACCGTGAAGCTGAGATGCTGCAGGCTGCCCAGGCCCTCAGGGAGGGCATCGCCTCGGGCGAGCTGTACCAGATCCCCGCGCAGCCCGATGAGGTCGACGACACGGGAGCCACCGCGATCGAGGGACGGCTGCTCGTCAGGTGGGCACTTGCTCGCGAGCGGGACCCGAAGCTGCGCGCGCTGAAGATAAAGCAGATGCGGCAACGAGGGCGCCCGCTCAGGTGCGTGGTCTGCAACTTCGATTTCGCCCGAACATACGGAGACCTGGGCGAGGGCTACATCGAAGTGCACCATGTCACTCCCCTCCACGTCTCTGGAGCCCGGGAGACCAAGCTCGACGATCTGGCCTGCGTATGCGCCAATTGCCACCGCATGTGCCACAGGAGCCGTCCGGGAGAATCCTGGCGCACGCCGGCTGCTCTGCGGAAGCAGATACACAAGTCCGCTCAGGAGCCCGCCCACTAGGCTGCGTCCGCTTCGGCCTCGTAGTGCATCTGGGCCAGGTCGAGCACGTCGTCTGGATCGTGTCCTCGGGCAGCCGTCCAGTGAAGCAAGTCCGCGATCAGCTCGACCGCCGACTCCTCCAGATCCGCCCATCGCCGGCTCACCCGGAGATCCGTACCGCCGATGACACCCTGATAGCTCTCAAGCGCTTCAGCTGCCCGCTCAATACGTCGGCAAGTACGGCCGCCGCCGATCGAGATCTCGCACCAGACCGCCTTTCCCGCTGCGGTCAGGACCGTGCCCCAGTCCACCGCCAGGGCTGCGAGCAAGTGCAGGCCTCGGCCGCACTCGGCTTCGCAGTCCGCCGTTGCCGGTGATGGCACCACCCGGCTTTTGTCGTGCACCTCCAGGCGCAGCCGCTCTCCCCGCCACTCCAAAATGAGGCTCGCCGGCGCCCCCTCGCCAACATGCTTGATGACGTTCGTCGCCAGCTCAGTTACCAGAAGTTCGGCTTCGTCGGCAGCCACCGGCGTACCCCAACGGCTGAGCTGCGTGACGGCCGCTCTGCGTAGTAAGGGCACCTCTGCCGGTGCCGCTTCGAAGGGCAGGACACAGCGGAGTCGGGGTTCGGTGACTTCGGAGCCAGGCATACGGCCACTCCTCCCTCCCAGGCCACGCACATCCTGCACCTGCCGTATCCGTACGGCTGCAGTGCGTAGCGATTCGTGAGCGAGCATGGCACAGAGAAGTCTCGCTATGTAACTTCTCACGAGAATCTATCGAGTGAATCGATGGTGTGGCCACACCAGCGCTGCCTAGCCTGTTGGGGATCTCCGGGCCCGCTGCCCGGTACCTGGCGAAGGAACCACATGCCCGAACGGACCACCACCCGCCGTCGCCAACTGGGGGCGACGATGCGCAAGTTGCGCGCCCGCAAGGGGCTGACTCTTGAGGAGGCAGGGAAACTCGTCGGCGTATCCAAGGCGACGGTCAGCAGGTACGAAACCCAGTCCGGGCCGGTCAAGTGGGTCATCATTGACGCCCTATGCCGCGAGTACGGAGCAACTGAGGCTGAGTGCAAGGCGGTTGTCGGGCTCGCTAAAGACGCCAAGCAGCAAGGCTGGTGGAGTTCCTTTGCCGACTCCATCCCAGAGAGCATGAACTTGCTGCTCACGCTGGAAGACGAGGCCGTACACGAGAGTCACTTCTCATGCGTCTACGTCCCTGGTCTCCTGCAAACCCGCGCCTACAGCACGGCTTTGCAGAAGGCCAACGAAGTACCCCTCGCTCCGGAGGAGATCGAGCGGTTGGTCGATATCCGCATGAAGCGGCAGGAGATCCTCACCCGCTCCAAGCCCCTGCGCCTGTGGGCGATCCTGGACGAGTCCGTGATCCGCCGCGTCGTCGGGTCAGCGACGGCGATGAAGGAGCAGCTCGACCGGCTGCTCGAAGCGAACGAGTCACCGCACATAACGCTTCAGGTGCTGCCCTTCTCCAAGGGCGCCCACGCCGCCGCCCTCGGAAGCTTCGTCATCATCGGCGGCCCCGAGCCGGCCCTCGACGTCACATACGTCGACTTCCACACCGGCTCCCTCTTTCTTGAGAAGGAAGAGGAACTGGAGCGATACAGGCTTGCGTTCGAGTACCTGCGCGCACAAGCGTTGGACATGGAAGCGTCCTCATCCATGATCCACCGCGCCCGCAAGGAGCTGTGAATGTCCGTTGGCCCTCAGCCTGTCTCCGATCCGGTCTGGTTCAAGTCGTCGTACAGCGGCGGTAACGCGACCGAGTGCGTAGAGGCCGCCTTCATACCGTTCGGCGTGCTCGTACGGGACTCAAAGGAGCCGCAAGGCCACGAGGTTGCAATTTCAGCCAACGCCTGGCGCCTTTTCGTCTGCTCAATACGCGCAATAGCCAGCAAATAGGGCCGATCCGCTTCAGAGATGGATGATGCGCTCTTTGCAAATCACGAGGTGCTGATGACGGGCAGGATCGCGCTGTCCGGTCTGTGCGCGAAATTTGGGGCGGGACGAGGCGGGGGCACCGTTGAACGTCCGGCGGCTGCGGACGTCGAGGTCGCTTCGGGTTTCTGGGTGCGCGAGGGCTTACGGGCGTAACTGACGTAAGCAGAAACCGTCGAGCCCGTAGCAGCTGTTCGCTCGGGTAGTGCAGGCCTGTTGTCGATGCTCGCCCGGGTCAGCCGGCCGCCCGTAGGGGGCATCCGGTGCCCACGCGTGTGTCGAGTTCGGTTCGTAGGGCGGCAAGTTGCGCCATGCGCGCATCGATAACTTTGATCTTCTCCTCGAACAGCGTCGACAACGCCGTGGCGGTGTCGGGTTGTTGGCGGAGTTCCTCGCCGGTCCGGGCGATCTCGGCCAGCGAGAGGCCGAGCGTCTGCGCGGTGCGGACGTACTGCAGCCACGGCACGGCCTCCGGCGGGAAGTCGCGATACCCGTTGGGCAGACGCCGGCCCGTGACGAGACCGATCTTCTCGTAGAAGCGGATGGTGTCCCTGGTCAGTCCCGCTTGCGCGGCCAGCTCTCCGATACGCACGGCTCTCCCTGAACTGCCGACTTGACCTTGGACAGTACTCCACTGTTTACCGTCGTGGCGTCCGTGCAGGAGACCAGCAGGAGCCTCGCCGTGATCCGTCCGTTCGCCCTTTCCCAGCCCGCCTATCTGCGTGTCGTACGCACGAGTGCGTGGTACGACCTCGTGGTCACGGCCGGATTCGCCACGCCGTGGACGTACGCCCTCGTGCACGATGCGCTGTCGACGCTCGGTGACGCCCTCGGGCTGGGCGCCCTGCCCGCCCTCAACCCGATTGAGATCCTCTACGCGAATCTCATGGGCTCCGTGGTCGTCGTATGGGCGCTCCTGCGGATCATCAACCCGCTGCCCGTGCACGGACTGTACGACGGGCTTGCGCGCACCCTTTTCTCCGCGTGGCAGGCGTATGCGCTGGGGCACGGTGCCCCGCGTTGGCTGTGGCTGTTCCTGGTTGCCGAGACGGCGTTCGGGGTTGTCCAGCTTGTGCCGTGGTGGCGGGCTCGGCGCACCGACCTCATGGACTCAACTGCCGGACGACCGCTCGGCGGCGCGGGACGGTGATACCTGGGCGAGGGCGTGGGCTGAAAGCTCATTCGGCTGCAGTCTCGTCGCTTCTTCACGTCCCCCGGGGGCCCGCTGTCGTTCCGTCCGCTTCAACGCACCCATGGCCGCCCGGTTTTGCTGATGGTGGCGGTTCCGGGGCGAGCGTCAAGAGCGCCCTTCGGGCGTCGGCTTCGCCGATTCCGCTTCGCTGCACTCTTGACCCTCGCCCCTCCACCGCGGGGTGTTGTGAGGCCGGGCGGCCTCAGGGGTGGGCGGCGGGGGCAGGCGAGTGGGGGTGCGCGAGGGTCGCCGGGTGGCGGGTGGGTGGGTGGTGGGTGGGTTCGTGCGCTTGGTGTGGGCTCGGGTCGGCCGTAGGCCCTACGGCGGTGCTATGCCGCCTCAGGCGTGCCGGCCCCACTGGCCTCGGTGGATTACGTCGGCCGCCGGGCGGCGGCGTTGGGCGATGCGGGGGCTTGGTGGGGGTACGTCTTCGGCTCGGTAGCCGACCGTGATGGCGCCGATGGGGGCGTACTCCTCCGGTACTGCGAACTCCTCGCGGAATGGCTGGAGATGCTCCGGCATGATGCCGAAGAAGCAAGCGCCGAGGCCCTCGTCGACGGCGGTCAGGAGCATGAGGAGGGCTGCCATGCCGGTGTCGATGTGCCAGTACGGGGCGGGCCAGCGGGCCTCCGCCCGGTCCTCCCAGCCCTTGTCGGGTTCGGCGTAGCGGTTGAGGTAGGCGGCTTTGTGGGCCAGGGGTACGACGACGAGCGGGGCGTCCTGCATGGTCGGG
>NZ_JAFJSY010000077.1 GCF_019857225.1 Streptomyces plumbidurans
CGCGCCGTTCGACCACGCCGCCTCCGCCGAGCGCACCCGGCGCTCCGGGCGCCCGGCCGGGCGGCACACCCCCGCCTCCGCAGGCGCCGGGCGCGGGCGGCTACGTACCGACGCAGCTGGTGTCGTCGCTCGGTCCCGAGGGACCGGGGGGCGCCGCAGGTCCTGGTGCTCCGCAGGCTCCGGGTGCTCCGCAGGCTCAGGGCGGTGCGCCGAACCCGCCGGGCGCCCCCAACCCGCCGGGCGCCCCGAACCCGCCCGGTGTTCCGAACCCGCCCGGTCCGCCGAACACCCCCGGCGGTACGCCTCCGGGCGGTGTCCACCATGCCGCCACGATGCTCGCCGACCCGGGCAGGCCGGGCCAGGCCGGCGGTCCTCCGCAGCCTCCGGCCCCACCGGGTGCCCCTGGGGCGCCCGGTGCTCCCCAGCCTCCTGGTGCGCCCGGAGCTCCCGGCGCGCCCGCTGCTCCCGGTGTGCCGGGTGGTTCGACCGGTGGCCGCGGTGCTGTTCATCACGCGGAGACCGTGCTGGCCGCGCCCCCTGTGGGCGGGCCCGGCGCGCCCCCGCCACCGCAGGCCCCGGGTGTCCCCGGCGCGCCGCAGGCTCCCGGTGTGCCCGGTGTGCCCGGTGTGCCCGGTGTGCCCGGTGTGCCCGGTGTTCCCGGTGCGCCGCAGCCGCCCGGTGCGCCCGGGATGCCGCCGCATGTCGCGCCGCCCGTGCCGCCCGGTGCGA
>NZ_JAFJSY010000078.1 GCF_019857225.1 Streptomyces plumbidurans
TCCCGGTGCGCCGCAGCCGCCCGGTGCGCCCGGGATGCCGCCGCATGTCGCGCCGCCCGTGCCGCCCGGTGCGATGCCTCCGCCGGGGCAGGCGGGGCCCGGTCCGCAGCCGTCGTACGGCTATCCGCAGCCGCAGGGGCAGCCGACGGTGGGCCCCGGCTACCAGGCCGTGCTGCGCTATCGCGCGCAGGACGGGTCCGAGCAGCAGTTGATCAGGCGGTCGGCGCCGGGCACCCCGCACCCGGAGTGGCAGATCTTCCATGAGCTGCGCGCCATGAACGTGCCGCCGGACCAGGTGTTGGAGCTGCACACGGAGCTGGAATCGTGCGCGCTGCCGGGTGCGTACTGTGCGCGGATGATCCGTGAGCAGTGGCCGCAGGCGCGGCTGGCGTCGATCGCCCCGTACGGCACGGATCATGCGAGCCGGCAGCAGGGCATGCAGCAACTGATCGCGCACCAGGGCGAGTTGCACCAGGTCGCGGACGGTCCGGCGCGTCCGGCGCCGGTGCGTGCGTCGCTGCCGCCGGTGCAGGCGGCGCCGCCGATCCCGCCGGAGAGCATCGCGCAGGAGCTGGCGGGTGCCTTCGGACCGGGCGTCTTCCGGTTCGAGCAGGTGGCGGTGTCCCGGCAGGGTGTGCCGCCGGTCGTGGCGCAGGGGCTGGTCATGGGCGGGCTGCCGATGGACATGGGCCCGTTCTTCTGGGCGCAGGCCCAGCCGGGCCGGCCCGTGCCGACGCTCGCAGAACTGGCGCAGGAGCGCGGTGTGCAGCCGGCTTCCGACGCGGGCTCGTACCTGGTCATGGGCAGCGACTTCGGCAAGGCGATCTGTGTGCAGTACGGCACGGCGAACATCGTGGCCGTGCCGGTGGAGTCGGGCCCGGGCGGGGCGCCGGTGCCGCCGCAGTTCGTGAACACGGGGCTGCCCGAGTTCCAGCGGTGCATGGCGCTGCTGGGCCGGATGTGGCGTCTGAGGTTCGGGCTGAACCAGGAGCAGGCGGGCCGCTGGACCGTCGACTTCCAGGCGCAGCTGGCCTCCCTCGACCCGGCGGCGCTCGGCTCGCCGGAGAGCTGGTGGTCGGTGCTGCTGGAGCAGATGTGGGACGGGCTGCTGTGACCTGCCCCTGACGCATCCGCCGCTGACGCGTTCGCGCTGCTTGGACCCCGAGGGCCGGGCCGGTCGTTTCGACGACTGGCCCGGCCCTTTGGCGTGCGAACGCCGTGCGGTCGTCGTGCGACCGCGAGCGTCGCCCGGAGTGTCGCGTTATGAAGACTTCCGTCCGATATATCAAGATGTGCGCGAAATCATCATTTCGCGCCCACTCGGCGGAGAGGGGTCCCAGGATGCGCGGCACGCCGGTCTTGCCCCACGGCTTCGGAGGCCTGCGGGGGCGTGGCTACTGTCCCGAGCAGGTCGAGGCCCTCGCCGAGGCGCTGGCCCAGGACCGGGACGCCGCCTGGGAGCGGGCGGCCCGGCTCACCGTGCTGGCCCGGGACATGGAGGTGGAGGCCGAGCTGCTGCAGGAGCATGTGGCGCAGCTGGCCCCACAGTCGTACGAGACCCTCGGCGAGGGTGCGCGGCGGCTGTTCCAGTCGGCGCTGGAGGAGGCCGAGGCGGTACGGGAGCGGGCGCGGCAGGAGGCCCGGCGGCTGCACGAGGAGGCCGAGGAGCACGCGGACGGCGTGCGGGAGGCAGCGCAGGCGCACGCCGACACCGTGCGCGCCGAGGCCGAGGACCGGGCCCGTCACCGGCTGCTCGCGGCGCAGGCCGAGGCGGACGAGATCCGTGTCGATGCCCGGCGTGCGGTGAAGGAGGGCCGCGGCGAGGCGCTGACCGCGCTGCGGGAGGTGCGCCGGCGTACCGCCGCGATGCTCACCGAGCAGGCCGCGGAGTGCGCACGGCGGTGGGCCGAGGTGGAGCAGCTGGAGTCCGACCGGTTCGCCGGGCGCGATGCCCTGGGGGCCGAGCGCACGGCCCGCGCGGAGGCGGAACTGGCCGCGGCGGAGCGGGAGTTCGCGCAGGCGGAGGAGTTCGACCGGCGCAGCCAGGAGGAGGCACGCGAGCGTGCCGCCGAGATCCTGGCGGCGGCTCGCTCGCGTGCGGAGCAGATCGCCCGGGAGACGGAGCTGGTGCTGCGCGAGCACGAGGAGCGGTCCGGCGGCGTGCAGGCGGAGATGGACGTCGTACGCAACAGTCTTACGGCGCTGACGGGTTCGGCGTCGGGGGAGTGACCGGCGGGCCGGGGCGTGCGGGCCCCGGCCGTGCGCCGTCGCCGGCGCGCCTCGTGCTCAGCCGCTTCTGCGCACCGCTCCCGCCAGGATCCAGCCCTCCACCGCCTCGTACTGGTGGCGCTGTTCCTCGGCGGCCCTGCGGCCGGAGATGGCGGTGCCGAGCCAGCCGAAGGCGAAGCCCAGCGGGATCGTCACCAGGCCCGTCGTGGTGAACGGGAACCAGTTGAAGTCGGCGTCGGGGAACGCCGAGATGGGCGAGCCGGAGACCAGGTTGGTGCCCGGCATCAGCACCAGGACCGCTGCCGTGCCGCCGATGAGGGTCCACAGCAGGCCGGTTCGGGTGTAGCGGCGCCAGAAGAGGCTGTAGACGAGGGCGGGGGCGAGGGCGGAGGCGCCCAGGCAGAAGGAGAGCGTCACCAGGGGCTGCAGGCTGCGGTGCTGGACGAGGGTGGCCAGCAGGATCGCCGGAGCACCGACCGCGAGGGCCGAGACCCGGGCCAGGGTCATCTCGCGCCGCTCCGACATCTCCTGGACGCGGGTGGCGAAGACGTCGTGGGCGAGCGAGTTGGCGCAGGCGAGGATCATGCCCGCGACGGAGGCCAGCAGGGTCAGGAAGATCGCGGTGGTGACCGTGGTGAACAGGAACGTTTCCGCGGTGGAGACGTCCGGGCCGAAGGCGGCGCGTGAGCCCAGCAGATAGGCCGTGTTGCCCTGCGGGTCGGCCCCCGCGATCGTCGCCCGCCCGATGAGCGCCGTGGCGCCGAAGCCGATCACCGTGATGATGAGGACGAACAGCACCACCAGCGACACCGCCCACGACATGGAGCGCCGCACCTGGCGGGCGCTGCGCGCGGTGTACATGCGCATGGTGACGTGCGGCAGGCAGGCGCCGCCGATGACGACCGTCAGCTCCGAGGTGATCATGTCCAGACGGGGGTGGGAGCTGCCCGCGAACTGCACCCCGGAGTGCAGGAAGCGGGAGCCGACCCCGCTCTGGCCTGCGGCCGTGTGGAACAGCGCGCCCGGGTCCCAGTCGAAGCGGCGCAGCATCAGTACGGCGACCACGGCGCCCGATCCCAGGAGCATCACGATCTTCAGGATCTGGATGAGGGCGGTGCCCTTCATGCCGCCGATGGCCGCGTAGCTGATCATCAGGGCGCCCAGGCCGATGATGCAGCCGGTCTTGAGCGCGTCGGCGGAGAAGCCCAGGATGAAGGCCAGCAGCTGTCCCGTTCCGGCCAGTTGGACCAGCATCAGGGGCAGCAGCGCGGCGATGGTCACCGCGCAGGCGGTGATGCGCACGGTGCGGCCCGGCATGCGCCGCGCGAGGGCGTCGCCCATGGTGAACCGGCCCGCGTTGCGCAGGGGTTCGGCCAGCAGGAACATCAGCAGCATCAGCGACAGGGCGGTGCTCAGGGCGAGCGCGATCCCGTCGTAGCCGCACAGGGCGATCACGCCGCCGGTGCCCAGCACGCTCGCCGCGGAGATGTAGTCGCCCGCGATCGCGAGGCCGTTGCGCATGGGGGAGAGGGAGCCGTAGCCGGTGTAGAACTCGTCGAGGTCGTCGCCGTCGGGGCCCGTCATCACGCACAGCAGCAGCGTGATCGTGGCGACCGCGGAGAAGGCGACCAGGGACATGGCCTGGGCGTTGCCGCTGAAGTGGGTCATCGTGCCGCCTCCCGCTTGGCGTCCACCTCGGACTGCTTGCGGATACGGGCGGCGATCGGGTCGACGTTGCGCCGGGCCGTGTGCTCGTACAGCGCGATGGCCAGCCAGGTGACCGGGACCTGCAGCAGGGCGAGCAGCAGTCCGGTGGGCAGTCCGTCGGCGATCTCGCTCGTCATCAGCGACGGTGCGAATGCCGACAGGATGAGGAACAGCGTGAAGTAGCCGAGCGCGGTGAGGGTGGCGGTGCGCCGCTGCCAGCGGTAGGCGCTGCGCAGGATGCGCAGATCGCTGTGGTGCCCGAGGGCGGGTTCGGCCGGCCGGCGCCGGGCGGCCTGCGGCGGGTCGGTCAGGGGCGGTTGCCAGGGGTAGGTCAGGTCGTACGCGGGCGACACGGTGGGGCGCGGGGGTGGATGCGGGGACGGGTCGTAGGACATACCGGTGCTCCTTGAGCGGCTCGGGGCCGGTCCGGCGGAGGCTACTCGTCGGTACTGACGTGGCGCGAGGTTTTCACCAAACTGGTCGGTCGGTACGCGCTTACTTCACTGACCTGCGGTGTTACCCGCGTTAACTCAGACTTTTGACGGTCAGTCGGTCCGTTCGGTCGGTGCGGTCAGCCCGGTCAGCCCGGTCAGCCCGGGCAGCCCGGTCAGTCCTTGAGGACGGGGAAGCGGCGGGGCGCGAGGAAGAGCAGGACCAGGAAGGCCGCGGCGGCCGCGCAGCCCGCGCCCGCGTACACCGAGTGCACCGCGTCCGCGATCGCCCGCCGCGTCGCCTCCGGCACCGCGCCCGCATCCAGACCCCGGGTCACCGAGTCCAGGTCGCCCGCGCCGCCGAGGCGGGAGGCGAGCACGCCGTTGGCGACCGCGCCGAAGACCGAGGCGCCGATCGTCTGGCCTGTCTGCCGGCAGAACAGGACGGACGCCGTCGCCGTCCCCCGCTCCGACCACCGCACCGTCGACTGCACGCCCACGATCAGCGGCAACTGGAAGACGCCGAGGGCGGCGCCGAGGCACAGCATCAGCAGCGCCGGCTGCCAGGCGGCACCGGGATAGGGCAGGAAGGGGAAGGCGAACAGGATCAGCGCAGCCGTCCCGATGCCTAGCATCGCCGTGTTGCGAAAGCCGATCCTGCGGTACACGTGCTGGCTCAGGGCCGCCGACACCGGCCAGCTCAACGTCCATACGGACAGCACGAATCCGGCACTCACCGGCGCGAGGCCGAGCACCGCCTGCGCATACGTCGGCAGGAAGACGCTCGGCGCCACCATCAGCAGCCCGAGTGCGGCCAGCGCCAGATTCACCGCCGCGATCGTACGGCGGCGCCACACCCACCCGGGAATGATCGGCTCGGCCGCCCGGCGCTCCACCAGGACCACAACCACGGCGAGCACAAGTCCCGTACCGAACAAGGCCGTTGAGGGCGCCGACAGCCAGGGCCAGGCCACCCCGCCCTGCACCAGCGCGGTCAGCAGGACGCCGCCGCAGGCGAACACCGCCAGCGCGCCCGCCCAGTCGATGCGGGGCCGACCGGCCGACTCCCGTGCGGGCTCGTGGAGATGACGGACGATCAGCCACAACGCCAGTGCGCCGATGGGGAGGTTGATCAGGAAGATCCAGCGCCAGTCGGCGTAGGCCGCCAGGATCCCGCCGAGTCCGGGTCCTGCCACCGCCGACACCGCCCACACCGTGGACAGCCTGGCCTGGATCCGGGGGCGGTCCCTGAGGGGGTAGAGGTCGGCGGCGAGCGTCTGGACGGTGCCCTGCAACGCCCCGCCGCCCAGGCCCTGCACGATCCGGAACGCGATCAGCGCGCCCATGCTCCAGGCCATACCGCACAGCAGCGAGCCGAGCAGGAAGACGGACGCGCCGGCGACCAGGACCGGCTTGCGGCCGAAGGTGTCGGACAGCTTGCCGTAGACGGGGAGGGTCACCGTGACCGCGAGCAGATAGCCGGAGAAGAGCCAGGAGAAGACGGAGAAGCCGCCGAGGTCGCCGACGATCTGCGGTACGGCCGTCGAGACGATGGTGGCGTCGAGTGCGGGCAGCGCCGTCGCCAGCATCAGCGCGGCGACCACAGCCCCCCGTCCGGGGGTGCCCGGCGATCGCTCGTCCGCGACCGACGCCCGTATCTCCGTGTCCCCCTGGTCCACCGGATTCCTTCCCCGTGCATCCATCCGCCGGGACAACTGTGCCACTTGCACCTCACGCCGCGGCAGGGCGCACGGTGATGGGCGGGTGGGTGGAGCCAACCCTTAGACCGGCTCCACCCGTCGGTGGAGACCCCTTAGGGGTTCCTCCGTACTACGGCTCGGGGAGGGTTCGTACCGCTGGAGGACGAGACGGGCGCCGGGCGTCCTTAACCTGGCTTTATGCCGCTGGGGGGCGGCTGACCGAACCGGCGGGGGTGGGGTTTTCCCCCGTAGAAGAGGGTGCTGGGCACCAGCGCGCGGGACCCCCTCCCGGGACCAGACTCATCGACGTACCAGTTCGAACGACATCCGAACCACATCCGAGTGACACACGCACTGCCCGACATAGGAGACAAACCATGACTTCGGCCGTGACCATTCCCAGGCACGGGGGCACTGGAGGGCGTACGGCCGTTGCCGCGCGAGCGCGACAGGTCGTCAAGGCATACGGGTCCGGGGAGACCCGCGTCGTCGCCCTCGACCATGTCGACGTGGACATCGCCCGTGGCCAGTTCACCGCGATCATGGGCCCCTCGGGGTCCGGCAAGTCCACGCTGATGCACTGCCTCGCCGGGCTCGACACCGTGACCTCCGGTCAGATCTATCTGGACGAGACCGAGATCACCGGGCTCAAGGACAAGAAGCTCACCCAGCTGCGCCGGGACCGGATCGGGTTCATCTTCCAGGCGTTCAACCTGCTGCCGACGCTGAACGCGCTGGAGAACATCACGCTGCCCATGGACATCGCCGGGCGCAAGCCCGACAAGCAGTGGCTGGCGCGGGTCGTCGACACCGTCGGGCTCTCCGACCGGCTCAGGCACCGGCCCAGCCAGCTCTCCGGCGGCCAGCAGCAGCGCGTCGCCGTGGCCCGTGCGCTGGCCGCCCGGCCTGAGATCATCTTCGGTGACGAGCCCACCGGAAACCTGGACTCCCGTGCGGGCGCCGAGGTGTTGGGCTTCCTGCGGCGCTCCGTCGACGAGCTCGGACAGACCATCGTGATGGTCACGCACGACCCGGTCGCCGCCTCGTACGCGGACCGTGTGCTGTACCTCGCCGACGGCCGGATCGTCGACGAGATGTACAAGCCCACCGCCGAGGCCGTCCTGGACCGCATGAAGGACTTCGACGCCCGGGGGCGTACGTCATGACCGTCCTGAAGACGTCGATGCGCAACTTCTTCGCGCACAAGGGACGCATGGCCCTCTCGGCGATCGCCGTGCTGCTGTCGGTGGCCTTCGTGTGCGGGACGCTGGTGTTCACCGACACCATGAACACCACCTTCGACAAGCTGTTCCAGGCGACCTCGTCCGATGTCACGGTCAGCGCCAAGGGCGCCTCCGACAGCGGTGAGACCACCTCCGACAACGGCAGGCCGCCGGTCATGCCGGCCTCCGTGCTCGCCAAGGTGCGCGCGGCGCAGGGCGTGAAGTCGGCGGAGGGGACCGTCTTCTCCACCTCCGTCACCGTCGTCGACCACAAGAAGGACAACCTCTCGCCCACCAGCGGCGGCCCGACCATCGTCGGCAGCTGGAACGGCAACGACGCCCGCACCATGAAGATCACCTCCGGTACGGCGCCCAAGGGCCCCGGCCAGGTGATGGTGGACGCCGACACCGCCGACAAGCACCACCTGAAGCTCGGCGACGACCTCGGTGTGATCAGCGCGGTCGGCACGCACCACGCGAAGATCTCCGGCATCGCCGACTTCCAGGTCACCAACCCCGGCGCGGCCATCTTCTACCTGGACACCAAGACCGCGCAGCAGACGCTGGTGGGCAGGACCGGCGTCTACACGAACGTCAACGTCACGGCCGCCTCCGGAGTGAGCGACCCGCAGCTGAAGCAGCACGTCCGCGCGGCCCTCGGCACCGGCTACAAGGTGCAGACCGCCAAGGAGACCGCCGACGCCAACCAGAAGGACGTCGAGAGCTTCATGAACGTCATGAAGTACGCGATGCTCGGCTTCGCCGGGATCGCCTTCCTCGTCGGCATCTTCCTGATCATCAACACCTTCTCGATGCTGGTCGCCCAGCGCACCCGCGAGATCGGCCTGATGCGGGCCATCGGCTCCAGCCGCAAGCAGGTCAACCGGTCCGTGCTGGTCGAGGCGACACTGCTCGGCGTCCTCGGCTCGGTGCTGGGCGTCGGCGCGGGCGTCGGCCTCGCGGTCGGGCTGATGAAGCTCATGGGCAAGCTGGGCATGCATCTGTCGACCACCGACCTGACGGTCGCCTGGACCACCCCGGTCGTCGGCCTCCTGCTCGGCGTCGTCGTCACCGTCCTGGCCGCCTACCTGCCCGCACGCCGGGCCGGCAAGGTCTCCCCGATGGCCGCCCTGCGCGACGCCGGAGCCCCGGCCGACGCGAAGGCCGGGCGCATCCGCGCCCTGATCGGCATCGTGCTGACCGGCGCCGGCGGCTACAGCCTCTACCTTGCCGCGAACGCCGACAAGGCGAGCGGCGGTTCGCTCTGGCTCGGCCTGGGCGTCGTGCTCTCCCTGATCGGGTTCGTCGTCATCGGCCCGCTCCTGGTGGCCGGCGTGGTGCGCGTCCTGGGCGCCGTCCTGCTGCGCATGTTCGGTCCGGTCGGCCGCATGGCCGAGCGCAACGCGCTGCGCAACCCGCGCCGCACCGGTGCCACGGGCGCCGCCCTGATGATCGGTCTCGCCCTGGTCGCCTGCCTCTCCGTGGTCGGCTCCTCGATGGTCGCCTCCGCCACCGACCAGCTCGACAAGACCGTCGGCACGGACTTCATCATCCAGTCCGACAGCGGCCAGCTGGTCACCCCGCAGGCCGTCAAGGCGGTCAAGGGCACACCGGGCCTGGCGCGGGTCGACGAGTACAAGACGTACGAGGGCGACTACACCACCCCCGACGGCAGGACGCTCAAGGACACCGACATCACGGCGGCCGACCCGGCGTACGCCACCGACCTGCGCACCAAGACGGTGGCCGGCAACCTCAAGGACGCCTACCTGCCGAACTCGATGTCGGTGCACGAGAAGTTCGCCAAGGCGCACGGCATCCACCTCGGCTCGAAGATCAGGATCGCGTTCAAGGACGGCGCGACCGCGAACCTGACGGTCCGGGCGATCACCAGCAGCGACGTCGTGATCGACTCGGGCGCCAAGTACACCTCCATCGCCACGCTCGCCAAGTACGTGCCCGCCGACAAGATGCCGCTGGACCAGCTGGTCTTCGCCACCGCCAAGGACGGGCAGCAGGACGCCGCGTACAAGTCGCTGAAGTCCGCGCTGCACGACTACCCGCAGTACAAGGTGCGCGACCAGACCGACTACAAGCAGGCGCTGAAGGACCAGATCGGCCAGCTGCTGAACATGATCTACGGCCTGCTGGCGCTGGCGATCATCGTCGCGATCCTGGGTGTGGTGAACACCCTGGCCCTGTCGGTGGTCGAGCGGACCAGGGAGATCGGCCTGATGCGGGCGATCGGTCTCTCCCGCCGCCAGCTGCGCCGCATGATCCGCATGGAGTCGGTGGTCATCGCCCTCTTCGGCGCCCTGCTCGGCCTCGGCCTGGGCATGGGCTGGGGAGCCACCGCCCAGAAGCTGCTCGCCCTGGAGGGCCTGAAGGTTCTGGAGATCCCCTGGCCGACCCTGATCACGGTCTTCCTCGGCTCCGCCCTGGTGGGCCTGGTCGCCGCCCTGATCCCGGCGTTCCGGGCGGGCCGGATGAACGTCCTGAACGCCATCGCCACCGAATAGGGGGCAGGGGAACGGGGGAACGGCCACCGCAGACGGGGGTTGCGGGGGACGGCCCGGCGCCGGGGAGTCTTGGGGGACTCCTCGGCGCCGGGTTTTGTTCGTGCGTCGGGTTTGTTTGTGGCGGATGGCGCCAAGCCCGCTTTTGTCTGTGGCGCGACGGCGCCAAGCCCGCTTTGATCGTCGTTTTCCACAGGCACCGCACCCTCGCGCGGTGCGTCGTACGCTGGAGGGACCCCCGGCCCGCAGCGCGTGTCGGGCGGTTCGTGGTGCCCGCCCCCGGATGAAAGCCGCCAAATGAGCCTGCACGGTCTGCTCGACGCCGTCGTCAAGGACCCCGCCCTCGCGGAAGCCGTCAAGGCTGCGGAGGACGGCAACCGCATGCACGTCGACCTGGTCGGCCCCCCGGCGGCCCGCCCCTTCGCGGTGGCCGCGATGGCCCGCGAGACCGGCCGCCCCGTGCTCGCGGTGACGGCGACCGGCCGGGAGGCGGAGGACCTCGCGGCGGCCCTCAGGACCCTGCTGCCGTCGGACGGCGTGGTCGAGTTCCCGTCCTGGGAGACCCTGCCGCACGAGCGCCTGAGCCCCCGCAGCGACACCGTGGGCCGCCGCCTCGCGGTGCTGCGCCGCCTGGCCCACCCCAGCCCCGACGACCCCGAGACCGGCCCCGTCTCCGTCGTCGTGGCGCCCGTGCGGTCCGTGCTGCAGCCCCAGGTCAAGGGCCTGGGCGACCTGGAGCCGGTCGCCCTGCGCACCGGCCGGACCGCCGATCTGAACGACGTCGTGGAAGCCCTCGCCGCCGCCGCGTACGCGCGCGTGGAGCTGGTGGAGAAGCGTGGCGAGTTCGCCGTCCGGGGCGGCATCCTCGACGTCTTCCCGCCCACCGAGGAACACCCCCTGCGGGTGGAGTTCTGGGGCGACGACATCGAGGAGATCCGCTACTTCAAGGTCGCCGACCAGCGCTCCCTGGAGGTCGCCGAACACGGCCTGTGGGCGCCGCCCTGCCGCGAACTGCTGCTGACGGACGACGTCCGCGCACGTGCGCGTGCCCTCGCCGAGGAGCACCCGGAGCTGGGCGAACTGCTCGGCAGGATCGCCGAGGGCATCGCTGTCGAGGGCATGGAGTCCCTGGCCCCTGTGCTGGTCGACGACATGGAGCTGCTCCTCGACGTGCTGCCCAAGGGCGCCATGGCTCTCGTGTGCGACCCGGAGCGGGTCCGTACGCGCGCCGCGGACCTGGTGGCCACCTCGCAGGAGTTCCTGCAGGCATCCTGGGCCGCCACCGCGGGCGGCGGCGAGGCCCCCATCGACGTCGACGCGGCTTCCCTGTGGTCCATCGCGGACGTGCGGGACAGGGCGCGCGAGCTGGACATGATGTGGTGGTCGGTCTCGCCCTTCGCCGCCGACCTGGAGCTGGAGGCGGACACCCTCAAGCTCGGCATGCACGCCCCCGAGACCTACCGCGGCGACACCGCCAAGGCCCTCGCCGACACCAAGGGCTGGCTCGCCGACGGCTGGCGCACGGTCTACGTCACCGAGGCCCACGGCCCTGCCGCCCGCACGGTCGAGGTCCTCGGCAGCGAGGGCATCGCCGCCCGCCTGGACGCCGAGCTGGGCGCCATCTCCCCGTCCGTCGTGCACGTGGCGTGCGGTTCCATCGAGTACGGCTTCGTGGACCCGGCCCTCAAGCTCGCGGTGCTGACCGAGACCGACCTGTCCGGGCAGAAGGCGGCCGGCAAGGACGGCGCCCGGATGCCGGCCCGCCGCCGCAAGAGCATCGACCCGCTCACCCTGGAGGCGGGCGACTACATCGTCCACGAGCAGCACGGCGTGGGCCGCTACATCGAGATGGTGCAGCGCACCGTGCAGGGCGCCACCCGCGAGTACCTGGTCGTCGAGTACGCCCCCGCCAAGCGCGGCCAGCCCGGCGACCGTCTCTACATCCCCACCGACCAGCTGGAGCAGATCACCAAGTACGTCGGCGGGGAGGCGCCCACCCTGCACCGGCTGGGCGGCGCCGACTGGACCAAGACCAAGGCGCGCGCCAAGAAGGCCGTCAAGGAGATCGCGGCCGACCTCATCAAGCTGTACAGCGCGCGCATGGCGGCGCCCGGTTACACCTTCGGCCCGGACACCCCCTGGCAGCGCGAGCTGGAGGACGCCTTCCCGTACGTGGAGACGCCCGACCAGCTCACCACCATCGCCGAGGTCAAGGACGACATGGAGAAGTCGGTCCCGATGGACCGCCTGATCTGCGGCGACGTCGGCTACGGCAAGACGGAGATCGCGGTGCGCGCCGCCTTCAAGGCGGTCCAGGACGGCAAGCAGGTGGCGGTCCTGGTGCCCACCACCCTGCTGGTGCAGCAGCACTTCAGCACGTTCTCCGAGCGCTACTCCCAATTCCCGGTCAACGTGCGGGCGTTGAGCCGCTTCCAGACGGACACCGAGGCCAAGGCCGTGCTGGAGGGGCTGCGCGAGGGCTCGGTGGACGTCGTCATCGGCACCCACCGGCTGTTCTCCTCCGAGACCAAGTTCAAGGACCTGGGCCTGGTCATCGTCGACGAGGAGCAGCGCTTCGGTGTCGAGCACAAGGAGCAGCTGAAGAAGCTGCGCGCCAACGTCGACGTACTGACGATGTCCGCGACCCCGATCCCCAGGACCCTGGAGATGGCAGTCACCGGCATCCGCGAGATGTCGACCATCACCACCCCGCCCGAGGAGCGCCACCCGGTCCTCACCTTCGTCGGACCGTACGAGGAGAAGCAGATCGGCGCCGCGATCCGCCGTGAACTGCTGCGCGAGGGCCAGGTCTTCTACATCCACAACCGGGTCGAGTCGATCGACCGGGCGGCCTCCCGGCTGCGCGAGATCGTCCCCGAGGCGCGCATCGCGACGGCCCACGGCCAGATGTCGGAGTCGGCGCTGGAGCAGGTCGTCGTCGACTTCTGGGAGAAGAGGTTCGACGTCCTCGTCTCGACCACGATCGTCGAGTCCGGCATCGACATCTCCAACGCCAACACCCTGATCGTGGAGCGCGGCGACAACTTCGGCCTCTCGCAGCTGCACCAGCTGCGCGGCCGGGTGGGCCGCGGCCGCGAGCGCGGCTACGCCTACTTCCTCTACCCGCCGGAGAAGCCGCTGACGGAGACCGCCCACGAGCGGCTGGCCACCATCGCCCAGCACACCGAGATGGGCGCGGGCATGTACGTCGCGATGAAGGATCTGGAGATCCGCGGCGCCGGCAACCTCCTCGGCGGCGAGCAGTCCGGCCACATCGCGGGCGTCGGCTTCGACCTGTACGTCCGCATGGTCGGCGAGGCCGTGGCCGACTACCGCGCCTCCCTGGACGGCGGGGTGGAGGAGGAGCCGCCGCTGGAGGTCAAGATCGAGCTCCCGGTCGACGCGCACGTCCCGCACGACTACGCCCCCGGCGAGCGCCTGCGCCTGCAGGCCTACCGCGCCATCGCCTCCGCCAACACGGAGGAGGACGTCAAGTCGGTGCGCGAGGAACTCGTCGACCGCTACGGCAAGCTGCCCGAGCCGGTGGAGAACCTGCTCCTGGTGGCGGGCCTGCGGATGCTCGCGCGTGCGTGCGGCGTCGGCGAGATCGTCCTGCAGGGCAGCAACATCCGCTTCGCGCCGGTGGAGTTGCGCGAGTCCCAGGAGCTGCGGGTCAAGCGGCTGTACCCCGGCGTCGTCATCAAGCCGGCCGCGCACCAGGTGCTCGTACCGCGCCCGAAGACCGCGAAGGTGGGCGGCAAGCCGCTGGTCGGACGCGAACTGCTGGGCTGGGTCGGCGAGTTCCTGACGTCGATCCTGGGGTCGTAGACCGGACCGCCCTCAGGGCAAGGCCGTCCGCGCGAGCCGGTGCCCCGCGCGGACGGCCTTTCTCTGCCTGTAGTCGCGTCCGTCCTACGGCTGTTCCGGCTTGTCCCGGTCCATGCCCATCCGGCCCTCGATGTTCTGCTGTGCGTCGTCGACCTGGCTCTCGTACTTGTTGCCGGTCCTCTCGTTGACCTTCTTCTCCGCCATGTCGGAGGCCTTCTTGGCCTTGTCCTGCATCTGGCGGTTGCTCTTGAACCTGTCGAAGATGCCCATCCAGAGCTCCTTCCGGAGTAGCTCACCCTCGACAGTACGACCGGATTGCGCGAATCGACCACTTAAGCCCGAAGTGGTCTGGACCTCGTGCGTGACTCCGTGCGCCCTGTCGCTACCGTGTGCGCGAGTCGTACACAGGGAAGACGCCCGGCAGGGGCGGATCCCGTTGGCAGGGGGAGGGTGCGCCGTGAGGCGTCTGAGGGGTGGGGTCGCGGCAGCCGTCGTGCTGGTGTTCGCCGTGGCCGGATGCAAGGCGGAGACGAAGACGGGCTCCGGCGGACCGGAGCAGACCGGCGGTGGCGGGGGCGCCGCCCTCACGGCGGCCGAGTCGCTGACGGTGAAGGGGCGGGCGCCGAAGACGGGATACGCCCGCGACAGGTTCGGCACCGCCTGGGCGGACACCGACTCCAACAGCTGCGACACCCGCGACGACATCCTCAAACGGGACCTGAAGGACGTGAGGTTCACCGGCGGGACCTGCAAGGTCTCCTACGGCGTCCTGGAGTCGGACCCGTACTCGGGCAAGAAGGTGACCTACCGGCGCGGCCGCAGCCAGGTCGACATCGACCACATGGTCGCCCTCTCCGACGCCTGGCAGAAGGGCGCGAAGTACTGGGACGCGAGCAAGCGCATAGCCCTGGCCAACGACCCGCTCAACCTCCTCAGCGTCGACGCCGGCACCAATCGCTCCAAGGGCGACGGCGACACCGCGACCTGGCTGCCGCCGAACAAGGCCTTCAGGTGCACCTATGTCTCCGCGCAGGTCGCCGTGAAGAAGAAGTACGGGCTGTGGGTGACCGCCGCGGAGAAGGCCGCGATGGAGAAGGTCCTCAGGAGCTGCCCCGGACAGAAGCTGCCCTCCGGCGGCAATCCGACGAACGCACCCTCCCGCTTCCACGCGGACTGAACCGCGGCCCCTCCGCGTGAGCCGCGGCACGTCCTTGAGGAGTGTCGGGCGGTTCAGCCGCCCAGGGCGTCCAGGTCCAGGATCTTCCCGGCGGGCTTCTGCGCCGGGACCGGCTCGTCGAAGTCGCCGAAGGTGATCGAGCCCGGGTCCTTCGCGGTGCTGTCCAGCCGCAGCAGGTACGGCTTGCCCTCGGTGGCGACGTACATCGTGTAGCGCTCCTTGCCGTCCTTGACCTTCAGGACGGCCGCCGTGCTGCCGTCGACCTTGGCCGTGCCGGCCCGGGTCGCCGTGGGGGCGTCCGTGCTCCCCGAGGAGCCGTCCGAGCCGACGTCCTCGGCGCCGCCGAGCACCGAGTCGAGGTCGCAGAAGCCCGCGATGTCCTTGGCGTCCGAGCCCTTGGCGGACATCTTGGTCCACTTCCCGGCCAGCATGGTCACGGCCGCGTCGGTGTCGGCAGCGGACTCGCCCTTGCTCTGCTCCCGCAGGAACGCCTCGTCGTACTTCATGTAGACGGTGTCGCCGGTCTTGATCAGGTCGGCCTTGCCCTGTGTGCCCATGCCGAGCGTGCCGGCGCACTCGTTCTTCTTGTCCAGGGCCATGTCGATCCGGATCGTGCCGTCGCTCTCGTCGTCCTGGATGGTGCCCTTCATCCGGAGCGAGGAGGCTTCGGTGGTGGCCTTCATGGCCCGGTCGCCGATCTCGTCGGCGCTCAGGCCGGCGAAGGGGTCCTTGGGCCTGCTCGCGGCGGCCGTGGCGGACACCTTGCCGTCCGCCGTGCCGTCGGCCGTGTCCTTGCCGGACTGGCAGCCGACGAGTCCTGTGGTGGCCGCGGCGAGCAGGCAGGCGGCGGCAAGTGCGGTGCGACGCATGGAGATTCCTCGGTGGGTGAGGGTGAGTGTGGTGGTGCCGGCGGTGGTCAGCCGGTCTTCTTCCAGTCCTGGCAGCCGGTCGTCTTGAAGTAGGCGTCCGAGGAACTGATCGTGACGACGGCCGTGCCGGTCGCGTTGTTGTTCGCGATGATCGAGCCGAGCGAGTGCCCGGCGTCCTTGGCCCGCTCCCAGTAGCAGGTGCCGTCGGAGTTGCCCGTGGAGCGGTAGGTGCCCGGCGCGATGTCGGCGCCGACCCGGAACATGCCGCCGTCGCCGGCCATCCCGGTCGCGGGCGTGCCCTTGGCCTTGGTGTCCACGGCCTCCCAGTCCTTGCAGCCGTTGGACTTGAAGTACCTGTCGGTGGCCTTGACGGTGACGTAACTGGTGCCGCTCACATTGTCGTTGGCGATGATCGAGTTCATCTCGCCCTTGGCGTCCTTGGCGCGCTCCCAGTAGCACATGCCGTCGGAGTTGCCGGTGGTGCGGTAGGTGCCGGGCTTGATGTCCGAGCCGACCCGGAAGTCGCCGTCGCCGGCGAACGCGGCCTTCTTCTTGGTGGCGGCCGCCTTGGAGCCGCCGGAGCTGTGGTGGGCGGACGCCGAGGAGTCCTTGCCGGAGCCGGAGCCTCCGTCGCTCGATCCGTTGCCGCCGTGCGTCGACGCGACACCGATGACTACGACCCCCACGACGGCGCCCAGCGCGATCTTGCCCTTCATGCCCATGACGTGTTCCCCCCTTGAACCGCGGCCGCCGCCCTTCGGCGACCGCTCGTTCGCTGGGTCAATAAGAGCAGAGCTTGTGAACCGAGTCAACACGGTTCACGGATGCGGGTACGTACACGGGCGTGAATCCGTAGATCTTGCGTGCGTCGGTATGCTCGCCCCACAGACGGTGGGGACGACGAGGGGAGCCGCCGGTGCAGGACAACGCGACAGAGGTGACCGCCGCCGGGATCGCGCGGCTCGCCGGGGTCGGCCGCGCCGCCGTCAGCAACTGGCGCCGCCGCCACGCCGACTTCCCCAAGCCGGTCGGCGGCACCGAGACCAGCCCGTCCTTCGCGCTCGCCGAGGTCGAGGCCTGGCTGCGCGAGCAGGGCAAACTCGCCGAGGTCCCACTGCGTGAACGCGTCTGGCAGCAGCTCGCCGGACACCCCGAGGGCCCCGTCACGGCGCTCACCCACGCCGGCTGCGTCCTGCTGCTCATCCACGCCCGCCCCACCGTGTGGCTGGAGGTGAGCGCCGGGACGGACGAACGACTGGCCGAACTGCTGCCGAAGGCCCTGGACGAGGTGCTGGCGCCACGGTTCGGGGAGGGGAGGGCCGCTGGAGGGGAGCCGGCTTCCGGGAGGGGGGCCGCGTCCGCGGCGGCGGAGCCCGCTGTGCACGCCGCGCCCACTGTGAACGCCGCGCCCGCCGTGCACGCCCCCGCGAGCTCCCAACTCCTGGCCTCCGCCCCGCTGCTGCGCGGTGCCGCCGAACTCGCCGCCGAGACGGGCGCCCGCCAGGCCTTCGAGTTCCTGCTCGGCCGGCATCTCGACGCCAACCCGCGCCAGTACACGCTCACCCCCGCCGAACTCGCCGGGCTCATGGCCGACCTCGCGGGTCCCGCGCGCACCCTCCTGGACCCCGCCTGCGGCACCGGCGCCCTGCTGCGCGCCGTCGCGCCCCGCCCCGACCAGGAGCTCTACGTGCAGGACAGCGCCCCCGAACTCGCCGCGCTCACCGCGCTCCGGCTCGCCCTGCACACCCCGGCCGCCGTGCACGCCGGCGCGGGCGACACCCTGCGCGCCGACGCGCACCCCGGACTGCGCGCCGACGCCGTCCTGTGCCACCCGCCCTTCAACGAGCGCAACTGGGGCCACGACGAACTCGCCTACGACCCCCGCTGGGAGTACGGCTTCCCGGCCCGCAACGAGTCCGAGCTGGCCTGGGTGCAGCACGCGCTCGCCCGCCTGAAGGACGGCGGCAGCGCCGTCCTGCTGATGCCGCCCGCCGCCGCCTCCCGGCGCTCGGGCCGCCGCATCCGCGCCGACCTGCTGCGCCGCGGCGCGCTGCGTGCCGTCGTGGCCCTGCCCGTCGGCGCGGCACCCCCGTACAACATCCCGCTCCACCTCTGGGTGCTGCGCCGGCCCGACAAGGCGCCCGCGCAGCCGGAGTTGCTGCTCGTGGACACCGGGCAGTACGCCACCGAGGGGCGCGGCGGGCCCGACTGGCGGGCCGTGCGTGGAAGCGTCCTGGACGCCTGGCAGGCGTACGACCGGCGGCCCCCCGCGCGCGGGGGCACGTTCGAGGAACGCCCGGGTCTGGCCCGCGCCGTGCCCGTGATCGACCTCCTCGACGACGACGTCGACCTCGCCCCGGCCCGGCACCTGCCGCCCCCGGCCGCGGCCGACGGCGCGGGCGCGCTCACCGACGTACGCGAACGCCTCGGCGAGACGCTGCGGCTGACCGCCGACCTCACCCCGCCGCCCGTGGAGGCCGGCCGGCCCGCGCGCTGGCCGCTGACCACGGTGGGCGAACTCGCGCGCGGGGGAGCCCTGGTGCTGCGCACCGGCGGAAACGGCGGCCACGCGCGCGTGCCCGTCCTCACCGACCACGACGTCCTCGCCGGCACCGCGCCCTCCGGCACCCTGCCGGAGAGCGACGAGGAGGCCGTGCTGACCGAACCGGGCGACATCGTCGTGCCGGTGCTCGGCGGGGGTTCGGTGGCGCGCGTCATCGACGACGCGACTGCCGGCGCCGCCCTGGGGCGCAACCTCGTGCTCCTGCGCCCCGATCCCGCGGCCCTGGACCCCTGGTTCCTCGCCGGGTTCCTGCGCGGCACCGCCAACAACCGCCAGGCCAGCAGCTATGCGTCCACGGCCACCCGGCTCGACGTGCGCCGCCTGCAGCTCCCGCGGCTCCCGCTGGACGAACAGCGGCGCTACGGCGCCCGCTTCCGCGCCCTCGACGACTTCGAGCGCGCCCTGCGGCACGCGGGCCGGCTCGGGGAGCAGCTCGTGCGCGGAATGTACGACGGGCTGACGGACGGGACGGTGGCACCGGGCTGATCAGGACAACGGTTCGGTACAACCCGTGACCCGTTGTCGTTGTCGGCCTATACGCTCGGACTCGGCATCCACGTTCGTCCCATCAGGTCTCCAGGAGCAGCCATGCAGGGCCACGGCTACGCCCCGCCCCCGCCGCGTCGACCCTCGACAGGGGTGTTGGTCCTGCTGCGCGTGATCTTCGCGGCGCTGCCGATCCTCAGCATCGGCTTCCTGGCCTGGGTGGCGACGCTGCGCGCGGCGATCGTGACCCGCAAGGGCTCGGACTGGTGGATCTTCGGCGGCTCGCTGGCGGTCCTCGGCGTGAGTTTCGGCTTCCTCGCCACCGACAACACCGACGACTTCAGCACGGTGAACGGCAACATCGGGATGAGCATCCTGCTCCTCAACGCCGCCGCCTGCACCGGGTACTTCCTGTACACGGACATACGCCACTACCGGCCCCACCCCACGGCCCATCCGCTGCCCCCGGCCCCCGGCATGGGCTACGGCTACCCGCAGCCCCCGTCGCCGTACGCCGCGACCCTTCCGCAGACGCCGGTGACACCCATGCCCGCCCCCGCGCCCGCCACCCCCGTGCCGCCCCCGCCGCAGCGTCCCGCGCCCGTTCGCATCGACCAGGTGCGCGCCGAACTCGACGAGCTCAGCGACTACCTGCGCCGGCACCCGGGCCGGCCCGACGGCAACCACGAGGGCGGAAGGTGACCGTGGCGGCAGGACGTGTCGTCGCCGGCCGCTACGAGCTGTCCACGCTCATCGGACAGGGCGGCATGGGACAGGTCTGGACGGCGTACGACAAGCGGCTCGACCGGCGCGTGGCGGTGAAGCTGCTGCGCCCCGACAAGGTGGCCGGGCAGGAGGCCGAGGAACTGCGCCGCCGGTTCGTGCGCGAGTGCCGGGTGACCGCACAGGTCGACCACCCGGGGCTCGTCACGGTGCACGACGCGGGCAGCGAGGGCGAGGAGCTGTTCCTCGTCATGCAGTACGTCGACGGCGCCGACCTCTCCGACCATCTCGCCGAGCACGACCCCTACCCCTGGCAGTGGGCGGTCGCGGTCGCCGCGCAGCTGTGCGCCGTGCTCAGCGCCGTGCACGCGGTGCCGATCGTGCACCGCGACCTCAAGCCGAGGAACGTGATGGTCAAGCAGGACGGCACGGTCACCGTCCTCGACCTCGGCGTCGCCTCCGTGATGGACACCGACACCACACGCCTGACCCACACCGGCTCACCCATCGGCTCGCCCGCCTACATGGCGCCCGAGCAGGCGATGGGCGGCGCGGTCGGCCCGTACACCGACCTGTACGCGCTCGGTGTGCTGCTCCACGAACTCCTCAGCGGCGACGTCCCGTTCGCGGGCTCCACCGCGCTCGGCGTGCTGCACCGGCACCTGTACGAACCGCCGGTCCCGGTGCGCCGTATCCGCCCCGAGGTCCCCGAAGCCCTCGAAGCGCTCGTGCTGCGCCTGCTCGCGAAGGACCCGCAGCACCGCCCGGCCTCCGCGCAGGAGGTGTACGAACACCTGGCGCTGCTCCTGCCCGCGCGCGGGATGCCCACCGGAGGCCCCCTCGACCCCACCCGCCCCTTCGTGCGCCCGCACGCCCCCTGGCCGGACCGCGCCCGCACGCCCGCGCCGCAGCCCGCCCCGGCCGCGCAGGGCGTCGAGAAGGCGGAGAAACCCGATGTCGTCCGCGCCGTCGACGACGTCAAGCGCCTCCTCGGGGAGGGCCGCATCACCCAGGCCGTCGACATCCTCGGCGCGATCCTGCCCGCCGCCGCCGAACAGCACGGCGAGCACTCCCCGGTGGTGCGCACACTGCGCAAGCAGTACGCGGCGACCCTCATGGACGACGGCCAGTACCGGCGCGCACTGCCCGAACTGCGCCGCCTCGCCGACGAACGCGCTGCCGAGGCCGGCCAGGCCGACCCCCAGTCGCTGCGCTTCCGCTACGAGGCCGCCCAGTGCCTGGAACAACTCGGCGACCCGGCCGCGGCCCTCGCCGAGTACCGCGCACTGCTGCCGTACTACGAGAACCAGTACGTGGCCGGCGACCCCGGGCTCTCCCACGACGTCCGCCGCCGCATCGGCCACCTCCTGCTCGCCCTCGGCGACCGCCCCGCCGCCCACGACACCCTCGCCCGGCTGCTCATCGACGTGGAGCGGCTGCGCGGCCCCGGCCACCCCCTGGCGACCGAGATCCGCCGCACCCTGCAGTGGCTGGGACAGGTGCGCGGCTAGTCTTTGCCGATCCCTGGGGGACTTTTGTGATCTCCAGGGGTTTGTGTTTCCCGAACGCATGATCGGCGCGGGATACGTTGCGGTTCCTTTTCGCCGCGCAAGGCACAACCAGGGGTGGGGTATTCATGGCCGGTCACAAGCAGTCCAAGAAGCGCAGACACATCACATGGGCCGTCGCAGGGGCCGCCGTCGTCGCCGGAGCCGGCCTCGCCGCCCAGACGTCCATGGCCGCCACCACCTGGCCCGCGCAGAAGACGTACACAGGGCGCGTTTTCGACACCTGCACCGCGCCCTCCCTCTCCGCGATGAAGGCCTGGCACACCGGCTTCTACGGCGCCGCCGCCGTCTACGTCGGCGGCAGGAACCGCGGCTGCTCCCAGCCCAACCTCACCGCCTCCTGGGTGAAGTCGGTCAGCGCGGTCGGCTGGAAGCTCGTCCCGATCTACGTCGGCGCCCAGCCGCCCTGCCAGTCCGGCTCCAACCCGGAGAAGCTCACCGCGTCCACCGCCGCCTCGCTCGGCAAGGCCGACGCGGACGACGCCGTGTCCAAGGCCAAGGCGCTCGGCATGAAGGCCGGCAGCCCGATCTACCTCGACATGGAGTCGTACGACATCACGAACACCTCGTGCAACAACGCCGTGCTCGGCTACGTCCGCGCCTTCGACAAGGAACTGCACGCCAAGGTGTACCGCGCGGGCTACTACGGCTTCACCAGCTCCAGCGCGAAGGCCGTCGCGAACGCCAAGGACAGGACCGACCTGCCGGGCAACCTCTGGTACGCGCTGTGGGACAAGAAGAACACCACGACCACGGACTGGCCGTTCGGCAAGACGCAGTTCACCTCGCACAGCCGCGGCCACCAGTACATGGTCAACAGCAAGGAGACGCGCGGCGGTCACACGATCACCGTGGACCGGGACGCCTGGGACGGGCCGGTGGCCATCACGGGCTGACGGCCCGCACGCGCGCGTGCGGCACATGACGCGTGCGGCGGGTTGTGCGTGCGGCGGGTCGCTCGTGCGGCGGGTCGCTCGTGCGGCTGGTCGCGTGGGGCGGGTGCGAGGCGCGGCGGTGCCCGAAGTCGTGGTGAATCGTTGGTCGAATGGGTTGGCCAGAGCTTGGCCGCTGCATACCATCGATCACCGCAAGACTTTGTGCTCCGTCGCACAAGCTCCCCGGGAGGCTTCCTTGCACCGCCGCCGTCGCACCGCGCTCGTCCTCACCGCCGCGATCGCCGCGGCGGCACCCCTGCTCACCGCCTGTGGAAGCGACGCGCATCCCGGCGCGGCCGCCGTCGTCGGCGGGCAGCGGATCACCGTGGCGCAGCTGGAGAACCGGGTGAAAGAGGTGCGCTCGGCGCAGCGCGCGGCCGTGAAGGACGAGGCGCAGTACCAGCAGGCCGTCGCACAGACCGGCACCCTGACCCGCGACACCCTGCACAGCCTGGTCCTCGACCGGGTGCTGCACCGGGCCGCCCAGGACGCGGACATCAAGGTCACCCCCAAGGAGATCCAGCAGATGCGCACCGGCCTGGAGCAGCAGGTCGGCGGCTCCAAGGCCCTCGAGACGGCCTGGCTGCAGCAGTACGGCGTCGCCCCGCGGCGCCTCGACGACAATCTGCGCCTTCAGCTGGAGGCGCAGAAGCTCGCCCAGAGCCTCGGCACCGACACCAGCAAGCCGGCCTTCTGGAACGCCCTGTCCAAGGCGTCCAAGGAACTCAAGGTCGACCTGAACCCGCGCTACGGCGCCTGGGACGTCCAGAAGAGCAGCCGCGTCGACGCCAAGACGCCGTGGGTGCGCGAGGTCACGTCGTCGGGGACGCAGCAGTCGGCATGACGGTGACGCGCCGGGCCTACGTGACGGTGACGCGCCGGGCGTAACGGTACGGCGGGTGCCGGCCGGCCTGTGGATAACTTCCGGGGCGGTCGGCGCCGTGAGTTACGTTCGGATCGTGAACGCAACCAGCCCCGAAGAGGCCCCCGGCCGCATCGTCCTGCTCACCACCAGCCATCGCGTCGCGCCCGGCCTGCTGTCCTGGCCGGCCTGGCAGGCGCTGCACGCCGCCGACCGGGTGCTGTGCGCGGACGGGGCCCACCCGCAGCTGCCGTATCTGCGCGAGGCCGGCACCGCCGTGGACGAGACCTCGCCCACGGCCGAGGAGCTGGTCGCCCTGTGCGCCGGCGGACACACCGTCGTGGTCGTGGCGACCGGCGAGGGCGAGCCGGCGCTCACCGACGGCCTGGCCCGTCTCGCCGGCTCCGGACGCGTGCAGATGCCGGAACTGGAGCTGCTGCCCGCCTCCTACGACCTCCCGGGCGCCCGGCTCCTGGACCTCGTCCAGGTCATGGACCGGATCCGCGTCGAGTGCCCGTGGTCCTCCCAGCAGACCCACAAGGGCCTGGCGAAGTACGGCATCGAGGAGGCGTACGAACTCGTCGAGGCGATCGAGGACGGCGACCGCGACGAGCTGCGCGAGGAGCTGGGCGACGTCCTGCTCCAGGTGATCTTCCACGCCCGCATAGCCGAGGACGACCCGGACGCCCCCTTCTCGGTGGACGACGTGGCCGCCGGGATCGTCGCCAAGCTCATCCACCGCCACCCGCATGTCTTCGGCGACGCGACCGCCTCGACGCCCGAGGAGGTCAAGGAGCACTGGCTGCGCACCAAGGCCGTCGAGAAGCAGCGCACCTCGGTCACCGAGGGCGTCCCACTGGGCCAGCCGGGCCTGGCCCTCGCCGCCAAGCTCGCGTCCCGGGCCCGAACGGCCAACCTCGACGTCCCCCTGCCCCCCGCCGAGGGCATCGGCTACGAACTCCTCGCCCTGGCCATTCGCGCCGAGACCGAGGGAGTGGACCCGGAAACGGCCCTACGCGCAGCGGCCCGCGCCTACCGCGACGCGATCATACGGACGGAGGAGGGGGGCCCGGCTGCTGCCGGCGGTTAATTGGTGTTGGCGGTGGCGATGGTGAGCGCCGGGGGCGACAGGTACTTGGCTGCTGCGGGCGGTTGATCGGCTGTTGGCGGTGGCGGCGATCGCTTGGGTGCCGGTGGGGGTGACGGTTTGGGCGCCGTGGGCGACAACTGCTCGGCTGCGGCCTGTGACGGATCGGCCGTTGGCGGTGGCGGTGAACGCTTGGGTGCCGGTGCCGGTGCCGGTGCCGGTGGCGGTGGCGGCGATGGCGATCGCTTGGGCGCCGCGGGCGACGACCGCTCGGCGCCCGTCGGCGATGGCTTGGGCGCCGCGGGCGACGACCACATGGCTGCCGTCGTCGACTGATCGGCCGGTGGCGGCGGTGACTGTCGCTTGACTGCCGCCGACGCCGATCGCTGAGTGCCGCAGGCGACAACGACTCGGCTGCCGCCGGCGACTGACCGGCTGCCGGCCACGGCGACGACCGCTGGAGCGCCGCCGACGGCGACGGCTTGGGTGCCGCAAGCGACAACCGCTCAGCCGTCGCCGACAAATCCCGGTCAGGTCGGGGTGAAGCGGACCGGCAGGTCTCGTAGGCCGCGCATGATGAGGCCGCCGCGGCGGCGCAGGTCGGCTGGGTCTGCGGCGAGTTCGAGGTCGGGCAGGCGGCGCAGCAGGGTCTCCAGTGCGGTGCGGCCTTCGAGGCGGGCCAGGGGAGCGCCGAGGCAGTAGTGGATGCCGTGGCCGTAGCCGAGGTGCTGGTTGTCCCGGCGGGAGAGGTCGAGCGTGTCGGGCTCCGGGAAGCGCGCGGGGTCGCGGTCGGCCGCGGCCAGTACGACCAGGACGGGGTCGCCGGTGGCGATGCGCTGCCCGCCGACGGTGAGGGGCTCGGTGGCGAAGCGCCAGGTCGCCAGTTCCACCGGGCCGTCGTAGCGGAGCAGTTCCTCCACGGCGGTGTCGAGCAGCGCGCTCTCCCCGCGCCGCAGCGACTCCTGGAGCCGGGCCCGCTGCACGGGGTTGCGCAGCAGCGCGTACGTCCCGTTGCCGATGAGATTGATGGTGGTCTCGAAGCCGGCGAAGAGAAGCACGAAGCACATCGCGGCGGCCTCGTTCTCGGTGAGGTGCTCGCCGTGGTCGGAGGCGCGGATGAGCCCCGAGATCAGGTCGTCGCCGAGGTCGCCGCGCTTGCGGTGGATCAACTCGGTGAGATAGTCACGGATCTTCTTCACCGAACGGGCGACCCCGCCGCGCGGCCCCCCGCCGTGCCGGATCATCATGCCCGCCCAGTCGCGGAAGTCGTCCTGGTCCTCGCGTGGGACGCCGAGCAGGTCGCAGATGGCGTAGATCGGGAGGGGGAAGGCGAACTCATGGATCAGATCGGCCTCGCCGCGCGGCGCGAACCGGTCGATGAGATCGTCCGTCAACTCCTGCACGCGTGGCGTGAATTCCGCCACCCGCCGCGGGGTGAACGCCTTGGAGACGAGCCGGCGCAGCCGGGTGTGGTCCGGCGGGTCGATGTTGAGCAGATGCGTCATCAGATTGGCGCTGCGCTCGCCCGGGATGCCGGTCCTGCTCTTGCCCTGCGCGTCCTCGGCGTGATGGTCGGGGTTCTTCGACAGCCGCCCGTCGGCCAGCGCCTGACGAGCGTCGTCGTAGCGGGTGACCAGCCACGCCTCGACCCCGCTGGGCAGCGTCGTCCAGTGGACGGGGGAGTGCTCGCGCAGCCAGGCGTAGGCCGGGTACGGGTCGTCGGCGAACTCCCGGCTGAAGAGTTCGGGGGCGGCGTTCGGGAGGTTCACCCCACGACGGTAACCGGACGGCCGGCGACCGTGCCGCCGCAGGGAACCGGTCAAAGATGACACGCTTTCAACTATGTGATCTTCACGTGATCTGCGCGGCATTAACTTGTGACAAGTGATCGTCAGCCGATACCTTCACCCACCAGCGCGGTGCCCAGCATCATGCGCCGCGCCGCTCAGCGCTGTCTCGCGAAAGGCTCCTGCATGCTCTCCGGGAACGGTCGACACCGTCGCCCCCGCCAGGCCCCGGCCATCATCGTCGCCGCCGGAGTGACCGGCTCCGCCATCGCCATCCCGCTCCTCGGCGCCTCCGCCGCGAACGCGGCCGACGGCACCGCGTGGGACAAGGTGGCGCAGTGCGAGACCGACGGCGCCTGGAGCCAGAACGACGGCAGCGGTTTCTACGGCGGCCTGAAGCTGAGCCAGGACGACTGGGACAAGTACGGCGGCCTCGACTACGCCTCCAGGCCCGACCTCGCCAGCCGCAACCAGCAGATAGCCGTCGCCGAGAAGATCCTCGACGCCAAGGGCGTCGGCGCCTTCCACACCTGCGGACTGACCTCGGGGCTGACCGAGGCCTCGGGCTCGGACGACATCGACACCGGTGTGCTGGGCGGCGGTTCATCCGATTCGTCCGCCTCATCCGATCCATCAGGTTCTTCGGATTCTTCGGCTTCATCGGATTCGTCCGGGATGTACGGCTCCACCGGTCTGTCCAACTCGTCCGCGTCGGGCGACACGTCCGACGAGACCTCTTCCTCCAGCTCCTCCAGCCCCTCCGGTTCATCCAATTCGGATGATTCGACCGGCTCGTGGGGTTCGTCCGGTTCGCCGGATTCGTCCTCCAGTGCATCCCCCTCGGCGTCTCCGGACGAGACGGACAACTCCGCCAAGTCCGACACATCGGCTTCGCCGTCCAGTTCGTCGTCCGCCTCGACGCCGAGCGGTGCGAAGGGGGACGACTCGGACAACGTCCAGCAGCCGGTGGGCTCTTGGAGCCTGGTGGACACCGGCCCGACCGGCAGTGGTCGGCACCGTGGCGCGAGCGCCGACGAGTCCCCGGCCGGCGGTCACGCGGACGACACCTACACCGTCCGTGCCGGCGACACTCTCGCCTCCATCGCCGACTCGCTTGACCTGGACGGCGGATGGCACCGGCTCTACGACGCGAACAAGAAGGCGATCGGCGCCGACCCGAACCACATCTTCGCCGGTCAGACCCTCCGGCTCGGTGGCGAATAGCGAGCGAAAGGGGCGCGAACAGGGCCAAAAACAACGGAAGTTCACGTCACACTTTGGGCTTGATGTCCGGTTTGATGAAAGTGTGGGATGAGTCTCAGAAGCCCTGATCGTCTTTGAAATTCCGTGGAGCGCGTGTCTACGGTCTTCACCGCTCGTCAACACGAGCCCCGGCTGCCGCAACGCCGAATCCTGCCAGCGGCCGTACGGGAACAGTCGTCGCGTCAAGCGCCGTAGGCAGGAGCGGGGGACCCAAGGTAAGTGCCCCACCGGGAAGTTGCCGGTGGCGGCTTGGGGTGTAGCCGTGCCGAGCGAGAGCGAGGCGCGACCGGGCAACTCAACCGGCCCGAACCCGACAGCTCACCTCGCAGGCGTCGGTGAGGGGATCAAGCATGCTGTTTTCCGGGCAGGGCAAGCACCGCCGTCCGTCCAAGGCCACCCGCGTCGCCGCGTTCGCCGGCATCACCGGTGTCGCCATCGCCGCCCCGCTGATGGCGGCCGGCAACGCCTCCGCCGCCACCTCCTCCGAGTGGGACAAGGTCGCCCAGTGCGAGTCGGGCGGCAACTGGTCCATCAACACCGGCAACGGTTACTACGGCGGCCTGCAGTTCTCCGCCTCCACCTGGGCCGCGTACGGCGGCACCGCCTACGCCCCGCAGGCCAACCAGGCCAGCAAGTCGCAGCAGATAGCCGTCGCCGAGAAGGTTCTCGCCGCGCAGGGCAAGGGTGCCTGGCCGGTCTGCGGCACGGGCCTGTCCGGTGCCGCCTACAACGGCGCCGCCGCCGCGAAGCCGAGCACCACCACGCACTCCGACTCGCAGGCCGCCTCCCGCTCCTCCGAGCGTCCGGCCGCGAAGACGCAGAAGAGCCAGAAGACCGTCACCACCCCGACCGGCAAGAAGGTCAAGAAGGGCGACGGCGAGTACAAGGTCGTCAAGGGCGACACCCTCAGCACCATCGCCGCCAAGCACCACGTCTCCGGCGGCTGGTCGAAGCTGTTCAAGCTGAACAAGGACATCGTCCAGGACGCCGACCTGATCTACCCGGGCCAGCAGCTGCACCTGAAGTAGCAGCCCGCCCCCGTCCCCACGGACTCCCCGCCTCGGTGCGTGTTCCCCCGTACGCACCGGGGCGGGGTCTTTTCTGCCCGCGTGCATTCGTGCCCGTGCATCCGTACCCGTGCATCCATGCTTCCGTGCCGGTTTTTGTTCCGTTCGGAAACAATTTACTCTCGGTTCTGCCCAAGGGGTGGGCGATCGCGTGGCCGATCGGCCCGGGCCGGTTAGGCTCGTCTCGCAGAGCCCACTGCGGCGCTGCGTAGCCGCGTCACATTGAAGAAGGAGATGCTCGTGCCGTCCATCGACGTCGTCGTAGCCCGGGAAATCCTGGACTCCCGAGGCAACCCCACGGTCGAGGTCGAGGTCGGCCTCGACGACGGCAGCACGGGTCGTGCCGCCGTCCCGTCCGGCGCCTCCACGGGCGCCTTCGAGGCCATCGAGCTCCGCGACGGTGACCCCAACCGCTACCAGGGCAAGGGCGTCGAGAAGGCCGTCCTCGCCGTGATCGAGCAGATCGGCCCGGAGCTGGTCGGCTACGACGCCACCGAGCAGCGCCTGATCGACCAGGCGATGTTCGACCTGGACGCCACCGACAACAAGGGCTCGCTCGGCGCCAACGCCATCCTCGGCGTCTCCCTCGCCGTGGCCCACGCCGCCTCCGAGGCGTCCGACCTGCCGCTCTTCCGCTACCTGGGCGGCCCGAACGCGCACCTGCTGCCGGTGCCGATGATGAACATCCTGAACGGCGGCTCGCACGCCGACTCCAACGTGGACATCCAGGAGTTCATGATCGCCCCGATCGGCGCGGAGACCTTCTCCGAGGCCCTGCGCTGGGGCGCCGAGGTGTACCACACGCTGAAGAAGGTCCTGAAGTCCAAGGGCCTGTCCACCGGTCTCGGCGACGAGGGCGGCTTCGCCCCGAACCTCGAGTCCAACCGCGCCGCCCTCGACCTCATCCTCGAGGCCATCAAGGAGGCCGGTTACGTCCCCGGCCAGCAGATCGCCCTCGCGCTCGACGTCGCCGCCTCCGAGTTCTACAAGGACGGCAAGTACCTCTTCGAGGGCAAGGAGCGCTCCGCCGCCGAGATGACGGAGTACTACGAGGAGCTCGTGGCGGCCTACCCGCTCGTCTCCATCGAGGACCCGCTGTACGAGGACGACTGGGCCGGCTGGAAGGTCATCACCGACCGCATCGGCGACAAGGTGCAGCTGGTCGGCGACGACCTGTTCGTCACCAACCCCGAGCGGCTGGCCCGCGGCATCGAGGAGGGCTCCGCCAACGCCCTGCTCGTGAAGGTCAACCAGATCGGTTCGCTGACCGAGACCCTGGACGCCGTCGAGCTCGCCCAGCGCAACGGCTTCAAGTGCATGATGTCCCACCGCTCCGGCGAGACCGAGGACGTCACCATCGCCGACCTGGCCGTCGCCACCAACTGCGGCCAGATCAAGACCGGCGCCCCGGCCCGCTCCGAGCGCGTCGCCAAGTACAACCAGCTGCTGCGCATCGAGGAGATCCTCGACGACGCAGCGGTGTACGCGGGCCGCAGCGCCTTCCCGCGCTTCAAGGGCTGAGCCGCCACTGACCCGTTAAGGGTCAAGGCTGCGCCAGTCGTACGTACGTCCCCGTACCGGTCCCGTACCGTGTGCGGGGACGTACGCACGTGTGCACGGGAGGCGGGGCTATGGCCGTCAAGGACCGGGACCGGTTCTCGACCGCGACCAGGATCAAGCTGCTCGGTGAGCAGACGGCGGCCCGTGTCTACCGATCCCAGACCAAGCGCCAGGCCCGGCGCTCGCGGCTGACCGGCCGGGCCGCGCTGCTCGCGCTGGTCCTGTGCTCCCTGGTCGTCGCGCTGGCGTATCCCATAAGGCAGTACGTCTCCCAGCGCTCCGAGATCTCCGACCTGCAGCGGCAGAAGGAGCAGGCGCGCGAGCGGGTGGAGCAGCTGCGCGACCTCAAGGCACGCTGGCAGGACGACTCCTACGCCGAGCAGCAGATCCGGCAGCGGCTGCACTACGTGATGCCGGGCGAGACGGGCTACATCGTCGTCGGCCCGCACGCGGGCAGGCAGTCGCGCACCGAGCTGGGCGCGGCCGACCGCCCCTGGTACACCAACGTCTGGGACGGGGTCGACAAGTCGGACGCCTCCGACCGGTGAACCGCACAACAGGCAAGCTGAACAAGCAGAAAGACAGGCATGGAAACGCCCCCGCCGCCCACCCCGCGCACCGAGCCCACCGACGCGGACGTCGAGGCCTTCAAGCAGCAGCTCGGGCGGCCGCCGCGCGGCCTGCGCGCCATCGCGCACCGCTGCCCGTGCGGGCAGCCGGACGTCGTGGAGACCGCTCCGCGGCTGCCCGACGGCACGCCCTTCCCGACGACGTACTACCTGACCTGCCCGCGCGCCGCCTCCGCGATCGGCACGCTGGAGGCGAACGGCGTCATGAAGGAGATGACCGAGCGGCTGCAGACCGACCCGGAGCTGGCCGCGGCCTATCGCTCGGCGCACGAGGACTACATCCGGCGCCGTGACGAGATCGAGGTGCTGGAGGGCTTTCCCAGCGCCGGGGGCATGCCGGACCGGGTGAAGTGCCTGCACGTCCTGGTGGCGCACTCCCTGGCCGCCGGTCCGGGCGTCAACCCGCTCGGCGACGAGGCGATCGCGATGCTGCCCGAGTGGTGGCGCAAGGGGGCGTGTGTGGTGCCGGGCGCCGCTGAGGAGTGACGGTCGCTGCGGCCGGCCCGGGGCTGCGCCCCAGGCCCCGCTTCGGCCCCGAAAGGGCCTCGTCCTCAAGCGCCGGACGGGCTGAGACGACCGGACCGGCATCGAAACGCTCACGCGGCCACCACCGCGAACACGGAAGGGCCTCCCACATGACCCGCGTCGCCGCCATCGACTGCGGTACCAACTCCATCCGGCTGCTCGTCGCCGACGCCGATCCCGGGACCGGTGAACTGGTCGATCTGGACCGGCGTATGACCATCGTGCGGCTCGGGCAGGGTGTCGACCGGACCGGGCGGCTGGCTCCCGAGGCGCTGGAGCGGACGTTCGCCGCCTGCCGGGAGTACGCCGCGGTCATCAAGGAGCACGGGGCCGAGCGGCTTCGCTTCGTGGCCACCTCGGCCTCGCGGGACGCCGAGAACCGCGACGACTTCGTGCGCGGCGTGCTCGACATCCTCGGCGTCGAGCCCGAGGTCATCACCGGTGATCAGGAGGCCGAGTTCTCCTTCACCGGTGCGACGAAGGAGCTGACGGGCAGCGACCACCTCGACAGGCCGTACCTGGTCGTCGACATCGGCGGCGGCTCCACCGAGTTCGTCGTGGGCGACGAGCAGGTGCGCGGAGCCCGCTCCGTGGACGTCGGCTGCGTGAGGATGACCGAGCGGCACCTCGTGCGGGACGGCGCGGTCACCGACCCGCCCGCCGAGGAGCAGATCGCGGCCGTACGGGCCGACATCGAGCGGGCGCTCGACCTCGCCGAGGAGAGCGTCCCGCTGCGCGAGGCACGCACGCTGGTCGGCCTCGCGGGGTCGGTCATGACCGTGTCGGCGATCGCGCAGGAGCTGCCCGAGTACGACTCGCGGCGCATCCACCACTCCCGCGTCCCGCGCGAGAAGGTCCGCGAGATCACCGAGTGGCTGCTGCACTCCACCCACGCCGAGCGCGCGGCCGTCCCCTCCATGCACCCGGGCCGCGTCGACGTGATCGCAGCGGGAGCCCTCGTGCTGCTCTCGATCATGGAGCGGATCGGGGCCGAGGAGGTCGTGGTGAGCGAGCACGACATCCTCGACGGCATCGCGTGGTCCTTGGCGTAGCCCTCTTTACTACTGAGCGGTAGCTCTCGGACGAGCAGGTCGGATAGCGTATGAGCGTGACCGAGGGGGCCTCCGGGGGCGTTCGGCGCGGTGTCGCCGACGAAGTTCGTGAAGTTCTTCACAAGAGATTCCGCCCTGTGGAAGCATGAAAAGCGCTCCGCTTGAGCCTTTCGGGGGTCAACAAGCCCTTGAACATGTTCAATCGGGGCAGCTGAGGGCGCTGTGAGAGGGTCTCGCGGAAGCTCGTTTCGGACCCCTCACGGCGGTCGTCCGGAGACGGAGAGCCAGCTCACGGGGCTTTCACAAGGGGACGTACCGCCCACGTGAACCACCCGGCGGAATCGCGCCGGTCAAGCGGGTCGCGGAGGATAACACACCCCCTGCAAGACCTTGTGAAGGGGCGCACGAGGTACCCCCCTGAGCCAGGTGGATACTCGATGGCATGAGCACCACGGAGCGTCCCAGGATCCTCGTAGTAGGCGGTGGGTACGTAGGCCTGTACGCAGCTCGGCGCATCCAGAAGAAGATGCGCTACGGCGAGGCGACCGTCACGGTCGTCGACCCCCGGTCGTACATGACCTACCAGCCCTTCCTGCCCGAAACCGCCGCCGGCAACATCTCCCCGCGCCACGTCGTCGTCCCGCTGCGACGCGTGCTGCCGAAGGCGGAGGTTCTCACCGGCCGGGTCACCACCATCGACCAGGACCGCAAGGTCGCAACCGTCGCCCCGCTGGTCGGCGAGGCGTACGAGCTGCCCTTCGACTACCTGGTGATCGCGCTCGGCGCGGTCTCCCGCACCTTCCCGATCCCCGGCCTCGCCGAGCAGGGCATCGGCATGAAGGGCATCGAGGAGGCCATCGGCCTGCGCAACCACGTCCTCGAGCAGCTCGACAAGGCCGACTCCACCACCGACGAGGAGATCCGCCGCAAGGCGCTCACCTTCGTCTTCGTCGGCGGCGGCTTCGCCGGTGCGGAGACCATCGGTGAGGTCGAGGACCTGGCTCGCGACGCGGCCAAGTACTACACCAACGTGTCCCGCGAGGACATGCGCTTCATCCTCGTCGACGCCGCCGACAAGATCCTGCCCGAGGTCGGCCCCAAGCTGGGCGCCTACGGCAAGGAGCACCTGGAGAGCCGCGGCGTGGAGATCTACCTCTCCACCTCGATGGACTCCTGCGTCGACGGCCACGTGGTCCTGAAGAACGGCCTCGAGGTCGACTCCAACACGATCGTCTGGACCGCCGGCGTCAAGCCGAACCCGGTCCTGTCCCGCTACGGCCTGCCGCTCGGCCCCCGCGGTCACGTCGACTGCGAGCCGACCCTCCAGGTCAAGGGCACCGACTACATCTGGGCCGCCGGCGACAACGCCCAGGTCCCGGACCTCGTCGGCCGCAAGGCGGGCAACGAGAACGCCTGGTGCCCGCCGAACGCCCAGCACGCGCTGCGTCAGGCCAAGGTCCTCGGCGACAACGTGATCTCCGGTATGCGGGGCTTCCCGCAGCAGGACTACTCGCACGCCAACAAGGGTGCGGTGGCCGGTCTCGGGCTCCACAAGGGCGTCGCGATGATCGTCATGGGCAAGATGAAGATCAAGGTCAAGGGCCGTCTGGCCTGGTACATGCACCGCGGCTACCACGGTCTGGCCATGCCGACCTGGAACCGCAAGGTCCGCGTCTTCGCCGACTGGACCCTCGGCATGTTCCTCAAGCGCGAGGTCGTCTCCCTCGGCGCCATGGAGCACCCGCGCGAGGAGTTCTACGAGGCCGCCAAGCCGGCGCCGGTGGCCGCCGCGCCGAAGGAGAAGACCGAGGCCAAGGCCTCCTGACCGGATCCCGGTCGCCGTACGAACCGAAGGACCTCCCGCCATCCGTGGTGCGGGAGGTCCTTCGGCGTATCCGGATCCTTCGGCGTTCCCCGGTGTCGCTGTTCTCCGGGTATCACCCCGAGCAAGTAGATGGTCCCTGCATGTATTTTGCCGAGCCGTAACGCGCACGGGGGACTGTACAAGGGCTCCATCGGTGTTTACGTGTTGACTGAACATTCCGGGATCGCTGTCACGGAGGTGTGCACCATGGCTGACGCCGCGCTGCGGCTGAAGAGCCTCGTAGAACAGTTGCTGGGGGTGCCGTTGCCGGTGCGCATCCGCGCCTGGGACGGTTCGGTGGCCGGGCCGCCGGGCGCACCCGCGCTCGTCGTGCGCAACCGCCGCGCACTGCGCCGGCTGCTGTGGAAACCGGGGGAACTGGGCCTGGCCCGGGCCTGGGTGGCCGGGGACCTGGACATCGAGGGTGACCTCTACGAGGGCCTCGACCGGATGGCGTCACTGGTGTGGGAGCGCGGCGAGGACGCGCGGACCCTGCTGCAGGCGCTCGGCGACCCGGAGGTGCGCTCGGCCGCCCGCGGACTGGTGAGGATGGCCGGGCTTCCGCTGCCGCCCGCCCCGCCTCCCGAGGAGGTCCGCAAGGCCCGCAAGCATCTGCACACCAAACGCAGCGACAGGCGCGCCATCAGCCACCACTACGACGTCGGCAACGACTTCTACGAGATCGTCCTCGGCCCCTCCATGGTGTACTCGTGCGCCTACTGGCAAGAGGACGGCACCCTGGAGCAGGCCCAGCGCGACAAGCTCGAACTCGTCTGCGGCAAGCTCGGCCTGACGCCCGGTCAGCGACTCCTCGACGTCGGCTGCGGCTGGGGCTCCATGGCCATCCACGCCGCGCGCGAGCACGGCGTGAGCGTCGTCGGCGTCACCCTCTCCCAGGAACAGGCCGCCTACGCCCGCAAGCGCGTCGCCGACGAGGGCCTGACCGACCGCGTGGAGATCCGGGTCCAGGACTACCGCGACGTCGCCGACGGGCCCTACGACGCCATCTCCTCCATCGGCATGGCCGAACACGTCGGCGCGGAACGGTACTTGGAGTACGCGCGGGACCTGCACACCCTGCTGCGCCCCGGCGGCAGGCTGCTCAACCACCAGATCGCCCGGCGGCCGCAGCGGGACGAATCGGCGTACAACGTCGACGAGTTCATCGACGCCTACGTCTTCCCCGACGGCGAGCTGGCTCCCATCGGCACGACCGTCACCCAGCTCGAACGCGCCGGGTTCGAGGTGCGCGACGTCGAGTCGATCCGCGAGCACTACGCCCTCACCCTGCGCCGCTGGGTGGCCAACCTGGAGACGGAGTGGGCGCGTTCGAAGCGACTGGCCGGCGCCGGGCGGGCCCGTGTCTGGCGGCTCTACATGGCCGCGTGCGCCCTGGCCTTCGAGCACAACCGCATCGGCGTCAACCAGGTGCTGGCCGTCAAGACCCCGGAGAGCGGCGCTTCGGGGCTGCCGCTCAGGGCCCGCACCTGGGGCGTCCCGGCGTCGTAGGAGTACGGCAGAAGGGGCCCCGCCCGGCGACCGGACGGGGCCCCTTGTCCCGTAGTGCTGCGTCCCGTAGTGCTGCGTCCCGTAGTGCTACTCCGACTTGATGGCCGTCAGCGTGTTCAGGCGCGCCGCCCGCCGGGCCGGCCACAGGGCGGCCAGGACGCCGACCGCGGCGGCCAGCAGGAGGAAGACCCCCATCCGCGCCCAGGGCAGGACCAGTTCGTACGTCGCCATCTTGGTGCCGAGCAGTTCGCCGGCCGCCCAGCCGAAGAAGACGCCCAAGCCGATGCCGAGCACGCCGCCGAACAGGGAGATCACCAGGGACTCCAGGCGGACCATGCGCTTGATGCCCTTGCGGTCCAGGCCGATCGCCCGGAGCATGCCGATCTCCTGCGAGCGTTCGAAGACCGACATGGCCAGGGTGTTGATGACACCGAGGACCGCGACGATCACGGCCATGGCGAGCAGGCCGTAGAGCATGTTCAGCATCAGCGTGAACATCTTCGCGATGTCGTCGGACAGGTCCTGCTTGCTCTGGACCTTGATGGCCGGGTTGCTGCCGAGGGCCTTCTCCAGCTTGTCCTTGGTGGCGCCGGACGCGCCGTCCGCCGTCTTCACCAGGACCTGCATGTCACCCGGGTCGGTCATGTGCGGGGTGACGGTCCGGCTGTCGACCAGGATGCCGCGGATCAGCTCGTTGCCCTCGTAGATGCCGGAGACCGTCAGCGGGGTCGACTTCCCGTCCTCGTAGTGCGCGGTGAAGCTCGAACCCTCCCTCCAGCCATAGGACTTGGCGGTGTCCTCGTCCACGACGACCTGGCCGCCGCCCACCTTGAAGGCGCCGTTGTCCACCTTCAGGTCCGTCAGCTTCGCGATCGCCGCGCCGTTCACTCCGGTCAGGGACTCGCCCGAGCCGTCGATGCGCGAGTAGACGTTGCGCAGCGGGCTGGTGTCGGTGACCTCGCCGGTGGCGTTCAGCTTCTTGTCGACGTCCGGGGAGAGCTCGTTGCCGCTCGCCATGGAGACCACGTAGTCGGCCCTGATGGCGGACGAGGCCATCTTGTCGATCGACTTCTGCAGGCTGCCCGCCATCACCGTCATGCCGGTGATGAGGGTGAGCCCGATCATCAGCGCGGAGGCGGTGGCCGCCGTGCGGCGCGGGTTGCGCACCGAGTTCTGCCGGGCCAGCTTGCCGGAGATGCCGAAGATGCGCAGGACCGGCGCCGCGGCCGCGATCAGCGGGCGCGAGAGCAGCGGCGTGAGGATGAAGACGCCGATGATGAGCAGGACCGCGCCGAGGCCCATGGGGGCCTGGCCGTCCGAGCCGTCCATCGTGGTGGCCGCGAGGACCACCGCGATGCCCGCGGCACTGAACAGCGCGCCCAACGTGTTGCGCAGCACCAGGGACTTGGTCGTCGCCTTCGCGTGGATGCTGCTCATCGCGGCGACCGGCGGGATCTTCGCGGCCCGGCGGCCGGGCAGCCACGCCGCGAGCATCGTGATGAACACGCCGACCACGAGGGCGGTCGCGACCGTGCCCGGCGTGATGACGAGCGGGCCGTCCGGGACGCTGCCGCCGAGCGTGCCCATCAGGGCGCGCAGCCCGGCGCCGATGCCGATGCCCGCGACCAGACCGGTGACACCGGCGACCACACCGACCACGAACGCCTCGATCAGCACGGAGCGGGTGACCTGGCGGCGCGAGGCGCCGACGGCGCGCAGCAGGGCCAGTTCCTTGGTGCGCTGGGCGACCAGCATGGTGAAGGTGTTGGCGATGATGAACGTGCCGACGAAGAGCGCGACGCCCGCGAAGACCAGCAGACCCTGCTTGAGGCCGCTCATCGACGACGAGATCTGCTCGGCCTGGTCGTCGGCGAGCTTCTTGCCGGTGGTGGTCTCCACGAGCTTGGTGCCCAGCGCGTTGTCCAGCCCGGTCTTCAGCGCGACCTGGGAGGTGCCGGGGGCGGCCCGCACGTCGATCTCGTCGTAGGTGCCGGGCTTGCCGAACAGCTTCTGGGCGGTGGCGGTGTCGTAGAGGGCGAGGGAGCCGCCGGCCGCGACATTGCCGTCGTCGGTGGTGAAGATGCCGCTGACGGTCGGGGTGAGGACCGGGCCGTCGACGGAGAGGCGGACCTTGTCGCCGACCTTGTACCCGGCGCGCTCGGCCGTCTTGGCGTCGATGGCGACCTGGTGCGCGCCGTGCGGTGCGCTGCCCGACTTCAGCGGGTAGCGGGGGTCCTTGTCGCCCCAGTAGTTGCCGCCCTGTGACTGGAAGCCGCCGCCGATCAGCTTGCCGTGCCTGTCGGCGATCGCGGTGAAGCCGCTGACGACGCCGACGGCGTTCGCCGCGCCCGGAACCTTCGCGCTCCGGTCGAGCATGGCCTGCGTCAGCTCGGGCGTCTTGCTGATCGTATTGCCCTTGTCCTCCTGGGACTTGGCCTCAACGGCCACGTCGACCCGGTCGAAGCCCTTGGCCGAACTGTTCTGGTACGCATCGGAGATGGTGTTGGTGAAGACCAGCGTCCCGGAGACGAACGCCACGCCGAGCATCACGGCGAGCACGGTCATCAGGAGCCGGGCCTTGTGCGCAAGGACGTTGCGCAGGGCGGTGCGGAACATCAGCTCGTACGGCCCTTCGCGTCGAACTCGGGGGTCTGGGGGTTTCCCCCAGGAAAATGCCGCATGAAGTCGAGGACCGCTTCGGACGTCGGGCGGTACATCTCGTCGACGATCCGGCCGTCGGCGAGGAAGACCACCCGGTCCGCGTACGCCGCGGCGACCGGGTCGTGGGTCACCATCACGACCGTCTGCCCCAACTCCCTTACGGAGTTGCGCAGGAAGCCCAGCACCTCGGCGCCGGAGCGGGAGTCGAGGTTTCCGGTGGGCTCGTCGCCGAAGATGATGTCCGGCTTGGAGGCGAGGGCGCGGGCCACGGCGACGCGCTGCTGCTGGCCGCCGGAGAGCTGGGAGGGCCGGTGGCCGAGGCGGTCCTTGAGACCGACCATCCGGATCACCGTCTCCAGCCACTGCTTGTCGGGCTTGCGGCCCGCGATGTCCATCGGAAGGGTGATGTTCTCCAGGGCCGTCAACGTCGGCAGCAGGTTGTACGCCTGGAAGATGAAGCCGATCTTGTCCCGGCGCAGCTTGGTGAGCTGCTTGTCCTTCAGGGAGCCGAGTTCGGTCTCGCCGATGCGCACCGAGCCGGAGGAGAAGGTGTCGAGACCGGCCACGCAGTGCATCAGCGTGGACTTGCCGGACCCCGAGGGGCCCATGATCGCGGTGAACTCTGCCTGCCGGAAGTCGACGGAGACCCGGTCGAGGGCGACCACCTGGGTCTCGCCCTGTCCGTAGATCTTCGAGAGATCCGTGGCGCGTGCGGCCGTGGTGGTGGCCCGGCCGGCGACGGGTGTGGTGGTCACGGGTAGGAACTCCTCGCGGGACGATGTCTTGAAGGGACGTGACCATCGTGCTGGCCGCAAGAGCCCGTGTAGTCAGCCGCTGTTCCGGTTCCTGGGGGCGACTCGGGTCGGACCGAACGCCGCGTAGTCATACCTCAGGATGACGGCGACCCCTGACGAGGACCCCCGACGCTGCCGCCCGCTCGGGTCCGCGTCGAGAACCGGTGGAGCACCCTCGTTCGGGCGGTGAAATTCCGTCATTCCGCATGCGCGACGAAGCGTCGCACGCAAGGCTATTGGCATGTGCGGATGGCGCGTACCACGGGCTGATGCACCCTCAGACGTCAATAAAATAAGACAACATCGGTCCACCGGTCGGCAGTTCGGGGGACGTATCCCGATAGGCTCGGGAAGCTCGAAGCGGAGCCCATGGCCTGCCCGGATGGTGGAATGCAGACACGGCGAGCTTAAACCTCGCTGCCCCTTCGCGGGCGTGCCGGTTCAAGTCCGGCTCCGGGCACTTCCACTCCTTCACTACTTGAACGTTGACAGCGGCCGCGTGCCGTCGGAGACTCCTTCCGAACCTGGTGAAGAAGTTTTCACCAGGCGAACGTCCAGGCGAACGCCTGCGCCCGTCCGAAGGGAACGACCGATGCGCACCACCGTCGGCATCATCGGAGCCGGCCCGGCCGGACTGCTCCTCGCCCGGCTGCTCCACAACGCCGGCATCGACTCGGTCGTGCTGGAGAGCCGCGACCGCGCCTATGTCGAGCAGCGCCAGCGTGCCGGAATCCTGGAGCAGGGCACGGTGGACGTGCTGCGCGCGGCGGGCGCCGGGGAGCGCATGGACCGCGAGGGGCTCCGGCACGACGGCATCGAGCTGCGCTACGACCGCAGGCGCCATCGCATCGACTTCCCCGCCCTCACCGGCGGCCGGTCCGTGATGGTCTACGCCCAGACCGAGGTGTGCAAGGACCTGATCGCCCTGCAGCTCAAGGAGGGCGGTCCGCTGCTGTTCGGGGCGCAGGCGCTGGCCGTCGAGGGCGCGGAGAGCGACAGCCCACGGGTCCGCTTCCGGCACGAGGGGCGCGAGTCCGTCCTGGAGTGCGACTACGTCGTCGGCTGCGACGGGTCCTGGGGAGTGGCCCGCACGGCGGTCCCCGCCGAGCTGACCCGCACCTTCGAGCGGACGTACCCCTTCGCCTGGCTCGGCATCCTCGCCGACGTGGCGCCCTCGCACGACGAACTCGTCTACGCCCGCCACGACCGCGGCTTCGCCCTGCTGTCCATGCGCTCCCCGTCCGTCTCCCGGCTCTACCTCCAGGTGCCCGAGGGCACCGACGCCGAGGCGTGGAGCGACGAGGAGATCTGGCGGGAGCTGGAGCGCCGCTTCGAGACCGCGGACGGATGGCGGCTGGAGCGCGGCCCGATCACCCAGAAGTCGGTGACACCCATGCGCTCCTACGTCCACGAGCCCATGCGGCACGGCCGGCTCTTCCTCGCCGGCGACGCGGCCCACATCGTGCCGCCGACGGGCGCCAAGGGACTGAATCTGGCCGTGGGCGACGTCGTCACCTTCGCGCGGGCACTCGCGCACCGGCGCGAGACCGGTTCGCAGGAGCTCCTCGACGCCTACTCGCGGACCTGCCTGCGCCGCGTCTGGCAGGCCGAGCGGTTCTCGTACGAGATGACGACGACGCTGCACCGCACCCCTGGTGCGACGCCCTTCGACGACCGGCTGCAGCTCGCCCGGCTGGAGCGCATCGCCTCCTCGCGGGCCGCCGCGACCGACCTCGCCGAGGGGTACACGGGCTTCCCGCTCGACTGAGTGATCTCCGGCAGGTTCCGGCCATGTCGCAGATTGGTCATGAATGGGCCCTGGTGGTGAGGGGAATCACGGATCCGCGTAGCGTGTTGCGCAGCACGACGAGGGAAAGATCCTCCCCAAGCACTAGGGTCAATCCTTTGCCTACCTATTACCCTTGATGCCAAGGCCGCGCCGCGGCCATGGAGGAGTGCAATGAGGAGCAGAAACCCGGTCTTCTCGCGACGGGGGTTCAGCCGCGACAACGGCTACGCGGGCTTCAACGCCGCGCCGCAGGCCGGGGGACAGGCTGTCGGCACGCAGGGCAACCCGTACGGCCAGGGCAATCCATACGCCCAGCCGCCCGGCGCCCCCTACGCGCAGAACCCGTACGCGCAGAACCCCTACGCCCAGCAGGGCCTGCAGGGCGCGCCGCCGCAGGCACCGGCCACCACCGGCCGGATGACGATGGACGACGTCGTGCTGCGCACGGCGACGACCCTCGGCACCCTGATCGTGACGGCCGCGCTCGCCTGGGCGCTGCTGCCGGTCGACGACGCCCACATCAACCGCTCGTACGGCATCGGCATCGTCGCCGCGCTGATCGGCATGGTGCTGGCGTTCGTCCAGTCCTTCAAGCGCAAGGCCACGCCGGCGCTGATCGTGTCGTACGCCGCGTTCGAGGGTGTCTTCCTCGGCGTCGTCTCCAGCATCGTCGACAACCGCATCGCGAGCGGCGCGGCCATGCAGGCCGTGATCGGCACGATGGCGGTCTTCGCCGGAGTGCTGATCGCGTACAAGGCGGGCTGGATCCGAGTCAACCGCCGCTTCTACGGCTTCGTGATGGCGGCCGCGCTCGGCTTCGTCCTGCTGATGGCGGTGAACCTGCTGTTCGCCGTCTTCGGCGGCGGTGACGGCCTCGGCTTCCGCAGCGGCCCGCTCGGCGTCTTCTTCGGCGTCGTCGGCATCCTGCTCGGCGCCTGCTTCCTCGCCCTGGACTTCAAGCAGGTCGAGGACGGCATCGCCTACGGCGCGCCGAAGGACGAGGCGTGGCTGGCGGCCTTCGGCCTGACCCTGACGCTGGTCTGGATCTACATGGAGTTCCTGCGGATCATCGCGATCCTCAACAGCAACGACTAGCCGTCGACGGCCGCGCTTCGGCGCGGGCTGTGCAGCAAAGGGCCCCGGATCGATTCCGGGGCCCTTTTCCGTCGTCCAGGTGCGCACCTAGATCAGTTTGCGCGCGGCCCTCCTCAGGTCGTACTCATGAACAATCGCCTTGGCGTGGCCGTACGCGAGGTTGTGCTCGTGCCGGAGCCAGCTGACCTTCTCCTCGAAGTTGAAGAGAGCCGGGCCTTCTTCGACGGCGCGAAGCCAGTCGGTGACCTCCCGACCGGTGCAGTGCGGGATGCGGGCGAGCAGGTTGCGATGGGTCTCCTCGGAGAAGACTTGGGACATCGGCGCCTCCGGACGAAAAGGGGATGTAAGCCGGTCCTTCAGGTCACCGTGCCTGAGCGTTCGCCTGTTGGCAACAGTGCGGCGGCGCGTACGCTCGGGCTCGTGGTTGATACGACGCCCTTGACCCGTGCCGTGGATCATTTCGCCGACCGTCTGCGGGCGGCGCCGCAGAGTCGTCTGCAGCGGGGCGGCGCAGCGGAAGCGCTGGCGCTGGCAAGAGAGTTGGCACGGCAGGCGCAGGTTCTGGAGGAGCCGGGGGTTGAGCCCCGGGAGATGCCCGACGCGGGGATGTTCGCTGCCGCTGATCAAATCACGGTGGCTGCTCATGACTTGGCCCTCGTGCTTTGTGACGAGGGCCAGGTCGAGGAGGCTGTGCGGTTGGTGGGGGAGGCGCAGGCGCGGGCCGGGGTTTGAGGGTGCGGGGTGGGGGTGCGGTGTGCGGGGTTTGGGGCTCGTGGGCGGGTGCGGGTGCGTCGTGGCTTGTCGCGCAGTTCCCCACGCCCCTAAAAGCGCTCGCGGCCCGCGCCGCTGAAAACGCCCGCGCCTTGCGCCGCTGAAAACGCCCGCGGCCCGCGCCCCTGAAACGCCCGCGCCCCTTCAGGGCACTGAAGAACCCCGCGCTCTACAGCGACGCTATGACCCTGTCCGCCAGGATGTAGACGTTCTCCTCGCCGCACTCGAACGTCAGCGTGTATGCGCCCGAGATGCCCGAGCCGCCCAGCAGGACCGGGGTCTGGCCGGCGCGCAGGGCGGCGGCCAGGCGTTCCGCGGTCTCGCGGTGGCCCGGGGTCATGCAGAGGGTGGTGCCGTCGGCGAAGACGTAGACGTCGAGGGTGCCGAGGGGGCCCGGGCGGACGTCGGCCAGTTCGATGCGGGAGGCGGCCAGGTCCTCGAGAGTGGCCACCGTGCGTTCGTGGTCGCCCACGACGGGTGACTGGACCGGGACGAAGTCCGGGTGCGAGGGGTGGCGGCGGCGGGCGGCGGCCAGTTCGGGGGAGTCCCCCGCGAAGTCGTCGGGCTCCGCGCTCGGTTCGGCCACCGGCTCCAGACCCACGAAATCGGTCTGCCGCGGCATGAACAGCTCGCTGTCCGCGATTCCCAGCAGCGAGGGCGCGTCGGAGGCGTCACGCGACTCCTGGGCGGCCCAGAAGGCACGGGCCTCGGCGAGCTCGCGCTCACGCTCCTCGGCGAGCGCCGCGGCTACGGCCGCGCGTATCTCGTCGGTCTCGGCGGAGCGGGCGGCCGGTACGAGGCCGCGCGCGGAGTTGTTCTCGGCGAGCTGGGTGTGCAGTACCGCGACCTCACGACGCAGCACCATGAGCGTGCGCAGGACGGCGACGCCCACGGCGCCCGTGGCGGCCGTGATGACCAGCAAGGCGATCGGCATGGCGCTCACTGACGTACTCCCGGTTCAAAGTCGACCCCCGACTTCCTACATCAGCTTGAAGGGCGGACTATCCAGCTGTCAGTGCGTAACGTCACGAAACGGGCGGGAGTTTGGGCCCGGCGCTTACTGGCGCAACAGCGCTGACCTGCGTAGATCCCTCCGCTAAGGGAGATAGGTCACATCCTGGGGGAGATTGGATCACAAATCGGCCCGGAGGCCCGGGGTTTCCCGGACTCCGGGCCTTCGTCTCACCGTGTGTGCTACGGCGACTACCGAGAGGTCAGCTCAGACGCTCGATGACCATCGCCATGCCCTGGCCGCCGCCGACGCACATCGTCTCCAGACCGAACTGCTTGTCGTGGAACTGGAGGGAGTTGATGAGCGTGCCGGTGATGCGGGCGCCGGTCATGCCGAAGGGGTGGCCGACGGCGATGGCGCCGCCGTTGACGTTCAGCTTCTCCAGCGGGATGTTCAGGTCGCGGTAGGAGGGGATCACCTGGGCGGCGAACGCCTCGTTGATCTCGACCAGGTCGATGTCGTCGATGGTGAGGCCGGCGCGGCCGAGCGCCTGCTGCGACGCCTCCACCGGCCCGAGGCCCATGATCTCGGGGGACAGGCCCGAGACGCCGGTCGACACGATGCGGGCGAGCGGGGTCAGGCCCAGCTCGCGGGCCTTGGTGTCGCTCATGATGACGACCGCGGCGGCGCCGTCGTTCAGCGGGCAGCAGTTGCCGGCGGTGACCAGACCGTCGGGGCGGAAGACCGGCTTGAGTCCGGCGACGCCCTCCATGGTGACGCCCGCGCGCGGGCCGTCGTCCTTGGCGACGACCGTGCCGTCGGGCAGCGTCACCGGGGTGATCTCGCGCTCCCAGAAGCCGTTCTTGATGGCTTCCTCGGCGAGGTTCTGCGAGCGCACCCCGAACTCGTCCATGTCCTGGCGGGTGACGCCCTTGAGGCGGGCCAGGTTCTCGGCGGTCTGGCCCATCGCGATGTACGGGTCGGGGACCAGGCCGTCCTCGCGCGGGTCGTGCCAGGTGGTGCCCTCCTGCTGGGCGACCTCGGCGGTACGCGCCTCGGCCTCGGCGAAGAGCGGGTTGTGCGTGTCGGGGAGGCTGTCGGAGTTGCCCTTCACATACCGGGAGACCATCTCGACGCCGGCCGAGATGAAGACGTCGCCCTCACCGGCCTTGATGGCGTGCAGGGCCATCCGGGAGGTCTGCAGGGAGGACGAGCAGTACCGGGTGATGGTGCAGCCCGGCAGGTGGTCCATCCCCATCTGCACGGCCACGATGCGGCCGAGGTTGTTGCCCTGCTCGCCGCCGGGCAGGCCGCAGCCGAGCATCAGGTCCTCGATGTCCTTCGGGTCCAGCTCGGGGACCTTGGCGAGGGCGGCCTGGATGATCGTGGCGGTCAGGTCGTCGGGGCGCAGATCCTTGAGGGAGCCCTTGAAGGCGCGGCCGATGGGGGAGCGGGCGGTCGAGACGATCACGGCTTCGGGCATCACGGCTCCATTGGCATACGGGGGCGTTGTGCGGGGCTGCTTGGGAAGCTACCCGCACGTAGCTGCCGGGTCACGGGTGTCGCGATGTGACCCTGACCGCAATTTTCTAAGCGCTTGCTTTTCTGCTTCCCGGGGCGGCCTGCGTGGCCGCCGTCTCCGGCTCGTGCACCCGCCGCCTGCGCCTGCGCTTGAGCAGCGCCCAGGGCCCGCGCGGTCCCGTCGGCATGGCGGCCGTGACCTCCGTGCCGGCCTCGGACGCCGCCTCCGCCGCCGCGCGTGCGACCGGCAGGAAGCCCTCGCGGCGCGAGACGTCCGGGCGCTCCTCCTCCGGCCAGACGCCCAGTGCCGCGCAGACCGTGGGCAGCACCGCCATGGCGGCCGTCGCGTACCCCTCCGCGGAGGGGTGGTAGTTGTCGGGGCCGAAGAGCTCGCGCGGGTTGGCCTCGAACTCGGGGCCCAGCAGGTCGCCCAGCGACACCGTGCGGCCGCCCTGGGCGACGGTGCCGATCGTCTGCGCGGCCGCAAGCTGGCGGGAGGAGCGGCGGGCCAGCCAGCGCAGCGGCTGCTGCACGCGCTCCACGGTGCCCAGATCGGGGCAGGTGCCGACGACCACCTCCGCGCCGGCCGTGCGCAGGCGCCGTACCGCCGCCGAGAGATGGCGCACCGAGCGGGTCGGCGGCATGCGGTGGGTGACGTCGTTCGCGCCGATCATGATCACGCAGACGTCCGGCACCAGCGCCGGGTTGGCCAGGACCAGGGCGACCTGGCGGTCCAGGTCGTCGGAGGTGGCCCCCGGCAGGGCCACGTTGTGCAGGACCACCGGGCGTTCCGCCACCGCCGACAGACCGGAGGCGAGCAGGGCGCCCGGCGTCTGGCCCGCCCGGTGGACGCCCTGTCCCGCGGCCGTGGAGTCACCGAGCATGGTCAGGCGCAGGGGAGGTTCGTCGGGGACGGTGTACGTGGTGCCGTACAGGCCGTCCGCCACCGGGACCCGGCCGCTGGTGCCGTTGCCCACATGGCGCCGGGCCATGTGGACCTCTGCCAGCACCAGACCGACCGCGGCCGCGCCCGCGAGGCCGATGCCGCCACCGCCGTACGCCGCTCCGGCCGCGATCCGCCGGGCCACCCGCGCCCTCGACATGCTCGTCATAGGCCGCGCCACCTCCTCTTTGCCGTACACCCACTCCTTGCCCCGTACACACGGTCGGCCAATCTCAACAGTCAGTGAACGACCGTTGCGGGCCGTAGGCTGGCGGAACCACTACGACCACTTTCTTTTGCAAGCATCCGGAGACAACGGTGCAATTCCACGACTCGATGATCAGCCTCGTCGGCAACACCCCGCTGGTGCGGCTCAACAGCGTGACCAAGGGCATCAGGGCCACCGTCCTGGCCAAGGTCGAGTACTTCAACCCGGGCGGCTCGGTCAAGGACCGCATCGCCCTGCGCATGATCGAGGCGGCCGAGAAGAGCGGCGAACTGAAGCCGGGCGGCACCATCGTCGAGCCGACCAGCGGCAACACCGGCGTGGGGCTCGCCATCGTGGCGCAGCAGAAGGGGTACAAGTGCATCTTCGTGTGCCCCGACAAGGTGAGCACCGACAAGATCAACGTGCTGCGGGCGTACGGCGCCGAGGTGGTCGTCTGCCCGACCGCCGTGGACCCCGAGCACCCGGACTCGTACTACAACGTCTCCGACCGTCTGGTGCGCGAGACGCCCGGCGCGTGGAAGCCCGACCAGTACTCCAACCCCAACAACCCGCTCTCCCACTACCACTCCACGGGTCCCGAGCTGTGGGAGCAGACGGAAGGGAAGATCACCCACTTCGTGGCGGGCGTGGGCACCGGCGGGACCATCTCCGGCACCGGCCGCTATCTGAAGGACGTCAGCGACGGCAGGGTCAAGGTCGTCGGCGCCGACCCCGAGGGCTCCGTGTACTCGGGCGGCTCCGGACGGCCGTATCTCGTCGAGGGCGTCGGTGAGGACTTCTGGCCGACCGCCTACGACCGCACCGTCGCCGACGAGATCGTCCCGGTGTCCGACAAGGACTCCTTCCAGATGACCCGGCGCCTGGCCAAGGAGGAGGGGCTGCTGGTCGGCGGCTCCTGCGGGATGGCGGTCGTGGCGGCCCTGGAGGTCGCGGCGCGGCTCGGCGAGGACGACGTCGTGGTGGTGCTGCTGCCCGACAGCGGCCGCGGCTACCTCAGCAAGATCTTCAACGACGAGTGGATGGCCGACTACGGCTTCCTGGAGGACTCCGGCCCGAGCGCGCGCGTCGGCGACGTGCTGAACGACAAGGAGCACGGCGCCATCCCGTCCCTCGTCCACATGCACCCGGACGAGACCGTCGGCGAGGCCATCGAGGTGCTGCGCGAGTACGGCGTCTCGCAGATGCCGATCGTGAAGCCGGGCGCCGGCCACCCGGACGTCATGGCCGCCGAGGTCGTGGGCTCGGTGGTGGAGCGGGAGCTGCTCGACGCCCTGTTCACCAAGCGGGCCTCCCTGGAGGACCCGCTGGAGAAGCACATGTCCGCCCCGCTGCCGCAGGTCGGCTCGGGCGAGCCGGTCGCCGACCTGATGTCCGTGCTCGGCCGCGCCGACGCGGCGATCGTCCTCGTCGAGGGCAAGCCGACCGGCGTGATCGGCCGTCAGGACCTGCTGGCCTTCCTGGCCAAGGGGAAGTAGCGTCCGCGGACTTCGTGGAAGTGGTACGAGCGCGTCACGTCCGCGCAGCACGCGCTTAACACGGGTCCGGCACATTGAAGGACGTCGGCAGGGCGCAGGTTCATCGCCCGGCCGGCGCCGAACGTCCAAGGACCTCCGGAGCGGCTCCCGGACCTCCATGGACGCCCGGACGCGCACACCGGCCCGGCCGGTCGGCGTCCACCGCGGGGACCGCCGTCGTCCCGCCCCCCGTCCGCGGGGGTGCGGCGGTCCCCGCGCATGTCCTTCTCAGGCAGGCGGCTCACATGGGCCGGCTCATTCCTCCCAGCGGTCCCCGTCCTTGCCCCGCTTGTCGCGGTGGCCGAACAGGCCGGGGTTGTTGCGCACCGCCTGGACGAAGTTCACGCCGACGATGCCCACCCAGGTGGTGAACAGGCCCGGCAGATGGCCGAACGTGCCGCCGATCGCGGAGAGCGGGATCGCCAGGACCAGGGAGACCAGGCCGAAGCCGAAGCGATCACCCCAGGAGTCCGTCGCCCGGGGCGCCCGGGCGCCCCGGGCCACCACCATCTGCTGCTCCGCCAGCTGCCGCCGCACCCGGCGCTCGACCGCGCCGTCGATGCGCTGGTCGACCTTCTCCAGGAACGAGTCGACCAGTGCGGACTCGTACTCCTCACCGAGTTCCCGGCGCGCCTGCAGGGTGGCGTTCAGTTCCTTCTTGAGCTCGGCGTCCCGCGCGTCCATAGCGGTCTCCCATCCCGTCATGGAACACCACGGTAAGGAGCCGTGCGCGGGCCCGCACTGGGGTTAGCCCCCCTGTTGGGGGCGGGGTGTCCCGCGTACGGGCACCCCGCGCGGGTCACTCGGCCAGGCCGTGCCGCTTCGCGTAGTCGTCCGCCACCTCCTCGGGGTCCTTCTTGTCCTTGTCGACCAGCCGGTTGAGCTCGGTGAGCTGGGCGGTGGTCAGGACGTTGCCGAGGCGGGCGAGCGCCTTGCGGACCGTGTCGTCGGCCTTGCGGTCGGCGATGAGCGGGACGATGTGCTGGCTCGGGATCAGGTTCGCGGGGTCGGCGAGGACCACCCAGTCGTTGGCCTCGATGTCGGTGTCGGTGGTGAAGAGGTTCGCCACGTCCACGTCGCCCTTCTTCAGGGCGCCCTTGACCAGCGGGCCGTCGGAGTCGAGCGACTTGAACTCCTTGAGGTCCACGCCGTAGACGTCCTTCAGGCCGACCGCGCCCACCCGGCGCTTCTTCACCTCGGGGGCCGCGCCGAGGACCAGTTTGCCGTTCTGTTTCTTCAGGTCGGCGAGCGAGGTCAGGCCGTACTTCTTCGCCGTCTCGCGGGTGACCACGAAGGCGTCGGAGTCCTCGGCCGCGCCGTACGGCAGGATCTGCAGGCCCTTGGGCAGGGCCAGGGTGAGGGCGTTCTGCATGGCGCCCTCCTCCGCGGCGGTGGCCTTCGGGTCGAGGTAGTTGAGCAGGGCGCCCTGGTACTCGGGCAGCAGGTCGATGTCGCCGCTCTTGAGGGCGGGGATCACGATCTCGCGGGTGCCGAGGTTGGGGCGGACGGTGACCTTCACCCCGGCCTGCTTCAGGGCGGCCGCGTAGAGGTAGCCCAGCACCTGGTTCTCGGTGAAGTTGGCGGTGCCGATGGTGACCCCGCCCTTGCTGGAGCCGCCGCCACCGGAGGCGGAGCCCGACCCGTCGAGGGAGGTGACGCCGCTCGCGCAGGCGGAGAGTGCGGGGACGGAGGCGGCCGCGAACAGGCCGCCGAGGACAGTGCGTCGGTTCATGGTCTTCTGGGTCCCTAGGCGGTGCGGTGTCGGAAGAGGAGGCGCTGCAGGCCGGACAGCAGCAGGTCCAGGGCGACGGCGACCACGGCGACCAGCACCGCGCCGCCGAGCACCTGCACCAGGTCGCGCTGGGCGAGCCCGTCGAAGACGTAGCGGCCCAGGCCCCCGAAGGAGACGTACGCGGCGATCGTGGCGGTCGCGACGACCTGGATGAGCGCCAGGCGCAGGCCCGTCATGATCAGCGGCAGCGCGAGCGGCAGTTCGACCTGGAAGAGAACCTGGTGGCCGCGCATGCCCTGCCCGCGCGCCGCGTCCCGTACGTCCGGGTCGACGGCCGTCATCCCGGCGTAGGTGTTGGTGACGATCGCCGGGACGGCGAGGGCGACCAGCGCCACGTACACCGGCAGCATCGACAGGCCGCCGGCCAGGAAGACCAGGACGACGAGGCCGACGGTGGGCAGGGCGCGGCCGAAGGAGGAGAGGTTGATGGCGAGGAAGGCGCCCTTGCCGGTGTGGCCGATGAGCAGGCCGATCGGCAGGCCGATGGCGGCCGCGATGAGGGTCGCGAGGAGCGAGTACTGCAGATGCTCGGCGAGGCGGTGGGTGATGCCGTCGGAGCCGGACCAACTGGCGCCGCTGGTCAGCCAGGTGCCGAGGTTCTTGAGGAGTTCGTACATCTCAGGCTCGCCTCCTGCGCCAGGGGGTCAGCACGTACTGCAGGGCGACCAGCAGCGCGTCCGCCACGACCGCGAGCAGGATGGTGAGGACCACGCCGACGATCACGGGGGTGGGGAAGTTGCGCTGGAAGCCGTCGGTGAACAGCTGGCCCAGGCCGCCGTCGCCGATGTAGGTCGCGACCGAGACCAGCGAGATCGACATGACCGTGGCGATCCGGACGCCGGCCATGATCACGGGGAGCGCGAGCGGGAACTCGACGGTCAGCAGCGTGCGCAGGGGGCGCGTGCCCATCGCCTTGGCCGCCTCCTTGGTCTTCGCGGGGACCGAGTCCAGGCCCTCGACCGTGTTCCGCAGCAGCACGACCAGGGTGTAGACCGTCAGGCCGATGACCGTGGTGGTGCGGGTCAGACCGCTGACCGGGAGCAGCAGGACGAAGATCGCGATCGACGGGATCGTGAACAGGACGTTGGAGATGCCCAGCAGAAAGCCGCGCAGCGGGCGGAACCGGTGGGCGATCACCGCGAGCGGGAGCGAGATCAGGACGCCGAAGAAGACGGCGCTCAGGGCGGCCTGGAGATGGGAGAGCGTGAGGCTGGTGAGTTCGTCGGTGTGGTCGCCTATCCACGACCAGTCGACGCTCATGCCGCGACCCGCGCTTCCGAGTGCGCCGCTCCCGCGTGCTCGTGGATGTCGTCGCGGGAGGTGACGCCGGTGAGGACGCCGTCGGCGTCGACGCGGGCCACCAGGCCGGTGGGGGAGGCGACCGACTCGTCGAGGGCCGCGAGGAGGGAGTCGGTGTCCTTCAGCGGGCGCAGGGGGATCTCGGTCTCCTTCGACGCCCAGTGCAGCGGGCGGTTTCCCTCGCCGAGTACGAGGGTCCAGGCGCCGCCCTCGGGGGCCGGGCCGTACGGCACGTCCGCGAGGGTCTTCAGCGACAGCAGCTTCAGGCCGCGTTCGGCGCCCAAAAAGTCGGCCACGAAGTCGTCGGCGGGCCGGGCGAGCAGTTCGGCGGGCGAGGCGCACTGCACCAGATGGCCGCCGGTGCGGAAGACGGCGATCTGGTCGCCGAGCCGCACCGCCTCGTCGATGTCGTGCGTGACGAAGACGATGGTCTTGCTCAACTCCTTCTGCAGACGCAGCAGTTCGTCCTGGAGCTGGGCGCGCACCACCGGGTCGACGGCGCCGAAGGGCTCGTCCATGAGCAGCACCGGCGGGTCGGCGGCCAGGGCGCGGGCCACGCCGACGCGCTGCTGCTGGCCGCCGGAGAGCTGGTGCGGGTAGCGCCGGCCGGCGTCGGCGGCGAGGCCCACGGTCTGAAGCAGTTCGGCGGCCCTGGCGCGGGCCTTCTTCCGGTTCCAGCCGAGCAGCAGCGGCACGGTGGCGATGTTGTCCAGCACCGTGCGGTGCGGGAACAGGCCGGCCTGCTGGATGACGTAGCCGATGGAGCGGCGCAGCTCGGCGGCGTCCTGCCGGGTCACGTCCCGGCCGCCGACCCGGATGGTCCCGGAGGTCGGCTCGACCATCCGGTTGATCATCCGCAGGGTGGTGGTCTTGCCGCAACCGGAGGTGCCGACGAGGACGGTCACGCCCCCTTCGGGCATCTCCAGGGTGAGATCGTGGACCGCTGTCGTGCCGTTGGGGAAGCGTTTGTGGACCGCATCGAACTGGATCATGAGTTGTCCCTTGCCCGGCTGTATAACGTCATGCAGAGTTCTTGGTATCTGAATAGGTTGTCAACGTCTCGGCGCTAATCCGCGGTAATTGATGACCGGTAGGCAAGATCGGATGTCTGGATTGATTGGGGTTTGAGCTTTATGTCGTCTCGGATCGTGGACACTCCGGATGCGGCGTCGGTGGACCACACCGGCCTGGTGGTCCTCGACGGGATCGGGCTCGGCGTCGTCGACGTGGTGCGGCTGGCCGAGGGGACCGCGCGGCCGGTCCCCGGCACCGACGCGATGAAGCGGGTGACGGAGTCCTGGGACGCCGCCCGGCAGATCGCCGCGACCGGACGCGTCTACGGCCGCTCCACCGGCGTCGGCGCCAACCGGAACGAGGACGTGCCCACCGAAGCCGCCGCCGAGCACGGGCTCAGGCTGCTGCGCAGCCATGCCGGCGCGATCGGCGACGAGCTGCCCGCGCGGGAGGTCCGGGCGATGCTCGCCGTCCGCGCCAACCAGCTCCTCGCGGGCGGTGCGGGGCTTCGGCCGACCGTCGTCACCGCGCTGTGCGAGGCGCTGGAGAGCGGCGCCCACCCGGTCGTGAACGAGTTCGGCTCGGTCGGCACCGGCGACATCGCCGCCCTCGCCCAGGCCGGCCTCGCCCTCGCGGGCGAGCACCCCTGGCGCGGGCCGGGCGCGCCCAAGCCGCAGCAGCTCGACAACAACGACGCGCTGGCCTTCATCAGCAGCAACGCCCTCACCCTCGGCCAGGCCGCGCTGGCCCTCGACGAACTGCGCGGACTGGTGCAGGCCACCCAGGTGGTCGCCGCGCTCTCCCTGCTGGCCGTCGACGGCTCGCACGAGGCCTACGCCGCCCCCGTGCACGCCGCTCGCCCGCACCGGGGCTCCACCGAGGTGGCCCGCCGGATGCGTGCCCTCATCGGCGCTGCCGACCGGCCCACCCCGCCGCTCGGCCGCATCCAGGACCCCTACGGCTTCCGCTGCGTGCCCCAGATACACGGCCCGGCACTGGACGCGGCGGACGCGCTGGAGGAGGTGCTGCGCATCGAGATCAACGCGGCCGCCGAGAACCCGCTGATCTCGGCCGAGGACATGGCGGCCTACCACCACGGCGGCTTCTACCAGGCCCAACTCGCCCTCGCCCTGGACCACTTCAGGCTGGCCCTCACCCAGGTCGCCCGGCTGTCGACCTCGCGGCTGTCCACGCTGAACGAGCCCGGCTTCACCCGGCTGCGGCCCTTCCTCGCCAACGAGGAGGCCGCCGCCTCCGGCGTGATGATCCTGGAGTACGCCGCCGGGGCCGCCCTCGGCGATCTGCGCGCGTTCTCGGCTCCCGCCTCCCTCGGTCACGCTGTACTCTCCCGGGGCGTCGAGGAACAGGCCAGCTTCGCCTCGCTCGCCGCCCGCCAGACGCTGCGCGCCTGCCGCGCGTACCGTCTCGTCGTCGGCTGCGAAGTCGTCGCCGCCGTACGGGCGTTGCGTCAGCGCGGACTGCGACCCGAGCCGGACCTGCCGGTGGGCCGCGCGCTGCAGCTCGCCGAGTCGGTCCTGTCCGAGGACCAGGCCGACCGTCCGCTCACCGAGGACGTGACGGCGGCGGCCGCGATGCTGGACCGGTTCACGGACATCTGGAGGGGGAGTGCGTCTTGAGCGGGCGGTGGGTTGTTAGTGGGCGGGGGGTCGTTGGTGGGCGGCGGATTGTGTGTGGGCGGCGCACCGTGATCGGTGGGCGAGGCGTCTGCGGTGGGCGGGTCATTGGCGGTCGGGGAGTCATGAGCGGGAAGAGGGCATGAGCGTGGTGGACAGTCCTGCGGGGCGCCTGCAGGCGCTCTTCGAGGGGCATCGGCTGACGCCGACCCAGCGGCGGATCGCGCACAGCATGGTGCGGCGCGCCTCCGACGTCCCGTTCCTGTCCAGCGTGGAGTTGGCCGAGCTGGCCGGGGTCAGCCAGCCGTCCGTGACCCGCTTCGCGGTCGCCCTCGGCTTCGACGGCTACCCGGCGCTGCGCAAGCACCTGCGCGAGGTCGCGCCCGCCGAGCAGACGGCCGAGACGGGCTCGTACAACGAATACCAGCAGGCGGTCGAGGCCGAGATCGAGAACCTGCGGCACCTCGCGGAACTGCTGGCCGACCCGCGCGCGGTGCAAAAGGCGGGCCGGCTGCTCGCCGCCTCCCGCCCGCTGCCCGTCCTGGGCCTGCGCGCCGCCGCCTCCCAGGCCTACGGCTTCTCGTACTTCGCCGCCAAGGTCCACCCCGACGTCCGGCTGCTCGACGAGGGCGGCACGATGATCCAGGACCGTATCGAGGCCGCCGTACGCGCCGGGGCGAGCGCCCTGCTCTGCTTCGCGCTGCCCCGGCACCCGCGCGAGGTCCTGGACGCCCTCGCCTTCGCCAAGCAGGCCGGGCTGACGGTGGTGACCGTCGCCGACTCCGCCTTCGCGCCCGTCGCCAAGGTCTCCGACCTGCTGCTGCCCGCCGCCGTGGGCACGGGCCTGGCCTTCGACACGGCCTGTGCGCCGATGTTGCTGGGCCGGGTTCTGCTGGAGGCCATGTGCGACGACCTGCCGGATGCGCAGGCGCGGCTTGAGGAGTTCGATGCGCGGGCGGCGGCGCGGGGGTTGTTCGTGGAGTGAGGGCCGCCGGGCCGGTGGTTTCGTCGAGCGGGCCGGGCTGACGGTGGTGATCGTTGCCGATTCTGCGTTCGCGCCCGTGGCCAAGGTGTCCGACCTGCTGCTGCCCGCCGCCGTCGGCACGGCCGCCGCGCCGGTGCCGCCGGCCCGGTGCGTTCTCAGACTGGTCTCACCTTCCCTCGCTAGCCTCCCGTCCAACGGATGCCCCACAGACAGGAGACGGGAGGCCGAGAGGTGGCACGCGGAGTTCGCGAGGTGCGTGGAGGGCGAGGTCTGGCGCGGGTGGCCGTCGTCGTACGGGCCGGAGCGGCGCCGCTGTGGTGGGCCGGTGTGTTCGCCGCGGGCGTCGGGGTGCTGGTGCCGGGGATCACCGGCCGCCGGATCGGGGTGCTCGCCGGGGCCGCGCTGTTCATCGTGGCGGCGGCCGTGGTGTCGTACGCCCGCCGCAGGCGCTACACCGCTCTGGCCCGCTCGGCCGCCCGCGCGGGCAAGCACGACGTGCTCCAGGACCGCGCGGTGAGCGTGCGCAACTGGCGCCGCGGACACCGCTGGTGGCTGCTGCTGGCCTTCGTGGCGGCGCTGGGGAGCGCGTTCGCCGTGCCCGCGGCGGGCGGCATGCTGCTCGCCGGCTGCGGCACCGGGCTGCGCCTGAAGGCCGCCTGGCTCGGGCGGCGCGAACGGGCCGAGGACGGGCTGCTGTGGGTGCGGGTCGACTGGCTCGCCGCGGG
>NZ_JAFJSY010000079.1 GCF_019857225.1 Streptomyces plumbidurans
CCTGCGCCGCCTCAGCCAAACCGCGCTGCCTCGGCGAAGCCGGCCCCCGCCTCAGCCAAATCGCTCCGCCTCGGCTAAGCCACCCCCGCCTCAACGAAGCCAGCCCCCGCCTCGGCTAAGCCACCCCCGCCCCAACGAAGCCGCCCCTCAACGAAGCCCCCTCAAAGGAACCGCCCCGCAAAGAAGCCGCCCCCTCAACCAAACCGCCCCCCAGCCAAACCGCCGGACGGCCAAACCGCCGGACGGCCAAACCGCCGGACGGCCAAACCGCCGGACGGCACCCCTCAGGAGTCCAGCCCGATCGCGAACGCCGCCTCCAGGTCGTGCTGGGAGTAGGTGCGGAACGCGACGTGCGTGTCCGTGGCCTCGACCCCCGGGATCTTGCTGATGCTGCCGGGGATGACCTCCGCCAGGTCCTCGTGCTGCTTCACGCGGACCATGGCGATCAGGTCGTAGGTGCCGGTGACCGAGAAGACCTCGCTCACGGAGTCCAGGGCCGCGATCGACTCCGCGATCTCGGGGATCCGGTCCACGCTGGTCTTGATGAGGACGATCGCGGTGATCACGGCTGGTTCTCTCCCTCGGAGGCCGGAGCTGGGGCGGACTTCACTCTAGCCGCACGTCCGAACCGCACCCAGGCGTAGCCGAAGCCCAGTCCGAAGCCCACCAGGTGGGCCAGATACGCCACCCCCGGCCCCTGGTCCGCCTGTCCCGCCGCCAGCCATTGCAGGGCCGCCCAGAACGGCAGTACGACCCAGGCGGGCAGCCGCACCGGGAGGAAGAAGAGGAACGGGAGCAGGCTTGTGACCCGGGCGGCAGGGAACAAGTACAAGAACGCGCCCAGGACGGCGGAGATCGCCCCGGACGCCCCTACCAGGGACTGCTCGGAGGCGGAGTTGGCCGCCGCGTACCCGAGCAGGGCCAGGTAGCCGCAGCCGAGGTAGAAGAGGGCGAACTGCGTGCGGCCCATCCGCTCCTCGGTCATCACGCCGAAGACGTAGAGGAAGAGCATGTTGCCGAGCAGGTGCACCCAGCTGCCGTGGACGAACAACGCCGTGGCGGGCGTCAGGGCGGCCCTGGCGCTGCCCTCGAACAGCTCGGCCGGGACCACGCCCCAGCGGTGGAAGTACGTGCGCTGGGCGGCGAGCAGCGCGCCCCCGGAGCCGTAGGCCGGATTCAGCCCTCCCGCGGGCCCGGCCACGAAGGCCAGGGAACACACGATGAGCAGCGTGTATGTCACGGGCGCCGAAGGATTCCGGTGCGTGCGGCCGGCGGTCGGGCTGTGGCTGATCATGGACACAGAGCATGACGTAATCGGACGCACTCGCACAGAACGCCTCGCCGCCGTGGACGGGCGGGCGGCGAGTTGCCGCCAGGCCGTAGGGTTACGGCCACACGCTCCAGGGAAGCTGGCGCGTCGCGGACAATTGACCTCGAAGGAAAAGGTACAAGTCACGATGACGGTTCCCCTGCCGACCGCCTCGACTCGGTGGCGCTGCACCCTCTGCGGCAACCTCACGCGGTTCGACGTGACCCGCTCGTCGAAGGTCGTCGAGTACGTCCACCTCGATCTGGCCGGTGAGCCGAAGGTCGAGGAGCGCGACGTGGTCAGTGAGACGATCGAGTCGGTGCGCTGCCGCTGGTGCAACGCGGTGGACCAGGTGGAACTCGTGGACAGGCCGGGCGCCGACTCCTGAGCGGAGCGGCCCCCACAGGTGATGGGGTGTGACGGATGGTGGAGACCGCAGGCGGGGGGCCGGACGACGGCACCGCCGAGGTGCTTGACCGTCCGCTGCCCGACGGCGTGCGCCGCAGGGTCGTCCAGATCGTCTCGGACGGCTTCGGCGGGCTGACCGTCGCCGAACTGCCCGCACAGCTCAGGCAGTACGCCCGGTTCACCCCGACCCGCCGGGCCAAGTTCGCCGGCAACGCGATGGCGGCCGCGCTGGAGACCGATCCGCTGTTCCGGCAGCGGATCGGGGAGAAGCTCAGAGAGGCGCAGCCGGAACTGGCCGGCGCTCTCGACTCCGGTTCCCCGCCCCCGGCCGCGGACCCGCTCGACGTGGCGGCCGCGGCCTACGTTCTGCGGCCCACCGGCTGGGTGAAGCTCGTGACCGCGGCCGGCGAGGAGGCCCAGCGGGCCGACGCCGAGCGCGCCGACGAAGAGGTCCGGGCCGAGCTGGAGCGGCTGCGCGAGGAACTCGACCGGGCCCGCGAGCAGACCCGTATCGACACCGAGCGGCTGCGCGTCGAGCTGGACGCCGCCCGCAAGGAGGCCGACGCGCTGCACCGCAAGCTGCGGGCGGCCCACAGCGACGTCAAGCGGGGCGAGGCGGCCTTGCGCAAGCTGCACGGCGAGATGGAGGCCGCACGCTCCGAGGGGCAGGCGCAGGTGTCCGCCGCGGAGAGCGAGTCCCGGCGCCTGAAGGCGCGTCTCGCCGAGGCGGAGGCGGCCCTGGAGGCCACCCGCCGGGCGGCGCGCGAGGGGCGCAGCGTCGAGGACATGCGCGTACGGCTGCTTCTGGACACTTTGCTGGACGCGACCCAGGGGCTGCGCCGGGAGCTGGCGCTGCCTCCGGTGTCCGTACGGCCGGCGGAGACCGTCGACGCGGTCGAACCGGGGCGCATGACCCCGAAGGACATCGCCGCGCGGGCGTTGTCCGAGAACGACCCCGCGATCCTGGACCAGTTGCTGGCCCTGCCGCAGGCCCATCTGCTCGTCGACGGCTACAACGTCACCAAGACCGGCTATCCCCAGATGCCCCTGGAAAAGCAGCGGCTCAGGCTGCTCGGTCAGCTCTCGCAGCTCGCCGCCCAGACCGGCGCCGAGGTCACCTGTGTCTTCGACGGCGCCGAGCTGGCCGCTCCGGTGCTGCTGGCGCCCCCGCGCGGCGTACGGGTGCTGTTCTCCAAACCCGGCGTCACCGCCGACGAGTTGATCCGCCAGATCGTGCGCGCCGAGCCGCCGGGTCGGCCCGTCATCGTCGCCTCCACCGACCGCGAGGTGGCCGACGGCGTAGCCAAGGCGGGCGCCCGGCCGGTCGCTTCCGCCATGCTCCTGAAGCGGCTTTCCTAGGGCGCTGTCCCGAAGGTCGAACTTCCAGGTTTAACGCCCGAATTGGTGGGATCGTGACGCAACGTAGCGTCAACCTCGCATCACCGCATGTGAGTTGTGTGTAAAGAATGCATGGCGTGACGAGATTTTGCTCCTGAGGATTTGATCTGATCACGATGAGGTCACTAGGGTCTGGCTCCGAACCTCCGAGCGGGTGATCACTCAGAAGAAGGAGTTCACCTTCGTGGCGACCCACCGTCGACCCAAGCAGCCGAGCCGTGCGCGCGTGACCGTGCTCACCACAGCGGCTGCTGCAGCCGTAGCCATCAGCGCCCAGGCCGCCAACGCCGCGCCCAGCGAGAAGCCCTCCAAGGACGAGGTCAAGGCGAAGGTCGACAAGCTGTACGAGCAGGCCGAGCAGGCCACCGAGAAGTACAACGGCGCCAAGGAGAAGCAGGAGAAGCTCCAGAAGGAGATCTCCACCATCCAGGACAACGTCGCCCGCGGCCAGGAGGAGCTCAACGAGCTCCGTGACTCCATAGGCATGGCGGCGGCCGCGCAGTACCGCTCCGGCTCCATCGACTCCTCCCTGCAGCTCTTCCTGTCGTCGAACCCGGACGACTACCTGGACAAGGCGTCCACCGCCGATCAGCTCAGCTCCCAGCAGGTCGAGGCGCTGAAGAAGATCCAGGAGAAGCAGCGCGAACTGGCCCAGGAGCGCTCCGAGGCGTCCGACAAGCTCAAGGACCTCGCCTCCACCCGCACCGAACTGGGCAAGAAGAAGAAGCAGGTGCAGAGCAAGCTCGCCGAGGCGCAGAAGCTGCTCAACACCCTGTCGGCCGCCGAGAAGGCGGCGCTCGCCGCCGCCGACCAGCGCGCCAGCCGCTCCGCCAGCGAGCGCGTCGACCTCGGCAACACCGGGTCCGCCTCGGGCCGGGCCGCCGCCGCGTTCTCCGCCGCGCAGAGCCGGATCGGTTCGCCCTACGTCTACGGCGCCACCGGCCCCTCCTCCTTCGACTGCTCGGGCCTGACCTCCTGGGCCTACGCCCAGGCCGGCGTCTCCATACCGCGCACCTCGCAGGCCCAGGCCAACGCCGGTACGCGCATCTACAGCGAGAGCCAGCTCAAGGTCGGCGACCTCGTGCTCTTCTACGGCGACCTGCACCACATCGGCCTCTACGCCGGCAACGGCCAGGTGCTGCACGCCCCGCACACCGGTGCCAGCGTGCGCTACGAGTCGATCGCCAACATGCCGTTCCAGTTCGGCGTCCGGATCTGACGGCCGCCCCCGAGATCCACGGCAAGATCAGCACGACGTGCCGCCCGAACGAGCGAATTGCGTGAACCCGCGCTGACCCCACGCCCCGCCGATGACCTGCGTCAGCGGCGGGGCGTCACGTTGTGTCGCCCCACACGGCTTTGGCCGGTACCCCGCCGCGCGGCTACTGTCTGGCGCGTTTCCCTGTCCGCCAGCGGAAGGAGCGCGGTTTCCCGTGGGGTCCCATCGCCGCCTTGCACCGACGTCCGGGTTCAACCGGGGCGCCGGCGCCGCCCTTTGCGTGCTGTCCGCCGCGGCCTCCGCGCTCGGCGCCGTACCGGCCGACGCCGCACCGCACGAGCACACCAGGGCCGAGGTGGACCGCCTCTACCAGGAGGCCGAGAAGGCGACCGAGGCCTACGACAAGGCCGACGAGAACGCCGGCACGCTGCGCCGCCAGGTGGGCGAGGCGCAGGACCGCATCGCCCGGCAGCAGGAGCGCATCAACACCATGCGGGAGTCGCTCGGCCTGCTGGCCGGGGCGCAGTACCGCTCCGGCGGCATCGACCCGTCCCTCGCCCTGCTGTTCTCCGACGACCCGGCCGACTACCTCGACAAGGCCTCCGTCCTGGACCGCATCGGCGCCCACCAGGCGGGCGAACTCAGGGACTTGCAGTCCGCGATGCGCGACCTCGCCCAGGAGCGCGCCGAGGCGGTCCTCAAGCTCTCCGATCTGGACCGCAGCCGCAAGGCCGTCGCCGCCCACAAGAAGACCGTCGAGAAGAAACTCGCCGAGGCGCGCCGACTCCTCAACTCCCTTCCGCTCGCGGAGCGTTCGGCCTACGACCGGGCCTCGCGGGGCAGCCGCGGCGACATCCCCGACTTCGGCAGCGCCCAGCCGGCCTCCGCCCGCGCTGCCGCCGCGATCGCCGCCGCCCGCTCCGCGCTCGGGATGCCGTACATCTGGGGCGCCTCCGGCCCCTCCGGCTTCGACTGCTCGGGCCTGATGCAGTGGTCGTACGCGCAGGCCGGGATCCAGTTGCCGCGCACCTCGCAGGAGCAGCGGTACGCCGGGCGGCAGATCCCGCTCTCCCAGGCCCGCCCCGGTGACCTGATCGTCTACCGGTCCGACGCCAGCCATGTCGCGATGTACATGGGCAACGGTCAGGTGATCCACGCGCCGCACCCCGGCGCACCCGTGCGCTACGACCCGGTGAACATGCTGCCGGTGTCCTCCGTCACCCGGGTCTGACCAACCGCCCCGACCGGCCTTACGATCGGGAAGGTGGCTGGTCGTGGACGGGCGTCGAAGTCCGCAGTGGTGGCGCTCGTGCTGCTGCTCGTTTCCCTGGTGGCGTGCGGCGGGTCGCCCTCCGGCGGCATCGGCAGGGCCGAGCTGCAGCGGGTCCTCGACCGGCGCTCCGCCGCCGTGCTCGACCGCGACCGGGCGGCGTTCCTGCGGACGGGCGCGCTCGGCTGGTTCGAGAACGTGCGCGGGGTGCCCCTGCAGAGCTGGTCGTACCGCGTGACCGCGGTGCACGGCAGCGGCGACGAGGCCACCGCCGACGCGGAACTGCGCTACCGCATTCTCGGCTACGACAACGCTCCCGTCGCCTCCGGCCGCACCCTGGACCTGTCCCGCAAAGCGGACGGGCACTGGTACGTGACTTCCGACGAACCGGCCAGGAAGTCAGCCCAGCAGCTGTGGGACCAGGGCGCGGTGACCGTGGTGCGCGGCAGGCACAGCCTCGTGCTCGGCACCGGGCAGTCCAGCGAGGCGCTGCACTCGTACGCGGATCTCGCCGACCTCGCGGTGCCGAAGGTCACCGGGGCGTGGGGCACCGACTGGACGGGGCATGTCGTGGTGCTCGTGCCGGGGTCCGTGGAGGGCATGGCGGGGCTGCTGGGCTCGCCCGCGTCCCAGTACCGGGGGATCGCGGCGGTCACCACCGGCGAGGTGGGCGGCCCGCCGCAGGCGCCCGCGGACCGCATCGTCGTCAACCCGGACGCGTACGCCCTGCTCGGCCCGACGGGCAAGCAGGTCGTCATCACGCACGAGACCACTCACGTCGCCACCCGTGCCCACACCAACCCCGCCACCCCGCTGTGGCTCTCGGAGGGGTACGCCGACTGGATCGGCTACCTGCGCAGCGACCGCACCCCGGCCGAGGCCGCGCCGGAGCTGGCGCGCGCGGTCGGCGACGGGGACGTGCCGTCCCGGCTGCCGACCGACAAGGACTTCGGGTTCAGCGGCGAGGCGACGAAGCTCGCGCAGGCGTACGAGAGCGGTTGGCTCGCGTGCCGGCTGATCGCGGAGCGGTGGGGCGAGGAAAGGCTCGGGCAGTTCTACCGCGCGGTCGGGGAACACAAGTCCCGTACGGGATCGGTCGAGGACGCGATGAAGAAGGTGCTCGGCACGAGCCTGGACGACTTCACCGTGCAGTGGCGGGACTATCTGAGGGCCCAACTCGGCTGACCCGGGCGCCCGGTGGCGTTCCGACGCACTCGGCGTACCGGGCGCACCAGGCGCAGGCCCGGCGTCAGGAGGAGGCCGAGGTCTCCCTCGTGCGGGTCGCCTGGGCGGGGAGGGCCGGGACCGGCTCGCGCGGGACCGTCGAGCGCCACAGCTCCACCGCCCCGAGCACGCATGCGGCGACCAGCAGGCCGTTGCGCAGGACGAGGAGGGTGATGCCGAGGGTGTCGCTCGCGACGACGTGGGCGAACCAGACGGGGAACTCCAGCACCGTCATCAGGGCGGCCGCGAGGACCAGTCCCACGGGCAGCCCCATCCGGCTGCCGCGGAAGCACACGCAGACCGCTGCCGCGCCGATGAGCCACACCATGTACTGCGGGCTGATCACCCGGCTGGTCGCGGTGAACAGCAGCACGCCCACGAAGGCCGCGTCGGCGAGCGTGTTCGGCAAAAACCGCGTCGCCATCAGCCGCCACAGCAGCAGCCAGCCGAGGGCGACACCGGTCAGGAACAGGGCGGCCGAGCTGACCAGGGTGACGGAGGGGCCGAGGAACTCGACCGAGCCGTAGTTCAGCAGCACCTGGCCGTTCCAGCCGAAGTGCCGGGCGACGTGGAAGACGAGGGAGCCCAGCGACTCCACCTCGGTGCCGCGGTTGCGCTGGAAGGTCAGGAAGGCGAACGCGCCCGGCATGGTCACCGCGAACAGCACCGCCAGCGCGGCCACCGTCCCGGCCGCCCACCCCCAGGCACCGCGCCTGCGGGCGCCGAGCAGCAGCAGCGCCGGCCACACCTTCAGCATCGCCCCGAAGCCCACCAGGACACCCATCACCCGGGGGCGCCGGGCGCCCGCCAGCAGCCCGGCCACGGCGACCGCGGTGACCATCACGTCGTAGCGGGCGTAGACGGTCGGCCCGAGCAGCGGTACGCCCGCCACCCACACCCAGGCGCCGCGCAGCGTCTTGCCGGGGCGCAGGCCCGCGTACAGGAGCAGCAGGAGGACGGCCAGGTCGGCCAGGAAGGCGAGGACGAAGAAGGCCTTCGCGTACGTCAGGAAGCCCAGCAGCGCCGGGGACAGGATCGGCAGCGCGGCCGCGGGCGGGTACTGCCAGGTGACGTCGCCCGGCGGGAACGCGCCGTGGCGCAGGCTCTCGTACCAGCCCTGGTAGATCACCGACACGTCGGTCGTGACGTCCGGGCCCGGGAAGACGAACACCTTGAAGACGAACAGCAGCAGCACCAGCCGCGTCAGGCCCCAGGTCCCCAGCAGTCCGGCCAGGGACCGCCTTGTACCCGCACTGTCCACCGGAGCCCCTGCCTGTCCGTTTCCCGACTTGAGGGGAACATGATGGCCTGCCTTGCTGTGTGCGTGCCACCGAACCGGCCGCGACCAGCGGTGTGCGCCGGTTGGATAGGGTCGGCGGCGATGCACAAGACCCTGATCGTGACCAACGACTTCCCGCCCCGCCCGGGCGGCATCCAGGCGTTCCTGCACAACATGGCGCTGCGCCTCGACCCCGAGCGGCTCGTCGTCTACGCCTCCACCTGGAAGCGCGGCCGGGAGGGCGCGGAGGCGACGGCCGCCTTCGACGCCGAGCAGCCCTTCACGGTCGTACGCGACCGCACGACGATGCTGCTGCCCACGCCGGCGGCCACGCGCAGAGCCGTCGGCCTGCTGCGCGAGCACGGGTGCACCTCGGTGTGGTTCGGTGCGGCGGCGCCGCTCGGGCTGATGGCGCCGGCGCTCCGAAAGGCGGGCGCCGAGCGGCTGGTGGCCACCACCCACGGGCACGAGGCGGGTTGGGCCCAGCTGCCCGCGGCGCGGCAACTGCTGCGCCGGATCGGCGAGTCGACGGACACGATCACCTACCTCGGCGAGTACACCCGCTCACGGATCGCCTCCGCGCTCACGCCCGCGGCCGCCGAGCGGATGGTGCAACTGCCGCCGGGCGTCGACGAGAAGACCTTCCACCCGTCCTCGGGCGGGGACGCGATCCGGGCCCGGCTGGGGCTCGCGGACCGGCCGGTCGTGGTGTGCGTCTCCCGGCTGGTGCCGCGCAAGGGCCAGGACACCCTGGTGCTCGCCATGCCCCGCATCCTCGCGGCCGAGCCGGACGCGGTCCTGCTGATCGTCGGCGGCGGCCCGTACGAGAAGGAGCTGCGCAAACTGGCGCGGGAGACCGGGGTCGCCGACTCGGTGCGCTTCACGGGGGCGGTGCCCTGGGCGGAGCTGCCCGCGCACTACGGCGCGGGCGACGTCTTCGCGATGCCGTGCCGCACCCGCCGGGGCGGCCTCGACGTCGAGGGGCTCGGCATCGTCTATCTGGAGGCCTCCGCGACCGGCCTGCCCGTCGTCGCAGGCGACTCCGGCGGCGCCCCCGACGCCGTGCTCGACGGCGAGACCGGATGGGTGGTCAGGGGCGGCGTTCCGGAGGAGGCCGCCGACCGCATCGTGGTCCTGCTCGGCGACGCGGAACTGCGGCGGCGCATGGGGGAGCGGGGCCGGGAGTGGGTCGAGGAGAAGTGGCGCTGGGACCTTCTGGCGGAGAAGCTGAAGACCCTGCTCTAGGCCACCGCCCTCGCACGACGGCGCGGGTCCTCACCGAGGACCCGCGCCGTCGTCCGTCGTCGCGAGAAGGCGTACCGGGCGTACTACTTCGCGTAGATCGCCTCGATCTCGCCCGCGTAGTCCTTCGCCACCACATTGCGCTTGAGCTTCAGCGACGGCGTCAGGTGGCCCGACTCCTCCGAGAACTGGGAGGACAGGATGCGGAACTTGCGCA
>NZ_JAFJSY010000008.1 GCF_019857225.1 Streptomyces plumbidurans
CCCATGTACCGATCGCCCGACATCTGCTCCGCGCCAAGGATCTCGCCGACGCGCGCTACTGCGAGGCACTCACCGTCGCCGACATGGCTGCGGCCGCCGCGCTGTCCCCGGCGCACTTCAGCCGCCGTTTCAAGGCAGCGTTCGGTGAGTCGCCGCACCAGTACCTGCTGACCCGCCGCCTGGAGCGGGCCGCGTCGCTGCTGGTGACGACCGACTGGACGGTGGCCGCGATCGCGGTCGCCGTGGGTGCGCAGAGCATCGGGTCGTTCACGACGAGTTTCCGCAGGGTGTACGGGACGACCCCGCAGGCCTACCGCGCGGCCCATCCGCCCGCCGCGCGGCATGTGCGCATCCCCCGATGCGTGGCGATGGCCTACGCGCGCCCGCAGAACCGCACGTTTCGAGAAGACACACCTGCGCAGACTGCCTAGCGTCGTTCTCAGGCAGTCGACCAAGGAGCGGCCATGACAACCATCAAGATCGCCAATGCCCAGTTCTGGGTGCACGACCAGGACGAAGCGCTCGCCTTCTACACCGACAAGCTGGGCTGGGAGGTCCGGGCGGACGTGACCATGGAGGCATGGAGCTTCCGCTGGCTGTGTGTCGGTCCGCCCGGAGGGGACGGTCCGGCGCTGGTGCTGATGCCCGTGCCGAGGCAGCCCATGCTGGACGAGGCCGCCAGCGCCCAGCTGTCCGACCTGGTGGCCAAGGGGGCGGGCGGCACACTGTTCCTGGAGACGGACGACTGCAAGGCCGCCTACGACGAGCTGTCCGCCCGAGGCGTCCAGTTCAACGACCGCCGACGGTCCAGCCGTACGGCATCGACACGTCCTTCCGTGACCCCTCGGGCAACAACATCCGCCTCACTCAGGTGCTGGAGTTCGACCCGGACCGCGGCTGACCCCGATCCACGGGCTGCCACCCACCACCGGAGCCGGGCTCCTGTCCGCAGGGGCGCGTCATAGGGTTCAGGGCGCGGTGATCCGGTCGGCGGGCGATGAGGTGGCGGTGGATGGCGGGACTGTACGAGATCTGGCAGCAGGCGGAGGTGTCGCGCAGGCTCGACGTGTTGTCGGGTTTCATCGCGATGTGCGCGGCGGGGGACGACAACGCTCGACGTCGTCTCGCCCGGCTGGTTGCTGATGCGGAGACGGCCGTCTCTTCCTCGCCCCCGGATCTGGCCGTCGCCTCGGAGCGCCTGGACGAACTCGTCGAGTGGGCTGACACGGAGTGGGCCGATCACCCCTATCGTCCAGTGGAGGCCCGGCCCGACGAAGCCGATCGGCAGACCCGTGACTATGCCAAGGATCTCTGGCACGCAGCACTTCCGGTCCGCCTGCGATCCGAAATGGTCCGCATCGAACTCCACCTTGAAGTGCGGTTTCTGGCCTTGCGCCGCCAACCGGGATTGAGCTGTCGGAGCCGCCAGGATGTCTACTACGTCGCCGGGCGTGCCGCGATGGCTCTCGACCTTGGACATTTGGAAGTGGCAGAGCAGGAGATCCGGCGCATGGAACAGGTGGTTTCCGTGGCACCGTGAGAGGTCAACGCTGTCCGGAGCGTGTGTCGCCGCCTTCCTGATCACCCGCCTACACGTCCACTGTCCTCGTCAGAACCCCTTAGGGCTAAGATTTCAACACCAGATATATGCCGCGAGGGGAAGACATGGTTCAGCGCAGGTCGGCGAGGCGGCCCGATGCCGTTTCGGGGATTGTCGACGAGTGGGCGCGGGAGCGGCCCGAGCTCGACACCACGCCGCTGGAGGTGCTGGCCCGGCTGCACCGCTCGTATCTGCAGTACCAGTCGCGGGTGACCTCGCAGCTCGATGCGCACGGTCTGTCCGTCGCCGGGTTCGACGTGCTCACCGCCCTGCGCCGGTCCGGGGCGCCGTACCGGCTCACCGCGGGACAGCTCGCCGCTTCGGGGCTGATCTCCTCGGCGGGGGTGACCCTGCGTCTGGACCGGCTCGAGAAGGACGGGCTGCTCGTGCGGGAGCGGGACGCCGATGACCGCCGGGTCGTGTACTCGCGACTGACCGAGGCCGGGCTGAAGAAGATCGACGAGGTCTTCGCCGCCCATCTGGAGAACGAGCGCCGGATGCTCGGCGGGCTGTCACCCGCCGAGCGCCGTCAACTGGGCGGTCTGCTCTCCAAGTTGGAGCGTTCGATCGTGGAGTCGGACGACGCCGCGCAGGACGGACCGAGCACCGGCTGAGCCGGTCGCCGCGGCTGAGTCATGCGGTGGCGTCGGCCGGCGGTCGCGCCTTCGACTGCTGCTTGGCTCGGGCCTGGTAGAGACGGCGGAGGCGGACGATGCCGAGGTCGTGCTGGTAGAGGTTCTCGCGCTGGTCGGCGTCCTGCGGCATGGCTTCGAGCATGACGCGGTCCTGCTCCAGGACCTCCCAGTGACGGGCCTCGATCAAAGTCTTGTAGAGGAAGCGCCAGGTGTCGCGCTGCCAGTCCCGCACCTTGCGGTAGCGCCAGAAGAAAACGCCGGTGCGCCCCGCGTCCACCGGGCAGGCCATGCCGACGATGCCGAAGGGACCGCCGGGCCCGGCTGACGGCGGGTACGGGATGGACAGGTCCACCCAGTCGACACCGGTGTGGCACAGCTCGACCCAGTCGAAGTTCACCCCGCGCTGGTCGGTCTTCTCGAAGAAGTAGCCGCGGTCGGTCTCCCGGATACGGAACTTCGCCGTCGTGTCCCCGGCGAACATGGTGTGGGACTCGTTGTGCAGGAACGCGCCGTGCATCGGGTCGAGCAGGTTCTCCATGGCGTACCGCCAGGGGACGTTCCACTCGGCGTAGCAGAGGAAGGCATCGGTGTCGTCGTCGGCCAGCGGGTCCGGGACGGTGAGGTCGACCGGCTCGGGGTGCTCCTCGTCGCCGAAGTAGGCGAGGATCGCGCCGCCCACCTCGCGCACGGGCAGGGAGGTGACGAGGGTCTTGCCCTCCAGGTTGCAGCCGGGGAGGCCGGGCACGGAGGTCACCGTGCCGGTGCCGTCGACCTCGACGCCGTGGTACCAGCAGGCGACCCGGTCGCCCAGGTGTTTGCCGAGCGAGAGCGGGGCGCCGCGGTGCGGGCAGCGGTCGGCGAGCATCGAGAGGGTGCCGTCGGATTTGCGAAAGAGCAGCCAGTTCTCGCCGAGGGCGGTCACCTTCCGCATGCCGCCGGGCTCGACGAAGTGCGACGGCACGACGGGGTGCCACTGGTTGCGCAGGCCGTGGGCGTAGATGTGCTCGGCCGTGTCGTGGGTGGAAAGCGTCATGTCAGGCTCCCAGGCGGTGCATCTCGGCGCGGAAGGACTCCTCGGTCCAGGGCTCTCCCGTGGGGGTGTGCAGCTGACGGGAGTTGAGGCCCGCGAGCACGTCGGTGAGCTCGTGGCCGTCGTTGGTGAAAATGTCCTCGAGGGTGCGCGCGAGCTTCAGCTCGTACGGGGTGGGCTCGTGGTCGCGGGTCTGGTGGGGGTTCAGCTGGGGCCAGGTCTCGGGCATCGGGACTCCGTGCGGGTCTGGGGGCCGGGGAATTGCGAAACGGTCGGGTGCCGGCAGCTGGGACAAGCGGCGGCCGGCCGGGGGTCAGAGGTCCAGGACCAGTCGGTCCGAGGCGCAGCGCGAGACGCAGATCATCATCGTGTCGCCGGCCGCGTGTTCGGCCTCGGAGAGCAGGAAGTCGCGGTGGTCGGGGAGGCCGCCGAGAACGCGGGTCTCGCAGGAGCCGCAGATGCCGTCACGGCACGAGGAGTTGACGTTCAGGCCCGCGTTCTCGGCGGCCTCCAGGATGGAGGTGCCGGGACCGACGCTCAGGGTCACCCCCGACGTACGGCATTCGACGTCGAAGGCGCTGTCGTCGTCGCCGCGTTCCACGACCGGAGCGGCGAACCGCTCGGTCCTCAACTGCCCTTCCGGTACGGCACCTTCGACCGCCTGCAACAGCGGTTCAGGACCGCAGCAGTACACCAGCGCGTCGGCGGGCAGGCCCGCGAGGATGCTCGGCAGATCGATGTGGCCCTGCTCGTCCTGCGGTACGAAGCTCACCTGGCCGCCGGTGAGCGCCGACAGCTCGCCGCCGAACGCCATGGACGCCCGGGTGCGCCCTCCGTGGACCAACCGGTAGGGAGTGCCGTCGCGTTGGGCCTGCCTGGCCATCGCCAGGATGGGGGTGATGCCGATGCCGCCGGCGATGAAGACGTAGGAGGCGGCGGGCTCCAGCGCGAAGTGGTTGCGCGGCCCGGCCACCCGCACAGTGTGGCCGGGCCGCAGGATGTTGTGCACGTGGCGCGAACCGCCGCGCGAGGACGGCTCGTTGAGGATTCCGAGCCGGTACACGGCGTTGTTCGCCGGGTCGCCGCACAGGCTGTACTGACGTACGTGACCGCCGACATGGAGGTCCAGGTGCGCGCCGGGTGTCCAGGCCGGGAGCGGTTTGCCGTCGGGGTGGTTCAGTTCGACGGAGAGGACGCCCTCGGCCTCCCAGGTCATGCGGTGGACCAGGAGGTCGAGCTCCTGCTCTTCGGTGATGCTCATGGTGGGGGGCCTCCCTACGCGGTGGGGATCTTCACGGGCGGGGTGAACGGGTTCTTCATGGGGCCGAGGGTTGCGAGGTCCACCTCGACGAGCGTGGGTCCGTCATGGGCGACGGCGGCCTTGATGACACCTGCGGCGTCGGAGGCGTCGGCGATGCGCGCGTACGACAGTCCGCAGGCGGCGGCGAGCACGGCGAAGTCGGGGGTGAACAGGTCGACTCCGGAGCGGCGTTCGCTGTACTTGTCCTGCATGTTGCGCAGCACGCCGTATCCGCCGTCGTTGAAGACGACGAGCGTCAGGCGCGGTCGTTCCTGGGCCAGCGTGAGCAGTTCGCCGAGGTGGACCGCGAGTCCGCCGTCGCCGGCGATGACCACGGTCGGCTCGTCCGGGCGGGCGACCGCCGCACCGATGCCCATGCCCAGGCCTTGCCCGATACCGCCACCGCGCGGAAAGACATTGGCGCGCGGGTCGTGCATCGGCAGCAGGCGGTTGCCCCAGGAGGAGGACGGGATGGTGACATCGCGGGCGACGACGATGCCGGGGGGCAGTGCGTCGGCGAGGGCGTCGCAGATGGCGGCCTGGGGGCCGATGTTGTCGTGCAGCGTGGCGCGCACCTCGTCGCGGACGCGACGCACACGGTCCGTCCAGTCGGCGTCCGCGCGCCTGGCTGCCGTGGTCAGTTCGGGCAGTACGGCGGACGCGGCACCGTGGAGTGCGTGCCGGGCCGGGTGGACGCGGCCGAGTGCGGCGGCGTCGATGTCGATCTGGATGTGCGCGGCGGGCAGTTGGAGCCCGTAGTCGGCGGTCTCGTTGGAGCGGAAGTGGGTGCCGACGGTGACGAGGACGTCGGCGTCCTTCAGCAGGGCGCGTACGGCGGGCGTGGTGGCGAAGTTGCCGATGACCTGCTCGTGGTCCTCCGGAACGGCACCGCGCCCGGAGTTGGAGGTGAGCAGCCCGGCGCCGGTGGCCTCGACGAGCGCCAGGAGTTCGGCCCGCGCGGTGTTCGCGCCGCCGCCCGCCCAGATCAGGGGTCGCCGCGCGGACGCCAACAGAGCGCAAGCGGCCGTGAGTTGCTCCGCGTCGGGGACCGGTGGCTCGGTGGCCGGAGGCGTGGAACCGTCGTCCTCCTGTGCCGCGTACTGCAGGTCGATCGGCCACTCGACGCTCGCGGGCCCGGCGGGCGCGGTGAGGGCGGCAACGGACGCCTCGCGCAGGATGCGCCCCGCGTCACGGGTGGAGGTGACGGTCGCGGCGTACTTCGACACCGCGGTGAGCATCCCGAGCTGGTCCTTCGTCTCGTGGATGAAGCCCCGCCCGCTGCCGAGGTACGCGGATTCGACCTGTCCGGTGATGTGCAGGACGGCCGTGCCCGCGGAAAGGGACTCGACGAGGGATCCGGCCGCGTTGCCCGCGCCGGTGCCGGTCGAGGTGAGGGCGCAGCCGATGCTGCCGCGTGCGCGGCCGTACGCGTCGGCGGCGTTCACGGCGGTGGCCTCGTGGCGTACCGGTACGAAGCGCAGTCCGGGGTCGGCCTCGATCGCCTCCACGAGCGGGAGGTTGTGCACGGAGACGATGCCGAAGACGGCGTCGATGCCCAGCGAGGTGAGGTGGGCGGCGAGGAGTTCGCCTCCATTGCGGTGGGTCACAGGGGTCATGGAGGGCTCCTCAGAGGATGCCGCGGCCGACTCCGCCGCAGACGTCGATGCTGGTTCCGGTGATGTACGAGGCGCGCGGGGAGAGCAGGGCGACGATGGCGTACGCGACCTCCTCGGCACGGCCCAGCCGGCCGAGCGCGACGCCCCGGTCGGCAGCGAGCTGGGCCTGCCACTCCTCGTAGCCGAGGCCGGTGTCGGCGGCGGCGTGGCGGCGCGTCCACTGGCCCGTGTCGATGAGGCCGAGGCACACGGAGTTGACGCGGATGCCGTCGCCCGCGAGCTCGGTGGCCAGGGACTTGGAGAGGTTGAGGATGCCGGCGCGCGCGGCGCTCGTCGTGATCAGCCGGGTCTCCGGCTGCTTGGCGAGGACGGCGTTGACGTTGACGATCGCTGCCGCGTCCGAGGCGCGCAGGTAACTGCGGGCGGCGGCAAGGGGGTTGAGCACGCCCGAGAACTTCAGCTCGAGTTCGTCGCGCCAGTCCTCGGCGGTCGTCTCGTCGAGCGGCTTCATACGGGACTGGCCCGCGTTGTTGACGAGCGCGTCGAGGCGCCCGCCGAAGTGGGCTGCCGCGCGCTCGACGAATTCGCTTACGCCATCGGAGTTCCGTACGTCGCACACGCCGGTGAACAGCCGGTCGGAACCGGCGCCCAGGTGCGCGGCGGCCTTGGCGAGCCGGTCCGCGTCGCGGCCGCAGGTGGCGACGTCGGCGCCTTCGTCGAGCAGGGCCCGTACGGTGGCCAGGCCGACACCCGAACTGCCGCCGGTGACCAGTACGGTGCGGTCGGCGAGGCCGAGGTCCATGAGAACTCCTTGCAAGAGGTGGTGCAGAGCGCAGGGGTGGATCAGTGCATGGTGAAGCCGCCGTTGACGGCGATCACCTGACCCGTCAGATAGCCGGAGTCCGCGCCGAGGAGGAACGACACCGTCCCGACCAGGTCGTCGGCCTGCTGGGGCCGTGCGATGGCCCGGTTGTGCGCGTACAGGGCATGCCGTTCGGCGGGTACGGTCTCGGTCGCCTCGACCTCCGTGAGGCCCGGCGCCACCGCGTTGACGGTGATGCCCTCGGCGCCCAGCTCACGGGCCATCGCCCGGGTCAGTGCGATGACGGCGCCCTTGGAGGCGATGTAGTGGGCGAGGCGGGGTGAGCCGTAAAGGGCGGCGTCCGAGGCGATGTTGACGATGCGGCCGGGCCGCGCCATCAGCGGGAGGAGGTGCTTGGCGACGAGCCAGGGCCCGCGTGCGTTCACTGCCATCAGCCGGTCCCACACCTCGACGTCGATGTCCTGGAAGTACTTGCCGCCCACGCCGTTGGCGAGCGCGGCGTTGTTGACCAGTCCGTGGACGGGGCCACGGGGTGCCAGCCACGCGGCCAGGTCCTCGACCGAGGCCGGGTCGGCGACGTCGAGCGGTACGAACTCCGCCTCGCCGCCCGCCTCTTGGACGGCCTCGGCCGTCCGCCTGCCCCATTCCTCGTTCAGCTCGGCGACGACGACCCGGTAGCCGTCCGCACCGGCCCGGCGGGCCATGGCCTCCCCCAGGCCACGGCCCCCACCGGTGACGACGACCGTCCGCGGCTGCTCAGTCACGGGTGATGCCGTACAGCGGCGAGTACTCGGGGTAGGTCGGCACCTGCGGCTTCTGCGTGCCGATGATGACGCAGAACAGTGCGTCCGTGTCGCCCTCGTTCTTCAGCGAACGCGTCACCCCGGCCGGCACCACGATCATGTCGCGGTAGCCGAGGGTGCGGTACTCGACCTCGTCCGCGCCGCGGTGGATGCCGACGCGGACCTGGCCCTCCAGCACGAAGAAGGCCTCCTCCACGTCGTGGTGGGTGTGGGCCGGGCCCTCGGCGCCGGGCGGCAGCAGCATGTTGGAGAAGGTGAAGCCGCCGGAGGGGAGGATGCGGTTGTCGTTCTCGTGGTTGCCGGTGGCGCCGGAGCCGACGTAGCGGATCTGTGCGCGCTTGTACTGCGGGCCGGCCTTCTCCTGGAAGGACAGGGTGCTCCAGTCGGGCTCGCGGGAGCCCTTGGTGGCGATGAGGGCGTCGGTGTACTTGGCGAGGTCCCCGCCGTTGTCGTACTCGGTGGTGGTGATCGGCATGGTGGTCATCCCTTGCTGGTCCGGGAGTTGGTGACGATGTGCAGGTGGGACAGCAGCCAGGCGTTGAAGTGCTCGGGCTGTTCCTGGTTGGCCAGGTGACCGGCGTCCTTGACGATCACGTACGCGGTCTTGTGCAGACCGCCGGCCAGGACCTGTGAGGCTTCGGGACCGGTGACGCGGTCCTGGTCGCCGCACAGGACGAGGGTGGGCGCGGTGACTCGGGCGAGCTCGCCGCGCAGGTCGGTGGTGGCCATGGACTCGGCCGCGTGTCCGTAGCCGGGCAGGCGGATCGAGTCGGCCATGGTGTCGACGACGCGCCGCAGGAGTTCGTTCGGCGCGCCGGCGGAGACCAGGCGGGGGCCGCGCTGCTCGGCGAAGGCGCGCGGCCCGAGCTTCGCGAGTTCGGCGACGCGGGCGCGCATCCCGGCGGCCTTCTCGGGGGTCGTACCGGAGCCGGGGGTGGAGTCGGCCATCGTCAGCGAGGCGATGAGGTCCGGGTGGCGGGTGGCGAGCCGCAGCGCGATCACGCCGCCCCAGGAGACGCCGAGGACGTGGGCCCGGCTACCGTGGGTGGGGCTGCTGTGTGCACGGATGACCGCGGCGGCCGTGTCGGCGTAGTCGTCGAGGTTCAACTGCCCTTCCGGGTCTGCCGACTTGGCGTAACCCGGCGCGTCCCACGCGACTATCTTGAAGTCGGCCGCGAGCGCCTGCAGTTGGGGCGAAAAGGCAGCGGAGGACGACCCGATCCCGTGCAGGCACAGCACCAGCGGCCCACTGGTGCCCGCCTGTTCGAGATGCAGCCCGGCGATGTCATACACCGTTGCGCGAGCGGTCACAGGATCTGCCCCGAGCGTCCGGCGAGGGCCGCGAGGGAGCGCAGGACCGCGTACGGAACGACCTGGCTGGTGGCGGGGTTGGCCGCGTCCGGCTGATGCCTCACCTCGAAGCGGTACGAGCCCTGCGGGCCGTTCGCCTCGATCACGTGCGAGGTGTGCACGGCGGCCGGGTCGGCGACGACGCTGACCCGTACCGCGTCCAGGTCCCCGACCGCGAGCGCCACGGAGGCGGCCACGTTGGTCGACTTCGGGAACTTGACCGGCACCTCGCGCGCGGTGCCGCGCATCACCTCGACAGGCCCGGTCGCGGTCCGCATCGCGGTCAGCAACTCCTCGTCCATCCAGGGCTGTTCGAGGGTCGAGGGCAGCTTGGTGGTGGTCAGCCTGATCTCGCTCAGCGGCCCCATGGCGCGTACCGCCTGGAGCAGGTCGAGTCCGCCGACCGCTCCCCCGGTGAAGTACACCCGCCCGGGACCGGTGGTCAGCAGCTTCTTCGACAGCTCCTCGTCGGTCAGGGCTCCCGTGGACGCCACGAGGAGGTCGGTGCCGGAGGCGAGGATGGTCTCGCCCCAGCCCCGTACGACACCCTGGCCGGCCACCTCGACAATCAAGTCGCAGCGTTCCAGGGCCTGTTCCACGGTCAGCTGCGGTGCGGGGGTCGCGTCGCCGAGCGGGCGGTTGTCGACGACGGCGGCCAGCTCGGCGCCGGGTACGTCACCGGCGGCGATGGCGCCGCCGACGACGCGACCGATGGCTCCCCATCCGATGAGACCGACCTTGCGAACCCTGTTCATGCTGCGACTCCTTCGGCGTCGACGGGCGGGACGACGGGGCTGCCGTCGGGCGTGCCCGCCATGTGGGCGCGGATCAGCTTCGACGGCGGGCCCGCGGTGCCCCAGGTGTCGGACAGTTCGGGCGTCCGCCGCCAGGTCCGGCAGATCCACACCTCCTCGACGATCTGCGCGACCTCGGAGGTGTACTCGCACACCAGCCCTGTCGGGTCGGTGAAGTAGGAGAAGGTGTTGTCGCCGGGGCCGTGCCGGCCGGGGCCCCACTCGGGGGTGATCCCGTGGTGCCGGAGCCGGCCGAGCCCGCGCATGAAGTGGTCCAGCGAACTCATCTCGTACGCCACGTGGTTGAGGGAGACCCAGGGCGCCTGGTTGAAGGCGATGCAGTGGTGGTCGGTGTTGCAGCGCAGGAACGCCATCTGGTGCTCGGACCAGTCCGAGACGCGCATGCCGAGCACCTCGCGGTAGAAGGCGACGGCGGCGTCGATGTCGGTGGTGTTGAGGACCGCGTGCGTGACGCCGACGGGCAGCGCCTCGTCCCGGCCGCGCGCGGGCACCGCCCAGGTGTCGGCGGAGAGTTCGACCAGGCGTCCGTCCAGGTCGTGGAACCGCAGCCCGTAGCCGCCGCCGACCTGGTCGAGGGCGCCGGGCTCGGTGACGAGGGTGATCCCGCGCGCCTCCAGCCGGCGTGCGGCCTCGTCCACCTCGGCGGGGGTGCCGACGGCGAAGGCGAGACGGCCGAGGCCGATCTTCTCGGACCGGGTCAGCTGGAGGGCGTGGTGCTCCGTGCCGGTGCCGCGCAGCCAGCTCGCGCTGTGCCCGGCCTCGACAACCTCCAGGCCCCACACCTCCTCGTAGAAGCCGGCGGCCTCGGCGAAGTTCGGGGTGAGCAGCTCGACGGAGCGCAGTGCGCGCAGCCGGGCGATCGGGGGGTGGTTCATGTGCAATCTCCCAGACGAGTGGGTCAGTTGGCCCAGGGCAGCGGTGCGGAGTCGGTGCCCCAGTACAGGGACTTCTGCCGCTGGTAGGCGCGGATCAGGTCGCGGCCCTTCTCGGTGCCGAGTCCGGAGTCCTTCATCCCGGCGAAGGGGGTGGAGATGGAGAACTGCTTGTACGTGTTGATCCAGACCGTTCCGGCCTCGATCCGTCGCCCGAGCCGCCGGGCGGCCCGCGCGTCCCGGGTCCAGATGCCGCAGGCGAGCCCGAAGTCGGAGTCGTTGGCCTGCGCGACGAGTTCGTCCTCGTCGTCGTAGCGAAGCGCCACGAGTACGGGGCCGAAGATCTCCTCCTGGCAGGTGCGCGCGGAGTTCGGCAGCCCGTCGATCACGGTCGGCAGGTAGTAGGCGCCCTTGGCATACCGCTTGCCCTGGGGTGCGGCGCCGCCGCAGAGCACCCGGCCGCCTTCCTCGCGCGCCAGGTCCACGTACGCGGCGACCGCGTCCCGGTGCCGGTGGTGCACGAGCGGGGCCACCTGTGTGTCGGGGGACGTACCGGGTCCGACTCTCAACTTCCGTACGCGCTCGACGAGTTCGCCGACGAAGGCGTCGTAGAGACCGGAGTGGACGAAGAGGCGGGAGCCGGCGACGCAGGACTGGCCGCTGGAGGAGAAGATCCCGTACATCACGCCCGCGAGGGCCTGTTCGACGTCCGCGTCCTCGCGCACGATCGTCGGCGACTTGCCGCCGAGTTCGAGCGAGGCGGGGATGAGCTTGTCGGCGGCCGCGTGGGCGATGCCGCGACCCGTGCCGGTGCCGCCGGTGAAGCCGATACGGCCCACGAGCGGGTGTCTCACGATCGCGTCGCCCACGATGCTGCCCTTGCCCGGCAGTACCGCGAGCAGCGCGGTCGGCAGTCCGGCGCCGGCCAGCACCTGGTGGACGATGCGGCCGAGGGCGAGGGAGACCAGCGGCGTCCACTCGGCGGGCTTGAGCAGGACGGCGTTTCCGCCGGCCAGTGCGGGCGCGAGCTTCTGTGCGTCGGAGGCGATCGGCGAGTTCCAGGGGTTGATGGCGCCGACGACGCCGATCGGCTCGTGGACGCTCATCGTCAGGTACGGGCCGCGTGACGGCGTGAGCGCGTCCTCGGCGGTCTCCAGCGCCGCCGCCGTGTACCGGAAGGTGCCGGCGGCGCTCAGGGCGAGGGCGCGGGTTTCGCCGAGAGTCTTGCCGGTGTCGGCGGTCTGCAGCGCGGACAGATCCTCGGCGTGCTCCTCGATGGCGTCGCCGATCCGGTGCAGGACGCGCGCCCGCTGGTGGGGCAACAGGTCGCGCCACTCGGGCGCGGCGGCGGCCCCGGCGGCGGCCCGCGCGGCCTCCTCCACGTCCTCCACGGACGCGGCGTGCACGGTGGTGAGGACGGCGCCGTCGGCCGGGTCCACGGTGTGGATGGGCAGGCCGCGACCGCGACGCCAGTGGCCGGCGATGAGGATCTCGTCGGCGGGGATGCGCGGCATGGGGACCTCCGGATGAGGGCGGTACGGGATTCTCCGCTCGCGTCGGGCGCACTGCGCCAATCGCGGTGTCGAAGCACTAGAAATCTAAGGGCTTAACTATTTTGACCGCAAGAGGGTGCCGCCCGGGAAATTTTCACGAGGTCAGGGATAAGGCTTGCCTAACCTCGGAGTGGTACCGGTAGAACTTTAAGCGCTGAGATGTTCAGCACCTACGGAAATGGGAGCCCGTCTCCCTGCCCCGCTCTCACAGCCGCCCGGTACCGGGATACCGTCGTACCCTCGCGGCCCGAACCCTCCCGTGCGGTCCCGTCCCCCAACCGCGCCGTACGGATCCGGAGGCCAGGCATGACGATCGACGCACAACGCGCCGCCGCCGAGCGACCAGGCGACGCACCGGCGCTCGCGGCCGCCATCGGCGCCCGCTTCGAACGCCTGCCGCTGTGCCGCTGGCAGGTGATGGTCCGGCTCATCGTCGGCACCGCCACGTTCTTCGAGGCCTTCGACCAGCTCCTGATCGCGTACGCGCTCCCCCAGCTGCGCTCCGAGTGGAACCTCGACACCGGCCACACCACCGCCTTGATGACCGTCGGCTCGGTCGGCATGCTGGGCGGCGCGCTGGTCTCGGGCCGGCTCGCCGACCGGGTCGGCCGCGTCAAGGTGATCGCCGGCTGCATCGCTCTCGCCAGTCTGTGCAATCTGGCGCTGACGCTGTGCACCTCGCCCGAGCCGTTCATGGCGGTCCGCTTCGTGCAGGGCATGGCCATCGGCGGTGAGGTGCCGATCGCCGCCACGTTCATCGCGGAGATCACCCGCGCCCACCAGCGCGGGCGCTTCGTGCTCCTCTTCGAGCTGGTCTTCCCGGCCGGCCTCACCGCGGGCGCGCTGGTCGCCTACTGGCTGGTGCCGCTGCTCGGCTGGCGCTGGATGTTCGGCCTCGCGGCCCTGCCGGTCGTCCTGAGCCTCCTCGTCCTGCGCCTCGTGCCCGAATCGCCGCGCTGGCTCGCGGACCACGGCCGGCACGAGCAGGCGCTCGCCACGATGGCGGCGATCGAGACGAAGGTCGAGAACGTCACGGGTGCCCCGCTGCCGCCCCCAAAGCCGACGCCGTCCGTCGTACCGCCCCGGGGCAAGGGCGGTCTGCGCGAGCTGTTCGGCGGCCGCTACCGCAAGCGCATGATCGTCGTCGGGCTTCTCTGGTTCACCGGTTACTTCGCGAACTACGGCATCACGTCCTGGCTGCCGACCATCTACAAGTCCCACTTCCACCTCGGCCTGTCGACGGCCCTCCTCTACTCGACCGTCACCAGCTGCGCCGGGCTGCTGGGCTGTCTGATCGTCGCGCTCACGGTGGACCGGGTCGGCCGCCGCAACACGGTGATCTGGTGCTTCGCAGCCGCCGCGCTCTGCCTGCTCGTCCTCGGCCTGTCGGCGTCAGGCACCGCGGTCGGCGTGCTGATCTGGACGTCCCTGGCCGCGGTCTTCCTCTTCGGCTGCAACATCTGCCTCTACCTCTACACACCCGAGCTGTTCCCCACCCGGATCCGGGCACTGGGCGCCAGCATGGGCGGTGCCATGAACCGCCTGGGCATCGTCCTCGGCCCGATCGTGGTGGGTGCGATCTACGCGGGCGGCGCGATCGGCACGGTCTTCGTGACCCTCGCCGCCGTGGCCGTGGCCGGTTCGCTCACGGCCGCGGGCGGTGCTGAGGAGACCAGCGGGCGCAGCCTGGAGGACGTGGCGCCGTAGGCCTCGAGGGTGCGTCCGGGTGGGGCGCACCCTTGGCCAGACATCAGGGACGCATTCGGGGGGTACCCCCTCTGTGGAGGTTCATGATGTTCGAAGCAGGCGACATCCGCGAATGGCGGGGGCACGACGTGGTCGACCCGGAGGGTCACAAGATCGGCGTTCTGGAGGCGATCTATGTGGACACCGCGACCGACCAGCCGAATTTCGCAACGGTCACCGTGGGTCTGCCCACCCGTCGGCGCCTGGTGTTCGCGCCGCTGTCCGGCGCGACCGTGGGACCGGGCTATCTCAAGATCACTCAGCCCAAGGACATGGTCAAGAAAGCCCCCTCGATCGAGGTCGACGGAGAGCTGCCGGCCGAGGACGAGCCGGAGATCTTCGCCCACTACGAACTCGACTACAACTCGGGAGCCGGCGGTGAACGCCGGCTCGCCCGGCGCTGAACCGCCGACGACACCGAAGACACCGACGACATCGAAGTGACCGAAGCCTCTGGAGGGCCGATGAGCCTCTTTCTGTTCCTCGTCCTCGCGGCCGTCGTGCTGGGCATCATCGGAGTCGCCGTACACGGCCTCTTCTATCTGCTGATCATCGGCGCCGTCGTCCTGCTCGGTGCCCTCGCGTACGCGGCCCTGCGTTTCCGCCGTGGCGGCAGGAAGCACCGCGTGGCGCGCTGATCGGCACGGTGCGACGCACTGATCGGACCCGGCGCGGTGAGTCCGCCGGGTCCGATCAGCCGCCCGCGTCCGGTCAGGCCTCGTCGAGGCGGCGGACGTCCTCCTCGTCCCACGTGCGGGTGTCGCGCGGCTGGGTGTACGGCTCGGTCTCGGGCGGGAGCCCGCCCGCGATGGCCCGCTGCCGCACGCTCTCCGCGTCGAACTCCAGGCCCAGCAGGATCGCGAGATTGCTGATCCACAGCCAGACGAGGAAGACGATGACGCCGGCCATGGTGCCGTAGGTCTTGTTGTACGAGGCGAAGTTGGCGACGTAGAAGGCGAACCCGGCGGAGGCGAGCAGCCAGATCACCAGGGCGAGCAGACTGCCCGGGGTGATCCACCTGAAGCCCTTGACCTTGGCGTTCGGGGTGGCCCAGTACAGGATCGCGATCATCACGGTGACCAGCACCACCAGGACCGGCCACTTGGCGATCGACCACACCGTCAGCGCGGTGTCCCCGACTCCGAGCGCCTGCCCGGCCTGCCGGGCGATCCCGCCGGTGAAGACCACGATCAGCGAGCTGACGACGGCGAGCACCATGAGGACCACCGTCACACCCACCCGCACCGGCAGGATCTTCCACACCGGCCGGCCCTCCGGCATGTCGTAGACGGCATTGGCGGACCGGATGAAGGCGGCCACGTACCCGGACGCCGACCACACCGCCAGCACGATGCCCAGCAGGGCCATCAACGAGCCGGTCCCGGAGTTGTTCTGCAGTTGCTCGACGGCCCTCGTGATGATGTCGCGCACCGAGCCGGGAGCCAGCTGCCGCATGTTGCTAAGCACCTTGTCGGTGGCCGACTTGCCGGCCACCCCCAGAAGCGAGACCAGCACCAGCATCGCCGGGAACAGGGACAGCACCCCGTAGTACGTCAGCGCCGCGGCCCGGTCCGTCAGCTCGTCGTCCTTGAACTCCTTGAGGCTGCCCTTGAACACGGCGGCCCAGGCGCCCTTGGGCAGCTTGACGGGGGTGTCCGGAGCGGCCTGTTCGACCTCGTGGTCCGGCCCCACCTCCTCCGGCGACGGCACCCGGGTGGCCGGGTCGTCGTCGCGGTCGTGTTCTGCGCGCCGTCCTGGAAGATGAAGCTTTGCCATATCTGCCGGGTATCCCGAGGGAGCGCACTCACGCCCACGTCCACGGCACACGGCGTCACGCGGTCGCTGCGGGGCCGGCGTGCGGACCGTGATGCGGTCGGCGTGCGGACGGTGATGCGGTCGGCGTCAGTGGCCGTGTCCGTCGGGTCGGGCCGTCTCCACCTGCCCGGCATCCATCGGCGTCTCCATGGCGGAGGACGTGATCACCTCGGAGCGTCGGCTGCCGCGGTCCATGAGGCCGCCCGTGAAGGCGAGCCCGAGACCCGCGACGGCAAGCGCGGCGCCGACGAGGTTGGGCGAGGCCCAGCCCCAGCCCGCTGAGATGGCCAGCCCGCCGAGCCAGGCACCGCCCGCGTTGGCCAGGTTGAAGGCGGAGTGGTTGGAGGCCGCGGCCATGGTCGGCGCGTTCTTCGCCTTGGCCATAAGCAGCATCTGCACGGGCGTGGTGACGAACGAACCCATCGCGCCGATGAACGTGATCGTCAGCAGGGCCGGCACGGTGCTGTGCACGGTGAAGTAGAACGTCACCAGTCCCGCCGCGAGCAGGGCGAGGCCCGCATAGAGCGTCGGGCGCAGAGCACGGTCCGTGAGGGGGCCGGCGAGCAGCGTGCCGGCGGTCATGCCGACGCCGTACAGCGCGAGGACCAGGGTGGTCGAGGAGTCGGAGATGCCCGTGAGGTGCGTCAGCATCGGCACCAGATAGCTGTAGACGGCGAAGAATCCGCCGAACCCCACCACCGCCGTGCCCAGACCGATCGCGACCTGGCGGTTGCCCATGGCCCGCAGTTCGTGCCGGATGCCGGACTGCCGGCCGCGCGGCTGGTGCGGCACGAAACGGGCCAGTGCGGCCAGCGCGATCAGGCCGATGACGGCGACGGCGCCGTACGCGGACCGCCAGCCCAGCTGCTGTCCGAGGGCGGTGCCGGCCGGCACACCGACGATGTTCGCGACCGTCAGCCCGAGGAACATCTTCGAGACGGCACGCGCGGCCCGCTCGGGGGCGACCAGGCGGGAGGCGACGACCGCGCCCACGCCGAACAGCGCCCCGTGCGGCAGCCCGGCCAGGAAGCGCGCGGCGAACAGTAGGCCGAAGCCGGGGGCGAACGCGGACGCGAGATTGCCGATCACGAACAGTCCCGACAGGAGCAGCAGGAGCCGCTTGTGCGGTACGCGCGCGCCGATGCCGGTCAGCAGCGGGGCGCCCACCACCACGCCGAGCGCGTACGCCGAGACCAGGTTGCCGGCGTGGGGCACCGACACGCCGACCCCGTCGGCGATCTGGGGCAGCAGCCCCATGGTGGCGAACTCGGTCGTGCCGATGCCGAACGCGACGACAGCCAGGGCCAGCAGAGCCAGGGGCATGGTGCGGGGGAACCTTTCAACGAAAGCACTACGGGGACAGGACGGGGACAAGGGAGCGGTCACGGGCCGAGGTCGTCTAGATCCTCCGGCCGGCCGCGTCGAGCACCATTGCCCGCGCACCCCCAAGCAGGGCGAGCCCACCAACGGTGCAGCACGGGCGCGGCACCGCGCATTCCAAGATCGGCCCGGACTTCCACGTGATCTGCGTCATGCCCCGATCAGCCGCGAAAGGGCGGCGCATATCGCAGGGCCCGCCATTCACGCATTTGAAAGAACGAATACACTTTCATGTTCTGGTTGACGCTGAACGTACGTGGGGGTGATGCTGGGGAGCGATCGAGAAGACGGTATGTGCCGGGAGCATCCATGTCCCATCACACGGCTCTTCCCCAGAGCGAGGAGCCCTGCCCCGCCTGCGGCACCGCGTTCCAGGTGCCGCAGCCGTCCGCGCCGGTGACCCTGAGCGTCGACGCGGCCGGCGACCGGCTCGTGGTGACGGTCTCCGGTGAACTCGACCTGGAGAGCGACCAGTTGCTCCAGCGGACGTTGAGCGATGCACTCGACCGTACCTCCGGGTGCCTCGAACTGGACCTCGCGGACGTCGACTTCTGCGACTGCGCGGCCCTCAACGTGCTGCTGGACGTGCACGACCGGGCGCGCGCGAGCGCCAAGCGCTTCCTGCTGCGCGCCACCAGCCCGGCCGTTGAACGCCTGCTCGCCCTCACCGGTGTTCTCCCGCTCTTCGCGGCGGGGGCTGCGGACTCCGGGTCGCCGGTCAACGGAACGACACGTGAGACGAACTCGCCCGGCGCCGACATCGCGGCCGAGAACGCCCAGCTGCAGGAGGCGTTGGAGAGCCATGCGGCGATCGATCTGGCCCGGGGCATGCTCATGGCGTCGTTCCGGCTGAATCCCCAGCAGTCCTGGCAGGTACTCGTGACCGCGTCCCAGCGCAGCAACACGAAACTGCGCCTGATCGCCGAGGCCCTTCTGCAGACCGCAGACGGCAGCGCGCTGCCCGCACCGCTTGCCGACCACCTGGCCACTGCCGTGCGGGCGCACAGCGGTTCAGCAGGATAGGGGTTCAGCAGGGCTCATCGCCCGTCTTCCGCCCGTGAGTTGACGGACGCGTCCGGTATGCCGAGGGCGAGCAGAGCGGTGTCGTCGTCGAGGCCGTCGCCGAAGCTGTCCAGCAGGTCCGTCAGGGCCTTGATCACGGCGCTCGGGGGCTTTCCCGCGCGCTCGGTGGCGAAGGCGAGCAAAGCGTCCTCCCCGTACAAGGAGGCGCGGTCCTCGCCGGTGCGGGCTTCGGTGAGGCCGTCGGTGTAGAGCAGGAGTGTGTCGCCGGGTGCGAGTTCGGTCGTGGCGGTGGCGAAGCTCGCGGAGGGCAGGACACCGACCAGGAGGCCGCCGGGTGTGGGCAGATAGGCGGCCGTGCCGTCGGCGCGCAGCACCAGGGCCGGAGGGTGCCCGCCCGAGGCGACGACGACGGCGACCCGACCGGTCACCGGGTCCGGTTCGAGCGTGCCGAAGACGACGGTGCAGTGGCGGGGGTCACCGCTGCCGGTGTAACGCTCGTGGAGCACCGTGTTGAGGGTGGCGAGGGCCGCCACGGGGTCGGCGTCGTGCAGTGCGGCCGCCCGCAGCGTGTAGCGGGTCAGCGAGGTGACCGCGGCGGCCTGGGGCCCCTTGCCGCACACGTCCCCGAGGAAGAACGCGTAGCGCTTGCCGTCGATCGGGAAGAGATCGTAGAAGTCGCCGCCGAGCCGGTCGGGAGAGGCCGTGTGGTAGTGGGCCGCCGTCTCCAGTCCGGGCACCCGCGTCAGCGTGTCCGGCAGCAGTGAACGCTGGAGGACGGCGAGGGCGTCCTGCAGCCTGGCGCGGTCGGTCTCCGCCCGCATGCGCGCCTCGTCGGCCACTTTGCGGCGGCGCAGCAGCTCCTCCTCGTACGCCCGGCGGTCCCGGGCGTCGAAGAGGGTGGTGCGGATCAGCAGGGGTTCGCCGACGCTGCCGCGCTTGAGCACCGAGGAGACCAGGACCGGCATCCGGCCACCGTCCGCCTGCTTGATCTCGAAGGCGATGCCGCTGATCTCACCCTGCAGCTGCAGCAGCGGCGCGAAGTGCGTCTCGTGGTACAGCTTCCCGCCCACGGTCAGCATGTCGCTGAACCGCATCCGGCCCACCACCGCCGCACGCTCCAGGCCGAGCCAGCCCAGCAGTGTGGCGTTGATCTTCGCGACGGTGCCGTCCATCAGGGTGGACAGATATCCGCAGGGAGCGCTCTCGTACAGTTCCTCCGCGCTGTCCTCCAGCAAGGCGGCGAATGCCGCGTCCTCCGTCCGGTCGCCGTCGGCGTCGGACGGGTCGGGGCGCCCGGAGCGACGGGTCATCGCAGCTCCGCGAGAAAGTCCAGGAGGGCCTTGTTGGTGGCTTCGGGCGCCGACAGGTGCGGGCAGTGCCCGGTCGCGTCCAGCGTGACGAGCGTCGAGCCGGGGATCGCTCGGCTGACGAACGCACCGACTTCACGGGGAGCGATGGCGTCGTGGGTGCATTCCAGCACCAGCGTCGGGACGTTCACCCGCTTCAGGTCGTCCCTCGAGTCCGAGAGGAACGTGGTGCGCGCGAACACGCTCGCCATGTCGGGGTCGGTGGCGCAGAAGCTGTTCTTGAGCTCCTCGCCGAGTTCGGGCCGGTCCGCGTTGCCCATGATCACCGGTGCCATCGCGGCCGACCAGCCGAGGTAGTTCGAGTCCAGGGACTGCAGCAGTTCCTCGATGTCCTCGGCGCCGAAGCCGCCGCGGTAGCCGTCGTCGTCGATGTAGCGCGGGGAGGGGGCGATCATCACCAGTGCGCCGATCCGCTCCGGAGCGAGGTCGGCGGCCAGCACCCCGATCATCGCGCTCACCGAGTGCCCCACGAAGATCGCCTCACGGAGGTCGAGCGCCTCGCACACCTCCACGACGTCCCGGGCGTATCCGTCCAGGGAGGAGTACCGCTCCGCCGAGAATGCGGCAGGGTCCGAGCGGCCCGAACCCACGTAGTCGAACAGCACCACCCGGTGGTCCTCGGCCAGAGCGGGCACCGTCAGCCGCCACATGTTCTGATCGCAGCCGAACCCGTGCGCGAGCACCACCGTGGGCCCCTGCGGGTTTCCGGTGACGGTGATGTTGTTCCGCCGAGCTATGTCCATGGTTCACAGTCTCACAAGGTCGCCACACCGCCCCCATTCACCGCTGAACCACCCTGCGTCACCCGTGGTCACCCCCAGTCACCCACCGCCTCCCGGCACGTGGCCTTCGATCGTCGGGCGACTCCAAATGACCCCGAGCACAAGGCAGTTGACTGCTCATCAGTCGCACGATCAACTATAACTTTGCCAGCTCTTGGTGTAGCCGGGCCGTCGTTTACGTGAGCCTCATGGGCACCAGGCGGTGACCGCAGCCCCGCCAGAACAGGCGACTGCCGCGGCCACCGACCCCCCACGCAGGTGAAAGGCAGCAACGATGAAGAAGAACCGCGCGCTGCGGTACGGCGGCCGCGCGCTGGCGCTGACGGCGACCGCGCTCGGGACGATCGCGGCGGCCGTGCCGGCCGCGGCCGAGGACCAGCCGACCGCGGAGCAGATCATGAGCGACTGCGCCTTCGGCGCGGGCAAGTGCAGCTTCAACTCCCCCCAGCTCGGCGAGGCTTATCTCGGCAAGCCCCGCCAGGTCTCGGACCTGCTCTACAACTGCACCGCCTCCCCCGCCTCCCAGTCCCTGTCCTGGGCCGACACCGTGGGCTCCTCCCACTCGGTGGGCGGCTCCATCACCGTCGGCGGCGGCATCGAAGGCATCATCACCGCCAGCGTGACGGCGACGTACAACTACACGTGGCAGAGCTCGCACACCGAGACGAGCTCCTACACCGTGACCGTGAAGCCGGGCGAGGTGGGCTGGATCACCCGCGCCCAGGTGATGCAGCAGATATCGGGCACCTGGCAGACCCACTACGACGACCCCAAGTGGGGGCACTACTACTGGTTCGTGCCCGACACCGTCACCGGGCCCGCCCCGAACGGCACGGACGGCCGGCACAACGCGGTCGTGGCCCGGTCCCGCAGGATGACGGCGGAGGAGAAGAAGCTCTGCTCCACTCAGGACAAGCTCTTCACCCGCGCCCGCTGATCCGGTCCCTGGTGGAGCCCGCGGCGGACGGAGAGCACGCCGGGACACCGGTCCGCTCTCCGTCCGCCCCGCAGGCCGTTCAGCTCGCGCCGGACTCCGGGCCGTAGAGCGCGGCGATGTCCTGGGACCGCGCCCACCGGCTGTACGTGGGCGACTGCGGCCAGCCCTCGGGAGAGTCCTGCCATTCCTCCTGGCGCCCGAACGGCAGCGTGTCGATCAGCGCGAACGAGTGGCTGAGCTGCTCGGTCCCCCTGCCGGTGGTGTGCCAGGTGCGATACACCTTGTCGCCGTCGCGCAGAAACACATTGACCGCGAATCCGCCGTCGGGCGGTGCGCCGACGTCGCTTCCGAACGGGCTGTTCGCCGTCGAATACCAGGTCATGCGGTTGCCGACCCGCTCCTTGTAGGCGAGCGCTTCCTTGATCGGCCCCTGGGTGACGATCACGAATCGCGCGTCGTAGCTGTCCAGGAACTCCAGTCGGGTGAACTGCGAGGTGAATCCCGTGCAGCCCGGGCACTGCCATTCCTTGCCCGCGAACCACATGTGGTTGTAAACGATCAATTGGCTCTTGCCCTCGAAGATCTCCGCCAGCCGGACCGGGCCGTCCTCGCCGTCGAGGACGTAGTCGGGCATCTCCACCATGGGCAGGCGGCGGCGCTCGGCCGCGATGGCGTCGAGCTCCCGTGTGGCGGCCTTCTCCCGGGCGCGCAGCGCTTCGAGCCGTTGCTCCCAGGTCGCGGCGTCGACGACGGGCGGTAGTGCGTGGGTGGTCATGATCCCTCACAGAATTCGTGCGCGGTTGTCCCGTGTACTTCCCTTGTACTGAGGTAGACCCCGCCCGGCTCCGGAACTCATCGCTCGTCGGCGTATTCATCGACCGGTAGCACAAACAGCGGGGCGGTGGCTGTGCGCCACGTAAATTCTCGGAGACATCTCGTACAACCTTTCGTCACGTCCGCCGGTCTGGATATCGCAGGTACGTACAGGAGTTGGTGAAGAGGAGCTCAAAAGGTGACCGTGCGCTCTTTTGCCCGGCGGATGCGACCTCGAGTCGAGCGGAAGGCCGCCGAGAGGGTGTGGCAGTTGCGCACCATGCGGCGCCGTCGGCGGGCGGCGGTCACCGACCCGGTGCTGCGCCCGGTGGCCGTGCGCGGCCAGCAGTTCTACGGACGCGTCGTGACCGGCTTCACCGCGGTCGAGGCAGCCGCCTCCAATCTCGGCCTGGTCGTGGCCGCCCTGGAGCAGGAGGGCATCCCGCACTTCCTGGTGCCGGGCTCGCGTACCCGTCACACGGTCGGCGTCAACGCCGTCGACCGGGAGCGCTTCCTGACCGCCCTGGAGGCGCAGAACGCGGGCAAGGCCGTGTTCATCGGCAGACCGCTGCCCGGCGGAAAACTGCTGCACCCCGCGCTGTTCATGGACGGAGTGCTGCCCGCGGCCCTGCGCTCGGCGCCCACGCTGCGGATCGGCGAGAACCATCTGGGACCCGCAGGCCAGCTGCTCGCCGGGCCCGAACTCGCCTGCGACGTCGAGTTCTGGGAGGACGGGGCCGAGCTCATGGCCTCCGAGGAAGGGCCCCGCCGACTGGCCAAGGTCCAGCCGCAGGCGTCCGCGGACATCTTCGCCGAATCCCTGATCGCGCCCCGGAACAACGGCGTCACCGACGTGCTTCCCGCCTCCGAGCAGAAGCCGGCCACCGTGCAGGTCGGCGACCGTGAGCTGCCGAGCTTTGTGCCGTTCACCCAACCGACCGTGCACGACGTGACGTTCCCCGTCGACGTCGTCTACACCTGGGTGGACGGCGAGCAGCCCGAGATGCGTGCCAAGCGGGCCCGTTACCAGGGGCGGGGCACCGCCGAGATCCTGGACAAGGAGATCAACGCCTCCCGCTACACCAGCCATGACGAGCTGAAGTACTCCCTGCGCTCGCTGGCCATGTACGCGGACTTCGTCCGGCACATCTACCTCGTCACCGACGGGCAGAAGCCGCACTGGCTCGATGACGAGGCCCCGGGCATCACCGTCGTCGACCACCGCGACATCTTCCCGGCGGATGTGCTGCCGGTGTTCAACTCCCATGCCATCGAGACCCGGTTGCACCACATCGAGGGCCTGTCGGACCACTATCTGTACTTCAACGACGACGTGTTCGTCGGCCGCCGCGTCACCGCGGAGCACTTCTTCCACGGCAGCGGGCTCATGAAGGTGCCGGTCTCGCCCCTCAAGATCGGCATCGGCAAGCCGCACGCCGAGGAGACGGCCACCAACTCCGCCAGCAAGAACGTCCGTCGGCTGCTGTGGGAGAAGTTCGGGCGGATGACCACGAACAACTTCATGCACACCCCGCTGCCGCAGCAGCGCGAGACTCTGCTGGCGTTGGAGGAGCTCTTCGCGGAGGACATCCGCCGCACCACCGCGTCCCGTTTCCGCTCCCCGCAGGACGTGGCGATGACGGCGCCGCTGCTCTACCAGTACGCGCTGATGACCGGCCGCGGCGTGCCGGGCAGCTTCAGCTTCCGGTACGTCAACATCAGCCGCCCGGACGCCGAGAAGCGCCTGGACGATCTGCGCCGTACCCGCCGCTTCGACTTCTTCTGCCTCAACGACGTCGATGTGCCGCCGGAGGAACGGGAGTTGGTCGGCGTCCGGATGAGCGAGTTCCTCGAACACTACTTCCCCTTCCCCAGTCCCTTCGAGAAGCGGAACTGACGGGGCCGCCTCCATGGACATCCGCCACCGCTCCGCGATGCCCGCGGGCCTGCGAGCCGTCCGGGATCTGCTGGTGCGCCTCCGGCTCGCACTGTGGGCCCGGTTCTGGACACTGCGCAGGATGCGGGCCAGACGACGTCTGCGGGCCGCGGTCCCCGGGCTGCGCCCGGTCGCGTTCGGGCCGCTACGGCTGTACGGGCCGACGGTCGCCTCCTACACCGCAGCGGACGCCGACGAGGCCGACCTCGAGCGGGTCTGCACCCTGCTGGAGTCGGTCGGAGTGCCGTACTTCCAGGTCCCTTCCGACCAGGGCGACGGCACGCCCCGGCCGGTCATCGGCGTCGAGGAGTCGTACCGCGAGGTGGTGCTCGCCCGCGCCGCGCAGCGTTTCTCGCGGACGCCCGAGTACGTCGGTGCCGTCGGACCGGACGGTGCCGTGACCTGCGCGGTGCTGTGGGCCGACGGAGGTCTGCCCCGCGCTCTCGCGCAGGCGTCGGTGCTCCGGACCGGCGTCGTGCGCCTCGGCCCCGCGGGGCAGGTGCTCAGCGGAACCGAGGCCGGCTGCGACATCGAGTTCTGGCGCCACGGCCGGGACCTGGGCACCGCCCCGGGGAGCGACCCCTTCTGGCTCACCGTGCCCGGCAGCCAGTTGGGGGACGTCTACGGCCCGGCGCTCGTCGCCCCGCGCCGCAACGCCGTCTCCGAGGTGCTCCCCGCGGTGGCGCAGCAGCCCGCCGCGCTGACCGGTCCGCGCCGCCGTGTGCCGACGTTCGCGCCGTTCGCCGAGTCCACCGTCGACGAGGTGCGCTTCCCCGTCGACGTGGTCTTCACCTGGGTCGACGGGGACGACCCCACGATGGCCGCCAAACGCCGTGCCCATCAGCGGATCTACGACTACGACAACGCCATCGCCCCGCGCGAGACCGGCGCCTCGCGCTACACCAGTCACGACGAACTCAGGTACGCGCTGCGCTCGTTGGACATGTACGCCGGGTTCGTGCGGCACGTCTACCTCGTGACCGACTCGCAGATCCCGGCCTGGCTGAACCCGGACGCGGAGGGGCTGACGGTCGTCGACCACCAGGACATCCTCCCGGCGGCGGCACTCCCCGTCTTCAACTCCCATGCGATCGAGAGCAGTCTGCACCACATACCGGGCCTGTCGAACCACTACCTCTACTTCAACGACGACGTCTTCATCAACCGCCCGGTGCGGGCCGAGCACTTCTTCCACGGCAACGGGATCGCGCGTATCCCGCTCTCCCCGCTGAAGCTCGGGCTCGGATCTCCGCACGCGCTGGAGCCGGCCCCGAACTCCGCGGGCAAGAACTCCCGCGAGGTGATCAGGCGCTTCCACGGCCGGTACGTCACGCACAAGTCGCTGCACACCCCGCACCCCCAACTGCTGTCGGTCATGCAGGAGATGGAGAGCCTCGGCATCGACGAGCTGGAGCGCACCTCCTACTCGCGCTTCCGCTCCACGTCCGACGTCGCGCCCGCGTCCACGCTTCACCACCACTGGGCCATCGCGACCGGTCGGGCCGTTCCGGCCCACTACCGCTTCCGCTACGTGCAGTTGGGGTCCCCGGACATGGGGCGCCGCCTGGCGCGGCTGACCGCCGGCGAGGACATCGACTTCTTCTGCCTCAACGACGTGGACACTCCTCCGGAGGCGAGAGCGGAGGCGCAGGCCGCCATCCACGGGTTCCTGGAGCGCAAGTTCCCCTTCCCGAGCCGCTTCGAGGGGTCCTCGACCCGACCCGTCGCCCGCCCGGTCACGCCTCGGATCACGAAGCTTCCCCGCCAGGTGACCCTCGGTGAGGTCCGACGTCACGACGGTGGGGTCCGCCACGAGGGCCGCAGCCAATAGCCGCGCCCGGCTCGGAGGGTCAGGGCCACACCGAGATCGCGGCGCCTGCCATGACGACGCCCACTGCCAATTGCACGGTCCCGATGGACCGAATGCCAACACGCAGGAACAGAAGGCCCGTTACCGCTGCCACCACGCCTAGAACCCCCCACCCCAGCACCGGCGACCAATCCGTGGGCGGCTGCCCGGAGGGCCTCGGCTCCTGCGGGGGCTCGCCGCCCGTCCGGCCCAGTCCTCGTACGGCGAGCACGATGGCGACCAACAACAGGGCGAACACGTCCCCCAACAGCACGAGCACCAGAAGGCAGCCAGTCGTGAAGGCTTCGGCCGTTCGAGAGGACGGCTTGTCGGGAGCGGATGGCATGTTCCTACGGTGGTACGGAACGCACTGCTTCAAACGGGCCGTCGCCGAGCCGCAACTCAGGTGTAGTACGGACTTGATGACCCACCGAGCAAGGAGATCCGATCATGGCTGAGGCTGACGAAAGACCGGCCGAGGTGAACAAGCGGGACATCCTGCTCTCCGGCGGCCGGACTCTCCAATTGACGGAGTACGGCAACGGCAGCATCCGGATCACGTTGACCGGGTCTCCTTATGTGATCACGTGTCTTGAGCAAACCGAGGACGGAGCCGTCCTGAAGCTCTCTCCCGGGCGCGAGGGATCCAACGCCCACAGGAACTGGGTCCGCGACCACAGCGGCGACGACCGGTAGCCGCATCAGACGTGCGCGATGGCGGCTCCCGTCAAGGCGCCGCCCGGCGTCCTTCGCTCGTTCGGTAGCGCCCCGGTGTGGTGCCCATGATGTCGTTGAAGGCGGCGATGAAGCTGCTGGGGTTGGACCAGCCGCAGGCGTGGGCGACGTGTGTTGTGTCGTGGTTGTCGGCGAGGAGGACGAGGGCGTGGTGGATGCGCAGTTGGGTGCGCCATTGGTAGAAGGTCATGCCGAGTTCGTCGTGGAACAGGCGGCTGAGCGTGCGGGCACCGGCCCCGGTTCTGCGCCCCAGTTCCGCCAGTGAGGAGTTGTCCGCGGGCTCCTCGTACAGGATCCGCGCGACGGCCTGCAGACGGTCGTCGCGGGGTTCTGGCAGTTGCAGTGGCTGCTCGTGTGCCTCGCGGAGTTCGTCGACGAGGGCGCGACGGAGCCGGGCGTGTGCGGCGCGGTCGTAGGAGTCCGCTGCCGGGTCGTAGTTGCGTGGGCCCGTGAGGGCGAGCAGCATCTCGCGGGCGAGGTCGGAGACGAGGAACACGACGGGACGGCTCGGTACGAGCCTGGCCAGGGACGCGGGCAGAAAGACGATCCGCATGTCGGTGTGCCCGTGCGCGCGGTGGTAGTGCGTGAACCCGGCGGGAGTCCAGGCCACCCGGTTCGCGGGAACGATCGAGGTGCCGCGTTCCGTGTGCACCGACAGGACGCCGCCGGCCGCGTACACCAGATGTCCGCGAGGGTGGGACTGCACCGACGTCGTCGCCCCCGACGGCCATTGATGCGCCCCACCGGACGGCCACAGCCGTGACGTCGCACCGGATTGGGGAGCTTGGCGGCCTACGGGCATGAGGTGGCAGTCTACCGGTGGCCCGCCGCACCGCTCGGTGGCGACAGTGGACGCAAGAGCGATGATCTTCACTGTCGAGGTGGTCAGGGATGAGTACGACGATGCGGGCGGCGGTCTGCGTCAGGGCCGGCGGCCCTGAGGTGCTGGAGATCCGCGAGCTTCCGGTACCCGAGGTCCGGGACGGCTGGAGCCTGGTGCAGGTCAAGGGCGTGGGTCTGAACCGGTCCGAGCTGAGGACGCGGCAGGGGCACTCCCCGAACGTGACGTTTCCGCGTGTGCTCGGGATCGAGTGCGTGGGCGTCGTGGCCGCCTCGACCGACCCCGAGGTGCCGGACGGGACGACCGTCGCGGCGGTGATGGGCGAGATGGGACGGGCGTTCGACGGCGGCTACGCGGAGTACGCGCTGCTGCCGAACACGCTGCTGATGCCGATCACCACCACGTTGCCCTGGGAGGTCCTGGCCGCGCTGCCGGAGACGTATCTGACCGCACAGGGTTCACTGGACGCGTTGGGGATCATGCCGGGTGGCGCGGGGCGGTTGCTGATCCGTGGCGGAACCTCGTCCGTGGGGATGGCGGCAACCTCGATCGCGTCCGGCCACGGCATCGAGACGGCGGTAACGACCCGTCGGCAGAGCAAGATCGCCGCGCTGGCCGCGGCCGGTGCCGGTCATGTACTCCTCGACGACGGCGGGTCGTTGGCGGCGAGTGTGCGCGACGTCTGGCCCGAGGGACCGGACCACGTCCTTGATCTCGTCGGGACGAACACGGTGGTGGACTCGCTGCACCTGGTCCGCCGCGGCGGCACGGTGTGCGTGACCGGTTCGCTCAGCGGATGGACGCTCCCGGACTTCGAGCCGATCGCGATGATCCCGTCCGGGACCAGGCTCACCGCCTTCCACAGCGACGACATCCGGGGCAGCGCGGGCAGAGCCGTATTGCAGCGGGTCGTACGGGAGGTCGAGGCCGGCCTCTACCGGCCCCACGTGGACCGCGTCCTCGGCCTGGACGACATCGTCGCGGCCCACCGGCACATGGAGAACAACGAGGCCACCGGGAAGGTCGTGGTGGTGCCGTAGGGGCTGAGGGGCGGGGCCGTCAGTTCGGCAGTGTCGCGCGCATCATCCGTGCCGTGGCAGTGGCGTCGTAGTCCTCCGGAACGCCCGGTACCAGGATGATGTCCCCGGGGATGTTCCGTGCGCGCAGTGGTGCGATCTCCTGGTAGGGGGCCGAGTCCCACCAGGCCTGCGCGTCCGCCATCGAGGGGAAGGCGATCACCACCACATGCCCGGGCCACGACCCCTCCTTGACCTCGTGCTGGGCACCGTGCACCAGGAATCGGCCGCCGTACGGGGCAAAGGTCGCCGTGATGCGCTCGATGTAGTCGGCGATCTCCGGGTGCGGGGCGGCTTCCTGCAGGTGGGCTATGGCGTAGGCGGACATTCCGTCCCCTTCCGAGAAGTGCCGGACTGGTTACGCCATTGATCCTGGCAGTGGGCCCGTTCACCGTCGATTACCCCACGAGTAATCGTCCCGCCGGCCTCAGATCAGCCGGGCCAGCCCCGCCGCCGACGGGCTTCCCGGGGCCGCCTGATACACGATGATCACCTGCTGTTCGGCGCCGCCGACGGTCAGGGCCTGCCGCCGCAGGGCGAGTTCCCCGACGGCCGGGTGTGCGAACCGTTTGAGCTCGTCGCGGGAGGGCCGTACGTCGTGCCGCGACCACAGGGCACGGAAGTCGTCGTCCCTCCGAAGCTCCTCGATCAGCCGCGCGGTGGCGGGATCGCGCGGGTCGGCCTCGGCGCGCAGGGCCGCGGCGGTCTGCGCGGCGATGTCCGGCCAGTCGGGGAAGAGGCGCCGTGTCGCGGGGTCGCGGAAGACGTCCCGGGCCAGGTTGTGTCCGGGCTCGTACATCGGGGCGAGTGCGCGCGCCCACTTGTTCGCGGCCAGTACGTCGAAGCGCCGGTTGCGCACATACGCCGGGGTGCCGGCCCATGAGTCGAGCAGCTGGTGCACGTCGGCGGCGACCTCGGTCCGCGACGGTTCCACGGGATCGGGGGCGGCGAGCGCGAACAGGTGCGTCGTGCCGTCCGCGTCCAGTTCCAGGGCCTGTGCGAGCGCCCGCAGGACCTGCGGTGAGGGATGCCGGTCGACGCCCTGTTCCAGCCGGACGAGATACGGCTCGCTGATGCCCGCCAGCAGGGCCAGCTCCTCGCGCCGCAGCCCCGCCACCCGGCGTCTTCCCGGCGTCGTGACGTCCGTACGGGAGGGCGAGATCCGTCCCCGCCGGGCCTTGATGAACTCCCCCAGGGCGTTGTCGGTCGCCATGGGCTGAAGGGTAACCCTCCCGGGGTGCTGGCTGCCGGTGCGCGGGTCGCGGAGGGTCGAGGCATGAAGACCTGGTTCATCACCGGTGCGTCCCGCGGCTTCGGCAGGACCTGGGCCACCGCCGCCCTGTCCCGCGGCGACCGCGTCGCCGCCACCGCACGCCGCCCCGAACTCCTGCAACCCCTCGTGGACCGCTACGGCGACCGCGTACTGCCCCTCCGCCTCGACGTCACCGACCGGGCCGCCGCCACCGCCGCCGTCCAACGGGCCGCGGATGTCTTCGGCCGCCTCGACGTGGTCGTCAACAATGCCGGCTACGGCCTGTTCGGCATGGTCGAGGAGACCACCGAGGAACAGGCACGCGCTCAGCTCGACACCAATCTGTTCGGTCCGCTCTGGGTGACACAGGCGGCACTGCCGATCCTGCGCGCCCAGCACAGCGGGCACATCGTGCAGGTGTCCAGCCTCGGCGGCCTCGCCGCCTTCCCCACCCTCGGGCTGTACAACGCCTCCAAGTGGGCGCTCGAAGGCATGAGTGAGGCCCTCGCCCAGGAGGTCGGCCCCCTCGGCATCCGCGTCACCATCGTCGAACCCGGCCCCTACGGCACCGACTGGTCCGGTACGTCCGCGGTGCACACCGAGCCGATCGCCGCGTACGAGCCCGTCCGCGAGGCCCGCCGGGCCGGTGCCACCGCCCGCACACCGCAGGATCCGCAGGCAACCGCTGATGTCCTGCTCGAACTGGTCGACCTCGACGACCCTCCGCTACGGCTCTTCCTCGGCGACTACCCGTACCCCGTCGTGGAAGCCGCCTACCGGCAACGTCTCGACACCTGGAACGCCTGGCGGCCTCTCGCCACCAGGGCCTGACCGGGGCAGTGCGCTCCCCTTCGCAGCAGACGACCTCGGTGCTACAGTTAGGGCGAACGACCAAGGTGACTGCCCCAGGCGATCGCCCAAGCCGACGACGAGCGCCTACTGCTGCGCCTCGCGTACGGCGGAGAGGGAGACGGAATGGCGGACGGAAGGGCGCTCAAGATCCCGGCGCCGCGCGGCGGGGTACGCCTGCGCGGGGTCACCAAGACGTACGGCACCGGCGAGGCGAAGCTCAACGCGCTCGACGGCGTGGACCTGGACATCGAACCGGGCGAGCTGGTGGTGGTCCTGGGCCCCAGCGGCTCGGGCAAGACCACGCTCCTCAACATGATCGGCGGCATCGAGTCCCCCGACGGCGGCGAACTGACCGTCGCCGACACCACGTTGACCGGCCGCGCGCCCAGGGAGCTCGTCGCCTTCCGCCGTGACCGCGTCGGCTTCGTCTTCCAGTTCTTCAACCTGGTCCCGACGCTGACGGCGCGTGAGAATGTGGAGGCCATCGTCGAGTTGACCGGTCGGGGGCACCGCGCCGAGGTGCCGCGGCTGCTGGAACAGGTCGGGCTCGCGGACCGCATGGACCACTTCCCCGCCCAGCTCTCCGGCGGTCAGCAGCAGCGTGTCTCCATCGCCCGCGCCCTCGCCACCGATCCCGACCTGCTGCTCGCCGATGAACCGACCGGCGCCTTGGACGTGGCCACGGGCAAGACCGTCCTCAACCTCCTGCAGGAGGCCAACCGCCAGGGACGTGGCGTGCTGATGGTCACGCACAACGCGTCCATCGCCTCGATCGCGCACCGCGTCATCACCATGCGCGACGGCCGCATCCAGTCCATGGAGCGCAATGCCGAGCCCGCCGACGCGGCAGCCGTGAGCTGGTGAGGGCGTGCACCGCATCCTGCTCACCAAGACCCGCCGCGACCTGCGCCGCCGGCTCCCCCAGTTCGCCGCCATCGCGGTCACCGTCATGGTCGGCGTCGTGCTGTTCATCTCCAGCTACGAGGCCTACCAGAACCTCAGCGCCTCGTACGACCGCACCTACGCCCGCCTGCGCTTCGCCGACGTCACCGCGACCGGCGGCAACCCCCGGCAGGTCGCGGCGGCAGCCCGGCACACGTCCGGGGTCTCCGCCGTGAGCAGCCGTACGCAGGGCGATCTGCCGCTGCGCATCGGGGGCGACAAGCTGCTGGGCCGGGTCGTCGGCCTGCCCGCCGGCGCCCAGCCCTCGGTCGACCGCGTCGCCGTCACCTCCGGCCACTACCTCGATCCCGGCGACCCCACCGGCGTCCTGGTCGAGAGCCATGCCGCCAAGACCTTCAAGCTGTCACCGGGCAACCGGTTGCGCGCGTTCGACGGCTCGGCCTGGCACACCGTCACCGTCCGCGGTGTAGTGGACTCGGCCGAGTATCTGTGGCCCGCCCGCAGCAGGCAGGACTCCCTCGACGACCCGCACTCGTTCGCCGTGATCTTCGCCCCCGAGACCACCGCCCGCAGCCTGGCCGGGCCGAGCGCCGCGAGCCAGACCCTCGTGCGGTTCACCGACGACTACCGCGACAGCGCCACCACGAAGCGGGCGACTGCGGAACTGCGGGCGGCGGGCGCCGTCGACGTCACGCCCCGTTCCGAACAGGCCTCGGTCGCCACCCTCAAGGAGGACCTGACCGGATTCCAGCAACTCGGCCTGACGTTCCCGCTGTTGTTCCTGGCGGCGGCCGCGGTCGCCGCGTATGTGCTCATCACCCGTCTCGTCCTGTCCGAGCGCAAGGTGATCGCCACGTTCCTCGCGGCGGGCGCCCCGCGCAGGCTCGTCGTACAGCACTACCTCAGCCATGGCACCGTGGCAGGCGCGACCGGCGCCGTCGTGGGACTCGTGCTCGGCACCCTGTCCACGGACGCGGTCACCCGCGCCTACACCAGCGCCCTGAAGGTCCCGGACACCGTCATCGAGCACCGCTGGCCCGTCGCGGTGATCGGTCTGGTCTTCGGCCTGCTGGTCGGCCTCGTCGGCGGCATCGCCCCCGCCCTGGCGGCATCCCGCGAGGCGCCCGCCGAGGCCATGCGCGGCGACGGCGGCACCCTCGAACCGCCCGGACCATGGAGCCGTACGGTCGCCCGGGCCCGCCGCATCCCGGTCGTCGCCCGGCTGGCACTGCGCGAGCTGACCCGCAGCCGGCGCCGGACACTGGCCACCATGACCGGCACCGTGCTCTCACTCGTCCTCGTGCTCGCCTCCGTCGGGATGATCACCAGCATGCGGTCGCTGGTGAACGTGCAGTACGGCACGGTGCAGCAGGAGGACGCCACGATCACCGCCGACACCCACGCGTCCGGCCTGGCAAGCAGCCTGCGCAAGGTCCCCGGGGTCGCCCGCGTCGAACCCGTCACCACGGTGCCGGTGACCGTCTCGGCCCACGGCCACTCGTACGCCACCTCGCTCACCGGATACCGGCAGGGCACGGTCATGCACGGCTTCCGTACGCCGAGCGGCGGCACGACGAGCCTGCCCGCTCAGGGCGTGCTCGCGGGCAAGGCGATCGCGAGCCGGCTGGGCGTCCGGGTCGGCGACATGGTCACCGTCAACTCCCCCGGCGGAGAGGGCCGGCAGGCCCGTCTCGCCGGTCTGCTCGACGAGCCGATCGGCACGTCCGTCTACGCCACGGACACCACCGCGCGTGCCCTCACCGGCGCCGGTGCCGACTCCTACCAGCTGCGCTTCGACCACGCTGTGAGCGAGCACGCCCGGGACGACGCCCGTGCCACGATCAGCAACATGGTCGGCGTGGTCGCGTACACGGACGCCAAGGCACTGCGCAGCCAGTTCGACAAGTACCTGGGTCTGTTCTGGCTCTTCGCCGGTGTGATGCTCGTCCTCGGCGCGATCCTCGCCCTCACCGTCATCTATGTGACGATGACCGTCAATGTCGCCGAACGCACCGGTGAACTGGCCACGTTGCGCGCGGCGGGAGTTCCGCTGCGTCGCATCGCCGGCATCCTCGCCACGGAGAACCTCACCGCCACTCTCCTCGCCGTACCCGTGGGACTGGTGGCGGGAGCCGCCGCGGCGTGGGAGGCGCTGGACTCCTTCAGCAGCGACATGTTCCACATCCAACTCACCCTGGGCTGGGGCACGTTGCTGTCCGCCGTCGCCGCCGTGCTCGCGGCATCCCTGCTGTCACAGATACCCGCGATACGCATGGTCCGCGGCCTGGACATCGCCCGGGTCGTACGGGAGCGGGCCCAATAACCCCAGCACATGCCCCGGAACTTCCTGTGTTAAATTGGACATACGTCCAAGACGATCGCCCAGTGCGTTCGACCCGAAAGGAGGCCGGGCCACTGTGACCCCGACCTCGGCCGAGCGCGGCAAGGAGACCCGCGTACGGCTGCTCGACGCCGCCTCCCAGCTCATCGCAGAGGAGGGCTGGGGCGCCGTGACGACGCGCAAGGTGGCGGACCGGGCCGGTCTGCGTCCCGGCCTCGTCCACTACCACTTCAGCACCGTGACGGACCTGCTCATCGACGCGTCCCTCGGAGAGGTGCGCCATGAGGTGGAGGGGTCACTGGCGGCGCTGCGCCGCGAGATCGACCCGGCTGCCGGAGTGGAGCAGGTGCTCGCGATGGCCGAGGGGTACACCCCGGACGACCAGTTGACGGTCCTGTTCACCGAGGTGCTGCTCGCGGCCACGCGTCATCCGCGGCTGCGCACCGAACTGGCCGCCCTGATCCGCGAGTTCCGCGCCGCCCTGGCCGACTGGCTGCGCGCCAGTGCCGGCCTGGACGACGCGGAGGCCACCGCGGTCGTCTTCGCCGCGCTGCTGGACGGCCTGGTGCTGCACCGCCTGGTCGACCCCTCCCTCACGGCCCAGCCCATCACCGGACCTCTGCGGCGTCTGGTCGGAGCGAAGGAATCGACGGACGCGACGGGTACGAAGGACGCGACGGACGCCGGGCGGGGCTGAGCAGGTCCGGTGCTCAGCCCGGGCGCGTGCGGTTCCTCAGGGCCGCGCTGTCCGGTAGGTGCGTACGTAGTCGAACTGCGCTGTCGCCCCGGCCGTGTTCATCGAGACCAGGCCGATCCGCAGGGCCTGTTCGGCGGGCAGGGTCCACACGCCGGTCCAGGTCCAGTGTTCGCCGTCCGTGCTGGTGGCCGCGCGCACCTCGTGTTCGGCGCCGGGCGTGTCGTGGTGGTACGACAGCCGCAGCCACAGCGTGTCGGCGGCCGGTCCGCCGAACATGGGGCCGTACGCCACCGCGGTCGGCGGCGTGGTCGTGGGCCGTGCTCCCTCCTTGCCGAACTCGGTGACATGGGTGACCTTCCCGTTCGTGTGGCTGAGCGGCAGCACGGCGTGGACGAGTTTGAAGTACCGGTCGTCGTTGCCGTAGAGCACGAGGCCCGCCTGCTGGTTGCCGGGTCCGTTGGCCAGATGGAGCTTCGTCTCCACGATGAAGTCGCCCGGCGGTGCGGGCCTGGTCAGCACGGACGCCGTGTTGGTGCCGAGGTAGAGCTCGGCGTTCTGGGTCGGCCAGGACAGGGAGCCCCCGCCGAGTGCGGCTCCGGCTGCAGGGCCGCGGACCCAGGCCCACTTCGGTGAGAGCGAGTCGCCCTTGAACTCGTCGCTGTAGGCGGGCAGTTCGGCGCCGGTGGTGGGGGCCGGGACCCGCGCGGTGACGGGTGTGTAGAGGCGTGCGGCGCCCACGTTGTCCGCCTGCGCGCCCGTTCCCCGGGTGGCGACGCCGACGCTTCCGGGGTGGATGGCGGCCGCGGGAAGTGTGCGGTGCTGCACGGCCACGGGGTCGTGCAGCCGGTCCGCGCTGACCTCCACGGTCAGCCGGGTGCCGCGTACTTCGGCCGAGACATTGCGCCAGGCGTCCCACTCGAATCCGGACGGCAGCGGTGTGGTCCGCTCCCCCATGCTGACGCCGTTCACCCGCACGTCGGTCACCAGCGCCTGCCGGTCGCGGTCCAGCCAGGCGACGACACGGTTGTCCGGGCCTCTGTCGGCGATCACGAGTCCGGCCGCCGATCCGGCCGAGGTGACGCGCAGGTCCGCCTCGGCGCGTACCTGGGCCGGGGCTGACGCGGCCGTCACCAGATAGCCCGCGTCGGCGGACGTGGTGCGGTGGGTGACGTATCCGCCCGAGTCCTGGTCGGTGGCGGCGGTCCAGCCCCCTGGGCCCTGTTCGCGCCAGCCGGACAGCGAGCCGTCGTTGAAGGTGCCGCCCGCGCTCCATGTGGTGACAGGGGCCTGCTGACTGCCTTCGGAGGGACCCGCACCGGCCCGGACGACGGGCCAGCCGTTGATCCAGTCGAGCCGGTCGACGAGCATCGGGCGGGTGCTGAGCGTGCGGTCGACACCGGGCACGGGATCGAGGTCGGGGTCGTCGGCGGGGATCGCGTGGTAGACGAGCCAGTCCTGTCCGGACAGGTCGGTCTGCACGGCGTTGTGCCCGGGTCCGATCCACCTGCCGTCGCCCCCGACGACCACACCGCCCTTGCTGGTCGGGGCCGTCAGGTCGACACCCCGGTCGTCGGTGAACGGCCCCGTAGGGCTGGTGGCGCGGCCGACCTTGACCTGGTAGCCGCTGAAGGCGCCGTCACAGCATCCGGCGTCCGAGTAGAAGAGGTAGTAGTAGCCGCCGCGGTGGACGACGTAGCCGCCCTCCATGCGGCGCCCCTGGGCGACCTCGGTGACCGGGCCCTCGATCCGGGTGCGGTCGCCGTTCATCCTGGCCACGCAGATGGTGTCGTAGCTGCCCCAGTACAGATACGGCTGTCCGCCCACGTCCGTGAACTGGGCCTCGTCGATGTCGCCCGTGGCGCAGCCGCTGTCCGCGGGCAGCACGGCGCCCTCGTCGTGCCACGGCCCGGTGGGGGTCGGGGCGGTGGCCACTCCGACGGTGTCCTTGCCGGCCACCGAGTAGAAGAGGTTGTAGTGGCCGTCGGTGTAGCGGATGTCGGGGGCCCAGAGCCGGGAGCCGTCGTGCCAGGCGGGCTGGGTGTCGGGCGTGAACACCTGCCCGGCGTAAGCCCAGTGCGTCATGTCCGAAGAGCGCAGGATGGGCAGCATGCGTTCGCCGCTCTCCCCCTTGCTCTGGAAGACGGGGTTCTGGGTGCCGTAGGCGTACCAGTAGCCGTCCTTGCCGCGGATCATCGTGGGGTCGGGGAAGGTGTCCACGGTGCCCGCGGTCACGGGATTGCGGTACGTCGGTGACGGCGCGGCGGCGGCCGCCGGGTGCGCCGGGGGCAGCAGTCCGGCGACGAGCAGGCCGGTCAGCGCTGCGAGGGCGCGATGGATGCGTCTGCGGCTCATGACGGTGACGGGCCTTTCTGTTCGAAGGCGCTCAGCGTGGGGTCGTAGTCGGAGGTGCCGATGTCGTACATCGGCGTCATCCAGTGGTAGAAGTTGTCGCCCCGCTCCCTCAGCAGGTCGTACATGCGGCGCATCAACCGGCGCCGTACGGCGGCGAGTTCGGGGTGGTCGTAGCGGTTGGACAGTTCGTGCGGGTCGGCGGTGAGGTCGTAGAGCTCGTTGACCGACTCCGGGTTGACGACGAGCTTGTAGCGCTCGTCGCGGAGCATCCGCTGCGGGTAGGGGAAGTGGTGGCCGTGGAACTCGGCGAGCAACTCCCTTGGCCAGTCGGGGTGTTCACCCCGTATGAGAGGGAGCAGGCTGCGGCTGTCGGTGGCCGGTGCCGGGTCGCCGCCGGCGAGTTCGAGGAGGGTGGCCGTGCAGTCGGTGAGGGTCGCGAACTCCTCGCGCACCTGCGGGGGTTGGCCGGGCACCCGGATGATTCCGGGGATGCGGTAGATGTCCTCGTACATCGCGGGGCCCTTGTCGTGCAGGCGGTGGGCGCCGGTGAACTCGCCGTGGTCGGCCGTGAAGAAGACGGCGGTGTCGTCGGTGAGGCCGAGTTCGTCGAGGCGGGTGAGGATGCGGCCGATCTGTTCGTCGACGAGCGTGACGTAGCCCCAGTAGACCGCGATGAGTTTGCGGGTGACGTCGAGCGGCATGGTGTCGAAGGCCCAGTGGGCGCTGTAGTTGCGCTGCACCGGTGGTTTGCCCTCGAAGGTCTCGGCGATCGACGGTGGCAGGTCGACGAGTTCGGGGTCGTAGAGGTCGTAGTAGGCGTCGGGCAGCAGGTAGGGCAGATGCGGGCCGAAGAAGTGGGTGGCCAGGAAGAAGGGCCGGCCGTCCGCCGCGTACTTCTCCAGCTGTTCGATGGCGCGGGTGGCCAGGTAGTACTCGAAGGTGGCTTCCACGGGCTGCTGGAGGCGGGCGGCGAGGAGGTTGCCGGGGTTGCCGTTGGGGGTGGTGCCGCGTACCGGTTCGGTGATGCGGTACGGCGGAAGGCCGCGCTCCTCCAGGTAGGCGAGGTAGTCGGGGTGGTCCACCGGGTTGTGCCAGCCGGGCAGGTCGGGGCCCTCGAAGCCGTAGGAGGCGGCGTTGCGGTGGGTCCCGACGTGCCATTTGCCGATGAGGCCCAGCTGGTAGTCCCGTTCGGCCAGGGACTCCGGGAAGGTGAAGGCGTCCTCGCGCAGGTCCTCCAGGTAGCCGACGTTGCGTTCGTGGTTGGCGAGCAGTCGGTGGCGGAACGGCGCCTGGCCGGTGAGCAGGCTGGCGCGGGCCGGGGTGCAGATGGCGGTGGGGGTGTAGAAGCGGTCGAAGCGGGTGCCGGTGGCCGCGAGCCGGTCCAGGTTCGGGGTGGCGACGTGCGGGTTGCCGTAACAGCCCAGGGTGTCGACCCGGTGCTGGTCGGTCATCAGGAAGAGGAGGTTCACCCGGCCGCCTTCGTGTAGACGTCGGCGGCGTAGAAGGTGTCCGCGGCGGGGGCCTTCTTGAGCTGTCCGGTGCCGACGAAGAAGTCGCTCATGTCGTCCAGCCACTTGGCGACGGTGCCGTCCTCGGTCTTGGCGACGAGGTCGGCGGTCGTCAGCTGTTTCACATGGCTCGCGTCGGACGCGACCTTGTCCTCCGGGATCTTGAGCAGTTTCGCGGCGAGCGCGATCGACTCCTTCGGATGCGCGGCCCGCCAGTCGTTGGCCTCCTGCAGGACCTTGACGACCTTCTCGTTGGTGGCGGGCGCGACCTTGTCACCGGTGACGAACGCGGTGGGGAAGTCGCCGCCGATCTGCTGGGTGCCGGACACCTCGACCAGCTTCGGCACCTTCTGCTTGATCGTGTCGATCAGCGGATACCAGATGCCTGCGCCGTCGATCTGCCCGGAAGCGAACGCGGAGACGACGGTAGCGGGCTCCATCGCGACCTTCTTGATGTCGTCCATGCTCATCCCGGCCTTCTGCAGGGCCAGATGGAGCACCATCTCGCCGGACGTCCCCTCCGGCACGCCGACCTTCTTGCCCTTCAGGCCGGCGATGGAGGTGATGCCGGGCTGGGCGATGACCCGGTCCGCGTAGGTCAGGGTGTCGATCGCGACGATCTTCGACTTGCCGGAGGCGGGCAGCCACATGGCGCCCGGGCCGATGTAGCCGTAGTCGAGGTTGTGGGTGCCGAGGGCCTGGATCTGGATGGGGCCGTTGACGAAGACCTTGTACGAGGCGGATATGCCGTGCTTCTTCCACAGGCCCCGCTCATCGGCGATCGCCAGCAGGCTCGCACCGTTGTAGTCGGCGATGTACCCGAACCGGATGCTGTCGCCGCCGCTGCCGCCGCCGGAGGAGCCACATGCGGCGAGCGGCAGTGAGAGGGAGGTGGCGGACAGGGCCGTGATGAAGCCGCGTCGAGACATGCTCATGACATGAGTTCCTTCGAAGTGCTGTGCGGAGTGAGGGAGTTCAGGCGGCCGAGCCCGCCGGTGTCTGGTGGTAGACGGAGTGCCAGACCTCGTTGCGGATCCGCGCGAACTCCGGTGACAGGCGCAGTTCTTCGGTCCGCGGGTAGGGCAGGTCGACGTCGATGATCCGGTGGATGCGGCCCGGTCGAGCGGCCATCACGACGACGCGCCGCGCGAGGTAGACGGCCTCATCGACGTCGTGGGTGATGAACACGACCGTGCGCTTGCGGCGGCTCCAGGTGTCCAGGAGCTGATCCTGCAACTGCACCCGGGTCAGCGCGTCCAGCGCTCCGAACGGCTCGTCCATCAACAGGACTTCGGGGTCCACGGCGTAGGCACGGGCGATCGCGCAGCGCTGTTTCATGCCGCCGGAAAGCGTCTTGGGCAGTGCGTCGGCGAAGTCGGACAGTCCGACCAGGTCGATGGCCTGCTCGGCCCGTCGCCTGCGCTCGTCGGCCGCGAGGGAGGTGAGCTTCAGCCCGAACTCGACGTTGCCGCGCACGGTCAGCCACGGGAAGAGGGCGTACTGCTGGAAGATGACGCCGCGTTCGGGGCCGGGCCCGGCAACGCGCCTGCCGTCGACGAGCACTTCGCCCGAGGTCGGCTCCACCAGTCCGGCGGCCAGGTTCAGCAGGGTCGACTTGCCGCAGCCGGAAGGCCCGACGACGGTGACGAACTCCCGCTCCCCCACGTCCAGCGAGACCCGGTCCAGGGCGGTGAACTCGCCGCCCTTCATCGGGAACGTCCTGACCACGTCCCGGAAGGAGATCTTCGCGTCGGCCCGGCCGGGCACCGGGTCCGTCGAGTCGAGTTCCGTGCTCATCGGCGCTCCTGCCATCCGGTCAACCGCCGTTCCGCGAGGAGCAGCAGACGGTCCATCACCAGCCCGATCACTCCGATCGTGATGAGGCCCACGAAGATCGTGGGGATGTCGTAATAGGTCTGGGCGTGCGTCATCTCGTAGCCCAACCCCTTGTCCGCGGCGATGAGTTCGGCGGCCACCACGGTCGCCCAGGCGGAGCCCAGCCCGATCCGCATGCCGACGAGCAGGAACGGCGTGGCCGCGGGGATGACCACCTTGAGGAAGATGACGCGGTCCGGGGCGCCCAGCACCCGGGCCGCGTTGATCAGAGTGCTGTCCACGCCGACCACGCCCTGGAAGGCCGCCACGACACAGGACAGGAACGCCGCGAGGAAGATGACGAAGACCTTCGGCGTCTCCCCGATGCCCATCAGCACGATCGCCAGCGGGATGATCGCCAGGGGCGGGATGGTGCGGAAGAACTGGACGTACGGCTCAAGCAGGCCGCGCGCGAGCGGATACCAGCCCATCAGGAATCCGACGGGTACGGCGAGCAGGGTGCCGAGCGCGAAGCCGAGGAAGACGCGGCGCAGACTGGCCAGCGCGTCCTGGGCCAGCGTGCCGTCCTCGATCAGGTCGAGCGCCCTGGAGGAGACGGACAACGGGCCGGGCACGTCGGCGAGTTGGGCCGAGGCGACCAGGGCCCAGGCCGCGACACCGACGACCAGGGCGATCAGATTGAGCAGCAGCGTCGGGACCCCGCGCCTGGTGCGGCGGGGCGTAGAGGTCGTGGGTGTCTTGTCGGGGGCGGTGATCACTGCCATGGCGGCCTCGCCCGGTGCGCGGGTGTCATGTGTGCTCCTCGGAATCGGGGGATGCGGGGTAGCGGGCGAGCAGCGGCGACTCGTGCAGGACCAAGGCGATGGCGCCGAGCGCGCCGGCGGCTTCGCCGAGTGCGGCCGGGCGCAGATCGACGCGGTTGCGCGAGATCGGCATGAGGTCGGCGGCCAGGGCCCGGGCCACACCGCCGAACAACGCCTCGCCCGCCTCGGCGAGTTCACCGCCGATGACGACGACGCCGGGGCCGATCGCGTTGCACACGGCGGCCAGTACGGTGCCGACCTTGGCGCCGACACCGTCCAGCAGGGTGGCCGCGGCGGGGTCGGCGAGGAGGGTGGGCAGATCGTCCGCTCTGTCATGGGCCTCGAGTACGGCCCCGACGGAGGCGACCGTCTCCAGACACCCTCGCCCGCCGCACGAACATCGGCGTCCGTCCGGTTCGACGGTGATGTGCCCGAACTCCCCCGACAGTCCGTGGGCGCCCCGGTGCAGCGAGCCGCCCACGACCAGGCCGCCGCCGACGCCGTGCGACAGCCGCAGATACAGCACGTCCTGATCGCCGGCCGCGGCTCCCCACGTCGCCTCGGCGAGCGCGGCCAGGCGGGTGTTGTTGTCGACGAGGACGGGGACGCCGAACCGCTTGCGCAGCAGCAGCGGGAGGTCACGGCGGGGTTCGGTGCCGTCCTGCTCCTCCGCCGCGTCCTGCACCGGGCCGACGACACCGACGCCGATCGCTCCCAGCGAGCCCAGCCGCAAGGTGCCTCCGGCCAGTGAGCCGACGAGCCGTTCGGCGACGTCCACCCGCTCCTGCCAGGGCAGGTCCGGCTCGTGGGCCTCGCCGGCCGAACCCATCACCTCGTGGGCGACGTTGACCGCGGCCACGTGCACCGCGCGCCGGGCGAAGTCGATGCCGATCGCCTGTCCCGCCTCGGGGTGCAGCGTCAGCGTCTCCACCGGCCGCCCGCGCCTGCGCTCCCCCGCGGCGGGCGCCGTGGCGACGACCGCGCCGCTGTCGACGAGCGCGCCGACGATGTCGTAGAGCGTCGTCCTCGACAGTCCGCTGTGGCGGCCCAGCTCGGCGCGGCTGAGCGGGCCGTGCTTGCGCAGCAGCCCGAGGACGAGCTCTTCGTGGCCGCGGCGCAGCCGCGCCAGCGGGCCGTCGTGGTGCAGTGGCATGGGCCACAGCATGAGGACGCCCGCGTTTTTTCGTCAACAGCCCGGAATAAATAAAACGAGCGGGGCCACTCCCCGATCGGGCTCAAACATGCAGGTCAAGTGGGGCGTCTGCGGGCGGCACATGGGCGGCAGATTTTTATACGCCCGCAACAGTGGACGGCTCGCGCCGGGTCCAGGCGACTGTGTGCCGGCCCGGTTCACGCGTCGCGAACCGTGCGGAATCCCAGGTTCCCGGTGCTGCTGTCCGGTGTGTTGGAGGTGCGGGCGGCCACGCGGTACCGGTTGCAGTAGGAGCGGTGGCACAGGTACGAACCGCCGCGCATGACCCGGGAGGTGCCACGCTCGGGGCCCTGCGGGTTCGTGCGCGGACGGCCGCCGTGATCGGTGCCCCACCAGTCGGCGCACCACTCCCAGACGTTGCCGGACATGTTGTGCAGACCGAAGCCGTTGGGCTCGTAGGCGTCGACGGGCGCCGTGCCGCGATAGCCGTCCTCCGCCGTGTTCTTGGTGGGGAAGTGCCCCTGCCAGATGTTGCAGCGGTGCTCGCCGCCCGGCGTCAGTTCGTCGCCCCACGGATAGCGGCGCTGATCGAGTCCGCCCCGGGCGGCGTACTCCCACTCGGCCTCGGTGGGCAGCCGGGTTCCGGCCCAGCGGCAGTACTCCTGCGCGTCGTGCCACGAGACGTGCACGACCGGGTGGTCTCCGCGGTCCGCCACCCCGCTGCCGGGCCCTTCGGGCGCCCGCCAGTACGCCCCTTCCACCCCGCACCACCAGGGCGTCTGCTCCGGGCGGGCCGCTCCGCGCCGCAGGGCGGCGGGCAGGAACCCCGCGAACACGTACGACCAGCCGAACCGCTCGGCCTCGGTGACGTACCCGGTCCCGTCCACGAAGGCGGCGAACCGCTCGTTGGTCACGGCGTGGACGTCGATCCAGAAGGGCGACACGGTGACGTCGCGAACGGGCCCTTCCCCGTCCTCCCGGAAACCGTCCGGGTCCTCGGTGCCCATACGGAACGTCCCGCCCGTCAGCAGCACCATCCCGTCGGTCGCACCCGTACGCCCGTCGGCCGCCACCACCGCTCCGGCCGACCCTGTCCGCCCCGCACGGGCCGGCGCACAACAGCCCCCGGCCTCCCCCTCGGACCCCGCCATACGACCTCCCGTTACACGATTCTCCGATGCCGAGGCTACGACATGGTCCGCTGCGCCCTGTCCGGCCGCGGGCCTGTATCGGGGTCAGCCGTCGGCGCGCGCCGGGCCTGTTCGGTGCCGAGGGAGAGCGTCCGCCGCGGCCTTGTCCGTGTCCCGGGGAAGACGGGTGGCCGCGACGAGGCCGACGACTCCGATGACGGCCAGGCAGGCCATCGCGGCGGCGTAGGCGCCTTTGGTCAGTCCGGAGACGAGGATGGTGCCGGCGATGGCCGTACCGAACGACGAGCCGAGGTTCGACACGCTGCGGGACAGCCCCGAGATCTCCCCCTGCTGCTCCTCCGGGAAGCTCGACTGCACGACGTTGACCGACGGGGTCAGCATCATGCCGAGGCCCAGTCCGATCAGCAGCAGCCCGGGGACGAAGGCCCAGGCGGTGCTGAAGGCCCCGGCCAGGGCGATCAGGGCGACGATCCCGGCGATGGCGCCGGCGAAGCCGGTCGTGATGAGCAGGCGCTGGGAGCGCCGCTTCGCCATCCTCTCGGCGGTCAGGGACGTGAGCAGCAAGCCCAGAGTGGCCGCGGTGAAGATGACCCCGGTCTGTATGGCGTCGTATCCGCGGACGACCTGGAGGTAGGCCGCCACCGTGAAGGACGTGCCCATGAGCATCAGCCACTGCACGTTCTGGGTGACCAGACCGAGATTGGACGTGCGGTTGCGGAACAGGCTGCGCGGCAGCAGTGGTTCCTGCCCGGCAGCTTCCTTGGCGCGGACGTGGCGGAAGAACCACCACAGCACGAGTGCGCCGAGGGCCATGAGGCCGGCCATCAGCCAGATGTCGTTGTCGGCGGCGAGGATGCCCATGACGACGAGGACGAGGCCGGCGGCGGCGAGCACCGCTCCGAAGGTGTCGAAGGAGGAGGTCGGATCGGGCGGCAGCGGATCGGTCATGCGCAGGCTGAGCAGCACGATCACCCCGATGACCAGGGCCTGGAACACGAACGCCGCCCGCCAGCTGATGCCCGAGGTGATGAGGCCGCCGATCAGCGGTCCGGCCGCGGCACCGGCACCGCCCAGCGCCATGACGACCCCGAAGGCACGGGCGCGGGAGGTCACGTCCGGGTACATGAGCGTGGCGAGGATGTAGACGGGCGGGATGAGCAGGGCGGTCCCGACGCCTTCGAGGACCGCGTTGCCGAGGATCAGCACCCCCAGTCCCGGTGCGGCCGCGCACAGCAGGGCGCCGACGGCGTAGACGACCAGACCGAGCAGGAAGCAGCGTTTGCGTCCGTAGCGCTCGGTGAGCTTGCCGCCGGGGATCATCAGGGCCGCCATCACCAGCAGGAAGAGGGTGATCGCCACCTGCACGCCCTGCACGGTGGTGTCGAGGTCCTTGCTGATGTCGTTGATCATCACGTTCATGTTGGAGCCGGCGAAACTGCAGATGAACTGGGCGAGGGCCAGGGCGGCCAGGACGCGTCTGCTGCCCGCTATCTGGTTTCGCTCGGCCGTCTCGACCACTTCTGTCGCCTCCTGGCGCCCCTTCGGCATCGGCCATGCACCGGGCAGGGGCCCGCCTCCGCCTGCCTTCGTCCAGGGTTCGGCGGCGCCCGCGGCGCCTGCCTCACCCACCGGGGGTGAAGCCCTCCCGGTGCGGGGTTGCCAGGTTGGGCACACGTGGACGGCGCGATGTCGCGGCACGCGGGTGCCCGAGGGCGCGCGGCGGGAAGGAGAACGCTCATGCAACGCTATGCCCCGATCGAGAACCACGGGCTGGTGGGAGACCTGCAGACCGCGGCACTGGTCTCGTCCGAGGGAACGGTCGACTGGCTGTGCGCGCCGAGGTTCGACTCGCCCAGCGTGTTCGCGTCCATCCTCGATCACGAGCACGGCGGGTACTTCAGCGTCTCCGCCGACAGCAGGCGGCCCCCGGTCCAGCTGTATCTGCAGGACACCGCCGTCCTCGTGACCCGCTTCCTCGCCGAGGAGGGTGTCGGGGAGGTCATCGACTTCATGCCGGTGGACCGTCCCGAGCAACCCGCGGACACGCACCGCCTGGTCAGGGTGTTCCATGTGGCGCGGGGCCGGGTGCGCTTCTCGCTCGAGTGCCGCCCCCGCTTCGACTACGGGCGTGCCGCGCACCGCCTGGACATGCGCGAGGACGCGATCCGCTTCGAGAGCGCCGGTGCCCGGGCCGTGCTGCAGAGCGCGGGTCCGCTGCGGTGGAGCCGGGACGGCGACGACGTCCTCGGTGAACTCACGCTCGGCCAGGACGAGTTGGCCGCCGTGGTGCTGACGCTCGGAGCCTCGCGGGACATGCGGGTGGCTCCGGTCGGGCCCGCGGAGATCAGGGAACTGTTCGAGCGGACCCGGGACTTCTGGCACAGCTGGATTCGCCGCAGCACCTATGACGGACGCTGGCAGGACATGGTGAACCGGTCGGCCATCACCCTGAAGCTGCTCACCTACGCGCCCACCGGAGCACCCGTGGCGGCGGCCACCATGGGCCTGCCCGAGCAGATCGGCGGCGGACGCAACTGGGACTACCGCTACACCTGGGTCCGTGACGCCTCGCTGTCGGTGGGCGCCCTGCTCGGCCTCGGCTACGTCGACGAGGCCGTGGCCTTCCGCCACTGGCTGGGCGACCGGATCCGGGCGGGTCGCACGGTCAGCGGTGAGCCGCTGCAGATCATGTACCGGATCGACGGCGACCCGGAACTGCCGGAGGAGGTCCTCGACCACTTCGAGGGCTACCGCGGCTCGGCGCCGGTGCGCGTCGGCAACGGCGCGGCCGGTCAGCTCCAGCTCGACATCTATGGAGAGGCGGCACTCGCGCTGGCCCAGTCCGTGGACGGCATCGCCGACGTGCCGCCGTACGACGGCTGGCAGGCCCTTTCGGGGGTGCTGGACTGGCTGGTGAAGGCCTGGGACCGGCCGGACGAGGGGATCTGGGAGACCCGCGGCGGCCAGCAGGACTTCACCTACAGCCGGCTGATGTGCTGGGCCGCCTTCGACCGTGGGCTGCGGATGGCCCAGCGGTACGCCAGGCCCGCCGACACCGCGCAGTGGATCACGGCCCGCGACGACATCCTGCGGCAGGTGATGGAACGGGGCTGGAGTGCAAAGCGCCAGGCGTTCGTCCAGCAGTACGACGACACCACCCTGGACGCGTCCCTGCTGCTCATGCCCCAGGTCGGGTTCATCTCGGCGAAGGACCCCCGCTGGCTCTCCACCCTGCAGGCCATGGAGCAGGAGCTGGTCTCGGACAGTCTCGTCCACCGCTACGACCCGGCGGCCTCCCCGGACGGTCTGCGCGGCAGCGAGGGCACGTTCTCGCTGTGCAGTTTCCTGTACGTCGACGCGCTCGCGCGGTCCGGACAGCTCGGACCGGCCCGCTACGCCTTCGACAAGATGCTGACGTACGCGAACCAGGCGGGTCTGTTCGCGGAGGAGATCGGCCCGACGGGAGAACAACTCGGCAACTTCCCGCAGGCCTTCACCCACCTCGCCCTGATCACCGCCGCGCTCTCCCTGGACCGGCAGATGAACAGGGCGGACCGGGTCGCCGCGTAGGCCTTTGGGCTTATCGGCCCCATGATGAGGGCCGTTCGGCCGGGCGGAGGGACCACCGGACCGACCCGCGCCGGGCGAGCGACTGCGAAAGATGGGACCCTGAGCGCAGGGAAGTGCTGCCCGAGGCCTGACACACAGTAGTGGTGGTGAGTGCCGTGGAGAGCAGTCCGACACCGGCCGGACACCGCGTCGATCCGCTCGGAGACCCATTTCTGCGCACCTGTTTCGCCCTGCCTGCACGGCCCGTGACATTCCTGCCGCGACCGCGGCTGACCAGGCACCTCGACCAGGCACTGCGCACACCGCTGACGATGGTCAACGGCGCGGCGGGGGCGGGAAAAACGCTCCTGGTCGCCGACTGGGCCGCGGGCCTGGCGCGGGCACCGGCCTGGCTCACCGTCGAGTCGGAGGAGAAGCGGCCGGGGATGTTCTGGGCGTACTTCCTCCATGCCCTGCGGGCGTGCGGCAGCCCGGTCTCCGGGCAGGTCGACCGGCCTGCCGACGCGAACCGTGTGAGCCGCCGGATGCTGTCGGCGATCGCCGAGGATTTGGAGGGCCGCAGCCCGGCCGTAACCGTCGTGCTCGACGAGTACGACCGGGTGACTGTGCCGGAGGTCGCGGAGCAGCTGGACTTCGTGCTGCAGCATGCCGGGCAGGGGCTGCGTCTGGTCCTGGTCACCCGCACCGAGCCGATGCTGTCGCTGCACCGCTACCGGGCGGCCGGAGCGCTGACGGAGATCCGCAACGCCGATCTGGCCTTCACGCCCGAGGAGGCCGCGGCACTGCTGGGGCGGCACGGGCTGAGCCTGCCCGTCGCCACGGCACGCGCCCTGGTGCAGCGCACCCGTGGCTGGGCCGCCGGGCTGCGGCTGAGCGCCCTGGCCGCACAGCACAGCCCTGACCCGGAGACGTATCTGAAGGAGTTCGAGGCGGGCCGCAGCACCGTCGCCGACTTCCTGCTGGCCGAGGTGCTCAAGCGGCAGCCGACGCAGACCCAGGACCTGCTGCTGCGGGTCAGCGTCCTGGATCGCCTGTGCCCGGATCTGGCCAACGCGCTGACCGGTCGCAGCGACGCCGACCGCATTCTGTCCGAACTGTGTGGCAGCAACGCGTTCGTCGAACAGCTCGGGCACTCCTGGTACCGCCTGCACCCCTTGTTCGGGGAGATACTCCGGGCGCATCTGCGGGTGCGCTGCCCCGGTCTGGAGCCCGAGCTGCACCGGCGGGCGGCGCGGTGGCTGCGGGGGGCCGGTTCGCTGCGGGGAACGCTCACCCATGGCGCCGCGGCCGGCGACTGGGAGTTCACCGCCGGTGCCCTGGTGGACGATCTGGCGATCGGGCAGTTCTTCACGGGCCTGCGCTCCGACGACCTGGCCCGGCTGTTCTCCCGGATGGATCCCGGCGCCGGCGGCCCGGCGGCCGACCTGGTGCGGGCGGCCCGCGACCTGTCGCAGAGCGATCTCGACCACGGCACGGCCCATCTGCGGCACGCCGAGGCCAGGTTCGCCACCGGCACGGCCGATCCGGCGACAGCGCAGCTGTGCTGTGCCCTGCTCGAGGCGCTGGCCGCCCGGTTGAGCGGCTCCCCCGCGCGGGCGGAACGGGCCGCCGAGGCGGCCGACGAGGTGCAGCCGGGGGTCCCGTCGCACCTGCTGGACAAGCACCCGGAACTGCCCGCGCTGCTGCTGACGCATCTGGGCTCCGCGCGGGTGTGGGCCGGGCGCTTCGAGGACGCGCGTGTCTCTCTGTCCAAGGTGGTGGGCTCCCCCGCCGGTGCCTCCACCCTGCTCGCCCGCGAGGAGTCCCTGGGCCATCTGGCTCTGATCGACTATCTGAACGGCTGGACGGACAGGGCGGAGCACAAGGCCCTGGAGGCGGTGAGCGGCACCGAGCAGTGCGGCCCCTTCGGGCCTGCGGGCTCCGGCATCGGACGCGTGGTCCTGGCAGCCGTGGCTGTGGACCGGGACGAGCTGGCCCGGGCCGAGGCGCTGCTGGACGAGGCGGACGGGCAACCCGGCGCCTTGCACGATCCCGTGACGGCCGCCGGACGGGCCATGGTGGCGGCCCGGCTGCAACTGGCCCGGGGCAACACACGCGCCGCCGTCGAGGCCGCCGACCCGGCCGTCTCGGCCGACGTGGCCTCTCCCTGGGCCGACAGCGCCGAGACGCTGGTGACGTCGGCCGCCCATCTGGCCGAGGGCCGGGGCGAGAGCGCCGCCGAGGTGCTGCGGCAGTTGGGCGACGGGCGGCCGGCCTGTGCCGTGGAAGCCGCCCGGATCCAGCTCGCCGTGGGCAATGCGGGGGCCGCGATCGACCTCCTCGACGGCGTGCCCGGCGCGCGCCCCGCGGGCCCTGCGGTGACCGTCCGGGCGTCGTTGGTGCGCGCCCAGGCCGCGGACGCCTCGGGGGACGCGGTGAGCGCCCGCAGGCTGGTCGCGCAGGCCCTGCACGAGGCGCGGCGCGAGCGGCTGCGGCGCCCCTTCCTCGATGCCGGGCGGTGGCTGCGGCCGCTGCTGGTGACGGCTCCGCTGAACCAGCTCGCGGCGGGGTGGCTCAGGCCCGGCCCCTCTCCGTACGGTCCACCGGCCGGGCTCGGAGGTCCGCCCTGGCCGATCGTGGTGGAGGAGCTGAGCGCACGCGAGCAGGACGTCCTGGAGCGGCTTGCGCAGATGATGTCGACGCAGGAGATCGCCGCGGATCTCTTCGTGTCGGTGAACACGGTGAAGACCCACCTCAAGAGCCTGTACCGCAAGCTCGGGGTGAACCGCCGCAGCGACGCCGCGCGCCGCGGGCGCGACCTGCAGCTGCTGTGACCTCGGTGGGTCTCGCCCATGGCGGGTGAGGCATCGCCGCTCCGCCTCCGGTGTGATCGAAGGGGCCGACCACAGGGAGCGCGATGTCCAGGACCGAGCGCACCACCGTCCACGAGCGCAAGGTCGAACGCCGTGCGCACGCGGACTACACCGGAGGCGTCTACGGGTCGATGCTCGCCGCCTCGGTGGTGATCGGGGCCGGTGCTCTCGGCTCGTTCCCGCGTCTGGAGCTGGTGCTGCTGTTGCTGCTGACCGGCGTGGTGTTCTGGATCGCGCACGTGCACGCCCAGCTGTTCGGTGCGCGGCTGGCACAGCGGCCGCTCGACCGCCACGGGGTGGTGCACGTGCTGCGGGACGAGTGGCCGATCGTCAAGGCGGCCGTTCCGCCGGCCGTCGCGGTGGCCGTCAGCCCGCTGCTGGGCCTCGACGGGTCGGCGACCGTCTGGCTGGCGCTGTCCGTGGCGGTGGCCGGGCAGGTGGGGTGGTCCGTCGCCGCGGCCCGCCGGGCCGGTGCCTCCCGGCGCCTGATGGCGTCGAGCGCCGCGGTGAATCTGGTACTCGGCCTGCTGATCATCTCCTTCAAGCTGTTCCTGAAGCACTGACGTCCGGGGCGGCTCACCTGCGCCGGGTGAGGCCCGGGGAACCCGCCGGGGCGGACGATCGCATGGCGGGGCGCAGAACCGCCTCCTCCCGGCCTCCGTGGGAGCAAGCCACATGCGCTACGAGATCCGAGTCGACGGAATGATGTCGGACACCCTGGCCAAGGCTTTCCCGGAACTCGACCACGTGGTGATGTCCGGTCAGACGGTGCTGTACGGGTTCGTCGTCGACGAGGCCCAGCTCTACGGGCTGCTGGCGCGCTGCCAGTCGCTGGGCCTGCACGTCCTGGAGATGCGCCAGGTCCCCGGGTGAGCGGGAAGCGGGCTCGCGGGCCCTGAGCGCTCACATCTCCCGCACGTCGACGCGGCCGGAGCGGGACGCGGCGGCCAGCGCCTCGAAGTCCCGTTCGTTCCGGTCGGCGTAGGACTGCGCGAACTCGGTGAGGGCGCGGTCGAAGCGGTCGCTGCGGCCGAGGTAGGCGGCGATGGCGATCGGATCGCCGGAACGGGCGTGGGCCCGGGCCAGGGACGCGCCGCACAGCCGGGCGAACAGGCCCAGGAGCCCGGGGTCCATGGTCTCCGGGCGTGCGATGCCCTTCCAGTCGCGCAGCTGCCGTACGTAGAAATCGCGCTCCCTGCCGTCGAAGCCCACCACGTGCGTCCAGCCGAGGAAGATGTCGCTGGTGGTCTGGATCAGGCGCTGGCCCGTGACGACGCGGCGGCCCTGGTTGTCGTAGCGGTCGCCGCCCGTCTGGGCGGACAGCACCGACTCCTGGGCCTCCTTGGCCTGCAGCAGCAGCGGGTCGTCGTCGTTCCTGCCGAGCAGGAGCAGGATCCAGCAGCGGGTGCCGACGCTGCCGACGCCCACCACCTTCCGGGCCATGTCGACCAGGTGGTAGTGGCGCAGCAGATGCCGGCGCTCGGACGACAGGGTCTGCGCATATCCGTCGAGTACGGTCCTCAGCGCCTTCTCCTCGTCCGCCGAACCGGCCGCGAGATCGCCGAGCGGGGTGATCAGAGGAGGGTCGGGTGTGATGCGGCGGCCCGCGGCGGTGTCGCGCGTCAGCTTCTCGAACGCCTGCATTCCGGTGCGGGTGCGGGCCTGGGCGGTGGCGCGGCGGGTGCGGCGCCTGGCCTCCTTGTCCATCGACGAGGCCAGCAGTTCGCGCAGCCCGTCCACGTCGTCCTGGGCGTACCAGATGTCCAGGGTGGTCATGCCGGCGCAGTCACGCATCCGCTCCCGGTAGGCCCGTACGCAGGTCCGTACGGCGGCGTTCTGCTGTTTGACGGAGAAGCCGTTGGCCCGGCCCGCGATCGCGAAGCTCGCCGACAGCCGCTTCACGTCCCACTCGAAGGGGCCCGGGAGGGTCTCGTCGAAGTCGTTGATGTCGAAGACGAGACGGCGCTCCGGTGAGGCGAGCAGCCGGAAGTTCAGCAGATGGGCGTCTCCGCACAGCTGCACGCGCAGGCCGGTGGTCGGGGTGGGGCCCAGGTCCGCGGCCATGATGGCGGCCGCACCCCGGTAGAAGCGGAACGGCGACTCCAGCATGCGGCCGTAGCGGATCGGCACGAGTTCCGGTACCCGGGTGGCCGACTGACGGTCTATCACCTCGACCGGGTCGAAACGGTCCTCGGCCGCCTCGAACCATCCGTGGCACGAACGCGACGCACGGGCCCGCGCGTTCCGGCCGATCTGCGCGCGCTCGGCGGGCGACAGGGCTGCGGTGAAGGGGTGGGGAACGGTCATGGCTCGACCTCCTGGTCCGGTGCGGCAATCCGCCTGGAGACCGCTCGTCCCGCTCCGCTCCGCGCAACGTCTCCGGGTCAAGCCCACCGGCACGGCGGTCCCGGCGGATCACCCGGGACGGGTGACCCGGTTGACGGCACCCGGGGGGACGCTGGCGTCGTCAGGTCCCCCGCACACGGCCCCGCCGGCGGTCCGGATCCGATCCGCTCGTCAGCGAGGAGGAGCCATGACCATTCCGCGCGGTCCGGCATCGCGTACCGGACCGGAGCACAGCCCCGACGGCGTGGCACCCGGCCAGGCGGGCGGTGCCGCGAGGGCGCTGGAGCAGCTGGGCCGCTCCTGGACCTGGGTGCTGGCCTCGTCGGTCATGACGCTCGTGCCGGGTGTCCTGGTGCTGGTCTGGCCGGACGAGACCCTGCACGTCCTGGCCGTGCTGATCGGGCTGTACCTGCTGGTGACCGGGGCGTTCAGGTTCGTCGCGGTCTTCGCCGGCGCCGGGGGCGCCGAACGCGTCGTATCGCTGGCCATGTCCATCCTGTTCGTCCTGGGCGGAGTGCTGTGTCTGCGCAATCCGCTGCAGACCATCGCCGCGCTCTCGCTGATCGTGGGACTGACCTGGCTGATGACCGGGATCCTCACCCTCTACACGGCGATCGCCGCCGAGGACATGCCGCACCGCGGCTTCGTGGTGGGGGCCGCGGTGATCGGCATCGTCGCCGGAATCGTCGTGCTGGCCATGCCGTCCGAGTCGGCGCGCGCCTTGACCCGGCTGCTCGGCCTCTGGCTCGTGCTGCTCGGACTGGCCGAGCTGGTGCTCGCCCTCGCCTGGCGGGCCGCGCTGCGCCGGGTCGGTCTCACCGGCCACACGGGTGCCTCCGCGGCCGACGGTGCCACGTCCCCCGGCTGACCGATACCGCGGCAGGACCGCTACCGGGCGCGGACACGACGAGGGAGACACCATGAATCGCCCTTCGGCCTCGGTGACTCCGGGTTCCGGCGCGACCGCCGGGCCCCCGCGTGAGATGACCTCCACGGAGCAGGAGGAGTACCTGCGGCTGAGGCACGCCGCTTCGGTACGTCACCGGCTGGCCCGCCGCTCGGGTGCCGTCGTGCTGCTGGTGCTGACGATGCTGCTCGCGCCCCTGGCGCTCGTCGCGGCCTGGGTGCACGACGAGGTCGCCGACACCGGCCGCTATGTGCAGACCGTCAAGCCGCTGGCCTCGGATCCGGCCGTCCAGAAGGTCCTGGTCAACCGGCTCACCGACCGGGTCGTGGACAACGTGGACGTGGACGCGGTGACGAACGCGCTCACCGACACGCTGCAGAAGAACGGGGTGCAGCCGCGTGTCGTGGAGGCCTCCAAGGTGCTCGCCGGCCCGCTGCGCTCCGCGGTGCACACCGTCGTGGAGCGCAATGTGAGCCGCGTGGTCACCAGCGAGGTGTTCCAGCAGGCCTGGGTGGGGGCCAACCGCCGGGCGCACGCAGCCGTGGTGAGCATGCTCACCGGCTCGCGCGAGGGGGCACTGCAGGCCGACGGCGGCAAGGTGCAACTGGATCTCGGAACCGTCGTCGACCAGGTGCGCCAACGCCTGGTCGACGCGGGTTTCGACAAGGCCTCCGCCATCCCCGACGTGAACCGCACCGTCACGCTGTTCGAGACCGAGCAACTGGGCAAGGCGCAGGACGGGATGCGGCTGCTGGACGTCGTCGGCACCTGGCTGCCCGTCCTGACCCTGGTCCTCGCGGGGCTGACCGTGTGGGTCGCTCCCAACCACCGGCTGATGGTGATGGTCGTCGGCATCGCAGTCGCGGTGATGGCGGTGCTGCTGCTGGTCGCCCTCGCCGTCGTACGCCGGGTCTACCTCGACTCCGTCCCCTCGGCGGCTCTGCCGCCCGACGCCGCCGCGGTCATCTACGACGCCTTCCTCCGCTTCCTGCGCTCCAGCACTCGTACCCTGCTCGTCGTGTCCCTGCTCGCGGCGCTGACCGCCTACCTCTACGGCCCCGGCAGGGCGGCTCGCGGCGTCAGGGGCCTGGCCGGACGCGGAGCCACGGCAGCCGGGAGCGGGCTGCGCCGCACCGGGCTGAACACGGGCCTCACGGGACGCTGGCTGACCGCGCATGCGTCCTGGACCGTCGGGGTCACCATCGGGGCGGGCGCCCTGGCCCTCGTTCTCTGGAACCGGCCCACCGTCGGAGCGGTCGTCCTCGTACTCGTCCTGGTCCTGGTCGTGCTGGCGATCACCGCCGTGCTCGCGGCCGCGGGTCCGGCTCCCGACGCCGCCGCCGAGCCGGGGCCCGCGGTCACGTGAGCCATGGCCGGACGGACCGCACCGGCCACCACCCGCAGGCAGCGCGTGGCCCGGGCTGCGGCGCGACTTCGGGCCGGACCGCTGGGCCGGCTGCTGCCCCGGCTGGCCGCGCTCAACCTGGTGGAGGGCGCCATGAGGCTGGCCGCGCAGGCGTTCCTGGCGGCGCTCCCCCTGCTGATGACCGTGGCGGCGTTCGCGCCGGCCGGGGTGAAGGACCTGCTGCTCGACTCCCTCAGTTCGGTTCTGGGGGTGAAGGGTGAGGCGCTCGACGAGGTCAGGCACGTCTACTCCGCGGGAGCCTCCGCACGGCAGTCCGTAGGTGCGCTCGGTGTGCTCCTGACCCTCGCGTCGGCCACCGCGTTCAGCCGGGCCCTGCAGGCGGTGTGCGAACGCTGCTGGCGGCTGCCTCGGGCGCCGATGCGGTCGGCGGCCTGGCGCTGGCTCATCTGGCTGGTGGTGTGGCTGGCCTTCATGCTCCTCCAGGCCCCGCTGCGGAAGGGTTTCGGCGTCGGCCCGGCCACCGGTCTGGCACTGACCCTTGCGGGGTCCGTCCTGCTGTGGTGGTGGTCCCAGCATCTGCTGCTGGGCGGCAGGATCGGCTGGCCGAGTCTGCTGCCGGGAGCGGTCCTCGCGGGGGCGGGCACGATCACGCTGAGCTGGGCAGGCCATCTGATCCTGGCCAACGCCATGCAGCGCAGCCTCGATGACTTCGGCCCGCTCGGGCCGGTCTTCACACTCCTGTCCTGGCTGATCGGCGTCTTCCTCGTCGCGCTCTCGGGCCTGGCCCTCGGCGAGGCCGTCGCCACCAGCACGTGGTACCGGGCCTCCGTCCTTCTGCCCGGCGGGGAGAAGGCGGTGCGCTGACCGGCTCGTGCACCCGCTCACCCGCGCCGGGTGAGGCGCCCGGTCCTTGCCGTGCGCACGCTGGGAACGCAGAAGCAGCCTCCCGGGCGCAGGCCCGGGACGGAGGGAGAGACATGAGCGCGCCGACGTATCTCGCGTACGACTATCCGATGCTGAGCATCTTCTGGTCCATGCTGGTGTTCTTCCTGTGGATCATGTGGTTCGTCCTGCTCTTCCGGATCGTCGTCGACATCTTCCGTGACGACGCCATGAGCGGATGGGCCAAGGGCGGCTGGCTGGCGTTCGTGATCATCCTGCCCTTCCTGGGTGTCTTCGTCTACGTGATCGCGCGCGGCAAGAACATGGGCCGCCGGGAGGTAGCGCAGGCACGGGATCAGCAGCGGGCCTTCGACTCGTACGTGCGCGAGACCGCCAAGGGCGCAGGTGCGCCCAGCAGCGCCGAGGAGCTCGTCAAGCTGTCCGACATCCGCGCCCGCGGCGACATCACCGACGAGGAGTTCGCCAGGGCGAAGGAGCTGGTCCTGAGCGGACACGGGGCAGGGTCTCGTTCCGGCGCGACCGCCGCTGCCGGGCACTGAGCACGCCGCAGTGATCGAAACGAGGTATCCAGGATGACCGCCACACACACCACACAGACGAGTTCCGCGAAGCAGTCGTGGGCCGCCGGCCTGATGACCTTCGGGGCCGTCATGCTGACGATCGCCGGACTGCTCGCCATCTTCCGCGGCATCATGGCGATCGCCGAGGACGACGTGTTCGTCACGACGCCCAACTACGTCTTCCAGTTCGACCTGACCAGCTGGGGCTGGATCCATCTCGTGCTCGGCGTGGTCGCCGTGTTCGTCAGCTTCGGCCTGTTCCAGGCGGCCACCTGGGCCCGCGTCGCCGGTGTGGCGATCGCAGGGCTCATCATCATCGCCAACTTCCTCTCACTGCCGGAGTATCCGGTGTGGTCCGTCGTGATGATCGCGTTCTCCGCGTTCATCATCTGGGCCCTGTGCGTGGTCCGGCGCGACGAGGCCTTCGAGCCGTTCGAACGCCCGGGGCGCAGCATCTGAGACGGCGTTCAGGGTGTGAGCATGCGGTCCTGCTCCACCGGGGGTGTGCCGTCGTGCCAGGGCAGGGGCTTGCCGAAGCGGATCAACTCGCCGTGGAGGGCGGGGTCGACGTGTTCGGTGAAGACCAGGTCGAGTACGGCGCGGGCGGCGTCGGAGGGCGACTGGGCGTGGCTGTAGTCGCTGAACCAGGGCCGTGAGGTGGCGGTGTCGACCATGCCGGGGCACACCGAGGCGATCAGGGTGTCGTCGGCGAGGTCGCGCTCGCGGCGTTCGGCGGCGACGGCGCGGACCGCGGCGACCTGGGCCACCTTGGAGGGGACATTGAGCCAGCGGGGCCAACCGGCCTCCTCCGCCGTCCTGTTGTGGATGGCGGTGCGCCAGGACTCGACGGCGTTCTCCACCTGCTCCAGGTCCGCACCGTCGAACAGATCGTGCAGACGCGGATCGAGATGACCGAGGGTGCCCAGGCTGCTGGCCACGACGAGCAGCCGGCCGCCGGGGCGCAGAATCGGTCCGAAGCTGCGCAGGATCGCGTGCGTCGCGGTGTTCGAGACGTCGATGAACTCGTCGGCGCGGGCGGCCTGCGACTCCTCGGGCAGCACTCGGGCCACCGCGTTGGAGATCACGACGTCCAACCCGCCGTGCTGCGCGCTCAGTTCGTCGGCGAGGCGGCCGATGGCGCCGGTGTCGGTGACGTCCAGGACCCGGCCCTCGACACGGGCGCGGGTCCCGGGCAGCTGCGCCACCTCGCGGGCCGCCTCGGACACCCGTTGCGGGTTGCGGCCGGTGAGCAGGACCAGGTCGTCCGGCTGCATACGGGCGGCGAGTCCTTCCACGAGTGCGCGGCCGAGGCCCTGGTTGGCGCCGGTGACGAGGGCGATGCGTGAAGCGGTCATGGCTTCAACGCTAGGAACACGGCGTGCATGAGTCCAACGAGAGTCCGGCACAGCACGTATGCGTGATCGTCATGGCCGAGCCTGCCGCGCTTGTTCATGTTCATGAATTTCTCTCACGTGTCTGTACAGTCCCACACCTCGTGTGCGACGCTCGGCCAACTCCTGTCATTCATTGACCAGTTGGAGGGACCGGCATGACTGTTTCCCGGCGTGCGGTACTCACCACGGCGGCCGGTGTCGCTGCGGGGTGGGCGGCCGCGGCACCGGCCGTGGCCGATACGCAGGCGCCGACCCCGACGCCGGCGGCGGACCTGCGCGTGCTCGGTGCGGCGGCCGACTACGCCGTCGAGAAGGTGCGCAGTGTGGCGCCGGGGGTGACCGCCTTCCCCGTGGGCACGAAGTTCGAGAAGTGGACGTACTCGCAGAACGGGGACTGGGTCGGCGGGTTCTGGCCGGGGACGCTGTGGATGGCGTGGCTGCGCAGCAAGGACGACGCCTTCCGCGGCTGGGCCCTGGAGTCGGCGCGGAAGCTGGCGCCACGGCAGACCGACACGAGCACGCACGACCTCGGTTTCCTCTTCTACCCGTCGTGGGTCACCGCCTGGCGGCTGACCGGCGACGAGGCCTGGCGCACGGGCGCGGTCAGGGCTGCCGACTCCCTGATCAAGCGCTACAACCCGCGCGGGCACTTCATCCGGGCGTGGGGTGCGCTGAACGATCCGGCGAACGCGGGCCGGGTCATCATGGACACCATCATGAACCTGGACCTGCTGGCGTTCGCGAGCGCGCAGACCGGCGACGGCACGTACCTGGACATCGCGGTCGAGCACGCGAAGACCGCGCAGAAGGTGTTCCCGCGGCCCGACGGATCGACGCCGCACGTCTACGACTTCGATCCGGACACCGGCGCTCCCATCGGCCCGAACACCGTGCAGGGTTACAGCCCCACCTCGTGCTGGTCACGCGGGCAGGCATGGGGGGTGTACGGGTTCACGACGATGTACCGGCGGACCGGCGACACGGAGTTCCTGGCCACCGCGCGCAAACTCGCGGACTTCGCGGTGGCCGCGCTGACTGCGGACCACGTGCCGGTGTGGGACTACTTCGCGCCGCAGCAGCCGTACGACATCAAGGACGCGTCGGCCGGTGCGGTCACGGCCTGCGGGCTGCTCGATCTGGCCGCGGCCACCGGCCGGCAGTCCTATCGCGACGTGGCGGTGCGCATGCTGACCGCGCTGGCGCAGACGTGCCTGACGAAGAACTCGGCCCGCGCGGACGCGGTCGTGGCCCGCTGCACGCGTAACCGCCCGGCCGAGGACGGTATCGAGATCTCCCTTCCGTACGCCGACTACTACCTGCTGGAGGGCATCCTGCGGGTGCTCCAGCCGCAGGACGTCGACCGGGCGATCGACCTGTCCACGGTCTGACCTGCGCGCCCTGCCGCGTAGGTCAGACCGTGGACGGCAGGGTCGGGTCAGCCGTCCGACTCCGGGGACGGCAGATAGGCGCCGGGTACGTCGTTCGGCGCGTAGATCTTGCTGTCACCGGGGTACGGCTTGGTCCAGTTGTGCGTCTCGTACCAGGTGAGACGGTTCATCTGGGCGGGGTTCGCGTAGTCGGGCACGGCGTGCGGGCCGGTCAGCCGCTGGTGCGACTCCCAGGTCTTCCACTGCGCCGCGAGCTTCTGCTTGTCCGCCGGCACCTTGGCCGCGGTCGGTGCGGGCGAGGCCTTGGCGTCCTGCGGTGCCGGGGTGTCCGCGCCGCAGGGAGGCAGGGTGCTCAGGCCGTCGGTCAGCGAGGTCCGGTTGGGCTGCGCCGTGAAGGGGGTGTTGTCCGCCTTGCGGCTGAAGGCCCCGTACATCGGCGTGGCCGCGCTGTCCTTCTGGTTCATCGGGTGGATCCCGAGGATCTGCTCGACGGTGCGGATCATGGTGATCTGCGTGTAGTAGTGGTTGTCGACCTTGCCGTGCTGCGCCCAGGGGCTGATGACCTGGACGGGGGCGCGGTGGCCGTCGACATGGTCGAGGCCGGCCTGGGAGTCGTCCTCGACGACGAAGATCGCCGAGTCCTTCCAGTACTTGCTGTGCGAGATCTCGTCGACCATCTTTCCGACCGCGAGGTCGTTGTCCGCGACCTCGGCGGCCGGGCTCGGCGGACCGCCGGTGTGGTCGTTGGAGAACCAGAACATGTTCAGGTTCGCCGGGCCGTTCTTCTCGAAGTCCTGCTTCCAGATCTGGTACTTGTACACGTCCGGGACGTCGAGGTCGAACATCGGGAAGCCGGGCACCGACACCTTGTTGAGCGAGGGGATCGCCGAACCGGTCTGGATCGGGTACGCCGTCTTCGCCCCGGTCGAGTCCATGGTCCTGGCGTCGCAGTACAGGTTCTGCCAGGTGGCGCCGGCCGGCTTGCTCTCGACGGACTGGAACTCGCCGTAGTCCTTCACGGACTTGCCGACCGCCTGCGCGCCGGACCAGATGAAGCCGGTCTTCTGGTGGCCGAGGACGTCGTTCTCGGTGTCGTAACTGCGCGTGTACTCACCGGCCGACGACTCCGTGTACTCCGGATTGTCGGACTGCATCAGCCAGTTGTGGCCCTCGGCGGAGTTCGTGCCGATGTCGTAGAAGTTGTCGTAGAGCCCGAACTGCTGCGCCAGTGCGTGCTGGTTGGGCGTCACGTTCTCGCCGAACTGCGTGTAAGCCGAGTTGCCGTTGCCCTGCGGCATGTCGCCGAAGACCTGGTCGTAGGTCCGGTTCTCCTTGACCAGCAGGAAGACGTGCTTGATTGTCGAGGGGTCGCCGAGGTGCACCGGGACGGGCACGGGCCTGGCGTGGCTCTTGCCCTTGGACGTCGTGACCGAGCCGGGCGTCCAGCCGTTCTGCTTGAAGACCTTGGCCGTCTGGGACCTGATGACGCGGTCGTCGGGCAGCTTGAACTGCGTCAGACTCGACGTCGTGTCGTGGGTGCCGTGGGCTCCGCTGGTGGAGGGACGGCGGGCGTCGATGCCGCGGGTGTTGGAGACGACCACGTTCGTGCCCACGGTCGTGATCTCGGAGGGGAAGTAGTCGGTCGGGAGCAGACCTATGTAACTGGCGGGCTCCTGCGGGGACTTGTAGCGGTAGACGGCGACCGCGTTCGCCCGGCCCAGCGTCACCAGCAGACGGCCGTCGTCGGTGAGGGTCACCGCGTCGGGCTCGTAGCCGACCTTCGCCTCGGGCCAGGGCTGGGTGGCGATGGTCTGGACGACGCGGTCCTTGCGGCTGTCGATGACCGAGACGCTGTTGTCGGCGGTGTTGGTGACGAACACCGCCCCCTTCTTCGCGTAGACGGCGGTCGGGTGCAGTCCGACGTCGATGCTGCGGACGGCGGCGGAGGAGTCCGCGACATCGACGACGCTCACCGTGCCGGTGGTGCTGGCGCCGGTGTCCGGATTGGCGACCACCTCGGTGCCGTAGGAGTTGATGGTGGTGTCGCCGGGCCTGGCCGGGCGTCCGCCCTCGTTGCTGACGTACAGCTTGCCTCCCACCAGGGCGAGACCGCGCGGGGCGTTGCCGACTGCCCAGCTCTGCTTGATGGTTCCGGTGGCCGCGTCGATGGCGACCACCCGGTTCTGGCCGTTGACCGCGGAGTAGACGGTGGAGCCGTCGGCGGAGAACACGGCCGCGCCCACGAGTGCGTGCTTGGAGCCGTCGGCCGGGATCGCGACGGTGACCGGGTTGGAGAGGGTGCCGTCCGCGGCGACAGTGAACTTGGTGTAGCCGTCCGCCTGGCCCAGCCACAGCTGGGTGCCGTCGGGCGAGTAGGTCGGGCCCTCCTGGCCGACGGCGGCGGTCTTGATCCGCAGATCGTCCGCCGCGTTGGTGCCGACCTTCTGCTTGATCTGGCCGGTCTTGAGGTCCATGACGACGAGCGACGCGTCGCCGTCGGTCACGGAGGCCGCGAGATGCGTGCCGTCAGGGCTGACCGCCGAGGACATGATCTTGCCGTCGTTGATGACGGTACGGCTGCCGTACGGGTCGATGTACTGGTCACTGGAGATGACCTGGCCGTTGGCGGTGGTCTGGGCGACCTGCTGGGTGCCGAACTGGTAGGTCGAGGCGACCGCGGTGCCCGTGATGCCGAGGGCGACGGCGATGCCCGTCGTCACCAGCAAGGCCCGGCGGCCGATGCGTCTGCCGAAGAGGTCGATGTGCCCCTTCTCGCTGCTGCGACGCTGCCGTGTTACCTGCATGATCATCCCTTCGGGGTGGTGTCGAGCAGGTCGACGTTGCCGTCGAACTGCCACAGCGGGTTCGGTGCGTCCCCGACGGGGGTCCGCACCAGGAAGTAGCCGTTCACTTCCTTCGGTCCGTCGCCGTCGGCGACGAACCGCCCGTCGGCGGTGAAGTCGAGCTGGTAGATGGCCTGTCCGGTGGCCTGGACGCCGGGCAGGTGCCACGAGACGACGCAGCGCCAGTCGTTGCCCGGCCCCTCGGCGGCAAGCCGGCCTGCGCCCTTGTTGCACGCGGCCGTCGCCCTCAACTGCGCCTCGGTGACCGCCGGGCGGTGCAGTTGCCGGGTCTGCAGGCGGTAGAGGTGCGCGAACGCCGTGGCGACCGAGTGCTGCACCTTGTCCTGCCGGATGCCCGAACCCGTGGCGGGGGTCGCCACCGCGACGACCGCGACCGTGACGGCGAGCAGCCCGGCCAGCGGCAGCACGCCGGCGGTGATCGCGCGGCGCCCGGAGCCGTCGTAGGTGAGACTGGTGAAGTCGCGCCGCAGGAACAGGAGATGGGCGAGAACGGTCGCGAGCACCGCCCACACCAGGCTGACGGCGATGCCGATCAGCAGCGGGCCCGTCTGCGCGGGGCTGGTGAACAGGCCGTTCCAGGAGATGAAGGCGTAGCCGGGCAGGGCGAGTCGTACGGCGACCGGCAGCGGGAGCATCTGGGCCAGCTGCATCGCGAGCGCGACCAGTGCCGGCAGGAGCAGTCCCATCGGGGACCGGCCCAGCGCGACCGAGCCGAGCAGTCCGATCGCGGCGAGAGCGAGCGTCGGGGCGAGTACGCACAGCCAGGCGAGAAGGACGTTCCAGGCGGCGTCCGAGGGGGCCAGGAGGTGGCCGTCGAGACCGACCAGTGGCTGGTTGCCGACCGTCACGAGCCCACCGACCGTGCTGGAGCAGGCCAGTCCGGCGACGAGCACCAGGATGACGGTCAGGCTGGCCAGCGCCTTCGCCACGAAGATCCGGCGCGGCGAGCGCACCGCCACCAGCAGATGGCGCCAGGTGCCGAGCCGGTCCTCGGAGGCGAACACGTCGCCGGCGACCAGGGAGGTCAGCAGGGGCAGCGCCCAGGTGCCCGCGAAACCGAGCATCACCAGCGGGGCGGCCCAGCCCGTGGCGAGCATCCAGCGGCCGAAGAGGGTGTCGCTGGGCAGCGTGCTCTGCTGACTCACGCCGACGACGAAGAGCCCAGGGGCGATCCAGCAGGCGAGGACCAGCAGCCGGATCCGCCACTGCGAGACGAGCTTGACCAGCTCGAAGCGGTAGCCACGCGGCACCGACACCGGACTGGCCACGGCGGTGCGGTCGTTGACTGCGGTCGCGGTCATCTGCCCGCCTCCTGCTGTTCGGTGAGGGCGAGGAACGCGGCCTCGAGCGGTGAGACGACGGGCGTGAGCTCCCGCAACGCGATGTCCGCGTGGACGAGTTGGACCACCAGTTCGTCGAGGGCGGGCACCAGCGCGCGCACGACGAGCACCTCGCCGTCGGGGCGGGTCCGGGCGTCGTCGACGACATGGATGCCGGCCGTGTCCGCTGCCACGCGACGGGCGGCCGCGGGGTCGGAGGTGCTCAACCTGTAGTCGAGTTCACGGTTCTCCGTGGCGAGTTTGCCGAGCGGGCCGGAGAAGACGACCCGTCCGGTGGCGAGGATCGTGACCTCGGAGCAGAGTGCTTCGAGGTCGTCCATACGGTGGCTGGAGAGCACCACGGCGGTGCCCTGCGCGGCGAGCCGGTTGAGGACCGCGTGCACATGCTTCTTGCCCGCCGGGTCGAGGCCGTTGGCGGGTTCGTCGAGGACGAGCAGCCGCGGCTCGGTGAGCAGGGCGGCGGCGAGCCCGAGCCGTTGGCGCATGCCGAGCGAGAAGCCGCGGGTCTTGTCGTCGGCGACATCGGTGAGCCCGACCTCGCCGAGTACGTCGTCGATGTCCGCCGTCCGCGCGTCTTTGCCGCGCAGCGCGGCCAGCGCGGCCAGGTTCTGCCGGGCGGTGAGCGAGGGATACAGGCCGGGCCCGTCCACGAAGCCGGTGACTCCGTCGGGAGCGGCGAGCGCCCGCCCGACCGGTGCGTTCAGGATCTCCAGGTCGCCGCTGTCGGCGACGGCGAGGCCCAGCAGAAGACCGAGCAGCGTCGTCTTGCCCGCGCCGTTCGGTCCGACCAGGCCGTGGATCTGCCCCTGTGTCACATCCAGATCTATGCCGTCGAGCGCGACGACGTCCCCGAAGCTCTTGGTGATGCCGCGAGCCCGGACTGCGTGGAGTGTCCCCATGAGCCCCTTCTTTCGAGATCCGCAGGGACGCTAGGGGCGACACACAACGCGCACACAGGTGACTTGCTGAACGCTCATGGAACGGATCGTCAAGCAGTGGGCAAGTCGGGGGTACGAAGAGCTGACATGGAGGGGCAGTTGGGATGATCCGGACAGCAGGTCTCCCCTGACCTGTCCGCATGTGTGCCCCAGCGGCGAACCCGACGGCGGAGCGACACGGCCGGGTCGTCGCTCCGCCGTACGCCTAGACCTCGATGCGCGAGCCCATGATGACGGTGCGGTGGCGCGGCAGGCCGAAGTGTTCGGCGGCGTCGGCCGTGATGTAGGAGGTCGCGATGAACAGCCGTTTGCGCCAGGGCGCCATCGTGCGCGCCTTTCCGCGCTGCAGCTCGATCTTGGACAGGAAGTAGGACGCCCGGTCGAGTTCCAGGGGCCCCTCGGTCTGGGACGCGTCGAGCATGGCCAAGGTGGCGGGCACGTCCGGGGTCTCCATGTAGCCGACGCGGACGGTGACATGGACGATCCCGTCGTCGGCGTAGCCGAGGCTGTCGACGGCGACCCGGCGGTCGTCCTGGACGCGGGGCACGGGTTCGGTCTCGATGGACAGGATCACGACCTGTTCGTGCCGTACGTGGTTGTGCTCCACGTTGGCCCGCATGGCCAGCGGCGCGGTCTCCTTGCCCCGGTTGAGGAAGACGGCCGTGCCGGGGACCTCGCGCACGGGCAGCTCCCCGCTGCGCAGTTCGTCGACGAAGGCGCGCAACGACCCTTCGGTGCGCTCCCGTTGTGCGGTGACGAGCCGGCGGCCGCGCTGCCACGTCGTCATGATGGTGAACACGGTGAGGCCGATGAGCAGGGGCAGCCAGGCGCCGTGGACGAACTTCGTCAGGTTCGCGCCCACGAACAGCAGGTCCACGAAGAGCAGGACGGCCGCTCCGCTCGCGAGCAGCCACCGGGGCGTGCCCCATTTCGCACGGGCGATGTAGAGGAACAGCAGGGTGGTGATGGTGATCGTGCCGGTGACCGCCATGCCGAAGGCGAAGGCCAGTGCCGTGGAGCTGCGGAAGGCGAAGACGAGGGTGAGGACCGAGACCATCAGCAGCCAGTTGACCCAGGGGACGTAGATCTGCCCGATGGTCGTCTCGGAGGTGTGGGCGATCCGCAGCCGCGGCAGATAGCCGAGCTGGGCGGCCTGGGAGGTGACCGAGTACGCGCCGGTGATGACCGCCTGGGAGGCGATCACCGTGGCCGCCGTGGCGAGCAGGATCATCGGCCAGCGGCCCCAGTGGGGCACGAGCAGGAAGAACGGGCTGCTGATGTTCTTGGGATCGTCGAGGATCAGTGCGCCCTGTCCGAGGTAGCTGATGATGCAGGCCGGGAAGACGAGGAACAGCCAGCCGCGGGTGATGGCGGGGCGGCCGAAGTGGCCCATGTCAGCGTAGAGCGCCTCGGCGCCGGTGACCGCGAGCACCACCGCGGCCAGCGCGAAGAAGGCGGTGCCGAAGTGGCCGAACAGGAAGCTCAGGGCGTAGCTCGGCCACAGTGCCCGCAGGATTCCCGGGTGGTCGACGATGCCGCCGATGCCGCATGCGCCGACGGCGGTGAACCAGGCGATCATGACCGGCCCGAAGACCCGGCCCACGGCGGCGGTCCCCCGGCGCTGCACCAGGAACAGGATCACGATGATCACCGCCGTGATGGGCACGACCGCACTGCCCAGCGACGGTTCGACGACCTTGACGCCCTCGACCGCGGACAGCACCGAGATCGCCGGGGTGATCATGCTGTCGCCGAAGAAGAGGGAGGCGCCGAAGATGCCCAGCGCGGCCAGTACGACTGCGGTTCGCCGGCCGAGTTGCGAGCTCCGCTGCCGCACCAGCGTGATCAGCGCCATGATGCCGCCCTCGCCCTGGTTGTCGGCGCGCATCGCGAGCAGCACATAGGTGATCGTGACGATGATCATCACCGACCAGAAGACGAGCGACACCACCCCGTACACGTTCTGTGTGCTGACCGGGACCGGATGCGGGTCGCTCGGGCTGAACACGGTCTGGAGGGTGTAGATCGGGCTGGTTCCGATGTCTCCGAAGACGACGCCGAGAGCGCCGATCACCAGCGCGAGACGCACCGTCTGCCGCGCGCCCGAAGGACCGGCCTGCGACCCCTGTGCCGCGGGCTCCTGTCCCGGCGGGGCCTCGCCCTGACCTTCGTCCATCGTGATCCTCCTCCTCGCGGACTGCGCCGACGCGGGGTCGCCGCGTCGGGGCGGACACTACCGATGGGTGGGGGCGATGCCCGGTAGCGGGGCTCCTGTTCAGCTCGAACGGCCGTTCCGCGTCGAGGAGCGACACTTATTGAACGCGTTCAATTTCAGGGTTAGGCTGGGCCCACCAAAGGCCGAGGGGGTTCGATGAAGGTAGTGCTGCCCGGGGGAACCGGACAGGTGGGCACGATCCTGGACCGTGCGTTGACAGCGGCCGGCCACGAGGTGGTGGTCCTCACCAGGCATCCGGAGCGTGAGCGTCGGATCGCCTGGGACGGGGCGACGCTCGGCGCCTGGGCCGAGGCGCTCGACGGAGCCGACGCGGTGATCAACCTGGCCGGGCGGAGCGTCTCCTGCCGTTACACACCCGAGAATCTTCAGGCCATGATGGATTCCCGGGTCAACTCCGCTCGGATCGTCGGCAAGGCGATCGCCGCTGCGTCGCGGCCTCCGCGGGTCTGGCTGCAGATGAGCACCGCCACGATCTACGCCCACCGCTTCGACGCGGCGCACGACGAGACGACGGGCGTGATCGGCGGCTCGGAGAGCGGGGTGCCGGACTACTGGGCGTACAGCGTCGAGATCGCCAAGAACTGGGAACGCGCACAGGCCGAGGCGCCGACGCCGGCGACGCGCAAGGTGGCCCTGCGCTCGGCGATGGTCATGAGCCCGGACCGGGGCGGAGTCTTCGACGTGCTGCTGCGGATGAGCCGGCTGGGGCTGGGCGGGCCGGTTGCCGGCGGTGCGCAGTACGTCTCCTGGATCCATGACGAGGACTTCGTACGGGCGGTGGAGTTCCTGATCGCGCGCGACGACCTCGAAGGACCGGTGAACCTCGCCTCGCCCGCCCCTCTCCCCCACCGGCAGTTCATGCGCACCCTGCGCGCGGCCGCGGGTGTTCCCGTCGGGCTGCCCGCGACGCGGTGGATGGCGGAGCTGGGCGCGTTCGCGATGCGCTCGGACACGGAACTGCTGCTCAAGAGCCGGCGGGTGGTTCCGGGCCGTCTCCGCGCGGCCGGGTTCGCCTTCGCCCGTCCCGACTGGGAAGAGGCCGCCTCCGACCTCGTACGCCGCTCCCGAGCGGCCGCCCGCTAGCGGCGCCGCATCCAACTCCCTTTTCCCTCGGGCAACATCACGTCCTCTTCAAGCAACATCACGACGCGAGTACGATGATCGAGTACTCGGCTTGCCCCCGCTTCATTGGCGCGATGGAGTTCTCATGACGACCGGCCCACAGCCGTCCCTTCGGATCGACACCAGCAAGGCGCATCCCGCGCGGGTCTACGACTGGCTGCTCGGCGGCAAGGACAACTACCCGGTCGACGAGGCCGTGGGAACGCAACTGCCGCCCGAGGCCAGGGACGCGGCGCGGCAGAACCGCGAGTTCATGCACCGGGCGGCGGCCTGGCTCGCCGGACAGGGCATCGACCAGTTCCTGGACATCGGCACGGGCATCCCCACGGAGCCCAACCTCCATCAGATCGTGCAGCGCGTCGTACCGTCGGCGAGGGTCGTCTACGCCGACAACGACCCGATCGTGCTGCGCCACGCCGAGGCGCTGCTGGTCAGCAGCCCCGAGGGAGCCACGGACTACATCCAGGCCGACGTACAGCAACCGGACGCGATAGTCGAACATGCCCGCCACATCCTGGACTTCGACCGCCCCATCGCGCTGTCGCTGATCGCCCTGATGCACTTCATCACCGACGCCCAGGGCGCGCACGACATCGTCCGCGGCCTGGTGGCCACGCTGCCGAAGGGCAGTTACCTGGTGCTGTCCCACGCCGCCTCCGACAAGTTCGAGGATCTCGTCGAGCAGGTCGTCGCCGAGTACGCGAAGGGCGGCATCGAACTCGGCTTCCGCACACGTCCGCAGGTCGAGCGCTTCTTCGACGGTCTGGAACTCGTGCCGCCCGGCCTGGTGACGGCACCGGAGTGGGGGCCCGACGGCCTGCTGCCCGAGCCCGAGGACAGTGGCATCTACGCGGGAGTGGCCCGGATCGTCTGAACCCGCCTTGGGCGGGCCTCACTCGGCCAGGGTGGTGGCGAGTTCCTTGGTGGCGTGCACGAGTTCACTGTCGCGCTCGGCCAGCAGTCGCGGCAGGACGCTGCGCTGGGCGCGTACGGCATGGCGCGCCGCTGATTCCCATTCGACGTAGTCGCCGTGGTGACGGCGGAGTTTGGGGTAGGCGGCGGCCGTGATCTCCCACTGGCGGGCGTCGGCGATGTTCCGCAGGAGTTGCAGGATCTGCACCCGGCAGGTGGTTTCGGGGCGCTGGGCGAGATCCCACAGGAAGGGCACCGTGACCGCGGTGGCCTGGCCGACGACGAAGCCGTACTGACAGATGCGGTGCCGCAGCCGGTCGAGCGCGTCCTGAGCGGCGGCGTCGTCGCCCGAGGCGATGGCGGCGAGCAGGAAGGGAATCGCGGCGGCGGACCCCGAGGCGTCGGCGATGTCGTGCCAGGACACGAGGCCGACGTCCCGAAGGGTCGCGGTCGGCTTCTTGGCCGTCAAGGGACGCTCACCGCCGTGCGTCGACGTCGTGGGTTCATCTCACACACCGACCCCGGTGGACAGCATGGCCCAGACGGTCTTGCCCTTGGGGGCGTACCGCGTCCAGCCCCAGTGCTGGGACAGGGCCTCGACGATGAACAGACCGCGGCCGTGCTCCTGCAGCGGACCGGCGGCGCGCGCGGTGCCCGGGAGGGTGTCGCCCTGGTCCGTGACGGCGCACACCAGGTGGGCCGGACGCCGGGTGAGCTTGAGCCACACCCCGGAGCCGTCGTCGTCCTCGCTCCCTGCGTGCAGCACGGCATTGGCGGCGAGTTCGGAGACGACGGTCAGCGCGTCGTCGCGGCACGTGGCCAACTCCCAGTCCTTCAGGACCCGTTCGGTGAACTCGCGCGCCTGGGCGCAGCCCGCCCGGTTGCCTGACAGACGCAGGGCGGCTGTTGGGTGCGCGAGCACGGACACGTCAACTCCTGAAGTGATGTCAGGACAAGGCGCCAGCGAAGGGGTTGGCGCCTTGGCTATTATCCACGTCGACAGCACGCTCGTGCAATTTCACGAGAAATTGCGCGCGCAGTTCGAGCCAGTCATGCGCAAGGAGACTGCAGTGCCATCAGTTCCGAATGGGGTACGAGCGAGTTCACTGGGTGTCCGCTGGACCAAGAGCCGGCACAGCAACGCCGAGGGCAACTGCGTCGAGGTCGCCGCCTTGACCGAGGGAGAGGTCGCCCTGCGCAACTCCCGTGACCCGCACGGTCCCGCGCTCATCTACACGTCGACGGAGCTGGCCTCCTTCCTGACCGGCGCGAAGGAGGGCGAGTTCGACGATCTGCTGTGAGGCGCGGGGGTCCGTCGGACCCTTCCCTTTTGGCCTGAGCATGCGGCAGCACCCGTCAAGATGCGATAATGCGGTCTGTTGCCCCCTGCCCACCGGGAGTCAGGATGTCCTCCGAGTCACCGCGCGTCTCCCGTCTGGAACCGTATCTGCATCGCACGGAACCGGCGCCGACTTTGCTGAAGATGCTGGTCGGAGTGCAGCTCGCGGGCATCCGCGAGGACGCCGGCCTGCCTCAGGAACAGGCCGCCCGCGCCGTGGGGTTCAGCCCGGCGAAGCTGTCACGCATCGAGGCGGGCAAGGGGCGCAGGCCGCCCACCGAGGGCGATGTCCGCACACTCCTCGAGTACTACAAGACCGAGGACTACGAGGCGTCGATCCTGCTCCAACTGCTGCGGCGTGCCGGGGAGCCCGGCTGGTGGCAGCGGTTCGACAAACGCCTGATGCCGGAGTGGTTCGACCGGCTGGTCGGACTGCAGGAGGCGGCGGACTCCATCCGTACGTTCGAGATCCAGTACGTGCCCGGACTGCTGCAGACTCCGGCCTACGCCCGTGCCGTGGTGGAGCGCGGGCTGCCCTCGGCGCCGTCCCGCGAGGTCAGCCGCCGGGTCGAACTGCGCACCAAGCGCGGGGAGTTGCTGCAGCGTCCGGACGCGCCCCAACTGTGGGCGATCATCGACGAGTCGGTGCTGTTGCGTGTCCTGGGCAGCCGCGAGGTGATGCGTGAGCAGTTGGACCACTTGGTCACCATGGCCCAACTGCCGCATGTGTCCCTGCAGATCGTCCCGCTGGACGTGACCAACGCATCCGCGCCGGCCATCCCCGTCACCTATCTGCGCTTCGGCGGCCTGGATCTGCCGGACATCGTCTACTTGGAGCACATCAGGAGCGCCACGTTCCTGGAGGACCGCGACGAGACGGAGCAGTACCGGGTCACCCTCGACCAGCTGGCCGACGACGCCCTGAGTCCGCGCGAGTCTTTGACCCGCCTCAAGGAGACGATCGCACAGCGGTACGGAGACGCGTGACCCAGCCGGCCAGGTGCCGCTACGGCATACGGCCCACGCCGCCGAACTCGATCCACTCCTGGGTGAGCTGACGTGGCGCCACCTCGGTGTCCGGCCGCCAGGTGGACACCTCCACCAGGCCGGGCTCCAGGATCTCCAGCCCGTCGAACAACGCCGCGACGTCCTTCTCCTGGCGCACCCGGCCCCAGTGCCCCTGCGTCGCCTGGTCCATGAAGCCGGTCACGAATTCCCGTACCTCCGGGTCCTCGCTCACCAGCTGACACATCAGCAGACAGCTGCCGGGCGCGAGCCGTTCGCGTACCCGCTCCACGACCGCGGCGGGCCCGTCGGTCTCGCTGTCCGGAATGCAGTGGAACACCGAGTTGAACAACACCGCGACCGGCTCCGAGAAGTCGATCAGGCGCTCGGTGTCGGGGTGGGAGAAGATCGCGTCCGTCTCGCGCATGTCCGCCTGGATGACGGCGGTGCGGTCGTTCTGGTCCAGCAGGGCCCGGCCGTGCACCAGCACCATCGGGTCGTTGTCGACGTAGACCACACGCGAGTCCGGTTCGATCTGCTGCGCCACCTGGTGCACGTTGTTCTGCGTGGGCAGGCCTGAACCGTGGTCGAGGAACTGCCTGATGCCGTACTCCTGCGCCAGCGTCCGGACCACGCGCTGGAGGAAGCGCCGGTTGTTCAGCGCCAGCGCGCGGGTGCTGGGCACCACCTTGTCCAGTTCCTCGCAGGCGGCCCGGTCCACCGCGTAGTTGTCCTTGCCGCCCAGATAGTGGTCGTACATGCGCGCGGCTGTCGGAACCGTGGCATCGATCTTCGTGGACAGCCGCTTCCCGGACTCCATCGTCTCCCCCACTTCCAAGCCGCATCGCGCGGACCGGTTCGCCAAGCAACACATCCTAGGGAAAAAGCACTTGGTCGAGCCACTCCTCGCACGATTCCGCCACCCGTGATCGGCCCGCGGTCAGCTCAGGCGGCCGAGCAGCGATGTGACCACCCATTGGACGAACGCGCCCAGCGCGGCCGCCAGCGCCACCTTCCCCGCCTTCTTTCCCGCCTTGCGCGCGGCTCGGCGAACACGCCCGGATTCCTGCTCGGGTTCCCTCATAAGACCACCATTCAGTGAACACATGGACACTGAACGACCAGGCTAGGGAATGCCGTTGGAGATGACTCCGGTCCGGATGCCACTCAACTCACCCCTGTTTATTGGACAGTTCTCACAACCTCTTGACGGAGGTGGTTCAGACCTTTAGGTTCTCCCACACCCACCAGGTTCACAAACAAGCATTCTGTTCATGGACATGAATCAGGACATGAATCAGATGCTTCGGGAACGTGCTCACCCCCACCATCGAGAAAGCAGGGCACGCCATGATCCGTTCGAAAGTCCTGGCCGGTGTCAGCGTCACGGCCGCCGTCGGCGTACTGGCGGTCATGAGCACCGGGGACGCCACCGCCGCCGATCCCGGCAAGGCTCCCGGCGGCAACTTCGACCTGTCCGTGTGGCAGCTTCAGGAGCCCGTCGGCTCCCCCGGTTCCCCCACCACGATCCCGTCCTCGCGCCTCCAGGGCGCGAACGGCTACCAGGACACGTACTTCTACACCGACCAGCGCGACGGCGCGATGACGTTCTGGGCTCCGGAGAAGGGCGTCACCACGCCCAACTCCAACTACGCCCGCTCCGAGTTGCGGGAGATGAACCGCAGCGGCAGCGCGGCCAACTGGTCACTGAGCGGCAGCCACAAGCTGAGCGCCACCCTGCGGGTCGTGTCGGTCACGAAGAACGTGTGCGTCGGCCAGATCCACCTCGGCACCGGCGGCTCCTCCACCAAGCCGCTGGTGGAGCTCTACTACCGGTCGAGCGGCGACATCGTCCTCGGCACCGAGAACTCCCCCTCCGGCGGGCAGACCCTGCACACCGTCGGCCATGTCTCGGTCGGCAAGACCTGGACGTACACGATCGCGGTCTCCGGCGGCGACACTGTCGACCTGACGGTCAACGGCAGCACCACCCACTACTCGATCCCGTCGTCGTTCTTCTCCTACAAGCAGTACTTCAAGGCCGGTTCCTACAACCAGTCGTCCTCCGACAGCACCACCAACGGCGCACGGGTCGCGTTCTACGGGCTGAACGTCTCCCACAGCGGCTGAGCGCGGCGATCGACCCCGGTGTCCCGTCGCCCGCCACCTCCCGGCGGGCCGCGGGACGCCGGTCGCGGGTTCCATGGCCTTTGGCCGAGGCCTACTTGGCGGGCGCGAAGACGCGCTGCGCCGCGACCGCGGCCCCGCCCCGCGCCCACTCCTCGAACGGCAGCGGGCGTACGACGAGATCGCAGTCGACGGCGGCACCGAACGCGTGGTCGACGAAGCTCTGCCTGATGTGGTCGGCGAAGAGGTCATAGGAGGCCACACCCTCACCGGAGATGATGATGCGCTCCGGGCCGATGAGGTTGGCGACGCAGGCGAGCGCCAGGCCCACGGCCCGGCCCGCGCCGGCGAAGACCGCCCGGACCTCGGGATCTCCGGCGTGTGCGAGGCGCACCGCCTCCTCCATGGTCAACCGGGCGTTGCCGGTGGCCTGCCGGGCCTGCTCGGTGATCGCATGCGTGGACGCGACCGCCTCCACGCAACCGGTGTTGCCGCAGGTGCAGATGCGGTCGACACAGCTCACCGGGAGATGTCCGACCTCGCCCGCCACGCCGTGCGCCCCCGAGACCACGCGACCGCCGATGGAGAGTCCCGCGCCGATGCCGGCGCCGACGGTGACCAGCGCGAAGGTCGACAGGCCGGCGCCAGCTCCGAACCACTGCTCGGCCACGGTCAGCGCCCGTACGTCGTTCTCGATGACCGTCGGCGCCCCGGCGGCGGTCTCGACCAACTGGGCGAGCGGCACACGGCGCCAGTCGAGGAAGGGCGAGTACTGGACCGTGCCGAGGCGGCTGTCCACGTCGCCCGAGATCGTGACACCGATGCCGTGGAGGGTATCGACCTGCGTCAGGCCGGCCATCGCGCGCAGCTCGTCCACCAGCCGGGCGATCGCCAGGACCACGGTGCCCACGTCCCGTGAGTCGAGTCGGACACGGCTCGCGGCCAGCGGTCGGGCGGTCAAGTCGGCGAGTACGCCGATGAGTTCCTCGCCGGTGACCTTCACCCCGGCGAACAGGGCGCGTTCGGCACGGACGGCGATGAGTGTCGCGGGGCGGCCGCTGGCCCGTTCCGTGGTGGGACGGCCCACCTCGGTGATCCAGCCGTCGACCATCAGCGGGGTGGCCACCTTGGTGACCGCTCCCGGTGTCAGCCCGGTGCGCCGCCCGATCTCGGCACGGCTCAGCGGGCCGTGCTGGAGCAGGGTCTGGAAGACCAGGGCGGCCGCGGGAGGCTGATCGGCGAGGGTCATACGCCCGACCTTACCTTTCCTTTGGAAACTAAGACAAGACCCGAATCACCCCATGTCTTGGCCGGAAACCGCAGGTCGCTCACCCTTTTCTGACGGAAACCCTTCGCCCTGGCCCGCAGACATCGGATATCTCGCGGCTTCGACTATGTTGACGCCGGAAGGAAACCAGTCCTACATTCGCCGCACTCCTCGTCGGGGCCGACGGGACGGTCCGGCGCCGCGAGGAGCGTGGCCCCCACCCACGTGCCCGTTGCCCGCTTTGCCGCTTCCCCGATCCCGCAGGCGATCACGCCTGCAGTCGCGCCCTGACGGAGTACACACATGGCTCGTCCAGCTCGACCCTCACGTCTGAGAACGCTGACCTGTGTCACCGCACTCGCGGTGGCCCTCGCCGTGCCCGCCGCCGCGCGGGCCGCCTCCCCGGCCGATGCCCCCGCGGCCAAGGCGTCCGGGAACACGGCCGCACCCGTCGTGGCGGCCAAGCCGTACATGGGCTACAGCACCTGGAGCCTCGAATCGACCAACTTCCCCGGCTACGGCGGAGAGAACTGGGTCACCGAGACCAACGTCCTGAAGCAGGCCGACGTCCTGGCCTCGAAGCTGAAGTCCCACGGCTACAACTACGTGAACGTGGACGCCGGCTGGAACGTCGACAACGGCAAGAACGTCGGTGACGCCTACGCCCGGCCGACCGCGGACCTCAAGAAGTTCCCGCACGGCATGAAGTACGTCGCCGACCAACTGCACCGCAAGGGACTGAAGTTCGGCCTCTATCTCGCCGTGGGCCTCTATCAGGACTACTACAACGACGGCAAGACACCGATATACGACGCACCCGGCTGCACCACCAAGGACATCGTCTACCCGGACCTGCGCAAGACGAGCGGCTGGGACAACGTCTCCTACCAGCTGAACTTCGCCAGCCCCTGCACCACCAAGTACATCCAGTCCGTCGCCGACGAACTGGCCTCCTGGGGCGTCGACTTCCTCAAGATCGACGGCGTCGGCCCCGGCTCCAACCAGGGCGACGACGCCCACAACAACGTCCCCGACATCAAGGCCTGGCACACCGCGCTGCAGAAGACGGGCCGGCCCATCCAGTTCGTCCTGTCCTGGTCGCTCAGCCACAACCAGGCCGACGTCTGGAAGGCCAACTCCAACGGCTGGCGCGTCGACACCGACGTCGAGTGCTACTGCGACACGCTGGTGACCTGGAACAACTCCGTGAAGGGGCGCTGGAACGACGTCGTGCCGTGGATCGATGACGCCGGGCCGGGGCACTGGAACAACCTCGACTCCCTCGATGTCGGCGTCGGCGTGATGGATGGCATCAACAACGTCGAGCGGCAGAGCTACATGACGCTGTGGGCCATCGAGTCCGCACCGCTGTACATCGGCGACGACCTCACCAAGCTCGACTCCTACGGCCTGAAGCTGCTCACCAACGACGAGGTCATCGCGGTCGACCAGGCGGGCAACCCGGCCAGGCCGGTCAGCCAGAAGACACCCCAGCAGGTGTGGTACGCCCGTAACGCGGACGGCAGTTACACCGTGGCGCTCTTCAACCTCGACAAGGGCTACTCCGATGTGACGGCCGACTTCGGCGACCTCGGCATCAGCGGCAAGGCCTCGGTCCGCGACCTGTGGAGCCACAAGAACCTCGGCTCGGTCCGCGGCCACTTCACCGACAACCTGCCCCCGCACGGCTCACGCCTGCTGCGGATCACCCCGCAGGGGACCGGCAAGCACCCCGGCGTCCCGCTCGCTGTGCACGGCACCGAGTCCACCGCCACCAGCGTCTCGCTCGACTGGAACCCGGTGAACTCCGGTACGCGGACCACCGGTTACGACGTCTACGCGAACGGCTCCAGGGCGACCACCGTCACCGGCACCTCGGCCACGGTCAACGGTCTCAAGGCCGGCACGGACTACGCGTTCACCGTCGTCGCCCATGACGCCAGGGGCCGGACGTCCGCACCCAGCAAGGCGATTCACGTCTCCACACCGGCCACGGGCGGACCGGTCTCCTACGAGGCCGAGGCCTCCGGAAACACCCTCGGCGGCAACGCATCCGTATCGGACTGCTCCGAGTGCTCGGGCGGCAAGAAGGTCGGCAACCTCGGCGGCGGCGGATCCGTGGCGATCAACCACGTCACCGCGCCGAAGGACGGCACGTACCTGATGAAGCTCGACTACACGGACGGTTCCTCCGGCCGCACGATCGTGGTCACCACGGGCGACACGTCCTTCCAGGTGCCACTGCCCGGCAGCAACGACAACAACTGGGGCCGCCCGCAGTCGATCACCGTGTCCGTGCCGCTGAAGGCCGGCGAGAACACGATCGGCTTCGGCAACCCCTCGGACTACGCCTCCGACGTGGACCGGATCACTCTCTGACCGCCTCTCCGGCCCGACCGTTCCACCCGTCCGACAACTGATCCGACACCTGAGGAGGTGCCGTGGTGGTCACATCACAAGGCAAGCTCACGACGCCGACCACACCGCCGTCCGCCGCGGTGACCACCACGGCCACCGACCTCGGCCCAACTCCCCACGCCCGCAAGGTCCGTAGCGCCCGCAAGCCGGGACGCTCCACCCCGACCAGGTCCGCGGCGGCCCGCCGCCGCGACCTGCCGGCCGCTCTTGTGCTCATCCTGCCCGCGGTGGCCGGATTCGCGGTCTTCTTCGCCTATCCGACCCTGCGCGGCATCTACCTCAGTTTCACCGACTTCCATGTCCTGACCCCACCGCAGTGGGTGGGACTGGCCAACTTCCAGCAGATGTTCGGCGACGACGTCTTCTGGCACTCCCTGCTCGTCACCGTCTACTTCGTCGCCCTGTCCGTGTCCTTCGGCACCCTGATCTCCCTGGTGACGGCCGTGGTGCTGCACCGGGTGACCCGCTCCTCGCTCCTGCGCGGCGTGATCCTGCTGCCGTTCCTGATCTCCAACGTCATCGCCGCCCTGGTCTGGCAGTGGATGCTCGACCCCAGCCTCGGCATCGTCAACAGCGTCCTGAAGCACCTGACCGGGCACTCGATCCTCTTCCTCGGCAGCGGCGGATGGGCGATCCCGTCCCTCGCCGCGATCAGCGTGTGGAAGTGGATGGGCTACTACGCCCTGCTGATCTTCGCCGGACTGCAGACCATCCCGTCCACGATCTACGAGGCGGGCCGGGTGGACGGCGCGAGCGAGACACAGATGTTCCGGCGGCTGACGGTGCCCCTGCTGCGCCCCATCCTCGTCATGGTGGTCGTCCTGACGGTGATCAACTCCTTCCAGGTGTTCGACATCGTGCAGGTCACCACCCGGGGCGGCCCGGCCAACGCCTCGAACGTGCTGCAGATGTACATCTACGACAAGGCCTTCCGGCAGTTCGACTTCGGCTACGCCGCCACCCTGTCGCTGGCCCTGTTCGCCCTGCTGATCACGGTCACCTTCACCCAACTGCGGCTCGCCCGCGCCAACGAATCCGACCTGACCTGAAGGAGGCCGTCATGGCAGTCACCCTCGCGCCCGGCCCGACGGCCACCGCGCAGCGCCACACCCGCGACAACTCCCGCCGCCTCCCGCTCGGCAGGATCGCGGCCTGGATCTACCTCGGCATCGTCGTCCTGGTCACGCTCTTCCCCTTCTACTGGATCCTGCGCACCGCGCTGTCCAACAACTACAAGCTGGCGACCAACCCCTCCTCACCGCTGCCGGTGGGCTTCACCTGGGGCGCCTTCGAGCGGGTCCTGGGGATCGCCTCCACCGCGGACGCCCAGGCCCAGGGCGGTTCGGGCGCCTCCATCGACATCGCGCTCTATCTCCGCAACTCGCTCGTCTACGCCTCCGTACAGACGGTGCTGATCGTGCTGTTCTCCGCGGCGGCCGCGTACGCCTTCTCCCGGCTGCACTGGCGCGGGCGCAATCTGGTCTTCAACATCCTCATCGCCGCGCTGATGGTGCCCAGCGTCTTCACGCTGCTGCCCAACTTCGTCCTCGTCAAAGACCTCGGGCTGTCCAACACCTTCGGCGGGCTGATCCTGCCGGGCGCCCTCTTCCAGGCCTTCACCCTGTTCTTCCTGCGGCAGTTCATGCTCGGTCTGAGCAGCGAGGTCGAGGAGGCCGCCATCATCGACGGCGCGGGTCCCTTCCGGATCTTCTTCCGGATCATCCTGCCGATGTCGTCCGCGCCGATCGCCACCGTGTCGCTGCTGATGTTCGTCAACGCCTGGAACGACTACTTCTGGCCCCTGTTGATCACCAACAGCGAGAACGTGCAGCCCCTCACCCTCGCGCTCGGCGTCTTCAAGCAGTCCTCCCCGCAGGCCGCCCCCGACTGGGCGGGCCTGATGGCGGCCGCCCTCGTCGCGGCTCTGCCGATGCTGCTGCTGTTCCTCGCCTTCGGGAAGCGCATCGTCAACTCCATCGGCTTCTCCGGTCTCAAGTGACCGCCCGTACACCGCGATTGGACGGCACAGCCATGTCCCCCAGCGACCTGGTGCTGAAGTGGCCCGCGCCCGCGGCCGCATGGACCGAGGCCGCGCCCGTCGGCAACGGCCGGCTCGGCGCGATGGTCTTCGGCGGCTCCCATCGGTTCCGCGTCCAGATCAACGACTCCACCGTGTGGTCCGGCACGCCCGGCGGCCCGGCCGCCGCCCTCGCCGCGGTCCATGCGTCCGGCGCGGGCCCGCAGCGGCTCGAAGAGGCCCGCTCCGCCCTCCGCAGCGGCGATCACGACCGCGCCGAGGCGCTGATGAAGACCTTCGAGGGCCGCTACAGCCAGGAGTATCTCCCGTACGCCGACCTGTACTTGACGGTCGTCGGCGGCGACCGCGCCGTCTACCGCGGCCGCACCCTCAACCTCGACACCGCAGTGGCCGAGGACGGCTTCACCCTCGATACACGCACGGTCCACCGCCGGGTCTGGGCCGACGCCGTCACCGGCACCCTGTGCACCACCCTGGACGCGGACGGCGGCACCGTGGACCTGTCCGTCGAACTGTCCACTCCCCTGCGCGAGGTCCACCGCTCGGTCCACCGCTCGGCCAGATCGAGCGGCCTCGCCCTCGGCATCGAGATCCCGGTGGACGGCACCCCCGCCCACGAGCCCCAGGTCGCCGAACCCCTCCGCTACGCCGACGGCCCCCTCGACGGCTACGACCCGTTCGGCGCCCTCGCCCTGTCCCTGGACACCGACGGCAAGGTCACCGTGCAAGAGGGGAACCTGCTTGTCACCGGCGCATCCCGCGTCCTGATCACCCTCGCCTCCTCCACCAACGCGGCCCGGCACTGGCGCGGAGAGGACCAAGCGGACCGCGCCGAACACCTGGCAGCCGCGAGCGACATCACCGCCCGGGCCCTCACGCAGGGCGCCGACCGCCTGCTCGCGCACCATGTAACCGATGTACGGGGGCTACTGGGCGGCACCGCCCTGCGCATCGGCCCGCGACGCTCCGGCGTCCACGACGTAGCCCGATCCATCCTCACCGGGGACGACGAACTCCTCACCGCCACCGTCCTGTTCCAGCTCGGCCGCTATCTCCTGGCCACCGCTTCCCGCCCGCACGCCGGTCCCCCGGCCAACCTCCAGGGCATCTGGAACGCGGATCTGCGCCCGGCCTGGTCCTCCAACTACACCCTCAACATCAACACGCAGATGAATCACTGGGGCGCGGAGGCGGCCGGCCTGAGCACGTGCCACGAGCCCCTGTTCGACCTGATCGACCGGATGGCCGCCCAAGGGGCCGATGTGGCACGGCAGTTGTACGGCACCCGCGGCTGGGTGGCGCACCACAACACCGACATGTGGGGCTGGGCGCTGCCGGTCGGCATGGGCCACGGCAACCCCTCCTGGGCGCTGTGGATGATGGGCGGTGCCTGGCTGTCGCAACACCTGTGGGACCACTACGAGTTCAGCCGCGACCTGGACTTTCTGCGCGAGCGGGCGTGGCCGCTGCTCAGCGGCTGCGCCAAGTTCCTGCTCGACTGGCTGGTGGACGACGGCACCGGGTTCCTGGACACGCTCCCGTCCACCTCCCCCGAGAACCTCTTCCTCGTCGATGGAGCCCCGAGGTCCCTGACCCGGTCCGCCGCGATGGACCTGGCGCTGACCCGGGCCACTTTCGAACGCACCCTCAAAGCAGCGGAGTTGCTCGGGCTAGACACGCCTCTGGCCGACGAGATACGTGGCGCGCTGCCCCGGCTGCGTCCGCCCCGGATCTCGGCGCAGGGCCGGTTGCAGGAGTGGGCCGAGGACCTGCCGGAGGCCGACCCGTACCACCGGCACCTGTCCCACCTCATCGCCGTACATCCTCTGGGGCTCGTCGATCCCGACACCACGCCCGAACTGGCCGACGCGGCACGCAAGTCCATGGACCGCCGTGGCCCCGGTGCCATGGGGTGGTCCTGGGCCTGGAAGACCGCCCTGCGGGCGCGGTTGCGCGATGCCGCGACGGCACGCTCGCTGCTGCTGGAGGCGAGCCGCCCGCTCGACGGGGACTGGGCGGTCGACGCCCCGGTCGACGGCTCCCGGTGGGGCGGGCTGCTGCCGAACCTCTTCTCCGCCCACCCTCCCTTCCAGATCGACGGCAATTACGGCTTCATGGCGGCCATCACCGAGATGGTGCTGCAGAGCCACACCGGCACGATTCACCTGCTGCCCGCGCTGCCCGCGCAGTGGTCCGAGGGCCGGGCCACGGACCTTCGCTGCCGCGGAGGGCTCGCCGTCGACTTCACCTGGGCCGACGGCGCTTTGAGCACGGTCACCGTGCGGCGGCTCGCAGGTGACGCCACCGAGCCGGTCCGCGTCCGCTTCGGCGCCCAGGAGAGCGTGGTCCGCCTTCCGGTCGGCCAACAGGTCGAGTTGGATGCCGGTCTGCGGCCCCGAGGGGAGCCGGTTCCGTGCTGACCGAGCAGGACGTCCCCGAGCTGTTCGCCTACCGCAGCGCCTACCGGGAGCCGGCCGACTTCGACACGTTCTGGAAGGACACCCTCGCGCAGGCGCGCGCGGAGCGGGACGCCTCGCTGGAGCTGACGGAGGTGGCCACCGGTCTGGAGACGGTCGACGTCCATGACGCCGTCTTCCCCGGCTTCGGCGGCCACCCGGTCCGCGGCTGGCTCAGGCTGCCCCGCCACCGCGGCGGGCCGCTGCCCGCCGTCGTCCAGTTCCACGGCTACGGCAGCGGTCGCGGTGCCCCCGTGGACGACCTGTTGTGGGCGTCCGCCGGGTATGCGCATCTGCTGGTGGACGCCCGCGGGCAGGGTGGCGCCTGGGCGGGTGGCGGCGCGACACCCGACCCGGTGGGCAGCGGGCCGGCGTATCCGGGCTTCCTCACCCGGGGCATCGAGGACAGGGACACCTATGTCTACCGCCGGGTCTTCACCGACGCCGTGCGCGCCGTCGAGGCCCTGCGCGGCCGTACCGATCTCGTGGATTCCGCGAGGGTCGCCGTCGTCGGCCCCAGCCAGGGCGGCGGCATCGCCCTCGCAGTCGCGGGGCTGGTCCCCGATCTGTCCGCCGCCCACTTCCAGGCGCCGTTCCTGTGCGACATCCGGCAGGCCACGCGGCTGACCGACGCCGACCCCTACGCCGAGATCATCGGCTATCTGGGGGCCCGGCGGGACCGCGTGGAGCAGACGTTCGCCACGCTGAGCTACTTCGACGGGCTCGCCTTCGCCCGTCGTGCCACCGCCCCGGCCTGGTTCTCCGCCGGGCTGCGCGACGAGGTGTGTCCGCCGGCGACCACCATCGCCGCGTACCACGCCTACGCCGGTCCCAAGCAGTTGCGCCTGTGGGAGTTCAACGGCCATGACGCCGGCGGCCCCGAAGACCTGGCCATCGCGCTCGGCGCATTCGGCGCACTCCTGAAGACAACGTCCCGTCCCCCGGTGCTGCCGTCCCCAGCACTCCCCGAGTCACCCCGAAAGAAGGAACGATGAAGAGAATCACGGGAGTTCGGAAGACCGTCGCACTGGGCGCCACGCTCACGTTGGCAGCGGTGCTGTCCGCGTGCTCCAACGGCTCCTCCTCCGCCGGAGGGTCCAAGACCCTCAACTGGTGGACGTGGGACGACAAGCAGGCCGCCGCGTACAAGGTGTGCGCCACGGACTTCGAGAAGGCCAATCCCGGTGTGACGGTGAAGATCACCCAGTACAACGTGGCGGACTACTTCACCAAGCTGACCGCGGGATTCGTGGCGGGCAACGCGCCCGATGCCTTCCAGAACAGCGTCCAGTACTTCCAGGCGTACGCCTCCCAGCACCAGTTGCTGCCGCTCGACGACTTCATCTCCAAGGACAAGTTCGACCTGTCGCGCTTCTCGGTCGGCGTGAACGCATGGAAGTTCACCGACGGCAAGCAGTACGCCCTGCCCCTGGACTGGGCGGCGACCGGCATCTACTACAACGAGGACGCCCTCAAGAAGGCGGGGTATGCCGAGAAGGACGTCGACTCGATGACCTGGAACCCCGACGACGGCGGCACACTGGGCAAGATGATCGCCCACATGACCATCGACGACAAGGGACGCCGCGGTGACGAGAAGGGCTTCGACAAGTCCCACGTCAAGACGTACGGCTACGGCGAGGTCGCGGCCAAGGACTTCATCGGGCAGACCACCTGGAGTCCGCTGGTCGACACCACGGGCTGGCGCCTGGGTGACAAGTCGTCCTGGCCGACCGTGTTCAACTACGACGACCCGCAGTTCGTGAAGACCATGCACTGGATCCGCTCCCTGACCGACAAGGGATTCGCGCCCAGGATCGGCCAGTTCACCGACAGCGTCAGCGACGTCGACCTGCTCTCCTCCGGCAAGGTCGCCATGGAGAGCGCCGGTTCGTGGGAGGCCGCGACCTTTGTGAAGGTCCCCGGCCTCAAGGTCGGCATCGCACCCACCCCTTACGGTCCCGACGGCAAGACGCGCGCCGTTCTGAGCAACTCCAACGGCAACAACATCTGGGCCGGCACCAAGAACCCCGATCTCGCCTGGAAGTGGGTCTCGTACATGGGCAGCGAGGCCTGTCAGTCGAAGGCCTCGCAGACCGGCACGTTCTTCCCGTCGATCCCGGCCTCCATGGACGCCTCGGCCAAGGCTCTGGCCACGAAGGGCGTGGATCTGTCCGTCTTCACGGACATGATGAAGAACAAGGTCCTCTACCCGTCTCCGGTCTACGGCAACGGCGCCGCCCTGCAGGACGCGCTGGAGCCGCTGTTCCAGGCCTACTTCGCGGGGCAGAAGGGCGACTCGGTCTTCACCGAGATGCAGTCCAAGAGCAAGCAGCTGCTCGCGAAGAACTGAACCCGTCACCCCTTTGAAAGGCAGGACTCTGCATGTCGGACACCACCGCGCGGATTCACACCCTGCGCGCGGCAGGCACCGCACTCGTCGTGGAGCTCACGGAGCCGGTGCCCAGAGTCCTGCACTGGGGTGCCGATCCGGGCGAGCTGTCCGCGGACGCCCTCGCGGCACTCGCCCTGACGGCCGAGCCCGCCGTGCTCAACAACTCCATCGACATCCCGCGCCGGTTCACGGTCTGGCCCACCGAGGCGGACGGCTGGTCGGGCACACCGGCCCACGAGGGCCATCTGGCCGGCTCGTTCACCGCACCGAGGATGGGTCTCGTCGATGCCTCGCACCGTCCGCTGGCCGAGGGCGGGGAGCTGGCCCTGCACCTCACGGATCCCGGGTCCGGACTCGACGCCACAGTCACCTATGTGATGGAGCCCTCCGGGGTGCTGTCCGTGCGAACCACGCTGACCCGCCGGGCGGACGCCGACCCGGCGCCGTACGACCTGACACAGGTCACGACGCTGCTGCCGCTGCCCCGACGGGCCGCGGAGATCCTGGACTTCACCGGCAAGTGGAGCCGGGAGCGGTCCCCGCAGCGGCGACCGGTGGGCTTCGGCACCCATGCCCGGGAGGTGCGGCGGGGCAAGCCCGGTCTGGACTCGCCGTATCTGATGACGGTGGGTGTGCCCGGGTTCGGTTTCCGCACCGGTGAGGTCTGGGCGGTGCATGTCGCCTGGAGCGGGGATCAGCGGTATCTGGTCGAGCAGTTGCCGGAGGGCGCGGGCACCCATGCCGCCGTGCTCGGTGGTGGCGAGCTGTTGCGTGCCGGGGAGATCCGGCTCGCTCCCGGCGAGTCGTACACCACACCCGTGTGTCATTTCGCGTGGTCCGACCAGGGGCTCGACGGGCTGGCGGAGCGCTTCCACACCCTGGTGCGGGCCCGCCCCGGCCATCCGCGCAGCCCCCGCCCGGTGATCCTCAACAGCTGGGAGGCGGTGTACTTCGACCACGACCTGGACCGGCTGCTGCGGCTGGCCGACAAGGCGGCGGAGGTCGGTGTCGAGCGTTTCGTGCTGGACGACGGCTGGTTCCGCGGGCGCCGCTCCGACGACGCCGGACTGGGCGACTGGACCGTCGACCCCGTGGTGTGGCCCGATGGACTGACGCCGCTGGTGGACCATGTGCGGTCGCTCGGCATGGAGTTCGGGCTGTGGGTCGAGCCGGAGATGGTCAATCTGGACTCCGATCTGGCCCGCGAGCATCCCGACTGGGTGCTGGGTCCGGCCCGCGGGGTCGGCCCGTCCGCTCGCAATCAGCACATACTGGATCTGTCCAACTCCGAGGCCTGGCACCATCTGCTGGACTCGTTGGACGCCCTGGTGGAGAAGTACGGCATCGCCTACCTCAAGTGGGACCACAACCGGGACCTCCACGAGACCGTGCACGGCTCGGCCGACCGGCCCGTGGCGCACGCGCAGGTGCTCGCCTTCTACCGGCTGGTCGACGCGCTCAAGGCGCGCCACCCCGGGCTGGAGATCGAGAGCTGCGCCGCCGGGGGCGGGCGGGTGGACCTGGGCGTCCTGGAGCACACCGACCGGATCTGGGCCTCGGACTGCAACGACCCGGTGGAACGCCAGGCCATCCAGCGCTGGACCGGGCAACTGCTGCCGCCCGAGCTGGTCGGCACCCATGTCGGCCCCGCCACGAGCCACACCACCGCCCGCGTCGGCTCCGACTCGCTGCGGCTGGCCACCGCCCTGTTCGGGCACGCGGGCATCGAACAGGACCTCACCCGCTGCTCCCCGGAGGAGCTGGCCCGCATCACCGCCTGGACGGCTCTCCACCGCGAACTGCGTCCGCTGCTCCACGGCGGCCGTACGGTCCGCGCAGACCTCGCCGACGAGGCGACGCTGCTGCACGGAGTCGTGGCGCACGACGGCGCGGCCGCGCTCTACTGCTGGGCGCGGCTGGCCACTTCACCGGAGGGGCAGCACGGGCGGGTACAACTGCCCGGCCTCGCCCCCGAGGCGACGTATCTGATCCGCGTCCGTACCGAGACGGGTCTGCCGTCCTTCCACCAGGTGGCGGGTCCCGCCTGGCTGTCCACGGCGCTGGACGGGCGGCTGGCGCTGCCCGGCTCGGTCCTGACCGTGGCCGGACTGCCCATGCCCAACCTCAATCCGGGTCAGGCCCTGCTGCTCGAACTGCGCAGGACCGAGGAGGCGGACATGTCCTGATTGCCCTCGCGGACAGTGCAGTTGGCCCCTTCTACGCGGATCCGCTCAGCCGCAGTTCGGCCTTGACGGCCGCTTCGTCGTGGGTGAGCGGGCCGCTTCTGGTCAGCAGTCGGCCGGCCTCCTCCACGGCGAGCGCGCCCAGTTCACGGGTGTCCAACGCGACGGTGGTCAGGGGCGGTTCGACGAGTGTGCCGAGTTGAAGGCCGTCGAACCCGATCACGGCGAGGTCCTGGGGGACCTGCCGGCCGAGCCTGCGCGCGGCGCGCAGGGCTCCGATGGCGATGATGTCGTTGAAGGTGAACACGGCGGTCACGTCGGAGTGTTCGGCGAGGAGCCGCTCCAGTGCGCGCTCCCCGCCCTCGATGCTCTGGTCCGCGCGGCTCACCGTGCCGGAGTCGAGTCCGCAGGCGGACATGGCGGCGTCGAACCAGGTGTGGCGGATGCTCGGCTCGGAGCGGGCCGCGTGGTCGAGCATGCCGATGTGCCGGTGTCCGGAGTCGACCAGATACCTGATGGCGGCGTGCACGCCGGCCTCGCCGTCGATGCGGATCTCGCTGAACCGCTCGGCGCGCTGCTCGCGGTCGATGAGCACCACGGGGAGCCCGCGGGTCAGCTTGTCGATCTCGTCCTCGGGCAGCGTCAGATACCCCACGACGGCGTCCACCTGCGAGGCGATGACCTCGAGCGTGCCGCGCTCCTCCTCGACGCGGTCGCCGGTGTCGTAGACGACGACATGCCAGCCCCGGGCCCGTGCCGCCTCCAGCGCGGCGGCGGCGACCTCGGTGAAGAACGGGTTGAGCAGATCGGGTATCACCAGGCCGACGCTTGTCGTGTCCTGCCGTACGAGTCCCCTGGCGAACCGGCTGGGGCGGTAGCCGAGTTCGAGGGCGGCGTCGAGGACGCGCTGCTTGGTGGAGGCCTCGATCTCGCCCTTGTCGTTGAGCGCCCGCGACACGGTCTGCCGGGACACCCCGACGACACGCGCCACATCGTCGATCGTCACCCGGCGCGGGCCGGTCCCCGACGACGCCATCACTCACCTCTGTCCGTTGGGTGTGACTCCGGAGCCTTGACACTTGTCCGCACATAAGCGCAGACTCCCAATCACTTCGCTCCCGTGAGCGCTCACGTTACCGCTCACGGCCCGTTGTTCCAAGCCACTCAGCACCCCGCCACCAGTCGTTCTCCGGGAACGGAAGACATGCGCAACACAGCCAGGCGCACTCGCCTCGCCGCCCTCGCCGCGGCCACCGGAATCGTCGTCCTCGCCGGATGTTCCTCGTCCGACTCCTCGGACAAGGCCGCCGCGCCCTCCTGCAGCCCCGCGAAGGGGAAGGTCACGCTCCAGTACTGGAACACCGTTCCGGGCATGGACAAGGTCGTCGACCTCTGGAACAAGAGGAACCCCGGCATCCAGGTCGAGACCAAGAACATCTCCAACGACCAGTACGGCATCCTCGGCAACGCTCTCAAGGCAGGCAAGGCTCCGGACCTCGCCCAGGTCGGCTACGACGAGCTGCCCAACCTGCGCACCCAGAGCGCCTTCGTGGACGCCTCGGCCTGCTCGGCGGCCGGCGCGGCCAAGTCGAAGTTCGTGCCGTGGACCTGGTCGCAGACCAGCTTCGACGGCACCGGCGTGTTCGCCCTGCCGCAGGACACCGGCCCGATGGCCCTGTTCGTGCGCAGCGACATCTTCAAGAAGTACGGCATCGCCGTGCCGAAGACGTGGGACGAGTACGCGGCCGCCGCGCAGAAGCTGCACAAGGCGAATTCCAAGCTCACCATCACGTTCTTCGACCCGAACAACGCCGAGTGGTTCAACGGGCTCCTGTGGCAGAACAGCGCCAAGATGTACGGCTATTCGGGCGACAAGTGGCAGGTCACCGTACAGTCGGCGCAGAGCAAGCAGGTCGCGGACTACTGGCAGAAGCTGATCGCCGGCAAGCTCGTGCGTACCGACCTGGCCAACGGCTCGACGCAGATGTACGCGGCGTACCAGAAGGACCAGATCGCCAGTTACGTCGGGGCCGCGTGGGGCTACAGCATGTTCCGCGACAACCTCCCCAAGCAGTCCGGCAAGTGGAGCATCGTGCCGATGCCGACGTGGGGCGCGAACGGCTCCTCCGGTGACTGGGGCGGTTCGACGGTGGCGTTCATGAAGGGCAGCAAGCACCTGTACGAGTCGGTGAAGTTCAACACCTGGCTCAACACCGACCCCGAGGCCCTCGCGATGGAGAACAAGCTCGGCGGCCTCTACCCCGCCGCCAACGCGGGACTCCAACTGCCCGCACTGTCCAAGGGTGTTCCGTACTACAACAACGAGAAGATCTTCGACGTCTTCGCCGAGTCGTCCAAGAAGATCGACACCAGTTTCGCCTGGGGCCCCACCCAGAAGACGGTGAACCTGGCGCTGCAGGACGCGATGGCCAAGGCGGCCGCCGGTGACGGCACGCTGGACGACGCGCTCGCCAAGGCGCAGGCGGCCGCCCTGAAGTCCATGAAGGACCAGGCCATTCCGGCCGCGGAGGGCAAGTGACCGCAGCATGACGGACATCGCTACCCGCATCACCAGCACGGCCCGCGCGGTCGAGCCGCCCAAGGGCCGTCGCCGTCTGACCGGCGGCGGCCCCCGGGCCGGCACCGTCCTCGCGTTCGTCACCCCGTTCTTCCTGCCGTTCGTGCTCTTCTACCTGGTGCCGGTCGGCTATGCCCTGTGGCAGAGCTTCCGCGTGGTGCGACGCTCCGGAGGGCAGTACGGCACCTCGTACACGACGTTCGGCGGCTTCGAGCAGTACGTGCAGGTCTTCCAGAACACCGAGTTCTGGTCGAGCATCGGGCGCATCGGCCTGTTCGGCATCGTGCAGGTGCCGGTCATGCTGTTCGTCGCCCTCGTCATGGCGCTGCTCCTGGACACTCCCCTGCTCAGGCTCAAGGCGTTCTTCCGCATCACCGCGTTCATGCCGTACGCCGTGCCGGGCGTCATCGCGGCGATCATGTGGTCGTATCTCTACTCGCCCCAACTCAGCCCGGTCGTGGACCTGTTGGACGGCATCGGGCTCAAGCCCGACTTCCTCGGCCCGGGCGCCGTCCTGTGGTCGGCGGCGAACGTCTCCACCTGGCTGTGGACCGGCTACAACATGCTGATCATGTACTCGGCGCTGCAGTCGATCCCGCAGGAGCTGTACGAGGCCGCGAGGATCGACGGTGCGAGCAACTGGACGATCGCCTGGCGGATCAAGGTCCCGATCATCGCCCCGTCGATCGTGCTGACCACGGTCTTCTCGATCATCGGCACGCTCCAGCTCTACGCCGAGCCGGCCGTGCTGCGCCAGATCTCCTCCAACATCTCCAGCACCTTCACGCCCAACATGCTCGCGTACGCGGTGGCCTCCGGGAACAACTACCAGCAGGCCGCGGCGATTTCCGTGGTCATCGCCGTCATCACCTTCGTCCTGAGCTTCGGGTTCATGCGACTGACCGCCAAGAGGGCCGGACTGTGAGCACGCCATCCACGATCCGCGAGAGCCGCGTCAGCCGTACGGCCGTCATGGCGCTGATGTTCCTGCTGGCCGTCTACTTCCTGCTGCCGGTCTACTTCCTGATCGTCGCGGCGACCAAGCCACAGGGCGACCTCGCCTCCACGAACGGCCTGGCGTTCTCGCACTTCAACCTGTTCGAGAACCTGCGCATCCTGTTCACCCGCAGCGACGGCGTCTTCGGCCGGTGGGCGGTCAACACCGTCGTCTACGCGGTGCTGGGCGCGGCCGTGGGCACGCTGATCTCCGCGCTGTGCGGCTACGCCCTCGCCAAGTTCCCTTTCCGCGGACGTGAGTTTCTGTTCTCCGTCATCCTCGGCGGCGTCCTCGTCCCGACCACCGCGCTCGCCCTGCCGCTGTTCCTGCTGTTCTCGGCGACCGGGCTCGTCAACACCTATTTCGCGGTGTTCCTGCCGAGCATCGTCAGCCCGTTCGGGGTCTATCTGGCGCGGATCTTCGCGAACGCCGCCGTCCCGCAGGAGCTGATCGAGTCGGCGCGGCTGGACGGCGCGGGCGAGTTCCGCACGTTCTTCTCGGTGGCGTTCAAGCTGATGACACCGGCCCTGGTGACCGTGTTCCTGTTCCAGTTCGTCGCCATCTGGAACAATTTCTTCCTGCCCATGGTGATGCTGCAGAAGGAGTCGCTGTTCCCGATCACCCTCGGCCTGTACGAGTGGAACGGCCAGACCGCGCGAGCGCCGTTGCTCCAGGAGTCGGTGATCACCGGTTCGCTGGTGTCGATCGTGCCCGTGATCATCGTGTTCATCCTGCTCCAGCGGTTCTGGCGCTCGGGGCTCGCCGCCGGCTCCCTCAAGTGACGCCCGCCCCCGCACAGAAGGTGTCCGACACCATGCCCGACTCCGTCGTGTTCGTACCCCACTTCCACTGGGACCGCGAGTGGTACGAACCGTTCCAGGTCTTCCGGCACCGGCTCGTCACCGCGCTCGACACCGTGCTGGAGACGGCCGAGGCCGACCCGGACTTCCGCTTCACCGTCGACGGGCAGATGGCCGCGATCGAGGACTACCTGGAGATGCGTCCGGAGAACCGCGACCGGGTCGTGGCCCTGGTCCGCGAGGGCCGGCTCGCCATCGGGCCCTGGCTGATCCTGCTCGACGAATTCCTCTGCTCCGGCGAGACGATCGTGCGCAATCTGCAGATGGGCCGGGCGGCCGCCGAGCGGCTCGGCGGTGCGATGTCCGTCGGCTACCTCCCGGACATGTTCGGCCATGTCGCGCAGATGCCGCAGATTTTGGCCCGCGCGGGCATCGAGCACACGGCGCTGTGGCGCGGCGTGCCGGGCTCGGTCGACGGTCATGCCTTCCGCTGGCGCGCCCCGGACAGCTCCGAGGTGCGCACCGAGTTCCTCTTCGACGGATACGACAACGGCCTCGACGTCCTGCTGGTGCCCGACCGGATCGCCGGCGCGCTGGACGAGTACGCCCGGATGACGGCCGAGCGCTGGGGCGGCGACCCGGTGTTGGCGATGGCGGGCACGGACCACAACGCGCCGGACCCGCGGTTGGCGCAGTGGCTCAGGCGTGCGTCGAGCAAGGAGCGGCCCATCACCCTCGCGACGCTCGACGAGTACGTCCACGGGCACGTGCGCGACGAGCCGGCCACGGTCGTCACCGGTGAACTGCGCAGCCATGTGCGCGGCAACATCCTCCCGGGTGTGCTGTCCGTGCGGCTCGGGCTCAAGCAGCGGATGGCGGTCGCCGAGCGCACCGTCGATCAGGCGGAACGCATGAACGCCCTGTGGTCCGAACGCGACGAATCTCCGTTCCTGTCGCTGGCCTGGCACAAGATCATCGAGTCGACGGCGCATGACTCGGTGGTCGGTTCGGGCACGGACGAGACCTGCGACCAGGTCGCGGCCCGGCTCGCCGAGGCCGCGCAGACGTCCCGCGCCGTGCGCGACGCCGCTCTCGCGGAGCCCGCGGCCCGGGTGCCGAGCAACAGCCATCTGGTCGCCAACCCGCTGCCGTCGGCGCGTACGGCACTGGTCGAGGTCGATGTCGTAGCGCCACCGCACGGGTCGGACCTGGTCGCGGTGGCCGCCGACGGCTCGGCGCACCCCGTACAACTGGCGTCTCAGGCCCCGACCGTGCTCAGCGACGAGCGGATGGACGCCTCGCAGCTCGAACGCGTGCTGCGCCGCATCCATCGCAGAGAACTGTTCGGGCTGCTCATCGACCACTACGAACTCACCCCGAACTCCCTGGTGTTCCATCTCGCCGAGGTCCCGACGAGCGGACCGTTCGACCTGATGGTGCTACGCCGCGCGGTCGCCGACGCGGCGGCGGCGCATCCGGGCGAGTGGCGGGTGCGGACGCTGGCGCAGGCCCGGGCCGGCGCGCTGGTGCCCGTGCGCGTCCCGGCCTGCGGGCTGGCCGCCTTCCGGGTCGAGGTGAGCGACCGTCCCGCCGCCCCGGCCGCGCAGTTCGTACCCGCGACGGCCACGGCACGCGCGCTGTCCAACGGACTGGTCGAGGTCCAGGTCGCCGACGACGGCACCCTGGACGTGACCGGCGCCGACGGCACCGTCCTGTACGGGGTCGGCCGCCTGGTCGACGGCGGCGACCGCGGTGACAGCTACAACTACGCTCCCCCGGCGGCGGATTCACTCGTGTCCGAGCCGGTGCACATCACCGTCGACGTCCTCGAAAACGGTCCGTTGCGCTCCCGGATGCGCGTCACCCACGTCTACGAGTGGCCCGCCGCGCTCTCCGCCGACCGTGACGTGCGCGCCGACGAGACCGTGCCCACACCGGTGGAGATGCTGGTGGAGGTGCGCGCGGGCGAGCCCTTCGTGCGTGTCTCCACCTCGTTCCTGAACCGGTGCGCGGACCACCGGCTGCGTCTCCATGTGCCGCTGCCCGAGCCGGTGACCCGTTCCGCGTCCGCCGGACAGTTCGCCGTGACCGAGCGGGGGCTCACCGCGGAGGGCGGTTGGGGCGAGTACCCGCTCCCGACCTACCCGGCGAGCACCTTCGTGTCGGCCGGTCCGACCACCGTCCTGCTCGACCACAGCGGCGAGTACGAGGTCGTCGACGACGGCTCCGCACTCGCCCTCACCCTGCTGCGCGCCATCGGCTCGATCAGCGTCAACATCCACCCGCTCCGTGACGAGCCGGCCGCGAGCGAGATCCCGGTGCCGGGAGCACAGGAGTTGGGCATGCGGATCGAGCACCGGTTCGCCGTCGTGCCGTGTGCCACCGGCTGGCAGGGCGCCGATGCCGTCGCCCTGGCCGAAAAGTTCCGCAACGACGTCCTCGTCACCCGCGGGACCGGGCCCGCCGAAGGCCGCCTGCCCGCGGACGTCACCGGCTTCCGGGTCGACGGCCGGGGCGTCCATGTCTCCAGCATCCGCCGCGTCAGCGACGACGCGCACGGGACCGGGACCGGTGCCGGTGCCGGCACCGGCACCGGCACCGGCACGGAGATGCGGCTCACGGCGATGAGCGACACCGCCACGACCGTCCGTGTGACCGGGCCGTTCACCGAGGCCACCACCGTCGACCTCCTCGGCCGGCCGATCTCTCCGGAGCCGGTACGCGACGGGCTCGAACTCGCCCTCGGCCCCTGGGAGATCAGGACCGTCGTGCTCAGATGAACGTCGTGCTCCGATGACCGCCGCGCGCAGATGACCGCCGGGCTCCCCCACCGACAACGCCTGTCGCCACCAAGAAAGTTGTGACCTCTTGTCTTCCGAGCTCTCCGCACCCGTTTCGGACACCGCACCGGGGCGCGGCGCACTGCGCCCCGCGCGCTCGTGGCTGCACTCCGACGCCCCGTCCCTCTCCCTCAACGGGTCCTGGCGATTCCGTCTGTCGCCCACGGCTTCGGCGACGGAGGACTTCGCGGCCGACGAATACGACGACCAGGGCTGGGACAGCATTCCCGTGCCCTCGCACTGGGTGCTCCAGGGCGACGGGGCCTATGGCCGGCCGATCTACACCAACGTCCAGTTCCCCTTCCCGATCGACCCACCGCACGTCCCGGACGAGAACCCCACCGGCGACTACCGGCGCCACTTCGCCCTGCCCGCCGACTGGTCGGACGCCGAGCGTGTCGTGCTGCGCTTCGACGGAGTCGAGTCGCTGTTCCGGGTGTGGGTGAACGGCGTCGCGATCGGCAGCGCGAGCGGCAGCAGGCTGGCCCATGAGTTCGACGTCACCGCAGTCGTGCGTCCCGGCGACAACGTCGTCGCCGTACGAGTGCACCAGTGGTCCGCGGCCAGCTATGTCGAGGACCAGGACCAGTGGTGGCTGCCGGGCATCTTCCGCGACGTCACCCTGCTCGCCCGGCCCGCCGGGGGCATCGAGGACGTCTGGCTGCGCACCGGCTTCGACAACGGACGCGGGCACATCGACCCGGAGGTCGTCGCCGACACGTCCGCCTTCCCCGTCACCCTGCGCGTCCCCCAACTCGGTATCGAGCAGGTCTGGGCCACGCCCGCCGATGTGGCACCGGTCGAAGTCGCCGACGTAGAGCCGTGGTCGGCCGAACAGCCGCGCCTGTACGAGGCGACCGTGTCCTCCGCGTCGGAGAGCATCGCCCTGCGGCTGGGTTTCCGCACGGTCGAGATCCGCGGCGACCGGTTCCTGGTCAACGGCAAACGCGTCGTCTTCCACGGGGTCAACCGCCACGAGACCCACCCCGAGCGCGGCCGCGTCTTCGACGAGGAGCACGCCCGCGAGGACCTGGCCCTGATGAAGCGGTTCAACGTCAACGCCATCCGCACGAGCCACTATCCGCCGCATCCCCGGCTGCTCGACCTCGCCGACGAACTCGGCTTCTGGGTCGTCCTCGAATGCGACCTGGAGACGCACGGCTTCGGCAAGGTCGACTGGGCGGGCAATCCGAGCGACGACCCCACCTGGCGCCCCGCGCTGCTGGACCGCATCCAGCGCACGGTGGAGCGGGACAAGAACCACCCCAGCATCGTGATCTGGTCGCTCGGCAACGAGGCGGGAACGGGCAGCAACCTCGCCGCCATGTCGGCCTGGGTCCATGCCCGCGACGCCGAGCGCCCCGTGCACTACGAGGGCGACCACGCGGGCGAGTACACGGACGTCTACTCCCGCATGTACTCGACGGTGCCGGAGACCGAGCAGATCGGCACCGACGGCTCACGCGCGCCCCTCCTCAACTGCACGCCCGCACAAGGCGCCCGGCAGCGCACCAAGCCGTTCCTGCTGTGCGAGTACGCGCACGCGATGGGCAACGGACCGGGCGGGTTCGACCAGTACGAGGCACTGGTGCACAGGCACCCGCGGCTGCACGGCGGCTTCGTCTGGGAGTGGCGCGACCACGGCATCCTGACGACGACCGAGGACGGGACGCCGTACTACGCCTACGGCGGCGACTTCGGGGAGGTCGTGCACGACGGCAACTTCGTGATGGACGGCATGTTGTTGAGCAACGACGTGCCGACGCCGAGCCTGTACGAGTTCAAGGCGGTCGTGCAGCCGGTCGCCTTCACCTTCGAGGCCGACAAGTTCGCCGTCACCAACCTCCGGCACTCGGCCGACACTTCGGATCTGCGCTTCCGCTGGCGCGTCGAGCACGACGGAACGCTCGTGGAATCCGGCGACCTGGACGTCCCCGTCGTCGCGGCGGGCGAGTCGGAGTGGGCTCCCCTGCCGCCGATCGCGGTCTCCCCGGACGCCGAGACATGGCTGACGATCGACGCGGTGCTGGCATCGCCGACCCCTTGGGCGCCGGAAGGCCATGTGATCGCAACTGCCCAGCTGGACCGCTCGGTTCGACGCCCCGCCGCCCCCGTGGGCCGCGCGGCCCGCCCCCGGAGCGACTGGCGGCCCGGAGACGGAACGCTGACTCTCGGCATCGCGGAGTTCGTCGACGGGTCCCTCGCCCGCCTCGCCGACCGCGCCGTCTCCGGCCCTCGGCTGGAGCTGTTCCGCGCGCCGACGGACAACGACGAGAGCCCGGCCGGCACGGTCGTGGGGAGCGACGACAGCACGGACGGCGTGTCCAGCGCCGACCTGTGGCGACGCGAAGGTCTCGACCGGCTGACGACGCGACGGCTGTCCGTGGAACGCGCCGAGGACGCCCTGCGCACCGTCGACAAGGTCTCCGCGGCCAACTCCGCGCTCTCGGTGATGGTGGAGTCCGTCTGGACGCTGGAGGACGGTGAGCTGGAACTGCGCGTGGAGATCGAGCCGTCGCGCGGCTGGCGGACGGTCTGGCCGCGGATCGGAGTCCGCTTCGAACTGCCCGACGGCACGGCCCCCGTCGACGGCGTCGAGTGGTTCGGCCTCGGCCCGCTCGAGTCCTACGCCGACAGCGTCCGCGCCGCGTACACGGGCCGTTTCTCCTCCACGATCCGCGATCTCTCGGTCGACTACGCACGCCCGCAGGAGACCGGACACCGCTCACAGCTGCGCCAACTCACGCTGAAAAGCGGCAACTTGGAGGCGCTGCGCATCGTGGCCGTGCCGGATGCACAGGGCCGCCGACCGGGCTTCACGCTCAGCCGCCACACACCGCAGCAGATCGCACGGGCCGAGCACCCCTTCGAACTGCCCGACTCGACGACCAGTCACCTCATCATCGACGCGGCCCAGCACGGACTCGGCTCACGGTCCTGCGGACCCGACGTATGGCCCGAGTTCGCACTGCGACCGGAGGCTCGCACGATCCGGCTGCGTATCACTGCTCCTCGGTGATCGAGGCGGGGTCTGCCGCACGGCGGGCGATCTGCACGGCTAACTGCTCGCCGTGAAGCGCGCCCGCCACAGATCCCGCAGCAACGCGATCTCGGCCATGTGGTGGATGAGTTCGAGGTTCATGCCCACCAGCACGCAGACGTACGGCTCGTCGGGGTTGGAGCCGTACGGGTACTGCGAGAACCCCACCGTGTCCAGTTGCTCCTCGGTGACGGTGGCGACGCTCTCGCGCCAGCGGTCGACCGTCGTCCAGAACCGCTCCAGCGCCAGGGCGGCATCAGGGGTGAAGTCGACCAACTCGTGCGGATCGCGCCGCCGTTCGCCGAAGGTCCACTCCCAGTCGCCGGCGAAGTTGGAGTGCAGATGCCCGAGCCGCCACGCGATCGTGGTGACCGGCGAGGCGTCCGGCTGCACCGGGCCGGTGTGGGCGAGAACCTCCTCGACCCGGTGGGTGCTCACGCTCCAGTCCTCCGCGATCTTCTCGATCGTCATGCCGCCCGCGACCTCCCGGGCAATCTCGGCGTACTCGCTCGCCGGGATGTCCGGCGCACCCTTGTCCAGCACCCACTCGCCCGGCCCGAAGGCCCTGGGCGTCGTCGCCTCGCCCCGGCGCCGTATCGACCAGCATCCGGGCACCGGCTCCCACAGATACTCCTCATCACCGAGGCCCCTGAGCCGCACCTGCGCCATCTCCCTGGCCAAGTCGAACTGGTCGAGCAAAAGGCCGAAGCGGTCGGTCCGTTGGCCGGTGGTCTCCATGCTCCGCTCCCCCATCTGTGAATGCGTGCCGGGTGCGACAACTCCCCTTCCCAAACTATTACTTCACATATTGACGAAAGTGGTCCGGACCTTTAGTTTCACGACGTGCGCAATCCCCCCACCCGTGCTGGAAAATTCCGCAGGTCGGCGATCGCCGCCGTCCTTGGTGCCATAGCCCTGGTCGTCGCGCTTCCGGCGCAGGCGAACGCCAATGTGCTCACGCTGCTGCCGCAGAACGCCGACGGCCTGGAGCAGAGCTTCTCCCCCGCCTACGACTACGACGGCGACGGCTGTTACGCCACCGCGGCCATCGGCGCGGACGGCACCATCAACCCCGGCCTGAAGCTCGGCGGCGACGTCAACGGCCACTGCCACGACTACGCCCAACTCGCCAACGCCAACACCTACTCGCGCGAGAAGTGCAACAACGGCTGGTGCGCGGTGATGTACGCCAGCTACTTCGAGAAGGACCAGGCCACGCTCGGACCGGCGGCCATCGGCCACACGCACGACTGGGAGCACGTCGTCGTGTGGATCAACGACAACCAGGTCCAGTACGTGTCGGTGTCCCAGCACAGCGGCTACCAGGTGGCGGCCGCCTCGGCCATCCGCTTCGACGGCAGCCACCCGAAGATCGTCTACCACAAGGACGGTGTCTCCACCCACGACTTCCGGTTCGCCAACTCCAACGACGACCCTCCGGAGAACGTCACCGGCGGCTGGTTCTACCCGCGGCTGGTGGGCTGGAACGGCTATCCGGCCGGCTACCGCGACAAGCTGCTGTACGCGGACTTCGGTGCGGCCACCATCAAGATCAAGGACGGCGACTTCGAGTACGGCCTCGCCCACTCGATGCCGTCGGGCATTCCGTTCGACCCGAACGCCTGAGGTTCTGTGCGTGGTGCAGCCTGACGCCTGACCTCAACTATCCGATGTGGCGCAGCAGTTCGGCCACTGCGGGCGGCAGGTCGCCCTTCGGGTGTACGACCCTCATCCGCCAGGTCGGTGCGTGCGCAGCGAAGCGGCGCACCGACAGGTCGGGGAAGCGGGCGGCCAGGGAGGCGGGCAGGATGCAGACGCCGAGGCCGTGGCGCACCAGGTCGGTGGCGCCGAGGACGTCGTTCACCTCGAAGGTGGTGGCACGTTCGAGGGCGGCCGACCGCAGGGCCCGGTCGACCGAGGTGCGGATCGCCCAGCCCAGCGGGAAGTCCACCAGCGGCAGCGCGACCGCCTCGGCCAGGGTCACCGTTCGCTCCGGCAGCCGGGCCTCTGCGGCGGCGGTCACGAGGACCATCTCCTCCTGAGCCAGCGCCCTGGTGGCGAGTCCCCGGAGCCGGGCGGCGTCGAGGGCCACGACGGCCAGGTCGACCGTGCCGTCGCGCAGGTCGCGCGGAATGGCGTCCGCCGGGGCCTGCCGCAGCCTCACCGCAACGCCCGGGTGTTCCCGGTGGAAGGCGGCCAGTCCCGGGGCCAGACCGGCGTAGAGCCCCTGCATCACACCGACGGTGACCTCTCCGCTCAGCTCCTCCTGAGCCAGGGCGACCGCCGCGCGTGCCTCCTCGGCCGCCCCCAGAGCCGTACGCGCGAAGGACAGGAAGGCGCGCCCCGCCGGGGTCAGCGTCACCCGGTGCGTGGTGCGCAGGAACAGCCGTGCCCCCAGTTCGTGCTCCAGCGCGCGCACCGTCCCGGAGACCGCGGACTGCACCACGTGCAGCCGCCGTGCCGCGGCGGTGAACCCGCCCTCCTCGGCGACCGCGACGACGACCGCCATCTGCCGTAGCTCCATGGCCCGCCTTCTCAGCTCGACCGCGAAAGGCCCATCCCGGGAACGCTCGTCCCTGGAACGCTCATCTCGGAGAGAGATTACCGTCATCTACGATCATCTCGACCGAAGGGGAAGCGGGCACGTCGGGCATCTGTTGGGAGCGATAGGCGGCGGTCGAGCCGCCTGCGTCATCGTTCAGGGATCGGAGTGCTCAGATGTCGATGTCCTCGGCCACGCGCCATGTGCGGGGCGACGCCGGCCAGGAGCCGGAGGGCCGTCGCTTCGGCCGCCGTGCCTACGGTGTCGGGTTCTGGGTGATCGCGGCGGTGTTCGTGACGGCCATGGCGTTCTCCACGGTGCCGACTCCGCTGTACCCGCTCTACCAGGCGCACGACGGTTTCTCGACGTTCACGGTGACGGTCGTGTTCGCGGTCTACGCGGTCGGTGTTTTGGTGAGTCTGGTGCTCGCCGGGCACATCTCGGACTGGGTCGGCCGCAAGAAGGTACTGACCGCGGCGCTGCTGCTGGAGCTCGTCGCCGCCGCTCTGTTCCTCGCCGTTCCGTCGCTGCCGGTCCTGCTCGTCGCGCGACTGGTCACCGGGCTCGGTGTCGGCATGCTCACCGCGACCGCCACGGCCCATCTGCACGACCTGCACAGCGCCGACCGGCCGGACGGCTCGGCGCAGCGCTTCGAGATCGTGTCGACGGCGGCGAACATCGGCGGCCTGGGCGTCGGCCCGCTGGTGGCGGGACTGCTGGCCCAGTACCTCGGCGCACCGCTGCGTCTGCCCTACGCCGTCCTCGGCGTCGCACTGCTGGTCGGCGTGGCCGCCGTCGCGCTCACCCCGGAGACGGTGGAGAAGCCGGCGGTCAGGCCCGCCTACCGGCCGCAGCGGGTGAGTGCCGACCACGGCGACCGGGCCGGCTACGTCGCGGCTGTCGCCGCGGGCTTCGCGTCTCTGGCCGTGTTCGGGCTCTTCACCTCCTTGGTGCCGGGTTTCGTCGGCGGCACCCTGCACCATCCGTCGCGGGCACTGGCCGGGCTGATCGTGTTCGTGGTCTTCGGTGCGGCCGCCACGGCCCAGGTACTGACGGGCCGGCTCACCGCGAGGGCCCGCCGCAACGCCGGGCTGCTCGCCCAGGCGGCCGGAGTGGCCGTGCTCGCGGTCGGCGTGCGCACCGCGAGCCTCACCGTGTTCGTACTCGCCGGCATCGTCGCCGGGGCCGGTGCCGGGATGCTCTTCAAGTCCGCCGTGGGCTCCGTCGCGGCGATGGCGGCCCCCGCCCGGCGAGGCGAGGCGCTCGCCGGGCTGTTCCTGGTCTCCTACCTCGGCCTGGCGCTGCTGCCCGTCGGCCTCGGTGTCGCCGGACGCTACACCTCGACGTCCGGAGCGATGACCTGGTTCGCCGGGGTGGTCCTGGCCCTGCTCGCCGGGGTGGCCCTCCTCGCGCGGCGCACCCGGGCGAGCTGACACCGAGGCAAGCTGACATCCGGGCAAGCTGAGCAGGGCCGCCCGGGGCGCTCACGAGTCGAGCGCGTCCGCCATGTTCTGCTGCCAGTAGGTGACCGTCAGCGAGCTGTCGTAGTAGATGCCCTTGGCGGGCAGCGTGGGCACGGCGGACGCGCCGCCGCTGCTGTTCGGCGTCAGGCCCTGGAAGGCGATCGTCAGCCGGTGCCCCGTCTGCCCGCCCTCGCCGCTGCCGTCGGCCGCCGAGAGCAGAGCGCCCGCGTAGCCCGACTCACCGGGCGTCAGGGTCACCACGGCCTGCGGCTGGGTGTCCTTCATCGCGGTCGGCGCCCACTGCATCTCGTCGAAGCGGAGCACCGGGTAGTAGGGCAGGTCGCAGGTCTTGGAGCCGGTGTTCTTGACCGTGATCAGCATGTGGTTGAGCGGGCGGGAGACCGTCTGCACGGTGACCTTGGTGTTGGAGCCGTTGCACAGGACGCGCTTGTCCGAGGCGGACGTGCCCGAGGCGCCCTTGCCGCTTCCGGAGCCCGTGCTGTTCCCGCTCCGGCCCCCGCTCTTCTGTCCGGCACCGGAGTTTCCCGCGCCGGCCTTTCCCCCGTTGGCCCCTCCCGCATTGGTCTGTCCGCCGGTCGCGGAGCTCTGGTCCTGAGGCGTTCCGGTCCCGCCGGCCGACGGCTCGGCCGTGACGGATGCCGAAGTCGTCGCCTTGCCCTCGTCCTTGGTCCCCGTTCCGTTCTGGCAGGCCGTCAGGGCGAGTGCGGAGAGCGTGACCGCTGCTGCGCTCACGAGCAGTCGGGGTGTGCGGGCGGGACGGGTGGTGGCGGCGGCGCTGGTGGTGGTGGCGCTGGTGCGAGACTCGGGCATGGCTGGATCCATCTCCTGATGACAAGGCCGGGGCCACCGCTCGAACGGTTCCCGGGATCGGCGTGCTTGGATGACCTCAGCCTGTGCGGTGATCCGTTCCAGACGCCACAGCCACCGGGAGATCAGGGACGCTGGAACGCCGAAACGGGCTCTGAACTGCTGAAACAACCTGTTCCTGGAACGCCGGAACGGGACATGGGGTGGGAGGAACGGTGTCGCAGGACACTGCCGAGGCCGGGTTCGCCGGGCTGCTGCGGGAGTTGAAGGACCGATCCGGGCTCAGCTACGGGACGCTCTCCAAGCGACTGCACATGAGTACGTCGACGCTCCACCGGTACTGCAACGGCGATGCCGTGCCCACGGATTACGCACCGGTCGAACGGCTGGCCCGCCTGTGCAAGGCGTCGCCCGCCGAGCTCGTCGAGCTGCACCGGCGCTGGATACTGGCGGATGCGAACCGCGGGCGTAAGGGCACGGCAGCGAGCGACCTCACGGTCATGGACGAAGCGGCAGCCGATGCCACGGCCGCGGACGCACCGGCAGCCCAAGCCTCGGTCGCGCGTGAAGCGACGGACGAGCCCCCGGCCGCAGGCAACACGGCGGACGAGCCCGCGGTCGCGGGCGTAACGGCGGACGGTGTCGCGGTCACCGACGAGCCCGCGGTCGCGTCCGGTGAGCCCGCGCTCCGGAAGCTGCGTCACCCCCGGCGGCTCGTTGTCGCCGGGATCGCCGTGGTCGCCGTGGCCGGTGCGGTCGCGCTCACCGCCAACCTGCCCTCGCGGGACGCCGACGACGGCCGGGCCCGCTCCGCCGGTGTCGCCTCCGCGACGAACGACAGCAAGCTGAACGGGAAGGGGCGCACCGGGTCCCCGTCACCGTCCCATGCGTCGCCCTCGGCGTCCTCCTCGACCACGGGCCGGGCGAAGGAGACGGCAAAGGGCTCGGGAGCGGCCGGGGCCTCCCCCTCCACGACCGCCGCCGAACCGGCCGCCGGTACGCCGCTGACGGTGACCACCCAGCCCTACAGCTGGGAGACCCCGTGCAGTCAGCACTACCTGATCGACAAGCCTCCCGCCGCTGTGGGCCCGCCGCCCGTGGCGGAGGAGGCGACGGCGTGGGTGGCCGCGTCCGGTGGCGTCTCGGCGGGAGAGCAGTACGTCACGCTCACCGTGCAGGGTTCCGGCAAGGAGACCGTCGTCCTCAACAGCCTTGCCGTCCGTTCGGCCGGTCGGAGCGCGCCGCTGCCCTGGAACGACTACACCATGGGCGTCGGCTGCGGTGGCGGTGTGGAGACCCGTTCCTTCCGCGTCGACCTCGACTCGGCCCGCCCGACCGTCGTACCCCGGTCGGGGCAGCGGAACTTCCCTTTCAAGGTGAGCGAGTCCGACCCGGAGGTCTTCTACATCAAGGCCGACACCTCGGCGTACGACGCGAGTTGGTACCTGGAGCTGAACTGGTCCAGCGGCAGCCGGCACGGCACCGTGCGGATCGACAACCGCGGGCGGCCGTTCCGCACCAGCGCCAACACCGGGCGGCCCGCCTACGAGTTCATCCCCGGTGGGAACGCCTGGACCAAGGCGCAGCCGTCGTCCTGACGTCATGCCGCCGGTCGGCGCTCAAGGCCGTCTATCCCTCCGAGGGCGTCGCCTCGTCCGGTCCGCCCGACGCGGCGGCGCTCCGCGCACGGAACAGCAGGTTGGCAGGGACCGCCAGCAGCCACCAGTACTTGGCCAGCGTCGGCGAACCGAACGCGACCGGGACGGACGTGGCGAAGACCAGCGCCACGACGACGCTACGGCGAAACGTCTCCGTCATCTGCGTCGGCGTGGTGTGCGGCGTCGTCAGCGCCGGCTTGGCGATCAGTCGGAGATACATCACGCAGTAGAGCGCGACCGCCAGGAAGATCGACGCGGCGTAGAAGGCGGTTCCCGTGGTCGTGTCGCCGTACTCGCTGATCAGCTTGGTGGGGAAGGGCAGTGCGGCCACGACCGCGAGGAGCATGAAGTAGCAGGTGAGCAGCCAGCGGTCGACGGTGGCGATGAGGCGGAACAGCGCGTGCTGGGTCAGCCAGAGCGCGCCGATGACGAAGAAGCTGAGCAGGTAGGCGTCGATCGCCGGCACCGCCTCGCGTACGGCGTGTGCGACGTCCGAGTCGGGCAGGTCCTCGGGGACGCTGATGTCGAGCGCGAGCAGCGTGATCGCGATGGCGAACACTGCGTCGCCGAAGAAGGCCAGTCGTTCCGGTCCGACGAGGACCTCGCGACGGAGGGGGACGATGAGGCGTTTGGGCATGAGCGTGGCACCTGGGATTCATCGAGGAGAGAGGGCCATATCTATCACGCGGGTGTCGTGACGGAGTGAACGCCGGGTGAGGAAAGGGCACTTGGGACATCGTGTTGTTCCCTGGCGTACGGAAGAGCGACACGCGGCGGTGCCCGAGCGGGCCATTTACTAACAATTGGTTGAGCAGTCTCAACTGATAAAACTAGGCTTAGTACCCATGAAGGTGAACACCGGTGCAGGTCGCGGCGAGATACGCGACCCCAGCGACACCGCACAGCTCGCGTACGACCTGCGGCTCGCGATGGGACGGGTGACCCGGCGGCTGCGCCAGGCCCACGCCGTGGGGGACGTCTCCCTCTCCGGCATGTCGGTGCTCGCGCGGCTGTCCAACGACGGTCCGGACACACCGACCGCGCTCGCCGAGATGGAGCGGGTCCGCCCGCAGGCCATGGCGAGCACCCTCACGCTGCTGGAGCAGCGCGGGCTGGTCGGCCGCAGCCCCGATCCGGCGGACGGGCGGCGCAGCATCGTGACGATCACCGACGAGGGCCGCACCATGCTGGCCGAGCGCCGCTCGGAGTCCGTGCACCGGCTCGGGACGGTCCTGGAGGGGTTCACGGCGGACGAGCGGGCCGCGCTCGCGGCGGCGCTTCCGCTACTCGACCGGATGGCGGAGCAGCTGTGAAGGGGCCCTTCGCCTTCGGCGCCCTGCGCTCGGCCCGCAGGAAGGACACCCCTGTCGGGCCCGGCTACAAGTGGGTCGCGCTGTCGAACACCACACTCGGCGTCCTCATCGCCACGATGGACGCCTCCATCGTGATCATCTCGCTGCCCGCGATCTTCCGCGGTATCGGCCTCGACCCGCTCGCTCCGGGCAACATCGGCTATCTGCTCTGGATGATCCTGGGCTATCTGCTGGTCTCGGCCGTCCTGGTGGTCGTCCTCGGCCGGCTCGGCGACATGTTCGGCCGGGTGCGGATCTACAACCTCGGCTTCCTGATCTTCGCGTGCGCGTCCGTGGCCCTGTCCCTGGACCCGTTCCGGGCGGGGGCAGGTGCCCTGTGGCTGATCATCTGGCGCATCGTGCAGGCCTTCGGCGGCTCGATGCTGACCGCCAACTCGGCGGCCATCCTCACCGACGCCTTCCCCGCCCGGCAGCGCGGTATGGCGCTGGGCATCAACCAGATCACCGCGCTCGCCGGCCAGTTCCTGGGCCTTCTGGCGGGCGGTCTGCTCGCGGTCGTCGACTGGCGTGCGGTGTTCTGGGTCAGCGTCCCGGTCAGCGTCACCGGCACGATCTGGTCCTACCTCAGCCTCCGCGAGACGGCGACGGGACGGCCCGGCCGCGTCGACTGGCTGGGCAACCTCACCTTCGCGGTCGGCGCGGGCATCCTGCTCGCGGGCATCACCTACGGCATCCAGCCCTACGGCGACAGCGCCACGGGCTGGGGCAACCCCTGGGTCCTGACCGGCCTGATCGGCGGCGCCGCCCTGCTGCTGCTCTTCTGCTTCGTCGAGACGCGCGTGGCCGAGCCCATGTTCAACCTGGCTTTGTTCAAGGTGCGCGCCTTCGCCGCGGGCAATCTGGCCGCGCTGCTGACCGCGATCGCGCGGGGCGGCCTGCAGTTCATGCTCATCATCTGGCTGCAGGGCATCTGGCTGCCCCTGCACGGCTACGACTTCGAGGACACCCCGCTGTGGGCGGGCGTCTTCATGCTCCCGCTCACCGTCGGCTTCCTGATCGCGGGGCCCGTCTCGGGCTTCCTGTCGGACCGCTTCGGCGCGCGACTGTTCTCCACCGCAGGGCTGCTGGTGGTCGCGGCGTCGTTCCTCGGCCTGCTCGCCCTGCCGGTGAACTTCGACTACGGCCTGTTCGCGGCACTGCTGCTGCTCAACGGGCTGGGACAGGGCATGTTCTCCGCACCGAACACGTCCTCGATCATGGGCAGTGTGCAGCCCGAGTACCGGGGCGTCGCCTCCGGCATGCGCTCGACGTTCCAGAACTCCGGTACGGCCCTGTCCATCGGGGTGTTCTTCTCCCTGATGGTCTCCGGGCTCGCGTCCTCGCTGCCCGGGACGCTGAGCAGCGGCTTGCAGGCGCACGGTGTACCGGCCGGCGCGGCCGAGCACGCCGCGTCGCTGCCGCCGGTGAGCACACTGTTCGCGACCTTCCTCGGCAACAACCCGATCCAGCACCTTCTCGCGTCCGACGGGTCCCTCGGCCATGTCTCCGCGGCCCAGCGTGCGACGCTGACCGGCCACAGCTTCTTCCCGCAGCTGGTCTCCGGTCCGTTCCACCACGGCCTGACCATCGTGTTCAGCGTCGCGGCAGGCATGGCGCTGGTATCCGCGGTCGCCTCCGCTCTGCGCGGCAGCCACCACGCCGCTCCCGGAAGTCCGCGCAAGGACCGGCCTGCCACCGGCATGGCCCGGCCTGCGCCGCAGGCCCCCAACAACTCGGCGTCGTAGAACACCGGGACGGCCCTCAGCTCAACGGCAGCCGCATGATCGTCAGGTCGAGCCAGCGGCCGAACTTGGTGCCCACCTCCCGCACCGTGCCGGCGTGGTGGAATCCGAACCGTTCGTGCAGCCGGATCGACCCGCTGTTCCCGGCTTCGATGCCGGCGATCATGACGTGATGGCCGGCTTCGCGGGCGGATGCGATCAGGGCGGCCAGCAGAGCGGATCCGATGCCCAGCCCTTGCCGGTCCTCGCTTACGTAGACCGAGTCCTCCACGGTGTGGCGGTAGCCGTCCAGCTCGCGCCAGGGGCCGTAGACCGCGAACCCGGCCACCTCGCCCCCGACCTCGGCCACGAACGCCGAACCGCGCTCCAGATGGGCGGCGAGCCAGGCCGTCCCCTGCGCCGGGGACTGAACGGCATGTGTCCACAGGGCCGTTGAGTGCTCCACGGCGTGGTTGCGGATGGCCCGGACTGCCTCCCCGTCGCCGGAGCGGGCCGGGCGTACGATGGCCGTCCGGCTTCTCTCGTATATTGGATTCATGTCCAACATAGTAGATCCGCTCGTGGGGCGGATCGCCGCAAGGGTGCGCACCGAACGAGAGCGCCGCCGCTGGACCCTGGCTCAGCTGGCGGACGCCTCCGGTGTCTCCCAGGCGATGATCAGCCGGATCGAACGCGGCGAGAGCAGCCCCACGGCCGTCGTGCTCGGCAAGCTGTCGGCCGCCTTCCAGTTGAGCGTCGCCTCACTGCTCGCCCTCGCCGAGGGCGCCGAGGGCACCGAGGGCACCGAGGGCACCGAGGGCACCGAGGGCTCCGACGACGACACGGATCGCGGTGCGGGAGTCAGGCGCCGGGCCGAGGCGGCCGAGTGGCGCGACCCCGGCACCGGCTACCGGCGCCGCCAGATCACCGGCCCCGCGTTCCCGGCCGAGATCGCCGAGATCGTTCTCCCTGCCGGGGCCCGCGTGCCGTATCCGGCCGCCGCCTTCGCGTTCGTACGGCAGGTGGTCTGGGTCCTCGACGGCCGGCTGACCTTCCACGACGGCGACACCGTCCACGACCTCGAACCGGGCGACACCATCGAACTCGGCGCACCCGCCGACCGCGTCTTCACCAACACCACCGAGGCCGACTGCCGCTACGCCGTCGTCCTCACCCGCGACACCCGGCCATGACCCGCCCGCTCCCCCGCGGCGGCACCCTCCTGCTCGCCGCCATAGCGGGCACGGCGATCGCGAACAACTACGCCGTCCAGCCCGCTCTCGGCGTCGTCGCCGGCGATCTGCAGGTCTCCACGGCCGTGATCGGCCTCGTACCGACCGCCGCGCTCGTCGGCTGCACCATCGGCTTCGCCCTCCTGTTGCCGCTCACCGACCGCGTCGCCCCCGGCCGTCTGGTCCCCGTACAGCTCAGCGCCCTGGTCGCCGCTCTGATCGCCGCGGCCTCCGCATCCGGGGCCGCGGTCCTGCTGGCCGCGTACGTCCTCATCGGCGCTTGCGCGAGTGTCGCCGCGCAGGCCGGCAACATCGCGGGGCGGCATGCCGCGCCCGGACGCCGTGGTGCCGGCGTCGCCATGGTGGCCGCCGGCATGTCGGCCGGCATCCTGCTCAGCCGCCTTGCGGGAGGTGCGCTCACCGACGTGCTCGGCTGGCGGCGGATGCTCCTCGTCTTCGCCGCCCTCGCGCTGCTCGGCGCCTGCGCCGCGGCCCTGGTGCTGCCCCGGGAGCGGCCGTCCTCCGACCGCGGCTACCGGTCGGCCCTCGCCTCGCTTCCCCCGCTGTTGCGCGATGTCCCGCCGCTGCGCAACGCCGTGGCGGCGGGCGGCCTGTGGTACTTCGCCTTCACGCTGGTCTGGGTCGCCCTCGCGCTCGACCTCGCCCGGCCGCCCCACTCGCTCACCCCGACCGCCATCGGCCTCTACAGCCTGGCCGGGCTTCTCGGCTTCGTCGCGCTGCCGCTGACCGGCCGCCTCATCGACCGGTACAGCCCGCGCACGGTGATCACCGCCTCCATGGCGGCCGCCGCAGTCGGCGTCGCCCTGCTGACCACCGGCCTGGGCGCGCCTCCGGTCACCGCGGCCGGGCTCGCGCTCTTCGACGCCGGCTGCTTCGCGGCGCAGGCCGCCAACCAGAGCCGGATCATCGCCCTCGACCCGCAGCGCTCCGGCAGTCTCAGCAGCGTCTATCTGGTGCTGTACTTCACGATCGGCGCCCTCGGCACCGCGCTCGCCGCTCCCCTGCTCGATGCCTTCGGCTGGCGCGGCACCGCACTCACGGCCCTTGCCGCGCTGCTCCTCGCCGCGGCCGTCGCCGGCAGGTTCGCCCCGGGTGTCACTGTGCGCCGAGCCCGCGCAGAAACGTGTCCACCACCAGGTCGGCGGCCTGGGCCGCGGTGAGCTGAGACATCTGCTGCGAGGCCAGATGCATCAGCTGCGGCAGCAGCGCGCCCGGCCATGCGACGGGAAGGTCAGCACGCAGCAGCCCTTCGGAGACGGCACGCTCCAAGAACGCGTCCACCTCCCTGATCAGGGCGTCGCGCCGCCCACGGATCTCCTCGTCGGCCTTCAGCCTGGTCAGCTCCACGGGCCACTTGCGATTGACGCCGATGATCCCTTCGACGTAGCGGTGCAGGGCCACGGCGACGGGAGCCTCACGCAGCCTCGCATCCTCGACGACCCGCTCGACGGCCTCGTAGCGGGCTTCGTAGATGGCCGCGAGCAGTTCCTCACGGGAGGCGAACCGCCGGTAGACGGTGCGCCGGTCGACCCCCGCCTCGGCCGCGATGGCGGCGATGCTCGCGCCGGGGTCGTCGGCGAGCATGCGCGCCCCGGTCGTCAGGACGGCTTCCAGGTTGCGTGCTGCGTCGGCTCTCACGGGGTGAGCTTAACGCGTCGTGTGGCACCTCACTCAATTACAACCTCATAGATGAGGCAAGCTTGAATCTAAGTGCTACATTGATGTGACAGATAACTACAACGTCAGGCTTCCACAGAAACCCGGGAGACCAAGTGATCACCTACGACCGTCTCTTCATCGCCGGCTCCTGGACCGAGCCGAGCGATCCCGAACTGCTCGACATCCTGTCCCCGCACGACCGGACACTCGTCGGACGCGCGGCGCAGGCGCGGCCCGCCGACGTCGACCGCGCCGTGGCCGCCGCCCGCGCCGCCTTCGACGAGGGCCCCTGGCCCCGCATTGCACCGGCGGAGCGCATCGCGGTCGTCCGGCGGCTCAATGCGCTGCGCGAGGCCGACGGCGAGAAGATCGCCGCTCTCATCTCCGCCGAGAACGGCTCGGCCACCTGGTTCACGCGGGCCGGACAGCCGGGACTGAGCCGGCAGGCCGGCGCCTACCTCAAGGCGGCCGAGGAGTTCGGCTGGGAGGAGACCCTCGCGCCCACCGATCCGGCCTCCCCCACGCGCAGCGTGCTGCGCCGCGAGGCGATCGGTGTCGTGGCGGCCGTCATTCCGTGGAACTCGCCGTTCTCCGCGGCCATGGCGAAGATCCTCCCGGCCCTGCTGGCGGGCAACACGGTCGTGCTCAAGGTGTCCCCCGAGAACTCGCTGAGCATGGGATTCCTCGCCGAACTGCTGGAGCGGACCGGTCTGCCCGAGGGAGTGATCAGCGTCCTTCCCGCCGATCGGGAGACCAGCGAGTACCTGGTGTCGCACCGGGACGTCGACAAGATCGCGTTCACCGGCTCGACCCGGGCCGGTCGCCGGATCGCCTCCATCGCGGGCGAGCAACTGAAGCGGGTCAGCCTGGAGTTGGGCGGCAAGTCGGCCGCCCTCATCCTGCCCGACGCCGACGTGGACAAGGCCGTACAGGGACTGAAATTCGCCTCGCTGCTCAACAACGGCGAGGCATGCATCGCCCAGACCCGCATCCTCGCCCCGCGCAGCCGCTACGAGGAGGTCGTCACCGCGCTCAAGGATCTGGTGGAGTCGCTGAAGGTCGGCGACCCGAACGACCCCGACACCTTCATCGGCCCGATGGTCCGGCCGGACCAGCAGCAGCGCGTACGGGACTACATCGAACTCGGCATCAAGGAGGGCGCCCGGCTCGTCACCGGCGGCCCGGACATCCCCCCGGGGCTGGAGGGCGGCAACTACGTCACGCCGACCGTGTTCGCCGACGTCGACAACTCGATGCGGATCGCCCAGGAGGAGATCTTCGGCCCGGTCCTCGTCGTCATCGCCTACGACGACGAGGACGACGCGGTACGGATCGCCAACGACTCCGAGTACGGGCTCTCGGGCGGGGTGTGGTCCGCCGACCAGGCCCGCGCGCTCGACGTCGCGCGCCGGCTGAGGACCGGCACGGTCACGGTCAACGGTGCGCCCATCGCCTTCGACGGGCCGTTCGGCGGCTACAAGGCCAGTGGGATCGGCCGGGAGTACGGAGCGGTCGGTCTCTCGCAGTACGTCGAGTACAAGACCGTCACGCTCTGAACGGGGCCGCGGGATACGGGCCAACCGACCAAGCAGACTCCATCCGCCAACCACCGAGCGGGAGTTGACCATGGAAAATCGCACCGTCACCGACACCATCACCGTCATTGACAGCGACACCGACAGCGCCGCAGCATCGCGCCGCGCACGATTCGGCGAGCTGCCCGAGCGCGTCCGCTTCGAGGACATGGTCGAGGAGATGCCGGCGACGGCACCCGACCCGGCGCGGGACGCCCACGACCCCGAGGCGCCCTGGGCGAGCTTCTCCTGCCTCGCCCTCGACCTGGGCCTCTGACCCCGACCGCCTCACCCGATCGGTCCGCCCGGCGCGAAATAGGCCGCCAGGGCAGGCACGGTGACTGCATGAACACTGCAGAGCGCAACCACCGCGAAACCCTCCGTGACTCCGAGAAAGCCGGCCCCCGCATTCCGCGAATAGCCGCGGTCGGTGCCGCACTGGGCCTCGCCTGTGCGGCCCTGGCGGGAGCCACCTCGCCCGCCCTGGCGGCGGCGTCCCACCTGAACGGCACCGCCAAGGCCACGGCCGACCACCGCCAGGACGAGCGCGGGGCCGCCCGCGGTCACGGCGGCTGGGACGACGACGACGGCGACGACTGCGACGGCCTCATCGTCCTCATCTGCCACGGATAACTGCCCGTAGTTCGACCCCCGCCCCGAGCCCCGTGTCCCGCCCATCGCCACAGATGTGCGGGATACGGGGCTCGGTCGCGTTCCGGGTCACTGCCGCGCGGCGCGGTCGTGGGGGTCGGCGCCGCGGGAATGCCCTCGGCCGTCGCCTTGTCGTACTAGACACCTGATCAGCCCCGCATCCCAGGAGTCATGCGGGCACCGCAGAGCGAACGGAGCAGGCGACGTGAGCGACCTGAAGGCCGGCAGTCCGCAAGGGGCCGCTCCCGGCGCGTCGCCCGAGCTGCTCGAACGGATCCGCCGGCACCGACGGCACACCCTGGAACTGCTGACGGTGTGCGCCGTCGCGCTCGTCCCGTGGACCGTACTGCTCGCGCTGACGCTGCCGTCCGGCTACAAGGTGCACCACTGGCGTGTGGCCTGGGTGGGATTCGACGTCCTGCTTCTGATCGCGATGGCCTCGACGGTGCTGCTCGGCTGGCTGCGGCACCGCGCCGTGATCGTGGCGGGGCTGGCGACGGCGGTGCTGTTGATCGGTGACGCGTGGTTCGACGTCTCGCTCTCCTTCGGCACCTCCGAGGTGTGGCCGGCGGCGGCGCTCGCGGTGTTCGGCGAACTGCCGCTGGCGGGCTACCTCATGCACCGTGTGATGCGGATGATCTCCCTCGCGCAGTGGCCGTACCCCGAAAAAACGATCACCGGCGAACCGCAGGGCGGGACCCGCGCCCGCTGAGCGGGCTCATGAGCCGCGCGTGCCGAGGAAGTGCGCGGCCAGCCGTTTCGGGGCCTGTACGAGCCATGCCTCCGTGATCACTTCCTTGAGCTCGGCGGAGCCGATCCGGTCGAGGCGGACCAACACCGCCGGATAGCCGTCGAAGTGCGGGGTGGTGAAGTAGACGTCGGGGTCGGCGGCCACCAGCGCCTCTTTCACGCCGACGTCCGCCACCCGGAGGCCGAGGATCGGCCCGTCGGGTGCGGCATCGCCGAGCGCCTCGCGGTCCGGGCCCCGCAGCGGCCGTTCCCAGACGAACAGTTTGTCCTTGACCCGCCACTGCGGCAGTTCACGGGAGATCCGTTCGCTGGTCTCGGGGAGGCCGAGCGCGATGCTGCGGACTTCGTCCCAGGTTGCCATCTGTCGACCGTAGTCCAGGGGGGCTTCTCCCGCGACGCATTCGTGGATCGGAAGCCGTCGCGGAGCAGCCGTAGCCGATCGCGCGCTGCAGCCGTAGCCGATCGGTCGCGGATCAGCCGTAGCCGATTGGTCGCGGATCAGCCGTAGCCCTTTAAAGGCGAACCGCTGTGCCGTGGACCGTCGCACCGTGATTGGCTGGTGCCCGCACCGCCGCCGACGTACAGGAGGACACCGCAGCCATGAGTCACGCCTACAGCTATGAGTACAAGGTCGTCTCGTTCAGGGAGTCGCTGATCGGTGACGCGCTGGACAGCGACAAGCTGGAGAAGGTCCTCAACAAGCATGCCGAGGACGGCTGGGGCCTGAAGGCGATCACCTCGGCCGACGTCAAGGGGCGCATAGGGCCCGGAGCGGTCGAGGGTCTCCTCCTCACCTTCGAGCGGCCGCGCGCCTGACACCGGCACACCGCTCATGCCTCAGGGTCCGCGCGTGCTGCGCGGACCCTGCTTCATGCCGCCGGGCCGGTTGCTTCGGCGTCGAGGGCGGACGCGCGGAGGGCGGCTGCCACGCGCAGGACCGGTTCGGCCGGCGGGTGCGGCAGCCGCGCCAGCAGCAGGCGCCGCTGTTCCTGTGGTCCGCCGCGGACCGGCAGGATGCGTACGCCCGGAGGTGCGGCGGTGGCGAGAGAGGCGGGCACGGTGGTCAGCCCGCAACCGGCGCCGACGAGACGGAGTTTGGCCAGCCAGTCGCGCGCGGTGTGGGCGATCTCGGGCCGCTCGTCCAGGCCCGGCCACACACCCATCAGCCGGTCCTCACCGGAGCCGGTGCTCGCGACCCAGCGCTGTCCGCGCAGATCGGCCACGTCGACGTAGTCGCCGCGGGCGAGAGGGTGCGTGGCGGGCACCGCGAGGCACAGGGCCCGTTCGGTGAGCGTCTGCAGCGCCAGCGGGGGCGATTCCGTGTCCGGCGGGCGAAAGGGCGGCGCCGAGGCGAGCAGTGCCAGGTCCAGGCTGCCGGCCCGCAGGGCGCGCACCAGTGCCGGGGTGGTGCCTTCCCGTGTGACGACATCGAGGCCGGGGTCGGTGCGGCGCAGCGCGGCCAAAGCCGTGGGCACCAGGACGGCACCGGCGCTGGGAAACCATCCCAGGCGGACCGTGCCGGCCTGTTCCGGCAGGCCGGACAGCTCGCGTGCGGTGGCCTCGATCTCGTCGAGCACGACCGTCGCCCGGCGCATCACGACCCGGCCCGCCGCGGTCAGCCGCACGCCGTCACGCCGCCGTTCCAGGAGTTGCGCGCCCGCCGCGCGCTCGATCGCGGCGATCTGCCGCGACACCGCCGACTGGGTGTATCCCAGCGACGCAGCTGCCGCGGTGAAGGTTCCCTGTTCGGCCACCGCACGCAGCACACGCAGTGCGGTCAGCGAGACATCGGTGAAGTCCATGACGAGTACGCATATCAGACGCGCCCGGCCGTCGCCTGCCGCATGACCGTGCACCTCGGACGGGCCCCCGCTCGATCCGCTCGGTCCGCTCGACTAACTCGATCCGGTCGATCCGCTCGATCCCGGGGAAACAACTCACCATGTCGAAGATCCTGGTGCTCGGAGCTGCCCTCGGCGGCCTGCAGACAGCCCTGTTGCTCGCCGGGGACGGCCACCGGGTGACCGTCCTGGAACGGGATGCGCACCGGGCGCCGGCGGACGCGGAGTCCGCGTGGTCGCGCTGGCGGCGTCCCGGGATCCCGCAGATGCAGCAGACCCACCTCCCGCTCGCCCGCTGGCTTCAGCTGGCCGAGGCGCATCTGCCGGAGCTGGTGGGGCGGATGACGGCGGCCGGCGCTGTCCGTATGAACGTCGTGGCGCCCGAGCCGGGACTGCGCGGATCGCTCCGGGCCGGCGACGAGCGGTTCGACACCCTTGCCGCCAGGCGCTCCCTGCTCGAAGCGGCCGCGACCGAGGCGGCCGAGGCGGCCGGCATCGACATCCGGCGGGGCGTGGCCTGCCGAGGGCTGCACAGGTCCAATCGAGGGCTGCACAGCTCAGGTGACGCCGGGACCTCCGGTCGCGCCCGCTCCGGTCGGCAGCGCCCCGTCCATGTCACCGGAGTGGAGACGAACGAGGGCACGCTGACTGCCGATCTCGTCGTCGACTGCACCGGGCGCCGCTCCCAACTGCCCTCCTGGCTGCGGGACATCGGCGTGCGGGAGGTGGGCGAGGAACGCGGGCGGCGCGGATTCGTCTACTACAGCCGCTACTTCCGCTCGGCCGACGGCGCCCTGCCGACCTCCACCTTCCCGCTGGTGGTGGAACACGGCTCGCTCGGCCTGCTGCGCATCCCGGCCGACCACGGCAGCTACTCGGTCTGCCTGGTCAGCCGCGGCGACGACCTGCAACTACGGCATCTCCTGCGGCGGGAGGCCGCTTGGAGCGCGGCCGTACGTCAGTTCCCCGGCGCGGAACTCTGGCTCGACGGGCACCCCTTGACCGACGGTGTGCGGATCATGGCGGGCCTGTCCGACCGGAAGAGGAACCTCTACGACACCGAACAGCCCCTGGTCACCGGGGTGGTGGCGGTCGGCGACTCCTGGGCCTTCACGGTGCCGACCGTGGGCCGCGGTCTGACGATGAGTCTGCAGCACGGTCTGGTGCTGCGTGACGCCCTGCGGCGGACGGGGACCGGCGAACCCGAGGACCTGGTGGCCGAGTTCGGGCGTGCGACCAACGACGGCCTCGCCCCGGTCTACCGCCGGACCACGTTCTACACGCATCACCGGCTGGCCGAGATGGACGCGCACGCGGCCGGCCTGCCGTACCGCGATCCCGACTGGAGCCGCAGCCGTGCCCTCGTACGCCTGGCCCAGCGCGACCCGGACGCACTGCGGGCGGAGCGGGCCGCAGCACACCTTCTGCCCGGCGCGCGGGAGGAGCTGCGGGCGCCCGCCCTCGCGGACGCCGTGGCGCGTCTCGTCCCCGAGGTGGAACAGGACCTGCCGCCCGGCCCTTCACGGGCGGAACTGCTCGCCGCCATCGGCGGCTGACGGCTCGTTCACGGGCAACGGATCGGTCGCCAGTCATTAGTACGGATCGGTCCCCAGTCATTGAATGGGCGTTAGCGCTTCGGGGGCCGGGGCACCCGGGGGCCGTGGCGGATCCGGACCGGGATGTGCCACGTCCGGCTGGAGGTGACAGGCATGGGACATGGTGGAAACGTCGTCGACGAGCTGATGACCGACCATCGCGAGGTCGAGGAGCTCTTCGGCCGCATCGAGGCGTTGCCGCCCGGTGACAAGAACCGCAAGGTGTACGCCGACCAGGCCACGATCGAGCTGGTCCGGCACTCCGTGGCCGAGGAGGAGTATCTGTACCCGGCGGCGCGGAAACACCTGCCCGACGGCGACGCCCTGGCGGACCGGGAGATCGAGGACCACTCGACGGCCGAGCAGATCATGAAGGATCTCGAGAGCTGCGAGGCCGATGACGCCGAGTTCGACCGGCTCATCGGGCAGTTGATGAGTGACGTCCGCTCGCACATCGCCGACGAGGAGGGGAATCTCTTCCCCCGGCTGCGGGAGGCGTGCACGCCCGAAGCCCTCGACGAACTGGGCGACAAGATCCGCCAGGCCAAGAAGCTGGCGCCGACCCGTCCGCATCCCTCGGCACCGAACACCCCTCCGGCCAACAAGCTGATGGCACCGGGTGCGGGGCTGGTCGACCGGATGCGTGACGCACTCAGCGGCCGCGGCAAGGGGGCGTGAGGGGGGCTCGCGCGTCAGGCGGTGAGCGCCTGTCCCGGATTGAGCAGGTCCAGGAGCCGGTCCTGGTGGAGTGCGCTCACGGGCGCGAGCAGGTCCGGGTGGCGCAGCAACGCGGCCGCGCGCCGGTCGGTCTCGTCGGGCGCGACTAGGCGCCGGAACCTGACGGGATCACCGGCGGCGCGCCCGCCCTGGGCGAGGCCGGCCACCGCGAGGCGGGCCAGTTCGGGATCGGTCAGCAGACAGGCCGCCCAGCTCGCCACGACCTCGTCGACCCAGGTGCGCCAGGCGTCGGCGTCCGAGTCGTGGCCGAGGGGGTCGTCGGCGCCGGAGATCCGGTCGAGGCGGGCCGAGCCGCCGGAGCCCGCGATGCCGACGAGTGCCGCGTCCGCCGGGGTGGGATAGCGCAGCCATGCCGCGACCGTGACGGCCTGGCGGGCCTGCACCTCGCACAGGGTCGCGGCCAGCGCGCCGCCCGTCGAGGGGTAGGCGCAGGTCAGCCACTGGGCGGTCGCCGCGATGAGCGGGGAGAGGTCTGCGAGCACTGCGGGGCCGTCCGTATTGCATGAGGGGGAACAGGAACCGTGAAAAAACGGTAGCCGTGCCTCCGGGTCGACGACCATGCCCACGCCGCGTCCGGCTACGTGGCATCGACCACAGCCACTCGGGAACCCGGTGGGTCCCTGTACATCCCCACACTCCGAGGAGAGGCTCATGAGTCTCCTGCGTCTGGTCGGCCGACCCATGCTCGCCTCCATGTTCGTGGCGGGCGGTATGAACTCGCTGCGCGCTCCCGAACAGGTCGCGCCCGCTGCGGAGCCCGTCGTCCAGCCGGTCACCGAGCGGGTGCCCCAGCTCCCCGACCGCACCGAGCAGGTCGTACGGCTCAACGGTGCCGTTCAGCTGGTGGCGGGTCTGCTGCTGGGAAGTGGGCGGCTGCCCCGCCCGGCGGCACTCGCCATCGCGGCCACGCTGGTGCCGACCACCCTTGCGGGTCACCGTTTCTGGGAGGCGGACGACCCGGACGAGCGCGCTCAGCAGCGGATCCACTTCCTGAAGAACCTGTCGATGCTCGGCGGCCTGCTGATCGCGGCCGACGACACCGCCGGCGCCCCCTCGCTGGCCTGGCGCGGCCGCCACGCCGCCCATGACCTGCGCAGGGAGGCACATCTGGTGGGCCGGTCGATGCGGGCCACGGCCCGGCCCGCGGCGACGGTCGGCGGCGTGAAGGCCAAGCTGGGCCGCTGATCGCCCGGGCCGACGGCCGAGAGACGGGCCCTGGGGGCGCAAAACGCCGAGGGGGGCCCGACCGGTCCCCCGTTCCGGTCGTGACCCCCGCGGCTCGTCGAACCTACGTGTCGATCGGACCGGTTGTGAACTGCGTCGATGCCCGCTGAGAAGTCCGCAGGACTCAGCCGTGCACAGGTGAGTCCGGAAGATCCTGGTTCGTCGGGTGGAGTTCCGGTGGGTCGAGTTCGCCGAGGGCCAGGTGGGCGAGTACGACCTCGTAGAGATCGCTGCCCGAGGCGAGCAGCTGGCGTTCGAGAACGGGCTCCGCGCTGCGCACATGCTCGCGCACCGTCTGCGCGTGCACGCCGAGGATGTGCGCGGCGCGCTCGGCGTTGCCCCCGGCGGCGATCCAGGTGCGCAGCGTTCGCCGTAGATCACGGGCGTCGCCCTCCAGGCGGCCGAGCAGACCCTGTGCCCAGGTGCGCAGTGCGGGACCGGCGAGCAGGTCGGCGAGCCGTGCGCTCGCGTCCCCTGCGGGACCACTGCCGTGTGCATCCTCGGACAGGCCGACCCGGGTGTTGATCGCGAGATGGACGACGGCGCGTACCACGAGGTCGGAGAAGTCCGTGTGCAGCAGGGACTCCACCCGGTCCATGCGGGCGCGGACGGTGTTGCGGCTGACGCCGAGGACCTTGGCCGTGTTCACCGCGGTGAACTCCAGGCCGAGCCTGGTGGTGGCGAGGAGTTCCGCCCGGGTGTGGTGCGCCAGGGTGTCGAGCGGGCGCAGGACGCTCACCGTCCAGTCGAGCAGCACCGCCGGGTCCATCAGGCGCTCGGGGTGGGTGCGCTCGGCGTACACGGCCTGCTGGTCGGGCCGGAAGCGGGCGACGGCAAGTGCGCTGACGGCCTGGCCGTAGGCGGTGGCGGTGCGCACCAGACTTTGCGGGGCGCTGCCGCCGAGATAGGTGCCGGGTCTGCGGCCGACCAGCAGCCGCAGCTCTCCGGCGCCGGCGTCATGGGGGGCGACGACGATGACGTGGGCGTCGACGGCGGGGCAGCGCACGACCAGCGCCTGCTCCTCCGTCGCGGTCAGGCACTCCTCCGCGATGTGGTCGCGTTCCTGGGCGCTGCTCTCGAGGACGTAGACACAGGCGGTGTCGGTGTCGAGGAGGCCGGGCCACAGGCCGGCCGCGACGCGGCGGGCGGAGACGGTGTCCTCGACCATCAGCAGTTGCAGGATGGCGAGGCGGAGATCGGAGGTCGCGCGCCGCAGCCGCTGTCCCGCCTCGCTCGACTCACGTGCCCTGAGCAGGAGTTCGACGACCTGGGCGGTGTGGATGACGATGTCGGCGGCCCGCCGGTCGAAGGGGGCGGTCCGGGAGACCGCCAGCACACCGGCCGAGGCGAGGTGCGGCTGGCGCACTCCGACGAGCCGCAGATGGCGCCCCTCGTCGTCCCAGGCGGCGGAGGCGATCCGGCCGGAGACGAGGTCCGCGACGAGGTGCTCGTCCAGCGGGGTCGGCGTCCCGGCGAGGACCTGTCCGGTGTCGTCCTGCAGACAGGCCGTCCCGCCGACCGTGTCCGCGAGCCAGCCGACCAGTCGGCGGATGTCCCGGCCGGTCGGACGGAGATGGTCGAGCAGTTCCCGCGCCCACCTCGCGCTCTCGGCATCCGTCACCTGCGCACGGCCGGTCCCGTCCGTTCCGGCACCCATTTCGGCCTTCTCCTCGTCCATCGCATCGACCTAGGCATATCGGTCGGGGACGTTACCTCACGTGTACCCGGTGGTGACACGAGTACGGCGCCTGTACGGCACACAGGCGCTGAGGAGGCGACGAGGATGTGGCGTCTCAGACGCGCCGGTCGGCGAAGGCCCCACCCCCGGTGAAGACCCGCTCGGCGAACCGCTCGCCCATCCGCACATGGGTGGCGGCGTCCGGATGGAGCTGGTCGGGCAGCGGCAGTTCGACGGCGTCGCCGTCCCCGTACAGGTCACGGCCGTCGAGGTAGTGCAGGTTCGGGTCCTCGGTCGCGCGCTGCGTCACGATGCGGGCCAGCTCGTCGCGGATGACGCCCAGGCTCAGCTTTCCGTCGGCGCGTTCCGCCGGATCGCCCATGGCGTGGAACTGGAGCCGGCCGTCGCCCAGGGTGCTGAAATCCAGGACGGTCGGACCGGGCGTCTCCTCGTGGATGGGGCACAGGATGGGCGAGACGACCAGCAGCGGTGCCGTGGGGTGGCCCTCGCGGACGGTGTCGAGGAAGCCGTGGACGGCGGGAGTGAAGGCGCGCAGCCGCATCAGGTCGGTGTTGACTAGGTTGATGCCGATCTTGACGCTGATGAGGTCGGCGGGGGTGTCGCGCATCGTGCGGGCGGTGAACGGGTCGAGCAGGGCGCTGCCGCCCAGCCCCAGGTTGACCAGCTCCACGCCACCGAGCGAGGCGGCGAAGGCCGGCCAGGTGGTGGTGGGGCCCGCGGCGTCGGAGCCGTGGCTGATCGAACTGCCGTGATGCAGCCACACCCTGCGCTCGGACGGAGGGGCGGGCTCCACGGGGGCGTCGGTACGCAGGGCGACCAGTTCGGTGGTCTCGTTGTGCGGCAGCCAGATCTCCACGTTCTTGGCCTCGTCGGACAGGCCGGTGAAGCGCAGCGTGCCCACGCCGCCGGCAGTGACTTCGGCGGTTCCGGCGGTCATGTCGATGGTGACGGTGTCACCGCCGTCGACGCTCCCCCGGCCCGCCGGGCGACCGTCCACGAGGAGTTCGTACACGCCGTCGGGACGGGAGGGGGCGCCGACGTAGAGGCGCTTGGTGGGCACGGTGTCCAGTTCGGCGGCCGTCGCGCGGGTGCGGAAGGCCAGTCGTACGCCGGAGGGCTGGGACTCGGCCATGGCGAGCTGCGGATCGGTGCACTGGGCGCGCGCCCACGCGGGGAGCCGGTGCGGGAGCAGGCCACGCCCGGTCCGCTCCACGTCGATGGCACCGCGCAGCAGAGCCGCGGTGAGGGGCGTGGTGATCCAGTCGTACGTGGTGTGCATCGGTGTCCTCAGCCTCACGGTCGTCGGGCGGGGTCGGTGGGCCAGTTGCGCAGCAGGGCGTCGAGCGCGTCGAGGACGCGTGCCCAGCTGACCTCCGGGTCGGGGGCGCTGTGGCTGAAGCTGCCGCTCATCTCGAGGCTGACGTAGCCCTGGAAGACGCCGCCGAGGAGCCGGACGGCGTGGGTCTGGTCGGGTTCCGCCAGGTCGTAGCCGCGCAGGATCGCGCGGGTCATCTGGGAGTGCCGTACGCCCGCGCTGGCGGCCGCGGTTTCGGGGTCCAGTCGGGTCCGGGCGGCGTCCGCGCGTCCGGGGTGTTCCCTGGCGTAGTCGCGGTAGGCGTTGGCGTAGGCGGCGAGGGCGTCCTTCCCGGCGCGGCCCGCGAGGGCGTCGGCGGCTCGCTCGGCGAGTTCCTCCAGGGCGAACAGGGCGATACGGATCTTGAGGTCCTGGGAGCTCTTCACATGCGAGTACAGGCTCGCGACCTTGACGTCGAAGCGCCGTGCGACCTCGGAGACGGTCACCCGGTCGAAGCCGACCTCGTCCGCCAGCTCCGCACCCGCCCGCACCACACGCTCCGTGGTCAGCCCTGCGCGCATCCGCTACACCTCTCTCCGGCCACGACCTCGTCCAGAACTCATTATGCATTTGCCTAAACTCTTTAGGCAAAATACCTTGAGGTTATGGAACCGCTGACCGAGCGCGAGATCCGCGCAGCCTTCATCAACTGCACCAAGGGCGAGGCGAAGCGCCTGTCCGTCCCGCGCGACCTGGCCGAGCAGCCGTGGGAGGACCTGGACTTCCTCGGCTGGCGCGACCCGCAGGCGCCCGGCCGCGCCTACCTCGTCACCGCGGGGGACGACGGCCGGACGAGGGCCGTCGCCCTGCGCGGCGCGAGCTCCGCCGTCGGACAGCAGCGGCGCAGCATGTGCTCGATGTGCCTGACCACCCACTCCGGCGGCGTCTCGCTGATGGTCGCGCCGAAGGCGGGGAAGGCCGGGCAGCAGGGCAACTCGGTGGGCGCCTACATCTGCAGCGATCTCGCCTGCTCCCTGTATGTGCGGGGCAAGCGGGACGCGGGAGTCGGTGCGCGGCTGCACGAGACGATCACGCTGGAGGAGAAGATCCGGCGGACGGTGGCGAACGTCGCCGCGTTCGTCGCCAAGGTCGGGACGGCATAAGCTCGGTGAATGGCGAAGTACTTCGACGTGCACCCCGACAACCCCCAACCGCGTGCCATCTCCCAGATCGCCCAGAGCATCCGCGACGACGCCCTTATCGCGTACCCGACAGACTCCTGTTATGCGTTGGGCTGCCGGTTGGGCAGCCGTGACGGCATCGAGCGGATCCGGTCCATCCGCCACCTGGACCACCGACACCACTTCACCCTCGTCTGCCAGGACTTCGCACAGCTCGGCCAGTTCGTGCACGTCGACAACGACGTGTTCCGCGCCATCAAGGCATCGACGCCCGGCAGTTACACCTTCATCCTGCCGGCGACGAAGGAAGTGCCGCGCGTGCTGCAGCACCCCAAGAAGAAGACGGTCGGCGTGCGCATCCCCGACCACGTCGTCACCCAGGCCCTGCTCACCGAGCTCGGCGAGCCGCTGGTGTCCAGCACGCTGCTCCTGCCCGACGAGGAGGAGCCGATGACCCAGGGCTGGGAGATCAAGGACCGTCTCGACCATGTGCTGGACGCGGTCGTGGACTCCGGGGACTGCGGCACGGAACCGACGACGGTCATCGACTTCTCGGACGGCGAGGCCGAGATCGTACGGCGTGGGGCCGGGGACACGTCACGCTTCGAATGAGCCGTTCCGCCTTGGGCGGGGGGCCTTTCCGACGGGTCGATGGTACGTGCAACGATATGCGCACCCGGCCCGTCGGGCCGCACAGCACGTCGGCGCCGCGCGCGCAGAGAGGCAGCCCCCATGACCTCCGTACAGGGAACAGCCGTTGACATCACCACCGCGGACGGCGTCGCCGACGCCTATCTCGCGCATCCCGATGACGGCCTCCCCCACCCCGCAGTACTGCTCTACCAGGACGCCTTCGGACTGCGTCCGCATCTGAGGTCGATGGCCGACCGGCTCGCCGGTTCCGGCTACACGGTCCTGGTGCCCAACGTCTTCTACCGGAACGGCCGCACGCCGGTCTTCGACCTCCCGGAGTTCATCGACGTGTCCGCGCGGCCGGAGATCTTCCAGACGGTCGGCCCGGCGATGCAGGCGCTCACCCCCGACCGCGCAAAGCGGGACGCGGGCGCATACCTCCAGTGGCTGGCCGACTCACCGCTGGCCGCCGACGGCCCGGTCGCGCTGACCGGCTACTGCATGGGCGCTCGGCTCGCCCTGCTGACGGCCGGCTCCTACCCGGACCGGGTCGCCGCCGCGGCCGGTTTCCACGGCGGACGGCTCGCGACCGACGCACCGGACAGCCCGCACCTGGTGGCGGGGAACATCACCGCCGAGCTCTACTTCGCCCACGCCGACAACGACGGATCCATGCCGCCGGAGCAGCAGCAGCTCCTGGAGGAGACCCTCACGAAGGCAGGCGTACGGCACCGCTGCGAGGTCTACCCCGGTGCGCGCCACGGGTACACGCAGGCGGACACGGCCGAGTACGACAAGGAGGCCGACGACCGTCACTGGGCGGCCCTGCTCGACCTTCTGAACCGGACTTTCTGAACCGGACTTTCTGAACTGGTCCTTCTGAACCAGGCCGACCGGCCTGTTCTGACGGACAAACAGGCGCCTACGCCCGCGGGTCGGACCCGCGGGCGTCGTCATTCACCTCGCTCATCGTTCAACTTATTGACATGCTCGCGCCTCAGTGCCAGTTTGAGAGCGCTCTCAAAGGCGGTCCGGACCAACTTCGAGAGCAATCCCCCCACAAGTGTTGAACCCCCCACGGAGGTGCGCGTGCACGCAAGGAAAGTCAAGTACCGGCTTCTGGTCCCGACAGCGGCGGCAGCGCTGATCGCCGGGGCCCTGGCGCTCCACTCGCCCTCGTCCGCGGACGCCGCTGTGCCCGACACCATCCCCCTGAAACTCACCAACAACTCCGGTCGCAGCGAGCCCGTTTACATCTACACGCTCGGCACCCAGCTCTCGTCGGGCAAGCAGGGCTGGGCCGACGGCGACGGCACGTTCCACGCATGGCCCGCGGGTGGCAATCCGCCGACCCCCGCGCCCGACGCGTCGATCGCCGGTCCGGCGTCCGGACAGTCGAAGACGATCCAGATCCCCAAGTTCTCCGGCCGGATCTACTTCTCGTACGGCAAGAAGCTCGACTTCAAACTGGCCACCGGCGGTCTGGTGCAGCCGGCCGTGCAGAACCCCAGCGACCCCAACCGCGACACGCTGTTCAACTGGTCCGAGTACACGCTGAACGACTCCGGCCTGTGGCTCAACAGCACCCAGGTGGACATGTTCTCCGCGCCCTACGCGGTCGGGGTGCAGGGCGCCGACGGCAACACGACCACCACCGGGCACCTCAAGTCGGGCGGCTACAACGGCTTCTTCAACGCGCTGAAGAGCCAGGGCGGCGGCTGGGACAAGCTCATCCAGACCGGGTCCGACGGCACCGTGCTGCGTGCGCTGGCGCCCGGGTACGGCATGGAGACCGGCGCCCTGCCGAAGACCGTGATGGACGACTACATCAACCGCGTCTGGCAGAAGTACGCGTCGACGACGCTGACCGTGACGCCGTTCGCCGACAAGCCCGACACGAAGTACTTCGGCAAGGTCTCGGGTGACGTCATGAACTTCACCGACAGTTCGGGCTCGGTCGTCACCACCTTCCAGAAGCCCGACGCGGACAGCATCTTCGGGTGCCACAAGCTGCTGGACGCGCCCAACGACCAGGTGCGCGGACCGATTTCGCGGACCCTGTGCGCGGCCTTCAACCGCTCCACCCTGCTGACCAACCCGAATCAGCCGGACACCTCGGACGCGGACTTCTACAAGGACTCCGTGACCAACCAGTACGCCAAGAACATCCACGCGCAGATGGCCGACGGCAAGGCCTACGCGTTCGCCTTCGACGACGTCGGCAACCACGAGTCCCTGGTTCACGACGGCAGCCCGCAGCAGGCGACCCTGACGCTCGACCCGCTGAACTGACGAACTGACACACGCCGGACCTCACCACCCCGCTCCGGTGCGGGGTGGTGAGGTCCATTTCATGCGTGCAGCTCGGTGCATGGCACCTCGTGCAGTAGATCAGCTCGTGGTGACGGCGGTGTCGTCGACGACGAAGCTGGTCTGCAGCGAGGAGTCCTCCGCGCCGCTGAACTTCAGGGTGACGGTGGAGCCGGCGTACGAGGACAGGTCGAAGGACTTCTGGGCGTAGCCCGAGGCGGCGTTGACGTTCGAGTACGTCGCCAGGGTCTTGGATCCGGCGGTGACCGTCAGCTTGTCGTAGGCAGTACTGCCGGTGGTCTCCGAGGTGTCGATGTGCAGGTAGAAGGTGAAGGTGGCCTTGCAGCCGGCCGGGACGGTCACCGACTGGGAGAGGGTGTCGGTGTGCGTGGTGCCGTAGCCGTCCAGCCAGGCGTAGGACGAGCCGCCGTGCGCCGCCTCACCGCTGTCGTTGGTGATGACGCCGCTGGTCGCGGTCCAGGCGGTGTTGCCCGACTCGAAGCCCTGGTTGCCCAGGAGCTGGGAGGAGGTGCAGCCGCCGCCGGTGGAACTCACCGTCCAGCTGAAGGACGCGGTGCCGGTGGCGCCGGTGCTGTCGGTCACCGTGACGGTGGTGCTGTAGGTGCCGGCCGTCGTCGGCGTACCGGAGATCACACCGGTGGAGCTGTTGATCGACAGGCCCGTGGGCAGTCCGCTCGCGGCGTACGTGAGTGATCCGCCGTTGGTGGAGCTGGCGGAGACCTGCAGGCTCACCGCCGTGCCGACAGTGGAGGACTGGCTGCCCGGGTTGGTGACCGTGACGCCGTTGCTCGGCACGGTGATGTGGCCGCCGACGTTGATGCCGGCGAAGGCGTTGCCGACCCCGGCGTACTGCACGGAATTGGTGCCGTACAGCGCGGCGGCCGCGTTGAGGGCGGCGGTGCGGGCTCCGGCGTAGTTGGTGCTGGACGTCATGTACGTCGTCAGCGCCTTGTACCAGATCTGCAGGGCCGCGGCCCGTCCGATGCCGGCGACCGCGACGCCGTCGGACGTCGGGCTGTTGTAGGTGACGCCGTTGATGGTCTTGGTGCCGCTGCCCTCGGAGAGCAGGTAGAACATGTGGTTCGCCGGACCCGAGGAGTAGTGCACGTCGAGGTTGCCGACGCCCGAGTACCAACTGTCGGCGGAGCCGCCGTCCTTGCTCGGCTTGTCCATGTAACGCAGCGGCGAGCCGTCGCCGTTGATGTCGATCTTCTCGCCGATGAGGTAGTCGCCGACGTCACTGCTGTTGTTGGCGTAGAACTCCACGCCGGTGCCGAAGATGTCGGAGGTCGCCTCGTTCAACCCGCCCGATTCTCCGGTGTAGTCGAGGCCCGCGGTGTTCGAGGTGACGCCGTGGCTCATCTCGTGTCCGGCCACGTCGAGCGAGGTCAGCGCGTGGGTGTTGCCGGAGCCGTCGCCGTAGGTCATGCAGAAGCAGCTGTCGTCCCAGAAGGCGTTGACGTAGCCGCTGCTGTAGTGGACCCGGGAGTAGGCCGCGGCGCCGTCGTTCCTGATGCCGCTGCGGCCGAAGGTGTTCTTGTAGAAGTCCCAGGTCTCCTGGGCGCCGTAGGCCGCGTCCGCGCCGGCGGTCTGCGTGTTGGACCCCGTACCGTCCCCCCAGACGTCGTCGGAGTCGGTCATCAGGGTGCCGGTGCCCGAGGTGGCCCGGTTGAGGTTGTACGTCTTGTGGCCGCCGCGCGTGCTGTCGTTCAGCTGGTACGTCGAGCCGGACAGCGTGGTGTTCAGCGTGACCGTGCCGCTGTACTGGGTGTGGCCGGTGCCCGTCTTGATGTCCTGGAACCGGCCGAGCTCCTTGCCGGTGGTGGCGTCGGTGACGACGTGCAGCCGGCTCGGTGTGCCGTCGTCCTGCAGTCCGCCGACCACCGTCTCCCAGGCGAGCCTGGGGGTGCCGTCGCCCGCCCAGATCACCTTGCGGGCACTGTCGGCGGAGGGCCGCTCGGCGTCGAGGGCCCGCGCCGTCATGAGGGCCTTGGCCTGGGCGGCCGACTTGGTGAAGGTCGCCGTGGTCGAGGCGACCTTGATGGTGTGCTTGTTGTTGAAGGTCGTGCTCACCGTGCCCTTGGCCAGAGAGGCGGGCGGAGTGTGCACGACCAGGTCGCCGCCGAGGACGGGCAGACCGGCGTAGGTCCGCTCGTAACGGGTGTGCACGGTGCCGTCGTTGTCCTTGACGACGTCCTTGACGACGAGCTTCTCCTTGGCGCCGAGGCCTATGGAGCGGGCGGTCGCCGCGGTCTTCTGCTGTGCGCTCTTGATCAGCGCGCTGTGCTGCGCGCCGGTCAGCTTCATCTCCAGGCCCCCGGTGCGCAGGGGGCTGGGGTGGGGAGCCGCGGGGGCGGCGTTCGCCGGAACCGACTGGATGCCGACGGCGAGGAGGGCCGCGGTGGAGGCCAGGGCTCCGACCGCGGTCCATGTGCGGGGGATGCGTCTCACTCGTTCTCCTACTGCTGCGGCCGCGTGGGGGCGGCCAGGACAGACCGGGCAGACGGGTGTACTGACCGGGACGAGCAGAGCTGTGCGAGACCGTCACAGCTTGGTGAGAACGTGGGGGGTGGGTGCGGCCGTTGAACGGAGAATGACAGCCTTGACCAGGTCATGCCAGCGACTTGAGGGCCAATCGAGGGTTATCCCTCTGTGCGGCGGCAAGACCTAGGGTCGTCGCCCCAAGCAGCCCTGGATGCATGGGACTTGGCGGTACGCCGGATGGGCTCAGCGGGGCTTGACGGCGCGGACGAGCGCGGAGTGCATGCCGTCGGCGACCGGCTGGGTCGGCGTGATCTCGATGTCCGTGAAGCCTGCGGCCTCCAGGCCCCGGCGGTATTCCGAGAAGGAGAGGGCACCGGCGATGCAGCCGACGTAGTCCCCGCGCTCGGCACGCTGGTCGGGGGTGAGCGTGTCGTCGGCGACGATGTCGGACACGCCGAACCTGCCGCCCGGCCTGAGCACCCGGAAGGTCTCGGCGAAGACGGCCGGCTTGTCGGTGGACAGGTTGATGACGCAGTTGGAGATGACGACGTCGATCGTGTTCGCGGGCAGCGGGACGGCCTCGATGGTGCCCTTGAGGAACTCCACGTTCGTCGCGCCCGCCTTCGCCGCGTTGGCGAGAGCCAGGGCGAGCATCTCCTCCGTCATGTCCAGTCCGTACGCCTTCCCGGTGGGACCCACGCGGCGGGCGGACAGCAGGACGTCGATGCCGCCGCCCGAGCCCAGGTCCAGAACGCGCTCGCCCGCGCGCAGTTCCGCGACGGCGGTGGGGTTGCCGCAGCCGAGGGAGGCGGCGAGGGCCTCGGCGGGCAGCGCCTCGCGCTCGTCCGCGGCGTACAGGGTCGAGCCGAAGTTCTCGTCGGTCTCGACCGGTTCGGGTCCGCAGCAGCCGGTGCCGCCGACGGTGACCTTCGTGGCCGCCGCCGCGTACCTCTGACGGACGGTTTCCCGCAGGTCGGTGCTCTGATCGCTCATGACGCACTCCTGGATGAGGGGACGCAGGCGCACTGCGCCCCGGGTCGGCCTGTATTGACGTTCATCGATTCAAGCTTGCGCCTTGGATCGATGAACGTCAATATAGAAGGATGACGAAGGAGACGACGAAGGAAGCGCTGGTGGTGATCGGCCAGGTCGGCGCCTGCTGCCCCGGACTGTCCGCCGCACCGCTGGACGAGGACCGGGCGGTCGAGCTGGCCAGGGTGTTCAAGGCTCTGGGCGACCCGATCCGGTTGCGGCTGATGTCGATGATCGCCTCGCGGGGAGAGGGCGGCGAGATCTGCGTGTGCGACCTGACCCCGGCCTTCGACCTGTCCCAGCCGACCGTCTCCCACCACCTCAAGCTCCTGAGGCAGGCCGGACTCATCGACTGCGAGCGGCGTGGGACCTGGGTCTACTACTGGGTGCTGCCCGGTGTCCTGGACCGGCTCGGAGAATTCCTCACCACGGCACGGACCGCGGGCGCCGACGCCTGAACGTCCCGCTCGCCGACGAGCCGGCCAGGACGGGTTCGCGGCCGGCCGGCTCCACCAGAAAGGCTCCCACCGTGAACGACCGGCCCGCGCGCCCCTCCGTACTGTTCGTCTGCGTCCACAACGCGGGCCGATCCCAGATGGCGGCCGCTTTCCTCGAACACCTCGCGGGCGACCGCGTCGACGTCCGCTCCGCCGGTTCCGCGCCCGCCGAAACCGTCAACCCTGCCGTGGTCGCGGCGATGGACGAGATCGGCATCGACCTCTCCGCCAGGACCCCGAAGATCCTCACCACGCAAGCCGTCCAGGCCTCCGACGTCGTGATCACCATGGGGTGCGGCGACGCCTGTCCGGTCTTCCCCGGCAAGCGATACCTCGACTGGCAGCTCGACGATCCCGCGGGTCAGGACGTCGAGGTGGTACGCACGATCCGCGACGCGATCGAAGCGCGGGTGAGGGCGCTGATCTCGGAGATCGCGCCGGGCTGAGGGGGCGTCTTCCGCGCAGCGCAATGCCGATCGCGGGCCGGGTCGTGCGCGGCCGCGGCGGCCCGCTACATGTCCGCCCGCGCGCGCCAGAGGGCGAACGCACCGGCCGCGCATCCGGCGCCTGATCGATGAGCGGGCCAACCTCGATCGCGCGCCACACCGGGTGGCCCCGCCGAGGATGGCGGGGCGCTGCTCGAACACCGCCCGGAACAACTCCCGTTCGACGCCGAAATGATGGCGCAGCGCACCGCGCGTCCACCCTGCCCCAGGCTGCTGACGAGTCATCACGTGTCACTCGGGGAACGGAGACAGGGAAGGCACGATCGTCGACTACGGGGGAACTGTGATGTCTCGCAGCACAGCGGCACCGACCACGGCTCAGGACGACACCGTCCTGGCACGGCTCGGCATCAGGGCCGAACTCGCCCGCAGAATGGGCGTGTTCGGCAATTTCGCGATCAGCTTCTCCGTCATCTGCATCCTGGCCGGCGGCATGAGTCTGTTCGGCTACGGCCTGGACCACGGCGGTCCCGCGGTCATGCTCGGCAGCTGGGTCGTCATCGGCTTCATGACGCTGCTCGTCGGGATGTCCCTGGCGGACGTCGTCTCCGCCTACCCCACCAGCGGTGGACCGTACTTCATGGCCGACAGGCTCGGCGGCCCCCGCTGGGGCTGGACCACCGGCTGGCTCAACCTGCTGGGCCTGCTGGGCGCCATAGCGGGGATCGACTACGGCGCCGCGACCTTCATCGGCGCCTTCGCCCAACTGCAGTGGGACGTGACGCCCACCGACACCACCACCCTCGTCGTCTTCGGGTGCATCCTGCTGCTGCACGGCCTGCTGAACCTGCGCGGCGTGCGCCTGGTCACCGTGCTCAACTCGATCTCGGTGTGGTGGCAGTTGGCAGGGGTCGCCGTCATCGTCGGCGCCCTCACCCTCGCCCCGGCCCACCACCGGTCGGTGCGGTTCGTCCTCACCCACTTCAACAACGACACGGGCTTCACCAGCCCGCTGTACGTCTGCCTGATCGGTGCCCTGCTCGCGGGCTACACCTTCTGCGGCTACGACGCCAGCGCCCATGTCGCCGAAGAGACGACCGAGGCGCAGACCTCCGCCCCCAGGGGCATCGTCCACGCCGTGACCGTCTCCTGGATCGCGGGCTTCGTCCTGCTGGCCGGGATGCTCGCCGCCATCCAGGACTACGACGCCACCCGGAACACCGCCACCGGCGTGCCGCCCGCGCAGATCTTCCTCGACGTCCTGGGCGCCAACGGCGCCAAGTCGCTGCTCCTGGTCGTCATCGTGGCGATGCTGTTCTGCGGCAACGCCGAGGTCGCCGCCACGAGCCGCATGATCTACGCCTTCTCCCGCAGCCGCGCCCTCCCGGGCTGGCGGACCTGGCGGCGGGTCAGCAGCCGTACCAGGACCCCCGTACCCGCCGTATGGCTCGCGATCAGCGTCCCCTTCGTGCTGGCCCTGCCCGCCCTGTGGTCGCCCGCCGCCTACGGTGCCATCACCGCGATCAACGCGGTCGGCATGATCCCCGCCTACGGCATCCCCGTCTACCTCGCCCTGCGCAAAGGGCAGCACTACCGCCCGGGGCCCTGGAGTCTCGGCCGCTGGCGCCGCCCGATCGGCGTCATCGCCGTCGCCTACGTCGTCGTCATCACGGTCGTCTTCTGCCTGCCACAGTCGGCACCCATCACCACCGAGTCCTTCAACTACGCCGGCGTCACCCTCGCCCTCGCACTGCTGCTGGCCTGGCTCACCTGGATCACCCGCGGCCGTCACGCCTACCGGCTCACGGCGACCGGCGGCAGTGGCAGTGGCAGTGGCAGTCCCTCACCGGTGGTGGGGTGAGGTCAGGTAGTGCTGCCGCAGGAGTTCCTTTCCGTAGTCGTTGCCGTTCGGGGTGCGGATGACGGAGTGGACGTGCATCTGGGTCGGGCCGCTTCCCTGGGTCGCGCCGTAGGCGCCGGCGAGCGGGCCCGGTGCCTGGCAGTCCACCTCGACCCACACCACCGGGCTGTGCACCCGGACGTAGAAGGCGGCGTCGTCCGCGGTGCCGCCCGACCAGGTGGCAAAGGTGTCGTCGAGATGCTTGCGGACCTCGGCCATCCGGACCTTTGCGGCGTCGGCCTTCGCCCGCCCGACGAAGGCCTCGACGATGGCGAGGAGCTTCGCCTTCTGGGCGCCGGTGAGGGCGCTGCCTCGTATGCCTTCGTACGCCTGGACCGTGTTGTCGGAGAAGGCCCCGGCCTTCATGGACTCGTTGGACTTGGTCGGGGAGGCGATGGCGACCTTCTGCTGCGCCTCGGTCAGGGAGTTGATGAAGGCGAGGCTCGCGAGGACCTCCTCGTGGCAGACGGTGACCGTCTCGCCGTCGATCTTCATGGACGTGGGTTCCGAGCCCCAGAAGCAGGGGCTCATCACGACCTGGTCGCCGAGGACGAAGTAGTTGAGGACCAGGTGGTGGCCGTCGAACTGGAAGCCCCACGGCTCGCTGTCCGACGGCGTGCCCATCACGGTCCAGTAGTAGGCGTCCTCGTTGAAGGAGTCGGTGTTGTCGATCGCCTCGCCGGCCGCCTGGTTGATCCTGCGGATCTTCTCCGTGGTCTCCAGGCCGTCCGCGCTCAGCGCAGCCTTCAACAGGGCTGTACCCAGCGCCTTCTGATCGTCGCTCAGGTCGGCGAGGGAGACGCCCTGGCGTTCGTAGGAGTCGACGTTGCTCCACAGCCGCCACTCGGTGGAGTGGACCGTGAACTGGGTCGAGGACCTCTGGGTGTCGGAGAGCCCGGCCAGGAATGCCTTGGCCGCGGAGATCACCGGGGCGGTGTCGACCTTGGTGGAGTGGATGGTGAACAGGTCGTCGATCCGCTTGCCGTCGGTCGTCAGACCGAAGAACTCCTCGGTGATCGACTGGTTGCCGGGTCCGCCCGCGCCGCCGCCCGGGCCACCGCTGGGAGCACCGCTCGGCGCGGGACTGGCCGATGCGTCGGCCGTGCCGGTGGTGTCGTCGGCCGTCGCGGCCCACGCGCCGGCACCGCCCATCGTGACCAGCGCCGTGGCACCGCTCGCGAAAAAGACCTTGCGCATGAAGGTGCGGCGGCTCGCACGGGCGCTGTCAGCACCGTCGGAGTGCGGCTCCCGGTCGGTCGGCTCTGCGGCGTCGAGCTCGGTCATCGTCGCGCTTCCCTTCGTCGTGGCGTGTCCCTGCCGGACCGCCGTGGAGCCACGACTGTCGCGGACCAAGCTGAGGCACACCTGAAGTCGGAGCCCGGACGTGGTACGAAAAATCGGGCAAGTCAGGCCGTCGGCGCCGCCCTGAACTGGGCTTCTGTGCAGACGCTTAGAGTTCGGGTGCTGTCGTGTCGGACGTAGGTCCGGCAGCCGGCAGCCGTACGGCGAACTCGGTGTGTTCCGGCCCGCTCTGCGCCTCGATGCGCCCGCCGTGGGCCTGAGTGATGGCCGTGGCGATGGCAAGGCCCAGGCCGGAGCCGCCGGTTGCGCGGTTGCGGGAGGTGTCGCCTCGGGTGAACCGCTCGAAGACCGACGGGAGGAGGTCCGCGGGAATGCCGGGGCCGTCGTCCTGGACGCGGATCACACAGTCAGCGTCCGTGGCCTCGACGACGACCGTGACCCTGGTGCCCGCCGGTGTGTGCAGACGGGCGTTGGCCAGCAGATTGGCCACCACCTGATGCAGCCGGGCCGCATCGCCGACCACCGATGCCCGGCCGCCGTCGAGACGCAGCGCGAGCTGCCACTCGTGATCGCTCCCCGCCGCCCGCGCGTCCCATACGGCCTCGGCGACCAGGGTCGCCACGTTCACCTCCGCCTGCTGCAGGGGCCGCCCCTCGTCGAGGCGGGCGAGCAGCAGCAGGTCCTCCACCAGTCCCGACATACGCGCCGACTGGGCGGAGACCCGCCGCCAGGCCAGCTCGGGGTCGATCCGCTCGCTGCCGCGGTCCATCAACTCGGCGTACCCGGCGATCGACGCGAGCGGTGTGCGCAGTTCGTGACTGGCGTCGGCCAGGAAGCGACGCATGGCCTCCTCTCCATGCTGACGTGCGGCGATCGCATGCTCGACGTGGTCGATCAGACGGTTGAGGGCGGCGCCGACCTGCCCGGCCTCGGTGCCGGGGTCGGTGTCCCGGGCCGGGACCCGCGTGAGTGCGCCGACCTCGCCCCGGTCGAGCGGCACGCGTGCGACCTCGACGGCGGTGGCCGCCACCCGTGCCAGCGGCCGCAGTTGACGCCGGACGACCACCGCGGACACCCCGCCGGCGACGGCGAGTCCGAGGGCGGTGATCACGGCTTCGACCACGACGAGGTCGTCGATGACACTCTGGACGTCGTCCATCGGCAGCCCGGCCAGCACGGGAACGCCGTCGCCCGCGAGGGCGGTGAGTCGATACGTCCCCAGGTCCGGGACGGTGCGCGTGTGCAGCGAGCCGTCCGGGGCGATCCCGGCGAGGGCGGCACGCTGGGCGGTGGAGAGGACCTTCCGGCGTCCGTCGCCGGTGACCACCTCGGCGGCGATGACCCGTCCGTCGTCGTCGAAGCGGGCGGCGAGGGTTCCGACGGGCTGTCCGCGCTCGTCGAGGAATCCCAGATCGGTCGCGCCGCCCGTCCTGTACTGCAGACCGCCCTGGCTGCGCTCGGCCGCATCGGTGACACGCCGGTCCAGGTCCGCCAGCAGATCAGCACGCTGGACGACCACCGTGGCCGACGCCATGGCGCCGCAGACGACGACCATCGTCACGGAGAGGAAGAACACCAGACGGGCCCGCAATGAGCGCCCTCGCCGGCCGGTGCGGTCACAGGCCTCGATCTCAGTCCTCCGCGGCCCTGATCACATAACCGACGCCACGCACCGTGCGGATCATCGACGGCCGCCCTTTGTCGATCTTCGCGCGCAGGCTGTACACGTAGACCTCGACGAGATTGCCCTCCCCGTCGAACGAGGCGTTCCAGACGTGGTCGAGGATCTGCGCCTTGCTCAGCACCTGGTGGGGGTGGCCCAGCAGGAACCAGAGCAGGTCGAACTCCTTGGCGGTGAGCGGGACCGGGGTCCCGCCGCGCTGCACCTCGCGCGTCCGCTCGGCGGCCACGAGGTCGCCCAGCACCCGTACGGGTCCGTCGTCGTACGCCTCCTCGCCCGTCCCGGCGCGGCGCAGCAGTCCGCGCAGCCGGAGCATGACCTCCTCCAGCGAGAACGGCTTGGTCACATAGTCGTCCGCGCCCGCCGACAGGCCGTCGATCCGGTGCTCCAGCGCGTCCCGCGCGGTGAGCATCAGCACGGGCACCTTCGCGTTCTCGCCCCGCAGACGGCGCAGCACCTCGACCCCGTCCACGTCGGGAAGCATGCCGTCGAGGACGACGACGTGCGGCGCGCAGGCCCGGGTCACACGCAGCGCACCCCGGCCGTCCCCCGCCGTGAACGGCCGCCACCCCGCCTCGGCGACGGCCGCCGACAACAGCTCGGTGAGCTCGGGCTCGTCATCGACGATGAGCACACGAACCCCGGCCCCACGGGCCACAGCACTTGCTGACATGGGGCGACATTGCCATGCCGAACTGTGCGGGGACTGTGCTCGAATGGTGCGCTGCCGCAGTCGTCACCGGGCGCAATGTGGTCTACGGCCCGGCGCGGGGCGTACCGGACCGTGGATCAGTCTGGCGCTCAGCTCGACGCCCGGCCGCTGTCCTTCTGGGCGCCCCAGCCGTGCCAGCGCTCGACCTCGATCCAGGCGCTGACCCGGGCGCGTACCCGGTCGGGGTAGGGCTTGCCGGTGTAGTGGGTCGCGATGCGGTCGATGTCGGCGAGGCCCTGGTCGTCGTGCATCTCGGCGACCCGGCCGATGAGTGTGACGTGCGTGTACCAGTCGTCGCCGTCGAGGACGGTGAGCGTCACGCGGGGGTCGTTGCGCAGGTGCTTCAGGCGGACCCGGCCCTCGTCCAGGCTGATCAGGACGCGGCCGTCCTCCCATACGTACCAGGTGGGGGTGGAGACCGGTGCGCCGTCGGAACGCAGGGTGGCCATGATCGCCGGGTTGGGACGGGCGAGCAGTTCCTGCGCCTCGGGCGGAAGCGGCGGCTTGGACATGAACGGAACCTCCTGGTCGTGTGCTGCGAAGCAATCCTGCCAGTGCGGGACAGGTCACGGTCAGCTGGACAGCTTCTTGCGCAGGCCGGGCTTCGAGGCCTTCGTCCACACGGCCGGCAGGTCCCGTTCGTCCTCGGCGGCCACTGCCTGCTGCCAGCCGTAGAGCAGGCCCCAGGTGAAGCCGGGCTCCGCGGCGGCATGTGCGGACACGGCCAGCTTCCGCAGGGCGTCCCGGGCGACGACGGTGTCCTGGTGCTCCCCGAGCACCTTCTGCACGGACTTCACCCGCTCACCGAGCCGCTTCGCCGGCTTGCCGAGCACCGAGCGCGCCGGTTCGGTGGCGTAACGGGTCTTCTTGGCCGCCTTGCGGGCCTCGTGGAGGGCGACGTCGCGTTCCTTGCCGGGCGAGAGTTCCAGCGCGCGGGCGATCCGGGCGGCGAGGCGGTCGTACTCCTTCAGGATCGCCTTGACCATCACCTTCTCCGGCGCGCGGGCGGCCTGGCGGCGCAGCGGCGGCCGGTTTGTGAGCGTGGCCAGGGAGTCCAGGAGGGCCAGGTACCGGGGTTTGTTCAGGGCCTCGAGGCTGCGCCGGTGCGCCTCGTCGGCTCGGGCGACGTTCCATGCGCGCAAGCGGGCGGCGACGGGTCCGAGGACCAGCTCCGGGGGCAGGGCGTCGACCCGTGAGCCGATCCTCTTCACGAGCACTTCCTGGTCACGCTCCGCACCCAGCTCACCGCCCAGCCACTTGAGGTTGGCGCGGATCGGGTCGGTCACCTCGCGGTCCAAGACCGAGCGGTACGAGCGCAGGGTGCTGCGCAGCCGGCGGCAGGCGACGCGCATTTTGTGCACCGAGTCCGGCCGATGGCGGCGTACGGCGGGATCGAGGTTCACCAGGGCGCGCACCTGACGGTCCAGGTATCCGAGCACCTTGTCGCCGGCCGAGCCGGACACGACCTTCTCCGCGCGGGGAGCGGGTATGCGCGGTGCCTGGAGTCCCGTCGTCTCCAGGGCACGGGCCAGCTTGGAGGGACTGGCCGCCCGGTCGACGCCGCTCTTGGCCAGCGCCTTCTCCACGGCGTCCAGCAGCGCCGGATCGGTGCCCTCGGCGAGCTCGACCTCCATCTCGGTCCAGGCGGCCAGGGTGGGTGTTCCGCTCAGGGACTGAGCCCGTACGCCGTCGACGGTCAGTTCGGCCAGGACCGTGCCGTCGGGGTCGACGAGCTGCCGGGTGGTGCGGGTGGACCGGATGCGCACGACCGGCCTCAGCTCCGCACCACGGGTGCGTGACAGCGCCAGCTCGCGCAGGTCGTCCGGGAGGCTGTCCGACAGCGGGGCCTGCACTTCCTCGCGGCTGTCGCCCGACAGGGGCAGCTTCAGGTGCCAGCCGGCGTCGGCTCCGCCCGTCCTGCGGCGCAGCGTGGCGGATGCTCCGGCCAGACGCAGGTCCGCGGTGTCGTGGTACACGGCGTCGAGCTCGTGGGTACCCGTCTGCACGACCGACGCGATGCCGCCCACGCCCGTGAGGTCCGGGAGCCACGAGTCGTCATCGGCCGACGGAGCGTCGTACTTGCGCTCTGTCTCACGCATGGACTGAGTCATACACCTCGCGTACACGCCTCAGCCGGACTCAAACACGCCGCGGTTTCCCTGCGCATATGACACCTGAACATGGCGGATGAATGAAACTCGACCCACGGCGACCAAAGTTCACCAGTGAGAGTTGAGAATCGTTCAGTTACCGGCGGTAATACCTTGCATTCACGCCACACCTACCCGTAGACAATGCTCCACAATCTGCATGACTCTGGGGGGAGTTGACACATGCAAGGCACGGTCGACGGGTTTCGCTATGGCGCGGTGACGCCGGTGGCGGCGTATCTCATAGCCTGCTTGGGGGGAGCACTGGGACTGCGCTGCATCGTCCGGTCCCTGCGCAACGATCAGTCGTGGAAGGCCGGTTGGCTGGCGTTGGGCGCCGCGGCCATCGGCAGCGGCATCTGGACGATGCACTTCATCGCCATGCTGGGTTTCGAGGTGGCGGAGACCGGAATCCGCTACGACAGGGGGCTCACCCTGCTGAGCCTGGCCGTCGCCATCGTGGTGGTCGGCATCGGCGTGTTCATCGTCGGCTACCGCGGTGCCGGCAAGATCACCCTGGCCGTCGCCGGTGTGATCACCGGTATCGGCGTGGCCGCCATGCACTACCTCGGTATGGCCGCGGTGCAGGTGAACGGGGACATCGAACTCGACACCTTCACCGTCATCCTGTCCGTCGTCATCGCGATCGTCGCCGCCACCGCCGCACTGTGGGCGGCGGTCAGCATCCGGGGCTTCATGGCGAGTCTCGGCGCCAGCCTGGTCATGGGCGTGGCGGTGTCCGGCATGCACTACACGGCCATGGCCGCCGTCAGCGTCCATGTGCACGGCACAGGCGACGGATCCTTCTCCGGGGACTCCCCCGGTTCGCTGCTGTTCCCCATGCTCGTGGGACCGGCCGCGTTCCTGCTGCTGGCCGGAGTGGTGGTCATGTTCGACCCGCTCCTGGTGCTGGGCGACGGCGAGTGGAACGAGTCGCAGGCCAAGTCCGGTACACGGCAGGGGACTTCTGCGGCCGACGATATCCAGGAGCCAGCGCCTCAGCACAGCAACGCACTGCTCGGCGGTCCGGTGATCGCGGCCCGCCCCCGACAGGAACAGGCCTACCCGCGACAGGAACAGGCCTACCCGCGACAGGACCAGTACCCAACCGCCCCGCAGCCGCCCACGCCGCAGTGGGCCCCGCCGCCCACCAGCCAGGACTGGTGATCCGCAGTCCCCTTCTCCGCGCCAACTTGATCGTTGTTACGGTTCACCGGTGTCTGACTCCTCACGCGATACCGCCGAAGGCGCCGGCTGGGGCACAGCCGAGCGCGGCGCCTACAAGCAACTCATGCCGCCCAGGGTCGAGAAGGTCTCCTGGCTCAGCCCCAGGACGCTGTGGGCCGCCCGCAACGGCGTGCTGGCCTCCTGGTTCGGGGACCCCACCGGCCGCACCCGCAGCCGGTGGGTGGCCCAGCGCGAGGCCGCCGGGGCGCCCGCCGACAAGGTGATCCGGCGTACCGACCAGGACCGGTTCTCCTTCATGGTCATCGGTGACACCGGAGAGGGCGACGACCCGCAATACGCCGTCGTGCCGGGCTTTCTGAAGGTCAGTCAGGACACGGACTTCGCCGTCGTCGCGAGCGACGTCATCTATCCGGTGGGCAGCGCGGACGACTACGGCACCAACTTCTTCCGCCCGTACCAGGACTACCGGGCGCCGATCTACGCCATACCCGGCAACCACGACTGGTACGAGGGCCTCGGCGCGTTCATGCGCGTCTTCTGCGATGACGCCCCGCCGCTCGCCCCGGAACCGGCGCCGCGCCCGCTGTCCCGGGCCTGGATACGCAACCTCCTGTGGCACCGCCCGCGTCCGACGGACGGTCAACACCTCGACCAGGCGCGGCAGTTGCGCTCGGCCCCGGCCCAACAGGCCGTCCAGCCGGGCCCGTACTGGGCCGTCGACGCCGGACCGCTGCGGATCATAGGTATCGACACCGGTCTGCTCGGCACGATCGACGCCGAACAGGGCGCCTGGCTGCGCGAGGTGTCCCAGGGCCCCCGCCCCAAGATTCTGATCACGGGCTCGCCCCTGTACGTCGACGGGGAGCACCACCCGTGCACCATCGAGGGCGACCACGGCACCGTCGACGACATCGTCCGCGACCCCGACCACCACTACGTGGCGGCGATAGGCGGCGACATCCACAACTACCAGCGCTATCCGGTCCAGGTGGACGGCCGCACGATCCAGTACGTCGTGGCGGGCGGCGGCGGGGCGTTCATGCACGCCACCCACACCATCCCCCGCATCGACATCGCGAACGTCACCGAGAAGGACTTCCGCTGCTATCCGCTGCGCGGCGACTCCCTCGCCTTCTACAGCGGGCTCTACGGCCGCCGACTGCGGCTGCGGCGTCTGTTCGCCCTCTCCGAGGCCGAGGCGATGGCCGTGATCGCCGAGCGGCTCGGCATCCCGTCCACCCGTACCCCGGGCGAACCGGTGCGCGTCACCCGCCGCGCCCGTATCGTGGCCTCTCTGCTCGGCGCGGGCGGCCGCCCCGACCGCACCTCACGCTTCCGCCTGCCGGTCCGCAAGATCTACACACAGCTGTTCTCGCCGAGTTCGGCGACCTACAGCCCGCCCTTCTTCAAGTGCTTCCTGCGGCTGGACGTCACCCCGGAGGCCGTCCGGCTCCGCTGTTTCGCGGCCACCGGCAACCGCGCCCAGGAGATCGACCCCCCGGTCGAGGACGAGGTGGCCATACCCCTGGCCTGAGCACCCGCTGACCAGGGAACACCACCGGGCGCGGCGCAGTTTGCACCTCCGTACACCTTGGAACGATCAATGACGGAGGGGCCCATGCCGCCGACCTCACGCCCCCTGCGCAAGCTGGGCTTCCTGACCATCGGGCTGTTCGACGAGGCCGATCCGCGCCGGGGACACGAGTCCACGCTGGAGATCATCGAGCTGGGCGAGCGGCTCGGTTTCGACAGCGCGTGGCTGCGCCACCGCCATCTCCAGTACGGCATCTCCTCCCCCGTCGCCGTCATGGCGGCGGCCTCGCAGCGCACCAGCCGTATCGAGCTCGGCACAGCAGTCATCCCCCTCGGCTGGGAGAACCCGCTGCGGCTGGCCGAGGACCTGGCCACGGTGGACGTCCTGTCCGGCGGACGCGTCAACCCAGGTGTCAGCGTGGGCCCGCCGATGCACTACGAGCAGGTCAAGGAGGCGCTGTACCCGGACACCGCCGACGCCGAGGACTTCTCCTACGAGCGGGTGCGGCGCCTGCTGGCCTTCGTACGGGGCGAGAGCGCCACCCGCTTCAGCGGCGTCGAGGGCTTCGAAACGTTCTCCGACCACGTGCAGCCGCACTCCCCCGGTCTGGGACGCCGGATGTGGTACGGCGGCGGCAGCCTGGGCTCGGCGCGCTGGGCGGGCGAGCAGGGCATGAACTTCCTGGTCAGCAGTGTCGTCAAGGCGGAAGGGGCCGAAGGGCCGGACTTCGACTTCGCGGAGATCCAGCTCTCGCACATCCGCGCCTTCCGCGCCCACCACCCCGACGGCGAGAACGCCCGCGTCTCCCAGGGCCTGGTCGTCATCCCCACCGACTCCGCCACCCCCGAACAGCGCGCCAGGTACGAGGAGTACGCGGCCAAGCGCACCCCCCGTACGACGTCACCGCAGGGCCCGGCCCGTCTGCTGTTCGCACCGGACATCGTCGGCACCTCCGAGGAGATCGCCGAACGCCTCCGCGCACACGCCGCGTTCCGCGAGGTCGACGAGGTCGCGTTCGCCCTGCCGTTCACCTTCGAGCACGAGGACTACGTGCAGATCCTCACCGACATGGCCACGAAGCTCGGTCCGGCGCTGGGCTGGCGGACGTCGAACTGACGTCACCAGCGCCCGGGTCGGGTTCCCACGACCGGCTCCGAGGGCCTGCCGTCCACGCCGACCGGGATGTCGCCCGTGAGCATCACGCGGTGCATGATCCGCGGAAAGTCCAGGTGCGCGTTGTCGCTGGGCGCGAGGTGAATGGTGGCGCGGTTGTCCCAGAAGGCCACGCTGCCCGGCTCCCAGCGGAAGCGCACCGTGTACTCGGGTCTGACCGCCTGCTCCAGCAGCATGTCGAGCAGGGCCCGGCTCTCGGGGCGGGAGACGCCAGTGATCTGCTCCAGGTAGTAGCCGTTGACGAACAGCACCCGCTCCCCCGTCTCCGGGTGGACCCGGACCAGCGGGTGCACCGAGGCGACCTGGTGGTCCAGCAGATGCCGTAGATACGAGTCGTCGCCGGGCCGTGGCTGGTAGCCGACGCCGAGCCGGTGCTCGGCCCGCAGTCCGTCGACGAACTCCCGTACCGGAGCGGACAGTCCGGCGTAGGCGGCGGCGAGATTGGACCAGGTGGTGTCGCCGCCGTAGGGCGGTACCGTCTCGGCGCGCAGGATCGTCGCCGCCGGTGGGTCGATGCGGGCGCCGTGGTCGCAGTGCCAGCCGCGCAGCAGCGTGTGCCGCCGGCGCTGCAGCCACTCCTCGTGCTCCATGCCGAACTTCCCACCCAGCTCCAGCCGGTCGGCGGTCGTCTCGACCTCGGGGAAGTCCGGCGGCGAGGCACTGCCCCGCTTGCCGAGCACGACGGTCTCGCCGAACCGCCGCGCGAACGCCACATGCCCCGCATGGTCGAGCCGCTGCCCGCGGAAGAACACCACCTTCCAGCGCAGCACCGCCGCCCGGATCGCGGCGACCACGGCATCATCCAGGTCACCGGCCAGATCGACTCCCGTGATCTCCGCCCCGATGTGCCCGGCGACCGGTCGCACCCCGATGCCCGCGGCCCGCGCGGCGTCCGTCACCGTGTCCCGCTCCGTCGTCATACCCGCTCCGATGCTCGCCCCGACGGGCACCCCCACCCGGTTGATCACAACTCACACTATCCGTGAGGCTGGGGGTACGGCACAGTCGAGGAAAGGTCCCACGGTGATCAGCATCCCGGCACACCAGCTCAACGACGGCACGACGCTGCCCGCCCTCGGCCTGGGCACCTGGCCGATGAGCGACGAGGAGGCGGAGGGCGCCGTGTCCGAGGCCCTGGAGGCGGGCTACCGCCTGGTCGACACGGCCACCAACTACCGCAACGAGTCCGGCGTGGGCCGGGGTGTCGCCCGCAGCGGCGTCGGCCGCGAGGGGATCGTGCTGACGACGAAGCTCCCGGGCCGCCACCACGGCTACGAGGAGACCCTCGCCTCCTTCGAGGAGTCCCGCAATCGGCTCGGCGTGGAGTACGTCGACCTGTATCTGATCCACTGGCCGCTGCCCCGCGTCGACAAGTACGTCGACTCCTGGCGGGCCATGATCAAGCTCCGCGAGGAGGGCCTGGTCCGCTCCATCGGCGTCTCCAACTTCACCGCCGAGCACATCGAGCGGCTGGAGAAGGAGACCGGGGTGCTGCCGTCCGTCAACCAGATCGAGCTGCACCCCCTCTTCCCGCAGGAGGAGCTGCGCGCCTTCCACGCCGCCAAGGGCATTCTCACGGAGAGCTGGAGCCCCCTCGGGCGCGGCAGCAGTTTGTTGCAGGACCCCACCCTCGTCGCCGTCGCCGAGTCCCTCGGCGTCACTCCCGGGCAGGTCGTCCTGCGCTGGCACACCCAGCTGGGCGCGGTCCCCATCCCCAAGTCCTCCGACCCCGAACGACAGCGGCAGAATCTCGACGTCTTCGGCTTCGAACTGGACGCCTCCCAGCTCGACGCGATCGCCGACCGGCCCCACCGGCGCATCGGCGGGGACCCCGAGGTGCACGAGGAGTTCTGAGGCGCCTGACCGGGTACTCGGCCACCCACGGCACAGGTTCACGGAAGGAGCCGGAGGTGGCCGAGCGGAACGGGCTGCGGGACTACCACCACAAGCGCGACTTCGGACGGACGGGCGAACCGCGAGGGCAGGCGTCCGGCACGGACGCCGAGCCCCGGTTCGTCGTGCAGATCCACGACGCCAGCACCATGCATTTCGACTTCCGGCTCCAGGTCGGGGACGTACTGAAGTCGTGGTCCGTCCCCAAGGGCCCCTCCGACGACCCGCACGACAAACGGCTCGCCGTGCCCACGGAGGATCATCCGCTGGAGTACGAGGAGTTCGAGGGTGTGATCCCCGAGGGCGAGTACGGCGGCGGCACGGTGATCGTGTGGGACCACGGCGTATACGAGCCGCTGAGCCACGACCGGAAGGGGCGCTCCGTCGACTTCGAGGAGTCCCTGGAACACGGACACGCACGCTTCCGGCTCAAGGGCTCCAAGCTCCACGGCGAGTACGCCCTGACCCGCTTCCGCGGCGAGCAGGACGAGGGCAGGGAGGCCTGGCTGCTGGTGAAGGCCGGCGGCGCGGGGTCGGGCGGCCACGGCACCCCGGACCCGCGCCGGGCCCGCTCGGTGACCAGCGGCCGCACGCTCGCCCAGGTGGCCGCTGACGACGGGGAGGGGTGAGCGCCCGCGGCGCACGGTGAGAGGGGAGGAGGAGTCGTTGCGGCCCTCCTCCCCCGGGCCGTCACTTCTGGTGTGCACGCAAGGCGCTGAGAGCCCGGTCGGCGTGGGTGTTCATCCTCAGTTCGCTGCGGACGACCTCGAGGACGGTGCGGTCCTGTGCGATCACGAAGGTGACCCGCTTGGTCGGCGCGAGGCTGAATCCGCGCTTCACGCCGAACCGTTCGCGGATCGTGCCGTCGATGTCGGACAGCAGCGGCATGCCGAGGTTGTGGCGGCCGGTGAACTCCTGCTGCTTCTCCACGGTGTCGCCGCTGATGCCCACGGGCCGGGCGCCGACGGCCGCGAACTCGGCGGCCAGGTCACGGAAGTGACAGGCCTCCGCGGTGCAGCCGGGGGTCAGCGCCGCGGGGTAGAAGAAGAGCACGACCGGTCCGTCGGCCAGCAGCTCGGACAGCTTGCGCGGGGTACCGGTCTCGTCCGGCAGCTCGAAGTCGTCGAGCCGGTCACCGACGTTCACCTGCTCGCTCATGCCCGGCCCTCCCCGTTCTTCGCGATGCTGCGGGCCCACAGGACGAGGGGCAGCTGCAGCGGCAGCCGTCCCATGGCCACGGCCTTCTGGGACACGGGCCGGAGGCGCCAGTCGACCGCCATCTTGACGTTGGCGGGGAAGACCCCGACGAAGAAGGCGGCCGTCGCGAGGGCGGCGGCCTTGCGCGTGCGCGGCAGCGCGACCGCGGCGGCGAGGGCGAGTTCGGCGGCGCCGCTCGCGTAGGTCCATGTCCTGGGGTTGCCCGGCAGCGCGCCCGGGATGATCGCGTCGTACTGGCGTGGTGCGGCGAAGTGGGTGACACCCGCTGCGGCCAACAGGCCGGCGAGCAGCAGGGGCGAGCGTTCGGACCGTGACACGGTTCCTCCTCCGATGACCTGACGAGGGATGTTACCGGAGGGTAGAGGCAGCGGTGAGGCCGGTGTCCGCGCCATGCCAGGTCCGGCGATTGTGGGTGCCCGGCGTGTAGCCGAACGAGCGGCGGAAGACATCGATGAAGGCGCTGGCGGAGGCCCAGCCGCACCGGTGGGCGACGGTGGTGACGGGGATGTCGTCGGCCAGCATGCGCAGGGCGTGGTAGAGGCGGGACTGGGTGCGCCATTGCGGGAAGGTCATGCCGAACTCGTCTCGGAAGAGGCGGCTGAGGGTGCGTTCACCAGCGCCGGTCGCGGCGCCGAGGGCGGCAAGGGTGCGCTGCTCGGCCGGGTCCGCGTGCACGATCGCGCAGACGGCGGCGAGGCGGGGGTCCGTGGGGGTGGGCAGCCGCATCGGCTGCTGGGGCGAGGCGCGCAGTTGGTCGCGCAGCACGGCGAGCAGTCGGCGGCGTTCGGGGGTGTCGTCGTCGGGGTCGCGGGTGTAGGCGAGGATCAGCTCGCGCAGCAGGGGGCTGACGGCGAGGACGGCGGGAGCGTCGAGACCGAGCGGGTTGTCGGCGGCGGGCAGGCCCACGAAGTGCAGTTCCAGCTGACCGTGGGCGCGGTGGGCGTGCACGGTGCCCGCGGGGACCCAGATGGCACGGGTGCCCGGCGCGAACCAGGTGCCCGCGTCCGTGGTCACGGCCACCATCCCGGAGCCGGCGTAGGCGATCTGGTGCTCGTCGTGCCGATGCGCGTCGATACGTTCGCCGGCGGCCAGGCTTCTGGCCCGGGTGGGCGCTTTCGGCGTGTGGCGGATGTTCGACACAAGCAGGCAGATTATCGGAAGCGGGCCAGACACCGGCCCGGGACGATCGCAAGGTGTCCCGTTCCCTCAACCGTCCCATCACCCTGCTGTCCCTCGGGCACGTCTGTGTCGACGTGTACCAGGGGGCGGTGGCCGCGCTCGTGCCGTACTTCGTCTCCGAGCGCGCCTACACCTATGCCGCGGCCTCGGGCATCGTGCTGGCCGCGTCCCTGCTCTCGTCGGTCGTACAGCCGCTGTTCGGGGTCCTCACCGACCGGTGGCCGATGCCGTGGCTGCTGCCGCTCGCCGCGCTGACCGGGGGCGCCGGTGTGGCCCTGAGCGGTGTGGGCGGTTCGTACGCGCTGACGCTCGTGGCGGTCGCGGTGTCCGGAATCGGCGTCGCCGCCTACCATCCCGAGGCGGCCCGGGCGGCCCGAGCCGCCGCGGGTGGCAGCAACACGGCCATGAGCTGGTTCTCCCTCGGCGGCAACATCGGTTTCGCGCTCGCGCCGCCGCTCGTGGCCGCCGTCGTCGCCACCGGAGGCCTCGACGCCTCTCCCCTGCTGGTCGTCCCGGCCGCGGTGGGGGCTGCTCTGTGTGCGGCGGCGGTGCGTTCGCCGGGACGCCGCACCGCCGCCGCCCGCAGGGCCGTGGCCACCGGCGTCGACGACTGGCCGTCGTTCCTGCGGCTGTCGGGTGCGATCGTGTGCCGCTCGGTCGTCTTCGTCGGCCTGAGCGCCTTCGTCTCGCTCTACGTCCGGCAGCGCACCGGCGGAGGCGAGGCGGCGGGCACGACAGCGCTGTTCGTGCTGTACGCGGGCGGTGCGCTGGGCACGCTGGCCGGTGGCCGGCTCGCCGACCGGTACGGGCGGCTCACGGTGGTCCGCCGGTCGTACGCGCTGACCGTGCCCGCCGTCGCCGGCGTGGTCCTCGTACCCGGCCCGGCGGTCTATCTCTTCGTCGCGCTCACCTCGGCAGGCCTGTACGTCCCCTTCGCCCTCCACATCACCCTCGGCCAGGACTTCCTGCCGCGGCGACTCGGCACCGCGAGCGGGGTCACCCTGGGCCTCGCGGTGAGCGCGGGCGGGCTCGCGGCCCCCGTCCTCGGCTCTTTGGCCGACGCCACCTCCCTGCACACCGCCCTGCTCCCTCTGATCGCGCTGCCCGCCGTGGGCCGGTTGCTGCTGTGCGGCCTGCGCGAGCCCGCTTCCGCGATCGAGAAGCCGCCCGTGCACCGGCACCCCCGTACGACATCGGCGTGAGGCGGCACAGGGTCAGGGGTTACCGGCCCGTGCGACCGGCTGCTCCTCCGTGTCCTCGTCGACGGTGTAGGACAGGAAGTCGTCGACCATGCGGTGGAACAGGGTGGCCAGCTGCCGAAGCTCCTCCGGTGTCCATGAGGACAGCGCGAGTTGCATACCTCGGGCACCCACCTGCCGGACCCGTTCGATGGCCTGCTGGCCGGCCTCGGTCAGCTGAATGCGCTGGGCCCGGCGGTCGGCGGGGTCGGGGACGCGGGTGACATAGCCGGACCGCTGCAACTGCTGCACGGTGCGGGTGACATGGGACGCCTCCACACCCAGCCGGTTGGCCAGCTCCCCCGGACGCAGCGGATCCGCATCGGCCACCTGCCGCAGCAGCGCCACAGCCGCGCGGTCCAGCGGCACTCCGGCCAGCGCCATCAGCCGCTCGTGCTGCCGTGCGCGCGTGCTGAGGTACGTGACGCGGGTGAGCGCCCGCTCGATCTCGATGATCTCGTCCGAGGCGGGAGGGGCGGGCCGTTCGGGGGGTGCGGGGAGTTCGGGGAGCGGCGGTGTGGGCATGCGATTCACTTTAGCAGCTAGTTGCGTAACTCAAGTAAATCACCGCGACGGTACGGGTCCCGGCCAGCCGGTACGGTTCCGGCTGACCAAGACCGGTGCAGTGCCGGTCTATTCGGGCCGACCGGTGGAGGTCCCGGTCGTCACAGGTGCCAGCCACAGACCGACGACCGCGTCCGCCAGACCGGTGGCGGCGTCGTCCCAGTTGGAGCGTGGTGTGGCGCGGTTCTCGGCGATGGCACGCTCCCGTTCGGCGGGCATGTGCACGATCAGGTGACGGACCATCTCGCCGCGTTCCGCGCGGACATCGGCGGGCAGATCGGGCAGACACCGGTTGAGCCCGTCGATGCACTGCTGCAGTGACGGCGAGGCGAAGGACTCCTCGACCAGGATCTGGTGGAGCGCCGGGTCGGTCATCAACTGTGCGCAGAACCGTGCGAACCACGTGGGACCACGCAGCGTCCCGAGATGCTCGGGCAACGGGCGAACCAGGCAGTCCACCCAGTCCCGTACGTCGGTGAAGTCACCGATCCGGGTCAGCAGCCGGCTCCGGATCTGCTCCGTGTGCCCCGCGTGCCGGCGAACGATCGCACGGACCAGGTCGGCCTTGGTGCCGAAGTGATAGCCGACCACGGTGTTGTTGCCCTGGCCGGCGGCCTCGGCGACCTGACGGTTGGACACCGCGTTGACGCCGCGCTCGGCGAACAGCCGCTCGGCCGCGGTCAGGATCAGCTCCCGGGTCGCCCCCGCCCGCTCCGCCCGTACCGTCCTGCCGGCCATGCTCACCACCGCACCGGGACTTCACTCAGCCCTGCGACGGCCAGCCCCTCGGACCGTCGCGGGTCCGCCGACGGTACGGCGGGCTCCAGTGACGAAAGCCTACGCAACAGCACGTCGGGAGCGGTCTGCGGCTTGGCGTGGGCCCGGCTCGACTACGGTCGAGCGGCTTGCGTGACGTCTCGTGCGGCCACTTGCCCGGCACCGGACGGGGGGCAGTTCGCAGAGGCAACCGCACTCCGGTCGGACCAGCTGCCGCCCGTCGCCGACGAGGAGGCTCACTCACCCGCAAGGCCCCGCCCCAATCGGCCCGCGGCCGAGCTGGTCGAACGGCCGTCCAGCCCCGCCTGACCTCGCACCTTCCCCGCAGAAGGGCACTCACTCGGCCACGGAACAGAGCCTCTCCCGCCCGACGTTCCCGTCGATCATCGCTCACCATGGTTTCCAGGACGGGAATCCCGAGACGAGAAGACCTGAGACGAGAAGAACGGACACCATGACCATCCGCGTGCTGCTCGCCGACGACCAGGCCCTCGTGCGGGCCGCCCTGCGGATTTTGCTCGACTCCTGCGACGACATGGAACTGGTCGCCGAGGCCACCTGCGGCGGCGAGGCCGTCGCCCTCGCGCGCGTGCAGCGCCCCGACGTCGTCCTGATGGACATCCGGGTGCCCGGCACCGACGGCGTGGTCGCCACGTCCGAGATCTGCGCCGACCCGGCCGTACCGGACACGCGCGTACTGATCCTCACCACGCGCGAGATCGACGCGCGCGTCGCCGACGCACTGCGGTCCGGTGCGAGCGGATTCCTGGGCAAGGACGTGACGGCGGACGTACTGCTCGACGGTATCCGGACCGTGGCCTCGGGTGACTCACTGCTCTCCCCGCTCGCCACGCGCGCGCTGATCAACCGGTTCCTGGTCGTACCGGCCGCTGACGCACCACTGATCACGTCCGAGGACCTCGCGGCATTCACGGACCGCGACCGCGAGGTGGTCCTCCGGGTCGCGGAGGGCCGCTCCAACGCGGAGATCGCCGACCGGCTCGACGTCAGCCCGGACTCCGTACGCACACAGGTCCGCCGAGTGATGGCACAGCTGGGCGTCCGCGACCGCGCCCAACTCGCCGTCCTCGCCCACCAGTCGGGTCTTGTACGGACACAAGCGCCCGCGAGCTGCTGACGGCTCACCGCGGACCGCCAGCCGCCGCCCGCCACCCGCTCAGTCCGCGGACAACTTGTCCAACCACTGCTCCAGCAGCGCCGACTCCGCCGGTGTGAATCTCGGGGCCTGCTCGGCCCGCAGACGGGCGGCGAGCGTCGCGGCGGCCACCGGGACGTCGCTGCCGCGCTCGCTCGGCTTCGCGGTGCCGGTCGGACGGGTCAACGAGTCCAGCACGGCGTCGCGCAGCCGCTCGGAGAACTGCGGGTCCGGGTACTGCTCCGGCCTGGTCAGCATCGACAGGGCCGCTCCGACATTGGCGGACATGATCATCTGCGTCGCGAGGGCCGGTGCAACGGTCAGCCGTCCCGCGGCGGCGCAACGTTCAAGGATCCCGTGCAGCAGTGCGTGTGCCTCCTGGGCCGCCGCGGGCGGGGCCGTCAGCTCGGGCGAGTACATCAGGCGGTAGTGATTGGGGTGCTCCAGCGCGAAGCGCATGTGGTTGTCCCAGCCGCTTTTTAGGTCGGCGACGGGATCGTCGCTGGGCCTGGCCGCCCGCTTGGACGCGAGGTACTCCTCGAAGCCCCGGTCGACCACGGCCGCCAGCAACCCGGCCTTGTCACCAAAGAGGCGGTAGAGCATCGGCGCGCCCACCCCTGCCGCCTCGCACACCGCGCGCGTCGAGACATCCGCGGCCGACGCCTCGGCCAGCAGTTTGGTGGCCGCATCCAGGATCTTTTCCGTCGCATCCATGGGTTCACGGTACGCCATTCGTAGCAGCGATACGAACAGGGTGTACCAGCGCTACGAATCCGTGTTATCGTCGATACGAAGACGCCGTAGCAACGCTAACAGCGAAGGAAGCAACCATGCCCACGCAGCCCCACACCAACCAGCGCGTCGCGATCGTGACGGGCGGATCACGAGGCATCGGCCGGCAGGTCGCCCAGCGGCTCGCCGCCGACGGAGCCGCCGTCGTCATCGGGTACGCCGGCAACAAGGACGCGGCCGACGAGGCCGTCGCCGCCATCGAGAAGGCGGGCGGCACCGCGCTCGCCGTCCGCGCGGACGTCGGCGACGAGACCGAGATCGCCGCCCTCTTCGACCGGGCGGAGGCGACGTACGGCGGCGTGGACGCAGTGGTGCACGCGGCCGGGCGGATGCCCCTGTCCCCCGTCGCGGAGCTCGACCTCGGCGAGCTCGACTCCCTTTACCGCACCAACATCCGCGGCACGTTCGTCGTCGACCAGCAGGCCGCTCGCCGGCTGCGCTCCGGCGGAGCCCTCGTCAACTTCTCGAGCTCGGTGGTCGGCCTCGCCTTCCCCGGCTACGGCGCCTACGCCGCGAGCAAGGGGGCCGTCGAGGCCCTGACCCTGATCCTCGCGCGGGAACTGCGCGGCCGGGACGTGACCGTGAACGCCGTCGCGCCCGGCCCCACGGCGACCTCCCTCTTCCTCGACGGCAAGGACGAGGAGACCGTCGCGCGCCTTGCCGCACAGCCACCGCTGGAGCGCCTGGGGACGCCGGAGGACATAGCCAACGTCGTGGCCTTCCTGACCGGCCCCGAGGGCCACTGGGTCAACGGCCAGGTCCTGCGGGCCAACGGCGGCATCATCTGACGGCGCGCGATCTGACGCCGCGCGCCGCCTCGGAACACCTCCAAAACACCGGACCCTCCCGAACACCGGACTCCTTCGGGACACCGGACTCCTTCGGGACACCGGACCCCTTCGGGACACCGGACACCACCGGGACACCGGACCCTTTCGGGCCATCGAGAGGAACAGCCATGAACGACAGCAAGGTCATTCTCGTCACCGGCGCCTCCAGCGGCTTCGGCGCCCTCACCGTCCGTGCGCTCGCCGAGCGCGGCCACACGGTCTACGCGGGCATGCGCGCCCTCGGCACACGCAACGCCCGTGCGGCAGCCGACCTCGCCGCACACGCGGACGAGCACGGAGTCGATCTGCGGGCCGTCGAGCTGGACGTCACCCGGCAGGACAGCGCGGACGCAGCGGTCGCCCGCGTGGTGGACGAACAGGGACGCCTCGACGTGCTGGTGCACAACGCCGGGCACATGGTGCTCGGCCCGGCCGAGGCCTTCACCCCCGAGCAGCTTGCGGACGTCTACGACACCAACGTGCTCGGCACCCAACGCGTCAACCGGGCGGCCCTGCCCCAGCTGCGAAGTCAAGGCCAGGGGCATCTCGTGTGGATCGGCTCCTCCAGCACGCGCGGAGGGACCCCGCCCTTCCTCGCCCCGTACTTCGCGGCGAAGGCCGCCATGGACGCCCTCGCGGTGAGCTATGCCGCCGAGCTCATACGGTTCGGGATCGACACCTCGATCGTCGTGCCGGGCGCCTTCACCTCGGGCACGAACCACTTCGCCCACGCCGGGACACCGGCCGACACCGACCGTGCCGCGGCCTACGACGCGCGGTACAAGGCGCTGATGGCCGATGTGAACGAGCGGCTGGCAGGCTTGATACCACCGGACGCCGACGTCTCCGCGGTGGCGGACGCCGTCGTCAGGTCCGTCGAACTGCCGCACGGCAAGCGGCCGTTCCGGGTCCATGTGGACCCGAGCCAGGACGGCAGCGAGGTGGTGTCCGCGGTGGCCGACCGGATCCGGGTGGAGTTCTTCCGCCGAGTGGGGCTAGACGACCTGCTGATGCCGGCGGCCAGCCTGTAGGCAGCGCCGTTCAGGGGAAACCGACGGCCGGGGCGAATGGCGGGGGGCCACGGCGTCGACATCTCACCCCGTGACACTCCCCCTGATCCGCCCCATGCTCGCCACACCCGGGACGCTGCCTCCGGCCGCGCAGGACGCCCGCTGGGCGTACGAGACCAAGCAGGACGGACAGCGCGTGGTGGTCTACGCCGAGGGGGACGGCGGTCTCCTGCTACGGGCCCGGTCCGGGGAGAACATCACCGCCGCGTACCCCGAGCTGCAACCGCTGGCAGCGATGCTCGGCAAGACGCCCGCCGTACTGGACGGCGAGGTGCTGGCGATGGACGAACAGGGCCGCGCCGACTTCCAGTTGCTGCAGTCCCGCATGGGGCTCGCGCACGCTCCGGTCAAGGCGGCGCGTCAGGCCGCGAAGGTGCCCGTCCACCTGGTCCTGTTCGACGTGATGCATCTGGCGGGGCGGCGCCTGACCGGGCTCCCCTACACCCGGCGGCGCGGGCTGCTGGAGGAGCTCGGCCTCGACGGTCCGTCCTGGTCGACGCCCTCCGCGCTCGTCGGGCACGGCGAGCAGGCCCTGCTGGCCACCCGGGAGCACGGACTGGAGGGTCTGGTCTGCAAACGGCTGGACTCGGTGTACGAGCCCGGGGCGCGCTCACGGGCCTGGGTCAAGATCCGCAACATGCGGAGCGAGGACGTGATCGTGGGCGGCTGGCTGCCCGGCAAGGGACGGCTGTCGGGACTTCCCGGCGCCGTGCTCGTAGGGCAGCGGACAGGGGGCCGACTGCGGTACGTCGGCGGGGTGGGCACCGGGTGGAGCGAGGCCGAGCGGACCCGTCTCGCCGAGCTGCTGCGGGCGTCGGAGACGGCCGAGTGCCCCTTCGACCCGGTTCCGGCGGCGCCGGGGGCGCACTGGGTGCTGCCCAGGCTGGTCGGCGAGGTCCGCTACAGCACCCGTACCCGGGCCGGAATGCTGCGCCAGCCGTCCTGGCTGCGGCTGCGGCCCGACCTCGCCCCCGAGGACGCCGCTGCCGATCTGCCGGGCGATCTGCCGGGCGATCTGAGCTGACGGCTCGTCATGAACCGATTATTGGGCTGCGTTTCACCACGGGTACGCCTGTGGCCTCTTGGCGCGGAAGGGAAAACTCGGGATCCTGAACTCCCCTTCCCCCCACAGCTGTTGGGCTGCGCTCGGACTTTCGAGGAGGACTCAGTGGCGTCACCGAAGTTCAAGACGAACCGCAGACGTTTCCTGACCGGCCTGGCCGGTGCGGCGGCGCTCGTCGTGGCCGTTCCCGCCGTCGCCTTCGCCGCGCCGCCGCAGGCGCTGCCCGTCAACGCGGAGGCCGCGGAGCTCGCCTACCAGCCGGCCTTCGACTACGACACGGACGGTTGCTACTCCTCACCCGCGATCGGCCCCGACGGCACCATCAACGGCGGCCTCAAGCCGACCGGCGCGCTCAACGGGCAGTGCCATGACCCCTCCGACCTCGACAACACCAACAGCTACTCGCGCTACAAGTGCAACAACGGCTGGTGCGCCTATATGTACGGCCTGTACTTCGAGAAGGACCAGGCCCTCCCAGGCACCAGCATCGGCGGGCACAGCAACGACTGGGAGCACGTGGTGATCTGGGTGCAGGACGACCAGGTCAAGTACGTCTCGACGTCCAACCACGGCTCGTTCACCGTGCACGCGACGTCCGAGGTCCGCTTCGAGGGCACCCACGCGAAGATCGTCTACCACAAGGACGGCATCGGCACGCACTGCTTCCGGCTGGCGAACACGAACGACGAGCCGCCGGAGAACGACAAGCACACCTGGCAGTACCCGCCGCTGGTCGGCTGGAACGGCTACCCGGCGGGCCTGCGCGACAAGCTGAGCGCGTACGACTTCGGCAGCGCCAACTTCGGCCTGAAGGACAGCAACTTCGCCTCGCACCTCTCGTCGGCGAAGCCGTCCGGCATCCCGTTCGACCCGAACGCCTGACGTCACGACCGTCACCGGGCTACTTGTCCCTCGCGACCGCCACCGGACCGCTCGTTCCACCGCGACCGCCACCGGACCGCTCGATCCAACGCGACCGCGCACCGAACCGCTCGTTCCTCAGCTCCCGGAGGCATGCTGGCTCCGGGAGCTGAGGAAGGGCGGGTCATGCCGGTCGACGGGATCAGGGGCCGTGGGCGGTTGTCGCGGCGGAGCCTGCTGGCCGCTACCGCACTTCTCAGCCTGGCGGGTGCGGGGTCCCGGGCCCGGGGTAACGGCTACACCATGCCTGTCCTCACCTTCGCCGACCCGGTCACCCGGCGCAGCCTCGGCACCGTCTACACGGCCGCGCTCACCGCCCTGGCGGGCAGTCACACCGTCCGCGCCGACCCGGCGGTCTACGACAGGGCGGGGCTGCTCGCCTACCCGCCGGGCACGATCGTGGGGGCCGGTGGTGGCTATCCCGCGCCCCAGCGCTGGACCCGGGACGCGGCCGTCAACGCCTGGAACGCGGCCAGCTTGCTGGCACCGGTCGTCGGCCGCAACACCCTCTGGTCCGTCGTCGACCGCGGCCCGCACGGGCCCGTCGTACAGCAGGACGACCAGTGGTGGGACCAGGTCGTATGGATCCTGGCCGCCCGGCACCACTACCGGATCACGGGCGACCGCGAGTTCCTTTCCGAGGCCTACCGCACCGGCGCCAACACCCTTGCCGCGCGCCGAAGGAGCGACTTCGACACCGGCCTGGGCCTGTTCCGGGGTCCCGGCTTCATGAACGACGGCATCTCCGGCTATCCCAGCCCACCGGCCTCACCGGCCGTTCGCTCCTCGTTCGTCCTCGACCATCCCGGCACCGGACGACTGATGTGCCTGTCGACCAACTGCCTCTACTACGGCGCCCATTCGGCGCTGGCGGACATGGCCGACAGCCTCGGTGACGCCGAGCAGGCGGCATCGCTGCGTGCGGACGCGGTCCGACTGCGCACGGCGATCGACCGGCACCTGTGGCGCGAGGAGGCGGGTACCTACGCCTACCTCCGTCACGAGGGCGGCACGCTCGACACCTCGCAGGAGGGCGCCGGACTCGCCCTTGCCCTGCTGTGCGAGGTGGCGGACGGCGAACGAGCGGGCCTGGTCCTGGACAACACCCACTGGCAGCCGCACGGCATCGTCGACGTGTGGCCGCACTTCCCGCGGTTCGACGACGACAGGCCCGGACGGCACAACGTCATGGTGTGGCCCGTCGTCCACGGGCTGTACGGCAACGCGGCCGCCGCCGCGGGCCGCACCGATCTCTTCGCCCGGTCCGTCGAACGGCTCGCCGCTCTCGTCGCCCGCAGCGGGATGCGCTTCTACGAGGTGTACGACTCCGTCGGCGGCGAGGTCGACGGCGGCTGGCAGGAGGGTGGGAGCGGGCGGACCGAGCACTTCGTCTCGCAGCCCGACCAGACCTGGTCGGTCACCGCGTATCTGCGGCTGATCCACGAGGGTCTGTTCGGGCTGACGTTCGCCGAGGACGCCGTACGGCTGCGGCCGTGTCTGCCTGCGCACTGGGGCCCGGTGACCCTGCGCGGTCTGCGCTACCGGGACATGACGCTCGACATCGGTCTGAGCGGTGGCGGCAGCCGGGTGCGCTCGTGCACGGTCGACGGACGCCCGGCGGAGCCCGTCGTGCGCGCCGACGGGACGGGGCACCACACGGTGGACCTGGTCCTCGGGGTCTAGGCCCTGAGGCGTGCCGGGCTTGGTTCCCGGGCCCGATCCGCCGCCGTCGTCCGCTGCCTAGCGTCGAATCCATGGAGATGAGCGACACGAGCGGACAACTCGAAGAAGCCCTGGAACGGGTCCACGCGACGGGACCGGAGCGCCTCGGACGGCTCTCCAACCACGCCCCCATGGTCGTAGAGGCCCTGGCGGCGCGCGGGCAGGCGGGGGCGGTGCATCGATGGCTGGATCTGTACCGCAGCAAGCTGGAGGACTTCCCCGACCGGGTGGCACCCGTTACGGACGACAACTGGCGCGCGGCGCTGGGCGATGTGCGCCGGGCGGCCGACTGGATCGACCATTTCTCCCGCACGCTCGACGAGCGGCCCTGGCGGTCCGTCCTCGCGGAGTGGTGGCCGCGTCTGCTGCCCGGCATGTACGGCGGCGCCACGCATCCGGTGATACGGGTCGGCCATGCCGTACGCACGCTGGAATCCGGTGAGAACGCCCCACGCCGCGCCGAACTCGCCCATGCCCTGGGCTACTGGGCGGCGCGTCACCACACGGTCGCCGGTGTCGCCGCGCTGCCCGGAGCATCGACGGCCGCGGCCTCGCTGGACGCCGTACCCGCGATCGAGGAGGGGCACCAGGGGTTCTCGGACCGGCTGGCGGCCGTGCGCGGGATTCCGTCGTGGGCGGCGGAGGTGAGCGATCCGGTGGACGCGCGGGAGCGGCTCACCGAGCTGGTGACGGCGGCGACACACCGGTACGCCACTCATGGACACGGCGAGGCGACCATGCTCGTCCACGCCGCGACCGCACCCAACGCCGTGCTCCGTACCCTGGATTCGCTGCCCGGCGAGTTGTGGGCGCCGAGTCTGCACGCGGCCTGGACGGCGTCCGCGGCGGTCACCGCGATGTACGCGCCCGCCGAGCCCGTCGACTACGCACCCGCGTCACGTCCGAGCCCCGAGGACGTCGTGGAGCGGGCTCTCGCGCACGGCGACGAGCATGTCATCAAGTTCGCGGACACGGCCCTGGACGTCGGCGACGACCGGGCTCTCGCGGCGGCCGTGCGGGCGATCGAGATGAGCGAGCCGCTGGTCTGACCCCGACACACGAACAGGTCTGCCGGGCCGTGCGGCCCGGCAGACCTGTGCCGTCGTGCTGTGTCGTGCGTCAGCGGCGGCGTGCCGCCGGATCCTGCGTGACCGCCTCCGGACCCTCGCCCGCGGAGACCGGACCGGAACCACCGGATCCGGCGCCCGCGACAGCCGGTTCCTGCGGCCGGTCGGCGTGTCCCGGCCACCATGCCGCGTGACCGATCAGCGCGGTCAGGCTGGGCGTGAAGAACATCGCCATGACGAACGCGGCGACCGCGATGCCGAAGGAGACGGCGAAGCCCATCTCCGTGAGCAGCGAGTTGCCCGCCAGCATCATCGTGGCGAAGGTCGCCGCCAGGATGAAGCCGGCCGCGGCCACGGTCGGCCCCGCGTGCCGCAGGGCCATGCCGGCCGCCTCACGCGGTTCGCGGCCCTCGCGGGCCTCCTCCCGCAGCCGGGCGATCATGAGGATGTTGTAGTCCGTGCCGATGGCGACCACGAACAGATACATGATCACCGGGAGCATGAACATCAGGCCCGAGTGCCCCTGCAGCTCCTGGAAGATCCACACCGTGGCTCCCAGGGTGGCGCCGAAGCCGAGACCCACCGAGGCGATCAGGTACCAGGGGGCGACCACACTGCGCAGCAGCAGCCCCAGGATCACCATGATCAGTAGCGCGGCGACGGGGAAGACGGTGCGGTAGTCGTGGTTGACCGCCGTGTCGATGTCCTTGTAGATCGAGGACATGCCGCCGACGAGGGCGTCGGTGCCGTCCGGAGCCTTCGCGTGCGCGACGTCCCGCACCCGGCCCACGGACTGGATCGCCTTGTCCGTGGAGGCCTCGTACTTGAGCGTGACGGTGAAGTCCGCGGTGGTGCCCGCCTTGTTGACCTGTGTCATGCGGGCACTCGCCACGCCGTCCACCGACCGCAGCGCCGCCGCGTACGAGTCGAACTCGGACCTGTCGAGCGGCTTGCCGTCGGTACTGGAGAGATAGACGTCGGTGGGGGCGGCCGCGCCCGCCGAGTACGCCGTCTGCATCTCGTCCTGGACGACCATCGACTCCTTGGTCTTGGGCATGGAGCCCGAGGCCAGGTCGAACGTGGCGTTGTAGCCGAGGACCCCCAGCGACAGCGCCACCAGGACCAGGCCGGACAGCCCGGCCGTCAGGGCGGGGCGCCGCTGCACCCCGCGTCCGAGGGCGGCGAAGCGCGCGTTCTCCGGCTCCCGCTGCCAGGTCTTGGAGGGCCAGAACACCTTGGGCCCGATCAGTGAGACCACGGCCGGGATCAGGGTCAGACCCGCGATCAGGGTGACGGTGACGGCGATCGCCAGCGCGGGACCCATCTGCTTGAGGAAGCCCAGCGTGGAGAGGACCAGCGCGAGGAAGGCGATGATCACCGCCCCGGCCGCCGAGGCAATGGCCTCGCCGACCCTGCCGACCGCGTTGATCATGGCCTGCTTGGGTTCGTCGCCGGCGCGCAGGCGTTCTCGATACCGGAACATCAGGAACAGGAAGTAGTCCGTGCCCACGCCGAACAGCACGACGATCAGGATGGAGGAGATCGAGCTGTTGGCCTGCAGGCCGAACAGCTTCGTGGCGTACGCGATCAGCCCGTTGGCGATCGCCGACACCACGCCGATCAGGATCAGCGGCAGCACGGCCAGGATCGGTGCCCGGAAGATGATCAGCAGCGTCACCAGGATGATCGCGAAGGTGCCGATGCCGATCAGCGCCTCACCGCGCTTGGACGAGTCCTGCTGGTCGAGGGCCTGAGCGGCCGATCCGCCGAGTTTGGCATCCAGATCGGTGCCCTTGGTCAGGGCCTTGACGTCGTTGCGCAGCACCTTGGCCGCATCGGCCTGTTTGGGCTGGCCGGCGTTCTTGCTGTCCATCTGGACCAGGGTGATGGTGTACCTGCCGTCCTTCGACGGCTGGCCGGGGACCACCTTCTGCACCTGGTCGATGTGCTTGTCGCCCAGTTCCTTGGTGATCCGGGCGACGTCCTTCTGGTCCGCGGCGGTCAGCTTGCCGCCGTCGGTGCGCTGGTACAGCGCGATCGCGGACGGGGTGAAGGCGCTGGGGAAAGCCTTCTGCTGGAGATCCGCCGCTTTGATGGATTCATAACTCTTGGGTAGGAAACTGCTCTCGTCGCTGTTCGAGGGCAGGCTCGGAGCGGTGGCGACGATCGCCACCGCAGCGATCAGCCAAGCCACGATCGTCCAGACGGGATGTCGGACGACCGTGCTGCCAATACGTCGGAACATGCGGAAGGTCCTCCTGGCCAGGAAGATCACCGCAGCCCGGGGAGCGGACCCTGGCATCGGCGACCCCGACCGGCACACACCGCATGCACCGGTCGAACGGTTGTCTTGGGTCAAATGGTAGTGACCTTGAAAAAGATCGCTCAGGGTGGTCCGGAAAAACGCGTGGCGTCACGCCGGATGACCGGGCGTGATGTCCTCGGCGTCGTCCATCCGCAGCAGCGGGCCGTCGGTGCGCTCGCCCCATTCCACGGGTCTGAGGACGAAGCCGACGTGATCACCACCGTCGACGCGGTCCTCGACCAGGCCCACGAACCAGGCCGCCGCCTGCTCCAGAACGACCGAGCCGCCGTACCCCGGTCTCCACCGCACACGCGCGAACTTGTCGATCCGGTCGCCCGTCCGTCCGCCGAACAGGGCCGCCAGCCCGTGCTGCTCACGCGTCAGCAGATGGACCGCCAGACATTCGGCGGCCCGGGCTGCTCCATAGGTGTGGTTGGCCTTGGAGATCCACACCACATACCGGACGGGGTCGATGGAGCACTGGGAGGAGAAGCCGACCAGACACCCCGACCGGTCCGCTCCCGTGGCGGCCGTGACCACACACATGTCGGGGTTCAGCCGGCTCATGAACACATCGACGTCGTCGTCCGCCATGTCCCCACCCCGAATGTCACGCACTTGACCCCGCACTCGGTGCCTGGTCCCCCGCCGGCCTCATTTACGAGGGTAGGCCCTCGCCGCCGACGGCATTCAGTTCGGTGAGGATGTCGGCCGGCAGTTCCAGGGACGCGCCGCGGATGTTCTCGCGCAAGTGCTGGGCCGAGGACGTGCCGGGGATGAGGAGCATGTTGGGCGAGCGCTGCAGGAGCCAGGCCAGTGCCACGGACATGGGGGTGGAGTCCAGGCGCGCGGCGACCTTGGTCAGGGTGTCCGACTGCAGCGGTGACATGCCGCCCAGCGGCCAGTACGGCACATACGCGATGCCCTGGCGCGCGGTGCTGTCGACGAGCGCGTCGTCCTGCCGGTTGGCGAGGTTGTAGAAGTTCTGCACGCACACCACGGGCGCGATCGACTGCGCCTCGGCGAGCTGGTCCGCGTCGACCGTGCTCAGCCCGAGGTGACGGATCAGCCCCTGCTCGCGCAGTTCGGCCAGCGCGCCGAACTGTTCGGCGATGGAGCCGGGTTCGGGCGAGTCGAAACCGCCGACGCGCAGGTTCACCACGTCGAGGGCGTCGAGGCCGAGTCGCCGTAGATTGTCGTGGACCTGCTGCACCAGCTCGGCCGGGGTGCGGGCGTGCGGCCAGCCGCCGTGCTCGTCACGGCGGGCGCCGACCTTGGTGACGATGTGCAGGCCGTCCGGGTACGGATGGAGCGCCTCGCGGATGATCTCGTTGGTGACGTAGGGGCCGTAGAAGTCGGCCGTGTCGACGTGCCGGATGCCGAGTTCGACCGCCGTGCGCAGGACGGCGATCGCGGCGTCACGGTCCTTGGGCGGGCCGAAGACGCCCGGCCCCGCCAGCTGCATGGCGCCGTAGCCGAACCGGGTGAGGGTGAGGTCGCCCATGCGGTAGGTGCCGCCGGGGAGTTCGTTGCCAGTCATGTCTTCCTTCCGCTCACCAGCGTCTCCGGGAGCAGACTCGACCGTACGAATCCGCCGCGGAGATAGCCTGTGCCCCGCTCGTCCTGGGGGTGACAGGACCAGGCACGGCGCCGGCGGGGCTCGTAGGATCGAGGACATGAGCAGGCCGAATGCGCTCGGGGAGTACCTTCGGGCCCGTCGTGAGCTGACCGATCCGACGGACGCGGGGCTGCCGGTCGTCGGCGTACGCCGCACCCCGGGGCTGCGTCGTGAGGAGGTCGCCACGCTGGCCGGGATCAGCGCCGACTACTACCTCCGGCTGGAACAGGGCCGGGACCGCAATCCGTCCCCTCAGGTGCTGGAGTCGCTGGCGCGGGTGTTCCGGCTGGACGCGATCGCCACGGAGCATCTGCTGAGCCTGTCCACCGCCCGCCCGGCGGCGCGCCGGCGGCCGCCCCGGGAGGTGGTGCCCGCCGGGATCCTGCGGCTGCTCGACGCGATCAACCTGCCGGCGTTCGTGGAGAGCCGGATGTTCGACGTGCTCGCGGCGAACCGGCTGGCGAGCGCCGTGTCCCCCAACCTCCGCCCAGGGGTGAACCGGCTGCGCACGATCTTCCTCGACCCAGCCGAGCAGGCGCTCTACCCGGACTGGGAGAAGACGGCGGGCGGACTGGTCGCGGGGTTCCGGGCCTCCGTCGGCGGTGACGTCGACGATCCGCGGACCGTGCAGCTCGTCGGCGAACTGTCGCTGGGCAGCGACAAGTTCCGCCGCCTGTGGGCCCGGCACGACGTCACCGCACTCGCCGGGGGGTCGCTGGCGCTGTGCCACCCACAGCTCGGCCGCCTCGAACTGAGCCGCGAAAAGCTGCCCATCGCCGACTCGGGTGGGCAGATCCTGGCGATCTACCACGCCGAGCCGGGCTCGGAGTCGGCCCGGGCGCTGGAGTCGCTCCGGTTGTCGGTGGACACCGGGTCGGATCAGTCGTCGGCGTCCGGGGCAGGGTAGGGGCGGTTGGGGCAGGGGGATGGCGCGCGGTGCCGCGTACGCCTCTCGCAGCGCCGGACACGGCACAGGACACCGCGCTGCCGCTCGCGCTTCGGGCGACGCGCCATCTTCGCGACAGCCTCAGTCGAGGTCCGGCACCGGCCAGGCCGGGCAAAAGGGCGCCCGTCGCGCAACGCCCGGCGCACCCTGTCACTGCGGCGGACTCTGCGCAGCCGCGCACGCTCGGGCGACGCCGCGCCTTTCACGATGGCCTCTCGTCGACGTCCAGCAGCGGCCAGAGTCGGCCACGAAGACAGCACCCGTCGCCCGACGCCTGGCACGCCCGAACCACGTCGTCCACCGCACATTTGCTCAATCTCCGGACGACGCCGCCGCTTTCACGACGGCCTCTCGTCGACATTCGGCATCGGCCGAAGTCGGCTGCGAAGAGGGCGCCCGCCGCGCGATGCCCAACGGGCCCTCACCGCACCGAACGTCCACGCAGCCGCTCATGCCACGGGCGAAGCCGCCACTTCTGGGACGGCCCCGGTCGGCTGCGACCGCCCCGGGGCTGCGATCACTTCCGGTGGACTGCGACCGTCCCCTCGGGAGCTACAGCCGTCCGGGGCTACGACCGCGTCCAGCAACCCGTGCCCGGCCGTAGGCCGTTCCCGGGCCGGGGCGCCACCTGATCACGCCGTAGGCTTCTCCCGGGCTGTGCGTGCTGCGTTGGCCAGGTCCAGGTCGGTGGTTTCCGGGGCCAGGAACTGGGAGACCAGGCCGCCGAGGGCGAGGACGCCGGCGCCGACCAGGAGGACGAAGCGGGCGCCGTAGTGGTCGAGGCCCATCGGGAGCAGGAAGGTGCCGATCGCCGCGCCGACCCTGCTCATCGCGGTGGCGAAGCCGACGCCCGTGGCGCGCAGGGAGGTGGGGAACACCTCCAGCGGGTAGACCGAGGTCAGGGCGCTGGAGGCGGCGTTGAGGAAGATGAAGAAGAGGAAGCCGCAGACGATGACGGGGGTCGACGACGGCCACACCGCGACCAGTGCGAGGCAGCCGGCCGTGATCCAGAACGGCGGGATCAGCAGTCGGCGGCGGCCGATACGGTCCACGACGAGACAGCCTGCGGTGACGCCGGCGATCGCGGTGAAGGAGTAGACGAGCAGCGCCGCCACCGCGTTGTCGCCCATGTTCAGGGCCTCGAATACCTGCGTCCAGTACGTGCTGATGGCGAAGTACGGCAGCACGAGCGCGGCCCAGAAGACGCTCGCGAACACCGTGCTGCGGAGGTGCTCCTTGCTGAACAGGGCCCCGAATCCGGCCTGTTCGGTCGCCATGCGTTCGTCGATCTCGGCGGTGACGTCGATCTCGATGGCGTACCTCTCGATCAGCGCCTCGGCCTCCTCGCGCCGCCCCTTGCTCAGCAGCCAGCGGGCCGACTCGGGGATGCCGCCCCGAAGCGACACGCACACCACGGCGAGGACCGCGCTGCTGGCCAGCGACCAGCGCCAGCCGCCGTCGACGTCCTCGAAAACGGCGCCGACGACCGTGGCCAGGGCGTAGCCGACGTACCAGCTGATCTCCAGGCTGGCGAGCAGGCGCCCGCGGCCCTGCTTGGGGGCGTACTCCGACAGCAGCGGGGCGCCGATGGCGTACTCCCCGCCGATCGCCACGCCCATCACCAGCCGGATGACGAAGAGCTGCATCCCGTCGGTGACGAAGAACTGGAGCACCGAGCCGACCAGGAAGATCAGCATGTCGGCCAGGAACACCGGGCGCCGTCCGTAGCGGTCGGCGAGGCGGCCGAAGAGCGGGCCGCCGACGAAGATGCCGATGAGCGGGGACGCGCCGACCAGGCCCTCCATCAGGGTGGAGAGATGGAGATCGGCGGTGAGCGCGGTCATCGCCATGCCGATGCCGCCGATGACGTAGCCGTCGATGCCCTCGCCGATCTGGGTGGCGAGCTTCAACTTGGTGTGCAGGCGGCGGCGTTCGCGCCCGTGGTCGGGGGCTTCGGTGGTGGTGCTGGGTGGTATCGCAGGCGTCGTTGCCATGTGCGGTCCTTGTCGTGAGCGGAGGGAGCGGCGGGAGGGGGACGGAACGGGGAGGCGGAAGTGGTCAGTCGGTCCAGTCCAGGGCTATGTACTGCGTCTCCAGGAAGGCCTCGATGCCCTCGCGGCCGCCCTCCCTGCCGAGACCCGACTGCTTGACGCCGCCGAACGGGGCCGCGGGGTCGGACAGCAGGCCCCGGTTGACGCCGACCATGCCGGCTTCGAGGCGTTCGGCGATGCGCAGTGCGCGGCCGACGTCGCGGGAGTAGACGTACGACGCGAGGCCGTGGACCGTGGCGTTGGCGCGGGTCAGCATCTCCTCCTCGTCGGTGAAGGTGCTGATGGGCGCGACGGGGCCGAAGACCTCCTCTTGCAGGATGCGGGCGTCGTCGGGGACGTCGACGAGGACCGTCGCGGGGTGGAAGTGGCCGGGACCGTCCGGGACCGTGCCCTGCGCGGCGATCACCGCCCCGCGGTGCACGGCGTCGTCGACGAGGGTTCGGATCTTGTCGACTGCGGCCCGGTTGATCATGGGTCCGAGGGTGACGCCCTCCTCGAGGCCGGGTCCGGTGCGTACGGCGGTCATGGCGGCGCCGAACTTCTCGGTGAACTCGGCGGCCACGTCGGCGTGGACGTAGAACCGGTTGGCGGCGATGCAGACTTCGCCGCCGCCGCGCATCTTGGCGTCCATGGCGCCGCGTACGGCCGCGTCGACGTCGGCGTCCGCGCAGACCACGAAGGGGGCGTTGCCGCCGAGTTCCATGGTCACGTTGACGACGTTCGCGGCGGCCTGTTCCAGCAGCCGTTTTCCGGTGGCGGTGGAACCGGTGAAGGAGAACTTGCGGACGCGCTCGTCGTCGAGCCAGGCCGAGACGACCTCGGGGGCACGGTCGGTGGGCAGGACGTTGACCAGTCCCGCGGGCAGTCCGGCCTCGGCGAGGAGCGCGGCGACCGCGAGAGCGGTGAGCGGGGTCTCGGGGGCGGGCTTGAGCAGGACGGGGCAGCCGGCCGCGAGCGCGGGGGCGATCTTGCGGGTGGCCATCGCGGCGGGGAAGTTCCAGGGCGTGACGAAGGCGGTGACGCCGACCGGGTGCCTGCGGACGACATGCCGGAAGCCGCCGCCCGGGGCGTCGCCGAACGAGGAGCCGATGCGTACGGCCTCCTCGGCGAACCAGCGGAAGAACTCGGCGGCGTAACCGACCTCGGCCACCGCGTCGCGCAGCGCCTTGCCGTTCTCCAGCACGATGAGGCGGGCCAGGGTGTCCTGGTGCGTGCGCATCGACACGAAGGTGTCGTGCAGGATCTCCGAACGCCGTCGCGGAGGCGTCGCCCGCCATTCGGCCGCGGCCGCCTGGGCCGCCTCGATCGCCGTACGGGCGTCCTGCTCGCCCGCCGAGGAGACCTCGCGGATCAGATCGCCGGTGGCCGGGTCGTGGATGGAGTAGGTGTGTCCGTCGGCTGCCGGGAGCCATCGGCCGCCGAGGAGTACGTCGCCGTCTCCGAGCGGGGCCTTGGCCAGGAGGTCGATACCGGCGAGGGTCATGAGCTGCTCTTTTCTGCGTTCCGGACGGGGTCTCGTCCGATGCGCGGTGAATTTACGAGCGCGTCATGGGGGCGACAAGGTGACTCCGGCGGATCGCAACGCGGGTTGCTGTGAGGGCAACTCGCCGATCACGGGCGGGAGTACGGCGAAGTCGCTGCGCACAGACCTACGGCGCCCGGGTCTGCGGTGCCGTCCTCGCCGACGTGCACCACCCTCACTGCTCTCACGTCAGCCGCGCCCGAACCCCCGACGTACGCCTGGGCTCCCAGCCCAGCAGCATCGACACCCGTGCCGCTGCCCGGGCCGTGGTGCGGCCCGCCTCGTCCAGGCGTTCGCCGAGTCTGGTCTTGGGGGCGGAGATGTTGATGGCGGCGACGACCCGGCCGCGGAAGTCCCGGATGGGCGCCGATACGCCGACCAGGCCCTCTTCGAACTCCTCGCTGACGCGCGCGTAGCCGCGCCGTTTCGCGTCCTGTATGAGGGTCCACAGCTCCTGGACGGGCATCTCGCTGCTCGTGCCGAAGCGGACGTACAGCTCGTCGGGGGTCGCGTCGGCCAGCAGGACGCGGCCCGCGGACAGCTGCCAGGCGGGCACGCCGCGCCCCTCCCAGCCGTGGACGCGGAAGGAGTGCCCGGAGACCGAGAGCAGGGTGAGCACGTCGCGGTCGCTGAGCACGCACAGGTGGCTGGTCTCCTCCAGATCCGCCGACAGGGTGTGCATGACCGGCTCGGCCACGCGGACCAACCGGCTCTCCGAGGTGCGGGCCACCATCGAGTACAGCCGCCAGCCGAGCCGGTACTCCAGGGTGTCGGGATCACGCTCGACGATGCCCTCGGCGGCCAGGGCCTTCAGGGCCCGGGAGACCTGGGTCTTCTCGCGGCCCACCAGCTGGGCGAGGCGTACCACGCCGAGGCCGCCGACCTGCTGTGCCTCGTCGGAGGCGAGGGCCTCCAGGAGGTCGATGTCACGGCGGAGCCCGTGCCCGCGTGCGGCGGAGGAGGAGTCGCTCACGGCCGTCATGGTATGCCCGCCAACCGGTCGAGGAACGCCCAGGTCAGGCGCGGAGTTGCCCGTAGAGCAACCGGCATTTCGATTCCCGTGAGCGCCTTGCGGGCGCCTGCCGCCAGACCTAGATTCGCCGCATCGGGTCGGATGAACTGCACTGAATGCGAGGTTCGTCCCGCATCCCGCCCCGCTTCACCCCACCCCACGAATCACGCTTCCAGGTCCAGGAGTTGCGATGCCCCCCTTTGCAGCGACCGCGCTGATCGGCGAGTCCTTCGTCGGCGACGGTGCGAACGCCGCGCACACGAACGTCGTGATCGGCCGCAAGGGCGGTCCGGTCGAGACGGCCTGGGCGACCGCGCTCGCCACGCCGAGCGCCGGGCACGTGCCGTTCATGACGGTCGTCCGCCCGTCGGTGCCGGTCAAGCCGCTGACGCTGTTCGTGAACAAGGCCGCCGCCGCGGGCGAACTGCACGAGCGCGCCACCTGGGGGTCCGCCCAGGCCGGACTGGCCCAGGGCGTCCTGGACGCCGTGACCGCGGGCCTGATCCCCGCCGACGAGGCGGACGACCTGCTGATCATCGCCGCCATGTGGGTCAACCCGGCCGTCGACGACCTCGACGTGTCCTTCCGCAACCAGCGCGAGGCCGCGCACGGCGCGATCCGGGCCGCCGTGACGGGCACGCCGTCCGTGGCCGACGCCCTGGACGCGGCGAAGGCCGGACCCGCCAACCCCTTCTACACACCCTCGCCGGAGGCCCTGGTCCGATGAAGATCACCGACATCACCCTCGACCACCTCCGGCTGGAGCTGGACCCGCCGTTCCATGCGGCCTGGGACCCGGAGCCGCGCCGGCACTTCGACGCCACGATCGTGCGGGTGCACACCGACGAGGGGATCACCGGCATCGGCTCCGGCGATCTCATGGACGGCTTCGACACCTACAAACACCTGTTCGTCGGCGAGGACCCCCTCGACATCACCCGGCACGTCCGCGCGATCGAGACCGCCAACTTCCACGGCGCCCACTACTGGCCCCTGGAGGCGGCCCTGTGGGACATCATCGGCAAGGTGCACGGCCGCCCGGTGGCGGAGCTGTTCGGCAACGCGGCGAAGAAGCTGCCCGCCTACGCCTCCTCCGGCGAGCTCAAATCCCCCGAGGAGCGCGTCGCGACGGCGCTTAAGGTGCGCGAGGCGGGCTTTAGCGCGCTGAAGATCCGCATCGACCGGGACCGTGTGGACGAGGGGATCGCGGTCGTGCGGGCCGTGCGCGAGGAACTGGGCGCCGGCTTCGAGATCATGGTCGACCTCAACCAGTCCTGGCGGATGGCGGGCGACACCGCGCACGCCTCGGACCTGGCCAGGACGCGCAAGACCATCGCCCGGCTCGCCGAGCTCGACGTGTTCTGGGTGGAGGAGCCGCTGCCGTACGCCGACCTGGACGGCTTCAAGCGGCTGCGCGCCGAGAACCCGGGCGTGCGGATCGCGGCCGGCGAGATGCACCACTCCCCCACCGAGCTGCTGCGCTACCTGGAGGAGGACGCGCTCGACATCTACCAGATGGACGTCGTGCTCGCGATCGGCATGCAGCGCGCCCGCACCCTGGCGGAGCTCGCGCACCTGAAACACCGTCAGTTCACCCCGCACAGCTGGACCAACGGCATCGGCGTGCTCGCCAACCTGCATGTCTCGGCGGGCGTCGGCGGCGGCCCCTTCTTCGAGTTCCCCTACGACCCGCCCGGCTGGACCCCCGAGCGCCGGGACTTCATGCTCGCCGAGCCGGTGCGGGTCAATGCCGACGGCTGCCTGGAAGTGCCCGACAGGCCGGGCCTCGGCGTCGAGCTGGACGAGGACGCGATCGACCGCTGGAGGATCAAGTGACGTACACCATCGAGGAGTTGCTGCAGCGGTCGCACGAGGAGTGGCAGGCCGCCGCCGACAAACTCACCTTCGACACCCGCCCGTTCGTCGACGGCGCCTTCACCGACGCCACGTCCGGCGACAGTTTCCCCAGCGTCTCGCCGCGCGACGGCAAGGTGCTCGCCGAGGTGCAGGCGGCCTCCGCCGAGGACGTCGACCGGGCCGTACGGTCCGCACGTGCCGCCTTCGAGGACGGCCGCTGGCGCGACCTGGCACCCAAGGAGCGCAAGCGGATCCTGCTGCGCTGGGCCGAGTTGATCCTCAGCCACGCCGAGGAGCTGGCCCTGCTCGACACCCTGGAGATGGGCAAGCCCATCACGGAGTCGGTGCGGGTGGACGTGGCCAAGGCCGCGGAGACCATCGCCTGGTACGCGGAGGCGATCGACAAGTCGTACGACGAGATCGCGCCGACCCCCGGTGACGCGCTGGCGATGATCACCCGGGAGCCGCTCGGTGTCATCGGTGTCGTCGTGCCCTGGAACTACGCGCTGCTGATCGCCAGTTGGAAGCTCGGCCCGGCGCTCGCCACCGGCAACAGCGTCGTGCTGAAGCCCGCCGAGCAGACCTCCCTCGCCGCGCTGCGGCTGGCCGCGCTGGCCACCGAGGCGGGGCTGCCGGACGGCGTCCTGAACGTCGTCCCCGGCCGGGGCGAGGTGGCGGGGCAGGCGCTGGGCCGCCACCCCGAGGTGGACAAGATCGCCTTCACCGGCTCGGCGGAGGTCGCCCGGCTGTTCCAGGTCTACGCGGGCGAGTCCAACGGCAAGCAGATCGCCGTCGAGGCGGGCGGCAAGTCGCCCCAACTGGTGCTGGCCGACGCCGACATCGAGGCCGCCGCGTCCGCCGTGGCCTGGGGCATCTTCTACAACGCCGGCCAGACCTGCAACGCGGGCTCCCGCGTCGTCGTGCACACCTCCGTCAAGGACCAACTGCTGGACGCCGTACGGCGGATCACCGCCGACACCTTCCGCGTCGGCGACCCGCTCGACCCGGCCACGGTGATGGGCCCGATCGTCGACGAGACCCAACTCGCCAAGATCCTCGGGTACATCGAGCGCGGCCGGCAGGACGGCGCGACGGTGCTCTTCGGCGGCGAGCGCGTCCTTGCCTCCACCGGCGGCAGTTTCGTCGAGCCCACCGTCCTGGACGGCGTGGACAACGCCTCCGTCGTCGGCCAGGAGGAGATCTTCGGCCCGGTGCTCGCCGTGGTGTCCTACGACGGTGACGTGGACGAGGGCGTACGGCTCGCGAACCAGAGCGACTTCGGGCTGGTCGCCTCCGTGTGGACGCGGGACGTGACCGTCGCCCACCGCACCGCGAAGCGGCTGCGGGCGGGCACCGTCTGGATCAACACCTTCGACGCCAGCGACGTCATCACGCCCTTCGGCGGCTTCAAGGCGACCGGCGCGGGCCGCGACAAGTCCCTGCACGCGCTGGACGCGTACACCGCGCTGAAGACCACCTGGATCAACCTGGGCTGACCGGCCCTGCCGCTGCTGCACCACCCCCACTACACCGCCCGTACCACACCGTCACCTAGCGAGGACTTTGATGAGGATCGGTTTCATCGGCCTGGGCAACATGGGACGTCACATGGCCCGCCACCTGATCCACGCGGGACACCTGGTCACCGTGCACGACACCCGGCCCGAGGCCGGCGTGGAACATCTCGCGCTCGGCGCCCGCTGGGCCGACTCCGCCGCCGAGTGCGCGAGGGACGCGGAGTTCCTGATCACCATGCTGCCCAACCCGCGGATCGTCGAGGACGTCCTGCTGCGCGGCGGGGCGGCCGAGGCGCTGCCCGAGGGCGCCCTGTGGATCGACATGTCGACGTCCACGCCGGCCGCGGCCGACCGTGTGGCGTCCGACGTGCTCGACGCCCGCTCCGTGCGCCGCCTCGACGCCCCGGTCAGCGGCATGGCCCACGGCGCCGACGCGGGGATGCTGCAGATCTTCGTCGGCGGAGCGGACGACGACTTCCGCATCGCCCTGCCCGTCTTCGAGGCGATGGGCGACCCGGACCGCATTCTGCACGTGGGGCCGCTCGGCGCGGGCTACACCGTCAAGCTCATGATCAACCTGCTCTGGTTCACCCACCTCGTCGCCTCCTCGGAGGTCCTGGCGATGGGCGTCAAGGCGGGCGTCGACCTCGGGGTGCTGCGCAGCGCGCTGCTCGCGAGCCCGGCGGCCTCCTCCTTCATCGAGCGCGACCTGATGGGTGTGCTCACCGACGGCGACTACGACGACTCCTTCGCCATGGCCCTGGCCTGCAAGGACCTCGGCCTCGCCGTCGACCTGGGCCGCGACGTCGGCGTATCCACCGAGCTGTCCGCGCTGGTCGAGCAGATCTACCGCCGTTCGAAGGCCCAACACGGCGATCTCGCGGGCGAGATGAGCCCGGTCCGCCTCTACGAGGCTCTCGCGGGACGGGAGTTCCGCCTGCCCAACCCGACCGTGGCGTTCGACGACGCGGCCGTCACGGTCTGACGCCCAACCTTTCAGGAGCCGCACCCATGAACCCCCTCTCTCCTCTGAGCCTCGACGGCATCTGCCGCGTCGAGTTCGGGCCCGGCCGTGTCGACCGGCTCCCCGAACTGATCGCGGCCACCGGGCACACGCGGGCGTTCGTCGTCACCGACCGCGGACTGCGCGCGGCGGGCGTCGCCGAACGCGTCCTGAAGACGCTGGACTTGGCGGGCATCGAGTACGCGGTGTACGACGAGGTGGCGCCCAACCCCTCCACCGGCAACGTCGACGCGGGCGCGGCGCGGGCTCGCGCGTTCGGTCCGGCGGCGGTCGTCGCGCTCGGCGGCGGCTCGGTGCTGGACGCGGCGAAGGGCATCTCGCTGCTGGTCGGCAATCCGGACGCGGTGGCCGCCGACGCCGACCATCTATGGGAGGCCGCGGACGGGTTGCCGCTCGTCGCCATCCCCACCACGTCCGGCACCGGGGCCGAGACCAACGGCTTCGGAGTCATCGAGGACGCGGCGGCACACCGCAAGGTGTATATCGGGCACCCCTCGGTCCGCCCCCAAGTCGCCCTGCTGGACCCCGAGTTGACGCTCGGCCTGCCCGCCGCGGCCACCGCCGCGACCGGCATCGACGCGTTGGTCCACGGTATTGAGTCGCTCGCGTCGCGCGGTGCGAACCCGTTCTCCGTCGCCTACGCCACGCAGGCCGTGACCCTGGTCGGCCGCGCACTGCCGGCCGCATACCGGGACGGCGCGGACCTGGACGCCCGCGCCGAACTGATGATGGGCGCCCATCTCGCCGGCCAGGCCCTCACGCTCTCCGGCCTGGGCCTCGTGCACGGCATCGGCCATGCGCTGACGGCGCACACCGGCACACCGCACGGGGTCGCCCTGGCCGCCGTACTGGAAGAGGTGATGGAGTTCAGCGCGCCCGCCGCCCGGGAGGCGTACGAGCAGGCGGGGCGTGCCATGCGCCTCGACCCGCCCGCCGACGGCGACTGGGCGCGGGCCACCGTGGCCGCCGTACGGGCAACCTCCGGGGCACTGGACATCAAGCGTCCGCTGCGCGAGCTGGGGGCCGACCGGTCGATGCTGTCCTCCGTCGCGGCGGGTGCGGTCGCGGACGCGGTGACCAAGAACGCTCCGCGGATTCCGGACGCGGGTGAGGTGCTGGAGATTCTCGAGCGGACGTACTGAGGGGCGCTCAGGCGCCGACATGCGGCAGCCGGGCGGTGGCGAACTCCTCGTCGCCGCCCGGCTGTTGCGCCGTTCGGCTCGCGGACTGGTTCAGGTCATGGGCAGGTTCGACGTCGCCGCGCAACCTGCGGATTCAGCCGCCCGGCGCGCCGGAGGCGGCGGCTGCTCGGCGGAAATCGCCTGGCGCGAGGACCGCCGGGCGACGGAGACTCTTGGCATGGCTGACATGGGGTCGTTCCGGAACGCGGTCACGGCCTGGGCGGCCGGCGGTTCCGGCGAACCCGCGCGCGAGCTGGCGGGGCGGCTTCCCGTCCGCGTGGTCGTGCTGCTTGAAGGGCCCAGCGACGTCGCGGCGGTCGACGCGCTCGCCGAGCGCCGCGGCCGGAACCTGGCGGCCGAGGGAGTCTGCGTGCTGCCCATGGGCGGTGCGATGAGCGTCGGACGCTTCGCCGCCCTCCTCGGGCCGACCGGCCTCGACCTCCCCCTGACGGGACTGTGCGACGAAGGGGAGCGGTCCTTCTACGCCCGCGCCCTGGAGGGGACGGGCACGGCGCGACACGGGTTCTTCGTGTGCGCCGCGGATCTGGAGGACGAACTCATCCGCGCGCTGGGCGTGCCCCGGGTCAAGGAACTCGTGGAGGAACAGGGCGACTTGCGCGCCCTGCAGACCTTCCTGCGCCAGCCCGCCCAGCAGGGCCGCGCCGCGCACCAGCAGTTGCGGCGCTTCCTCGGCACCAAGAAGGGCCGCAAGATCCACTACGGCCGTGTCCTCGTGGAGGCGCTCGACGCCGACCGCGTACCCGCCCCGCTGGAGGGTCTGCTCTCCGGCGTCTGAGGAGGGGTCGGGGGCCGACGTACAGCACGTACGGCACGTACGACACATACGGCTGTGAACCACGAGCCCCGGCGTGTCCGGAACCCTCCGACGGGAACCCGGCGGTCATGAACGCTGAGACAGGAATCCAGGGCTCGTACTGGCTGCAGACCGCGCCGCCGCCCGCACCCGCTCCCCCGCCGTCCGAAGACCTCACGGTCGACGTCGCCGTGGTGGGCGGCGGCATCGCCGGCCTGAGCGCGGCCTGGGAGCTGGCCCGCGAGGGGCGCGAGGTGGCGGTGTTGGAGGCCGACCGTCTCGCCGCCGGGGTGACCGGCCGCACGAGCGCCAAGCTGACCGCGCTGCACACCCTGATCTACGACCATCTGCGCCGCACGCGCGGACCGGAGGGGGCGCGGCTGTACGCGCAGTCGCAGGCCGCCGCCATCCGGCACGCCGCCCAGGTCGTGGACGAGCTCTGCATCGACTGCGACTGGGAGGAGGCGGCGGCCCACACCTATGCCGAGGACCCGGGGCGGGTGGCGGAGCTGAAGGCCGAGGTCGAGGCCGCGCGGGACGCGGGGCTGCCGGCCGAGTTCGTCACCGAGACCGACCTGCCCTTCCCGGTCGCCGGCGCGGTCCGTGTCGCGAACCAGGCCCAGTTCCATCCCCGCAAGTACCTGCTGGCGCTCGCGGACGACCTGCGCCGCCGCGGCGGCACGGTGTACGAGGGCACCCGTGTCGTCGGCCTCACCGAGGGCGAACCCTGCGTCCTGACGACCGACGCCGGAGTCTCGGTGCGTGCGGGCGAGGTCATCGTGGCCACCCACTACCCGATCTTCGACCGGGCCCTGTTGTTCACCCGGCTCTCCCCCCGCCGCGAGCTGGTCGTGGCCGGGACCGTGGCGGAGGACCTGGCCCCGCGCGGCATGTACATCACGACGGAGCAGTCCACTCGGTCCGTGCGCAGCGCGCCCTACCGCGACGGCAAACGCCTGCTCATCGTCACCGGCGAGCACTTCACCCCCGGCACCGCCGACGTCGATAAACGCTTCGACCGGCTGTCCGCCTGGGCGTCCGACCGCTTCCGCGGGTTCACGCCCACCCACCGCTGGGCCACACAGGACAACGACTCCACCGACTCCGTACCGCTCGTCGGACCGCTCCACCCCGGCAGCCGGCACACCTACGTGGCCACCGGGTTCGGCGGCTGGGGGCTGAGCGGCGGCATCATGGCGGGCCGCCTGCTCAGCGACCTCGTCAACGACCACCCGGTCCCGTGGGCCGGCCTCTACGATCCCCGCCGTCTGGCTTCCGTGGCCCGCGAGGGCACGTCGTTCCTGAAGCATCAGGCCCAGGTCGCCCGGCACTTCGTCGGCGACCGGCTGTCCTCCGTGACGGGCACCTCGCCGGCCGACATCGCCCCTGGCGACGGGGCCGTGGTCCGGGTCGGCGGGCATCAGTGCGCCGTGCACCGGGACGAGAGCGGCCGGCTCCGGGCGGTCTCGGCCCGCTGCACCCACCTCGGCTGTCTCGTCGCCTTCAACCGTGCCGAGCAGGCCTGGGAGTGCCCCTGCCACGGCTCCCGCTTCGCCCCCGACGGGAGCATCCTCCAGGGCCCGGCGGTACGGCCGCTGGAGCAGCGCGACCTCTGAGCCCCGGCCTTCGCCCGGCCCGGGTACCCGGCGCTGTCAACCGGCGTCCTGCGCGGCCCCGTCGACATGGATGATGAGCAGGGCGAGGTCGTCGGCGGGGTCCGAGGCGTGGTTGATCAGGGCGTCGGCCATGGCGTCCGGGTCCGCGGGATCGGTGCGCGAGACCAGCTCGCCGAGTTCGGCGATGGCCTCGCCCAGGTCGACGCCGGGACGTTCGACCAGTCCGTCCGTGTACAGGACGAGCGCGCTGCCGGGCAGCAGGGGGAACTCGAAGGCCGTGTAGTCGGCCTCGCGGTCGATGCCGAGGAGCAGTCCGGGCGGCGCGCTCAGCACCTCGGTGCGGCCGTCGGGACGGCGCAGCAGGGCGGGCGGGTGACCGGCACTGGCCAGGCACGCCGCATGGTTGGCGAGGTCCAGGTCCGCGTACAGGCAGCTGGCGAAGCGGCCGGGGTCCAGGTCGACCAGGAGGCGGTTGGTCCGGCCCAGGACGTCTCCCGGCGATGCGCCGGCGGCGGCGTGCCCGTGCACGGCGGTGCGGACCTGGCCCATCAGGGCCGCCGCGTCGATGTCGTGTCCCTGTACGTCACCGATCGCGGCGGCGACGGTGGTGTCGTTCAGCCGGATGAGGTCGTAGAAGTCGCCGCCCACCTGTACGCCGTGCCCGGCCGGCCGGTAGCGGGCGGTGACGCGCAGCCCGGGGACCGCGGGCAGGTGCCGGGGCAGCAGCGCGGCCTGGAGCTGGTGGGCGACGGCGTACTGGGTGTCGTAGAGGCGGCCCCGTTCGAGTGCCTGGCCGACGAGTCCGGCCAGCGCCGTGAGCGCCGCGCGCTCGGGCGGTGGGAAGTGCTGCTCGCGGTCGTAGGCGAGGACGAGCGAACCGACGGCGCGGCCGGAGGCGATCAGCGGCAGGAACGCCCAGGACGTCTTGTCGTCCAGACGCACGGCGTGGGGGTACGACCGCCTCAGTTCGTCGAAGCTCGTGAAGAATTGCGGGCTGCCGCTGTCCATCACCCGCACGACGGGGGTGTGGGCCGTCAGGGGCAGGTTGTCGAAGTGCTTCAGCACCTCGGCCTCGTAGCCGCGGTGGCCGATGACGGTCAGCCTGCCGTCCCGCGGCGCGCTCACCGCCATCGCCGTCGCGCCGAGCGCCGGCATCAGCTGATCGGCGGCCTGGTCCACCACGTCCTCGACGCCCACGGCCTCGGTGAGCGTGGCTGCCAGATGCATCAGGTGGTAGAGGAAACCGGCCCGGCTGGGGCCGCCGGTGGCGGGTTCGGCGGTGCCGGGTTCTGTGGTCTCGTCGGAAGCGGTGGTCCCGTCGGAAGCGGTCGTCCCGTCGGACGGGGCGGCCGGGCTCACGGGGCCCGGGGAGAACTCGCCGTGGGGGTCGTCGCGGGTGATGCGCACGCTGATGCCGGAGGAATCCGGGTAGAGCGCGAAGAGCAGTTGGTGGTCCGGTGGGCGCACCGCTCTGAAGGTGGTGGGCCGCTCGCTGACCACTGCCGACCGGTAGCGGTCCTCGATGTCGGGGACGTCCATCCAGGGCAGTGCCTGCCAGGGCAGGGCGCCCAGCAGGGTGGCGGCATCGCTGCCCAGCAGCCGCGCCGCCTCGGGTGTCACGAAGGTGAACCGGCCGGAGTCGTCCAGCGCACACGCCCCTCCCGGCAGCCGGGCGATGAACGCGGCCTGCTCACCGCCCTCGGCCGGCAACGCACTGGCGCGCGACGGGTGGGGCAGCAGCCGCGGTCCACCCGCCGGGCGCGGGGTGTCGCGCTCGGGTGCGTGCTGCATCAGCCGGGCCAGTCGCCGGCAGCCGGCATCGACGGCCGCGCGCTCGCCGCCACTGAGCCGTGCCGGATGGCTGGCGGGCCACAGCAGGACCAGCCCGCCCACGACGGAGTTCCACGCGGTCAGGGGCGCCGCCGCCAGGGCGAAGGCGTAGGGCAGGACGAGGGACGTGCGCGGGTAGCGGCGCGCCATCTCCTCCATGTCGCCGATCCAGACCGGTCGGCCGTCCCGCACGGCGTCCGCCACCGGGACCGGGTCCGTCAGGCCCACGCGGGTCCACGGGACGGCCATCTCGCGCGGAGTGCCGGTCAGGGCCACCAGCCACAGCGCGTCACCGTCCTTGGGCAGGACGTACAGGAGGCCCCTGGACGCGCCACAGTCCCGGACGACGTCGAGGAGCACCGCGTCGACCGGCTCGCACGCGTCGTCCGTCGTGGTCTCGCTCCGGCTCACCACTCCTCCTGCAGGGCAGTGCCTCATCCGGTGCACGGGTTCCCAGGGCGACCCGCGCGAAGCGCAGCAACAACCCGCGCCCCTTTCGTCCGGCACCGGTGCGGCGGGCACGGCGCCCCGTTACGCCGTCCGGCCCGGCGGGTACCCGGCACGCCGGTCCACAAGGAGGCACCGGGACATGTACCGAACCGGAGACACGACCGGACTCGCGCTCGTCGTGATCGACATGATCAACACCTACGACCACGAGGACGCGGAGCTGCTCGTGCCGTCCGTGCGGCGCGTCGTGCCCGTCGTGGCGGACCTGATCGCCCGGGCACGCGCCGCGGACACACCGGTGATCTACGCGAACGACAACTTCGGGTCGTGGCGCTCGCACCACGGCGAGCTGGTGGACGCCGCGCTGGCCACCCCGCACGCCGACCTGGTCGAGCCGGTACGGCCCGACAAGGACTCGCTGTTCGTGGTGAAGGCCCGGCATTCGGTCTTCTACGAGACGCCTTTGACCTACCTCCTGTGGGACTTGGGCGTCGGCCACGTCGTGCTCGCCGGTCAGGTCACCGAGCAGTGCATCCTCTACTCCGCCCTGGACGCCCACATCCGCCACCTTGAGGTCACGGTCCCGCGGGACGCCGTCGCCTCCATCCATCCCCAACTCGGCTCGGCCGCCCTGGAGATGATGGAGCGCAACATGGGCGCCCGGATCGTCACGGCCGAGGAGATCGACCTCAGCGACGAGTGAACGAACCCGGCCCCGGTCCCGACGCTTGGCCCCGGCGATCGTGGGAACCCTGCCCCCTTTGGCAGCGGACAGCGATTGCGGAGCAGACCCCACATGGCACGTACGTCGGACGCGGCACGGGCCGCGACCACGACACTGCACGGCGCGGCACGGGCCGTACCCACGAAACTGCACGGCGCGGCACAGGCGGTGCGGCGCGCGGCGGAGCATCCCGGCCGGGAGCGGGATCTCGCCGCGCAGGCGCTCAAGGCCGCTTTCGCGGCCTGGCTGTCCTGGGCGATCGTCGGCTGGTGGCTGCACGCGCCGATGGCGTTCGTGGCGCCCTGGGTGGCGATCCTGCTCGTCGAGTCGACGGTCTACCAGTCCGTGGCCCACGCGTTGCAGCAACTGGCGGCGATCGCCGCCGGAACGATCATGGCGACCGAACTGGTGCTGCTGATGCACAACAGGATGGGCGCCATGGGCCTCGTCCTCCCGCTCGTCGTGCTGCTCAGCTCGTGGTGGCGCCTCGGACGGCAGGGGATCTACACGGCCACCGGCGCACTGTTCGTCCTCACCGACACACACGTCGGCTGGACGACATCGGGGGCCCGGATCGCCGAGGCCGCGTTCGGGGCGACGGTGGGCATCGCGGTCAACGCGCTGATCAGGCCGCCCGTCTACCTGCGCGACGCCCGGGCCTCGCTGCGTGCGGCCGCGCGGGAGACGGCGGAGATCCTGGAACAGCCGGCCGGTCGGCTGGTCGACGGGCAGTGGGACGAGGACGGCGCGAAGGCGTGGCATCAGCAGGCCCTGCGCATCCAGCACCGGGTGGAGGAGTGCCGGTCGGCGGTCGGCTGGAGCCGCGAGAGCCTGTGGGGCAACGTACGCCGTCGTGCCCTCGAGCCGTCGTCTCCGGCCGGGGACGACGAGGACGCGCTGGTGGTGCTGGAGTACGCCGCGGTGCACACGGCGGAACTCACCCGGACCCTGGTCGAGGCGGCGGCCGCGGACCGGCAGTCACGCTGGGCGGGGCTGCCCCTGATCCACGGTTACGCCGACTTCCTGGCCCAGGCGGCCCGGGTGATGCGGCTGTCCGGGCAGAGCGATGCCGAGCGGGACGACGACGAAGCGCTGCGGCAGGCCGCCCGGGAGATGCGCGCCACGGTCGACGGCCTGCGCCGCCAGATGCTCGACACCGTGCTCGGTGAGCCGGAGCTCGGTGAGCCGGAGGAAGCCTCGGCGTACGGTGCGCTCCTCCTGCAGGCGCAGCGGCTGGCCTGGCATCTCGACGCGGCGGCGCGCGAGGACTCGGCCCGCGGGCAGGTCTGACCGGGCCGTGCGAGGAGAACCGCACCGTTTTGCCTGCCATGTGCGGGGAACCCGCGTGGCACGACACCGAGACCCTGGCGCCGTGCAGGAACGGCGCTCCTCGGCCCCATGGGCCGGGGTCTTTTGCAGCAGAGAGAAGTGAAGGCGCCGTGAGCACGCTCACCGTGAAGAAGGAAGCCCTGCACGTGTCCGAGACCGGTTGGGCGAAGGCCGCCCGCCAGCTGCGCGGGAAGGGCGTTCGTACCTGCGTCGCCCCCGTCGAGGACCGCAACCCCTCCCCCGCGGCACACACGAGCGCCGACTGGAACATCGTCAGGGGCGAGGACTGACGGGCGAGGGTGTTCGTTCGCATTCTTCGACGGGACGGAGGGACCGGCGGTGTGTCCTGAAGCCCCCGCGCAGCTGTCCGACGGCAGCGATCTGTCCACGGCGCCTGTGGAAGCCGACGGGACCTGCCCGCCCTGGGCGCTGCGCGACTACGCCGTCCTCGCCGACGGCGAACGGGGAGCGCTGGTGGACCCCCGGGGCAGGATCGTTTGGCTGTGCGCGCCCGCCTGGCACAGCGACGCGGTGTTCTCCGCACTGGTCGGAGGCCGCGGGCACTTCGCCGTGGAGCCTGTGGACCGCTGGAACGTCTGGGGCGGCTCGTACGAGGAAGGCACCCTTGTCCGGGTCAACCGCTGGGTGACGCCGGACTGCGTGATCGAGTGCCGCGACGCGCTCGCCATGCCCGCCTCGCCCGACCGGGTGCTGCTGCTGCGGCGCATGCGGGTGCAACGGGGTGCGACGCGGCTGCGGGCGAGTCTTGATCCCCGCCCCGGCTTCGGCGCGCACCGAATGCGCGACCCCCGGCTGCGGGACGGGGTGTGGAGCGCCGAGGCGGCGGGACTCCATGTGCGGCTGGCGGGGGCGCCCTCGGCGTCGTGGGACCCGGAGCACGGGCTGCGCGGGGAGTTCCGGCTGCAGGAGGGCGAGGAGCACGATCTCGTACTGGAGATTGCGACAGCGCGGCAGACCCGCCGACTCGATGCCGACGAGTTGTGGCAGGCGACCGAGCGAGCGTGGGGCGACGCCGTGCCGGACTGCTCAGCACTCGCCGCACCCCGGGACGCCCGGCACGCGTACGCCGTGCTGCGCGGCCTGACCAGCTCCGCGGGCGGCATGGTCGCCGCCGCCACCACGTCCCTGCCGGAGCGGGCGAACACCGGGCGCAACTACGACTACCGCTTCGCCTGGCTGCGCGACCAGTGCTACGCAGGACTGGCGGTCGCCGCGCACGGCCCGCACGAACTCCTCGACAACGCCGTGCGGTTCACCGCCGAGCGGATCCTCGAGGACGGCGACAGGACCCGGCCCGTCTACACCGTCTCCGGAGGCCCGGTCCCGGACGAGCGGACCCTGCGGCTGCCCGGCTACCCGGGCGGCAGCGACCGGATCGGCAACCACGCCGGGCGCCAGTTCCAGCTCGACACCTTCGGCGAGGCGCTCCAGCTCTTCGCCGCCGCGGCCGGCCACGACCGCCTCACCGCGGACGCGCGGCGCGCGGCTGCGGTCGCCGTGGACGCGGTGGAACGCAACTGGACTCGCGACGACGCGGGACTGTGGGAGCTGGAGAACCGTTGGTGGACCCATTCGCGGCTGTGCGTGGTCGCCGGGCTGCGCCGGATCTCCGCGGTACTCCCCGGCCGGGACGGCGGCCGCTGCGCCGAACTCGCCGACGCCGTTCTCGCCGAGACGCGCCGCCGCTGTCTGCACCCGGACGGCTTCTGGCGCCGGGCCGCCGACGACGACGGCCCCGAGGCGGCACTGCTCGTCGCCATGGCCCGCGGCTGCCCCACCCCCGACGACCCCAGCAGCGCGATCACCCGCGCCCGTATCGAGGAGCAGCTGTCCCAGGACGGCTACCTCTACCGCTTCGACCAGCCGGACGCACCGCTCGGCGATGCCGAGGGCGCCTTCCTGCTGTGCGGGTTCGCCATGGCCCTCGCGACGCACCGGCTCGGCGACCGTGCCGGCGCGTTCCGCTGGTTCGAGAGGACCCGCGCGGCGTGCGGCCCGTCCGGACTGTTCGCCGAGGAGTACGACGTACGCCAGCGCCAGCTGCGCGGCAACCTTCCCCAGGCCTTCGTCCACGCACTTCTCCTGGAGTGCGCCGTACGCCTCAAGAGCTCTTGGAGCGAGAGCGTGCTGTACTGAAGGGGTACTTCTTCAACAGCCCCACCCCTCACCGGCCTCGACTGGAGTCGGCATGTGGAAGCGCAAGAAGAAGAGCGCCGGACCCAGGGGGCCCCTCGCCCTGGAACTGTGCGACCTGTGCGGTCGGACGTTCCCTGAACAGGAGGCGGTACGGGGTCATGTCCCCGACTCCTCCGCCGCCGGTCCCGGCGACGGCTGGTCCGACGGGCTGCGCCGGGTCACCGCGTGCAGTGAGACCCACCTCGACGTCGTCAAGGAGCGCTACCGGCACCGGCCCTACGTCCAGGAAGAGCTCTGGGCCGCGAAGATCACCCGCGTCCTGACCAGCGGTCCGCCCTTCCTCGCGCTGGAGCAACTGGCCTGCCGGACCGGCCTGCACGAACCGGAGATCCGCCGCGCGATCGCCTGGCACAACGCCCACAGGCCGCAACTGCCGTAGCAGGAGCGCCTGTGCGGCGCACGCTCCATGCGGCGTCGGCACGGACGTGGTCCGGGTCCCCTCAGGCGTGTCGGCAGGCCGGTTCTGGGCACTGAGAGACGATGAGCGTCCCCGCCCGGTCAGCGGCGGGTGCAAGAGGCGGTGCCGGACGGAGCCACGGAGCGGATCGGCGATGACGACTGACGGGAAGCGCCGGGACGCGGCGGCAGGACTCGGTACGCAGCCCGCGGGCCCGGACGGCGACGTACGGCGGCTGATCCCGCGAACCGACGCCCTGCTGCGCGAACCGCGGCTGGCCGAGGCGGCGCGTCGGCTCGGTGCTCCCGTCGTGAAGGCGGCGGTGCGACAGGCGCAGGCGCGGGCGCGGGCCGGTCGGGTCGCGCCCGAGGACGTGGCCGACGAAGCGGTCGCGCTGCTGCCCCACACCGCGTCCGGGCTGCACCCGGTGATCAACGCCACCGGCGTCCTGCTGCACACCAACCTCGGCCGGGCCCCCCTCTCGGACGCGGCCCGGCGCGCGGTGGCCGAGGCCGCCGGGCCGACCGACGTGGAACTGGATCTCGCCACGGGTGTACGGGACCGTCGTGGGCGTACGGCGCTGCGCGCGCTGCGCGAGCGGGTGTCGGACGCGCAGGCCGTGCATGTGGTCAACAACGGCGCCGCCGCACTGGTCCTCGCCGCCACCGCGCTCGCGGCGGGCAAGGAGATCGTCGTCAGCCGCGGGGAGATGGTGGAGATCGGGGACGGCTTCCGGCTGCCGGACCTGCTGGTCTCCACCGGGACCCGGCTGCGCGAGGTCGGCACCACCAACCGCACGACGGCCGAGGACTACGCGGCGGCGATCGGACCAAACACGGGTTTCGTGCTGAAGGTGCACCCGTCGAACTTCCGCATCACCGGTTTCACCCGCTCCGCGGACCTCACCGAACTCTCCGGCCTGGGTGTTCCGGTCGTCGTCGACATCGGCTCCGGGCTGCTCGCCCCGGAGCCGCTGTTGCCCGACGAACCGGACGCCGCCTCGCAGCTGCGGGCCGGTGCCTCGCTGGTCACGGCGAGCGGCGACAAGCTGCTGGGCGGGCCGCAGTGCGGGCTGCTGCTCGGCGAGGAGAGCCTGGTCCGCGCCCTGTCCCGGCATCCGCTCGCCCGCGCCCTGCGCGTGGACAAGTTGACGCTCGCCGCCCTGGAGGCCACCCTCACCGGTCCGCCCACCCCGACCGCCGCGGCACTGACCGCCGACCCCGCCGCGCTGCGCGCCCGCGCGGACCGGCTCGCCGCATCCCTGAGCGCGGACGGCGTCGACGCCCGGGTGGTCGAGAGCGCCGCGACCGTGGGCGGGGGCGGCGCGCCCGGCGTGACCCTGCCGAGTGCCGCGCTTTCCCTGCCCGAGACGTACGCCGCCGCGCTGCGCACCGGGCGGGTCCCGGTCGTCGGGCGGCTGGAGGCGGGGCGCTGTCTGCTGGATCTGCGCGCGGTGCCGCCGCAGGACGACGAACGGCTGTACGGCGCCGTGCGCGCGGTGGCAGAGAGCTAGGGGGCGGGCGTCATGCGGGTGGTGGCGACGGCCGGGCACGTGGATCACGGCAAGTCCGCCCTGGTCCGGGCGCTGACCGGGATGGAACCCGACCGCTACGAGGAGGAGCGGCGCAGGGGACTCACTCTCGACCTGGGTTTCGTGTGGACACGGCTGGGCGCCGACGGCGAGCACCTCGCCTTCGTGGACGTGCCCGGCCACGAGAAGTTCGTGCCCACGATGCTGGCCGGGGCCGGTCCGGTCCCGGCGGTGCTCTTCGTCGTGGCCGCCGACCAGGGCTGGCAGCCCCAGTCCGAGGAACACCTGGCGATCCTGGACGCGCTGGGCGTGCGGCACGCCGTCCTCGCGGTGACCCGCAGCGACCTGGCGGACCCCGGGCCCGCGACGGCCGACGCGGTCGAGCGCATGGCCGCCACCGCGCTCGGCAGCGTCCCGGCCGTCGCGGTCAGCTCGGTGACCGGCGCCGGACTCGACGAACTGCGCGCCCGGCTCGGGCAGTTGGCGGCTTCCCTGCCCGTGCCGGACGCCGACGCCGACGTACGGATGTGGCTGGACCGGGCGTTCACGGTGCGCGGCCACGGCACCGTCGTCACCGGCACGCTCGGGGCGGGCACGCTGCGCGTCGGGGACCGGCTGGTGACGGGCGACGGCGGCTCGGTGCTGAGGGTGCGCGGTCTGCAGGCCCTGCACGAGGACCGGTCCGCCGTCAGCGGTGTGGCGCGGGTGGCCGTCAACGTGCACGGGAGCGGCGCCGACGCACTGCGCCGGGGGGATGTCCTGCTGACGCCGGAGCGCTGGCTGCGGACCGGCACCGTGGACGTCCGGGTCGTCGGCGAACCCGTCGCCGACCTGCCCCGGAACGTGACCCTGCACCTCGGCACCGCGGCCGTCCCGGTGACCGTGCGCCCGCTGGGCGAGGACACCGCCCGGCTGACGCTCGCCCGGGAACTGCCGCTGCGCGTCGGCGATCGCGCGGTGCTGCGCGAACCGGGCGGCCGGCGGATGCCCTGCGCCGCGTTCGTGCTGGACGTCCGGCCGCCCCGGCTGACCCGCAGGGGTGCGGGACGTGCGCGGGCGGCGGAGCTCGCGGCCATGACCGGTGCTCCGGACGGGGCCGGGGAGGTGCGGCGGCGCGGCCTGATCCGGCGCCCGGACCTGCTCGCGATGGGTGTCGCGGCACCGTCCGCGCCCGTCGCCGGGGACTGGCTCGCCGACCCGGCGCACTGGGCGCGGCTGGGCGAGCGCCTGGTCGAGGAGGTCGAGCGGCACGCCGAGGAGCACGCCCTGGACCCGGGACTGCCGACGGAGGCCGCCCGCCGGCTGCTGGACCTGCCCGACCGGGTACTGGTCGACGCGCTCGCCTCGGCGTCGCCCCGACTCACCGTTCGCCAGGGCCGGTTGTACACCGACGACGGTATCGGTGCGGCCCTGCCGCCCGACGTGCGTAAGGCTGTTGAAGCCGTGCGCGAGGATCTGGCGGCCGCGCCGTTCCGCGCCCCGGACGCCGGACGGCTCGCCGAGCTGGGTCTCACCCGCAAGGCGGTGGCCGCGGCGCACGCGGCGGGCGCGCTGCTGCGGATCGCCGACGGGATCGTGCTGCTGCCGGACGCCGCGGCACGAGCCGCCGCCGTGCTGGCCCGGCTGCCGCAGCCGTTCACCGCGAGTGAGGCCCGCAAGGCCCTGGACACCTCCCGCCGGGTGGCGCTGCCGCTGCTGGAGCACCTGGACGCACACGGCTTCACCGAGCGTGTGGACGACCAGCGGCGGCGCTGCCGGGAGGGTTCGGGGAGCGGAGGCGGACGGGAATCGAACCCGCCTGCCCGAGATCCTCGGGCACCTCGGTTTTGAAGACCGGGAGGGCCACCAGGCACCCACACGCCTCCACCGACCGACAGGCTAGTTCCCCAGGAGACCGGTATGACACCGACGACCCGCCAAGCGCCCGTACGGCTCACACAGTTCGCCCACGGCGGCGGCTGCGCCTGCAAGATCCCGCCCGGCGAACTGGAGGACGTCGTCAGCGGCCTCGCGCCCGCGGGGCCGGCCCCCGACAGCACGCTGCTGGTCGGTCTGGCCACGGGCGACGACGCGGCCGTGGTGGCGCTGCCCGGGCAGCAGGGCACGGCGGTGGTGTCCACGGCCGACTTCTTCACACCCGTCGTCGACGACCCCTACGACTGGGGGCGGATCGCCGCCGCCAACGCCCTGTCCGACGTGTACGCGATGGGCGGCCGGCCGATCGTCGCCGTCAACCTCCTGGCCTGGCCCCGTGACCGGCTGCCGTTCGAGCTGGCCCGTGAGGTGCTGCGCGGTGGACTGGACGTGGCCACTCAGGCGGGCTGCCATGTCGGCGGCGGACACAGTGTGGACGACCCCGAGCCCAAGTACGGCATGGCCGTCACCGGCCTCGCCGACCCGGCGCGGCTGCTGCGCAACGACACCGGACGGGCCGGTCTGCCGCTGTCCCTGACCAAGCCGCTCGGCCTGGGCGTGCTCAACAACCGGCACAAGGCGACCGGCGAGCGGTTCGAGCAGGCGATCGCCACGATGACCGCCCTGAACCGGGACGCGAGCGTCGCAGCCCTGGCCGCCGGGGCGTCCTGCGCCACCGATGTCACCGGCTTCGGCCTGCTCGGCCATCTGCACAAGCTGGCCCGCGCCTCCGGGGTGAGCGCGGTGATCGACACGGCCGCCGTGCCCTGTCTGGAGGGTGCGCGGGAGGCGGTCCGCGACGGGTACGTCAGCGGTGGCACCCGGCGCAACCTGGACTGGGTGGCGCCGTACACCGACTTCGGGACCGCCGACACCGACACCCGGCTGCTGCTGGCCGACGCCCAGACCTCCGGCGGCCTGCTGGTCGCCGGGGAGGTGCCGGGGGCGCCGGTGATCGGTGAACTGGTGCCGCTCGGCGCGCATTCGATCGTGCTCAGGTGACCGGCCGCCGGAACCCGCTCCGGTGATCGATCTGCCGGACCTGCTCAGGTGATCACTACTCCGTGCCCGTGTTCTCGTCGATGCCCGCCCGCGCGCGGTAGTCCCGCACCAACTGGACCGACGCCGGGCCCCGTGGCCGCCGTCCGGGGCGGATGTCGACGGCGAACGCCTTGGCCTCCTGGATATGGGTGTTGGGGTCCAGGGACAGATGCAGCAGTTCGTTGGCGGCGTCGCCCGTGCTGTAGCCGTTGGGACCCCAGTGGTAGGGCAGGCCGACCTGGTGCAGCGTGCGTCCCTGCACCGTCAGCGGGGCCATCCGGTCGGTGACGAGCACCCGTGCCTCAACGACACCGCGTGCGCTGACGATCGTCGCCCAGCCGGTGTGCTCCAGACCGCGCTCGGCGGCCAGCTCGGGCGAGATCTCGCAGAAGAACTCCGGCTGCAGCTCGGCGAGATAGGGCAGCCAGCGGGACATGCCGCCCGCCGTGTGGTGCTCCGTGAGCCGGTAGGTGGTCGCGACGTACGGGAAAACGTCCGAGCCGGGCTCCGTGCCGCTCGGCTGGTAGCGGTTGTCGGGGTGCTTCGCCAGCAACTGCCGTACGGGATTGCGCTGTTGCGGGTAGAGCAGATTGTCGAAGGGCGAGTCCTGCGGCTCGTAGTGCGTCGGCAGCGGCCCGTCGGTGAGTCCTGAGGGCACGTACAGCCATGCCTTGCCGTCGGCCTGCATGATGAACGGGTCCTTGCCGGACAGGGCATCCGCAGCCTCCGCGTCGGGCGGCGGCTCGTAGTCGGGGGACTTGGTGGGCTTGAAGTCGGGGACGTCGTGGCCGACCCACTTGCCCTCGTCCGCGTCCCACCACACCAGCGCCTTGCGCTCGCTCCACGGCTTGCCGTCGGGGTCGGCGGAGGCGCGGTTGTACAGGATGCGCCGGTTGGCCGGCCACGCCCAGGCCCATTCGCTTGCCACCCAGTTCTGCTCCTGGCCGGGCTTGCGGCGGGCCGACTGGTTGACGCCGTCGGCGTAGACCCCGCAGTAGATCCAGCAGCCGCACGCGGTGGAGCCGTCGGCCTCCAGTTGCTCGTAGGAGGAGAGCGGACTGCCGTCGGCGGCACGGCCGTTGATCTCGGCGAGGACGGACTCGGCGTCGGGCTCGGCGAGTTCGCCCTTGAGCGGGTAGTCCCAGGTCACGTCGAGGACGGGCGCGTCCATGGGGTCGGTGGAACCGGCGAGCTTCTCGCGGATGATCCGTCCGAGGTGGTAGGTGAACCACAGGTCGCTGCGGGCCTGTCCGGGCGGTTCGACGGCCTTGTGGTGCCACTGCAGCAGGCGCTGGGTGTTGGTGAAGCTGCCGTCCTTCTCGGTGTGCGCGGCGGCCGGCAGGAAGAAGACCTCGGTGCCGATGTCCTCCGTGCGCATTTCGCCCGTCTCGATCTCGAGGCCGTCCTTCCACCAGGTGGCGGTCTCGATCAGGGAGAAGTCCCGTACGACCATCCAGTCCAGGTTGGCCATGCCCAGCCGCATCAGCTTGGCGTTCGCGTTGCCCACGGCCGGGTTCTCGCCGAACACGAAGTAGCCCTTGCAGACGCCCTCCAGCTGGGCCATCGCCGTCTCGTAGGCGGAGTGGGAGCCGGTCAGGCGCGGCAGGTAGTCGAAGCAGAAGTCGTTGTCGGCCGTGGCTGCGTCGCCCCAGTAGGCCTTGAGCAGGCTCACCAAGTAGGTGCGCATGTTGCCCCAGTAGCCCTTGCGCGCGGCCTCCCCCTGCACGAACTCGTCGAGGCCCTCGCCCTGGTGGGCGTGCGGCATCGGGATGTAGCCGGGCAACAGGTTGAACAGGGTGGGGATGTCGGTCGACCCCTGGATGGAGGCGTGCCCGCGCAGCGCGAGGATGCCGCCGCCCGGCCGGCCCATGTTCCCGAGCAGGCTCTGCAGCACGGAGGCGGCGCGGATGTACTGCACGCCGACCGTGTGCTGGGTCCAGCCGACCGCGTAGGCGAAGGCGGTCGTGCGCTCCCGTCCCGAGTTGGCGGTGACCAGCTCGCACACCTGGCGGAAGAGGTCCTGCGGCACCCCGCAGATCTGCTCGACCGTCTCCGGGGTGTAGCGGGCGTAGTGGCGCCTGAGGACCTGGAAGACGCAGCGCGGGTGGGACAGGGTCTCGTCCCGTTCGGGTTCGCCCTCGCCGATGTCCGCGCCGCCGGAGCCGTGGGCCTCGCCGCGCGCGGCCTCGGTCTCCGAACCCCCGCCGGTGGTGCGCTTGTCGTACTCCAGGTCCCGTTCACCGGAAGCCGCCTGGACCTCCATGCCCTCGTACTGCCAACTGGCGTTGTCGTAGCGGCGGTTGTCGGTGTCGAGGCCGGAGAAGACGCCGTCGAGGTCCTCGGTGTCGCGGAAGTCCTCGCGCAGGATGACGGGCGCGTTGGTGTACGCCACCACGTAGTCGCGGAAGTACTTCTCGTTCCGCAGCACGTAGTTGATGATCCCGCCGAGGAAGGCGATGTCACTGCCCGCGCGCAGCGGAACGTGCACGTCGGCGAGCGCACTGGTACGCGTGAAGCGCGGGTCGACATGGATCACCTTCGCGCCCCGGGCCTTGGCCTCCATCACCCACTGGAACCCGACCGGGTGGCACTCGGCCATGTTCGAGCCCTGGATGACGATGCAGTCGGAGTGCTGCAGGTCCTGCTGGAAGGTGGTCGCGCCGCCGCGTCCGAACGAGGTTCCCAGACCGGGAACGGTGGAGGAGTGTCAAACGCGCGCCTGGTTCTCGATCTGGATCGCCCCGAGCGCGGTGAACAACTTCTTGATCAGGTAGTTCTCTTCGTTGTCGAGCGTGGCACCGCCCAGGCTGGCGATGCCGAGGGTGCGCCGGGTGCGGGCCTGGTCGACCTCCCACTGCCAGCCCTCGCGCCGGGACGCGACGACCCGGTCGGCGATCATGTCCATCGCGGTGTCGAGGTCCAGCCGCTCCCACTCGGTGCCGTGCGGGCGCCGGTAGAGGACCTCGTGCTCACGGGCGTCGCCCGTCGTCAGCTGAAGGCTCGCCGAGCCCTTGGGGCACAGGCGGCCGCGGGAGATCGGGGAGTCGGGGTCGCCCTCGATCTGGGTGACCTTGCCGTCCTCGACGTAGACGTTCTGGCCGCAGCCGACCGCGCAGTACGGGCAGACCGACTTCACCACGTGGTCCGCGCTCGCGACGCGGGGGGTCAGCCGCTCGCTGCGCCCGCTCTTCGCGGCGGCCCCGCGGCCCAGCGGGTCCGTGCCCGTGAGCTGGCGGTAGACCGGCCAGGAGTCGATCCAGGTGCGCACGCCCATCGCCGCGGACCCTCCTCTCGTCTCGCCTTTGCCGACGTTCCGCCGGGGCGGAGTACCCCTGCCTCGTGTGCCGAAACGGGGCGTGGTTCCCGTACCCCGGTCGGCCTTACGCCTCCTGCCCGCGCTCCCGGGCCTCCAACCGCTCCCGTTGCGGTACGACCGTGTACTTCGGGTCCTCGGCGGAGGCGACCCCGGCGTGGAAGAGGCCGAACCGCAGGGCCGCGGAGCCGGTGAGCAGGGCCGCACCGGCCACCGCCGCGAGCGCCCTGTCGCGCCGGCGGCCCGAGAGCGCCGCGAGGACGGCGCCGCCCGCCGTGAGGGCTTCCGCGGTGCGCAGCATCAGGTGCGGGCGGCCCTGCTCCAGCGGCTCGGCGGCCAGGCCCATCCGTCGCTTCATCAGCTGGAAGACGCCCAGTTCCAGGGCCGCTCCGAGCACGGCCATGCGGCGGGCGGGCCCCGTCTGCGCGATCGGTGCCGCGGCCAGGGCGAGTCCCGCCGCCGCGGTGGCGCCCGAACCGGCGAAGACGTACGGCATCTGCCGGTGGCCCTCGTGCCAGGAGGGCACCGCCGTGTCCGAGATCAGGACGGCCGTGTATGTCACGACGGCGGGGCCGAGGACGGCGGCGCCCGCGGTGGCGGCCGAACCGACGAGCCGGTAGCGGCCCGCGACGTCGCTCGCCGCGGCGGCCATGGTCAGCGGGGCGTAGCCCGACAGCAGCCACGAGCCCACGCTCATCGGCGAGGTCGGCTTGAAGACCCGCAGCATGTTCATGAACCGGGCCGGGCGTCCCAGGTCGTGGACGAGTGCGGCCAGCGAGAGCGAGATGGCGCCTGTCGCGCCGAGCTTGGCGACCCGGGCCAGCTCGGGCCGCCCGGTCGCCTGTGCGCCGGCGGCCAGCAGGGAGGAGCTGCCCGCGAGTCCGCCGAGGTAGAGGTAGCCCGCGATGTCGAGCGCTCTCCAGGTGGGCTTCTTCAGGATCGGCCTGCCGTAGTACGAGGAGAACTCCGCGTCCGGCACCATGGACCGCTCGCCCCGGCCACGGCGCCGCCTGCGTCGCCCCGCGGCGTCTCCGGTGAGGGCGTCCCGTCCGGGCCGCTCGCCCTCGACGCCCTTGCGCGTCACGTCGGATCCGCTCATCGCCGCCCCCTGCCCGTGCTCCTGACGAAACTGGTCACGGCCAGCGCGGCGAGCGAGGCGGCGGCCAGCGCCGCGTGCCGCCACATGTCCGGCAGGTCCCGGGTGGTGACGACCGGGTCCGGTGGCAGACCGTAGACCTCGGGCTCGTCCAGGAGCAGGAAGAACGCGCCGTCGCCGCCTACCCCGTCGGTGGGGTCCTCGCCGTACAGCCGGGCATCGGCGACCCCTGCGGCCTGCAGCCGGGCCACCCGGTCCTCGGCGCGCTCCCGCAGCTCGTCCAGCGGGCCGAACTGGATGGAGTCGGTCGGGCACGCCTTGGCGCAGGCCGGTTCCTGACCGACGCCGAGGCGGTCGTAGCACAGGGTGCACTTCCAGACCCGTCCGTCGTCCTTGCGCTGGTCGATCACGCCGTACGGGCAGGCGGGCACGCAGTAGCCGCAGCCGTTGCAGATGTCCTCCTGGACGACGACCGTGCCGAACTCGGTGCGAAACAGGGCACCGGTGGGGCACACGTCGAGACAGGCCGCGTGCGTGCAGTGCTTGCACACGTCGGAGGCCATCAGCCAGCGCAGTTCGGTGCGGCCGTCCGGGGCCAGTGGGGAGATCTGTCCCGCCGGAGCGCCGGCGGGCGCCGGGTCCGGTGCGGTAGCCGTGTCCGGTGCGGGTGCCGTGGCTCCCGGGCCGGGCGAGGCAGGGTCGGTGCCCAGCCGGCTCGCCGCGTCGAACACGTCGACACCCTCGTGGGAGACACCGGGCTCCTGCCCACCCATCGGTTTGCGCTGCTCGATGAAGGCGACATGGCGCCAGGTGTCGGCACTGAGCCCCTGCGTGTTGTCGTACGACATGCCGGTCAGCAGCAGACCGCCCTCCGGGACAGCGTTCCACTCCTTGCAGGCCACCTCGCACGCCTTGCAGCCGATGCAGACGGAGGTGTCGGTGAAGAAGCCCATGCGGGGCGGCGCGTCGAGGTGCCCGGCGGCGCCCGCCACGTCGTGCTGCGGTCCGTACAGCTGGTTGCCGTGTCCCGCGTCCGGCCGCGTCCTCAGCTCTTCGCCCAAGCCGCTGTCGGTCATGGCCCGACCTCCTCGTTGCGGGTGCCCTGCCCGCCGGGGCATGAGGCAGCCGCGCGCCGGGCCCGCCCCGGGTGCCCTGCGCGGGCCCGGCCGAAACCGGCGCGGCCGCGGCTCACTCCGTCCCGCGGTCCAGCAGATCCTTCACCCCCTGGGCGGTCAGCGCCAGCTCTTCCGGCGTGCCCGCGTCGATCACGAGTGCCAGTTTCTCGGACGGCCAGCCGTGGGCGAGCGCGCCGAGCTGGATCAGCCGGTGCTCCGTGATCGACGGGAACGCGTGGTGCATACGGGCCTGCGAGGTGAACACCGGCACCAGTTCGGTGCCGTCCGGCTGCTCGTAGACGGGCAGGCTCACCGTCTCGGGAGGCTGGTCCGGGGCGGTGCCGGTGGGGACCAGGACCTCGCTGTCGGCCAGGGTGTCCAGTTCTGTGTCCTGGGCATCGCCCGCGGCCACCGCACGCAGCGCCATCTGTACGGCGGAGGCGTCACCGTTGGGAAAGTACTCGGTCACGGTCGGTCCCTCCGTAGGGTCGAACACGCCCGGGGACGGCGCATCGTCCCGCTCGGGTACCCGTACTCCACGCCGCCATGTCCCGCCCCACCTGCCGCGGCGACGTCGCGGCCCGGCCCGCTCCCCCGACGGCCCGGGCGGCGCCAGCGGCCTACCCGCCCGCCACCAGCCGGTCCCCCAGGGCCGTGCGCTCGTACAGCACGAAGTAGCCCTGGCGCCGGGCGTCGAGCAGCCCCGCCGTGCGCAGCGCCGTCAGGTGGGACGACACCGTGGACGGGGCCAGGCGGTGCCGGGCGGCGAGTTCCGTGGTGGCGGCCGGGATGGTCAAGTCGCAGAGCAGGGCCGCGCGTTGGGCGCCGAGGAGGCGGGCGAGGGCCTCGGGCGGGCGCGGTACGGAGGTGGCGTGCAGCCGGCCCATGCCGCGGGCGGGGTAGATGACCGTCGGCTGCCAGGGGCGGGCGAAGCCGCTGATCACGTCGGGCCAGGCGAACACGCTGGGCATGAGCAGGATGCCGCGCCCGTCGGGCCGCTGCGCCTCCTCGTGATCGCCGGTCCGGTACAGGACGAGCCGCCGGCCGGTCCAGCCGATGCCGGGGTGCAGGCCGCCGAGCAGCGCGTCGAGACCGCCGTCGGCCGCCTGCCGCGAGCGGTGGGCGATGTCGGCCGCCAGGACGGCGCGGTGGCGGGGCCAGTCCGGGGCGAGCAGGGTGTGCCAGGCCAGCTCGGTGAGGTCGGCCAGGCGGCGGACGGTCCCGGCGGGGTCGTCGAGCGCGGCGCGACCCTGCGGTGACTCGGCGAGGCCCGGTGTGCAGGCGAGCGACCGGGCCATCTCCGTGCGGGCCAGAGCGGGGTCGGTGGCGCGCATCCGGGCCAGTTCGTCGTCGATGGCGGGGTACGGCTCGTCCGGGGGCGGGCCGAGGAAGTCCGGGGTGTAGCCGCCGGGGCGCGGCATGAACAGCCACAGGTCCGACAGGTCGAGCCCGGTGAGCGTACGGCCGAGACGGCGCAGCCAGGCGCGGTGGTAGCCGTGCCTGGCGGGACGGCGCAGCATGCGCAGCGCCTCGTGGGTCTGGCACAGCGGGGAGATCGCGAACCGGCAGCGGGTCAGGTCGGCGGGACCGAGGTGCAGGGTCAGCGGCACAGGGACCTCCGTGAGCGCGCCCGATCGGATCCGTGCGAGGCGGGCCGTCTCGGATCCGATTCGGCCTGCGTCGAAACAGTAGAGGCCCCGCCCGCCGCCCAGCACGCTGGCCCCGGCCCCCCGGCCGTTCTCGACTTCTCGGAGGATTTCTGGATGGGCAGCGTACGTCCGGCCGCCTGGCGCCGAGGTGCCGTCGTCGCGGCGCTGATGCTGGCGGCGTTCACCTTCAACACGGCCGAGAACCTCCCGCTGGGGCTGCTGTCGCTGATGGCGGCCGACCTGCACGTTCCGCTCGGGACGGTGGGAGCGCTGGTCACCGGCTACGGGCTGACGGTGGCGGTGGTGTCGCTGCCGGCCGCCCGCCTCACCCGCTCCGTGCCGCGCCGGTATCTGCTCGCCGCGATCCTGGGCCTGCTGGCGGCGGCCAGCTGGATCTCGGCGCTGCAGGGCGTGTCGTACGGGCTGCTGCTGGCGGCGCGGCTGGTCACCGCGCTGGCGCAAGCGGCGTTCTGGGTGCTGATGGGTCCGGTCGCGGTCGGGCTGTTCCCTCCCGAGCGGCGCGGTCGCGTCATGGGGTTGCTGTCCCTCGGCGGTTCGCTGGCCACCGTGCTGGGCGTGCCGGCCGGGACCTGGCTGGGCGGTCACGGCGGCTGGCGGGCGCCGTTCGTGGTGCTCGGCGCCCTCGCGCTCGTCTCTCTCGTGGTGATCGGGGCCCTGCTGCCGACCTCGCGTCCCGAGGAGAGTCATGCCGCCTACGGTGCCGAGCCGGACCGGCGCCGGTTCCTGGTCGTCGTCGCGACCACCGGGCTGTCGGTGACGGGGGTGTTCGCGGGATACACCTATGTCGTCGCCCTGCTGCAGGACGTCGGCGGGTTCGGGGCGGACGCGGTGAGCGGTGTGCTGTTCGCGTTCGGCGCGGCCGCGCTGGCCGGTGTCGCGGTCACGGGTCCGCTGCTCGACCGGTTCCCGCGCGCCACGCTCACGGTGCCGGTGATCACGCAGGCGGCGGCCCTGCTCGGCCTCTACGTGGGCGCGGGCAGCAAGGTGGCGGCGGTCGCCCTGCTCATGCTGCTCGGCGCCTCGGTCGCTCCCGTGTTCATGGCGACGCAGAGCCAGGTGCTGCGGGTGGCGCCGGGTCGTACGGAGTCGGCGCTCGCCGCCAACTCGGCCGCCTTCAACGTGGGCGTGGCCGCCGGGGCGCTCCTCGGCGCCGGCCTGCTGCCGGTCGTCGGGGTGCGCGGGATGTTCCTGGTGGGAGGGCTGCTCACCCTGGGTGCGCTGACGGTGCTGCTGTGGCCCGAGGGCCGGGCAGCTGAAAAGGCCGTTCGATTTACCCGTGTCGGCTGATCGTCAAACAGACGTGATGCGGATCCCGAAGCCGCCGTATGGCACGGACAGCCCCTCCGGGAGGTCTATCGTGTCCGCATGTCCGTCCCCGAACTGATCCGTATCGTCTCCCGCGACTCGCCCATGGCGCTCGCCCAAGTGGAGCGTGTCCGCGCCGAGTTGGCGGCCCTGCATCCCGGTGTGCGCACCGAGGTCGTACCGGTGAGGACGACCGGTGACAAGTGGATGGGTGCCCTGTCCAGGGTGGAGGGCAAGGGGGCGTTCACGAAGGAGGTGGACGCCGCGCTGCTGGCGGGCGAGGCCGATCTCGCGGTGCACTGCGTCAAGGACGTGCCCGCGGACCGGCCGCTTCCGGCGGGCACCACGTTCGCCGCGTTCCTCAAGCGGGACGACATCCGCGACGCCCTCGTCCACCCGGGCGGTCTCACCCTTGACCAGCTTCCGGAGGGCACCCGGATCGGCACCTCGGCGGTGCGCCGCGTCGCCCAGCTCGCGGCCACCCATCCGCATCTGGAGTGCGTGCCGTTCCGTGGCAACGCCAACCGGCGGCTGGCGAAGCTGACGGCCGGCGAGGCGGATGCGCTGCTGCTCGCGGTGTCGGGGCTCGAACGCATCGGGCGTCAGGACGTGATCAGCGAGATCCTCTCCCCCGAGACGATGATGCCGCCCATCGGCGCGGGCATTCTCGCCCTGCAGTGCCGGGAGGACGACAGCGAGCTGATCGACGCGGTCAGCGGGCTCGGCGACCCGGACACGTATCGGGAGGCGACCGCCGAGCGCATGTTCCTGCATGTGCTGCAGGGGCACTGCAACAGCCCGATCTCCGGGTACGCGCGCGTGGAGCACGGTGGCGAACTGTCCCTGCGGGCCTGTGTGTTCACCCCCGACGGCAAGACCCGGCTCAACGCCCACGAGTGGGCCGGACGCCTGGACCCCGCCACGCTCGGCACGTCGGTCGCGGTGGCACTGCTGCGCCAGGGGGCACGCGAGATCATCGACGGCATCCCGCACTGAGCCCGCGTCACGCTCGCGGGCGCGACGCGGCGGCGAGCCGGATCCGGCTCAGGCGGTGCCCTCCTCCGCCTGGTCCCGCAGGAACTCGCTGACCTGGTGCGCCAGGCGGTCCCGCACTCCGCCGGTGTGGGGAACGGGCTCCTCGTGCAGTCCGATGCCGCCCGCCCACAGCCTGCGCTCGGCCCATTCGTCGTCGGCCCGCAGCTGCACCTGGACGTCGATCTGGCTCAGCGAGGCCTCCGGACCGGCCGCGTAGAGCACGGCGGTGGCCCGGCGCAGCGGGTAGACGTCGAAGCCCTCGATGAACTGCGAGTTGCGCCAGTCGATGAACGCGGCCTCGCCGTCGGGCCCGATCCGTACGTCGATCTGGCCGTCCTCGAGGTGCACGGTGGTGTGCCGGTTGCCGCGGTTCTCGACGGTCACGCGGACGCTGAAGTACGTGAGCCCCTCGGCCGCGTCGTCCCGTCCGCGCGGCGGCTCGGACGCCTCCAACCGGTGGACGCGGACACGCAGGCCGTCGTGCTCGTCGTACTCCTGCCAGTCCCCGACCACGTTCGGCTCGTACACAATCCACCTCTTCGACCTCAGAGAGCTGCTTCCTATCTGTGCGCTCAGTGCACTGTCAAATGAGCAGAATGCGCTGTGGCCAGCGCATTCACCCCCTTTGATCACTGATCAAGCCGTGCGCAGGAAGAACGGTCCGAACTGGCCGTACGGGCGTGCATGTGTGCGTGTGGCACATCACGTTCCGGGGCGCTCGATCAGCGGGCCAGCCGGCCGAGGAGGGAGGAGGCCGCGGTGATGCCGAGGAGGGCGGCCACGAGGAGCACCGCGAAGTCGAGCGCCACGTGCGCGTGCGCGCCGATCAGCAGCCCGCGCAGCGCGTCCACCTCGTAGCTCAGCGGGTTGACCTTGCTGACGGCCTGCAGCCAGCCGGGCATGACGGAGATCGGGTACAGGGCGTTGGAGCCGAAGAACAGCGGCATGGTGATGGCCTGTCCGATGCCCATGAGGCGGTCGCGGCTGATGACGATGCCGGCGATGGTCATCGACAGGCAGGAGAAGAAGACGGAGCCGAGGACGACGGTCCCGAGGACGCCGAGCAGTTTCAGCGGGTTCCAGGTCAGTGCGACGCCGAGCAGAGCGGCGATGACGACCACGACCAGGGCCTGGATCAGCGACTTCACTCCGGCCGCGAAGGCCTTGCCGGTGATCAGGGCCGAGCGTGGAGTCGGCGTGACCAGCAGCTTGTTGAGGATGCCGGCGTCGCGCTCCCAGATGATCTGGATGCCGTAGAAGATGGCGATGAACATCGCGGACTGGGCGATGATGCCGGGCGCCATGTAGTCGATGTAGGGGATGCCACCGGTGGGTATCGCGCGGATCCGGGTGAAGGTCTGACCGAAGATCAGCAGCCACAGGGCGGGCTGGATGGCCCGCGTGTAGACCTCGGTGCGGTCGTGGCGCAGCTTCTGCAGCTCGACGGTGCACATCGCGCCGACGCGGGCGGGCAGCAGCCGCCAGCCCGCGCGAGGCCGGGGCGGCCGCAGCAGCAGATCGATGCCTTCGACGCGCTCAGCCGACGCGGTTGGCAGTACGGCGGGTGCTTCGGACATCGCGGAAATCTCCTGACTTGTCGTCGAGACCGCTGCCCGCCACGTCCCGGAAGACGTCCTCCAGCGTGGGCAGCGGGGCCGAGGCCGGGGCGCCTTCGGCGCGCCGGCGTTCACCGAGCCCCTGCCTCAGTTCGGTGGGGGTGCCGAGGGCCCGCACGCGGCCGCGGTGCATCAGGCCGACCCGGTCGCAGTACTGGTCGGCCTCGTCCATGTAGTGGGTGGTCACGAGCACGGTCATGCCGGTGGCCGCCCGGACGGCGTTGATGTGCTCCCACACGCCGGTGCGGGCGATCGGGTCGAGGCCGATCGTCGGCTCGTCGAGGATCAGCAGGCGGGGTGCGCTGACCAGCGCCTGGGCGAGTTCGAGGCGGCGGATCATGCCGCCGGAGTAGGTCTTGGCGAGCCGGTCGGCGGCGTCGGTGAGGTCGACGGCGGCCAGCGCCTGGCCGACGCGCTCGGCCCGCTCGCGGCGGGAGACGTCGAAGACCCGGGCGAACAGCGTGACGTTCTCCCGGCCGGTGAGGCCGGCGTCGGCGGACAGCTGCTGCGGCACATAGCCCAGCAGGCGCCGTACGCCCATGCGGTCCTTGGCCGCGTCACTGCCGAAGACGCGGACCATCCCGGCCGGTACCGGCAGCAGCGTGGTGATGCAGCGGATCGCGGTCGTCTTCCCGGCGCCGTTCGGGCCGAGGAGTCCGAAGACCTCGCCCCTGTGCACCGAGAGGTCGAGTCCGTCGACGGCTTTCGTCTCGCCGAAGAAGTAGGCGAGGCCCGTGCAGGTCACGGCCTCGGGCTCCGCGGCGTCGATGTCCCGTGTCATGCCTGATCGGCCTCCTCGTGCAGGTTGTCGGCCAGCTTGCGCAGGGCCGGGATCGCCACGCCCAGCGCCTCGCGGTCCTTGTCGTCGAGCCGGGACAGGCCTCCCCGCACGAGTTCCGAGCGGCGTCTGCGCCACTCGTCGATCCGGGCCTCGGCCGCGGGGGTCGGCATCAGCCGGGCGGCCCGCCGGTCGGCCGGGTCGGTCTCGCGCGACAGATAGCCCTGCCGCGACAACTGGTTGACCAGCGTCGAGACGGAGTTCCCGGCCAGGTGCAGCTCCTTGGCGGCGTCCGAGATCCCGATGCCCGGCCGGCCCACGACCAGGCGCAGCAGTTCGACCTCGGCACCGCGCAGTTGCGGGGTGATCTGAGGGCGCAGTCGGCGCCGGAGCAGCCGGTGGACACCGGTGAGGGCGTCGATCAGCTCGTCCGGGAAGGGGTCGGGTTCCACCCTTGGAGATTACCTCTGTAGCAGAGGTAACTAACCCAAGGGACGGTCAAGCCTCCGACGAGCACCATCCCGGTGTCCGCTTTAGTGTGAAAGGAGCGACTCCGGGCATGTGGAGTACGTGCTTCGGAACAGGAGGCACGTCCGTGGGAACCGATGCCTTCCCGGACGTCCCCCTGTGTCCGGGTCCGTGTCTCCCATGGTGACTGTCCCCGGCACCGCCTCTGGGAGGTGCGCACCATGCCGGTCACCAGCGGCAGAACCAACCCCCACCCGCACGACGACGCCCCCGACACCGCCGAGGCCTTTTTGCGGCTGGCGCGGCTGCCCGAGGGTCCGCAGCGCAGAAGGCTCAGGGACGAGCTGGTCGAGGCCTGGCTGCCCATGGCCGAGCGGATCGCCGTCCGCTTCAAGGGGCGCGGAGAATCCCTCGAGGACCTCTACCAGGTGGCGGCCCTCGGTCTGGTCAAGGCCGTCGACCACTACGACCCGGCCCGCGGCCACGCCTTCGAGGCGTACGCCGTGCCGACCGTCACCGGCGAGATCAAACGGCACTTCCGCGACCACATGTGGACGCTGCATGTGCCGCGCCGCGTGCAGGACCTGCGCAACAGGGTGCGCCAGTCCGCCAAGGAGCTGTCCCAGACGACCCCGGGGCGCGGACCCACCGTCCGCGAGATCGCCCGGCACGCGCAGCTCAGCGAGAGCGAGGTGCGCGCGGGCATGGAGGCGCTCGAGTGCTTCTCCGCGCTGTCGCTCGACGCCGAGATGCCCGGCTCCGACGGCTACTCCCTCACCGACGCGATCGGTGGCTCCGATCCGGCCTACGACGTCGTCGTCGACCGGGTCGCGGTCGGGCCCTGCATCCGGGCGCTGCCCGAACGCGAGCGCACCATCCTGTACCTCCGCTTCTTCCGGGGCATGACGCAGAGCCGGATAGCGCAGCAGCTCGGCATCTCCCAGATGCATGTCTCCCGCCTGCTCAGCGGCTGTTTCGCCCAGCTGCGTGAGGAGCTGCTGACGGAGAACGGCTGAGCATGCTCGTTCCCCGGCGCATCGCCCGGGTCCCGGCCGGGGCACCGTTTCGGCCGCATGCGAGGGGTACTCGGCAGGCGCCCGGAGCGGTTCCGGCCGGACACTGGTACGAGACCGGTGGCCGCCGGAGGACGAGACCAGGACGCGACTGCCATGAACCACGATTTCTCCAGCCCTCGCGCGACGACCCGCGTCGTCTCCTCGCGCTCCGTTTCCGGGGCGCCCTGCTGGGTGAGTCTGACCAGCCGTGACGTCGACGCCACCGAGAAGTTCTACGAGGCCGTACTCGGCTGGGAATGGCGCTCCGCCAAACTCGGCGACCGCTTCCGGATGGCGCTGGTCGACGGAACGCCCGTGGCCGGGATCGCGGGTGTCGCCTCCATGTGGCAGGTGGCGGTGGCGTGGACGCCGTACTTCGCCGTGGCCAGTGCGGACGAAGCGGTGTCACGGGCACAGGAACGGGGCGGGACGGCCGCGGTCGGCCCGATCTCCTTCCCGCCCGGACGGGCCGCGCTGCTGGCCGACCGGGACGGCGCGACCTTCGGCATCTGGGAGGGCTTGCTCGTCGCGGACTGGGAGAAGTGGCGCCTGGCGGCCCCGACCTTCATCAGGCTGCACACCCGCGACGCCTTCGACGCCGCGATCTTCTACGGCGAGGTGCTGGACTGGGCGTCCGGACGGCCCGGCTCCTGCGAGGTCCGCTACGAGGGCGGCGAGGTCGTCCTGCGCAGTCAGGGCTCCGTCGTGGCGCGCATCGAGTCCGGGGCTCTGGGCGCGGCCCCGGACCCCACCATCCGGCCCCACTGGCAGATCCACTTCGTGGTCGAGGACGTCGCGGCCTGCGTGCGCGCGGCCGAACTGCTCGGCGGCAGCGTCCTCACCAAGGGCAGCGACGAGGCCGTCCTGCGCGACGCCGACGGCGCGCAGTTCACGGTGACCTCGCACCGCGAACGCTAGCGCTTCGCCCCACCGCCCCCGCGGCCCCGTGTGCCCCGCGTGCCCCGCGACATCGCGGCGGAGGGGCGGGACAGGAGCACGAGGCTGCGGCGCTCGACCACGACCGTGCCGTTCGCCTTGTGCTCGGACTCGTCCGGAGGTCCCTGGGGTTCGGCGGTGTCGATCAGGGTCGTCCAGCGCTCCCCGTAGGTGACGTCCGGCAGCCGGAACTCCACCGGCTCCCAGTAGCTGTTGAGCAGCAGCAGGAACGAGTCGTCCACCACCCGCCGGCCGTCCGGGTCGGGTTCGGCGATCGCGTCGCCGTTGAGGAAGACGGCGACGGAGTGCGCGTCCGGGCGCTGCCAGTCCTCCTCCGTCATCTCCCGAGCGTCCGGCGCCAGCCACATCAGGTCGGGCAGGGGCTGGTCCGCGTGCGTCGGGGTCTCGCCGCGGAAGAACCGGCGGCGGCGCAGCACGGGGTGCGCGGCCCGCAGTGCGATCACGTGCCGTACGAAGTCCGCGAGTTCACGCTGCTCCTCGGTCAACCGCCAGTCGATCCAGGAGACTTCGCTGTCCTGGCAGTAGGCGTTGTTGTTGCCGCCCTGGGTGCGTCCGAGTTCGTCGCCGTGGCTCAGCATCGGGATGCCCTGCGACAGCAGCAGGGTGGCCAGGAAGTTGCGCTGCTGGCGGGCGCGCAGTTCCAGCACGGCGGGGTCGTCCGTGTCGCCCTCGACGCCGCAGTTCCAGGACCGGTTGTCGCTCTCGCCGTCCCGGTTGCCCTCGCCGTTGGCCTCGTTGTGCTTGTCGTTGTACGACACCAGGTCGCGCAGCGTGAACCCGTCGTGCGCGGTGACGAAGTTGACGCTGGCGCGGGGGCGGCGCCGGCTGTGCTGGTAGAGGTCGGCGGAGCCGGTCAGCCGGGAGGCGAACTCGCCCAGCGTGTGCTGCTCGGCGCGCCAGAAGTCCCGTACGGCGTCGCGGTACTTGCCGTTCCACTCCGACCACAGCTGCGGGAAGTTGCCCACCTGGTAGCCGCCCTCCCCCACGTCCCACGGCTCCGCGATCAGCTTGACCCTGCTGATCACCGGGTCCTGCTGGATCAGGTCGAAGAACGCCGACAGCCGGTCCACCTCGTGGAACTGCCGTGCCAGCGTGGCCGCGAGGTCGAAACGGAAGCCGTCGACATGCATCTCGGTCACCCAGTACCGCAGCGAGTCCATGATCAGCTGCAGGACGTAGGGGTGCCGCATCAGCAGGCTGTTGCCGGTGCCGGTGGTGTCGTAGTAGTGCTTCCAGTCGCCGTCCACCAGGCGGTAGTAGGAGGCGTTGTCGATGCCGCGGAAGGAGAGCGTGGGGCCCTTCTCGCTGCCCTCGGCCGTGTGGTTGTAGACGACGTCGAGGATCACTTCGAGCCCGGCCGCGTGCAGCGCCTTGACCATCGACTTGAACTCCTCGACCTGCCGGCCGCGGGTGCCCCGGGCCGCGTAGGCGTTGTGCGGGGCGAAGAAGCCGATCGTGTTGTAGCCCCAGTAGTTGCTCAGACCGCGGCCCTGCAACACGCCGTCCTGCACGAACTGGTGCACCGGCATCAGCTCGACCGCCGTCACGCCGAGTCCGGTCAGATGCTCCAGGACCGCGGGGTGCGCGAGGCCGGCGTAGGTGCCGCGCAGCCGGGGCGGGACGTCGGGATGGGTGCGGGTCAGGCCTCGTACGTGGGCCTCGTAGATGACGCTCTCCGCGTACGGCCGCATCGGCGGCCCGTCGTCGCCCCAGTCGAAGGCGGGATCGGTGACGACGCCGAGCATGGTGTGCCCGGCGCTGTCGGAGCGGGAGGGCCCGTTCGGTGACCGCTCGAAGAGCGAGGCGTGGTTGTCCACCTGGCCGTCCACCGCGCGGGTGTACGGGTCGAGGAGCAGCTTCTTCGGATTGCAGCGGTGGCCGAGGTCGGGGTGCCAGGGGCCGTGCACCCGGTAGCCGTAGCGCTGTCCGGGCCGCACGCCCGGCAGATAGCAGTGCCAGACGAAGCCGTCGACCTCCGTCACCGGGATGCGCCGCTCGCCGCCCTCGTCGTCGACGAGGACGAGTTCGACCTGCTCGGCGACCTCGCTGAAGAGGGCGAAGTTGGTGCCCTTCCCGTCGAAGGAGGCACCCAACGGGTAGGGGTGCCCGCTCCTGACGGGCACCCCTTCCGTGTGGCGTCGCTTCGCCGTCACCGGGCATCCTCCAGGACGCCGTCCGACTCGCGTACACAGCCGGACAGCACCGCGGCCCGCGTCTCGCGGGGCACCTGGAGCACCTCGCGCAGCTGCGGCTCGGGCGGCACGGGCACCAGCGGCACGCGCTCGCCGGCCCTGGCCCGCTGCGAGAACCAGATGACCTTGCTGCCGGTGGCCGTGGCACAGCAGCCCCAGCCGTCGCTCATCGCGGCGATCCGCCGGAGGCAGCCGCGCAGGTCCTGGTCAGGACGCAGTTCGCTGTCGTTCTCCCCCACGGCGGTGATCAGATGCTGCCCGTTCCACCACATCTCGATCGACGTGCTCTTGTCCCTGGCGTGCCGGTCGATGGCCTGCAGCAGCAGCTCGGCCGCGCCGCACACGGGCTCGACCAGTGTCTCGAGGTCCCAGAGCCGCAGGTGTGCGGCGAGAATGCGCCGGACCTGCCCGACCCGCTCCGGGCTGACCTCCACGTCGAGGTGGTAGTAACAGGGCGCTGCGGTCTTCATTTCGTTGGCTCCTCACCCGCGAGGCTCCCGCCGTCCTCGCCCCTGCGGGACGAGCCCCGTATGCACAGCGTGAGCGGTGTTCGCTTCTGAGTCACCTCAAGAGTGGGAGCACTACGCCATTCGTGCAACACGAGCGGCCTCGCGGTGATCGATGGACCCTAGGTGGTAGTTGAAGATCCAACAAGACGCTGAGTCGTCGTCCGTGCACCATGTGTGAAGACCTCGATGCCCGTAACGGATCCGCGCGTGCTCACGCGCGGGCGCCGCCCGACGGTCGGGAGACGCGCGATCGAGCCCCGGAAAGTGAAGGGCGTCATGCTGCTACCTGCCAAGGCCGAGGTGGCCCGGCAATTGCGGCGGTACCGGGCGTGGGAACGCGTCATGCTCGCGTCCCCCGCCGACCGCGCGGTGCGGGCCACCTTCGAGGACTCGGGTTACACCCTGTGCGTCCTGATGGGCAAACGCTGTGCCCGCGAGGCGGCGGACGCCGCCGAACGGTATCTGCGGTCGACCCTCGGCACCTATCTCCGGGAACAGGACGAGAGGTCCCAACCCGATGTCGCGGCGCGCCGCGGTCCTCCGGAGGTGCAGCGGCGTCTGGCCGGGGACCGGTGACCCCCGCGGCGCACACGAGCGGGAGGCGATCCTTCCGGCGCAGTTCACTACCCCGACCGGGCCGACTGGCCCGGTTTTCCAGCACGGTGGAGGTGAGATCCATGAGCTCGATTCCGGCCATCGGCCGCATTCCGGTACGGGACGTCCAGCCGGCGGTGGAGTGCGGAAGGTTCCCGGCCAAGGCGGTCGCGGGCGAGACGTTCCAGGTCACCGCGACCGTGTTCCGCGAAGGCCATGACGCGGTCGCGGCCAATGTCGTCCTGACCGGCCCCGAGGGCCAGCACGGCCCATGGACACCCATGCGGGAGCTGTGGCCCGGCTCCGACCGCTGGGGCGCCGACGTCACCCCCCTCTCCGAGGGCCGCTGGACGTTCCGGGTCGAGGCCTGGAGCGACCCCGTGACCACCTGGCGGCGGATCGCCCGGATCAAGATCCCGGCGGGCATCGACACCGGTCTGGTCCTGGAAGAGGGCGGCGACCTGCACGAACGGCTGGCCGCCGGGGTGCCCGAAGGTCCGGGCCGGGACGCCGTGCTGGCGGCGGTGGCGGTGCTGCGCGACGACTCGCTGCCGGTCGCCACCCGATTGGCGGGTGCGTTGACGCCGGAGGTGGATGCGGTGCTGGCGCGGCATCCGCTGCGGGAGTTCGTGACCGCCTCGCAGTCTTT
>NZ_JAFJSY010000080.1 GCF_019857225.1 Streptomyces plumbidurans
CTCGATCTCGCCCGCGTAGTCCTTCGCCACCACATTGCGCTTGAGCTTCAGCGACGGCGTCAGGTGGCCCGACTCCTCCGAGAACTGGGAGGACAGGATGCGGAACTTGCGCACCGACTCCGCCTTCGACACCGCGGCGTTGCCGTCGTCGATCGCCGTCTGGATCGCGGCCAGCAGGTCGGGGTCCTCGCGCAGCGACGCCGCGGTGGAACCCGCCGGCTTGCCGTGCTCGTCGGCCCAGCGGCCCAGGAACTCGTCGTCGATGGTGACCAGCGCGCCCACGAACGGCCGCCCGTCGCCCACGACCATGCACTCCGCGACCAGCGCGTGCGCCCGGATGCGGTCCTCGATCACGGCCGGGGCGACGTTCTTGCCGCCCGCGGTGACGATGATCTCCTTCTTGCGGCCGGTGATCCGGAGGTAGCCGTCCTCGTCGAGCGTGCCGATGTCGCCGGTGTGGAACCAGCCGTCGGTCAGCGCCTCGGCCGTGGCGGTCTCGTTGTTCCAGTAGCCCTTGAACAGGTGCTCGCCGTGCAGCAGCACCTCGCCGTCGTCCGCGATGCGCACCACCGAGCCGGGCAGCGGCTGGCCGACCGTGCCGATCTTGGTGCGGTCCCAGGGGTTGAAGGCGGTGGCCGCACAGGACTCGGTCAGGCCGTAGCCCTCCAGGACCGTGAAGCCGATGCCGCGGAAGAAGTGGCCCAGGCGCTCGCCGAGCGGGGCGCCGCCGGAGATGGCGTACTCGCCCCGGCCGCCGAGCACCGCGCGCAGCTTGCTGTAGACGAGCTTGTCGAACGTCCTGTGCTTGATCTTCAGTCCGAGGGAGGGGCCCTGCGGGGTGTCCAGCGCCTTGCTGTACGCGATCGCGGTGTCCGCGGCCTTGTCGAAGATCTTGCCCTTGCCGTCCGCCTGCGCCTTGGCGCGCGCCGAGTTGTAGACCTTCTCGAAGACCCGCGGGACGCCGAGGATCAGCGTCGGCCGGAAGGAGGCCAGCTCGTCGGTGAGCTGCTTGATGTCGGGGACCGTGCCCAGCTTGATCGGCGCCATCAGCGGCGCGATCTGCACCATGCGGCCGAAGACGTGGGCGAGCGGCAGGAACAGCAGGACCGAGCACTCGCCGGTGCGGAACAGCGGGCGCAGCCGCTCCACGATGTTGCCGCACTCGGCGAAGAAGCTGCGGTGCGTGAGCACACAGCCCTTGGGGCGGCCGGTGGTGCCGGAGGTGTAGATGATCGTCGCCGGGTCGTCGGCCCGCGCCAGCGAGCTGCGGTCCTCGACCATGCCGTCGGTGACGCCCTTGCCGAGCCTGCGCAGCTCCTCGAGCGCGCCGGCCTCGATCTGCCAGATGTGCTTGAGGGCGGGCAGCCGGTCGCGCACCGACTCGACGGCGGCCAGGTGGTTGTCCAGCTCCACGACGACCGCAGTGGCGCCCGAGTCGGAGAGGATCCACTGCACCTGCTCCGGGGAGCTGGTCTCGTAGACGGGCACGGTGATCGCGCCGGTGCACCAGATCGCGAAGTCCAGCAGCGTCCACTCGTACCGCGTGCGGGACATCAGGGCGACCCGGTCGCCGGGCTGGATGCCGGAGGCGATGAGCCCCTTGGCGGCCGCGTGCACCTCGGTCAGGAAGGCAGCGGCCGTCACGTCCTGCCAGTCGCCGCCCACCTTGCGGGCGATGATGGCGACATCGGGATGCTGCGCGGCGTTTCTCCGGACGATGTCGGTGAGATTGCCGTCCGCAGGGACCTCGTACAAAGCCGGAAGGCTGAACTCGCGCAAGACTGCTGCTCCTCATAGGGCGCCGGCGCCACGACATTGTGTGATGCGACGGGGGTCCACGGCTCGGGCAGGTACTCGGGTTTTCAGAGGTTGAAATCCTGAGTACGACTGGACGGCCCGGACGTTACCCGCCGGTATGGCTTCTTCGACAGGGGGTCCCGGCGAGATGTTCCCTGCGTCACACAGGCTGGTGTTCCTTTGCGTACGGTAGTCCACCGGCTAACTGACTGGCCAGTAACCGCAAGGTCACCCAGCACTGTTCACGTACACCGCACACGCTTACCCTTGATCGCCATGGCATCCTCACCAGCCGGCAACCGCAGGACACGCGTTCATGTGGTCAGTGACGTGCACGGCAACGCCCGTGACCTGGCCACCGCCGGCGAGGGCGCGGACGCCCTGATCTGCCTGGGGGACCTCGTCCTCTTCCTCGACTACGCCGACCACTCGCGCGGGATCTTCCCCGATCTGTTCGGCCGGGAGAACGCCGACCGCATCGTGGAACTGCGCACCGCCCGCCGCTTCGAGGAGGCGCGGGAGTTCGGGGCCCGGCTGTGGGCCGGCATCGGCTCGGACCGAGCGGCCGTGATCGAGCAGGCGGTGCGCAAGCAGTACGCCGAGATGTTCGCCGCCTTCCCCACCCCGACGTACGCCACCTACGGCAACGTCGACATGCCGCCCCTGTGGCCGGAGTACGCCGGACCGGGCACGACCGTCCTCGACGGCGAGCGCGTGGAGATCGGCGGCCGCCTCTTCGGCTTCGTCGGCGGCGGCCTGAAGTCCCCCATGCGCACGCCGTACGAGATCGGTGACGAGGAGTACGCGGCCAAGCTCGAGGCCGTGGGCGAGGTCGACGTCCTGTGCACCCACATCCCGCCGGAGGTGCCGGAACTCGTCTACGACACCGTCGCGCGCCGCTTCGAGCGCGGCAGCCGGGCGCTGCTGGAGGCGATCCGCAGGACCCGTCCCCGCTACGCCCTCTTCGGCCACGTCCACCAGCCGCTCGCGCGGCGCATGCGGATCGGGGCGACGGAGTGCGTGAACGTCGGGCACTTCGCCGGGACCGGGAAGCCGTGGGCGCTCGAATGGTGACTCCCGTGGCGAGCGGACGACAGCGGCGGAACGCAGGTGGGGGTGAAGTCCCCTCGTCACGTGCGCGGTAGCCTTCACGCGGCACACACGTGCGCACGACGACCTCTGTACCGGCCCGCATCTGGAGGAGCCACAGCGATGGCGGAACACACCAGCTCGAGCATCACGATCGAGGCGGCACCGGCCGATGTCATGGGGGTGATCTCCGACTTCGCGCGGTACCCGGACTGGACCGGCGAGGTGAAGGAGGCCGAGGTGCTCGCCTCGGACACCCAGGGCCGCGCCGAACAGGTCCGTCTCGTCATGGACGCCGGCGCGATCAAGGACGACCAGGTCCTCGCGTACACCTGGACCGGTGAGCACGAGGTCTCCTGGACGCTGGTCAAGTCCCAGATGCTGCGCTCCCTCGACGGCTCCTACCTGCTCAAGCCGGCCGGAGCGGGCGCCACCGAGGTCACCTACCAGCTGACCGTGGACGTCAAGATCCCGATGCTCGGGATGATCAAGCGCAAGGCCGAGAAGGTCATCATCGACCGGGCGCTGGCCGGGCTGAAGAAGCGCGTGGAGTCCGGGGAGAAGTAGCGCGTGGAGTCCGGGGAGCAGTGACGCCCGCGTTGCCCGGACGCCGCTCGGACCCGACGGCGAGCCCGCCTCCGTTCCCGCCTCCGTTACGGTTCAGCGCATGCGCACCATCCTGATCACCGGCTCCGGCGGCAGCGGTCGTACGACGATCGCGGCCGCCACCGCCCTGGCCGCCGCCCGCGAGGGGACCCGCACCCTCGTCCTGAGCGCCGACCGCACCGACACCCTCGGCGCGGCCCTCGGCACCGCCACGGGACCGGAGCCGGCGCAGGTCGCCCCCGATCTCACCGCCTGGCGCCCCGACGCGGCGGCCGGCTTCCGGGACGACCTCACCGCCTTCCAGGAACGCGCGACCGGCGTCCTCGACCTGCTGGGCGCCGCCCGGCTGGACGCCGAGGAGGTCACGCCGCTGCCCGGCGCCGAGGAACTCAGCTTCCTGCGCGCCCTGCGCGACGCCGCGCTCTCCGAGCGCTTCGACCTCCTCGTCGTCGACCTCCCGCCCGTGCCCGGCGCCCTCGCCCTGCTCTCGCTGCCCGAGGAACTGCGCCGCTATCTGCGCCGGCTGCTGCCGCCCGAGCGCCAGGCCGCCCGCGCGCTGCGCCCGGTCCTCGGCAGGCTGACCGGCGTCCCCATGCCCTCGGAGTGGCTGTACGAGACGGCCGCGCGCTGGGAGACGGAACTGGCCGCCGTCGAGGCCGTACTGGCCGACCGCGACACCGTCGTACGGCTGGTCGCGGAGCCCGGCCCGGCGGGCGCGGACGCCGTGCGCACCGCGGCCCTGGGGCTCGCCCTGCGCGGGCTGCGGCCCGACGTCCTGGTCGCCAACCGGGTGCTGCCGGAGCGGGCCGCGGAGGGCTGGCCGACCGGGCTCGTCGCCCAGCAGCGCAAGGCGCTGGAGGAGTGGCAGGAGTCGTACGACGTACGTCCGGTGCACCACCTCGGCCACGACCCGCGCGGCACCGACGACCTGACCGCCCTGCCCGTCCCCGGCGTCAACGGCGCTCCCTCCACGGTCGAGTGGCCCGTCACCGACCGGCTCGCCGACGACGGCGTGCTGGTCTGGCGGATCCCGCTGCCCGGCGCCGTCCGCGAGGACCTGGACCTCGTCCGGCGGGGCGACGAACTCGTTGTCACGGCGGGCCGGTTCCGCCGTGTCGTGCGGCTTCCGTCCGTACTGCGCCGCTGCACCGTGGACGGGGCCGCGCTGCGCGAGGGCGAGCTGAGCATCCGGTTCGCACCCGACCCGGATCTGTGGCCGCGGACCCGGTGAAGCACATACGGCCGTTCGGGTAACGTCGTAGGGACGAACCGTAGTCAGGAGGTCGTCATGAGCGAAGAGCTCCCCCCGTCCGGCGCCGAGCGGAACGAGGCGGCCGGCGAGGTGCGGGCGACCGACGCCGACGCCTGGTCGACGGCGTGCGCCGAGGACCTCGCGGCGGAGAAGTCCCGCCGCCGCGCCGAGTACGGCCCGCCGCCGGGCTCGGCCGCCGAGGAACTGCGCAAGTTCGTCGACGCCGTCTCCGAGAAGCTGGACAAGCTGTCGGCGGGTCAGTCCCCGCTGCTCGGCTCCGTCGCCGGACCCGCCGCGCAGCAGGTCGTCAAGCAGGTCGTGCAGCAGGCGAGGGCCGCCGTCGAACCCGTCATCGAACGCAACCCGGACGTCTTCGACCACCTCGCGGCCGCGGGCAACGAACTCCTCGCCGCCTACCGCTCCGCGGTCCAGGCCCAGGAACAGCGGTGGACCACCCGTGCGGCGGACCTCCACAAGGACCTCGACGAACGCCGCGACGACGGTGAGGGAACCGGTCCAGGACAGCGCATCGATCTGGACTGACGGCCCGCCCCCACCCCCTGCCCCCGGGCTCCCGCCTGCCCGGACGCTGGACAGCAGGACTGGCAGGGCAGGGCCTCGGGTACGGTTGGCCGTAGCGGGGCTCGACCGAAACTGAGGGATTCATGGGACTCACCATCGGCGTCGACATCGGCGGTACCAAGATCGCGGCCGGTGTGGTCGACGAGGAAGGCAGCATCCTCTCGACCCACAAGGTGCCGACCCCGGGCACGCCCGACGGGATCGTGGACGCCATCGCCTCCGCCGTCGAGGGAGCGCGCGCCGGACACAAGATCGTCGGCGTGGGCATCGGTGCGGCCGGCTATGTGAACCGGCAGCGCTCCACCGTGTACTTCGCGCCGAACATCGACTGGCGCCAGGAGCCGCTGAAGGAGAAGGTCGAGGCCCGCGTGGGCCTGCCGGTCGTCGTGGAGAACGACGCGAACGCCGCCGCCTGGGGCGAGTACCGCTTCGGCGCGGGCAAGGGCCACCGCAACGTCATCTGCATCACCCTCGGCACGGGCCTGGGCGGCGGCATCATCATCGGCAACAAGCTGCGCCGCGGCCACTTCGGCGTCGCCGCCGAGTTCGGCCACATCCGCATGGTGCCCGACGGCCTGCTGTGCGGCTGCGGCTCGCAGGGCTGCTGGGAGCAGTACGCCTCCGGACGCGCCCTGGTCAGATACGCCAAGCAGCGCGCCAACGCCACCCCCGAGCGGGCCGAGATCCTGCTCGCGCTCGGCGACGGCAGCCCCGACGGCATCGAGGGCAAGCACATCTCCATCGCAGCCCGCCAGGGCGACCCGGTGGCCACCGACTCCTACCGCGAGCTGGCCCGCTGGGTGGGCGCCGGTCTCGCCGACCTCGCCTCCCTCTTCGACCCGTCCGCCTTCATCGTCGGCGGCGGCCTCTCCGACGAGGGGGAACTGGTCCTCGACCCGATCCGCAAGTCCTACAAGCGCTGGCTCGTCGGCGGCAACTGGCGCCCGGTGGCGGACGTCATCGCCGCCCAGCTGGGCAACGGCGCGGGTCTGGTGGGCGCGGCGGACCTGGCCCGGGAGCCCGACCCGATCATGTAGCCCGGTGCAGCCCGGTGACCGCGCGGCGATGTCCAGTGCCGCCGGTGACCGCGCAACCCGTGTCCAGTGCCGCCGGTGTCCGCATCCGGCCGCCGCTGAACGTGATGAGCCCGCCGTGCCCCGCCCCGGGGCGGCGGGCCTCGTCGTATGTTGATCGTCATGGCGACTTCGACCCCGCTGCCCAACTCCCGCACCGAACCCGACGGTTCCGTTCTCCGCGTCCTCAGCTACAACATCCGCTCCATGCGCGACGACACCGCGGCCCTCGCGCGGGTTATCGGCGCATGCGCGCCGGACCTCGTGCTGGTCCAGGAGGCCCCCCGGTTCTTCCGCTGGCGCAAGAAGCTGGCCCGGCTGGCCGCGGCCTCCGGCCTGGTGGTGCTCACCGGAGGGGCCACGGCCGCAGGACCGGCGATCCTGTGCAGCCTGCGCGCCACCGTCGAGCGCACCGAGGACGTGCTGCTGCCGCTCACCCCCGGGCAGCACCGGCGCGGCTTCGCCACCGCCGTCGTACGCTTCGGCGGCGCCCGCCTCGGCGTCCTGAGCTGCCATCTCTCGCTGCAGAAGGACGAGCGGTACGAGCAGGGCGGCATGCTCCTGGACCGCCTGGCCGGCCTCGGCGTGGACCACGCGGTCGCGGGCGGCGACCTCAACGAGCGGCCCGGCGGCCGCACCTTCGGCCGCCTCGCCGACGGCCTGCAGGACTGCCACGCCGTGACGCCCTGGGGTGGCGAGCACACCTTCACGCCCCTCACCCCCTTCCAGCGCATCGACGCGATCTTCGCCACGAAGGGCGTCGAGGTGCTCGGTTGCGGGGTTCCGCTGGACCTGCCGGGGGTGACGGAGACAGACCTGAGGGCGGCCACGGACCACCTTCCGGTCCTGGCCGCCCTCAAGGTGCCGATCGGCTAGCCGAGGGTTACGAAAGTCACGGCCGACCGAGGTTCAGACGACGGCCCCGCGCCCCGGGTCGTCGTCGTCCTCGTCGTCCGTCCGCATCCGTACGACCAGGGTGACGAAGCCGCCCACGAAACCGCCGACGCTGAGCGTCGTCAGCCACCATGTCATGTCCCAGCCGAGCACCACCGCCAGCAGCAGCAGGATCGGACCGCCGATCACGCCCAGCCAGGCGAACTTCGAGGTCGGGTCGGCCGCGGGCAGCGGCGGCGGCTCCGGCGGGACGAAGTGGCCCTCGTCGTCCTCGTCGAAGTCGTCCTCGGACGGTTCGGCCGACGCGTAGTCGCGCGGGCCCACGCCGGGCGCGAAGGAGACCGAGCCGCCGAGGGGCTTCGCCGGCTTGTCCTTCCCGGGTGCCTGGTCCTCGGGCCCGTCCTTGCTGTCGTTGGGCTCCGTCTCCAGCAGCGCCAGATCCTCGATGGGCTTGAAGGGCTTGCTGCCCGGCGGGTCCTTCGGCTCGTCGCCGTAACCGGCGACGATCGCGGCCCAGGCGGCGTCCTCGTCGAAGGGGACGCCCTGCTCGTCGGGTTCGAGATCCTCGCGGTCCGAGTCGTGCTCAGCCACCTACGGCCGTCCCTTCCTTGCCGACACTGGGTGCGAGCCGGGCGATGAACCCGAGGCTCTCGTCGAAAATCCGGTCCGCGTCGTGGTCCAACGTCGCCACGTGGTAGCTCTGTTCCAGCAGGATCTCCGTCACGTCGTGCGAGGAGACCCGGCTGAGGATCCGCGCCGAGTCGGCCGGCGGCACGACATGGTCCTGCGGGCTGCGCAGGAGCAGCAGCGGCTGGGTGACCTGCGGCAGTTCGCCGTCGACCAGCCGGAAGAAGTTCCGCAGGGAATGGGCCGCGTGCAGCGGCACCCGGTCGTACCCCAGCTCGGCGCCGCCCTCCTTGGCGATGTCGCTCGCGATGCCCCGCGTCGTCCGTACGAGATGACGGGCCACCGGCAGGGCGTACGGCGAGAAGCCGTGCATGCGGTTGGCCGGGTTGACGACCACCACCCCGCGGACCGCCTCCCCGTGCTTCGCCGCCAGCCGCAGCGCCAGGGTCCCGCCCATCGACAGGCCGGCCACGAACACCTCGGCGCAGCGCTCGCGCAGGGAGCGCAGCTCGCGGTCCACCTCGGCGTACCAGTCCTGCCAGCCGGTGAGCTGCATGTCCTCCCAGCGGGTGCCGTGGCCGGGCAGCAGCGGCAGCGACACCGTCAGGCCGCGCGCGGCCAGCTGCTTGGCCCAGGGACGCAGCGACTGGGGGGAACCGGTGAAGCCGTGGCAGAGGAGGACGCCTGTGTCCCCGCCCTCATGGCGGTACGGCTCGGCTCCAGGAAGGACCGGCACCTTCGGTCTCCTGTTCATGAGGAGTGACAGTTCAAGAGGAAGTGACAGTTCATGAGAGTGACGTGAAGTCCAGGTGTGTTTCACCGTACGCGACCGCACTGACACCGACCAGGGCCGTCGGAGCCTTTGGGGGTGGGCCGGGTTAAGGTCTGAGCGAAGGAATCAGGAGGCACTCGGTTGTTGTACGGCACGATGAAGGTCGCCATCGGGGGACCGCTGAGGGTTGCCTTCCGGCCATGGGTGGAAGGCATGGAGAACATTCCGGCCGAGGGCGCCGCCATCCTGGCGAGCAATCACCTCTCCTTCTCCGACTCGTTCTTCCTGCCCGCGATGCTCGACCGCAAGGTCACCTTCATCGCCAAGGCGGAGTACTTCACCACGCCCGGCGTCAAGGGCCGGCTGACGGCGGCCTTCTTCAAGAGCGTCGGCCAGCTCCCGGTGGACCGCTCCGGGGCGCGCGGCGCGGGCGAGGCGGCCATCAGGAGCGGCCTGGAAGTGCTGGAGCGCGGCGAGCTGTTCGGGATCTACCCCGAGGGCACGCGCTCGCCCGACGGCCGGCTGTACCGGGGCAAGCCCGGCGGCCTCGCGCGCGTGGCGCTCGCCTCCGGCGCGCCCGTCATCCCCGTCGCGATGATCGACACCGAGAAGATCCAGCCGCCCGGCCAGGTGATGCCCAAGCTGATGCGCCCCGGCATCCGCATCGGCAAGCCCCTCGACTTCAGTCGCTACCAGGGCATGGAGCACGACCGCTTCGTGCTCCGCGCGGTCACCGACGAGGTCATGTACGAGATCATGAAGCTCTCCGGCCAGGAGTACGTCGACATGTACGCGACCGCCGCCAAGCGGCAGATCGCGGAGGCGGCGAAGTCCGAGAAGGAGGCCGAGAAGGCGGCGAAGGCCGCACTCGCGCAGGCGGAGAAGGAACAGGCCGAGAAGGAGCCGTCCTAGCCCTAAGGTGGGGGGCGGTCCGGGCCTGGGGGTGGGGGAAGTGGCCAAGCGCGAGAGAGTCATGAGGATGTCGGTCGAGCAGCCGCTGTGGCGTGCGCTCACCGCCTACCGGGTGCTCACGATGCTGTACGCGGTCGGCCTGTTCGCCACCGCCTACGACGAGTACGACCACCCGGGCGTCGCCGTCGTCTACTTCGTCGTCCTGTTCGTCTGGACGCTCGCCACCCTGCCCCGCGTCCAGAACGCGGCCGCCTGCACCAAACGCTTCCTCGCCGTCGACCTCGCCGTCGCGCTCACCGGCATCCTGCTCACCCCGATCGCCGTCAGCGACCAGCACATCCAGAGCGGCGGCCCCACCCTGCCGTCGATATGGACCGCCGGTTCCGTCCTCGCGTACGCGATCAAGGGCGGCTGGCGCTGGGCCGCCTTCGCCTCCACGCCGGTCGCCGCCGCCAACCTGATCGAGCGCGGCGCCCCCGCCCGCGACACCGTCCACAACGTCATCCTCGTCTGGGTCGCCGCCATCGCCATCGGCTACGTCGTCGAGGTCGCCCGCGCCTCCGAGCGCACCCTCGCCCGGGCCCTGGAGATCGAGGCCGCGACGAGGGAACGCGAGCGGCTGGCCCGGGACATCCACGACGGCGTCCTGCAGGTGCTCGCGATGGTGCAGCGCCGGGGCCTGGTGATCGGCGGGGAGGCGGCCGAGCTGGGCCGGATGGCGGGCGAGCAGGAGGTCGCGCTGCGCACCCTGGTCTCCGGCGGTCTGCTCCCGCTGTCCCGGGCCTCGGAGGACGCGGCCGACGGCGCGGTCGTACGGGTCGTGGAGGAGCCCTCCCCCGACGAGGACGGTCCGGTGGACCTGCGCGCGCTCCTCGCCCCGTACGCGGCGGCGAGGGTCAGCTTCGCCGAGCCGGGTGCCCCCGTGCTGCTGCCCGCGCCCGCCGCGAAGGAACTCTCCGCGGCCGTCGGCGCAGCCCTGGACAACGTCCGCAGGCACGCGGGCGAGCACGCGCGCGCGTGGATCCTCGTCGAGGACGAGCCCGGCGAGGTCGTGGTGACCGTACGGGACGACGGACCCGGCATCCCCGAGGGGCGGCTCGCCCAGGCGGAAGGGGAGGGGCGGCTCGGCGTCGCCCTGTCGATCCGGGGGCGGCTGCGCGAACTCGGTGGCAGCGCCGAGCTGATCTCGACCCCGGGGCAGGGCACGGAGGTCGAGCTGAAGGTACCCAAGGACGCGAAGGCGGGGCAGCGATGAGCGAACGGCAGGACACGATCAAGGTCATGGTGGTCGACGACCACCCCATGTGGCGCGACGCCGTCGCCCGCGACCTGACCGAGTCCGGCTTCGACGTGGTCGCCACCGCGGGCGACGGCGAGCAGGCCGTGCGCCGCGCCAAGGCCGCCGCCCCCGACGTCCTGGTGCTCGACCTCAACCTGCCCGCCAAGCCCGGCGTCCAGGTCTGCAAGGAACTCGTCGGCCACAACCCGGCGCTGCGCGTCCTGGTGCTGTCGGCGAGCGGTGAGCACGCCGACGTCCTGGAGGCCGTGAAGTCGGGGGCCACCGGCTATCTGCTGAAGTCGGCGTCGACCGAGGAACTGCTCGACGCGGTGCGCCGTACGGCCGTCGGCGACCCGGTGTTCACCCCGGGCCTGGCCGGGCTGGTCCTCGGCGAGTACCGCCGCCTCGCCTCCGAGCCCGCGCCCTCCTCGGATCCCGACGAGCCCAGGGCGCCCCAGCTCACCGACCGCGAGACCGAGGTGCTGCGCCTGGTCGCCAAGGGCCTGAGCTACAAGCAGATCGCCGACCGTCTGGTCATCTCCCACCGCACGGTCCAGAACCACGTCCAGAACACCCTCGGCAAGCTCCAGCTGCACAACAGGGTGGAGCTGGTGCGATACGCGATCGAGCGAGGCCTCGACGACGCCTGACCGGCGCCGGCTTGACGACGCGTAAACCGGACGCCCGGCGCTTCACCGGAAATGCCCTTCCCGCCCATCCCACTGTGACGCGGCTCACCATTAGCGTGGCTGTCACCAGGCAACCGCGGCGAAGGGACTTTTCCATGCGGGTCGGAGTACTGACCGGAGGCGGCGACTGCCCCGGGCTCAACGCCGTCATCCGGGGCATCGTCCGCAAGGGCGTGCAGGAGTACGGCTACGACTTCGTCGGCTTCCGGGACGGCTGGCGCGGTCCGCTGGAGTGCGACACCGTGCGCCTCGACATCCCCGCCGTGCGCGGCATCCTGCCGCGCGGCGGCACCATCCTCGGTTCTTCCCGCACCAATCCGCTCAAACAGGACAACGGCATCCGGCGCATCAAGGAGAACCTCGCCAAGCTGGAGGTCGAGGCGCTCATCGCCATCGGCGGCGAGGACACCCTCGGCGTGGCCGCGCGCCTGACCGACGAGTACGGAGTGCCCGTCGTCGGCGTACCGAAGACCATCGACAACGACCTGTCCGGCACCGACTACACCTTCGGCTTCGACACCGCGGTCGGCATCGCCACCGAGGCCATCGACCGTCTGCACACCACCGCCGAGTCCCACATGCGCGTCCTGGTCTGCGAGGTGATGGGCCGTCACGCCGGCTGGATCGCCCTGCACTCCGGGCTCGCGGGCGGCGCCAACGTCATCCTCATCCCCGAACAGCGCTTCGACGTCGACCAGGTCTGCGCCTGGATCACCTCCCGCTTCAAGGCCTCGTACGCCCCGATCGTGGTCGTCGCCGAGGGCGCCATGCCCAAGGACGGCGACGTGGTGCTCAAGGACGAGTCGCTGGACTCCTTCGGGCACGTCCGGCTGTCCGGCGTCGGCGAGTGGCTGGCCAAGGAGATCGAGAGGCGTACGGGCAAGGAGGCCCGTACGACCGTGCTCGGGCACATCCAGCGCGGCGGCACCCCGAGCGCCTTCGACCGCTGGCTCGCCACCCGCTTCGGCCTGCACGCCATCGAGGCCGTCCGCGACCGCGACTTCGGCAAGATGGTCTCGCTGCAGGGCACCGACATCGTCCGCGTCCCGATCGCCGACGCGACGGCCAAGCTGAAGACCGTGGATCCGAAGCTGTACGAGGAGGTCGGGGTCTTCTTCGGCTGACGCGGTCCCGTCCGGGCGTCCGGGGGCCGTCGGCCCCCGGACGGCTACACCGTCGTGTTGCGCAGCTGAGCGATCAACTCCCGTACGACCGCTGCGCCGTTGAGGGTCAGCACCGACTCCGGGTGGAACTGCACACCGGCGAAGCCCGGACCGCGCAGCGCATGCACCTCGTGCGACGGGCCGCGGCTGACCTCGACTCCGTGTGCGGCCAGTTCGGTGTGCGCCTCCTCGTCGCAGCGCGCCACGAAGCTGTTGTAGAAGCCCACCGTCTCGGTGTGCCCGAACAGGTCGATCGCGGCCTGCGCACCCTGATGGGGCACGTCCTTGCGCACGATCTCCAGCCCCAGTTCGGCCGCGATCAGCTCGTGCCCCAGGCAGACGCCGAGGACGCCGTGCCGGTGGCTTTGGAGCACCTCGGCGGTCAGCCCCCGCAGCAGCCGCATCTTGGGGTCGTCCAGGTCGGACGGGTCACCGGGGCCGGGGCCGAGCACGACCGGCCCCTCGTGCGCGAGCACCGCCTCCCGCAGTCCGGGCTCGTCGTAGCGCCGGACGGTCACGTCGAGCCCGCTCGACCGCAGCACATGCGCGAGCATCGCCGTGAAGGTGTCCTCCCCGTCGACCACCAGGGCGTGCCCGTCGAGCTCGGCGGACCGCTCCTGCATCCGCAGCCAGAAGGGGGCGAGCGAGGCCCGGCGCCCGTCGAGCGCGGCACGCACGCGTGGGTCGTCGGCGAGCCGCACGCGCGCGTGCTCACCGCGCGGCCGCGCCGGACGCACCCCCAGGGCCGCCAGCACGCCCGCCGCCTTCGCGTGCGTCTCCGCGACCTCGCCCGCCGGGTCCGAGCCGCGCACCAGCGTGGCGCCGACCGGGACCTGCAGCCGCCCCTCGCCCGAGATGTCGGCGGTGCGGATCAGGATGGGAGAGTCGAGGGTCTGGGCGCCGCCGCTGTCCCGGCCGAGCAGGGCGAGGGCGCCCGCGTAGTAGCCGCGCCCGCCGGCCTCGTGGCGCTCGATGACCCGGCAGGCGTTCTGCACCGGCGAGCCGGTGACGGTCGCCGCGAACATGGTCTCCTTGAGCACCTCGCGCGCATCCAGCGAGGACTTCCCGCGCAACTCGTACTCGGTGTGCGCGAGATGGGCCATCTCCTTCAGCCGCGGCCCGATAACGACCCCGCCCATGTCGCCGACCGTGCACATCATCTTCAATTCCTCGTCGACGACCATCGACAGCTCCTCGATCTCCTTGCCGTCGGCGAGGAAGCCGAGCAGATGCTCCGGGGTCGGGCCCTCGGCGGGATAGCGGTAGGTCCCGCTGATCGGGTTCATGACGACCGTGCCGCCGGACATCCGCACATGCACCTCGGGGCTCGCCCCGACCAGCGTCCTGTCCCCGGTGTGCACGACGAACGTCCAGTACGCCCCCCGCTCCCCGACGAGCAGCCGCCGGAACAGAGCGAGGGCGTCCCTGCGGGAGAAGCCGGGGATCTCACCCTCGTACGTGCGCCGGATCACGAAGTTCGCGCCCTCGCCCCGCCCGATCTCCTCGCGCAGCACCCGCCCGACGATCTCGCCGTACTCCTCGTCACCGACGTCGAACCCGCCGCCCTCGACCCGCACGTCCTCGTCCGGGAGCTGCGCGAGCACGTCGGCGAGCGGGATCTCGTACGACTCCTCGGGGGTGAGGAAGGCCAGCGGCGTGCCGTCGTCGCGGACGTCGAAACCGCGCTCGCGGATCTGGCGGAAGGGGACGAGGGCGAGACCCCGATCGGGCAGGTCGGCGAGGCGGTCGTAGGTGGCGACCGGGCCGAGGAGCAGCTCGACGGTGTCGCCGTCATGGCCCGGGGCACGGCGCCGCAGCAGGGCGAACGGCCTCGGGTCGTGCAGCAGGTCCAGCAGGTTCATGGGGTCCGGGTTCCTTCTCGATCGTCGTCGATCATGTCGACGGAGAGGAACGGCCCCGGAAACGCCGAAGGCCGCCCCTCGGGCGGCCTTCGCGAAGTCTTTCTTACGCGCAGTCAGCGGGCCGCCGGATGAGCGGTCCACCACCAGTTCTGGGTCGAATGCGCGAACATGCGAGGCACCCTACCGCATGTCCGGCAGCCGTACCCGGTGTCTCACTTCCTGGGCATGGGGCAGGACGCCCGACCCGACCCCGTAATGTTGAGGTCGTGACCGTGAACGCTAAGACCAGCGCGAGTGCTGGCAACACCTGGCGAAATCTGCCCGCGGCGCAGCAGCCCGAGTACCCCGACACCGAGGCTCTGCGCGCAGTGATCGCGGACCTCGAGTCGTATCCGCCGCTCGTCTTCGCGGGCGAGTGCGACCAGCTGCGCGCCCGGTTGGCGGCCGTCGCCAAGGGAGAGGCGTTCCTCCTCCAGGGCGGCGACTGCGCCGAGGCATTCGACGCGGTGTCCGCCGACCACATCCGCAACAAGCTCAAGACCCTGCTCCAGATGGGCGCCGTGCTGACGTACGCCGCCTCGGTGCCGGTCGTGAAGGTCGGGCGGATCGCCGGCCAGTACTCCAAGCCGCGGTCCAAGAACACCGAGACCCGCGACGGCGTGACCCTGCCGACCTACCGCGGCGACTCGGTCAACGGCTTCGACTTCAACGAGGCCGCCCGCGTCCCGGACCCCGAGCGCCTGAAGCGGATGTACAACGCGTCGGCCTCCACGCTCAACCTGGTGCGGGCCTTCACCACCGGCGGCTACGCCGACCTGCGCCAGGTGCACGCCTGGAACCAGGACTTCGTGAAGTCGTCCCCCTCCGGCCAGCGCTACGAGCAGCTGGCCCGCGAGATCGACCAGGCGCTGAACTTCATGCGCGCCTGCGGGGCCGACCCGGAGGAGTTCAGGACCGTCGAGTTCTACTCCTCGCACGAGGCGCTGCTGCTGGACTACGAGTCGGCGCTGACCCGTGTCGACTCCCGCACCGGACAGCTCTACGACGTCTCCGGGCACATGGTGTGGATCGGTGAGCGCACCCGGCAGCTGGACGGCGCGCACATCGAGTTCGCCTCGAAGATCCGCAACCCGATCGGCGTCAAGCTCGGCCCGAGCACGACGGCCGAGGAGGCGCTGCAGTACATCGAGCGCCTGGACCCGGAGCGCGAGCCGGGCCGGCTGACCTTCATCGTCCGCATGGGCGCGGACAAGATCCGCGACAAGCTGCCCGAGCTGGTCGAGAAGGTCACCGCCTCCGGTGCCACGGTGGCCTGGGTGACCGACCCGATGCACGGCAACACCTTCGAGGCGGCCTCCGGCCACAAGACCCGCCGCTTCGACGACGTGCTCGACGAGGTCAAGGGCTTCTTCGAGGTCCACAAGGGCCTCGGCACCCACCCGGGCGGCATCCATGTCGAGCTCACCGGCGACGACGTCACGGAGTGCGTGGGCGGCGGCGACGAGATCTTCGTCGACGATCTGCACCAGCGCTACGAGACGGCCTGCGACCCGCGGCTGAACCGCAGCCAGTCGCTCGACCTGGCGTTCCTCGTCGCGGAGATGTACCGGGACCAGTGACGGCTTTGCCTGTCGCACGGACATGAGTGGGGCGCGGATCACATGCGATCCGCGCCCCTGTGCACTTTCGCGGACCCCGAGGCGCCGGTTAAGGTTAGGTTAGCCTCACCGATTATCGGGACGGCAAGACTGATCGATCCCGTCGGGAGGTGAACCGCGTGTACGTCTGCAGTTGCTTCGGCATCACCGAGCAGCAGGTCAAGAAGCACGCGGAGGACGGTGCCTGCACCCCCCGCCAGGTGGCCTCGGCCTGCAAGGCGGGCACGGACTGCGGTTCGTGCGTACGCCGCATCCAGGCGATTTTGGGCCGAGGGGAGTGCCCCCGCCGCGAGCTCGCCGACCGGGGTGCACCGGCCCTGAGCGCGCTGGACGAGGCCGCCTAGCTCCCGGCTAACTCTCCGGCTGCTCGATGAGCTGCGCGATGTAGAGCGCGTCGCCGAGCTTCTCCACCAGTTCCAGCTGGGTGTCGAGATAGTCGATGTGATGCTCCTCGTCCGCCAGGATGGACTCGAAGATGTTGGCGGACGTGATGTCGCCCTTCTCGCGCATCACCTTGATGCCCCGCCGCAGCCGGTCGATGGCCTCGACCTCGATCATGCGGTCGGCCTCGAACATCTCCTTGACGGTCTGCCCGACCCGCACATGGAAGAGCCGCTGGTAGTTCGGCAGCCCGTCCAGGAAGAGGATGCGGTCGGTGAGCACTTCCGCGTGCTTCATCTCGTCGAAGGACTCGTGGCGGGTGTACTTCGCGAGTTTCGTCCAGCCGAAGTTCTCCTGCATCTTCGCGTGCAGGAAGTACTGGTTGATCGCGGTCAGCTCGGCGGTGAGCTGCTCGTTCAGGAATTCGATGACCTCGGGGTCGCCCTGCATCGCGCGGGCTCCTTCCGACCGGGGGAACTGGCAGGTTGCGCCGCATGATTGCACCGGGAGTCAAGATCGTCCAGTAAGTCTTCACTTAGTAAGTAAGTCCAGGCTCAGTGGTAATTGCCCGTGTTTGAGGGGGCCGGTCAAGGGCATCGCTCCCGGTCTGTCAGGATGGAGACATGGGTCAGCCGGCGGAGCGTGCATCGGGAGAACGCGATTCGGGAAGAGCAGCACAGCCCGAGCTTCCGCCGGGGCAGCGACTGCAGCGCGGCTGGCCGGTCACGCATTACGGACCCGTTCCCAAATTCCGCCCGGAGCGCTGGGAGTTCAGGGTCTTCGGCGCGACCGCGGACCAGGAGAAGCACTGCTGGACCCACGAGGAGTTCGCGGCGCTGCCGTACACCACGGTCATGGCCGATCTGCACTGCGTGACGAAATTCAGCATGCTCGGTGCCGAGTGGGGCGGCATTCCGGCCCGCACGATCCTTGAGATCGCGCCGCCCGCTCCGGCGGTCACCCATGTGATGGTGTGGGCCGAATACGGATTCAGTTCGAATCTGCGTCTCGCCGACTTCGCGTCCGCACGAACCATCTTCGCCACCCACAAGGACGGCGAGCTCCTGACGGCGGAACACGGCTTCCCGCTGCGTCTCGTCGTGCCCCACCTGTACGCCTGGAAGGGCCCCAAGTGGGTGCGCGGCGTGGAGTACATGACCGCCGACCGCCGCGGCTTCTGGGAGGAGCGCGGCTATCACAACGTCGGCGACCCGTGGCGCGAGCAGCGCTACTCCTACCAGGAGGAGCCCGGGGAGGGCCCCGAGCTCTGATCCCGGCGCCCTGTCCGAGCGGTCAGTGGTGGTACGCGTGCACCACGGCGTGGCCCTTGCCGCGGCCGATCATCCACTTGTTGACGGGTGTCGTCACGACGAAGGCGAGCGCGAGCGAGATCGCGAGCGAGACCCAGAACAGCAGATCGTCCAGCTGGGCGTCCATCGCGTCCGGCCACAGCACGATCACGCCGTTGTCGATCAGCTCCATCACGGCGATGGACACGGTGTCCGCGGCCAGTGCGACCCGCAGGGCCGTACGGAAGTCGACGCCGGCCCGCAGCACTCCGCGCAGGGTGAGCGAGTAGCCGAAGAAGAACGCGAGCACGACGGCGAGCACCGTGGTCGCGAGGTTGCCCCAGCCCAGAGCCGTGCCGATCACCATGCCAAGGACCTCGCCGACGGCACAGCCCGTGAGGCAGTGCAGCGTCGCCTGGGCGGCCGTGCTCCAGGTGGCGGCGGCCGGCTGATGGTGTGCGTGTGCCTCGTGGTCCATGAGTGCCCCCTGTGTCAGGTCACGGTTCCTCCACCCAGCAGGAACCGTATACCCCCTAGGGGTATTCCTCAATGTGCGGGGAAAGGTGCGTGGAGTCGCGCAGTCTCTTCAGCCGCGCCACGTCCGCCGCGTGTCCCTCCTTACCACCGGGCGTCTCGATGACGAGCGGTACGCCCTCGGTCGCGGGGTGGGTCATCAGCGCCCGGAACGGGTCCTCGCCGATGTGCCCGGAGCCGATGTTCTCGTGCCGGTCCTTGTGCGCGCCGACGACGTCCTTGGAGTCGTTGGCGTGGATCAGCTTCAGCCGGCCCTCGCCGACCGTGTCCACCAGCAGATCCAGCGTTTGGTGCATGCCGCTCGGCCCGGTCAGATCGTGCCCGGCCGCGAAGATGTGGCAGGTGTCCAGGCAGACCCCCAGCTTCGGATGGGCGTCCAGCGCCTCGAAGTACGGCCCGAAGTCCCAGGTCCGCGAGCAGAGCGAGGCGCCCTGTCCGGCCGTCGACTCCAGCAGCAGGAACGGGTCGTCGTCGTGCGTGAGCTCGTCGAGCAGCGGCAGCAGATGCTCGCGCACCTGCTTCAGGGCCACGGAGCGGTCCCGGCCGCCGGTCGCGCTGCCGGTGTGCACGACCACGCCGAGCGCCCCGATCTCCCGCCCGCGCCGCAGCGAGTGCCGCATCGAGTCGACGGACCGCTCGACGGTCGCCTCGGTGTGGGAGCCGAAGTTGATCAGATACGGGGCATGGACGTACGCCGGGATCGACTCGGCCTCGCACACCGCGCGGAACTCCTCGTCCTGCCGCGGACTGCCCACGGGTGTGGCCCAGCCGCGCGGGTTGGCGACGAAGACCTGCACCGTCTCGGCCTCGAGGTCATGGGCGTAGGACAGGCCGACGGAGCGAAGACCGCCGGCCACGGGGACATGGCTGCCGACGGGGTTGCGCAGCTGCTGACTCTTCACCGGGTCAGGGTGCCACGCGGGGCGCCGCGCCCCCTCACCGGATCTTGATGGTGATGGTCGACCCCTTGGGCGCCTTGTCCCCGCCCTTCACGGACTGGCCCTTGACGGTGTCGCCGAACAGGCCCAGCAGACCGCGGTCCTCGTCGACCTTGAAGCCGGCGTCCTGAAGCGCCTGCTTGGCGTCGTCCACGCTGTCACCGGTGACGTCCGGGACCTCGATCATCTGCGGGCCCTTGGACAGGGTCAGCGTGACCGTGTCCCCCTCGGCGGCCCGGCTGTCGGCCTTGGGTGACTGCGTGGCGACCTGGCCCTTGTCGAACTGCGAGTTGACCCGCTCGGGAGCGATCTTCACCGCCAGGCCCGCGTCCTCCAGGTCCGCCCGCGCGTCCTGAGGGTCCTCGCCGGTGACGTCCGGGACGTCCACCGGGCTGCCCTTGCTGACGAGCAGCGCGATCGCCGAACCCGCGTGCCGCTTCGTGCCCGCCTCCGGATCCGTGGAGATCACGGAACCCTTGTCGACGTCGTCGCTGAAGTCACGGGTGACCATGCCGGGCTCCAGGGCGGCCTTCTTCAGCAGGGCCCTGGCCGCGGCCAGCGTCCGGCCCTCCAGATCCGGCACCCGCACGGTCTCCGGGCCGTCGGAGATGGTGAGCGTCACCGAGGCGTTGTCACGGACGCGGGTGTTCGGTGCGGGGTCCGAGCTGATCACCGTGCCCCGCTTCACCGTGTCGCTGTAGGCGTGCTCGACCTTCCCGAGGTCCAGCCCGGCGTCGTCGAGCTGCTTGCGGGCCTCGGTCTGGGTCTTGGACAGCACCGGCGGGACCTTGGTGAACTGACCGGAGTTGATGTACCACACGCCCGCGCCGACCCCGAGGATCAGCAGGACGGCGACGACGAGCGCGAGCGGGCCGCGCCGGACCCCCGTGCCGCGGCGGCGCGGCGGCAGCGGCGGCGGGGTCTCCAGCACGCTGGTGTGATGCAGGTCCTGACCGCTCTCGTCCTCGTTGACCGGCAGCGGACGCTGCACGTTCAGCGCGCGCGGGATGACGCTCGTACGGTCCTCGGAGATGTTGCGGTGCTCCGCGGCGAGCGCCTGCGGCGGCATCGCGTCCAGCTGGTCCACGCCGAGCCCGGCGCGCACGTCACGCGCGTGTGCCAGCAGCGCCACCGCGTCCTGCGGGCGCAGGCCGGGGTTGCGGGCGGTGGCCACCGCGACCAGCTCGTCCAGCGGATACGCCAGCCCCGGCACGGCGCGCGAGGGCGGCGGGACGTCCTCGTGGATGTGCTTGTACAGGACGGTGGCCGGGGAGTCACCGCCGTGCGGCCGCTCGCCGGTCAGCATCTCGTACAGGACGACACCGCACGCGTACACGTCGACCCGGGGGTCGGCGATGCCGTGCTCGATCTGTTCCGGGGCGAGGTAGGAGACGGTGCCGAGGACGGTGCCCGTGGTGTTGGTGACCGTGTCCACGGACCGCACCAGCCCGAAGTCGGCGACCTTGACCCGGCCGTCGTCCCCGATCAGCACGTTCTCGGGCTTCATGTCCCGGTGCACGAACCCGGCGCGGTGCGCGGCGCCCAGCGCGGCGAGGACCGGCTCCAGGATGTCCAGGGCGGCGCGCGGCTGCAGCGCCCCGCGCTCGCGCAGCACGTCGCGCAGGGTGCACCCGGCGACGTACTCCATGGCGAGATAGACGTACGACCCGTCGGCGCCCTGGTCGAAGACCTGCACCACGTTCGGGTGCGCCAGCCGGGCGACGGACTTCGCCTCCCGGATGAACCGCTCGACGAAGGTGACGTCGGCGGCGAGCGTCGGGTGCATCACCTTCAGCGCGAGCACGCGGTCGAGGCGGGTGTCCAGGGCCCGGTAGACCGTGGCCATCCCGCCGACCGCGATCCGCGCGTCCACGCGATAACGCCCGTCGAGCACCTGCCCGACCAGAGGGTCCTGAAGGGTCGTATCCACGCAGGTGAGTGTACGAGCCGTGACTGACAGGGCCGTCCTTTCCTGCCGTATCGGGGCGTGACTGCAGCCGACCTGTGACGGACGTCGCACCCGCTCTCGACCGTTGTCGAACGCTCGTTTTAGAACGCGGGGCGCTCGGGGTCGAGGTGCGCGCGACCCCCGTGCGGCGAGGACGCCTCGGCGAAATGGCGGCGCGGGATACGGCCCGCCCGGTGCGCGAGCCGGCCCGCCTCCACCGCGTGCCTCATGGCCTCGGCCATCAGCTGCGGCTCCTGCGCGCGGGTCACCGCCGAGGCGAGCATCACACCCGCGCACCCCAGCTCCATCGCGAGCGCCGCGTCCGAAGCCGTGCCCGCGCCCGCGTCCAGAATCACCGGTACGCGCGCGTGCTCGGTGATCAGCTGGAAGTTGTGCGGGTTGCGGATGCCGAGGCCGGAACCGATGGGCGAGCCGAGCGGCATGATCGCCGCGCAGCCCACGTCCTGGAGCTTCCGGGCGAGCACGGGGTCGTCGTTGGTGTACGGCAGCACCGTGAAGCCGTCGTCGACCAGCGTCTCGGCAGCCTCCAGCAGCTCGATCGGGTCGGGCAGGAGGGTGCGCTCGTCTGCGATCACCTCGAGTTTGACCAGGTCGGTGCCGAGGGCCTCGCGCGCGAGCCGGGCGGTCAGCACGGCCTCCCCGGCGGTGAAGCAGCCGGCCGTGTTCGGCAGCACCCGGATGTCGAGCTTCTCCAGGACGGACAGGACCGATCCGTGCACCGAGGGGTCCACGCGCCGCATCGCGACCGTCGTCAGCTCCGTGCCGGACGCCACCAGCGCCCGCTCCAGCACGTCGAGGCTGGGAGCCCCGCCGGTGCCCATGATCAGACGGGACGTGAAGGACGTACCGCCGAGGACAAAGGGGTCGTCGGCCATGGGTCAGCCTCCTTGGACGGCGGTGAGGACCTCGACGCGATCCCCCTCGGAGAGGGGCGTCGACGGCCACTGCGCGCGCGGGACGACGGTTTCGTTGAGGGCGGCGGCGACCCCGGAGGGGGCCGGGGTCAGCGTCTTGACGACGGTGTCGAGAGCCGTGCCGTCGGCGAACCGGCGGGGCTCCCCGTTGACGGTGATGTTCATACGGGCTGCTCCACGCGCGCGAAGCGGGCCGGGGTGAACGGACGGGCCTCGTCCGGGAGTTCGCCGGTGGCCAGGACGTGCGCCATGGCGTCGCCGGTGACCGGTGTGAGCAGCACGCCGTTGCGGTAGTGCCCGGTGGCCAGCAGCAGCCCCGGCAGCTCGGTCGGGCCGAGCAGGGGAGCGTTGTCGGGGGAGCCGGGGCGCAGCCCCGCCCGCGTCTCCGTCAGCGGCAGCTCGGTGAGGCCGGGGACCAGCTCGTGCGCGTCGCGCAGCAGCTCGTACACCCCGCCCGCGGTGACCGTGGTGTCCCAGCCGAGCTCCTCGGTGGTCGCGCCGATCACCAGCTCGCCGTTCTCGCGCGGCACCAGATAGACCTGGCTGCCGCGCACCACGGCGCGCACGGTACGGCTGAGGAAGGGCGCGAACCGCCGCGGCACCGTCAGCCGCAGCACCTGCCCCTTGACCGGCCGCACCGGCGGCAGCACGTCGTCCGGGACGCCCGGGAGCCGTCCGCTGAGGCTGCCGGCGGCCAGCACCACCTGGCCCGCGTCCAGCTCGGTGCCGTCCGTCGTGGTGACCCCGGCGGCCCGCTCCCCTGCGACACGGAAGAGCTCGGCCCACGCGCGGTGGAAGATGACGCCCGCCCGTTCGCACGCGAGCACCAGCGCGCGTGCCAGCCGTCGCGGGTCGATCTGGTGGTCGCCGTCGACCCGCAGACCGCCGCGCACGCCCGGCGCGAGCATCGGCTCCAGACGCCGGCAGTCGCGGCCCGACAGCCACTGCGAATCCAGCCCCGACTGCCGCTGCAGGGCGTGCAGTTCGCGCAGATGGGCGCGGTCGTCGGCGTCCAGCGCGACGGCCAGCGTGCCGCACCGGCGGTAGCCGAGATCCTCGCCGGAGACCTCGGTCAGCTCGGCCGCGAAGTCCGGATAGCGGCGGGCCGAGGCGAGGTTCAGGCCGAGCAGGGTCTGCTCGCCGTAGTGCAGCTCGGTGACCGCGGCGAGCATGCCCGCGGCCACCTGCGCGGCCCCACCGCCCGGCTCGGGGTCCACCACGGCCGTGGTCAGCCCGCGCTGCGCGGCGCGCCAGGCCGTGACCAGGCCGATGATCCCGCCCCCGATGACGAGGACGTCTGAGGTACGTGACGACATGGGCGTCCAGCCCCTCCCTTCGCCGGCATGACCCGGATCAGGTTCGTACGGTCGGAGGCCGCCAGCCTCCCTCTCAGCCCGGTGCGTCCGGGCTCCCGCGAGTGCGTGTACGTCGGCCACCCTAGCCCGACCCACAGCGCTGCGGAACCAGCGCTGTGGAGCAGGTCACTCGGCACGACGGCTGACTGACAATTTGTCAGTTGTCTATGGTGATCAGGTGAGCGAGCAGACGCGGGAAACGGGCGGGTCGCCACTGCGGCGCGTGGTCGTGGTGGGCGCGGGAATGGCCGGCGTGCAGACCGCGGTCGCCCTGCGGGAGAGGGGCTTCAAAGGCAGCGTCACGCTGATCGGCGCCGAGCCCCACCAGCCCTACGACCGGCCCCCGCTGTCCAAGGCGGTCCTGCTCGGCAAGTCCGAGGGCTCCGCCTTCGACGTCGACTTCGAGGCGCTCGCCGTCGAACTGCGGCTGGGCCGCGAGGTGTTGGGCGTGCGCCCCGGCGAGCACGAACTGGACACCGAGGCGGGACCCGTCCCGTACGACGTCCTGGTCCTCGCCACAGGTGCCGAACCGATCCGCCTGCCGGGCGCCGAGGGCGTGCCCGGGGTGCATCTGCTGCGCACCCTGGACGACGCCGAGCGGCTGCGGCCCGTGCTCGCCCGCCAGCACGACGTCGTGGTCGTCGGCGCGGGCTGGATCGGCGCCGAGTTCGCCACCGCCGCGCGCGAGGCGGGCTGCGCGGTGACGGTCGTCGAGGCGGCCGACCGGCCGCTCACCGGTGCGCTGCCCGCCGACGTGGCCGCGCCGATGGCCGCCTGGTACGCCGACGCAGGCGTCGAACTGCGCACCCACGCGCGCGTGCAGCGCGTCGAGGCCGGCGAGGTCGTCCTCGCCGACGGCTCGCGGCTGCCCGCGGGCGCGGTCGTGGTCGGCATCGGCGCACGTCCCGCCACGGCCTGGCTGACCGGCTCCGGCATCGAGCTCGGGGCGCACCGGGAGGTCGTCGCCGACGCCCACCTGCGCACCTCGGTGCCGGACGTGTACGCCGTCGGCGACTGCGCCTCGTTCCCCTCGGGTCGGTACGGCGAGCGCCTGCTGATCCACCACTGGGACAACGCCCTGCAGGGGCCGCGCACGGTGGCCGAGAACATCATCGGCGGGGCCTTCGGCGCGCCGTCCGCCGTCTACGACCCGGTCCCGTACTTCTGGTCCGAGCAGTTCGGCCGTTTCGTCCAGTACGCCGGTCACCACACCGGCGCCGACACGGCCCTGTGGCGCGGTGACCCCTCGGGGCCCGCCTGGTCCGTGTGCTGGCTGCGCGAGGGCCGCATGGCCGCGCTGCTCGCGGTCGGCCGGCCGCGGGACCTGGCGCAGGGCAGACGGCTGATCGAGTCCGGCACGCCGATGGACCCGGCCCTGCTCGCGGACCCGGCGAGGCCGCTGAAGGCCGCCACGGCGCAGTGAGAAAGCCGCAGGTCGGGCACGTCCGGCTTCCGACTGTCAGTGCGGGATGGCAGGCTTGATGCCGTGACCGAGATTGACGCAAAGACCGATGCTCTCGTCCCCGCCTGGCTCACCCTCCCCGACATCGCAGAGATGCTCGATGTCGAGGTGACGCGAGTGCGGCAGCTGGTCAAGGACGGCCAGCTCATCGCCGTACGCCGCGGTGAGAACCGCGCACTGCACGTCCCCGCCGCCTTCATCGACGGGGACAAGGTCGTCAAGGGCCTCAGCGGCACCCTGACGCTCCTGCGGGACGACGGCTTCACGGACGAAGAGATGCTCGAATGGCTCTTCACCCCGGACGACAGCCTGCCCGGGACCCCCGCGCAGGCCCTGAGTGAGAATCGAGGCACGGAGGTGAAGCGCCGGGCCCAGGCGCTCGCCGTCTGAGCCGAACCCGCTGATCCGACACCGTCCGGCGTACGGGCCGGGGCCCGCGAGGGCCGCGGCCGTACTTCACTGCGGCCCGCGGCACCGACGCTTTCGGCGGGCCCACGGCCCGTACGCCACCGACCACGGGGGACACACCCATGCCCGACACCACGGCCGCCACCGCGCGCGCCCGCCTCGCCGACGCCCGCGTCTACCTGTGCACGGACGCCCGCAGACGCCAGGGCGACCTGCCGGAGTTCCTGGACGCCGTCCTGGCCGGCGGCGTCGACATCGTGCAACTGCGCGACAAGGGCATGGAGGCGGCCGAGGAACTGGAGCACCTGAAGGTCTTCGCCGACGCCTGCGCCCGCCACGGCAGACTGCTGGCGGTCAACGACCGCGCGGACGTCGCGCACGCCGCCGGTGCCGATGTGCTCCACCTCGGCCAGGGCGACCTCCCGGTCCCCGCGGCCCGGGCGATCCTCGGCGACGACGTCCTCATAGGCCGCTCCACGCACGCGGACACCGAGGCGGAGACGGCCGCCGTCCAGGAGGGCGCCGACTACTTCTGCACCGGGCCCTGCTGGCCGACCCCCACCAAGCCCGGCCGCCACGCCCCCGGCCTCGACCTGGTCCGGCACACCGCCTCCCTCCGCACCGACCGCCCTTGGTTCGCCATCGGCGGCATCGACCTCGAAAACCTCGACGAGGTGCTCGCGGCCGGCGCCCGCCGGGTCGTGGTCGTCCGCGCCATCACCGAGGCGGACGACCCGGGCGCGGCGGCGGCGGAGTTCGCCAAGCGCCTGCGGCAGGCGTAGAAGCGCCCGCTGTCCGAGGCGTGGACAGCAAATCGACAATTCGGGTAAAAATCCCGCGTTCGGTTGGGGGACCGACGGCCCCTGGTTAACCTGCGAGTATGGCCCTCGGAACCGCATCCACAAGGACTGATCGCGCACGAACGGTGCGCGACATGCTCGCCACGGGCAAGAGGACGTACTCCTTCGAGTTCTCCGCGCCGAAGACCCCCAAGGGCGAGCGGAACCTGTGGAGCGCGCTGCGCAGGGTCGAGGCGGTGGCTCCCGACTTCGTCTCCGTGACCTACGGCGCAGGGGGTTCGACACGCGCGGGCACGGTCAGGGAGACGGAGCAGATCGTCGCCGACACCACGCTCACCCCGGTGGCCCACCTCACCGCCGTCAACCACTCCGTCGCCGAACTGCGCAACATCATCGGCCAGTACGCCGACGCCGGGATCCGCAACATGCTCGCCGTGCGCGGCGACCCGCCCGGCGACCCCATGGCGGAGTGGGTTCAGCACCCCAAAGGCCTCGCCTACGCCGCCGAGCTCGTCCGGCTCATCAAGGAGTCGGGCGACTTCTGCGTGGGCGTCGCGGCCTTCCCGGAGATGCACCCGCGCTCCGCCGACTGGGACACCGACGTCGCCCACTTCGTGGACAAATGCCGCGCGGGGGCCGACTACGCCATCACGCAGATGTTCTTCCAGCCGGAGTCCTATCTCAGGCTGCGCGACCGGGTCTCCGCGGCCGGCTGCGAGACCCCCGTCATCCCCGAGGTGATGCCGGTGACCAGCGTCAGGATGCTGGAACGGCTGCCGCAGCTGAGCAACGCGCACATCCCGTCCGTCCTGAAAGAGCGGATCCTCACAGCAAAAGACGATCCGACCGCTGTACGCTCCATTGGCATTGAATTCGCCACGGAGTTCTGCGCACGGCTGCTGGCCGAGGGAGTGCCCGGACTGCACTTCATCACGCTCAACAACTCCACGGCCACGCTGGAAATCCACGAGAACCTGGGCCTGCACCACCCCCCGCAGGCCTAGACCGGCCGCACGGGTATACGACACACTGCGTAGCGGCGACTGGGAGAGGGGCGTACATGGGCTGGACGGTCCTCTACATCGCGTTCGGCATCGTCGCGCTGTGGCTGCTCGGCGAGGTGCTGCTGCAGTACAAGGCACGGCTGCGCTGGCGGCTGCTGGCGTTCGCCGGCTTCCTCGGCGTCGTGATCGGGGTGCTGATCCCCTCGGTGTTCGTCATCGGTCTGGGTGCTGCCGCGTTCGCGGTCGGCCAGACCTACGTCACGCTCTCCTTCCGCCGCGGCTTCTCCGCGGGCTGGGCCGTCAAGCGCCCCGAGGCCGGCGAGCCCACCAAGCGGCGCCGCGGCAAGGCGGACCACCGGGACCCGACGCTCGAGGTCTCCGACCTCGAACCGGGTGACGGCGGCTACGGCGAGCAGGCCGCCTACCCGCAGGAGAACCCGGCCTTCAACGGCGAGGACGACTTCGACCGCGACGACGTCTTCACCCCGGCCCGTGCCGAGCAGCCCATGGCCATGGACAGCACGGCGGTGTACGAGCCGCAGCCCCTGCCCGACGACACCGGCTCGTACGGCGTGTACAACGACCCCGCCTACGCGGGCGCCGCCGACCCGTCCTACGCGGGCGCCACCGGCCAGGACCAGTACGCGACGGCCGCCCAGGGCGCCGACCAGACCTACGGCTACGACTACTCGGGCTACGACCAGCAGCAGTACGGCTACGACACCACCGGTCAGCAGCAGTACGCCGCCTACTCCGACCCGTACATCGGCACGCAGACCTACGGCGGCGGCTACGACACCGGCTACGGGCAGTACGGCCAGCAGGGCTACGGCCAGGACCAGTACGCCACCGGCGGCTACGGCCAGACCCCGGCGGGCGGGGTGTGGGTCCCGCAGCAGCGCACCGACGAGACCTACGGCGGCGAACTCCCGCCGGAGCAGCCGTATCCCTACCAGGACAACGGCCAGGGCCAGCCGCAGGGCAACGGGTTCGACGAGCAGTACCGCTTCTGAGCGAAGCTCACCGGGAGCCTCTGAACTCCGGTCCCTCCACGATGAGTCCGGCCACCAGCGCGCCGGACATGCCCGCGTGCGGGAGGCCGCCGCCGGGGTGCGACCAGCCGCCGGCCCGGTACAGCCCCGGCAGGCGGGTGGTGTTGGCCGGGTGCAGGAAGCGCCCGTCCCCCGCGGCCAGCGACGGCGCGGACACCTCGCCGGACCCCGCGTCCTCCGTCTCGCGCCACAGGATCCGCTCCCGCAGCCCTGGTATGACGGCCTCCGCGGCGGTGACGAGTTCCTCGGCGAGGGCCTCGCGCCGCTCGGGCAGGTCGCGTCCCGCATCCGGGGCGACCACCGCGGACAGCACCACCGACTCGTGCTCCCCGTCCGGGCGCAGCGCCGGGTCGTCGGGGCGCAGCACGGTCACCGTGGGCCGGACGGGCGCGGGGGAGGATGACGTGAGGGAGTCCAACTCGGCCGTGCGGTCGGGCGCGTGGACGATCGTGCGGTGCACCGCACCGGCCTCTCGCGGGCCGCGCAGCGCCAGCAGCACGGTGAACCGGCGCGGGCGCGCGCCGGTGTCCGGCCGTACGTCACCGTCGTCGTCCAGCCGGTGCCGTGTCAGCTCCCGCAGCCGCGCGGGACGCACACCGGCGATCACCTGGTCCGCCTCCGCCACCAACCCGCCGTCAGTGCTGGTAGCCCGGGAGGTGCCCTCGGCCAACTCGACCCCGACGGCCCGGCCGTCTTTCTCCAGCACCCCGGTCACCTCGGTGCCGAAGTGGAACTCGACCCTGCGGGCCAGGCACCGCTCGTACACCGCGCGCGCCAACTCCCGCATCCCGCCGCGGACATACCAGGTGCCGAAGGCATGCTCCATGTACGGCAGCACGGCCGCGCTCGCCGGGGTGACGCGCGGGTCCAGGCCGTGGGCGAGGGCGTGACTCTCCAGCAGGGCCGTGAGCCGGGCGTCGCGCAGCTCCCAGGCGCCGATCTCGGCGAGCGTGGCGGCGCGCCGGGTGCGCAGCAGGCGCTTGTGGGGGACCGCCGGATACGGCTCGCGCTCCGCCAGCACCGGCCAGTCGGGCCACAGGGGTTCTTCCAGCAGCGGGCGGCGGGTGCGGTCCCAGGCCTCGCGGGCCCGCACCAGGAAATCGCCCCAACGTCCGCCGGCGCCGCCTCCGAGGGCTTTGTCCAGGGCGGCGACGACACCCGCGCGGGAGGCGTTGGGCACCGCGGCCTCGGTGCCGTCCGCGAAGAGATGCCGCGTGGAGGGGTCGACCTGGACCAGCTCGGCACAGTCCTCCAGCGGCTCCTTGCCGGTCTTGATGAACAGATCGCGCCATACGGCGGGCAGCGTGAGCAGCCCGGGACCGGTGTCGAAGGCGAAGCCGTCCCGCTCGAACCGGCGCACCGCACCGCCGTACGTCTCCGCCCGCTCGTAGACCGCCACCCGGTGGCCCGCGACGGCCAGCCGGGCGGCGGCCGCCATCGCGCCCATCCCGGCGCCGATCACCGCAATCCGTCCCATGCCTGCGACTTTATCGACCGCCACTGACAGTCACGGCACGGGCGGCCCGCAGCGGGGGAGTACGCACGCGGGCGCATTCGTCACCAGCCGGCGACGGGGCGTCCTGGGGGTGAGTGCGCAGTGCTGAGTACGCGTACCTAGTGAGTGAGATGAGTACGCACGCGGATGGGGCAGGACCTGCGTCAACGAGACAGTGGAGGCACGGAGAAGGGGCTCGGCTCCGGAACCGGCGACACGGGGCGCCGGAACGGAGCCGCCCTCGATCCGCTCCTTCCGCCGGCTGCGGTCGGCGGGAGCGAGACACGGGGGAACCCGGGGGAACGACCGCAACGGGGGCCCAACAGGGGGAAAGTGAAAACGGGGGAGCACGAGAAGGCGCCGGTTCGAGGTGGCCCGCGGGGGACGCGGCCACAACGGACCGGCGCTTTCGTGATCGTGCGGGATCAGCGGACGCGCGCGTGCACGGCGTCGCACGGGCTCAGCCGCGGCCCGGACCGCTCACCCGCCCCTGCAGCAGCCGGGACAGCGCCGCGTGCACGTCGTCCAGGGAGCGCTCCGGCTGGAACGACTGCCAGTCCAGGGCGGCCACCAGGACCATGCCGACCAGCGCCGAGGCGGTCAGCGGCACGTCGATCTCGTCGCTGAACTCGCCGCCCTCGACGCCCTCGCGCAGCACGTCCTCCACGACCGCGACCGCCTGCTGCCTGACCACCATCAGCGTGGACTGCCAGGCCCGGTTGGTGCGCCACATCTCGGCCACGTACAGCTGGGTGAAGGCCGGATAGCGGTCGATGAAGACGAGACCGGCCCGGACCATCGCGTCCAGCGCGTCCACCTTGCTGCCGCCGTCCCTGGCCGTCTTCTCGGCCGCCTCCCGCAGGGAGGCGGCGAGGAGTCCGACGCCGTGCCGCAGCAGCTCCTCGAAGAGGACGGACTTGCTCGCGAAGTTGTAGTAGACCGTGCCCTTCGCGACCCCGGCGCGCTCGGCGATCTCGTCCACCGTGGTGGCGGAGAAGCCCTGTTCGGCGATGAGGGTGACGGCCGCCTCGTAGAGCTTCTGCCGGGTGGCCTCGCGGCGCGTGCTGCCGCCGGGAGCGGTGCTGCTGCTTTCCATGGCCCTGATTGTCACAGGAGCCGTGCCCCGGGATGTCACCGCGGCGCTCACAGGCTCAGCTCCGGGTGCAGCCGGTCCAGCGTCCACACCTGGCGGCGGCGGGCGGAGAGCGCGGTGAGCGCGAGCGCGCCCGCGGTGAACGCGGTGAGCACCACGCACGCGTGCCACACCGGTCCGAGACCGCCGCCCGTGATGAGCCTCCGGAGGGCGTCCACGACGTAGCTCATCGGCAGGAAGGGGTGCAGCGCGTTGAAGAAGCCCGGACTCGTCTGGACGGGGTAGGTGCCGCCCGCGGACGTCAACTGCAGCATCAGCAGGGCGAGGACGAGGATGCGGCCCGCCGCTCCGAAGCGTGCGTTCAGCCACTGCACGATCGCCCCGAAACACGCCGTCACCAGGAACAGGAAGCCGATCGTGCCGGCCGCCCGGACCATCTGCAGGCCGATCGCCCAGTGCAGCACCGCCATCAGGGACACCGTCTGCAGCACACCGATCGCGACCACCGGGAGCCAGCCCGCGAGGGCGATCCGCCACGCCGGGGCGCCCGTGGCGAGCGCGCGCCGGTTCATCGGCGGGATCAGCATGTACGCCACCATGGCGCCAACCCACAGGGACAGCGGGATGAAGTACGGGGCGAAACCGGTGCCGTAGTTGGGCGCCCTGTGCAGGTCCTTGGAGACGAGGTGGACCGGGTCGGCCATGACCCCGGTGCGGTGGTCGCGGTCCTGCTTGTCGTAGTCCGGGATCTTCCCGGCGCCGTCGTGCAGCCCGCCCGCGAGCTTCCCGGAGCCGTCCACGAGCTTGAACATGCCGCCGTTGAGGGTGTCGGCGCCGGTCTTCAGCTTGCCGACGCCCTCGTCCAGGTCGGCCGCGCCGCCGGAGGCCGTGCCGAGCCCCTTGTGCAGCTTCTTGGCGCCCGCGGCGACCTTGCCCGCGCCGTCGTTCAGCTTGTTGATCTTCGTGACGGCGTCGGTGAGGTCCTCGGACAGGTGCGGTGCGCGGTCGGCGAGCGCCTGGGCCTGCTCCTGGAGGGTGGCCAGGTTGGTGTCGAGCTTCTTCAGGTCGCCGTTCTGGTCGCCGATCAGCGTGTTGAGGTCGTCGGCGACCGTCGCCACGTCCGCGGCGGCCTCCTTGGCCTTCTTCAGGTCGGAGCAGGCCGCGTCGGGCAGCACGGGGTTCTCGCAGCGCACCCGGTAGACGTCGTTCAGCGTGTCGGAGGCGGCGTGGGCGCCCTTGGCGGCGACCGGGGCGGTCTTGACCAGGGTGCCGAGGTTGTGGCGGATCGCCTTGGAGGAGTCCGCGACCAGCTGTGCGGTGTCCCCGATGGTCTTCTCGTTGTCCTTGAGGAAGGGGCCCGCCTTCTTGTCGACGGCGTTGACCTTGTCCGCGAGCGTCTGCGTGCCCGCCGCGACCTGCTTGGAGCCGTCCTCCAGGGCGCCCGCGCCGGTGTTGAGCTTCTTCAGGCCCTTGGAGAGTTTTCCGCTTCCGCTCTTGGCGTCCTTGAGGCCGTCGGCGAGGTCCTTGGAGCCCTTCTCCGCCTTCCCGATCCCGCCGTTGAGCCTGTCCGCCCCGTCGGCGGCCTTCACGGTCTGGCCGTGGATGTCGGAGAACGAGATGAAGATCCTGTCCAGGAAGGACCGCGAGGCCTTGGTGGAGGCGGCCTGGCGCACCTCGCTGAACACCGTCCGCGAGATCTGCCCGACGATGTAGTTGTTGGCGTCGTTCGTCCGCACCTGGAGGGCGCCCGTTTCCGGGGAGTCGCCGGCGCTGGACGCGATCCGTCGGCTGAAGTCGGCCGGCATGGTCAGCGACAGGTAGTACGTGCCGTTCTCCACGCCCGTGCGTGCCTGGTCGGCGCTCACCTCCTGCCAGTCGAAGACGTCGCTGTCGAGCAGCCCCTTGGTGAGGTCGTCGCCCGCCGCGAGCTTCTTGCCGTCGGCCGTCGCCCCCCGGTCGTCGTTGACGAGCGCCACGGGGATGCGGTCCAGCCGGCCGTACGGATCCCAGAACGACCACAGGTACAGCGCGCCGTACAGCAGCGGCAGCACCAGGAGGGCCACCAGGGCGGCCCGGGGCAGCCTGCCCCTGCCGAAGCGCCTGAGCTCAAGCGCGGCGAGTCTCGGCGAGCGCATCCGCCTTCTCCTTCGTCTCGGGAGCCTCCTTGGTGGACACGACGACGGCGTCGCCGGGAGCCGCGCTGCACACCGCCACGACCGTCGTCCCGGACTCGGCGACCGACCTCAGCAGCGCCCAGACCTCGCCCCGTTCGGCGTCCGAGAGCTTGAGGTCGGTGTCGTCGACGCCGAGCAGCCGGGGGCGGCCCAGCAGGGCGAGCGCGATGGACAGCCGCAGCGCCTCCATCCGCTCCAGGTCCCGTACGGCCGTACGGGAGCCCTTGGGCAGCGCCTCCCGGTCCAGGCCCGCAGCGGCCAGCGCGGTGTCGATGCGCAGCCTCGCCTCGGCCCGGCGCTCGGCGCGCGGCCGCAGCAGCGCGCGCAGCGAGTCGCCGAACCTGCGCTGCAGCAGCGCCCGCTCGTGCAGATGCTCGGCCACGGTCAGGGCCGGTTCGAGCTCGATGACCCCGGCGACGTGCGCGAGCGCGCAGACCCGGCGTACGGCCGCCATCTGCTGGGGCAGCTTCCGGCCGCCGACCTCGGCCGCTCCCTCGGTGGCCTTCATCCGGCCCGTGAGCGCGAGCAGCAGACAGGTGCGGCCGGACCCGGACGGGCCCTCGATCGCGATCAGCGAGCCGGGCTCCGCGTCGAACGCGACGTCGCGGAAGGCCCAGCCGCGCGGGCCCTTCAGGCCCAGCCCTCGGGCGGTGACACCCACACCGGACACGGTTCTCCCCACCCCTGCATCCCCAAAATTTGAACTGACTGGTCAGTGCAAAAACTATCCCGAACCTTCGATCGAAGCAAAACACCAGGTCAGAACGGATTGTCAGTGGCATACCGCACGATGGACACATACGGCCACAGGGCCGTCACGCAGACGACAGGAGGTTCGTCATGGCCACCTACCACGCAGCAGCCGCCCGCCGGCGCCGCGCCACCGGCCCTGCCCCCTCACTGACCGGCCCGGCGAGCGACGTCCACCCCGTGCTGCGCCGGACCACGGCCCCGCCCGCCGCCCTCGACCTGCTCGCCCAGGCCCGCGCTGGACTGGACGAGGCAGCCGTCCTCGAAACCCCCAACGAGCGCTACGCGACGGCCCACCTCGCCGCCCTGCGCACGGCCGCGGCGGTGCTCGCCGCCCGGGGACGCCCGGAGCCGTCGTCCCGACGCCGTGCCCGCATCCGGAGCGCCTGGGAAGTGCTCCCCGAGATCGCGCCCGAACTGACCGAGTGGAGCGTGCTGTTCGCCTCCGGCGCCCGGCGGCGCGCCCGCGCGGAGGCGGGCATACAGGGCGCGGCCACCCGCCGCGACGCCGACGACCTGATACGGGACGTGGCGATGTTCCTGCGTCTGGTCGAGCGGATGCTCGTCCTGCAGCCCGTCCTCCCGCAGCCGCGCCAGGACGCCGACCACCCGCACCCGGACGCGCACAGCGACCGCGACTTACCGGACACGGGATGAGGGAGTCCGCCGTACGAGACGTTCGGCGGGGCAGGCCACCGCCGTGACCGGGCGGACCGCCGAAGGCAATAGGGTGGAAGCCGCCTGAAGCCTTCCCTCCCGTGCCCGTGCCCGTGCCCGGGCCCGGGCCGGGGAAGCAGCCCGTTCGCTCCGCCGTGCAAGGGGCGGTGCCGCGCCGAGGAGTCATCTGCCGTGTCGGACCCGATGCGCCCACCCGTCTCCCACCACCACCCTCGAACGACGTCGCTGCGCGCCGACCCCCCTCGTCCCCGAGCCTCTCTCCGTACCGCCGTGGTCTGGGAGGTCCTCCAGGACGCCCTGGAGCGCCGGGTCAAGGCCACGGGACGTGAGTCGCTCGACGTCCTCGACACCGGAGGCGGCAGCGGCCACTTCGCCGTGCCCGTCGCCCGCCTCGGCCACCGGGTCACCGTCGTCGACCCCAGCCCCAACGCGCTCTTCGCGCTGGAGCGCCGTGCCGCCGAGGCCGGCGTCGCCGACCGCGTCAGGGGCGTCCAGGGCGACGCCCACGGCCTCTTCGACGTGGTCGAGCGCGGTGGCCACGACGTGGTGCTGTGCCACGGCGTCCTGGAGTACGTCGACGACCCGGCGGAGGGCCTGCGCAACGCGGTCGCCGCCCTGCGCTCCGAGGGTGTCCTCAGCCTGCTCGCTGCGGGCCTCGGGGGCGCCGTGCTCGCGCGCGCCCTGGCCGGCCACTTCAAGGAGGCCAGGCAGGCCCTCGACGACCCGAACGGCCGCTGGGGCGAAGGCGACCCCGTGCCGCGCCGCTTCACCGCCGAGCAGCTCACCGCCCTGGTCGAGGGCGCGGGCCTCAGGGTCGGCGCGGTGCACGGCGTGCGGGTCTTCGCCGACCTCGTCCCCGGCGTCCTGGTGGACACCGAACCCGGCGCCCTGGAGGCGCTGCTGAAGCTGGAGGAGGCGGCGGCCGAGAACCCCGCCTTCCACTCCGTGGCCACCCAGCTCCATGTGCTCGGCGAGACCCAGGGGGCCTTCGGGGCCTGACGCACCTCGTGCGGCGCGCCGCTGATCAGGGACTGGAGCGCACATGGAGTACGCCACAGGCCCCCCGATCGGGCGCTCGTCGCCGTATGATCGAGGGAGACCGCCCGGCATGACGGGTCGGCCGTTGGGGAATGCAGGATTCAGCGAGCCGGGACGTACATGGCGGATTCCGGTTGGTCAATTGGCGCAGAGGGGCGGGTTTCACGGGGGCGATTCCCTGCCTATCCTGAAGGGACCCCCCGGGTCGCCCCGGCGACTGCACGATGAGGAGGACTCCGTGCCGCTCTCGGAGCACGAGCAGCGCATGCTCGAGCAGATGGAGCGAGCGCTGTACGCCGAAGATCCCAAGTTCGCGTCGGCGCTTGAGGGAAGCGGGCTGCGTACGTACACCCGACGGCGGGTCTACCAGGCGGTCGCGGGCTTCCTCGTGGGTATCGCGCTCCTCATGGCTGGAATGGTCGCCAAGCAGGTGTGGCTCAGCGTGGTGGGCTTCCTGGTCATGCTGGGATGCGCCGTGCTGGCCGTCACCGGCTGGCGCAAGGCCCCCAAGCCGGGCGAACAGCCCGCGACGGGCGCCCCGCAGGCGCGCCGTCAGGGACGGCAGAAGCGCTCCATGATGGACCGGATCGAGCAGCGCTGGCAGCGCCGCCGCGACGAGCAGGGCCACTAGCTCCCGTAGACGAGCGAGGGGGTGACCACCCGCCGGGTGGTCACCCCCTCAGCCGTATGCGTCGTCCGGCATTCACGACGCCCCTCCTCCGGTCCTCCGACGGTTCTCCGGGGAGTTTGCGCGGGAGTCCTTGGGGGACGGGCGCCGTCCGTGCTGTCAGCCGCCGCTCTCCTGCCCGGACGGCCGGCGCACCAGCGCCGTCAGGGCCGACCAGCGGTCCGCCAGGCGGGCCCTGACGGCGGCCCAGCGGTCCGTGACCTCCCACACCGCCCGGATCGCCGACCGGGGCGCCACCACCGCATGCACCCGGGCGGTCCAGGCGGCCCGGGACCGCAGCGCCACCCGCAGCCTGCGCACATCGTCGGCCAGCCCGGGCCTGACCTGCGGCTCGGGCGCGTAGAGCACCACCTCCACCGCGCTCGCCACCCGGTGCACCGACTCCGCCGAGGCCGGATCCAGCTGTCCGAGCCGCACGATGCGCGCCGCCGCCTTGCGCGGGGTGAGCGCGTCGTCCGGCACGATGCCGTAGTCCCAGGCCGTGTCCGTCAGCTCGCGCCAGACGGCCAGGACATGGCCCGCGGCCAGCTCCGCCGCGAACCGTGCCTCGGCCTCGACCGGCGGGGCCGTCACATCAAGGTCGTCCGTCGCCCCGGCGGCCGGACGCCGCCATCTGCGGGACTCGCGGGCCGACGTCGGCCCGGACGCGGAGTGCTGGGCCGACGTCAGCCGCACCGAGCGCCGTCGCAGGCGCCACAGCATGGGCAGCAGCGGTACGGCGAGCACCAGAAGCGCGAGCAGGGACCATCCGGCGAGCCGGTACCAGGGCAGGCCGCCGTCCTGCGGCTTGGCCGTGTCCAGCGGGACCGCGCCCGCGCATGCCTGGAGCTTCTTGTCCTCGGCCGAGCAGCTCGTGCTCGCCGACGGTGCCGACGAGGCGGAGGAGCCGGCCGACTGCGAGGGCCGCCGCACGTCGGGAAGGCTGGTGCCCGGGGTGTCCGTCTGCGTGTACGAGGGCGCCACACCGCGGTTCGGGGTGGGCTCGAAGCGGGTCCAGCCCACGCCCTCGAAGTACAGCTCCGGCCAGGCGTGCGCGTCCTTCAGGCCCACCGACACCGTGCTGTCCGCCTGCGGCGTACCGGGAGCGAAGCCCACCGCGACCCGGGCCGGTATGCCCAGGCTGCGGGCCATCGTCGCCATCGCGAAGGAGAAGTGGACGCAGAAGCCCTCCTTGTCCTTCAGGAAGCGGGCGATCGCCTGCGGGCCGTTGCCCACCTGCACCTGGGTGCTGTACTGGAAGCCGCCGTCCACGGCGAAGTAGTCCTGGAGCTTGACCGCCTGCTCGTAGTGGCTGGTCGCGCCCTCGGTGACCTTGCGGGCGGTCTTCGCCACCACCGCGGGCACCGAGTCCGGCAGCTTGGTGTAGTCGCGCTTGATCGCGGCGGGCGGCTCCGGCGCGTCCGCGAGCTGCTCCGCCGTCGGCTGCACATCGAGGCTCTTGACCACGTAGGTCTTGCCGCGCGTGGTCTCACCGTGGTCGCCGACCAGGGTCATGCCGACCGGTTCGTAGCGCCACTTGCCCGAGACGTCCACGTCGCTGGGCGGGTACGGCATCGGCAGCCAGTCCTGGGCGTACCAGTCGGCGGCCGAGACACGGGTCTCGATCTCCGCGCGCTTGACGTCCGGGGCGAGGCCGGACGGGGTCGGGAACGTGTGCGGCACGCCCTCGACGTGCCGCTTGGACGGCCGCCAGGTGCTGCCGTCGAAGTCGTCGAGCGACACGATCCGCATGTACAGGTTCGAGATGTCGTCGCTGTTGGTCTTCAGGGTCATGACCTGGCGGTCCTCGTCCACGTTCAGACTGTCGCGCAACGAGACCAGGGGGTTCACCGCGGAGATCGTGCCGCCGCCTCCGTCGCCCGAGCCCACGCCCGTACCGGCCGCGTCCAGCAGGCCGCCGTTCATCGCGGGCAGGGCCAGCGGCACCACGAGGGCGACGCCCAGGGCGACGAACCCGATCCGCCGCCCGGTGCGGACCGGCGCCACCGCGCCCTGCTCCGCGCCCGGCGAGCGCGCGGCGCCGCCGAAGATCCGGCCCCACTGCGAGAGCCGCTCACGTCCCTCGGCCAAAAGCAGCATCAGATAGCCGCCCGCGGCGACCAGGAACCACAGCCAGTCGGCGCCGCCGTCGGACAGCCCCGCGGCCACGGAGTACAGCGCGAGCAGGGGCAGACCGGCCGGGGCCGCGCTGCGGAAGGTCACCGCCAGCGTGTCCACCGCGAGGCCGATGATCAGCACCCCGCCCAGCAGCATCAGCCGGATGCCGTCGGACTCCAGGGGCGCCGGGATCGCGTACCGCGCGATGTCGTCGCCCCCCTGCTGCAGCAGGTCGGAGAAGTGACGGAAGGCCTCGGGGCCCGGGACCAGCCCGATCAGGGCCTGCTGCCGGGCGAAGGCCAGGGTCAGCAGCATCAGCGTGACGAGGGCCTGCGCCGCCACCGTCAGCGGCCGGGCGAGCGGCACCCGGCGGGTCGCCGCGCCCACACCCGTCTGCACCGCCAGCATGAAGGCCGCCTGCAGGATCCAGGTGGCGGGGGAGACCAGGGGCAGCAGGGCGCAGGACGCCATCAGCGTGGCCGCCCAGGCGCACAGCGCCATACGTGCCCGCCCGCTCATGAGCCCGCCCCCTCACCGCTCGTCCCGCTCGCCGCCAGACCCGTGCGCTCGCGGTCCGCCTGCCGCCACAGCTCGCTCAGCGGCACGCCCCGAGGCACGCTCAGGGCTGTCCAGCCCGCCTCGCGCAGCATCCGCAGCCGCTCCCCGTGCTGGTCCAACGGACCGGGCACATCGCTCGGTTCCCGCATCCAGGCGCCGCTCTCCAGCACGAAGGCGACCGCGCCCCCGCTGCGTTGGCGCATCTTGGCGGCCACCGCGGCCTGTTCGTCGTCCAGGTCGCCGAAGAAGGCGACCAGAAGCCCTTCGTTCCCGCCGCGCAGCACGTCGTACGCCCGGGACAGGCCCGTGCCGTCGGAGTGGTCGATCACCGCGAGGGTGTCCATCATCAGTCCGGCCGCGTCGGCCGTCTCCTGGCGCGCGCCCGCGAAACCGTCGGCGCCCTCGCCGGGCACCGAGTTGCCGCTGTCCGTCAGCAGCCGTACGGAGAAGCCCCGTTCGAGCATGTGCACCAGCACGGACGCGGCGCCCGAGACGGCCCACTCGAAGGCCGAGTCAGGGCCCGCGCCCTCGTAGGCGATGCCCCGGGTGTCAAGCAGCACCGTGCAGCGCGCGCGCTGGGGCTGCTCCTCGCGGCGCACCATCAGCTCGCCGTAGCGGGCGGTCAGGCGCCAGTGGACGCGGCGCAGGTCGTCGCCGTAGCGGTAGCCGCGCGGGATCACGTCGTCCTCGCCGGCCAGGGCCAGCGAGCGCTGCCGGCCGTCGCCGTACCCCTTCGCCTCGCCGGCCAGCCGCACCGGAGGGAGCGCCTCCACGCGGGGGATCACCGTGAGGTTGTCGAACGTCGAGAAGGACCGGGTCAGCTCGCACATGCCGAACGGGTCGGTCAGGCGCAGCTGCAGCGGGCCGAGCGGATAGCGGCCGCGCAGGTCGGAGCGGACGCGGTAGGACACCTCGCGGCGGCCGCCCGGTTCCACCCGGTCCAGCACGAACCGGGGGCGCGGGCCGAGCACGTAGGGCACCCGGTCCTGGAGCATCAGCAGGCCCGTGGGCAGCCGCGAGACGTTGTCCATCCGCAGATGGACCCGGGCCTCGCTGCCGGCGGGCACGCGCGCGGGGGAGAGGCGGCGGCTGCCGGCCACGCGGTAGCGCGTGCGGTATAGGAACAGCGCGCAGACCAGGGGCAGCACGGCGAGCAGCAGGCCCACCCGCAGCAGATCGCTCTGCCCGAGGACGTAGGCGCAGACGGCGGCCGCGATGCCGGCCGCCAGGAAGGAGCGTCCGCGGGTCGTCAGGCCCGCCAGGGCCGTGCGGATGCCGCCCTTCTCGCCCCGGTCGGCGTCCGCGTGCCCCGTCCCCCCTGAGGTCATCACAGCCTCCGCGGCGGTTGCTGGGGATACGCCGGAGCGCCCCGGCCCAGGCTCCCGAAGCCGCTCTGCTGCTGAGGCGCCGCGGGCACCGCGGTGCGCTGCAGGATCTCCTGCACGACCTGCTCCGCGGTGCGGCGGTTGAGCTGGGCCTGGGCGGTGGGCAGCAGACGGTGGGCCAGGACGGTGACGGCGAGTGCCTGCACGTCGTCCGGCAGCGCGTACTCCCGGCCGCTCAGGGCTGCGGCCGCCTTCGCCGCGCGCAGCAGGTGCAGCGTCGCGCGCGGCGAGGCGCCGAGTCTGAGGTCGGGGTGGGTGCGGGTGGCGGCGACCAGGTCGACCGCGTACCGCCGGACCGTTTCCGCCACGTGGACGCCGCGGACCGCCTCGATCAGCTTCACGATGTCGTGCGCGTGCGCCACCGGCTGCAGGTCCTCCAGTGGGGACACGCCGCCGTGCACGTCGAGCATCTGCAGCTCGGCCTCCACGCTGGGGTAACCCACGGAGACCCGGGCCATGAAGCGGTCGCGCTGGGCCTCGGGCAGCGGGTAGGTGCCCTCCATCTCGACCGGGTTCTGCGTGGCCACCACCATGAAGGGGCTGGGCAGCTCGTAGGTCTGCCCGTCGATGGTGACCTGGCGCTCCTCCATGGACTCCAGGAGCGCCGACTGCGTCTTGGGCGAGGCGCGGTTGATCTCGTCGCCGATCACGATCTGCGCGAAGATCGCCCCCGGCTTGAACTCGAAGTCCCGGCGCTGCTGGTCCCAGATCGAGACACCGGTGATGTCCGAGGGCAGCAGGTCGGGCGTGAACTGGATACGCCGCACGGAACAGTCGATGGACCGGGCCAGTGCCTTGGCGAGCATGGTCTTGCCCACGCCGGGGACATCCTCGATCAGAAGATGCCCCTCGGCGAGCAGTACGGTCAGCGAAAGCCGTACGACCTCGGGCTTGCCCTCGATCACTCCTTCCACCGAACTGCGGACTCTCTCCACAGTGGCGGTCAGATCAGTGAGGCTCGCTCGATCGTCATAGGTCGTCACCCGGCCCTCCTCGGCCCGTTTCTTTCTCCGGGCCGTCGCTCTGCGATGCGGACCGGCCCACCCCGAAACACGAACACCACGCGTGATGAGTTCCGCGTGACGTCACATCCCGCATTCTTGCTGCCGTTACCGATTCGTGTCACTCGACTGTGGACAACTGGCTGCGATATGTCGGGTTTTACGACGCTTGGGCTCCAGCATGCGCGGGTTTTGCGAAAAACGAGAAGGGCCGGGTGGGGTCACTCGGGGTCGATCTCGCGCAGCAGGCCCGTCTTCACGTCGAACACGAAGCCGCGCACGTCGTCCCTGTGCAGCAGGAACGGGGAGGTGCGCACGCGCTGCATGGACTGCCGTACGTCCTGCTCGACGTCCCGGAAGGCCTCGACCGCCCAGGCGGGGCGCTGTCCGACCTCCATCTCCAGGTCGTGCCGGAAGTCCTCGGTGACGGCCTCCATGCCGCAGCCGGTGTGGTGGATGAGCACCACGCTGCGGGTGCCGAGCGCGCGCTGGCTGATGGTCAGGGAGCGGATCACGTCGTCGGTGACGACCCCGCCCGCGTTGCGGATGGTGTGGCAGTCGCCCAGTTCGAGGCCGAGCGCCTGGTGCAGGTCGAGGCGGGCGTCCATGCAGGCCACGACGGCGACGTGCAGGACGGGGTGGGCGTCCATGCCGGGGTCGGTGAAGGCGGCGGCATACCGTTCGTTCGCCTCGACGAGGCGGTCCGTCACCGTGCCGCCGCGTATGGCGCCCTGGGACTCGGTGGGGACGGATGCGGGAGTCGTCATACTCATGACGTTACTGGTCACCTGCGATTCGGTCGCGGTACGGGGACGGGAAAAGGCAGTCATCACAGTCCTCTTGTGAGGTACGCCACACGAGTGGTCGTAGTAGGGCCGTGCGGGTCGTTTTCCCGGATTTGCCACATCGCACGCATGCCGTTTCGCGACGCGCAGGCCGGTTGATTGACCGCGCGGGACCGTGGACTAAAGTGACGCGGAGCGGGAGGCGGTGCGCTCCCTGCTGGACTGACATTCCCGGAGGCCACACGCGGTGGGCGGCCTCCCCATGTGCGCGGCGCGTACGCAACGCTCGGCCTCCTCCCGCTCCCGGTCGGCTGACGCTCCCGGCGCCGGCAGACCTCCCCTTCTCGAGCGGGCGGGGACCCGGCGGTGCGTACGGCCGCGCCGGATCTGAGAGGGACCCTTGAGCGAGAGTCGACACGTCCCGGTGATGCTCCAGCGGTGCCTGGACCTGTTGGCCCCCGCCCTGCAGCGGCCCCAGGCCGTGGTCGTCGACTGCACGCTCGGCCTCGGCGGACACAGCGAGGCCCTGCTGACCCGCTTCCCCGAGGCCCGGCTGGTCGCCCTCGACCGCGACAAGGAGGCCCTGCGCCTGTCCGGCGAGCGGCTCGCTCCCTTCGGCGAGCGGGCCACCCTGGTGCACGCCGTCTACGACGAGCTGCCGGACGTACTCGAAAGGCTCGGCATCGCGCGCGTGCAGGGCGTCCTGTTCGACCTCGGCGTCTCCTCCATGCAGCTCGACGAGGCCGACCGCGGCTTCGCCTACGCCCAGGACGCCCCGCTCGACATGCGCATGGACCAGACGACCGGCATGAGCGCCGCCGAGGTCCTCAACACCTACCCGCCCGGTGAGCTGGTGCGGATCCTGCGCGCGTACGGCGAGGAGAAGCAGGCCAAGCGGATCGTCGCGGCGATCGTGCGCGAGCGCGCCAAGGAGCCGTTCGACCACAGCGCGCGGCTCGTCGAGCTCATCCGGGACGCACTGCCGCAGGCCGCCAAGCGCACCGGCGGCAACCCGGCCAAGCGCACCTTCCAGGCCCTGCGCATCGAGGTCAACGGCGAGCTCTCGGTGCTGGAGCGGGCGATCCCGGCCGCCGTGGAGGCCCTCGACGTGGGCGGGCGGATCGCCGTCCTGTCGTACCACTCGCTGGAGGACCGCCTGGTCAAGCAGGTGTTCGCGGCCGGCGCCGCGAACACCGCCCCGCCCGGTCTGCCGGTCGTGCCCGAGCGCTACCAGCCCCGGCTCAAGCTGCTCACGCGCGGTGCCGAACTTCCGAGCGAGGAAGAGGTCGCCGAGAACCGGCGCGCGGCACCGGCGAGGCTGCGCGGGGCCCAGCGCATCAGGGAGTCCGTCGAATGAGCGATGTGAACCAGTTCCAGGAGTGGGTTGGAAAACCGGACTCGCTGGAGGGCGTGTGAGCCAGAAACCCGAACTGAAGGGACGGGCCGCTCGGCTGGCACGGCTCTTCCCGGGACCGGCCAACCGCAGACAGGCGGCCCGCACCCCCTTCGTCCTCCTCGTCGTGCTCCTCCTGGGCGGCGGCCTCATCGGCCTCCTGCTGCTGAACTCCGCAGTCAGCGCGGGCTCGTTCAAGCTGGACGACCTCCAGAAGGACACCAAGAGCCTCACCGACGAGGAACAGGCGCTCCAGCGGGACATCGACTCCTACTCCGCCCCGGAGGCCCTCCAGCGCCGCGCCCATGAGCTCGGCATGGTCCCCGGCGGGGACCCCGCGTTCCTGGATCCGAACGGCACCGTGAAGGGCGTGCCCTCGGCCGCCGCCGAGCAGTCCGCGGCCGAGCGGCCCCTCGTCCTGCTCCCGCCCGAGGCCCTGGAGTCCCAGCCGGAACCCGGCGCCTCCCCGACCCCGGCCGCGCCGCCCGACGAGGCGACGACACCGGCCGCGCTGCCCGAGCAGCCCACCACCCCCGCGGCCCTGCCCGCCCGGGCGACGACCCCGGCGGCCCTCTCCACCCCGACGACCACGACCCCCGGCAGGTGACGGAAGTGTCCGACAGGGAACCGCAGCGCCGCCGCGTGCCGGGC
>NZ_JAFJSY010000081.1 GCF_019857225.1 Streptomyces plumbidurans
GAGCCCGGCCCCGGCGGCGCGGGCGCGGGCGAGGGCGCGGGCGGTGCCGGGGGTGGGGGCTCCGCCCAGGCCCAGGGCACGAAGGCCGCCGACATCAGCATCAGCATCAGCAGCCCCAGCAACCCGGGCAGCACCGCCCGGGACATCCGCACGCATCGGTTGGTTCGCATGCCGCAACCGTCCCGCACCAGCCGTGATCATGGCCGGGATCTGTGGACCACTGCCCGGTTGTGGACAGCGGCGTCACCCGCTGCCTCGTGGGTCCCGTACACTTCCTTTGGCGATCCGGGTCACCGGGTCGACTTCGCACGCCCCGACACCACACCTCGTGAGAGGTCGGTGTCAGCGCCCCTCGGTCCTTCGTGGCACGGCGCATGCGGGCGTCAGGCGCGAGTGCTGATCCGGCACCCGCGGCACAACCGAGAAACCAAGGAGAACGGCCATGGCCGTCGTCACGATGCGGGAGCTGCTGGAGAGCGGCGTCCACTTCGGTCACCAGACCCGTCGCTGGAACCCGAAGATGAAGCGCTTCATCTTCACCGAGCGCAACGGCATCTACATCATCGACCTGCTCCAGTCGCTGTCGTACATCGACCGCGCCTACGAGTTCGTCAAGGAGACCGTCGCCCACGGCGGCACGGTCATGTTCGTCGGCACGAAGAAGCAGGCGCAGGAGGCCATCGCCGAGCAGGCCACCCGCGTCGGCATGCCCTACGTCAACCAGCGCTGGCTGGGCGGCATGCTCACCAACTTCTCGACCGTCTACAAGCGTCTGCAGCGCCTCAAGGAGCTCGAGCAGATCGACTTCGAGGACGTCGCCGCGTCCGGTCTGACCAAGAAGGAGCTTCTCGTGCTCTCGCGCGAGAAGGCCAAGCTGGAGAAGACCCTCGGCGGTATCCGCGAGATGTCCAAGGTTCCCAGCGCCGTCTGGGTCGTGGACACCAAGAAGGAGCACATCGCAGTCGGTGAGGCCCGGAAGCTCAACATCCCGGTCGTCGCGATCCTCGACACCAACTGCGACCCCGACGAGGTCGACTACAAGATCCCGGGCAACGACGACGCGATCCGCTCCGTCACCCTGCTCACCCGTGTGATCGCCGACGCGGTCGCCGAGGGGCTCATCGCCCGCTCCGGTGTCGCCACCGAGGGCAAGGGCGAGAAGGCCGCGGGCGAGCCGCTCGCCGAGTGGGAGCGCGACCTGCTCGAGGGCGAGAAGAAGGCGGACTCCGACCAGGCCGCCGAGAAGCCCGCCGAGGCCGCCGCCGAGAAGCCGGCCGAGACCCCCGAGGCCGAGGCCCCGGCCACCGAGGCTCCGGCCACCGAGGCTCCGGCTGCGGAGGCCCCCGCGGCCGAGGCTCCGGCCGCGGACGCCGAGCAGGCCTGACCCGTCAGCGTCCTGAAGTGACGGCGGGAGCGGTACCGCAGCCATGCGCCCTTCGGCGCGGTGAAGTCCGCTCCCGCCGTTCACCCGTAGGTCGGCGGAGCGTCAGCGGCCTCGACCACATGGGGCCGCAGACCCCGTAGATCTTCGATCTTCCAGACTTCGAGAAAGACTCAAAGACTCATGGCGAACTACACCGCCGCCGACGTCAAGAAGCTTCGTGAGCTCACCGGCGCCGGCATGATGGACTGCAAGAAGGCGCTGGACGAGGCCGACGGCAACGTCGAGAAGGCCGTCGAGGCGCTGCGTATCAAGGGCCAGAAGGGCGTCGCCAAGCGCGAGGGCCGCTCCGCCGAGAACGGCGCCGTGGTCTCGATCATCGCCGACGACAACTCCTCCGGCGTCCTCGTCGAGCTGAAGTGCGAGACGGACTTCGTCGCCAAGGGCGACAAGTTCCAGGCCGTCGCCACCGCGATCGCCGAGCACGTCGCCAAGACGGCCCCGGCCGACCTCGAGGCGCTGCTCGCCTCCGAGATCGAGGCCGGCAAGACCGTCCAGGCGTTCGTGGACGAGGCCAACGCCAACCTCGGCGAGAAGATCGTCCTGGACCGCTTCGCGCAGTACGGCGACGGTTTCGTGACCGCGTACATGCACCGCACGATGCCCGACCTGCCCCCGCAGATCGGTGTGCTCGTCGAGTTCGACAAGCCCAACGCCGAGGTCGCCAAGGGCGTCGCCCAGCACATCGCCGCCTTCGCGCCGAAGTACCTCTCCAAGGAGGACGTGCCGGCCGAGGTCGTCGAGTCCGAGCGCCGCGTCGCCGAGGAGACCACCCGCGCCGAGGGCAAGCCCGAGGCCGCCCTGCCGAAGATCGTCGAGGGTCGCCTCAACGGCTTCTTCAAGGACGCCACGCTGCTCGGCCAGCCGTACGCGCTCGACAACAAGAAGTCGGTCCAGAAGGTTCTGGACGAGGCCGGTGTCACCCTGAAGCGCTTCACGCGTATCAAGGTCGGCATCTGAGTCCGTGCCGCGAGCGGCGCGTCGGCCCGATAGGGTCGGCAGCAGTCGTCCGGTACGCCGTCACGCGCGCGCGTGACGGGCGACAGCAGATCTGACGAGGAGGCCATTGCCGAGCAAGGGTTGCGACCACACCCCACCGGCAGTGGCCTTCTTCGTATGTGCACCACATGAAAGAGGCGGGAACTCGATGACCACGAAGGCCCAGAAGAGCGACGACGGCAAAGTGTCCGGTCGGTTTCTGCTGAAGCTGTCCGGTGAGGCCTTCTCCGGCGGCGGGGGCCTGGGTGTGGACCCCGATGTGGTGCACAAGATCGCCCACGAGATCGCGGCGGTCGTGCGCGACGGGGCGCAGATCGCGGTCGTCATCGGCGGCGGCAACTTCTTCCGCGGCGCGGAGCTGCAGCAGCGCGGCATGGACCGGGCCCGCTCGGACTACATGGGCATGCTCGGCACCGTGATGAACTGCCTCGCCCTCCAGGACTTCCTGGAGAAGGAGGGCATCCAGTCCCGGGTGCAGACCGCCATCACCATGGGCCAGGTCGCCGAGCCCTACATCCCGCTGCGCGCCGTGCGTCACCTGGAGAAGGGCCGCGTGGTCATCTTCGGCGCGGGCATGGGCATGCCGTACTTCTCCACCGACACCACCGCCGCGCAGCGCGCCCTGGAGATCGACGCCGAGGCGCTGCTGATGGGCAAGAACGGCGTGGACGGGGTCTACGACGCCGACCCCAAGCGCAACCCGGACGCGGTCAAGTTCGACGCCCTCGGCTACGGCGAGGTCATCACCCGCGACCTCAAGGTCGCCGACGCCACCGCCGTCACGCTGTGCCGCGACAACAAGCTCCCCATCCTCGTCTTCGAGCTTCTGACGGAGGGCAATATCGCCCGTGCCGTCAATGGTGAGAAGATCGGCACGCTTGTGGGTGAGCAGGGCAGCCGGGACTGACAGGCAACACCGACGGACCCTGACCGGGGGATGGACAATGTCCCGCAGGTCGGGAACCGTGCAGGAAGAAGACGCGACGCAGCCGGCCGCCGCCCCCACAGGAACCGCAGCCGGGCCTACTCAAGACACGCAGGAGCAAGTGGTGATCGAAGAGACCCTCCTCGAGGCCGAGGAGAAGATGGAGAAGGCCGTCGTGGTCGCCAAGGAGGACTTCGCCGCGATCCGTACCGGTCGTGCGCACCCGGCGATGTTCAACAAGATCGTGGCCGACTACTACGGTGCGCCGACGCCGATCAACCAGCTGGCTTCGTTCTCCGTGCCGGAGCCGCGCATGGCGGTCGTGACCCCGTTCGACAAGAGCGCGCTGCGCAACATCGAGCAGGCGATCCGCGACTCCGACCTGGGCGTCAACCCGAGCAACGACGGCAACATCATCCGAGTGGTGTTCCCGGAGCTCACCGAGGAGCGCCGCCGCGACTACATCAAGGTCGCCAAGGGCAAGGCCGAGGACGCGCGCGTGTCCATCCGCTCCGTGCGCCGCAAGGCCAAGGACGCGATCGACAAGCTCATCAAGGACGGCGAGACGGGCGAGGACGAGGGCCGCCGTGCCGAGAAGGAACTCGACGACACCACGCACAAGTACGTTGCCCAGGTGGACGAGCTCCTGAAGCACAAGGAAGCGGAGCTGCTCGAGGTCTGATGAACGAATCTTCCTGGGGAGCGCCGCCGCACACCGGACCGCAGGCCGGGTACTGGGGACCGTCGGACCAGGGACCTGTCCAGGGGGCTGCCCCGGCGGGTCCCGCGTACGATGCGCCCAAGGCGCAGCAGACTCGCCCCATGCCCATCGTGCCCGAGGGACCCGCGTACGGCGGTGACCAGGATGACGACCGGGGGGCTGCTCGACTGAGCGGTCCCTTGTTCCGCGACGAGACGCCGCAGACGCCGCCCTTCGGGGCGGTGCAGCAGAATTCGGAGCCCATGTCCGACGCCCCGCAGCCGGCGCCCCCGCCGCAGAAGAAGAGCGCGGGGCGCGACCTGGGTGCGGCCATAGGAGTCGGCGTAGGACTCGGCGTGGTGATCATCGCGTCCCTGTTCGTCGTCAAGGCCGTCTTCGTCGGCGTGGTCGCCGTCGCCGTGGTCGTCGGCCTGTGGGAGCTGACCAGCCGGCTCCAGGAGCGCAAGGGCATCAAGGCACCGCTGGTCCCACTGGCGCTCGGTGGCGCCGCGATGGTGGTCGCGGGCTACGTCCGGGGCGCCGAGGGCGCCTGGGTCGCCATGGCGCTCACCGCGCTGGCCGTACTCGTCTGGCGCATGACGGAGCCGCCGGAGGGCTACCTCAAGGACGTGACGGCGGGCGTCTTCGCGGCGTTCTACGTCCCCTTCCTGGCCACGTTCGTGACGATGATGCTGGCGGCCGAGGACGGCCCCTGGCGGGTGCTGACCTTCCTGCTCCTGACGGTGGTCAGCGACACGGGCGCGTACGCCGTCGGCTGGCGCTTCGGCAAGCACAAGCTGGCGCCGCGCATCAGCCCCGGAAAGACCCGGGAGGGCCTGGTCGGAGCGGTCACGTTCGCGATGGCGGCGGGCGCGCTGTGCATGCAGTTCCTGATCGACGACGGTGTCTGGTGGCAGGGTCTGGTCCTCGGCCTCGCGGTCGCGGGCAGCGCCACGCTGGGCGATCTCGGCGAGTCGATGATCAAGCGGGACCTGGGCATCAAGGACATGGGCACGCTGCTGCCCGGGCACGGCGGCATCATGGACCGACTGGACTCACTGCTGCCGACGGCGCCGGTGGTGTGGCTGCTGCTGGTGCTGTTCGTGGGGTCCGGCTGACGACGCCAGAGGCCATACATCGCCGGACATGACGAAGGCCCGCGCAATGGCGGGCCTTCGTGGTTTCACCGACCGGGCGTCACTTCACGTCGGCGCGCAGTGAGTCGCCGAGCAGGCCGTCCGAGTAGGTCACGTACTTGGGGGTGAAGGTGCCCTTGCCCGTGACGGTGCCGGTGATGATCTCACCGGGTGCCAGGTCCACCGTGTCGATCTGCTCCTCATCGACGCCGAGTTCGGCGGTGTGCTTGGTGCCGTCGGTGTCGGTGACGGTGAAGTACAGGGGATTCACGTCGACCTTGTCGTCGCCGTTGTTCGTGACGGTGACCAGGACGCTGGTGTAGTCCCGGTCCTGGGCCAGGATGCTCTTCGAGAAGCCGGTCCTCTTCGCCGTGACCTTGACCGGAGCCGGGGCGGGCTTCGGGTCTTCCTTCTTCTTCTCGTCGTCGGCGGCGGCCGGCTTGTCGTTCTTCGGCGCGGCCGCGGGCTTGTCGCTGGAGCTGCTCGAAGCGGAGTCGCTGTCTCCGCCTCCGGCGACGGCGGCGATGATGCCGATCAGGACGAACAGGGCGACGATGCCGAGGCACCCGAGACCGACGATCTTCCCGGTGCTGCGCTTCTTCGGCGGCTGGGGCTGCGGGAAGGGGGGCTGGCCGTAGGACTGCTGGCCGTAGGAGATCGCCGGGTCCGGCAGCCGGTTCGTCAGGTGGCTGAGTGGTGGTTCATGAGCCAGTCCAGTGCGGCGGCGCCGCCGTTGAGGACGGAGATGTGCCCGGCGCCCGGATCGAACCGCAGCTCCGCGGTGGGGCAGTGACGCGCGAGCCACTGGCCGTGGGAGCCGGGCACGACGCGGTCCATGCCGCCGTGGAGCAGGAGCAGGGGGACCGCGATCCGTGCGGGGTCGAAGCCCCACGGTGAGACGTAGGCCAGATCGTCGTCGATCAGCCCGCCGGGGCCCGCCTCCAGAGCCGGTCCGACGACGTCGCCGAACCAGGACCAGTCACCGGAGAGGGCGGCATGATCCTCGGCGGTGAACATTTCCGGGTCGTACTCGGCGGACGCCTCGTACGCCTCCTTCGCCGCACGCCCCCGCAGCGCGGCACGCAGGGACGCGGCGCCGGAGTCCGACATCCCCGCGAACCAGTCGAGCCCCTCGGCCCCGAACGGCGCCATACCCGACACGCTCACCACGGCCGACACGCGATCGCCCAGCAGAGCCGCGCAGGCCAGGGCGTGCGGGCCGCCGCCGGAGTGGCCCATGACCGTGAACCGCCGGATGCCCAAGGAGTCAACGACAGCCGCCACATCACCCGCCGCCGACGCGATGTCCCGCCCCGGACGGAACGTGGACCCGCCGTACCCCGGCCTGTCGTACGACACCCACCGCACCCCGAGCCGCTCGCCGGCCGCGAACAGCGGCTCCGGGGGAGCCCCGATGTTCGGCGTCCCGTGATGCCAGAACACCACGGGACGCCCGTCGCCGCCTTCCTCCCCGGTGTCGTAGACGTGCAGCCTCCGCCCGTCCCCCAACTCCAGCTCGGTCTCCTTCATCTGGCCTCCCGGTGACGTGGACTGGCAACCGACTCTTCTGCGGCGGCAGGTCTCAGTTCCACAGCAGGTCGACCACGGTACGGAGCCTGCCGCGCCGGGCAACTGTCCGAACATCAGGTCCCTGAACCGCGCGCGGCCACAACCAGGCATGCCGGCGGCTTCTTCCTGCGATGCCGCCACTGCACACAGCCGCTACCGCGCCGACCACCGGCACACACAGGATCATCGCCAGCACCGGCAGAATGCCGCCCTCCACGCCCACGTCGCGTCGCACCCTACGTCCGCGGGCGCGAGCCTTCGTAGTGGTGAAGCCCAGCCCCCTCCAAGCGGCCCCCCGCCGCCCGGCGACGCATGACCACCGCCCACCACACGTGCCCCAGCTCACAGTCCCAGCCCACCCCACTCGATCTGCGACACTGGTACAGCCATGCCAAAGCCCGGAGAACTCACTTTCGTCGCCCCCCGCGGAGCCAAGAAGCCGCCGCGGCATCTTGCCGATCTCACTCCTGCCGAGCGCAAGGAGGCTGTGGTCGAGGTCGGGGAGAAGCCGTTTCGTGCCAAGCAGCTGTCGCAGCACTACTTCGCGCGGTATGCGCACGACCCGGCGGAGTGGACCGACATTCCGGCCGGATCGCGCGGCAGGCTGCGGGAGGCGTTGCTGCCGGAGCTGATGACGGTCGTGCGGCATCTGTCGACCGACCAGGGGACCACCCGCAAGACGCTGTGGCGGCTGTTCGACGGGACGCTCGTCGAGTCGGTGCTGATGCGGTATCCGGACCGGGTCACCATGTGCATCAGCTCGCAGGCCGGGTGCGGGATGAACTGTCCCTTCTGTGCCACCGGGCAGGCCGGCCTCGACCGGAATCTGTCCGCCGCCGAGATCGTGCACCAGATCGTGGACGGGATGCGTGCCCTGCGGGACGGGGAGGTGCCGGGCGGGCCCGCGCGGCTCTCCAACATCGTCTTCATGGGGATGGGCGAGCCGCTCGCCAACTACAAGCGGGTCATCACGGCCATCCGCGCGCTCACCGATCCGGCCCCTGACGGGCTCGGGCTCTCGCAGCGCGGCATCACCGTCTCCACCGTAGGGCTCGTGCCGGCCATCCACCGGTTCGCCGACGAGGGCCTGAAGTGCCGGCTCGCGATCTCGCTGCACGCCCCCGACGACGAGCTGCGCGACACCCTGGTCCCCGTGAACACCCGGTGGAAGGTGCGCGAGGTGCTCGACGCCGGGTTCGAGTACGTCGAGAGGAGCGGGCGCCGGCTCAGCATCGAGTACGCGCTCATTCGCGACATCAACGACCAGGCCTGGCGAGGGGACCGGCTCGGGCGGCTGCTGCGGGGCAAGCCCGTGCACGTCAATCTGATTCCGCTCAATCCGACGCCCGGGTCGAAGTGGACCGCCTCGCGGCCCGAGGACGAGAAGGCCTTCGTCGAGGCCATCGCCGCGCACGGTGTACCGGTGACTGTCCGGGACACCCGTGGGCAGGAGATCGACGGGGCCTGCGGTCAGCTCGCGGCCACCGAGCGGTAGCCTGAGCCGGTACGAAGACCCGTGGATACGCGCCCGTATCCACACCCGTTCACACATCTGCATATTCCGACAGGGGAGCGCCACAGCGCTGAGAGTGCGGCAACCGGGCCGCAGACCCTCTGAACCTTGCCCAGGTCATTCTGGGTAGGAAGTTCGGTGATCACTCAAGCTGTTGCGCCCTGCCCGGGAGCCGGTGGGATGTTCCGCCGTCCCGGGCAGGGCCGCGTCTCTTCCTGGTCAGCCAGGAGGAAGTCAGTGCACAACAAGGCATTCATGGCCGCCGCGGTCGGCCTCGGTCTGATCACGCTGGCCGCGTGCGGTTCGTCCCACGACGAGGGCTCGGGGGACTCCAAGACCGTCACCCTCGTCAGCCACGACTCGTGGGCCGTCTCCAAGAGCGTCCTCGCGGACTTCGAGAAGAGCTCCGGCTACAAGGTCCATGTCCTGAAGGACGGCGACGCGGGCCAGGCCGTCAACAAGGCGATCCTGACCAAGGACAACCCGCAGGGCGACGTCTTCTTCGGCGTCGACAACACCCTGCTCTCCCGGGCCCTCGACAACGGTCTCTTCCAGTCGTACGAGGCCAAGGGACTTGACCAGGTCCGCTCCGAGTACCAGGTCGACCAGGACAAGCACCGGGTCACGCCCATCGACTCCGGCGACATCTGCGTCAACTACGACAAGGCGTACTTCAGCAAGCACAAGCTGGCCCCGCCGCAGTCGTTCGACGACCTGGTCAAGCCCCAGTACAAGAACCTCCTGGTCACCGAGAACGCCGCCACCTCCTCGCCCGGCCTCGGTTTCCTGCTCGGCTCGGCCGCCAAGTACGGCGACGCCGGCTGGCAGGGCTACTGGAAGAAGCTCAAGGCGAACGGCGTGAAGGTCGTCGACGGCTGGGAGCAGGCCTACAACGAGGAGTTCTCCGGATCCGCCGGGGGCAAGAAGGCCAAGGGCGACCGGCCGCTCGTCGTCTCCTACGCCTCCTCGCCGCCCGCCGAGGTCATCTACGCGAACCCGAAGCCGAAGACGGCGCCGACCGGGACGTCGTACGGCACCTGCTTCCGGCAGATCGAGTACGCCGGACTGCTCAGCAACGCGGGGAACACCAAGGGCGGCAAGGCGCTCATCGACTTCCTGGTGACCAAGGAGTTCCAGCAGGACATGCCGCTGAACATGTTCGTCTACCCGGTGGTGAAGGGCGCCACGACCCCGGCCGAGTTCGAGAAGTTCGGGCAGCCCGCCAAGGATCCGGAGCAGATGACGCCGGACAGGATCGCCGACCACCGTGACCAGTGGGTCAAGTCGTGGACGTCACTCGTACTGAAGTAGCGCCGTCCGGGGCGGCCCCGCGCGGGTCCCGGCGGGTGAGCGCGGCGCGGCTCGGCCTGATGGCCGTGCCCGTCGCGTTCTTCGCGCTGTTCTTCGCCTGGCCCGTGGCCGCGATCGTGGCGCGTGGGCTCAAGGTCGACGGGGCGTGGCAGTTCGGCCGGATCGCGGACGTCGTCACACAGCCCGACATCCGGCACGTGCTGTGGTTCACCACCTGGCAGGCGCTCGCCTCGACCGCGCTCACGCTGCTGATCGCGCTCCCCGGCGCCTACGTCTTCGCGCGCTTCGACTTCTCCGGCAAGCAGGTGCTGCGGGCCGTCGTCACGGTCCCCTTCGTGCTGCCGACGGTGGTCGTCGGCACGGCGTTCCTCGCGCTCGTCGGGCGCGGGGGACTGCTCGACGAGCTGTGGGGCGTACGGCTGGACACCACCGTGTGGGCCATCCTGCTCGCCCATGTCTTCTTCAACTACGCCGTCGTCGTACGGACCGTGGGCGGCCTGTGGGCACAGCTCGACCCGCGGCAGGAGGAGGCCGCGCGGATGCTGGGCGCGTCGCCGCTGCGGGCCTGGCGGAAGGTGACGCTGCCCGCGCTCGCGCCCGCCGTGGCCGCCGCCGCACTCATGGTCTTCCTGTTCACCTTCACCTCCTTCGGCGTGGTGCAGATCCTCGGCGGACCGACCTTCTCCACCCTCGAAGTGGAGATCTATCGGCAGACGTCCGAGATCTTCGACCTGTCCACGGCCGCGGTGCTCACCATCGTCCAGTTCGTGGCGGTGGGCGCGATCCTCGCCGTGCACGCCTGGACCGTACGGCGGCGGGAGACCGCCCTGCGCCTCGTCGACGCCTCCGTGACCGCGCGACGGCCGCGCGGGGCGCGCGAGTGGGGGCTGCTCGCCGGTGTCCTCGCCACCGTCGCCGTGCTGCTCGTGCTGCCGCTCGCCGTACTGGTGCAACGGTCCCTGGGCACAGCCGACTTCGGCTACTACCGGGCGCTGACCCACGAGGACGGCGGCACCTTCCTGGTTCCGCCGATCGAGGCGATCGGCAACTCGCTGCAGTACGCCGTCGCCGCCACCGCGATCGCCGTGGTGATCGGCGGACTCGCCGCCGCGGCCCTCGCCCGGCGGGACGCGGGCCGCCTGGTGCGCGGCTTCGACGCGCTGCTGATGCTGCCGCTGGGCGTCTCGGCGGTGACGGTCGGCTTCGGGTTCCTGATCGCGCTGGACGAGCCGCCGCTGGACCTCAGGTCCTCCTGGATCCTGGTGCCGCTCGCACAGGCGCTGGTGGGCGCCCCCTTCGTCGTACGGACCATGCTGCCGGTGCTGCGGGCCGTGGACGCGCGGCTGCGGGAGGCGGCGGCCGTGCTCGGGGCGTCGCCCTGGCGGGTGTGGCGCGAGGTCGATCTGCCCCTGGTGCGGCGGGCGTTGCTGGTCGCGGCCGGGTTCGCCTTCGCGGTGTCGCTCGGGGAGTTCGGGGCGACCGTGTTCATCGCGCGGGCCGACCGCCCGACGCTGCCGGTCGCGGTGGCGCGTCTGCTCGGCCGCCCGGGGGAGCTCAACTACGGCCAGGCGATGGCCCTTTCCACGATTCTGATGGTGGTGTGCGCGGTGGCGCTGCTGGTGCTGGAGCGGCTGCGCACCGACCGGACAGGGGAGTTCTAGATGCTGCTGAGCCTTCAGGACGCCACGGTCCGCTTCGGCGGGCGGCCCGTGCTCGACGCCGTCGGCCTCGATGTCGCCGAGCACGAGATCGTGTGCGTGCTCGGGCCCAGCGGCAGCGGGAAGTCGACGCTGCTACGGGTGGTGGCCGGGCTGCAGCCCCTGGACGGCGGGCTGGTGTCGCTGGACGGGCGGGACCAGTCCGGCGTGCCCGCGCACAAGCGGGGCGTCGGCCTGATGTTCCAGGACCACCAGCTTTTCCCGCAGCGGGACGTGGGCGGCAACGTCGCCTTCGGGCTGCGGATGCATGGGACGTCGCGCCCGCAACAGCAGGAGCGCGTACGGGAGTTGCTGGACCTCGTCGGCCTCCCGGGCGCCGCCCGCCGGGCCGTCGCCTCGCTCTCCGGCGGTGAGCAGCAGCGGGTGGCGCTGGCCCGCGCGCTCGCCCCCCGCCCCCGGCTGCTGATGCTGGACGAGCCGCTGGGCCAGCTCGACCGTTCGCTGCGCGAGCGCCTCGTCGTCGAACTGAGGGAGCTTTTCGGCCGATTGGGCACAACGGTGCTCGCCGTGACGCACGACCAGGGCGAGGCCTTCGCGCTCGCCGACCGGGTCGTGGTGATGCGGGACGGACGGATCGCCCAGTCCGGTACGCCGCTTGAGGTGTGGCAGCGCCCTGCGGACGCGTTCGTGGCCCGGTTCCTCGGCTTCGACAACGTCGTGGAGGGCACGGTGGCCGGCCAGGCCGCCGACACACCCTGGGGCAAGCTGCCGGTGCCCGAGAACGCCGCCCAGGGCGCCCGCACGCTCCTCGTGCGCCCCGCGGGCGTACGTCTCGTGGAAGCGGGCGAGGGCCTGCCCTGCACGGTGGCCGCACGCACCTTCAGAGGCACCCACGTGGCCGTACGGCTCCAGCCCGAGGACGCTCCCCGGCTGGAGGCCGCGTGCGCGCTGCAGGACGCGCCGGAGGCGGGCGAGCGGGTCGGTGTCGAGTTCGACGCGGCCGAAGTCGTCGTCCTGGACTGAGAACTGAATGAGAACTGACGACGGTGGCCCGTCCCCCGGGGATACGGGGACGGGCCACGGACGTACTGCGAGGTGCGGTGTCAGCTCTTGCCGGCGGCACCACGACGGCGCATGCCGAAGAAGACGGCGCCGCCGCCGACCACGACCAGGGCGCCCGCGATACCGGCGATCATGCCGGTGTTGGAGTTCGCACCGGTCTCGGCGAGGTTCGAGTCACCGGCCGCCGGGGACGGGGCGTTGCTCGCGGTGCCGGCCGGAGCGGAGCTGCTCTCCGAGGCCGACGGAGTCGGGGACTCCTTGACCGGCGGCTTGGACTCCGACGGCGACGGGGTCGCCGGCGGGGTCGTCTCGTCCTTGGAGCAACCCTCGGAGGGGGTGGTCAGGGGCGAGCCCTTGATGTCGTCGTCGATGTGGATGCGACCACTGTCGACCTTGACGTGCACGCGGTACTGAGCGTTCGGCTTCCAGTCCTCGGCGAAGGTGATGGTGTTGCCTTCGCGGGAGCCCTGGACCTCCTGCTCACCGACCTTCTTGACGTCCGCGCCGTTGTTCTCGAGGAACACGGAGACGGTCGCCTTGGTGCCGGAGGAGTCGACGTCGGTGACGTTGATGACGCCCTGGCTGCCGTTGCACTTGGCTTCGGCAGAGAACTCACTGATGTTGCAGGCGAGCGCGCTGCCCGCGGCACTCAGTGCGAGTGCGGAGGAAGCGGCGGCGACGCCAAGGATCTGCACGGAACGACGTGCATTGCGGCGGGATATGGACACGTTTGCCCTTCACGGGGTGCGCAACTGCGGGGGGTTGACGAAGGTGAAGCACCTGTGGAGGCGAAGCCTCACTCTCCCCAGGAGACTCACAGGTCTATAAGCGTTCCATAAGAGTGTCAATGCGTAGGCGGGGTCTGCCCGTTGGCTTTACGTTCTTATTGCATGCCGAGACGTTTCAACGCGTCGGGAGCCTCCTCGATACGGTCAACGAGGGCGATACGGGACTCCATCGATCGTTCCCGGGCGAGCGCACGCAAGAGGGGCCACGTAGGGAGCCGCTCGGTCCAGTGCTCCCGGTCGACCAGCACCATGGGGGTCGGTTCGCCGCGCGACTCGTAGTAGTTGGGCGTCGCGTTGTCGAAGATCTCCTGTACGGTCCCGGCGGCGCCGGGCAGGAAGACCACCCCCGCGTTGGAGCGGGCCAGCAGGCCGTCCTCGCGGGTGGCGTTGGCGAAGTACTTGGCGATGTGCGAGGCGAAGGCGTTGGGCGGCTCATGGCCGTAGAACCAGGTGGGGATCCCCACGGAGTGGTTGCCTTTCGGCCAGCGGGTGCGCACGTCGAAGGCGGCCTGGGCCCACTCTGTGATCGAAGGGGTGAAGGAGGGCGACTTGGCGAGCAGCAGACAGGCCTCCTCCAGCACCTCGTCGTCGTACGGCGCCGTGTACGCGCCCAGGTTGGCCGCCTCCATGGCGCCCGGACCGCCGCCGGTCGCCACGGTCAGCCCGGCGCGGCTCAGCTCCCGCCCGAGGCGCGCGGCACCCGCGTACGCCTGCGTGCCGCGCTTCATCGCGTGGCCGCCCATGACGCCCACCACCCGTGCCCCGCGCAGCAGTTCGTCGAGGGCGTCGGAGATGGAGTCGTCGTGGACGGCCCGCAGCATCGAGGCGTATATGTCGCCGTCGGCCTTGGTGCTCTGGAACCACTCGTAGGCGAGCGCGTCCGGCGTGCGCTCATAGCCCTGGTCGAGCGAGGCGAACAGCTCGTCGGGCGTGTAGAGACGGCCGCGGTAGGGGTCGAAGGGCAGGTGCGGGACGGGCGGGAAGACCAGGGCGCCGTCGGCGCGGACCTTGGCCGCCGCGTCCTCGCGCATCGGGCAGCCGAGGAACACGGCCCGCGCGGTGTCGGTGGTGAGCAACTCGCGCGTACGGTCCGTCAGATCGACGCCTTGTACGCGGTGTCCGGCGAGAGTGCCGCGGGCCGAGACGGTCGCGTCGAAGTCCTCGAGCGTCTCGATCTCGCGGTCGTCGTGAGGGGCCGCATGGGCCGGGCTGGTGTGCACGGCCCCATGCTAGGCACCGGTGTCGCTCAGGCCTGGACGGCCGCCGGGTCCATCCACATGACCTCCCAGGAGTGGCCGTCGAGGTCGTCGAAGGAGCGGCCGTACATGAAGCCGTGGTCCTGGGCGTCCTCGTTGGCGGTGCCGCCGGCCTCGACCGCCTTGTTCACCAGCTCGTCGACCTTCTCGCGGCTCTCCGCGCTCAGGCAGATCAGCACCTCGCTGGTTTTGGTGGAGTCGGCGATCTCCTTCTTGGTGAAGTCGGCGTAGCGCTGCTTGCTCAGCAGCATCGCGACGATCGTGTCGCTGATCACGACACAGGCGCAGTCCTCGGTGCTGAACTGCGGATTGATCGCGTAGCCGAGGTGGGTGAAGAACTTTCTGGACGCCTCGACGTCCTCGGTGGCCAGGTTCATGAAGATCATCTGCTGGTACATGTGCGTCTCTCCCGTCGGGCAGGTGCCTTTCGCAGGGGTAGACCGGTGGCCCGCACCGAACTCATCGGCGGGCGAGCGGAAGTGCCGCCAGCTCGGCCACGACCAGGGTGAGCGGGGCGAACGCGGCGAGCAGCGCCCCGGCGCGCAGGGCGGCGGCACTGCGCAGCATCGTGACGGGCGCGCCGAGCCGCATCAGCGCGGCCGTGGTGCCCGCCCGCTCGTGCTTGGCCTCCACGGCGGCGGTGAGCAGCGTGGCGACGGTGCAGCCGGCCACGAGCAGCGTGCCGAGGGTGCTGAGAGGGCCGAAGCCGGGCTGGTCCGTGCCGAGCAGCGCCGTCACGGCGAAGACGCCGGAGGCGACCGCGCAGACGACTCCGAGCGGACGCCCGATCCGGGTGGCCTCCTCCATCAGGACCCGCCCGGCGAGCAGCCGCAGGGCGCCCGGACGGGCCGACTGCAGCAGACGGCCGCACAGATGGGTCAGGCCAGGTCCCGCCAGCGCCAGCCCGAGCGCGGTGAGCGCCCAGCCGGCCAGGACCCCCGGGGTGCCCGCGGCGAGGCCGCCGGGCAGGGCGAGGCGGGAGCCGTCGGTCGTGCGGTCGGCGTAGGCCTCCACGGCGAGCCCCGCGGCCAGGACGGCGATGCCCCAGGGCAGGCCGACGGGTGCGGTGCGCGGGCTCGGGGGCCGGGTGGGATCGGGGTCGGGCGTGGCCGCCGCCTGCTCGGCCGGGCCGGAGCCGTTGGCCGACGGAGCCGCGGCCTCGGTGGCTCCGTCGGTCCCGGCGGGCCGGCTCGCGGTGGTGCGCCCATGCGCGCCGAAGCGGCCGTACGCCCCGAAGGTCTCGCGCGCCACCGACCTGCCGTACGCGCCGAAGCGGCCGTACCCCCGCATCGGGCGTCCCGTGGCCGGTCGCGCGTCGCGTGGGCGCAGGAGCAGCGCGACGGTCGCCGACGAGATCGCCGGGACCAGCGCCAGCAGGGTCAGGGCCGCCGGGAAGGGCAACGGCTGGTCCGCGGCCAGGAACTGAGCCGCAGTTCCTGCCGGCGGCCCGCCCGCGAGGTCGCCGCGCAGCTGGAGGAAGACCACGAGGGCCAGCAGGGAGCCCAGCGTGCAGGACAGGGCCGTGGTGGTGGCCGAGATCGTCATCAGACGGCCGGGGCCGAGCCCGATGGCGGACAGGCCGGGGCGGGGCCGGGTCGCCGGGTCGGTACGGGCGACCGCCGCCGCGAGATGGACGGTGGCGGCCAGCGGGGTCAGGCACCAGGCGAGCCGCAGCAGCGCGGAGGTGGCGTGGTCCGCATGGCTCATGGCGTAGCCGAGGGAGCACAGCAGGAGGAAGCCCGTGCCCGCCGACGCCAGCGCCACCAGGGCACGGCGCAGTTGTACGGCCGGGTGGGCGCCGCGGGTCAGACGGAGAGCGAGCACGCGGCCCGGCCTTCCGTCTCGGCGACGGGGGGCAGGTGGACCGTGTTCACCCGGCGGCCGTCGAGCAGTGACACGGTGCGGTCGGCGAGGGCCGCGGTCTCCGCGTCGTGCGTGGCCAGCAGGACGGTGATGCCGTGCGAGCGGGCCGCCGTGGTGAGGGTGCGCAGCACATGGGCGCGGTCGGCGCGGTGCAGGGGGGCCGTCGGTTCGTCGGCGAACAGGACCGTGGGGGCGGTGGCCAGGGCCCGGGCGATCGCGACGCGCTGGCGCTCGGACTGCGTCAGCTCGTGCGGGCGTCTGCGGGACCTGTCGCCGATGTCGAGGCGCTCGAGCCACTCCAGGGCGGCCGTCTTCGCCCGCGCGCGGCCGACCCCGCGCAGCAGCAGCGGGAGGGCGGCGTTCTCCCAGGCGTTGAGTTCCGGTACGAGCACCGGGGCCGGATCGATCCAGCCGAAGCGGTCGCGGCGCAGCCGTTCCCGGTTCATCGGCCCCATGGTGTGCACCGGCACGCTGTTGAACCAGACCTCGCCGCGCCGGACCGGCACCAGCCCGGACAGGCAGTGCAGCAGCGTCGTCTTGCCGCTGCCCCGGGGGCCGCTGACGGCGAGGATCTCGCCCTCCCGGACGCCGAGCGAGACACCGCTGAGCCCGGGCGAGCCGTCGCTGTGCTGGAAGTGCAGGGCTCGTGCCCAGAGCACGTCGTTGTCCGGCGGTGCCTCCATGGGCGTACACCTCGTTCAGATCCGTAGTTCCCGTGCCTTCCCCCAGGCGGGGGAACGAAGGCTGGGCCGATCGGTTACCAGGCACGCTAGGGAGCGGAGGCCGCCGCGCCGGACAGCACGCGGCCCGGGGGCACCCTTCTCACTCGTACGGGTGCACCCCGGGCCGTATGACCGGAAAGCGCCGGAGGCTAGAGCTTGGTCCACGCCTCCGTCAGCGTCGCGCGGAGGATCTGCTCGATCTCGTCGAAGGTCGACTGGTCGGAGATCAGCGGCGGGGCGAGCTGCACGACCGGGTCGCCGCGGTCGTCGGCGCGGCAGTACAGGCCGTTGTCGTAGAGCGCCTTGGACAGGAAGCCGTACAGGACGCGCTCGGTCTCCTCGTCGTTGAAGGACTCCTTGGTGTTCTTGTCCTTGACCAGCTCGATGCCGTAGAAGAAGCCGTTGCCGCGGACGTCGCCGACGATCGGCAGGTCGTGCAGCTTCTGCAGGGTCTGCAGGAAGGCGCCCTCGTTGTCGAGCACGTGCTGGGTGAGGTTCTCGCGCTCGAACAGGTCGAGGTTGGCGAGGCCGACGGCCGCGGAGACCGGGTGGCCGCCGAAGGTGTAGCCGTGCAGGAAGGTGTTGTCGCCCTTGTAGAACGGCTCGGCCAGGCGGTCGGAGATGATGCAGGCGCCGATCGGGGAGTAGCCCGAGGTCATGCCCTTGGCGCAGGTGATCATGTCCGGCACGTAGTCGAACTTGTCGCAGGCGAACATCGTGCCGAGGCGGCCGAAGGCGCAGATGACCTCGTCCGAGACGAGCAGCACGTCGTACTGGTCGCAGATCTCGCGCACGCGCTGGAAGTAGCCGGGCGGGGGCGGGAAGCAGCCGCCGGCGTTCTGCACGGGCTCCAGGAAGACCGCGGCGACCGTGTCCGGGCCCTCGAAGAGGATCTGCTGCTCGATCTGGTCGGCGGCCCAGCGGCCGAAGGCCTCCGGGTCGTCGCCGAAGAGCGGGGCACGGTAGATGTTGGTGTTCGGGACCTTGTGCGCGCCGGGGACCAGCGGCTCGAAGGGGGCCTTCAGGGCGGGCAGGCCGGTGATGGACAGGGCGCCCTGCGGGGTGCCGTGGTAGGCGACCGCGCGCGAGATGACCTTGTACTTGGTGGGCTTGCCCGTCAGCTTGAAGTACTGCTTGGCGAGCTTCCAGGCCGTCTCGACCGCCTCGCCGCCGCCGGTGGTGAAGAAGACCTTGTTCAGGTCGCCCGGCGCGTAGTCGGCCAGCCGCTCGGCCAGTTCGACGGCCTTGGGGTGGGCGTAGGACCAGACCGGGAAGAAGGCCAGTTCCTGCGCCTGCTTGAAGGCGGTCTCGGCGAGCTCCGTACGGCCGTGTCCGGCCTGGACCACGAACAGGCCCGCAAGACCGTCGAGGTAGCGCTTGCCCTTGTCGTCGTAGATGTAGGTGCCCTCGCCGCGGACGATCGTCGGGACGGGGGAGTTCTCGTACGAGGACATGCGGGTGAAGTGCATCCACAGGTGGTCGTACGCGGTCTTGCTGAGGTCCTTGGGACTCACGGTTATCGGGTTCCCCACATGTAGGTCTGCTTCTTCAGCTTCAGGTAGACGAAGCTCTCGGTGGAGCGCACTCCGGGCAGCTTCCGGATGCGTTTGTTGATGACGTCCAGCAGGTGGTCGTCGTCCTCGCAGACGATCTCCGCGAGGATGTCGAACGAGCCCGCGGTCATCACCACGTACTCGACTTCCGCCATCTCGGTCAGCGCCTCGGCTATCGACTCGACGTCGCCCTCGACGTTGACGCCGACCATCGCCTGGCGCCGGAAGCCCACGGTGAGCGGGTCCGTGACGGCGACGATCTGCATCACGCCCTGGTCGAGCAGCTTCTGGACGCGCTGGCGCACCGCCGCCTCGGACAGGCCCACGGCCTTGCCGATGGCCGCGTACGGCCGGCGGCCGTCCTCCTGGAGCTGTTCGATGATGGCGAGGGAGACGGCATCCAGGTTCGGGCTGCTGCCGTTCCTGGACTCGCGGGAGTCCCTGTGCTCTGCGCTTCGACTGGCCACGGCTTCACTGTGCACGACGTCTCGACAGTTCCGCAAGGGAGGACCGATGAAATTCGTTGTTTGCGTGACGGAGACCTGCGGATTTCGCAGGAATGCGCCGAGTGGGGGTGTTGAAAACGTCGGGTCGCCGATTAGGGTGGGTGTCTCAGTGAATGGACAGCCAGAACCAGTGATGACCCTGACAGGAGGCCGGCAGTGAGCACCGAGCCGCGTGGGCTGCGCACACTACGGAATTACGTCGCCGGTGAGTTCCGGGACGCCGCCGACGGACGGACCACCGAGGTGGTCAACCCCGCGACGGGTGAGGCGTACGCGACCGCGCCGCTCTCCGGGCAGGCTGACGTCGACGCGGCGATGGCGGCCGCCGCCGCGGCCTTCCCGGCCTGGCGCGACACCACCCCCGCCGAGCGGCAGAAGGCCCTGCTGAAGGTCGCGGACGCGTTCGAGGAGCGGGCCGAGGAGCTCATCGCCGCCGAGGTGGAGAACACGGGCAAACCGATCGGGCTCACGCGGTCCGAGGAGATCCCGCCCATGGTCGACCAGATCCGCTTCTTCGCGGGCGCGGCCCGGATGCTGGAGGGGCGCTCGGCCGGCGAGTACATGGAGGGCCTGACCTCCATCGTCCGCCGCGAGCCGATCGGCGTCTGCGCGCAGGTCGCGCCGTGGAACTACCCGATGATGATGGCCGTGTGGAAGTTCGCCCCGGCCCTCGCGGCGGGCAACACCGTCGTCCTCAAGCCGTCGGACACCACCCCGGCGTCCACCGTCCTGATCGCCGAGATCATCGGCTCGATCGTGCCCAAGGGCGTCTTCAACGTCGTCTGCGGCGACCGTGACACCGGCCGGCTGATGGTCGAGCACCCGACCCCGGCGATGGCCTCCATCACCGGCTCCGTGCGGGCCGGCATGTCGGTCGCCGAGTCGGCCTCCAAGGACCTCAAGCGCGTCCACCTGGAGCTCGGCGGCAAGGCGCCGGTCGTCGTCTTCGAGGACACCGACATCGCCAAGGCCGTCGAGGACATCTCCGTGGCGGGCTTCTTCAACGCCGGCCAGGACTGTACGGCCGCCACCCGCGTCCTGGTCCAGGAGGGCATCCACGACGAGTTCGTCGCGGCGCTCGCGAAGGCCGCCGCCGAGACGAAGACCGGTCAGCCGGACGACGAGGACGTGCTGTACGGGCCGCTCAACAACCCCAACCAGCTCAAGCAGGTCTCCGGCTTCATCGAGCGCCTGCCCGCCCACGCCAAGGTCGAGGCCGGCGGCCACCGGGTCGGCGACAAGGGCTACTTCTACGCGCCCACCGTGGTCTCGGGTCTCAAGCAGGACGACGAGATCATCCAGAAGGAGGTCTTCGGCCCGGTCATCACCGTGCAGTCCTTCACGGACGAGGACCAGGCGGTCGAGTGGGCCAACGGCGTCGAGTACGCCCTCGCCTCCTCGGTGTGGACCAAGAACCACGGCCGGGCGATGCGCATGTCGAAGAAGCTCGACTTCGGCTGCGTCTGGATCAACACCCACATCCCGCTGGTCGCCGAGATGCCGCACGGCGGCTTCAAGAAGTCCGGCTACGGCAAGGACCTGTCGGCGTACGGCTTCGACGACTACACGCGGATCAAGCACGTGATGACGTCGCTGGACGCGTAGGTCCTACGGCCGGTTCCTGCGGCTGCTTCCTACGGCGTGAGGCGCGGCCCCGGGCGGAACTTCCGTCCGGGGCCGCGCCGTTCCCTCTCCGCGGTCAGGCGCTCAGCGCGCTGGTCGTCAGTCCGGGCCCGTCGTCCGCAGCGCCCTTCTCGGTGTGCAGGGACGGCCCCTCCTTGCCGGGCTCACCGGGCTTCCCGGGCTTCCCGGGCTTCCCGGGTTTTCCCGGCAGCGGCAGGGCGGGGCCCGCAGGGAAGGTGACGCCGGCCCTGTTCATGATCGGGCCGCACGCCTTCATGGCCTTCTTGTAGCTCTTGGACGTCGGGTCGAAGTCGCCGCCGCGGACCCGCACCTGGAATCGGATGTGCCCGGCGTCGTCCTTCGTGGCGTGGAAGTGCGGGAAGACCGACTGGCCCTGCTCGCGCATGCACGCGGCGAAGTCGCGGTCGGCGGAGTTGACGTCGCCCGGGGCGTTCGCGGTGGGGCGGTAGGCCACCGCGAACGCGGGCCGCGCGGCGCGGGACTTTCCGGTTCCGACGGCGTGGGTCTGTCCGCTCATGACGGCGTGGGTCTGTTCGGTCCCGACGGCGCGGGTCTGTCCGGCTCCGACGGTGGCGGTCGACGTGCCGGTGGCCTGGGCGGCCGACGCGCTGACCGTGCCGAGTGCGGCGGCCGTCAGGACGGCGATGCCGAGGGCGAGCCGCCCCGGCCGGGTCGCCAGAGCATGCATGGGTTCCTCCAGTGGTGAGGCGCTGTTGCCGACGTCCTCCAGGCAACCCGCCGCGCGGTTACAGCAGCGGAACGGCCGGACTTATCCGGGTGTAACCGCCCGCTCGCCACACTGGGGCCATGCGTGTGCTGGTGGTCGAGGACCACGAAGAGCTCGCCGAGACGGTGGCGGGCGGGCTGCGTCGGGAGGGCATGGCGGTCGACCTCGCCCTCGACGGCCCGACCGCCTTGGAGCGCGCCGAGATCAACGGCTACGACGTCGTCGTACTCGACCGCGACCTGCCCGGGATCCACGGCGACCAGGTGTGCCGGCGGCTGGCGGGCGGCGGCAGCCGGGCCCGGGTGCTGATGCTCACCGCGTCGGGCGCGGTGGCCGACCGGGTCGCCGGCCTCGGGCTGGGCGCCGACGACTACCTCCCGAAGCCGTTCGCGTTCGCCGAACTCGTCGCGCGCATACGGGCCCTGGCGCGCCGTGCGCAACCCGCGCTGCCGCCCGTCCTGGTCCGCGGCGAGCTGCGCCTCGACCCCGCGCGCCGGGAGGCGAGCCGGGCCGGGGGCCGACTGCCGCTCAGCCCGAAGGAGTTCGCGGTGCTGGAGCTGCTGCTCGGGGCGCAGGGCGCGGTGGTGTCCACCGAGGAACTGCTGGAGCGGGCATGGGACGAGGCGGCGGACCCCTTCAGCCAGACCGTGAAGGTCACCGTCAGCAGGCTGCGCCGCAAGCTCGGGGAGCCGCCGCTGATCGAGACGGTGGACCGGGCCGGGTACCGCATCCGATGAGCGGGCTTTCGCGGTTGTTCCCGCGCAGCATCCGATGGCGGCTGACCCTGCTCTACAGCGCCCTGTTCGTGGTGGCGGGCGCCCTGCTGCTCGGCTTCGTCTACGTCCTCGCCGCGCACTCGGCGACCGGCAGCAGGACGATCACCTCGGTCGGGGGGCCCGGACTGCCGGGGACCGGGGCCGCGCCCGCCGCGCCCGCGACCGTCAGCGCCGTGGCGGAGATCCTGCGCAGGGACCAGCTGCACGATCTGCTCGTCCAGGCCGCCGTGGCACTCGCCGTGATGGCGCTGGCATCGCTGGCCCTGGGTTGGCTGATGGCCGGCCGGGTGCTGTCGCCGCTGCGCGCGATGACCGCCACCGCCCGCCGTATCTCCGCCGACAACCTGCACGAACGGCTCGCGGTGCCCGGTCCCGAGGACGAGCTGAAGGCGGTGGCGGACACCTTCGACGCCGTACTGGCCCGGCTGGAGGGCGCGTTCGAGGCGCAGAAGCAGTTCGTCGCCAACGCCTCGCACGAGCTGCGCACCCCCCTCACGCTCCAGCAGACCGTCGTCGACGTGACCCTCGCCGACCCGGACGCCTCCGCGCAGACCCTGCGGGCCGCCCTGCGGCGGGTACGCGCGGCCGGGCAGGAGCAGGAACGGCTGATCGAGGCCCTGCTCACCCTGGCACGCAGCCAACAGGGCCTGGAGCGACGGGAGTCGGTCGACCTCACGGCGATCGTGCGGGAACGGCTGCCCGGTTCGGGGTGCCAGGTCCTGGCGCGGCTGGAGCCGGCGCCCGTGCTCGGCGATCCGCAGCTGATCGAGCGGCTGGTCGTCAACCTCACCGAGAACGCCGTGCGCCACAACCTCCCGGCGAGCGAGGAGGGTTGGGTGAGCGTGTGGACGGGACTGGACGCGACCGGCCGGCCCGGGCTGCGGATCGAGAACAGCGGACCGGTGATCCCGCCGGGCCAGGCGGCCGGGCTCTTCCAGCCGTTCCGGCGCCTGGGCCCCGACCGGGTCGCGGGGCGGCACGGACTCGGCCTCGGCATGTCCATCGTCGCCGCGGTCGTCGCCGCGCACGGCGGGCGCGTACGGGCCCGGACCCGTCCGGCCGGTGGGCTGATCGTGGAGGTCGCCCTGCCGCCCGCGGGGTCGCCGGGTCACTCCGTCCCTCCCCGGTCACCGGCGCCGGTGGCGGCGAAGTGATCGACAGGGTGTCCGGCCTGCGCGGGCGCACTCGACGCAGCGTCGATTGCCGGGGCGCGAACAGGGGCGGCATGCTGCGGCAATGCCCTTCACAGCGAGGACCAGCTCCCTCTTCACCGCGAAGACCAGCGCCCTCTTCACGGCGAGGAAAAGCTCCCTCTCCCGCCGGTCCCTGCTGCGCGCGCTGGGCGGGGGCGCGGTGCTCGGCGGGCTGGCCGGGTGCGGGGTGCCGGCCGCGTATGTGCAGCCGGGCGAGCGTGCGGGCGCGGATCTGTCGGGCAGCGACAAGCGGCTGAACTGGGCGAACTGGCCGCTGTACATCGACACCGACGACGACAACCCCGGCCGACGGCCCACGCTGGAGGCCTTCGAGAAGCAGACGGGGATCTCCGTCAAGTACACCGAGGAGATCAACGACAACGACGAGTTCTTCGGCAAGATCAGCCCCGCCCTGATGAACCACCAGCGGACCGGCCGCGACCTGATCGTCATGAGCGACTGGATGTGCGCACGGTTCGTACGGCTGGGCTGGGTCCAGGAGATGGACCGGGCCGGGCAGCCGAACGTCGCCAAGTACCTCGACCCGCAGCTGCGTTCGCCCGCCTTCGACCCGGGCCGCAGGTACTCGGTGCCCTGGCAGTCCGGCATCACCGGCATCGCCTACGACCGCCGCAGGCTGGGCCGCGAGATCCGGCACGTCTCCGATCTGTGGGCGGGCGACCTCAAGGGCCGGGTGACCCTGCTGTCCGGCTTGGACGAGGCGTTCGCGCTGCTGATGCAGGGCGACGGCGTCGACATCACCCGCTGGACGGCCGACGACTTCCACCACGTCTGCGACCAGGTCGAGAGGTACGTGGCGCAGGGCCACATCCGCCGCTTCACCGGCAACGACTACACAAAGGACCTGGTCAGCGGGGACGTGCTGGCCTGCCAGGCGTACTCCGGCGACGTCATCCAGCTCCAGGCGGACAACCCGCACATCCGCTTCGTCGTGCCCGAGGAGGGCGCGGAGCTGTGGTCCGACTCCCTGATGGTCCCGGACCGCGCCGAGCACAAGCGCAACGCCGAACGCCTCGTCGACCACTACTACGAGCCCGAGGTCGCCGCCGAACTCGCCGCCTGGGTGAACTACGTCTGCCCGGTCCCGGCCGCCCGGCACGTTCTCGCCGACTCCAAGGACAAGGACACCGCCGACCTCGCTAACAACCCGTTGATCTTCCCGGACGACGCGATGCGCGAGCGGCTCGTGATCGCTCGCGACATCACGTCGAAGGAGCGGGTGGAGTTCGCCAGGAGGTGGAACCGGATCGTGGGGTTGTGAGCCTGGCCGGGACTTTTGTGACGATGACTATCGGTTGGCGCGAAGGCGGGTCCCGGCCGCTTCGACGGCCCTTTTCTAGAGGATCAGGACGGTCTTGCCGGCCAGCCGGCCCTGGGCGGCCTCTTCGTGGACGTCCGCGATGTCTGCCAGGGGGCGGCGGTCGGCGACGTTGATCCGCAGGGCCCCCGAGGCGGCCAGGTCGAACATCCGGGTCAACTGCGTCGCGTCGCTGCGGACGGCCATCCGTATGACCTTCACGCCGCGGCCGGTCCCGGTGCCGGGCGGGGTGGTGCCCGTGACGAACGAGCCGCTGTCGGCAACCAGCCTGGCGAGGGCGTCGGCCTCCTCGGGAGTGGACCGCGCGAAGTGGAGCACGAGGTCGAACGGTCCCTTCGCGGCTTCCGTCACGGGGGTGGCGGTGTAGTCGACGACGTGGTCGGCCCCGTAGACGCGGACACGGTCGAGGCTGCGGGAGCCCGCGACGGCGGTGACCTCAGCCCCCGCGTGCTTGGCGAGTTGGACCGCATAACCTCCCACGGCCCCGCCGGCGCCGTTGACCAGGACACGCTGCCCCGGCTGGACGCCACCGTGTTCGAAGAGTGCCTGCCAGGCGGTGAGTCCGGTGCCGGGCAGGGCGGCCGCGGCGACCAGGTCCACACCGTCGGGCACGGCAGCCAGGATGTCCGCCGGGGCGAGCGCGTATTCGGCGGCGGCGCCCCCGGAGGCCAGCGGCAGGAACGCGGCCACGCGTGCCCCCTCGGCCCAGCCGGTGACGTCCGGTCCGACGGCGGCGACCGTTCCGGCGAGATCCACGCCGGTCGTGTAGGGAAGCTCGACCGGGATGAACTCCCGCATGAACCCGGAGCGCAGCGCGGCGTCGGCGGGGTTGAAGGAGGTGGCGGCGACCTTGACCAGCACCTGCCCGGAGCCTGGCTGCGGGGTCGCGACTTCTTCCTGCGCGAGTACCGAGCTGTCGCCGTACTCGTGGAATCGCACTGCTTTCATGTGGTTCTCTCCGGCTCGTGGGTGTTGTGGTTCGTGGGCTCGTGGGTGTTGTGGTTGGTGGGAGGGACGGCGACGGCCGACACATCCTGGGCGTGGCGCCCCTGGCCAGGGCCGAGATCGAGCAGCTCGTCGCCTGCGTGGTGCCTGTCATCCAGCATTACCTGACCGGGAGGCTGCCGGTCGTGCCGGCGACCCGGGCGAGCTGACTGCCATGTCCGGCGGCGGGAGCGCATCGGTTCTCGGCTCGCGGTCACCCTGCACGACGCCGGGGCGGGCCGGGTGGGTCCGTCGTCGTTCCCTCGCAGGTGAGCCGCGGTAGACGGACCCGGAACGTACTCCCCTTTCCGGGAGCCGAGTCGACCTCGACCTGTCCGTCGTGGGCGGTGACCAGGGACTGGACGATGGCCAAGCCGAGACCGGCCCCGCCGGTGGTCCGGCTGCGGGAGGTGTCGGCTCGGTAGAAGCGGTCGAAGATGCGGTCACACTGCTGCGGGGTGAGCCCCGCTCCTCGGTCGGCGACCTCCAGCACGGCATGGTCGCCGACCGTTCCCACACCGATCCGCAGCGGTGTGCCGGGTGAGGTGTGGGTGACGGCGTTGCCGACCAGGTTGGTGACGACCTGACGCAGGCGGGCCTCGTCGGCGAGGGCCGGTGCGGGGCCGGGCAGTCCGTGGCCGGCCGGGCCGGTGAACGTGACGGGGCGCTCGGGGTCCAGGGCACGTACGTCGTGCAGGGCGTCGGCCGCGAGGGTGCGCAGGTCGGCGGGGGCGAGGTCGAGGTCGGGCACTGTTCGGTCTCCGGGGGTTCGCCGCGCCTGTGCGTCGAGGTGGGCCAGTTGGAGCATGTCCTCGACGAGCCGGGAGAGACGTTCGGACTCGCGGGCGATGTGGTCCATCGTGTCGTCCACACCCTCCTGGTCGGAGAGGGCGCCCATGCGGTGGAGGTCGGTCAGCCCTTTGATCCCGGCGAGCGGGGTGCGCAGTTCATGGCTGGCGTCGGCGACGAACCGGCTCATCCGCGCCTCGGACTCGGCCCGGGCGGCGAAGGCGGCCTCCAACTGCCCGAGCATGCCGTTCAACGCGGCCGACAGTCTTCCCAACTCGGTTCTGGGCCCGGCCAGGTCGGGCATCCGGCGCGAGAGGTCGCCGCGCGCGATCTCGGCGGCGGTCTGCTCGACGAGGGTCAACGGACGCAGCCCCGAGCGGACCGCGAACCAGCCGGCCACCGCCAGCACGCCGAGCAGGCCGAGGCCGGTGGTCCGGTAGCTCTGCCACATGCGGTTCACCGTCCCGTCCACCTGGTCCAGTGAGGTCGCCACGACCACACTGCCGGAGCCGTCCGCTGCCGTTGACGCGGCCCCGAGCAGTCCGGCGCGCGACACTCTGGGCGCGGCGGTCACTCGCCACCGGGTGTCGCCGTCCGTGCTGCCGACGGTGAACGGGCGGCCGCCCCGTGCGGCGACCGCTGCCGCGTCGAGCCGGGGAATCGCCGGACCCCGCGTCTCGCCCGGACGGTTCTCTCCCAGGAGGGATTCGATGCCGCTCTCCACGGTGCCGTCCTGGGAGACGTAGATGACGACCGGGTTGCCGAGGACCTTCGTACCGAGGTCGGCCAGTCCCGCCGGCGGCGTCCGGCCTGCCCCGGCTCGCGCCACCTCGGGCGGCAGTACGGCGAACACCTCGGCCGTGGCGTGCAGTTGGGAGTCGACGCGGTCCGCCAGATAGCCGCGCAGGGCGTTGCCGGTGACCAGGGCGAACGCCGTGAACCCGATGGTCAGCAGGGTGACGGCCAACAACAGCACCCGACTGCGCAAGGACGCGCGCGCCCACAGCGCCCGGACGCGACGGCTCCGGTTCACGGCTTCGGTCCGCGCAGCACGTAACCCACGCCGTGCACGGTGTGGATGAGTTTCGGTCCCCCGTTGTCGATCTTGCGGCGCAGGTAGCTGATGTAGGTGTCGACGATGCCCGTGTCGCCGTTGAAGTCGTAGTCCCACACCCGCTGGAGGATCTGCGCCTTGGAGACTGTGCGCCCGGCGTTGGCCATCAGGTGGTGCAGCAGCCGGAACTCGGTGGGCGACAGCCTCAGCGGCTCGCCCGCCCGGGTGGCCTGGACGCCGTCCGGGTCGAGTTCGAGGTCGGCCGCTCGCAGCAGGGCGGTGGGGTCGCCGCCGGTGCGGCGCAACACGGCACGGATACGGGCGATCAGCTCCTGAAGGTCGAACGGCTTGGTCACGTAGTCGTCGCCGCCCAGCACCAGGCCCTCGATCTTGTCCCGCGTCCGGTCACGGGCGGTCAGGAACATGACGGGGATGTGACCGCCGTGGGTCGCCGATCCGGGCCGGTGCCGCTCGCGGAGCCGCCGGATCACCTCGAAGCCGTCCAGGTCGGGCAGCATCACGTCCAGCAGGACGAGATCGGGCGTTCTTTCCTGTGCACGTTCCAGAGCCTCCTGCCCGGTGCCGGCCGCGGCCACGGTGAAACCGGCGTACCGCAGCGCCGCACACAGCAGTTCCCGCACGGTGGGTTCGTCGTCCACGACGAGCAGGTTCGCCTCGCCGACAGCGCCGTGGCCGCGTTGGGGACCCGAACCGGTGCCGGACAGGGCGGAACGATCGGCGGATGTCAAAGGGAGCCTCCAGGCGGCCGGTACGAACTCCGAGCATCGCGGGGGCGCAGGCGTAGGGCAGCAGGCATGCAGCCCGCGGCGGCCGCGAGCCTGCGGGGTAGGCTACGAAACGATGCGTCTGCACCACGTAAGTCCACAGCCCGGCGGAACCGTGACCGACCGATGTTCACCGTCCCCGTCGTTGCAGTTCCGCGCACAGCAGACTTCCGCCGAGCCCGGTCAGACTCCCGAGAAGCAGCCCGAAGACGACCGGCCACAGCACACCGCACTGGAACTCGGCGTGTGTTCCGCCCATTTCACTGCCGAACAGACTGATGCCGAACCGCCCCGACAGTCCGGCCGCCCAGACCGCCGCGCCCAGCACCACGGCCGTGAGAACACCGAACCGCTCTGCCATGCCCAGGTGTTGGGCCAGCGGGCCCCGGTAGTCGTGCAGCGGTTTTCGGTGGGCCGCCTTCGTGGCGCGGGCCGCCCGCCAGGCACAGCCCAGCAGCACGAGTCCGGTGATGACGAGCAGAGCGAGCCACAGCGGCAGTCCGCCCACCGACCAGGACCGCAGATGCTCGACACGGTCGGGCCGTTGACCGGCGTCCGCCCCGCCCAGACCGCCGAGCAGAGAGGCGAGCGGGCTGCTGGATTCGTGCCGCACAGGGTGCATGGCGGCCGTCCACGAGGCACCGACGCCCAGGGTCCCGAACACCGCCAGGGCGTTCGGGACGAGCAGCAGTGCCGCGCCCGCCGCCGTGCCGACCCGGCCTCCGACCGCCGCGCCCACGAACACGAGGCAGACGAGGGGAACGGCCGCGCACACCAGACCCGTACGGACGATTGCCGACAGGCTTCGGCCCCAGCCGGACCGCAGCCCGTCCAGCGTGCCGCCCAGCGGCAGCCGCGCTCGACGGCTGATCAGGAATCCCACACCGAGCGCGACGGCCACCCAGAGCACCGCCCCGAAGCCGGCCGACATCGCGTTCACCCGGTATGTCAGGACCGGCCGGGCCGACATACCGCCACCGCCCAGGAACGAACCCAAGCCCGTGCTGTTCGCGTTCCCGCCGACTCCGGCGAGCCGGGAGGTCGTCGACTCGGGCAGGACCGCCGAGCCGTGTGCGAGGCCGGCCAGGATCAGGAAGAGTACGAAGGCCGCGGCTCCTGCCCCGGCCGCCCGTACGGCCAGTTCACCGGCGGTGAACCGGACCCGGTTCGCCCGGCGCAGTCGTCGGGAGAACGCGATCCACAGGGCGACCGCGCCGACCAGCGTCACGGTGAGCGGTACGCCGTCGGCCGTGGCGCTCAGCGACGGCCCCAGGCCGCCGCCCGTGCCGCCGAGCAGGGAGTCCAGTCCGCCTGTGGCCCCAGCACCTCCCGACGTCGACGAACCGCCGGTCACGGAACCGCCGACGGCCATGGCGGTCACCGTCGCGGTCAGCGACCAGAGAGAGCCGACCGAGCCGGCATGCAACAGTCCGAGCGCCCCCGCGGACACGACCGTCATGGCAGCCACGGCACACAGCACGGCCGCCGCCCCCTCCAGAGCGTTCCTCCCCGGACCGATCAACCGGACGGGCTCCGGCGGCCGACGGGGCCGCGGACGGGCTCCGGGCCGAGACCCAGGGGCGGACCCGCTCCGTGACTGGGGACGGGTACGGGAAGTGGTGGCAGACATGGTGAGCGTGCTCCGCTTCGTACGTGAGGAAGCACGCGGCACCGGTCGGGGGATTCCCGGCGCCGCGCGCCTGGGGACCCGCTCACCCTGGCGGTCCCGCTTACGAGGTTCCCGGGAGGTTCTGTGAGGTCTCTGAGACCCTGGATACGTCCGCGCCGGTCACACGGCTAGCAGTGCCGGCGCGGCGGTCCTTCTCTCAGATATTTCCCAGAGCTCCAGAATGCCGACCAGCGATCCGGGTCACGCCTTCCCTTCAGAACTGCGGTGCCGCGTCCGAGCGGATGGCGGCGATGTCGAACTGCAGGCGCACCTTCTCGCTCACCATGGCGCCTCCCTCCGCCAGCTTCTGGCTGTAACTCAGGCCCCATTCGGTGCGGTTGATGGTGGTCGTGCCGTCGAAGCCCACCCGCTGCATGCCGAACGGGTCGGTGACGTGCCCGATGTAGGTGAGGTCCAGGTCGACGGGGCGTGTGGTGCGCTTGATGGTGAGGTCGCCGGTCATCCGGTAGACGTCGCTGCCCAGCAGCTTCACCGTCGTACTGACGAAGCGCATCTGCGGGTAGTTCCTGGCGTCCAGGAAGTCGCGGCCGATCAGATGGGCGTCGCGTTGCTCGACACCGGTGTCGACCGATCCGGTGGCCATCACGATCTCGGCCCGTGAACGGGAGGGGTCGCTGCCGTCGAAGTGGAGCCGGCTCTCGTACTCCGTGAACGCCCCGCGGACCGTCGTCACCATGGCGTGCCGCACGGAGAAACCGATGCGGCTGTGCGCCGGGTCGATGATCCACTCCCCGGTCAACTCCGCGAGGGCGGGGTCCGGCATACCGGCTCTGGGGGGAAAGGCCGGTGCCTCCGGGGCGAGTTGGGGGACGGGTGCGGTGGGGGGAGCCGGGCGGCGCAGGGACGCAGCTCGGGTGAACAGGTTCATGATTCATCTAGTTACGTCATGGCTGGTGACGCCGCAAGACACCTTCAAGATGCGCTCACGGTCGTCACCAAAAAGCCCCCGAGCAGCGGCCCCCACGGCCGCCCGCATGGCTTTGCCCGTTCTTTACAACCCACGCCGGGGCTGCCTCGTCTCTCCGCTCGATCCATGACACAGCCCGCCGGTCGAGCACCGTGCGGGCCGACGAAAGAGAGCGATTCATGCGCCGAACGGGCCTCAGTGCCATGGCACTTGCGTGCACCGCCGTCCTGGCGGGCGCGGTGCCCGCCTTCGCCGACGGAGGGTCCGCGACCCCCCGCCCCGCCCGCAGTGCCACCGCCACCCCGACCCCCAGCCAGGCTCCCGCCTCCGACGGGGCGAGCGCCGTCCCGAGCGCGGCCCCGACCCGCGCGCCCTCCGACCAGGTCTCCGCCGTGCCGAGCGGCGCGCCCAACACCGGTGTGGCACCGCAGAGTTCCGGCTCCGGTACGGGCGCGCTGATCGGCGGGGGCGCCGCCGCGGCCGTCGCGCTCGGTGGCGGAGCGGTCTTCCTCGTACGCCGCCGGCAGGCGAACGGGGCATGAGGCCGCTCTCCAGGCACGCCCTCGCCGCCGCGGCGCTGGCCACGCTGCTCGTGGGCTGCGGCGGCCCCGGTGCCACGACGGGTGGCTCGTCCGACGTGGGCCGGGCGGGCGCACCGTCGGCCTCGGCACCCTCGACCTCGGCGTCCTCGTCCTCCGCGCCGCCGTCCGCCGGGTCGGTGCCGGCGGTGGGGCGATCCGTCCCGGTCGGGCTCCGGATTCCGGCCATCGGGGTCGACACCCCGGTGATGAAGCTGGGCCTGGCCGCGGACGGCACCGTGCAGGTGCCGCCGATCACGGCGCACGACGAGGCGGGCTGGTACGAGCACTCCCCGACACCGGGCCAGATGGGCCCGTCGGTGATCCTCGGCCATGTCACGGTCGGCGCCTACGGGGACGGGGTGTTCCGGCATCTCGAGGAGCTGCACCGGGGCGAGAAGATCGTGGCGCGCCTGGAGAACGGCACGGCTGCGGAGTTCTCCGTGACCGGCGTACGGACGGTGGCCAAGGACCACTTCCCGACCCATGACGTCTACGGGAACGTGGACCGGCCGGAGCTGCGGCTCATCACCTGCGGCGGCGCACTGACCGGTGACGGCTACCGCGACAACGTGATCGTCTTCGCCCGGCTCAGCTCCACGAGCCGCTGACCGGCCCCCGCCGGTCCCGTCCCGAAGCCCGGGCCGATGGAACGTACGCCCTCGGCCCGGGCTCTTCACCCACGAGACCCACGAGACCCACGAGACCCACGAGACCCACGAGACCCACGAGACCCACAGCCGCCCGCCCACGCGCACGACTGCCCCACCCCCCACGCATGCCC
>NZ_JAFJSY010000082.1 GCF_019857225.1 Streptomyces plumbidurans
AGCCGCCCGCCCACGCGCACGACTGCCCCACCCCCCACGCATGCCCCACACCCCGGGAGAACGTTGAACCGGTCCCGAGAGAAGGCCGCGTCCGAGCTGTTCGCCGCCCTCTACCCGCGTCTCGCCGGCTGGGTCCGCCGGCTGGTCGACGACGACGAGACGGCCCACGAGATCGCCTCGGAGGCGTTCACCCGGCTGTGGGCCCGCTGGACGGCCGTGGCCGAGCCGCGCGGTTTCCTCTATGTCACCGCTGCCAATCTCGTCCGGGACCACTGGCGCAAGCTGGAGCGCGAGCGCAGAGCGGTGCGCCGGGCCACCACCGAGGCGGCCGTCGCCCCGGCGACGGAACAGGCGGACCCCTCGGTACGGCTGCTGGTGCAGTCGCTGCCGGAACGACTGCGCGTCCCGATCCTCCTGCACTACTACGCTGACATGCCGATCCGGGAGGTGTCCGTGCTCACCGGACGCAAGGAAGGGACGGTCAAGGCCGACCTCCACACGGCCCGCGAACTGCTCCGCGCCCACCTGAGGAGAAGTCTTGATCACACACTCTGACGACGGCCCGGAGTACGACCCCGACGACCCGCTGACCGTCATCATGCGGCCCCCCACCGAGTACCTCGGCGCACCCCCCGGCCGCTACGAGGCGATCCGCCGCGGTGCCTCCCGCCGCCGGCTGCTGCGGGCCGCAGCAGGGGCCGCCGTGACCTGCGGGGTGGCCGCCCTCGTCGTGCTGCCGCTGCGGCTGACCGCCTCGGAGGGCCACGGCTCGCCGGCGGTCCCGCTCGCCCCGCCGCCCGCGAGCAGCCCGTCGACGCCGCCGCACCGGTCGGCGACGCCCGAGCCGCGAAGCCCGCACCCGAGCCAGGACCGCCGGACCGCCGGACCCAGTACCGCATCCACCACCGCGCCCACCGGGCGCCCGCCCGCGGACGAACGCGTCAGTCCGTCCGCCTCCTCCGCGAGGACGGCGACCCAGGTCCCCTCGATGTGGCCGTCCGCGGCGAGCACCCGCAGCGCCGCGACCCCTTCGGCGTCCGACCGGGGCCGATAGCTTTTGAACATGTTCAATTCCGGGCGTACGCTGTCCCCATGAGCGACAGAGCCGCCCTGCTCAAGGGCATCCGTGCCTGGTTGGTCCTCTTCGTCGTCTGCCTGGTGCTCAGCGGCGCCACGGCCTTCCCCCTGGTGCACGAACTGCGCTGGACCGAGGACCTGTTGCGGTCCCTGTCCGTGCCGGAGCACCTGCCCGCGCTGATGAACTGGATCGAGCGCGTACGGCACGGACTGGACACCGCCGACGCCGACCACCCCTTCCTCCTCTACGGCACCGACTGGCTGGCCTTCGCCCACCTCGTCATCGCGGTCGCCTTCTACGGCCCCTACCGCGACCCCGTACGCAACGTCTGGGTCGTCGAGTTCGCGATGATCGCCTGCGCCGGGATCATCCCCCTGGCCCTGATCTGCGGACCGATCCGGGGCATCCCCTTCTGGTGGTCGGTGATCGACATGTCGTTCGGGGTGTTCGGGGTGATCCCGCTGTACGTCGTGCGCAGGCGGATCAAGCGGCTTGAGGCTCTCGCTCCGTATCCGGTTCCGGCCGCGGTGCCCGCTGCTTGAGTGCGGACGTGCGGACGATGCCTCAGCGTTCGGAGGAGGGCCGGGAGGCGCGGTCCCGCAGCGCGCACAGCACGTCCACGCGGTTGGTCGTGATCGAGTCGACGCCCGCGTCGATCATCCGGCGCATGGAGCGCCGGGTGTCCGGCGTCCAGACGGCGACGAGATAGCCGTCGTGGTGGATGCGCGCGGCGAGGTCGTGATCCACCAGCGGCCAGCGGTAGTTGAGCCAGCGCGGCTTCACCGCCGCGAGCAGGGCGGGACGCGGCGGCGCGAGGCTGGTGCAGGTCAGGGCGATCTCGGCGGACGGGTCGGCGCCGCGCACGGCGAGCATGGCGGCCGCGTCCGCGCAGTAGTACACGCGGTCGGCCGCCCCCGCCTCCCGTACGGCGTCCACGATCCGGCGGGCCGTCCGCACCTCCCGGGTGCCGGGCAGATCGAGCATGAGCCGGCCACCGCCGGTGGCGGCCAGCGCCTCCGCCAGGGTCGGCACCCCGCCGTCCGTGAGACCGCGCACCTCGTCCGCCGACAGCGAGGCGAGGGGCCGCTCGTGCTCCCACAGCCGTTTCAGCGTCTCGTCGTGCAGCAGCACGGGGACGCCGTCCCTGGTCAGGCGTACGTCGATCTCGACGGCGTCCGCGCCCAGTTCGAGCGCGGAACGCAGCGAGGCGACGGTGTTCTCGCGGACCCGGTAGGGGTCTCCGCGGTGGGCCACGACGGTCACGTTCTGCATGGCCCTCATTGTGACGGGATCAGGGCGCGAGCCAAGAGGCGGTGTAGGTGTCGATCTCCTGGCGGATCCGGGCCTTGCCGGGCTCGTCGAGGAAGGAGACGTCGACCGCCGTCTTCGCCAGCTCCGCCAGGCCCTGTTCGTGCAGGTTCAGCAGCCGGGCGGCGACCGCGTACTCGTTGTTGAGGTCGGTGCCGAACATCGGCGGGTCGTCGGAGTTGACGGTGATGACGACCCCGGCCTGCACGAACTCCTTGATCGGGTGCTCGTCGAGGGTGCGCACCGCCCGGGTGGCGATGTTGGAGGTGGGGCAGACCTCCAGCGGGATGCGGTGCTCGGCGAGGTGCGCGAGCAGCTTCGCGTCCTTGAAGGAGCTGGTGCCGTGTCCGATGCGCTCGGCGCGCAGGTCGGTGAGCGCGTCCCACACCGTCTCGGGGCCGGTGGTCTCGCCGGCGTGCGGCACCGAGCGCAGACCGGCGGCGATGGCCCGGTCGAAGTACGGCTTGAACTGCGGCCGCGGCACACCGATCTCGGGCCCGCCGAGCCCGAACGAGACGAGGCCCTCGGGTCGCAGGCGGTCGTCGGTCGCCAGCCGGGTCGTCTCCTCGGCGGCTTCCAGACCGGCCTCGCCGGGGATGTCGAAGCACCAGCGCAGCACGGTCCCGAACTCGGCCTCGGCCGCCTTGCGCGCGTCCTCGATGGCGTCCATGAAGGCGCGCTCGTCGATGTTGCGGCGGGTCGAGGACCAGGGGGTGATGGTCAGCTCGGCGTAGCGGACCTGCTGGCGGGCCAGGTCGCGGGCGATCTCGTACGTCAGCAGCCGTACGTCCTCCGGGGTGCGGATCAGGTCCACGACGGACAGGTACACGTCGATGAAGTGGGCGAAGTCCGTGAACGTGAAGTAGTCGACCAGGGCCTCGGGGTCGGTGGGCACCTTGGAGTCGGGGTGGCGGGAGGCGAGTTCCGCGACGATACGGGGGGAGGCGGAGCCGACGTGGTGGACGTGCAGTTCCGCCTTGGGCAGTCCGGCGATGAAGCCGTGGAGGTCGCGCAGCGGTGCGGCGGACGCGTCGAGATGCTCGGTCAAGGATTCCTCCCCGGAACGGCGCCTGCGTGCTCCCGGGGGCCGCGGCGCGGGTGATCGGCTGATCGTGTACGAACATCGTATTCGCGCCCGGTGGGAGAGGCTGGCGGATTATTGCGGCACGGCCGACGGGAGCGGGCGGGGCTGTCACCGGACCGGTACGAGAAAGCAGCAGGACCGGGAAGCGGCAGCGCAGAGGCCAGGCCTTAGCATGGCGGGACGAACGACCGAGGGGGACGTGCACGTGACGGACGGAACGCAGCCGAACGGGGCCGCCGGCGCCGACCGGGATCCATGGGCGCCGCCCGAGCACCGGCCATCGCTGGACAAGACGCCGCAGCAGCCCGTGCAGCCGCCCCCGGTGCAGGACCAGCCGCCGTCCGTGCACGATCAGGCCACCGTGATCTCCATGCCCTCCGACGGCTTCGCCCCGCCCGCTCCGCCGGCACCACCGGCCGCGTCCGGCTACGGCCCGCCCGGTCCGGCCCCGGTCGGCTCCCCGGTGCCGCCTCCGCCGCCCGCGCCCTCCGGCCCCGGCCCCGGTATACCCGCCCCGCCGCCGGTCGGCTACGGATACGGCTACCCCGGCGGCTACGGCTGGCCCGGCATGCCGATGACCCCGCAGAACGGCATGGGCATCGCGTCGCTGGTGCTCGGCATCCTCTCCCTGTGCCTGTTCTGCCTGTACGGCGTGGTCTCCGTCGTGCTCGGCATCCTCGCCGTCGTCTTCGGCATCAAGGGCCGCCGGAGGGCCGAGCGGGGCGAGGCCGACAACCGCGGCCAGGCCCAGGCCGGCCTGGTCATGGGCGTCATCGGGATCGTCCTCGGCGTCGCCGTGATCGTCCTCATCGCCATCGGCATCTCGTTCGCCCTCCACGACGGCGGCACGGACTCCGATCCGTACTACGGCTCCGCCCACACCGTCTCGGCGACGTTCCCGGCCGACCGCTGAGCCGGCCGGCCCCTCCCGCCTGCAACAACCTGCGCGAACCCCCTCGTCGGGACCTTGCCCGGCCATTACGATGCCTTGACCGTCAACGGAGGGGAGACCGTTCCATGTCCGACACCAATCCCGCGCCCGGTGGCTTCGGCCCGCCGAGCCAGCCCCCGCAGCAGCCGGCCCCGGGATACGGATACCCGCAGCAGTCCGGCCCGGGTTACGGCTATCCCCAGACGGGCCCGTCCTACCCGGCGGCGCCGCCCGTGGGCTACCCGCAGGCCCCCGGCTACGGTGTGCCGGCCCAGCCGCGCAACGGCATGGGCACCTCGGGGCTGGTGCTGGGCATCATCGGGGTGGTCTGCAGTCTCACCTTCATCCTGTGGTTCTTCGGAGTGATCCTCGGCATCCTCGCGATCATCTTCGGCGCGGTAGGTCGGGGCAGAGCCAACCGCGGCGAGGCCAACAACAAGGGTGCGGCGACCGCGGGTCTCGTCTGCGGCATCGTGGCCACCGTGATCCTGCCGCTGCTGGGCCTGCTGCTCTTCGCGAGCATCATGGGCGGCATCGGCGCGTCCTGAACGCGAACCGGCATGTCCGGTGAGGGGCCGGCCGCCAAGGCCGGCCCCTTCTCATACCGCCCCTGCCCCGTCCGCCGAAACCCGCAACCGCTCCCGCGCCTCCATCAGCGCGAACCCCAGCAGGTTCGGCCCCTGCCAGCGCTCCGGATCGGACGCCGCCTCGTCGTCCGCCGCGAGGCCGATGCCCCAGACCCGATCCACCGGGCTCGCCTCGACCAGTACGCGGTCGCCGGTGCGCAGCAGGTAGTCCCGCAGATCCGCGTCGGCGGCGAACTTGTGGACGCTGCCCTCGACCACGATCGCGAAGCGCTCCCGCTCCCATATCGCCTCGTCGAAGCCGCGCACCAGGCGCCCCGCCTTCTTGGCGAGGGAGGGATGCCCGGCGGCGAGCACGCGCCGCTCGGCCTCCGCGTCCCCGAACAGCTGCGCTTTCCGCGCCATCATCCAGTGCTCGGCCGTGCCGTACTCCACCCCGTCGACCGTGAACGGCGACGGCCACCACTGACTGAGGCAACTGGCACCGACCCGCCCGTCGGCCCGCGCCCGGTGTCCCCAGAAATGCAGATACTTGATCTTCGCCCCCGCGCGGACCGCCCTGACCAGGGCCTCCCGCGAGTCGATCCTCCCCGTGATCCTCTCCATGCACGCGAGTCTGGCAGGCACCACTGACACTCCGTCCCCCCTTTCCCGCGCTCACTCGACACCTGGTCGACAGATTCCGTCGCGTAACCGAAAGGCAACAACGGAATCACTTGTAGGACCGCTGTTGCTCTGTCAGGATCGGCACTCAAATCGAGCTGGAGCTACGCCACCCGCCCCCCGAGCCGCGGGGCGAAGGCGGAGGAGAGCGACATGCACAACCCGGGCAACGCAACCCCGGAACGATTTCCGGCGCAGGACCGCTTCGCGGACGGTGCGCAATTCATCGGCGGCCGCCTGACGAAGGGCACCTCCGGCCGGACGCACGCGGTCGTCGACCCGGCCACTGGCGAGGAGGTGTACACCTACGAACTGGCGGGACCCGACGACGTCGACGCGGCCGTCGCAGCGGCACGCGCGGCCTTCCCCGGCTGGTCGGGGGCCACCCCCGGCGAGCGCTCGGACGCACTGCACCGCTTCGCCGCCGTGCTCGCCGACCGCGCCGAGGACTTCGCCCGCGCGGAGTCCCTGCAGTGCGGCAAGCCGCTGAAGCTGACGCGCGAGTTCGACGTGCCGGGCACCATCGACAACACCGCCTTCTTCGCGGGCGCCGCCCGGCAGCTGCAGGGCCAGTCGGCCGGTGAGTACTCCGGCGACCACACCTCGTACGTACGCCGTGAGCCCATCGGCGTCGTCGGTTCGATCGCGCCCTGGAACTACCCGCTGCAGATGGCCGCCTGGAAGATCCTCCCGGCGATCGCCGCGGGCAACACCATCGTGCTCAAGCCCGCCGAGCTCACCCCGCTCACCTCGCTGATGTTCGCCCAGGCGGCGACCGACGCGGGCATCCCGGACGGTGTCATCAACATCGTCTCGGGGACCGGCAAGGAGGCCGGTGAGCATCTCGTAGGCCACCCGGACGTCGTCATGACCTCCTTCACCGGCTCCACCGCCGTCGGCAGGCGCGTCGCCGAGATCGCCACCGCCACCGTCAAGCGCATCCACCTGGAGCTCGGCGGCAAGGCCCCCTTCGTCGTCTTCGACGACGCGGACCTCGACGCCGCCGTCAACGGCGCCGTCGCCGGTGCGCTCATCAACACCGGCCAGGACTGCACGGCCGCCACGCGCGCGTACGTGCAGCGCCCCCTGTACGAGGCCTTCGTCGACAGGACGGCCGCCCTCATGGAGAGCGTCCGGCTCGGCGACCCCTTCGCCCCCGGCACCGACCTCGGCCCGCTGATCTCGCACGCCCAGCGCGACCGCGTGGCCGGCTTCGTCGAGCGGGCGCGCTCCTACGCGCGCGTGGTGACCGGCGGCGAGGCCCCCGGGGGAGACCTGGAGAAGGGCGCCTACTTCCGTCCCACCCTGGTCGCGGACGCCGCCCAGGACAGCGAGATCGTCCAGTCCGAGATCTTCGGCCCGGTTCTGGTGGTCCTGCCGTTCGACAGCGACGACGATGGGATCTGGCTCGCCAACGACACCCCGTACGGCCTCGCCGCCTCCGCCTGGAGCCGCGACGTCTACCGGGCGAACCGCGCCACCCGCGAGATCAGGGCGGGCTGTGTGTGGATCAACGATCACATCCCGATCATCAGCGAGATGCCGCACGGCGGCTACAAGGCGTCCGGCTTCGGCAAGGACATGTCCGCGTACTCCTTCGAGGAGTACACCCAGATCAAGCACGTCATGTTCGACAACACCGCGGTGGCCAGGAAGGACTGGCACCGCACCGTCTTCGGGGACCGGCTGTAGCAAAGATCCGGCTACCGCCGGGTGAAGAACAGGCCGCCCGACCCGCGGCCGCACTCCCGAAAGGGCAGCACGCGCATGGAGCAGTACGAGCCCGACCGCCTGTCACCGGTCGTTGCGGCCGCCGTGCGGCGCAGTTACCGCAACGGACGGGCCGCCATGACCCGCCGTTCCCTGCTGCGCGCCTCCGCGGGCGGCGCGCTCGCCGCCGGTGGCATCGCCGCGCTGAGCGGCTGCGGGATCCCCGCGGCCGGCAAGACGGAAGGCGGCCAGTCCGCCGACGACCACTCGGCCAAGGAGAAGCAGATCAACTTCTCCAACTGGCCCGAGTACATCGACGTCGACGACAGCGAGAAGCACCACCCGACGCTGGACGCGTTCCGCAAGCGGACCGGCATCACGGTCAAGTACACCGAGGACATCAACGACAACGACGAGTTCTTCGGCAAGATCCAGCCGCAGCTCGCCGCGGGCCAGGACACCGGCCGCGACCTCATCGTGCTCACCGACTGGCTGGCCGCCCGCATGATCCGCCTGGGCTACGTCCAGAAACTCGACGCGTCCAACCTGCCGCACGCCTTCGCCAACCTCTCCGACCAGTTCCGCAACCCCGACTGGGACCCCGGCCGCGCCTACTCGTACGTCTGGCAGGGCATCTCGACGGTCGTCGCCTTCAACAAGAAGGCGCTCGACGGCGTCGAGGTGAAGTCGATGTCCGACCTGCTCGACAACCCCAAGCTCAAGGGCCGGGTCGGTCTGCTGACCGAGATGCGCGACACCGTCGGCATGACCATGCTCGACATGGGCAAGGACCCGGCGAAGTTCACCGACGACGACTACGACGCGGTGATCGCCCGGCTGCAGAAGGCCGTCGACCGGGGACAGATCCGCCGCTTCACCGGCAACGACTACACCTCCGACCTCAGCAAGGGCGACCTGGCGGCCTGTGTCGCCTGGGGCGGCGACATCGTCCAGCTGCAGGCGGACAACCCCGACATCGCCTACGTCATCCCCGACAGCGGCTACATGACGTCCACCGACAACCTGATGATCCCGAACAAGGCACGCCACAAGACGAACGCCGAACGGCTCATCGACTACTACTACGAGCCGGAGCCGGCGGCCCAGCTCGCCGCGTACATCAACTACGTGAGCCCGGTCGCGGACGTGAAGCCGTACCTCGCCAGGATCGACAAGTCGGCGGCGAACAACCCGCTGATCCTTCCCGACAAGGCCATGCAGGCGAAGTCCGTCGCCTTCCGCGCGCTGAGCTCGAAGGAAGAGACGGCCTACCAGCAGAAGTTCGCGAAGCTCACAGGGGCGTGACGAAGATGACCACAGACAACAGCGGCGACGTCCGCCTCTCCGGCATCAGCAAGACCTACGGCTCCTTCACGGCCGTCCACCCGCTCGAACTGACCGTGCCGCAGGGCTCGTTCTTCGCCCTGCTCGGCGCGTCCGGCTGCGGCAAGACCACCACCCTGCGCATGATCGCCGGCCTGGAGGAGCCCAGCAGCGGCACCGTCCACCTCGGCGACCAGGAGGTCACGCACCTGCCGCCGTACAAGCGGCCGGTGAACACGGTCTTCCAGTCCTACGCCCTCTTCCCGCACCTCGACATCTTCGAGAACGTCGCCTTCGGCCTGCGCCGGCGCGGCATCAAGAGCGTGAAGAAGCAGGTCGAGGACATGCTGGAGCTGGTGCAGCTGGGGGAGCAGGCGCGCAAGAAGCCGCACCAGCTCTCCGGCGGCCAGCAGCAGCGCGTCGCCGTGGCCCGCGCGCTGATCAACACGCCCAAGGTGCTCCTCCTCGACGAGCCCCTCGGCGCCCTCGACCTCAAGCTGCGCCGGCAGATGCAGCTGGAGCTCAAGCGGATCCAGACCGAGGTCGGCATCACCTTCATCCATGTCACGCACGACCAGGAGGAGGCCATGACCATGGCCGACACGGTCGCCGTGATGAACGCGGGCCGCGTCGAGCAGCTCGGCTCGCCCACCGACCTCTACGAGAACCCGAACACCACCTTCGTCGCCAACTTCCTCGGCACCTCCAACCTGATCGAGGCCGAGGTCGACTCCAAGAGCGGCGACGACATCGTCCTGCGGGCGGGCGGCGGCAAGCTGGTGCTGCCCGAGTCGCGCTGCGGCGCGCCCACCACGACCGGCGGCAAGGTGCTGGTCGGCGTACGCCCGGAGAAGATCTCCCTCACGCACGCCGACGACGCGGGCGAGATCGCCGAGAACCGCAACCGGATCACCGGGAAGATCGCCGACTCCAGTTTCATCGGCGTCTCCACGCAGTACGTCATCGACAGCCCGGTCTGCCCGGAGTTCGAGGTCTACGCCCAGAACATCGACCGTGACGCCCGGCTGGTGCCCGGCGCCGAGGTCGTCCTGCACTGGAACCCGGCCCACACCTTCGGCCTCGACGCGGCGCAGGACATCGACGCCGGAGTCGCCGAGGTCGAGGAGGAGGCCGCCTGATGGCCACCGTCACCGAGGCGCCACCCCTGGCGCCCACCCCCGAGAAGAAGCCCCCGCGCAAGCGGGGCCGCTGGACGCCGTACTGGCTCCTGCTGCCCGGCCTGCTCTGGCTGATCGTCTTCTTCGCGCTGCCGATGATCTACCAGGGCTCCACGTCCGTGCAGACGGGTTCCTTGGAGGAGGGCTACAAGGTCACCTGGCACTTCTCCACCTACTGGGACGCGCTGTCCGAGTACTGGCCGCAGTTCCTGCGCTCGATCCTCTACGCCGGCTCGGCGACGATCCTGTGCCTGATCCTCGGCTACCCGCTGGCGTATCTGATCGCCTTCCGGGCGGGCCGCTGGCGGAACCTGGTCATGGTCCTGGTGATCGCGCCGTTCTTCACCAGCTTCCTGATCCGCACGCTGGCCTGGAAGACGATCCTCGCGGACAGCGGGCCCGTGGTGAGCACTCTCAACTCGCTGCACATCCTGGACGTCACCAACGCGCTCGGCTGGACCGCCGGCGACCGCGTCCTCGCGACACCGCTCGCGGTCGTGTGCGGACTGACGTACAACTTCCTGCCGTTCATGATCCTGCCGCTCTACACCTCGCTGGAGCGCATCGACGGACGGCTGCACGAGGCGGCGGGCGATCTGTACGCCAAGCCCTGGACCACCTTCCGCAAGGTCACCTTCCCGCTGTCGATGCCCGGCGTGGTCTCCGGCACGCTGCTGACCTTCATCCCGGCGGCCGGCGACTTCGTCAACGCCGAACTCCTCGGCTCGACCGACACCCGCATGATCGGAAACGTCATCCAGACCCAGTTCCTGCGCATTCTGGACTACCCGACGGCCGCGGCCCTCTCCTTCATTCTGATGGCCGCGATCCTGTTCATGGTCACCATCTACATCCGCAGGGCCGGAACGGAGGATCTGGTCTGATGCCTGTCGTGAACTGGCTCAAGCGCCATCTCGTCGTCATCGCGGGGCTGGTGACCCTCGCCTATCTCCTGCTGCCGAACGTCATCGTCACGGTCTTCTCCTTCAACAAGCCGAAGGGCCGCTTCAACTACCAGTGGCAGCAGTTCTCCACGGACGCCTGGAAGGACCCGTGCGGCGTCGCCGACATGTGCGGCTCGCTGTCGATCAGCCTCCAGATCGCCTTCTGGGCGACGATCGGCGCCACCCTGCTCGGCACGATGATCGCCTTCGCGCTGGTCCGCTACCGGTTCCGCGCGCGGGGCACCGTCAACTCGCTGATCTTCCTGCCGATGGCGATGCCCGAGGTCGTCATGGCGGCCTCGCTGCTCACCCTGTTCCTCAACCTCGGCGCGCAGCTGGGCTTCTGGACGATCCTGATCGCCCACATCATGTTCTGCCTCAGCTTCGTCGTCGTCGCCGTCAAGGCGCGCGTGATGTCCATGGACCCGCGTCTGGAGCAGGCCGCTCAGGACCTCTACGCCGGTCCGGCGCAGACCTTCCTGCGGGTCACCCTGCCGATCGCGGCACCCGGAATCGCCGCGGGCGCGCTGCTGTCCTTCGCGCTCTCCTTCGACGACTTCATCATCACCAACTTCAACGCGGGCTCGACCGTCACCTTCCCCATGTTCGTCTGGGGCTCGGCACAGCGCGGAACGCCCGTCCAGATCAACGTCATCGGCACGGCGATGTTCCTGGTCGCCGTCCTGCTGGTGCTGACCTCCATGGTCATCAGCAACCGCCGCAACCGGCAGAAGGCGTAACCGCACAACCCTCGTAGGGAGTTGAAATCATGGCCCCGAGCGCCATGACCAGCTGGACAAAGTCTCTCTCCGACGCACAGCCCGTCCCGTACTGGCTTCAAGATCCCGGCAAGCCCCACCCCGAGCCCGCGCTCACCGGCGCCGAGACCTGCGATCTGCTGGTCGTCGGCGGTGGCTACAGCGGACTGTGGACCGCGCTCATCGCCAAGGAGCGCGAGCCCGAACGGGATGTCGTCCTGCTGGAGGGCCGTGAGGCGGGCTGGGCCGCCTCCGGCCGCAACGGCGGCTTCTGCGCCGCATCCCTCACCCACGGCCTGCCCAACGGGCTGGCCCGCTGGCCCGAGGAGATCCACACGCTGCAGGAGCTGGGCGCCCGCAACCTCGACGCGATCGAGAAGGCGGTCGCCCGCCACGAGCTGGACTGCGAGTTCGAGCGCACCGGCGAGATCGACGTGGCGACGCAGGAGTACCAGGCACGCGAACTGCGCGACTGGTACGCGGAGATGGAGCGCGCGGGCCTCGCCGAGGGCGTCGAGTACCTGGACGCCGACGCGGTGCGCGAGCAGGTCGACTCACCGGCGTTCCGGGCGGGCCTGTGGGACCGCCGGGGCGTGGCCATGGTCCACCCGGCGAAGCTCGCCTGGGGCCTCAAGCGCGCCTGCCTGCGCCTCGGCGTCCGCATCCACGAGCACACGCCCGCCCTGAGCCTGAAGCCGTACGGCGCCGGGATGGCCGTACGCACCCCCTACGGCTCGGTCCGCGCCCGCAGGGTCGCGCTCGGCACCAACATCTTCCCGAACCTGGTCCGACGCGTGCGGGCGTACACCGTCCCGGTCTACGACTACGCGCTGATGACCGAACCGCTGAGCGAGGAGCAGCTGGCCTCGATCGGCTGGAAGAACCGCCAGGGCCTCGGGGACTCGGCGAACCAGTTCCACTACTTCCGCCTCTCCGCCGACAACCGCATCCTGTGGGGCGGCTACGACGCGATCTATCCGTACGGCGGCCGGGTGCGCGCCGAGTACGACGACCGCCCCGAGACCTACGCCAAGCTCGCCGGGCACTTCTTCACCTGCTTCCCGCAGCTGGAGGGCGTCCGCTTCACGCACGCGTGGGGCGGCGCGATCGACACCTGCTCGCGCTTCTCGGCGTTCTTCGGCACCGCGCACCGGGGCCGGGTCTCCTACGCGGCGGGCTTCACCGGCCTCGGCGTGGGCGCCACCCGCTTCGGCGCCGAGGTGATGCTGGACCTGCTGGCGGGGGAGGAGACGGAGCGCACCTCGCTGGCGATGGTCCGCAAGAAGCCGCTGCCGTTCCCGCCCGAGCCCTTCGCCTGGACCGGTATCGCCGTGACCAAGTGGTCGCTGGCGCACGCGGACGCACACGGCGGCCGACGCAACCTCTGGCTGCGCACGATGGACCGGCTGGGCCTCGGCTTCGACAGCTGAGTGTGATCCGGTTCACCCCAAGCGGGTGTCAGAATCCGCGTAATGCTGCGAACAGGCCCCGCTCTCCCCTGTGACGCGACGGCGTCAACAAGAGACGGGGAGGTCTTCTCATGGCTGGGGCGAAGACGGCGGTCGAGTGGCTGTCATCCGTGGCGCCCGATCCCGAGGCCTGCCGGCGGGAGTGGGAGCGCAATCCCCAGGGGATCGCGCTGCTGCCCGCCGGCCGGGCCTGGGACGTGCTCATCCTGCCGAGCGAACTCGGCTATCCCACCCTCGACGTGCTCACCCGCATCCTCGACCGGCTCGGCCCGGTGCTGGCCGACTTCGGGGACGCGCGGATGGGCTTTCTGGTGCCACCGGGCACCGCGGCCCGATGGCTCGGCACGGGCATCCGTACGGTCGGGGCCGGCACCTGGATCGTGGTGCCGTACCCGGGCCGCTCCACCAGAGGGGTCCGCTGGCTGGTGCCGCCGGACGGCTCGGGCATGCTCACCGACCCGGCCCTGCTCGAACTGGCCATGCACGAGGCGGCGGCCGGCCTCGCCGGTGAGGACGACGGGCGGGGCCCGAGGTCTTGACACGGGCATTGGTCTGGACCAAATTGGGCGCGCTCCACCCCTCCAATTCCCCCCTGCCCGGAGGCACTTGTGGATCGCCCCAGACACACCCGATCCGTCCTCGCCGCGCTCACCGCGACTCTGCTCGCCGTACCCGGCCTCACCGCCCTCTCCTCGTCGGCCCAGGCCGCGGACGCGGACCTGGCCCGCAACGGAGGCTTCGAGTCCGGCCTCGACGGCTGGAACTGCACAGCGGGCACGACGGTCAACTCACCCGTGCACAGCGGAAGTTCCGCGCTGCAGGCGACCCCGGCCGGCAGCGACAACGCACAGTGCACGCAGACCGTGACCGTGCAGCCCAACTCCCAGTACACGCTGAGCGGTTACGTCCGCGGCTCCTACGTCTACCTCGGCGCGAACGGCACCGGCACCACCGACGTCTCCACCTGGACCCAGTCCGCCCCCGACTGGCAGAAGCTCACCACGACCTTCACCACCGGCGCCTCCACCACCAAGGTGACCCTCTACACGCACGGCTGGTACGGCACCGGCGCCTACAACGCAGACGACATATCCCTCGTCGGCCCGGGCGCGAGCACGGGCCAGCCGCCCGCCGCGCCCACCGGCCTGAGAACCACTTCCGTGTCCTCCTCGGCGGTCGGCCTTTCCTGGTCCGCCGTCACCGGCGCGACGGGCTACGCCGTCTACCGCGACGGCGCCAAGGCCCAGACGGTGAGCGGCACTTCGGCCACCGTGAGCGGGCTGTCCCCGGCCACCGCGTACAGCTTCCAGGTCGCGGCCGTGAACGACGCCGGCGAGTCCGCGAAGTCGGCCACCGTCACCGCCACCACGGCGACCGGCTCGACCGGCGGCTCCACCGACCTGCCCACGCACGCCCTGGTCGGCTATCTGCACGCGAGCTTCGCCAACGGCTCCGGCTACACGCGCCTGGCCGACGTCCCCGACAGCTGGGACGTCATCGACCTGGCCTTCGGCGAGCCGACCTCGCCCACCTCCGGCGACATCCGCTTCAACCGCTGCCCGGTCAGCGAATGCCCGAACGTGGAGTCCGACGCCGACTTCAAGGCGGCGATCAAGGCCAAGCAGGCGGCCGGCAAGAAGGTGCTCATCTCCATCGGCGGCCAGAACGGCCAGGTTCAGCTGACCACCACCGCCGCCCGCGACGCCTTCGTCTCCTCGGTCTCGAACATCATCGACACCTACGGACTCGACGGCCTGGACGTCGACTTCGAGGGCCACTCGCTCTCCCTGAACGCCGACGACACCGACTTCAAGAACCCGAAGACCCCGGTGATCGTCAACCTGATCTCGGCCCTGAAGACCCTGAAGGCCAAGTACGGCTCGAAGTTCGTGCTGAGCATGGCCCCGGAGACGTTCTTCGTGCAGATGGGCTACCAGTTCTACGGCACCGGCAAGTTCGGCGGCCAGGACCCGCGCTGCGGCGCCTACCTCCCGGTCATCTACGCCCTGCGCGACGACCTGACCCTGCTGCACGTCCAGGACTACAACTCGGGCCCGATCATGGGCCTCGACAACCAGTACCACACCATGGGCGGCGCCGACTTCCACATCGCGATGACCGACATGCTGCTCACCGGCTTCCCCGTGGCGGGCGACGCGAACAACGTCTTCCCGCCGCTGCGCCCGGACCAGGTGGCGATCGGCATGCCGGCGTCGGTGAACGCGGGCAACGGCTACGTGGCGCCCGCCGAGGTCACCAAGACGCTCGACTGCCTGACCAAGAAGACCAACTGCGGCTCGTACCCCACCCACGGCAGCTGGCCCGCAATGCGCGGCCTGATGACCTGGTCGGTCAACTGGGACCGCTACTCGAACTGGGAGTTCCAGCGGACGTTCGACGGCTATTTCGGCTGAGGACCAGCCAGAGCGCCGTGAGCAGCACCGTGCACAGGCACCAGCTGGCCACCACGTCCAGTGGCCAGTGGTAGCCGCGGCGCACCAGACCGAACCCGACGGCGAGATTGACGACGGCGCACGCCACGACCAGAGCGCGGCGCACGGAACGGCCGCGCAGCCAGGGAAGGAGGACCATCGTGGCGGCGCCGTAGGCCACGGAGGCCGTCGCGGTGTGGCCGGAGGGGTAGTAGCCGGGTCCGCTGTGCATGATCGGCGGGCCCGGCCGGTCGATCAGTTCCTTCAGCGGTACGACCAGCACCGGGACCAGCGCCATCAGTACGGCGGCCGCGAGGGGCGGCAGCCACCAGCGGTCGGTTCCGGCGCTGCGGCCGCGCCAGGCGACGTAGCCGATGACCAGCGCGAGGACCGGGACCGCGACCGTGACGTTGCCGAGGTCGGCGAGGCCGCCGTAGAGGCGCAGCGGGTCCACGACCGCGTCGCTGATCCGCTCGTCGAGATGCCGCAGCGGGCCGTCGGCGACGACCTGCCAGGTGATCAGCGCGAAGAGGAGGGCCGGAAGGCCCAGGAGCGCGAGAAGCGGAAGAAAGGAGGCCGGCCGCCCCGGAACAGGGGGGGTAGTTCCGAGGCGGCCGATCTGACCGGATGGGCGCCCACCCCGGGGGGTTTGGGGCGGGCGACTGTCCGATCGGTGAGGAGATCCGAAGCCGGAAGCTCCGGGTGTGTGCGCGAGGGCACGACCAGGTCGTAGCTGGGGAGGCCACGGCCTGAAGTCGCCCACAGTCCCCTGTGAGCGGGGTGTATCTCTCATCTGGAAGAAACCTACGGCAGCGGGTGGACGGAAGACAGATGGAATCCCGTCCCGCCATCCACCTCGCACACGTTCTTCACACGGCCTGCCGCCGTCGCCCCCATCGCGGAATCCAGGTGCCCGCAAGGGGCGGGGCGTCAGGGTCCGAAGGGGTGCGCTTCCGGTGGGTGAGCTGGGGATTCCGCTTGGCTCAGACGCCCGCGAAGGCCTGCTCGATGATGTCGAGACCCTCGTTCAGGAGGTCCTCGCCGATCACCAGCGGGGGCAGGAAGCGGAGGACGTTGCCGTAGGTGCCACAGGTCAGGACCAGCAGGCCCTCCTGGTGGCAGGCCTTGGCGAGAGCGGCGGTCGCCCCGGGGTTCGGCTCCTTGGTCGTACGGTCCTTGACCAGCTCGACGGCGATCATGGCGCCGCGGCCGCGTACGTCGCCGATGACGTCGAACTTCTCGGCCATGGCGGCGAGGCGGGGCTTCATGATCGCCTCGATGTTCTTCGCCCGGGCGTTGAGGTCGAGCTCCTTCATGGTCTCGATGGCGCCGAGCGCACCGGCGCAGGCCACCGGGTTGCCGCCGTAGGTGCCGCCGAGGCCGCCCGCGTGCGCGGCGTCCATGATCTCGGCGCGGCCGGTCACGGCGGCCAGCGGCAGACCGCCCGCGATGCCCTTCGCGGTGGTGATCAGGTCGGGGACGATTCCCTCGTCCTCGCACGCGAACCACTGGCCGGTGCGGCAGAAGCCGGACTGGATCTCGTCGGCGACGAAGACGATGCCGTTGTCGGCGGCGAACTTGCGGACGGCCGGCAGGAAGCCCTTGGCGGGCTCGATGAAGCCGCCCTCGCCGAGCACCGGCTCGATGATGATCGCGGCGACGTTGTCCGGACCGACCTGCTTGGTGATCTGGTCGATGGCCTGCGCGGCGGCCTCGGGGCCGGCGTTCTCCGGGCCGGTCGGCCAGCGGTAGCCGTAGGCGACCGGGACGCGGTAGACCTCGGGCGCGAAGGGCCCGAACCCGTGCTTGTACGGCATGTTCTTGGCGGTGAGCGCCATCGTCAGGTTGGTGCGGCCGTGGTAGCCGTGGTCGAAGACGACGACGGCCTGCCGCTTGGTGTAGGCGCGCGCGATCTTGACCGCGTTCTCGACGGCCTCGGCGCCGGAGTTGAACAGCGCCGACTTCTTCGCGTGGTCGCCCGGCGTCAGCTCGGCCAGCGCCTCGGCGACCGCCACGTAGCCCTCGTACGGGGTCACCATGAAACAGGTGTGGGTGAAGTCGGCCAGCTGCGCGGAGGCCCGGCGCACGACGGCCTCGGCGGAGGCGCCGACGGAGGTCACGGCGATGCCGGAACCGAAGTCGATCAGCCGGTTGCCGTCGACGTCCTCGAGGATCCCGCCGCCCGCGCGCGCGGCGAACACGGGCAGCACGGAGCCCACGCCCTGCGCGACCGCGGCGGTGCGGCGGGCCTGCAGTTCCTGCGACTTCGGGCCGGGGATGGCGGTGACGATCCGGCGCTCCTGCGGAAGTGCGCTCATGAGGGGCTCCTGGGGGTTGTGCGCGGTGGTACGGATGACGTTGAACGGACTCTTGCCTTCTTTTCTCGCAGGCTAGGACGGGGGACGGAAGCTGGGCATGCTCCATGTGGGCGTTGTCGGACGGCGTCATTGTCCACCGTGGACATGGTGCCGGTCGCGGGCCCGGCCGTGTGAGGCGGTGAACTGTCCGGACGGGGCGTTAGATTGACCGCTGACGGTGCACGGAGCGGCTGGTCGAGGGGCGAGGGCGATGGACAGCGACGGGACCCAGGACGCGCGGGGTACGCATGCGAATCCTGTGCCGCGGGCACGCTCCGCCTTCCCGCCGCCGCCCTCACAGGCGCCGTCGGTCCCGCCGCTGCCGGACGGCTCGGCGTTCGTGGACTGGCTGCGGACGCCGCGGCCCGAGGCGCTGCCCGGTGTGTGGCGGTTCGGGCACCGGCCGCGCCCGGACGAGGAGCCGGAGGACATCCCCGCGCGGCAGCTGATCGGCGGGGCGCTGATCGCGTTCCTGGCCGGCTGGTTGGTCTGGTCCCTGCTGCAGAACGGCTACCTCGGCGGCTGGTGGTGGGTTCCCCTCTTCCTGGTCACCCCCGACTCCTGGCGAGGCGCCGACGGCGACCTCGGCCGGACGGGTACCACCATGCTCTACGACGGCTACCAACTGCTCGTCGCGCTGGGCATCATGCTGGCCGTGGGCAAGCTCGGCCGCTGGGGCGAGGTGTGGCGCCGCTTCTTCGCCCCGCGCCTGCGGGCCCCGCAGCGCCAGGAAGTGGCACCCGCGCCCACGGAGGATCCCGCACAGTGGCCCGCCCTGCGCGCCGCCGGTGCCGACGCCGCCGCCGAGCGGCTGGCCGCCGAGGCGCGGGCCGGGCTGATGCGGGACGTGGACCACGCCCGCATCGTCCGGGCCTGGCAGGGCGTGCGCACCGGCCGGCACACGCTCGCCGCGTTCACCGGTGCCGTGCTCAAGGACGGTGCCGCCGCCTGTCTGCACCCCTCCGGGGAGCGCGATCTGCCGGTCCGGCTGGCCCGGCACGACCTGGTGACCGGGCAGGTGCGGCTCGGCACGACCGCCGACGACCCCCGCAACCCGTACGCCTACCGCGGCTCCGGCCTCGGCCTCGGCCCCGATCTCCTCGGCACCTCCCTGCTGGCGGTCGGCCCGGCCGGCTCCGGCAAGACCGCCGCCGTGGTGCGGCCGCTCGCCGAGTCGCTGTGCCTGCACGCCCTCGCCGGACGGGCCGCGGTGGTCGTGGTCGGCGCCGCGGGCGCCGGGCTCGGCCCGATCGACGCCTACGACGTCGTCGTACAGATCGGCAATCCCCAGTCCGTGTACGACCTCGACCTCTACGGCGGCACCGCCGACCCCGACGAGGCCGCCGCCGTGCTGGCCGAGGCGCTGGTCGGTGATCTCGCCGACCCGCATCCCGGCGGTGACGGCCGGCGTGCCACGACCGTCCTCGCCCAGCTGCTCGGGCCGTTCCGGGCGGTCCACCAGCGCTTCCCCTCGGTGCCGGAGCTGCGGCAGCTGCTGGACGGCGCGCCCGGACCCCTGGACGCGCTGCGCACGGCGCTGCAGGGTTCGGGGCAGGACTCGCTGCTGCGTGAACTGGACGCCCGGGAGCGGCAGTTGGGCCAGCCGGGCGACATGGCGGCGGTGCTCGCGGACCGGGTGGCGCTGCTCGACCGGCCCGCGTTCGCGGGGTTCTTCGACACCTCGGGACACTCCAAGCCGTTCTCGCTCAAGGCCCTCGACCACCCGGTGCGGGTCCGCATCGACCTGCCCGAGCGCGGCCACGCGGACGCCTCGCGGATGCTGGCGCGGCTGGTGCTCGCGCAGTTCACGGCGAGCGTCGCGGTGCGCGAGGACCGCTCGCTGTTCGCCTGTCTGGTGCTGGACGACGCGACGGGCGCCGTGACCCCGGAGGCGGTGCGCGGGATCCAGCGGCTGCGGTCGGTGAACGCCGGAACGGTGCTCACCCTGCGCACGCTGGACGACGTGCCCAGGCCCTTGCGCGGGCCGCTGCTCGGCTCCGCCGGGTGCCGGATGGCGCTGTCCGGGCTCACCCCGTGGGACGGGCAGGACTTCGCCGAGGTCTGGGGCAAGGAGTGGATCGAGGCGCGGGACGTCACCGACCGGCAGATCATCGCCGAGACCCCGGCGGGCAAGGCCGTGCACATGCTGCGCCGGGTGATCACCGGCAAGGCGCCGACCGCGCGGGCCGTGACCGTGCGGCAGGTGGAGCGGGAGCGCTGGTCGGCCTCCGAACTGGCCCACGGGGTACCGGCCGGGCACGCGGTGCTGTCGCTGACGGATGTGACCGGGGAGCACGCCCCGCCGCTGCTGGTGGACCTGAGGGGTTAGTCCCGTACACCCGTGGACCTGTACCTGGCGGCGCTGCACGACACTCCCCGACGCCGAGTGACCGTACAGTGGGGCAGAATTGCCATAGGTTGTTCATACATGGCGGCCAAATGATCACAAGGTTCGCCCGATCCCCGCAGACCTGAAGGCCATATGCCCCCGACGCTCGCCTCGCTTCTCCACCACTCCGCGCTCAGGCTGACCGTGCGGGCGGGCGAGGACCGCCTCGACGTGCCCGTCCGCTGGGCGCACGTCAGCGAACTCGCCGACCCCGTGCCGTACATGGAGGGCGGCGAGCTGCTCCTGATCACCGCGCTGAAACTGGACGCGGAGGAACCGGAGGCGATGCGGCGGTATGTGAAGAGGCTGGTCGGGGCGGGAGTCGTCGGCCTCGGCTTCGCCGTCGGGGTCAACTACGAGGAGATCCCCAAGGCGCTCGTCGACGCGGCGCAGGAGGAGGGGCTGCCGCTCATCGAGGTGCCGCGCCGCACCCCCTTCCTCGCCATCAGCAAGGCCGTCTCGGCCGCGATCGCCGCGGACCAGTACCGCTCGGTGACCGCGGGCTTCGCCGCCCAGCGGGAACTGACCAGGCAGGCCCTGACGGCAGGCCCCGAGGGCGTGCTGTCCGCGCTCGCCTCGCAGGTCGACGGCTGGGCCGCGCTCTACGACGCCTCGGGCACCGTCGTCGCCACGGCCCCGGAGTGGGCGGGCCGCCGGGCCGCGCGGCTGACGGCGGAGGTGGAGCGGCTGCGCGAGCGGCCGGCACCGGCCTCCTCGGTGGTCGGCCCCCCGGACGACGAGGACCGCGTCGAACTGCACTCCCTGGGCACGGGACGGCGGCCCCGTGCCGCGCTCGCGGTGGGCACGGCCGCCGCGCTCGGCACGGCGGAGCGCTACGCCCTCCACTCGGCGATCGCGCTGCTGACCCTCACGACGGAGAGGTCCCGCTCGCTGTACGCGGCGGAACAGCGCATCGGCGCGGCGGTGCTGCGCATGCTGCTGGCGGGGGAGCCGGACCACGCGCGGGCCGTCGCCGGGCATCTGTACGGCGGCCTCATGGACTCGCCGTTCCGCATGATCGTCGCCGAGTCGCCGTCGGCGTCCGGCGCCCGTGCCGCCGCCGACGCGGGCACCGACCCGTCGGCCGCGCTCGCCGAGGCGGTGGAGGCGGCGGCCGCGCG
>NZ_JAFJSY010000083.1 GCF_019857225.1 Streptomyces plumbidurans
GCACCGGGCCGAACCCCTCGGCGGTGAGCGCGGGCAGGGTCACCGCGAGCGCGCAGCCCAGCGCCACGCACGCCGCCACCAGCCACACCCCGGGCCGCCCGCCGGCCGGCACGTCCAGCCGCAGTCCGATCCGCGCCAGCGCGCCCTGCCCGGCCAGCAGCCGGGTCAGCGGTCCGGCCAGCAGGGGTGCGCAGATCACCGAGGGGACCGCCAGGGCCAGTGCCTCCAGGGCGGCGAGCGCCGCGATCCTTGCGCGGGAGGCGCCGCGCGCCCGCAGCAGCCGGACCTCGCCCGTGCGTTCCGCGCTCAGCAGCCGCGCCACCAGCAGCAGGGCGCAGCCCGCGAGCAGCGCGAGCTGCAGCGCGACGATCAGCAGGGTGGAGCGGGAGACCAGCAGGGAGCGGTCGACGCGTCCGAGGACGTCCGGCAGGGAGGTGCTCGCGGCCGTCGTGCCGCTGAGCGCGGGCTGTCTGCGCAGGGCCGCACTGCCCGCCCGGGCGGCCTCGCGCAGCTCGCCGATCCGCCCGGTCGACAGCGACGAGAAGTCCGCCGACGCCAGCCACCCGGACTGCCCGGCGCTCACCCGGCCGCCGGTCAGCACACCGGGGGCGGCCAGCAGCGGGCCGTACGTGGTGAAGCCGACCGTTCTGACGCCCCGGCCGCCCAGGTCGTCCAGCCGCCAGTAGGGCGCGTCGGCGTGGGCGGGCCGGTACAGACCGGTGAGCGTGACGTGCACCTTCGGGCCGCTGAGCCGGTCGGTGAGGGTGAGACGGGCGCCGGGCTTCAGATGCAGGCGCCGGGCGGCGGTGACGGGGAGCGCGGCCTCGACGCCCGAGCCCTCCCGGGGCGCCCGTCCCGCGACGATCCGCACCTGCGTGGGATCCAGTGCCGCGACGAACGTCAGATCCGGCTCCCCGGACCGCTCGGCCGGCGGCTGCAGCGAGCGCGGCAGGGCGTAGGGGCCCGAGCGCATCAGGGTCCGTACGGTCACCGGCAGCCCGTCGAACGTCCGCCGGGCCCCCTGCCGTACGGCGCGGTCGGCGGCGGCACGCCCCTCGGCCGGTACGTCCGCCTTGACGATCAGGGCGGCGTCGGCGGCGTTCTGGGGGGTGCGCAGGGAGTGGCGCAGGGCGGCGTCGCCGATCGCGCCCGAGTAGGCGGTGAGGGTGGCCAGGACGGCGGTGGTCAGCAGAACGGTGAGCAGCGCGGCGGCCAGCAGGAGGCGGTGCGCACGGGCACGTAGCAGGACGAACCGTGCGATCGCGCCGAACGCCGTCACACCCAACCCCCCGTGGTTGTCCAGACCTCTCGGCGATGTTGTCAGAGGGTCAGGCTCAGGGGTAAGCGCTTGTACGGCGGGCTTGACCGGATCGTGACCGGATTCCGACGTAGTACGACCGGAATCCGCACGTCATACAGGGGAGTTGATCAGTCCGCGGTGTTCACCATCGAGGCGGCCGCGTACGTCAGGTACTTCCACAACTGCTGCTCGTGCTCCTCGGACAGGCCGAGTTCGTCGACGGCGTCCCGCATGTGCCGCAGCCAGGCGTCGTGCGCCTCGCGGTTCACGGCGAAGGGGGCGTGGCGCATCCGCAGGCGGGGGTGGCCGCGGTTGTCGCTGTACGTCGTCGGGCCGCCCCAGTACTGGATCAGGAACAGGGTCAGGCGCTCCTCGGCGGGACCGAGGTCCTCCTCGGGGTACATGGGCCGCAGGACCGGGTCCTCGGCCACACCCTCGTAGAAACGGTGCACGAGGCGGCGGAAGGTCTCCTCCCCGCCGACCTGCTCGTAGAAGGTCTGCTCCTGAAGCGTGCCGCGCCGGATCTCATTCACGTCCCCCATGCTCTCAGACGGCGGGACCCAGGACCTGAGGCGTAGGACCCTTGCCGGGGGCCCGACTTCCGGATCGGTGTGCTCCGGTACTCGCCTCGTGCGCCGCCGCGCAGGACAGTGGACGTATGGGCGCTCACGCTCTCGACAGAAGCGACAACGACCTCTCCGGGCTCGCGCGCTCGGCGCGGGCGGCGCTCGTACGGGAGATCGACGCGAGCGGGGCCTGGGACGACGACCCGGTGTGGCGGGAGGCGTTCGAGGCGGTCCCGCGTCATCTGTTCGTGCCGTACTACTACGTCGGCGTCATGGGCGGCTACGAGCGGCTGTGGGGCGAGAGTCCCGACCCGCGGACGCGGGAGAGGTGGCTGCGCGGCGCCTACGCGGACACCCCGCTGGCCACCCGGCTGCGCGACGGGGAACTCGTCTCCTCCAGCAGTCAGCCCTCGCTCATGGCGAAGATGCTGGTCGAGCTGCGGGTGGAGGACGGCAACCGGGTCCTGGAGGTCGGCGCCGGCACCGGCTACAACGCGGCGCTGCTGGCCCATCGGCTGGGCGACGACGACCTGGTCACCACCGTCGACCTGGAGCCGGAGATCACCGAGTCGGCGCGGCGGCACCTGGCCGCCGCCGGACACCACCCGGCCGTCGTCACCGGTGACGGTGCGCGCGGCGTGCCCGAGCGGGCCCCCTTCGACCGGATCATCGTGACCTGCACACTGGCCTCGGTGCCGCGCGGCTGGCTCGCCCAGTGCACCCCCGGCGCCCGCATCCTGGCACCGTTCGCCACCGGCCTGATCGCCCTGACGGTCCAGGACGCCACCCACGCCGAGGGCCACTTCCTGCCCACACCCGCCTACTTCGTCCCACTACGCGGCGAGACCCGCCCCACACCGGAACCCACCGACCTCCCGCGCCACGCCAGGGACCAGGACCTGTTCCGCTTCCTGCACACACTGACCCGAGGCACCCTCGACCCGCAGGAGACCTTCGCCCTCTGGGAACGCGAAGGCCGCCCCCCACGCGACCGCTACGGCATCACCATCGACAACGACCAGGAATGGGCCTGGCTGAACACCCCAAAGGGCCCTCACACCTGGCACCTCCCCTCGCCGTGAAGGGGCGCGGGGAACTGCGCGACCAGCCACGACGGCGCCGCAGACGAAAAACGGCCCGTCGCACCGCTGACCGGCGGAGCTAACCCCGGCGGATCGTGATCGTCGTCCAAGCCCCCACATGCACCTTGTCGCCGTCCTGCAGCGGCACCGGTACGAAGGGCTGGATCGGCTCCTCGGAGTTGTTGACCGTGGTGCCGTTCGTCGAGTTCTGGTCGACGACCGCCCAGCTGCCGTCCGGCTGCTGCACCAGCACCGCGTGCTGATGCGAGACGCCCGGGTCCTCCGGCGGCACCGCGAGATCGATGTCCGGGGTGTCGCCGGTGGAGTGGCGGCGGCGCCCGATGGTGATCTGGTTGCCGCTGAGCGTGCGCTGCTGCTCGGGCGAGTACGCGGGCAGGTTCAGCCCGGCGGCCTCGGGTCCCGAGCGCTGCATCATCGCCATGAAGTACTCGCGGTCCGGGCCGATGGTCGCCATCCAGGTGGCCGGACCGGCGGGCGGCTGCGGGAAGCCCTGTCCGGGCGGGGCCTGGGTCGCGCCGGCCTGCGGATAGCCGTAGCCACCGCCCTGACCGGGACCACCGGGACCACCGGGGGCGCCGGGGCCGCCGGGGCCGCCGGGTCCTTGCGGACCGCCGGACGGCGGCGGGATCACCCAGTCGTCGTCACCGCCGCCGAAGGACGGACCGCCGGGCTGCTGCGGCCGTCCCGTCTCCTGCGGGTAGCCGGGCGGGGCCGGCGGACCGGGCTGGTGGAACGCCTGCGGGGCACCGGGACCGTTCGGGCTCCCGGGACCGCCCTGCCCGCCGGGACCGGGACCACCCGGACCTCCGGGCGGCGGCGGAGCCTGACGGGACGGGTCCTGTCCGTAGCCGGAGGGGTCGGAGCCGAAGCCGGAGGGGTCGCCGAAGGGGCGGCCCTGACCCTGGGGGTCGGAGCCGTAGGGCGGGCTCGGCGGGATGGGCTCGGCGGGCCTGTTCATCTGGGACGGGCGCGAGCCCTGGTACTCGTACGAGTCACCGCCGCCGTACGACGGTCCGGGACCGGGACCACCGGGACCGCCAGGACCGGGTCCACCGGGGCCCGGCGGCGGCTGGAAGCGCACGGCGGGGCCGGGCGCCGGCGGGCGCGGGGCCGCCGGGGTGTAGGAGGTCGCGGTGTTCGTGAGGAAGTTCCACCGGCACTCCTCGCAGAAGGGCGCGCCGCCCTCGCGGGGCGTGCGGCACTGCGGGCAGAGCTCCGGCTCGGGGTCCGGCACGGCGGACAGATGTCCTCGGCCACCGCCCTGGGGGCCCTGGCCGGGCGGCGGGAAGCCGTAGCCACCGCCGGGCGGGGGTGGCGGAGGGGGCGGAGGCACGGCACCGGCCATGCGGTGACCGCAGACCTCGCACCAGTCGTCGGAACCCGACTGGTGTCCGTTCGGGCAGGTCGGCATGTCGGCGCTTCCCCCTCTCCTTGACCGGCCGTCCGGCCGGGTTTCTCCAACCCCAGGGGGCCGGGCTCGCTCTTTGCTATGTCACTTCTTTACACGAACAGTCTTTGTGGACCGAGTCTCGAGCGTCATCTCGTCGGCCTCCTCGACCTTCGCCTTCAGTCGCACAGTACCCGTCGCGGCGTCGACCACGTCCACCACCTTCGCAAGCAGTTTCGCAGTATCCGCGTTTCCGGAGGCGCTGGCGAGCTGAACGGCTCTGCCCAGTTTGGCCGTTGCTCCATCGAAATCGCCCGCTTTGCGAAGGTCAAGCCCCTGCTGGATGGCCTGTGCCAGTTCGGCCTGCCCGGTGTAGTGGGCGACCTGCGGGTTGATCGCCGTGGAGGCGGCCATGTCGTCGGTCCACACGGCCCTCACCAGGCCCTGGGCGCCCAGGTTCTGGGCGCTGCCGTCGGGCTGCGGGATCACCAGCGAGACCCGGGCGGCGAGCATCTCCTGGCCGATGTCCGCCGACTGCACTTCGACGCATACGTGGTAGTCACGGGACTCGTCGCCCCAGGAGCCGGTGGGGTAGTCGCCGGCACGCGGGCCGGCCTCCGCGCGACGGTCGGTCAACTCCTCGACGGTGGGCGCGACTTGCTTGACGAACTTGATGGACGTGCCCACCGGCGTCCACAGCCTGAGCGCCACGTCGGCGACCTCCTTGCCCATGGCCGTCTCCATCATCTGCGTGAAGTCGGCGGCGAGGGCGGCCGGGTCGGCCACGATGTCGGACGTGCCGAGCAGTGCCGAGGCGATCCCTGTGACTTCTTTCACTTCCCAGTCGGTGCCCACGCCCCGTGCGTCACAGGTGAACCGTCCGGCACAGGAGTCCAGGGCGGCCCTGAGGTCCCCGGGCGACTCGTGCTCGTTGCGGCCGTCGGTGAGCAGGATGCCGTGGCGGATCGCGACGTCGGCGGAGGCGAGCAGGCGGTCGGCCAGCCGCAGCCAGGTGCCGATCGCCGTGCCGCCGCCCGCGCTGAGCTTGCGCAGCGCCTGTTTGGCCTGCTCACGGGTGGTGGCGTCGGCGACCGCGAGACGCCCGCCGCCCGGGTAGACCTCCTTGGCGACATGGGTGCCGCCGATCACCGCGAAGTGGACTCCGTCGCGCAGGGTGTCGACCGCGGCGGCCGTCGCGTCCCGCGCGTTGCGCATCTTCGTCGGCGGGTAGTCCATCGAGCCGGAGCAGTCGACCATGATCGCCACTGCCGCGGAGGGGCCCTGTCCCGGCGCGTAGAGGTGGGGTGCCGCGACCGCGCTGCCGATCGTGCCGCCGCCGGTGGCGGTCACCGTGACGATGGCGTTGACCTCGCGACCGCCCTCCGGCAGGTACTCGTTCTGGTACACGTCCATCGAGAACTGCGGCACGTTGGACTTCGAGAAATTGGCCATGCCTACTCAAATCCCCCTCGAAAACCTCACGGTGGTGAGGTGACGCCTGGAAGTGGACCGGTCCCCTCCGGTCCATGAGACCTTCCCCGTACGCGGCCTCAGGCCGATCCTGCCCCCTGGGACACGGCCGGGAACGGGACGACGGCCACTGTTACGTTGTCGTGGCCCCCGCCGTCCAGGGCATGACCGACCAGTACGCGGGCGGCGTGCAGCGGACGGGCCGCGGCGTCCGACGGGACGAATTCGGCCATCTCCTGTGCCCCCTCCGCGTAGTTCCACAGCCCGTCGGTGCACACCACCACTACACCCGGCCGGTCCGGCTTGAAGGAAGCGGTGTGCGGCTCCAGTTCGTACGCGTCCGCGCCGAGCCAGCCCGTGATCGCGTGGGCGCGCTCGTCGGCGTACGCCTCGGCCTCGCTCATCAGGCCCGCGGAGACCATCTGCGCGGCCCACGAGTCGTCCTCGGTGAGCCGGGCCGGGGGCGAGGTGCGGTCCGCCGGCACCCAGTAGACGCGGCTGTCGCCGACCCAGCCGACGACCAGCAGCCCGGGCGTCACGACCGCGCCGACGATCGTGCACGCGGGCGCGTTCTGGTGCGGGCTGTGCTCGCGGGCGGTGGCGGGCTCGTCGGCCAGGGCGTTGACGGCGTGCGAGGCGGCGACGATCGCGTCGTGCATCGCCTGCTGCGGATGGGTGCCCCGCGGCAGGGCGGCCAGCAGCGACTCGTTGGCGGCCACTCCCGCGGCGAACGAGGCGTCGTCGGGGCGGGTCGCCGAGGAGACCCCGTCGCAGACCACGGCCACGGACGCGGGGGAGCCGTCCGGGAGGGTGGTCCGGCCGATGCCGAAGGCGTCCTCGTTGCGGTGGTGGCGCAGTCCGCGGTCGCTGACCGCGGCGACCGGTCCGGCCTCCTGCTCCATGTGGTCGCGCTCGCGGGGCTGGGCGTGCCCGCAGTTCTCGCAGTAGCCGTCGCTGTCGACGCGGCCCGCGCGGCAGGCGACGCAGAGCTTGGCCCCCGGGGGCGCGGAGAGGTCCGCGATGCGCGGGTCCGGCGCCTGCAGCGGGTACTCGTCGGGCTCCGGCGGCCGGTCGAAGCGCACCCCGGTGGCCGGGGAGACCGGCGACCCGGTGGGCGGGGGGACCGGCGGTCCGGCGGGCGGCACCGTCGGCAGCGGGGACCCGCCCGAGTCCGTACCGGGCAGCTCGGCGGGCACATGCGTCACCGCCGGGCCGCCGGAGCTGCTGTCCGGCTCGGCCGCGAGCGGCCAGGCCGCCGCATCACCGGCACCGGCACCTGCATCACCGCCTGCGCCGTCGTCGCCCTCGCCTGCGCCGTCGCCGGAGGGCGGGACCGAGCCGTTCAGGGTGACTGTCGGGTGGTCGTCCGGCCGTGCGGGCACGGCGGACAGGTCGTAGCCGCACGCACCGCAGAAACGGTCACCCGACTCGAGCGGCCACTCGCAGCTCGGGCAGTTCGACAGGGCGGCCTGCTGGGGCATCTGGGACATCAACTACACCCACGTCCGGGGGCGGTAACGGTTGGCACGTTCCACCAGGTCGATCCTCTCCTCGCCGCCGGGCGCCAGCCGGGCGAGCGTGCGGTACGAACGCTCCAGGCCGAAGCGGAGTCCCCGCTCGTCCAGATCGCTGCCGAGCAGCACCCGGTGCGCGGTGGGTGCGGAACCCTGCCCACCGGAGAGTATCCAGTCCAGCGCGCAGCCGAGGACCTCGGCCGACAACTGCTCCCGGCGCGCCGGATCCAGGCCGTAGGCGTCCAGCGCCTCGACCTGCCGGGCGGCGGCGCTCAGATCGTCCAGGAACGCCAGGTCACCGGGGGTCGTCGTGCGCCCGCGCAGCCGCGCCCGTACGGCGGCCACCCGCGCGGCCGTGTAGTGGATCGACGACTCCGGGACCGACTCCAGTGCCGCCACGGCGCCGACGCGGTCCCCGGTCGCGAGCTGGACGCGGGCCAGGCCGAAGGCAGTGCTCACATAGCTCGGGTCGGTCGACCACACCAGGCGGTAGTACTCGGCCGCGTTGTCCAGCTGGCCCAGCACCTCCGCACACAGGCCGAGCGCCAGCTTGGGCGCGGGCTCGCCGGGGAAGGCGTCGTAGATCGCGTCGAAGGCGAGCGCGGCGCCCTCGTGGTCGCCGGTCACCAGCGCCGCCACACCGCGGTACCAGACCACCCGCCAGTCGTCGGGCCGCTCGTCCTCCAGACGGAGCAGGGCCTCCAGGGCGGTGTAGGAGTCGCCGTTCTCCAGCCAGGCGCGGATCTGCCTCAGCCGGGTCTCGATCGACGCCGCGGGCGCCGCGGCCAGCGCCCCGAGCAGCTCGGCCGGGGCGGTCGTCATCAGACCCGCGAGGAAACCGGCGTTCGGGTCGGAGGGGTCGACGCGGGGGACCGGCAGGGCGAGGGCCGCCACGGGGGAGTTGACGGACTTCACGATCGCCGGGGAGCCGTTCGCGGAGGCGTTCGGGGGGGCGCTCGCGGAGGGAGGCAGGGCGGGCTGCCGACCCTTCCTGCGCGGCACCGACCGCGCCCCCAGCAGCGACACGTCCCCCTCCAGCTTGGGGAACAACTCCGTGTCCGTGACTCTCAGTTCGGGCCCGAACAGCGTCGACAGCGAGGGCCGCGCCCGGCCCGACTGCAGCGAGACGACCTCGCGCAGCACACCGGTCAGCTGCTCCGCCATCTCCTGCGCCGAGGCGAACCGGCGGGCCGGGTCCGGGTCGGTGGCGCGGACCAGGAAGCGGTAGAAGGACTCGTACTGGCGGAAGACCTCGATGTTGTCCGGGTCGGGCAGGGAGTCCACGAAGACGTTCGTGTACCCCTGGAAGTCGAAGGTCAGGACCGCGAGCGTACGGGCCACCGTGTACAGGTCCGAGGCCACCGAGGGGCCGGCGTCGGCCACTTCCGGCGCCTGGTAGCCCACCGTGCCGTAGATGGCCGACTCCTCGTCGTCCATCCGGCGCACCGCGCCCATGTCGATGAGCTTGAGCTGGTCCTCGGTCTGGATGGCGTTGTCGACCTTGAAGTCGCAGTACAGAAGGTTTCTGCTGTGCAGATGGCCGAGCGCCTCAAGCGCCTCGATGCCGTACGCGCATGCCTGCTCCACCGGCAGCGGATCGCGCTTGCCCTCGGGCGTACGGCGCGAATTGGCGATCTCCTTCAGCGACTTGCCGCCTACGTACTCCATGACGATGTAGCCGTCGAGCGAGCCGGTGCGCTGGTCGAGGTGCTCCACGAAGTTGTAGATCCGCACGATGTTGGAGTGCTCGATCTCGGCCAGGAAGCGCCGCTCGGAGATCGCCGCGGCCATCGCGTCCTGGTCACCGGTGTCCAGCAGGCCCTTGAGGACCACCCACCGGTCGGAGACCGCCTTGTCGACGGCGAGATAGACCCAGCCGAGCCCGCCGTGCGCCAGACAGCCCACGACCTCGTACTGGCCGTGCACCACGTCGCCGGTCTTCAGCTTCGGGACGAAGGAGTAGGGGTTGCCGCACTTGGTGCAGAAGCCCTCGGTGCGGCCCGCGCGGTCACCGCGCGCACGCCCCACCGGCGCCCCGCAGTCGGAGCGCGAGCAGAACCGCTTGCGCTCGGGCACCTCCGGGTTCTCGAGCACCATCGCCCGCGGGTCGGGCCGCGGCACGTCCGGCACCTGCACCAGACCGACGCCGAGTCGGCCGCGGCCGCTGGAGTTGGTGCTGGAACCCGAGCTGCGCACCGACACCGAACGGCTGGAGGTGCGGCCCGACAGGGAGCGGGAGAGCCGCCCGGACACCGAGCGCCGGGACTTCGAGGACTGCGAGGACGTGCGCGAGCTGCGGCTGCTGGCACGCGAACTGCCGCTGCCCTGCGAGTCCTTGCCGCCTCCGGTGATGCCGGTGGCCGGTGAGCTCACCATGCCGTCGGCGGAGACGACCGGCGCGAGACCGCAGGTGTCGCAGTACAGCTCGCCGCCGCCCACGTCCTCGTAACTGCCCTCGCACCCCGGCCGCTGGCACTGCTGCTGGGCCTTGCTCATGACGTCACAGCACCCCCTTCGTCACTCACGCTCCGGGCCCCCCGCGGTCCTGGGGCCCGCCCTGCCCCGGCACGCGGGCGGCCAGGGCCTCGGCGGCCGCCTGCTGGTAGCGCAGCACCGCCTGCCCGGCGACGCGCAGATCGCACGGCGCGCTCCACAACATGCGGCGCGCCGCGTCGTACCGCTCGATCAGGAACGGGTCCTCGGCGAGACCGTGGCGGGCCACCTTCGCCTTGTACGCGTCGAGGCGGCCGCGCAGCTCCGCGCGGACCGCGAGCGGCGCGGTCACGGCCGTCAACGACTCGCGGGCGCGCAGTAGTTCGTCCTCGGCCTTCTGCTCCAGCGACTCCAGCAGCGGCGACAGACGGTGCCACTGCGCGTGTCGGCGGTACTCGGCGGCCGTCGCCAGCTGCTCCTGCAGCTGGGTCGCCGGACCGCTGACGACCGGCACCTCCGTGGCCGCGATCTTCGCCAGCACCTCACCGCGAGCGGTGCGCGCCTCCGCGAGCGTGCGGTCGGCGCGGCTGAGCACGTCCCGCAGCTTCACCAGCCGCTGCTCCGCGTCCTGCCGGACGGTGAGCACGGCGTCGATCTCCCGGCGCACCTCCTCCAGGGCGCGCGCCTCGCGGTCGTAGACCGTGGTGTCCGGACGGCCGCCGCCGGGCGCCGAACTGCCTTGCGCGGGCAGCCAGTACGCGAGCGGGTCGGAGATCACCTGCTCGCGCAGGGAGGTCAGGATGCGCGTGATGCGCTCCAGGTCGTCGCCGGCCGGGTGCTCGCCGGGGCGCACCCCGACGGAGTGCGCGAGCTTGCGGGTGCGCTGGAGCTCCGCGGCCAGTAAATCGATCCGCGCGGGCAGCGCCGACCAGACCGCGTCGGCGGCCACGACCATGTCCAGGCTGGACGCGTACAGGTCGTTCATCACGTCGACCAGGCCGGCCAGCGAGAACTGCCGGCTCAGCTTGCCCGGATCGACCATCAGCGTCGGCGCGTTCGCCGTGGCCGTGGCGGAGCCCGCCACGGTGACGGACTCGCCGCGCAGCAGCTCCGTCAGCTCCACCAGGTCGTCGTGGCTGGACCAGCGGCGCCGGGAGCGGATCTCGCGGGCGGAGCGCAGCGCGTCGGAGTACGCGTCGAAGTAGGCCCACAGCAGGGTGATCGACGCCTCTGCCGCACTCCAGCGCTCCTTGGTGATGCCCGTGAGCTCAGCGCCCTCCAGGAGTCTGCGGCCCGCGTGGTCCTGCAGGGCGAGGAGCGAGGTCTCGATCGCCTCGTGCTCCGCGCCGAGCCGCGCCAGCGCACGGTCCACCTCGTCCCGGTCCATCACCGGCCCGGCGGGGTCCGTGACGCCCATCGATCACCTCTCGCTGCTGTCGTGTTCCGTGGTGTGGTCTCTTACCTCTGATGATCGGTCACTTGTAGTGGGCGGCGGGAGGGGTCGCCGACGTCGACTTCTTGTCACCCTGGTCCATGGTGGGGTGCAGCCACTTCTGGTACGAGTCCGCCCAGCCACCGTCCTTGACGTAGTTCTCCAGGGTCCGGTTGACCTGGCGTACCAGATCGTCCGAACCCCGCTTCATCGCCACGCCGTAGTACTCGTCGGTGAACAGGCCGCCCTTGAGCTCCACCGTCGGGTCCTGCGCGGCCTGGCTGGCGGCGAGCGCGCCGTCGGTGACGACCGCGTCGACCTCGCCGAGCTGCAACTTCACCAGGCAGTCGAGCTGGTTGGGCACGACGGTGCGGATGTCGGTGGAGGCGGGGATCCTGCCGCCCTTGTCCGCCTTGAGGTTGTCGAGCGCGGTGGAGCCCTCGGCCGAGCAGACCTTCTTGCCGGCGAGAGTGCCGTTGTAGCCGGTGATCGTCGACTTCTTGGGCGCCAGGACCTGCTGACCGGTCCTGAAGTAGGGGGCGGAGAAGGCGACATCGCCGAGGCGGTCGCAGGTGATCGTCATGGTGCGCACCACCATGTCGACCTGGCCGCTCTGGATGGCCGGAATACGCTGGTTGGTGGGGATGGCCTTGAACGAGACCGCGTTCGGGTCGCCGAGCAGGTCCTTGGCTATCCGGTGCACGAGGTCGATGTCGAAGCCCTCCAGCGAGCCGGAGGTGTTGTTCGGGTTGAGGTAGCCCCAGCGGTAGCTGTTGGTGTCGACGCCGACGATCAGCCGCCGGTCCTCGCGGGCCTTGATCTTGTCGACTACCGGTGTGGCGCCGCCACCGGACGGCGAGAGGCTCTGGTCCTGCGGGGGTATGCCGTTGTCGCACTTCGTGTCCGCCCTGGCCTGGGTGCCGTGGGCGAGGCGCCCGCCGGAGCTGTCCGGGGCGCCGCTGGACTGGGTGTGGGGCAGCAGCAGCGCGAAGGCCAGGGCCAGGGCGCACACGGCCGCCATCGCGCCGACCCCGCCCCAGCCGCGCAGGCCGGTCCGCAGACGCCGGGCCAGACGGTGTGCATCCATCCTCACGCCCCCTCTCACCGGTACTCCGAAAGCCTGCGCCCGATGCCGAGCACCGCGCCCGCCGCGCCCAGCACGGCGAGCACCGCCGCGCCGTACGGCAGTCCGGTCAGCGCGTCCTTGCCGTCGCCCGCGGCCTGCTTGAACTCCGCCTGCTCGTGGCCGAGTGCCGTTTCAAGCGCCTTGTCCACATTGTCGAAGCACACGCTCGTCGGATCCTTGCCGACGCCGATGACCTTGTCACGGGCCTGCTGGTACTCGCCCTTGTCGTTCAGGCCCTGGGCGACGCCGTGCCGGTCCTTCCACGCCTTCATGAAGCCGTTCGCGTCGTTCACGGGCTTGCGGCCCGCCGAGTCGTCCGCGAGGGAGTCCGCCTGCACGAGCGACTTGGCCAGCTTGCCGATCTGGTCGTCGTAGCCCACGGCGTAGGCGTCCTCGGTGGCGTCGCCGACCTTCTTGGTGTCCGCGCCGCGGCGGATCAGGCTGAGGTTCTCGTCGCTGCGGGCGGTCAGGGACGCGATCCGGGCGTCGTGCAGGACGTTCAGCGAGCGGACGCCGTGGTCGTAGGAGTCGCTCAGGCCCGCGCGCGCGACCGTGTGGCCGACGACGAGCCACAGCAGGACGACCGCGGAGGCGGCCGAAGCCGTGACCAGACCGTGGTTCAGCACCCGGTTGGTGCGCAGGTAGTTGCGGCGCTGCGCCCAGGCGAGGCCGCCGAGGGCGACGAGGCCGAGGCCGATCGCGGCCCACGGGAAGGACTTCGCGTCGGCGTAGTCGGACTGCAGCCGCTGGTTCTCCTTGCGGTACAGGTTCTCGGCCTTGGGCAGCATCTGCTGCTGCATCTGCTCGTTGGCGGCGCGCAGATAGGCGCTGCCGACCGGGTAGCCCTGCCGGTTGTTGGTCCGGGCCGTCTCGATCAGGCCCTTGTACTGCGGCAGCAGGTTGTTGAGTTCGGCGATCGTCCTCGCCGAGTCGGAGCCCGCCTCGGAGTTGGAGGCCGCCGTGACCAGCTTGGTCGCGGCCGTGCGGATGTCGGCCTCGTACCGCTTGCGCATCTCGGGCTTTTCCTGCGGGCCCGCGAGATAGCCGCTGGCCGCCGCCGTGTTGGCGTCGGCGAGCGAGCGGTAGATGTCGGCCGCGTCGGAACTCAGCGGCTGGCTGCGGGTGAGCACGTCGTCGGCGGCCGAGGCGCGCTCGGTCATCTGCCAGGCGGTGACCGCCCCGAACGCGACGACGAGAAGGGCGACGAACGCGCCGATGACGCGCAGCCGTCCGGGCTCCGTCGTCGCCGCCTCACGCAGCCGGTCGACGCCCTCGGCGAAGGCCGTGCGGCGGGCCGGGGCGGGTTCGGGCACGGCGGAGGGGCCCGGGGCCGGTGGGGGTGCGGCCTGCCCGGGCTGCGGCGGGATCGCCGGCATCGTGGGCAGCCCGGTGCCCGGTGGCGCCGTGCTGCTCTTCGGCGGGTGTGTCACTGTGACCTCCCCCATGGTCATCCGTCGCCGCAAGTATCCCTGCCGGTCGCCTCCGGCGGGAGGGCAGGGTCTCGCCTCACCCCCTGCCCATCAATACGTCGTGGGAATCGGATCGGTTCCGCCCCGGGGCACGTCGCCTCGCGGTGCTCACGCCTCGAAGTGCGCCCGGACGCGCTCGTGCACCTCCCGGGGGGCGTCCAGCCGGTCCAGACCCAGCAGCGCCGCCCCCAGCACCGGGCTCGCCGTGACCACCCTGGGCACCGCCTTGGGGGCCCGGGCCGCCAGCAAGTCCCGTACGCCGTCGTTGAGTTGCGGGTGCTGGGCGGCCAGGACGCCGCCGCCGAGGAGGACGGGGGTCTCCTCCTCCAGCAGACCGAGGCGGGTCAGGGCCACCGTCGCCATCGTGACCACCTCGTCGGCCAGGCGGTCCACGACGGCGCGGGCGACCGGGTCGCCGTCGGCCGCCGTCGCGAACAGGACCGGGGTCAGCTCGTGACGGCGGGCGGGCTCCACCTTCTCCAGGTGCAGCGCCTCGATCAGCGCGAGCATGGTGTCGAGGCCGAAGTGCGCCGGCAGGGTGCGGGCGAGGGCGGTGGGTTCGCCGCGCCCGTCCTCCGCGCGCGCGGCGAACCACAGGGCCTCCTCCGCCAGGCCCCATCCGCCGCCCCAGTCACCGGAGATACGGCCGATCGCGGGGAAGCGGGCGGTGCGCCCGTCGGGGTGCATGCCGACGCAGTTGATGCCGGCGCCGCAGACCACGGCGACCCCGCGCGGCTCGGTGATGCCCGCGCGCAGGATGGCGAAGGTGTCGTTGCGGACCTGCACGGCGGAGCCCCACGCGCGCGCGTGCAGCGCGGCCGCCAACTGCTCCTCCTCGACGGGGAAGTCGGCGTTGGCCAGGCACGCGGAGACCTGGTCCACGCCGCTCACCCCCGCCGCGGCGAACGCCCTGTCCACCGCCTCGGCGAGGGCGTCCACCGCGTTCTCCACGCCCACCACCGGCGGCCGGAACCCGCTGCCGCGGGCCGTCGCGAGGACGGTGCCGTCGTCCGCCACCACCGCGACGTCGGTCTTGCTGTTGCCCGCGTCTATGGCGAGGACACGTGCGGTCAGGCCCACGCGAGATGCTCCCGGTTGTGTGCGATCAGTCGGTCGGTCAGGGCGTCCGCGTACTCGTACTGGCCGATGAGCGGGTGGGCGAGCAGGGCCCGGAAGACCCGGTCGCGGCCGCCGCGCAGCGCCGCCTCCAGGGCCAGGTCCTCGTACGCCGTCACGTTCGCCATCAGGCCCGCGTACAGCGGGTCCACGGCGGGCACCGTCAGCGGCAGCGCCCCCTTCGGCCCGACGGCGGCCTGCACCTCGATGACCGCGTCGTCGGGCAGGAAGGGCAGCGTGCCCCGGTTGTGGGTGTTGACCACCTGGTACGGGCTGCCCCCGCCGCCCAGCAGCGCGGCCGCGAGGTCGACGGCAGCCTCCGAGTAGTAGGCGCCGCCCCGCTTGGCGAGCAGCTCCGGCTTCTCGTCGAGGGCCGGGTCGCCGTACATCGTCAGCAACTGCCGTTCCATCTCCGCGACTTCGGCGGCCCGGGAGGGCTTGGTGCGCAGTTCGCGCACGACCGCGTCGTGGGCGTAGAAGTAGCGCAGGTAGTACGAGGGGATCACGCCGAGCCGGTCGAGCAGGGCCCGGGGCAGCCGCAGGTCGCCGGCGATGGTGTCGCCGTGCTCGGCCAGCAGCCTCGGCAGGACGTTCTCGCCCTCGGGGCCGTCCAGGCGTACGGCGGTCTCCCAGGTGAGGTGGTTGAGGCCGACGTGGTCGAGGTGGACGTCGGACGGAGAAACGCCCAGCATCCCCGCGAACTTCCGCTGGAAGCCGATCGCCACGTTGCACAGGCCGACCGCCCTGTGGCCCGCCTGCAGCAGGGCCCGGGTGACGATGCCGACCGGGTTGGTGAAGTCGATGATCCAGGCGTCCGGGTTGGCGCGGCGGACGCGTTCGGCGATGTCGAGGACCACCGGGACGGTGCGCAGCGCCTTGGCGAGGCCGCCCGCGCCGGTGGTCTCCTGGCCGACGCAGCCGCACTCCAGCGGCCAGGTCTCGTCCTGCTCGCGGGCCGCCTGCCCGCCGACGCGCAGCTGCAGCAGCACGGCGTCGGCGCCCTCGGCACCCGCGTCCAGGTCGGAGGTGGTGACGATACGGCCGCCGTGCCCCTGCTTGGCGAAGATGCGGCGGGCCAGACCGCCGACCAGCTCCAGACGCTCGGCGGACGGGTCGACCAGCACCAGCTCCTCGACGGGCAGGGTGTCCCGCAGCCGCGCGAAGCCGTCGATGAGTTCGGGGGTGTAGGTCGAGCCTCCGCCGACCACGGTGAGTTTCATACTGGGTTAACCCTTCACTCCGGTGAGCGTGACGCCTTCGACGAACGCCTTCTGGGCGAAGAAGAACACGAGGATCACGGGGGCCATGACCAGCACGGTGGCGGCCATGGTCAGATTCCAGTCGGTGTGGTGCGCGCCCTTGAACGACTCCAGGCCGTACGACAGGGTCCAGGCGCCGGGGTTCTCCGACGCGTAGATCTGCGGGCCGAAGTAGTCGTTCCAGGCGTAGAAGAACTGGAACAGGGCCACGGCCGCGATGCCCGGCCGCGCCATCGGCAGGACGACCTTCAGCAGGGTGCGCAGCTCGCTGCAGCCGTCCACCTTCGCCGCGTCCAGGTACTCGTTCGGGATGGTCATCAGGAACTGGCGCAGCAGGAAGATGGAGAACGCGTCGCCGAACGCCATCGGGATGATCAGCGGCCACAGCGTGCCGGACAGGTCCAGCTGCTTCGCCCAGAACAGGTACATCGGGATGATGACGACCTGCGGCGGCAGCATCATCATCGAGATCACCAGCATGAGCGCCAGATTGCGGCCGCGGAAGCGGAACTTGGCGAGCGCGTACGCCACCGGGATCGAGGAGACGACGGTCAGGACGGTGCCGAGGCCGGCGTAGATCAGGGTGTTCTTCCACCAGGTCAGAAAGCCCGGGGTGTCGAAGACCTTCCGGTAGTTGGACCATTCCCAGGTGTGCGGGATCAGATCCCGGCTGAGTGCCTGGCTGTCGCTCATCAGCGAGGTCAGGAGCACGAACACGAACGGGAGGACGAAGAACAGCGCGGCGGCGACGCCGAGCGCGTGGACGGCGACCCACTCCAGCAGCGTACGGCGGCGGGCCGTGCGCTCGGCGGGGGAGACCGGCGACTTCAACTGCACGGGCTTTTCCAGCACTTGGGCCATGGTCAGTCACCTGCCAGGTTGAGACCGCCCCGGCGCCGCATCAGGAACGCGGTGAACACCATGGACAGGGCGAACAGGACCAGGGCGACGACGCACGCGGAGCCGTAGTCGAAGCGCTGGAAGCCGAGGTTGTAGACGAGCTGGGGGAGGGTCAGGGTCGACTTCTCCGGGTAGCCGGGCTCGAACTGGGTGCCCGCGCCCTGGATCACGCCGGAGGCGACCTTCCCCGCGATGAGCGGCTGCGTGTAGTACTGCATCGTCTGGATCACGCCGGTGACGACCGCGAACATGACGATCGGCGAGATGTTCGGCAGCGTCACGTACCGGAACCGCTGCCACGCCGACGCCCCGTCCAACTCGGCCGCCTCGTACTGCTCCTGGGGCACGTCGAGCAGCGCCGCCATGAAGATGACCATCAGGTCGCCGATGCCCCACAGGGCGAGCAGGGTCAGGGCCGGCTTGGACCAGCTCGGGTCGTTGAACCAGCCCGGGGCCGGGATGCCGACCTTCTCCAGGACGGAGTTGACCGGGCCCGTACCGGGGTTGAGCAGAAAGGCGAACGCCATCGTGGCCGCCACCGGCGGGGCCAGGTAGGGCAGATAGAAGAGGGTGCGGAAGACCCCCGTGCCCGTCTTGATCTTGGTGATCAGCAGGCCGACGCCGAGACCGAAGACGACCCTCAGCGTCACCATCACCAGCACCAGCCAGAGGGTGTTGCGCAGGGCCGGCCAGAAGAAGGGGTAGTGCTCGAAGACGTAACTCCAGTTCTTCGTCCCGCTCCACGTCGGCGGCTTGAAGCCGTCGTAGTGCATGAAGGAGAAGTAGACCGTCGAGATCAGCGGGTACGCGAAGAAGACCGCGAAGCCGATCAACCAGGGCGACATGAAGGCGAGAGTCCGCAGCGCCGACCGGCGGCGCTTCGACGCCAGGGTGATCGTGGCCATTACTTCGCCTGCGCGATGTCCGTGTCGATCTGCGCGGCCGTCTTCTTCAGGCCGGCCTTGAGGTCGGTGACCTTTCCGCTCTCGTAGTCGTAGCCGAAGTTCTGGATCGTCGTCAGATACACGCCGCCGTTGATGGAGGCGGGCGACGTGGTGGAGTTCGGGTTCGCGGCGATGTCCAGGAACGTCTTGAAGCGCGGGTCGTACTTCAGCTTGGGGGACTTCAGGGCGGCGAGCGTCGAGGGCACGTTGTGGATGCCGTTGGAGAAGTTCACCACCGCGTTTGTGTCGGTGGTCATGTACTTCACCAGCTCCCAGGCCGCGTTCTGCTTGTGGCTGGTGGCGGCGATGCCGGTGATGGTGCCGGTGATGTAGCCCTTGCCGTACTGGCTCGCCCGGTCGTCGGGGACGGGCAGCGGGGCGACGCCGATGTCGAACTTGGGCTTGGCGTCCATGGCCATGCCCAGGCGCCATTCGCCGTCGAGCTGCATGGCCACCTGGCCGGTGTGGAAGGGGTGTTTGACGCCCCATTCGTCACCGAGCTTGGAGCGGTAGGTCTCCAGCTTCCTGAATCCGCCGAGTTCGTCGACGAGCTTCTTCTGGAGGGTGAATCCGGCCCGGAAGGCGGGGTCCGTGGCGAGTTCGGACTTGCCGGCCCTGTCGAAGTACGTCGGTGAGAACTGCCCGAAGTAGTGCTCGGTCGTGGTCTCCCAGCCGTGGTAATCCGGCATGAAGCCGAGCTGCTTGTAGCTGTCGCCCTGGGGGATGGTCAGCTTCTTCGCGTCGGTCTCGAATTCGGACCAGGTCTTCGGCGGGGTCTTGATGCCCGCCTTCGCGAAGGCCGTCTTGTTGTAGTAGAGCCCGTAGGCGTCACCGAGCAGCGGGGCGGTGCAGCGGTTGCCGTCGAACTGGGTGTACTCGTTCATCGCCTTCGGGAACGTCGTCTCCGGGTCGATGCCCGACTTCTTGAAGAAGGGGTTGAGGTCGACCAGCGCACCCGACGAGCAGAACTTGCCGACGTTGTTGGTGGTGAAGGAGGAGATGACGTCCGGGGCCTTGCCGCCGCCGGTGCGCAGCGCCTGGTTGATCTTGTCGTCGGTCATGTTGGCGACGACGTTGACATGGATGTTGGGGTGCGCCTTCTCGAAGCCGGCGATCAGCGTGTTGACGGCCTTGACCTCGCTCGGCGCGCTCCAGGCGTGCCAGAAGTTGATGGTCGTGTCCTTCGAGGCGTCGTCGTCCGCGCCGGAGGAGGACTGGCCGGTACAGGCGGTGGTCAGCAGGGCGAGGGAGGCGGTGGCGGCGAGGGCGACGGCCGTCTTCCGCGACACTCCGGCTATCACTTTCCAGGACTTTTCGGGCATGACGAGGTCTCCCAGGGACGGGGTGGGTTGAGGGGGAGGGGCGGGACTGACGGGCAGGGGGTCAGCGCGAGGTGTCGAAGACCTCGTCGCGGGTGGCCGCGAGCGCGCTCTCCAACGCGCCCTGCAGCACGGGGTGTTCATGGACGTCGCCGACCACGAGCCGGGGCCGGGAGGCGGCCAGCTCCTCCAGCTCGGCCTGCACGAGGGCGCGCAGCACCTCGCCCCCGCTGGTGAGCGAGCTGCCGCTGAGGACGACGAGCTCCGGGTCGAGGACGGAGACGAGCGAGGCGAGACCGGTGGCCAGCCGGGTCGCGTACGTCCGCAGCAGCTGCCGGTGCGGTTCGTCGTCGCTCTCGGCGGCGCGGGCGACGAGAGCGGCCCCGGCCTCGGCGTACGGCCCTGCCGGGATGTCCTCGATGCCGAGGCCGCGGGCCAGCTCGGGGATGGCCTGCGAACCGGCCAGCTCCTGGTAGCCGCCGCTGTTGGCCTTCGTCACCTGCCGGACCAGGGGCACGCCCGGTACCGGCAGGAACCCGACCTCGCCGGCACCGCCGGTCCAGCCGCGGTGCAGCCGGCCGCCGAGGACGAGGGCGGCGCCGAGGCCCCCCTCGTTCCACAGCAGCACGAAGTCCTCGTGTCCGCGGGCCGCGCCCAGGCGCTGTTCGGCGACGGCGGCGAGGTTGACGTCGTTCTCGTACTCCACCGGCACCGGCAGGGCGGCGGCGAGCTCGTCGAGCAGGTTCGGGGCGTGCCAGCCCGGCAGGTGGGAGGCGTAGCGCAGCCGGCCGGTGTTCGGGTCGAAGGCGCCGGGGGTGCCGATGACCAGGCGGTGGACGTCGGCGCGGGCGAGCCCCGCGGCCTTCACGGCGCCGTCGAGGGCGTCGGTGACCTGCCGTACGACGGGCTGGGCGGGCCGCCTGCCGGGGGTGGCGAGTTCGTAGGAGCCCACCGTGCGGCCGGTGATGTCGGCGACGGCCGCGATGATGCGCTCGGGGGTGACGTCGAGCCCGGCGGCGTACGCGGCGGCCGGGTTGACCTCGTACAGCTGGGCGTTGGGGCCGGGCCGCCCCTCGGTGGTGCCGGTGGCGAGGACGAGTCCGGCCGCTTCGAGGCGGGCGAGCAGCTGGGAGGCGGTGGGCTTGGACAGGCCGGTGAGCTTGCCGATGCGGGTGCGGGAGAGTGGGCCGTGCTCCAGGAGGAGGTCCAGTGCGGCGCGGTCGTTCATGGCGCGCAGGACGCGCGGGGTGCCCGGCGTGCCGGCCGTTCCTGCCATGGGGCGCCACCTGCCTTTCGACTGCCCAAGCTTCTCATTGATCACTGTTAGGAAAGTTTCCTATTGGCGAGAGGAACGTAAGCCCAGGGCGAAGCGGGCGTCAAGAGAAACCGCCCGCGAGGCAACGGACTCGTTACCTCGCGGGCGGTGCGGAATGCCGGGCCGGGCGGGCCCCTACCTCAGCGGCGGCCGCTGCTGCGTGATCGGGGTGGCCGCGGCCGCCTGCGGGGACTCCGAGTTGGCGTAGGCCGACGGCGCCGCGACGACGGCCGTCGGGTCCGGCAGCTCCTCCTCCGGCACGGCCGTCGCCCCGCCCACGATGCGGATGTCCGCCGCGTCGAAGGCACGCTTGATGCGCCAGCGCAGCTCGCGCTCCACCGTCAGCGACTTGCCGGGCATCGTCCGCGCGGAGACGTGCACCACCATCGAGTCCAGCAGCACGCTGTCCAGGCCGAGGACCTCGATCGGGCTCCACAGGAGCTCGTTCCAGGGCTCCTCCGCGCTCATCTTCTCGGTGACCTCGTCCAGGGTGGCCTTCATCCTGTCCAGGTCCTCGGACGCCTTCACGGTCACGTCGACGCCGGCCGTGGCCCAGCCCTGGGAGAGGTTGCCGATGCGCTTGACCTCGCCGTTGCGGACGTACCAGATCTCGCCGCCGTCGCCGCGCAGCTTGGTCACGCGCAGGCCGACCTCGATCACCTCGCCGGAGGCGACGCCCGCGTCGATCGTGTCGCCGACGCCGTACTGGTCCTCCAGGATCATGAAGACGCCGGAGAGGAAGTCCGTGACGAGGTTGCGGGCGCCGAAACCGATCGCCACGCCCGCCACACCGGCGGAGGCGAGCAGCGGCGCCAGGTTGATCTGGAAGGCGCCCAGGATCATCAGGGCCGCGGTACCCAGGATCACGAAGGACGCGACCGAGCGCAGCACCGAGCCGATGGCCTGGGAGCGCTGGCGGCGGCGCTCGTTGTTGACCAGCAGCCCGCCGAGCGCCGTGCCCTCCGCGGCCTGCGCGGTGCGGGCCATGCGGTCGATCAGCTTGGTGATCGCCCGCTTCACTACCGCTCTGAGGACCATGGCGATCACCAGGATCAGCAGGACCCTGAGGCCGATCGCGAGCCATGTCGACCAGTTCTGTTCGACCCAGCCGGCGGCGTTGGTCGCGCTCTCCTGGGCGTCCTGGAGCGTGGGGACCACCGGAGTCGCCGAACCCGAGGGGGTCGGTGACGGCGACGGACCGGCGGCCGGCAGGGCGGCGGGCAAGAACACGGGCGGAACCTCCAGGTGCAGCGGTCCGCCCCACCGGCAGGCGGTCAAGGTCACGAAAAGGTCACCGGCGGGGCAGGTCAACCACACTATCGGGGCATCGTGTGTGGATCCGCGCCGTCTTTCGGGGAGAGACGGTGCTCACGTGGGGATGAACAGGTGGGATGAACCGATTGCCGTCCTGGGGATGAATGAGATGTGGTCGAAAACACTCCCAGCCCGTTACCGGCACATGGTGGCGCGTCCACCAGGCCAGAGGGGAGACTGACTGCAGATCGTCCCGGCGCGAGCCACGCGCCGCCGGCGTACAAGGAGGCATCCGTGCCGCATGTCCTGGTCCTCAACGCGTCGTACGAGCCACTCGGCGTCGTACCGCTCCGCCGCGCGCTCGTACTGGTCCTCGAGAACAAGGCCGTGTGCCTCGAGGAGTCCGGCGCCTTCATGCACAGCGCAACCGTCACCGTCCCCGCTCCCAGCGTGGTCCGGCTCAAGCGATTCGTCCGGGTGCCCTACCGGGGGCCCGTTCCGCTCACCCGGCGGGCGCTCTTCGCGCGCGACGGGGGCCGGTGCATGTACTGCGGTGGCGTCGCAACCAGCGTCGACCACGTCATCCCGCGCAGCCGCGGGGGCAAGCACGCCTGGGACAACGTGGTGGCGTCCTGCCGCCGCTGCAACCACGTGAAGGCCGACCGCCATCTGTTCGAGATCGGCTGGCGGCTGCGCCACAAACCGGCTCCACCCACCGGCCTGGCCTGGCGCATCATCGGCACCGGCCATAGGGACCCGCGCTGGCTGCCCTACTTGCAGCCGTTCGGCGCGGACGACGCCATGGCCCGGATCGACGGCATATCCGCCTGACGGTCCGGGCTTTCGCATACCTGAACGCAGGATCCCGCACGGCCCGGCGTTCGGTCCCGGGGTGCCCCGCGCTCCCCGGGACCGCCAAGTTTGGAACCAGGGGCGCGGGAAAGCGCAGGATTTCCGGCGCGGAATGTGATGAGGGGCACGATGTTCCTCCGTGGACGTCTGCCGTCGCGACGACGGGGTAGGGCTGCCGTAACCGTCCAGGCGTCGTACTCGAAAAGGAGGCCCCCGTGGCCGCATCGGCACAGCTTCTGCTCTCGGCCCTTTCCAAACGTGACGAGTTCGCCGACTACGAACCGCACCTGTACGCATCCGGCTCGGAGGGCACCTGCGTCGAGGCCCCGCTGACCAGCGAGCCGCCCCTGCCCGACGCCGAACCCCTCACCAGCGAGCCGCCCCTCGCCGACGCCACCCCCCTGACCAGCGAGGCAGTGGGCCTGGAGCCGGAGACCACGAGGTTCTAGATGACAGCAGCGGCCGAACCGCCCGCCGGACCCCAGTCCGGACCGCCCTCCGAGGACCTGTCCCGGCTCGCCGCGCTGCACGGCGTCGCCACCTCCTACAGCCCTTCCCCGGACCGCACGGTCGCGGCCTCGGCCACCGCCGTCACCCTCGCCCTCGCCGCCCTCGGCGTCGACGCCTCCACCCCCGAGGCGGTCAGCGCCGCGCTCGCCGCCCGTGAGCAGGAGCTGGGCGAACGGCTTCTGCCCCCGACCGTGGTCCTGTGGAGCGGCGGCACGTCCCCCGCGCTCGCGGCCCTGGCGACCGGCACCCGGCTGCACATCGAGACCGAGCAGGGCGAGACGCAGACCGGGACCGACCAACTCCCGCCGGGCGTCCACCGGTTGACGGCCACCGCGCCCGACGGACGCACCGCCGAGGCCCATCTCGTCGTCGCCCCGCCCCGGCTGACCACGTCCACAGCCCGCTCCTACGGCCTGCTCGTCCAGCTCTACTCCCTGTTCTCCCGGCGCTCCTGGGGCATGGGCGACCTCGGTGACCTGGCCGAGCTCGGCGCCTGGGCCGGGCGTGCGCTCGGCGCGGGCTTCGTCCAGGTCAACCCGCTGCACGCGGCCGTACCGGGAGCCCCCACCGACCCCTCGCCCTACCGCCCCTCCTCCCGCCGCTTCCCCGACCCGGTGCACCTGCGCGTCGAGGACATCCCCGAGTACGCCTACGTGGAGGACGGCGAGCGCCTGCGGACGCTGCGCGGACGCGCCGCCGGACTGCGCGCGTCGGTGCTGGAGAAGGGGGCGCTGATCGACCGGGACGCGGTGTGGGCGCTCAAGCGCGAGGCGCTGGAGCTGATCCGCGAGGTGGAGCTCGGGCCCGGCAGACGCGCCGCCTACGTCGACTTCCTCGCCGAACAGGGCCAGGCCCTGGAGGACCACGCCACCTGGTACGCGCTGGCCGAGGTGCACGGCTCCGACTGGAGCCGCTGGCCGGAGGAGCTGCGCGACCCCCGCTCGGCCGGAACCGCGCGCGCACGGGGCCAGTTGATGGACCGCGTGGACTTCTACTCCCGGCTGGCCTGGCTCACCGACGCCCAGCTCACCGAGGCGCAGCGCACCGCGCGCGAGGCCGGGATGCCGGTCGGCATCGTGCACGACCTCGCGGTCGGGGTGCACCCGCAGGGCGCCGACGCCTGGGCGCAGCAGGAGTACTTCGCCGCCGGCATGTCGGTGGGCGCCCCACCGGACGCCTTCAACGCCCGCGGCCAGGACTGGGGTTTGCCGCCCTGGCGCCCGGACCGCCTCGCCGAGTCCGGCTACGCGCCCTACCGCCGTCTGCTGCGGGCCCTGTTCCGCTACGCGGGCGCCCTGCGCATCGACCACGTCATGGGCCTGTTCCGGCTCTGGTGGGTGCCCCAGGGCCACCCGCCCACCGAGGGCACCTACGTCCGCTACGACGCCGAGGCCATGCTCGCGATCCTCGTCCTGGAGGCCTCGCGGGCCGGGGCGCTCGTCATCGGCGAGGACCTCGGCACGGTCGAGCCGGGTGTGCGCGAATCGCTGCGCGAGCGCGGGGTGCTCGGTACGTCGGTGCTGTGGTTCGAGCGGGACTGGGAGGGCGACGGGCGCCCGCTGCCGCCCGAGCGCTGGCGCGCCGACTGCCTGGCCACCGCCACCACCCACGACCTGCCCTCCACCGCGGCCCGGCTGACCGGCGAGCACGTCGAACTGCGCCACCGCCTGGGCCTGCTCACCCGCCCGCTGGAGGAGGAGCGCGCCGAGGCGGCGGCCGACACCGGCGAGTGGCTGACCCTGCTCACCCGCCTCGGCCTGCTGCACGGGACGGGGGGCGGCCACGCCGCCTCGGAGGAGGAGGCCGAGATCCAGGCCGTCCACCGCTTCCTCCTGCACACTCCGTCCCGCATGCTCGGCGTCTGGCTCCCCGACACGGTCGGCGACCGCCGCCCGCAGAACCTGCCGGGTACCTGGGACCAGTACCCGAACTGGCGGCTGCCGGTGGCGGATGCGGAGGGGTGTCCGGTGACCTTGGAGGAACTGGCCCGCTCGCCGCGTCTGCACGCGCTGATCGAGGTGTTGCGGGCGGAGGGTGAGGGGTAGGGCGGGGTCCGTCTGGTACACGGCACCTCCTGCGCACCCCGTCCCGCATGCTCGGCGTCTGGCTCCCCGACACGGTCGGCGACCGCCGCCCGCAGAACCTGCCGGGTACCTGGGACCAGTACCCGAACTGGCGGCTGCCGGTGGCGGATGCGGAGGGGTGTCCGGTGACCTTGGAGGAACTGGCCGGCTCCCCGCGCCTGCACGCGCTGATCGACGTGCTGCGGGCGGAGGAGGGGTAGGGCGGGGTCCCGTACGGCACCCCGGGCGCGCGGCCCACACCGGCGTTGGCTATTTTTGGTGGCGTGGACAAGAAGAACGCCCTGCGCGCCGGCGCCCTGGCTGCCGGTACGACGCTGATGATGCTGCTCATGTCGTCCCCCGCGCTCGCGCTCACGCGCGACGACGGCGACGACCCCGGCAACGGCCTGAGCGTCATCCAGACGCTGGGCCTCTACGTCCTGATCCCGCTCGCCCTGTTCGCGGTCATCGCGGGCCTGGTGTTCGTCCTGGACAAGTCCCACGACAGGCGGGACGACACCACCTCCAACGTCGACGTGAAGGCCTGAGGCTCAAGGCTCAAGGCCTAGGTTTCAAGTCCCGAGCGGGGACTCCTACCGCGGTCGTGGCGGCTGCCGCCGCCATCGCCGCCCCCCACGACCGGAGCGCCTCACGGCTCCCGCGCCGTCAGATACCGCTGCAGCGTCGGCGCCAGCCACGCCACGATCTCCTCGCGGCTCAGCGCCACAGTCGGCGGGAACCGCAGCACATAGCGCGTGAGCGCCAGCCCGAGCAGCTGCGCGGCGGCGAGCGCGGCCCGCGCGGGCGCCTGCCCCGGGTCGGGGCACGCCGCCCGCGCGACCGGGATCAGCTGGTCCCGGAAGACCGACTGCATCCGTTCGGCCCCTGACCCGTTGGTCACGCCGACCCGCAACAGCGCCGTCAGCACCTCGTTCTCCTCCCACATGCCGAGGAAGTGCGCCACGAGCGCCCTGCCGATCTCGTGCGGAGGCAGCGCCCCCACCTCCGGCATGGACAGGTCGATCGCGACCGCCGCCGCGAACAGCCCCTCCTTGTTGCCGTAGTACCGCATGACCATGGACGGATCGATGTCCGCGTCCTTGGCGATCGCGCGGATCGTGGCCCGCTCGTACCCGTCCGTCGCGAAGCGCTCGCGGGCCGCGGCGAGGATGGCGTCCCGGGTGACGTCCGAACGCCGGCGGGCTCCGCCGCCGGAACCCGTGCTGCTGCTGTTGCTGACCTTCACACCCACAAGCGTAGGCCAACATCTGTTGGCCTACAAGTGTTGACTTCCCTGTATTGCCGGGTCTAGCGTGGTCAACGCACGTTGGCAAACACTCGTAGGCAAACAAGCGTTGACCAGTGGAGGTCGTCATGCGGACTCAGCACTCGGTGATCGTCGTAGGCGCGGGCCCCGCGGGTCTGCTGCTGGCCGGGGACCTGGCCGCGGCCGGCGTGCCCGTCACGCTCGTCGAGAAGCGCCCGCACAAGACCAGCAACCTCTCCCGCGCCTTCGTCCTGCACGCCCGCACCCTGGAGCAGCTCGACGCCCGCGGTCTCGCCGACGGCCTGGAAGCGGTCGGCCGCCCCCTCGACAGCCTGCGGCTCTTCGGACGCCTCAGCATCGAGCTCGGCACGCTCCCCTCCCGCTTCAACCACCTCCTGGTCATCCCGCAGTACGAGGTGGAGAAGGCCCTGCAGCGCCGCGCCGTCGAGGCCGGGGTGGACTTCCGCTACGACACCGAGCTGACCGCACTGACCCAGGACGCGGACGGCGTGACCGTCGAGGTCCGCACGGCCGAGGGCGAGACGGAGAGCCTGCGGGCCGAGTACGTCGTCGGCACCGACGGCATGCGCAGTGCCGTGCGCGCGGCGATCGATCTCCCCTTCCCCGGCCACTCCGTCATCCGCTCCGTCGTCCTCGCGGACGTACGGCTGACCGAGGAGCCCGAGAACCTGCTGACGGTCAGCGCCGTCGGCGACGCCTTCGCCTTCCTCGCGCCCTTCGGCGACGGCTACTACCGTGTCATCGCCTGGAACCGCGCCCGCGACGTCGCCGACAGCGAGCCCCTCGACCTCGACGAGGTCAGGGAGGTCACCCGGCTCGCCCTCGGCCGCGACTACGGCATGCGCGACGCGCGCTGGATGTCCCGCTTCCACAGCGACGAACGCCAGGCGCCCGCCTACCGCGTGGGCCGCGTCTTCCTCGCCGGGGACGCCGCGCACGTCCACACCCCGGCCGGCGGCCAGGGCATGAACACCGGCCTGCAGGACTCGGCCAACCTCAGCTGGAAGCTGGCCGCCGTCATCCAGGGCCACGCGGACGCCGCCCTGCTGGACACCTACCAGGCCGAGCGGCACCCCGTGGGCAAGGCGGTGCTGCGCAGCAGCGGCGGCATCGTCCGGCTCGCGATGGCCAAGCGGCCCTGGACGCTGGCGCTGCGGGCGGCGCTGACCACCGTGCTCAACCGTGTCGGCCCGGCCCGCCGCAAGGCCGTCGGCGGCGTCACCGGCATCGGCTACCGCTACCCCGCCCCCCGCGGCGCCCACCGCCTGACCGGCACCCGCGTCGCCGACCTGCCCCTCGAGGGCGGCCGCCTCTACGAGGCCCTGCGCGGCGGCCGGTTCGTGCTGATCACCCCGAAGGCGTACGAGGACGGGGGCGCCCGCAAGGACCGGCTGGCCGTGGAGCACTGGATGAGCGACCGCCGTACGACCGTCCTGGTCCGCCCCGACGGATACGTGGCGTGGGCGGCGGACTCGGCGGACACCGCCAGGATCGACGAGGCGCTCGCGGCGCACGTGGGCTGAGACCGCGCACGCTGTCGCGGGCAGGGGCGCGTGGGGCTTTACGGCTCCACGCGCCCCTGTCCGCGATAGCGTCACAGGGCTCTCGCGTGACGCAGTGCCCGCACTTGTGGAGGTGCCCGTGGTCGCCCAGGTCTGTGCAAGCTGCGGCAAGCAGCTCCCCGCGCGTGCCGGCCGGTCGGGCCGCAGCTCCGTGTACTGCTCGGCCGCGTGCCGGCAGAAGGCGTACCGGGAGCGGCGGGGGACCGCCCCGAGCGGCGTGGAGGCGCTGATCGAGGAGATCGCGCAGCAGGTCGGGGACCTGACCCCGCAACCGCCCTCCGTCCTGTACTCCGGAGTGACCGACCTGTCGGCCTCGGTCGCCCGCCTGCGCCGCGTCGCCCGGATCGCCCGGGAGAGCGCGAAGGAGAGCGTGACCAAGACCGCGAAGGATTCCGTCACTGCGGCCTCCGTGACGAAACCCCCCGCCGCCCCCTCCCTCCTCACCGAGACCGACTTCGCCGCCCTCACCGAGTCGCACCGCCGTGAGATCCAGGTGCACTGCTACCGCATGACCGGTTCCTACGACGACGCCGAGGACCTGGTGCAGGAAACGTTCCTGCGGGCCTGGCGGGCCCGGGACGCCTTCGAGCGGCGGGCCGGCGCGCGCACCTGGCTGTACCGCATCGCCACCAACGCCTGCCTGGACTTCCAGCGCCGCACCGCCCGCCGCCCGCAGCGCTACGAGCCGGTCCCCGGTATGAACCACGGCACCGGCGAGGCACCCGACCGCATCACCTGGCTGCAGCCCTACCCCGACGACGAACTCCCGGCGGCCGAGGAGGACGGGCCGGACGTCGCCGCCGTCTCGCGCGAGACCCTGGAGCTGGTCTTCCTCGCCGCCCTCCAGCACCTACCGCCCCGCCAGCGGGCCGTGCTGATCCTGCGGGACGTGCTGGGCCTGACCGCCGCCGAGACCGCCGAGGCCCTCGGCCTGACCGTCGCCTCCGCCAACAGCGCCCTGCAGCGGGCCCGGCCCACCCTGCGCGACCGGCTGCCCGGACCGCGCGCCGACTGGAGCGCGGGGGAGCCGACCCAGGCCCAGCGGGCCGCTCTGCAGAGCTATATGACCGCCGCCGAGCGGCTCGACCTCGACGCGATGACCGACCTGCTCAGCAAGGACGTCCGGCTCACCATGCCGCCCAACCCGTTCTGGTTCACGGGCCGGGACGCCCTCGTCGACTTCCTGCGGCCCACCCTCGACCCCGCCTCGCCCATGTTCTTCGGGCACTGGCGCCACCTGCCCGCCCGCGCCAACGGCCAGTTGGCGGCCGGGGGTTACGTCCGCAGACCCGGTACGCACGTCCACCGGGCCCAGGTCCTGGACGTGCTCCGCTTCGACGCGGACGACCGGATCGTGGAGATCACCTCCTTCGAACCGCACCTCTTCCCGGCCTTCGGACTGCCGCTGAAGCTGTGACCGATGAGCGTCCGGGGTGCCGTGCGTCTGTATGACCGACCGACCCGCAGCACCCCTACCGAGGAGATCACCATGCAGCTCACCGACAAGACCGCGATCGTCTACGGCGCCGGCGGCTCGATCGGCGGTGCGGTGGCCCGCGCCTTCGCCGCCGAGGGCGCCCGCGTCCACCTGGTCGGCCGGACCCGTAAGACCCTCGAGGCGGTGGCCGCGGGCATCAAGGACGCCGAGATCGCGGTCGTCGACGCGCTCGACGAGGCGGCCGTGGAGGAGCACCTCGCCCGCGTCGGCGACGTCGACATCTCCTTCAACCTCGTCACCCGCGGCGATGTGCAGGGCGCCCCGCTGACCGAGATGCCCGTGGACGACTTCATGCGGCCCGTGATCAACGGCGCCCGCGCGAACTTCATCACCGCCCGCGGCGCCGCCCGCCGGATGGCCGAGCGCGGCTCCGGTGTCGTCCTCACCCTCAACAGCGGCTCCGCGCACGGCAGTCCGATGATGGGCGGCACCGGCCCCGCGGACGCCGCCGTCGACACCCTCGTCCGCAACCTCGCGGTGGAGTGTGGGCCGCGCGGGGTGCGTGCCGTGGGCCTGTGGGCGGCCGGGATCCCCGAGACGTTCAGCGTCGAGAAGCTCTCCGCGGTCAACCCGGCCATCGACGAGAACGCCGTCCAGGGCATCGTCGAGGGCCTCGCCGGGATGCGCATGACCCGCCGCAACCCCACCCTCGCCGACGTCGCCGCCACGGCCGTCTTCCTCGCCTCCGACCACGCGGCCGGCATCACCGGCACCTTCGTCAACGTCACCGGCGGCATGGTCCCGCGCTGACGGCGGCGACGGCGAAGGGCGCCCGGTGCGACACCGGACGCCCTTCGTGTGCGGAGCGGCGACTACGCCCGCGCGTCCGCGGCCTGCGCCCTGAGCGCACGCTCGATGCCCGAGCGGGACTCGGAGACCAGGCGGCGCAGGGCCGCGCCGGGCTCGGCGGAGGCCAGCCACGCGTCCGTCCGCTCCAGCGTCTCCTGCGAGACCTGGATCGCCGGGTAGAGGCCGACCGCGATCTGCTGGGCGATCTCGTGCGAACGGGACTCCCAGATGTCCTTGACCACCTCGAAGTACTTCTCGGTGTACGGAGCGAGCAGCTCGCGCTGGTCGGTCTGGACGAAGCCGCCGATGACGGCCTCCTGGACGGCGTTCGGCAGCTTGTCGGACTCCACGACCGACGCCCACACCTCCGCCTTCGCCTCCGCGGTCGGCCGGGCGGCGCGGGCACTGGCCGCGTGGCGCTCGCCGGCGGCGGTCCTGTCCAGTTCGTACTCGCCGGCGATCTCCGCCTCGTCCCAGCGGCCGACCGCGGCGAGCCGGTGCACGAACGCCCAGCGCAGCTCGGTGTCGACGGCCAGGCCCTCGACCGTCTGCGAACCGTCCAGCAGCGACTCCAGCAGGTCCAGCTGCTCCGGCGTGCGGGCCGTCGCCGTGAACGCCCGCGCCCAGGCCAGCTGGTGGTCGCTGCCCGGAGCGGCCGAGCGCAGGTGGGCCAGCGTGGCGTCGGTCCAGCGGGTGAGCAGGGCCTCGCGGGTGGCCGGGTCGGCGTACAGGTCGATCGCCAGCTTCACCTGGCGGTGCAGCGACTGCACCACACCGATGTCGGACTCCTTGCCGATGCCCGACAGGACCAGGGCGAGGTAGTCCCGGGTGGCGAGCTCCGCGTCCCGGGTCATGTCCCAGGCCGAGGCCCAGCACAGGGCGCGCGGGAGCGACGCCTCGAAGTCGCCGAGGTGCTCGGTGACGACGGCGAGGGACGCCTCGTCCAGCCGGACCTTCGCGTAGGACAGGTCGTCGTCGTTGAGCAGGATCACCGCCGGACGCGGCCGGCCGGCCAGCTGCGGCACGGCCGTCAGCTCGCCGTCGACGTCCAGCTCGATGCGGTCGCCGCGCACCAGCTTGCCGCTGTCGGCGTGGAGGTCGTACAGGCCCACGGCGATGCGGTGCGGGCGCAGCGTCGGCTCGCCCTTGGCGCCGACGGGCAGCGCGGGGGCCTCCTGGCGGATCGCGAAGGAGGTGATCACATTGTCGGCGTCTGTCTCGATCTCGGGCCGCAGGACGTTGATGCCCGCCGTCTGCAGCCACTTCTTCGACCAGGTCTTCAGGTCACGCCCCGAGGTCTCCTCCAGCGCGCCGAGCAGGTCGGACAGGCGCGTGTTGCCGAAGGCGTGGCGCTTGAAGTAGGCCTGCACGCCCGCGAAGAACGCGTCCATGCCGACGTAGGCGACGAGCTGCTTGAGGACCGAGGCGCCCTTGGCGTAGGTGATGCCGTCGAAGTTGACCAGGACGTCGTCCAGGTCGTTGATCTCGGCCATGATCGGGTGGGTGGAGGGCAGCTGGTCCTGCCGGTAGGCCCACGTCTTCATGGAGTTGGCGAACGTCGTCCAGGAGTGCGGCCAGCGCGAGTCGGGGGCGTGGGCCTGGCAGGCGATCGAGGTGTACGTGGCGAACGACTCGTTCAGCCACAGGTCGTTCCACCACTCCATGGTGACCAGGTCGCCGAACCACATGTGCGCCAGCTCGTGCAGGATCGTCTCCGCCCGCACCTCGTACGCCGCGTCGGTCACCTTGGACCGGAAGACGTACTGGTCTCGGATGGTGACCGCGCCCGCGTTCTCCATCGCGCCCGCGTTGAACTCCGGCACGAACAGCTGGTCGTACTTCTCGAAGGGGTACGCGTAGTCGAACTTCTCCTGGAACCAGTCGAAGCCCTGCCGGGTGACCTCGAAGATGGCGTCCGAGTCCAGGTACTCCGCGAGCGAGGGCCGGCAGTAGATGCCGAGCGGCACGCTCTGGCCGTTCTTCTCGTAGACGCTGTGCACCGAGTGGTACGGGCCGACGATCAGCGCGGTGATGTACGACGAGATCCGCGGGGTCGGCTCGAAGACCCAGGTGTCGTCCCGGGGCTCGGGCGTCGGGGAGTTGGAGACGACGGTCCAGCCGGGCGGCGCCTTCACGGTGAACTGGAAGGTGGCCTTCAGGTCGGGCTGCTCGAAGGAGGCGAAGACGCGGCGGGCGTCCGGGACCTCGAACTGGGTGTAGAGGTACGCCTGCTGGTCGACCGGGTCGACGAAGCGGTGCAGGCCCTCGCCGGTGTTGGTGTAGGCGCAGTCGGCGACGACGCGCAGGACGTTGCGGCCCTGCAGCAGACCGGGAAGGGCGATCCGGGAGTCCTTGAACAGCTCCGCGGCGTCGAGTGCGTCGCCGTTGAGCGTGACTTCGTGCACGGTCGGGGCGACCAGGTCGATGAACGACTCCGCGCCGGTTTCGGCCACGTCGAAGCGCACCGTGGTCACGGACCGGTAGGTGCCGCCCTCCTGTGCGCCGGAAAGGTCGAGATCGATCTCGTAGGAGTCAACGGTGAGCAGCTTCGCCCGCTGCTGTGCCTCTTCGCGGGTCAGGTTTGTGCCAGGCACCGGGTCATCTCCTCGTCATGTGTCGGTGGCGCCATCCTTCCACGTGATCGCGGACAGGGGGACGAGGGTTTTCCCGATGCCTTCCCCGGTCCGCGGCGCCGGACCGCCACGTCCGAATCCCGCCGGTCCCGCGGCCCCGCGCGCGCCAGCCTGGACCCATGACCACCTACACCGCACGACCCATCGCGCCGACCGTCCTCAAGGAACTGCGCACCACCGACGACGCGGGCCGCCCCATGGTCCCCGTGACCGACGACGAGGGCGGCGCCCCGCTGCGCTGCTGCCTGCGCCGCAGCGAGCCGGGCGAGCGGATCGCCCTCGTCTCCTACGCACCCCTGCGCCGCTGGGCCGCCGAGACCGGCGCCGAGCCGGGCGCCTACGACGAGCAGGGCCCCGTCTTCATCCACGCCGACGACTGCCCGGGCCCGAACCCCACAAACACCTACCCCTTCGCCGACGCCCACCGCACCGTCCGCCGCTACTCGGCCGACGGCCACATCCTGGGCGGCGAACTGGTCGCCGCCCCCGTCGCCGACCCCGCCTTCCAGAACGCCTTCGACGACCCGGCGGTGGCACTGGTCCACGTACGGGCGGTCGAGTACGGGTGTTTCCTCTACGAGGTCAGGAGGGGTTAGGTCTTTTGCGGGGCCGGGCGGGTCGGCGCTGGGCGGGCCAGGGGGCCGACGTTCCCACGGCGGACGCGCCGGGGCCTTGCGATTGCCCGCGCCGGGCGCCGCCTGCCCCGCCGCGCGGGCGGACGACGCGACCTGTCGGACACCCCCCCGAGCCGCTCCGAACGCTCGGGAAGAGCTGACCCCGCTGCGTCAGCTCTTGAGTTCCGCTGCCACCAGTTCTGCGATCTGTACCGCGTTCAGGGCGGCGCCCTTGCGGAGGTTGTCGTTGGAGATGAAGAGGGCGAGGCCGTTGTCGACGGTCTCGTCCTTGCGGATGCGGCCCACGAAGGCGGGGTCCTGGCCGGCGGCCTGGAGGGGGGTGGGGATGTCGGAGAGGGCGACGCCGGGGGCGCCGGCGAGGAGCTCAGTGGCGCGCTCCGGGGAGATCGGGCGCGCGAAGCGGGCGTTGACCTGGAGGGAGTGACCGGAGAAGACCGGGACGCGGACACAGGTGCCGGAGACCTTGAGGTCCGGGATCTCCAGGATCTTGCGGGACTCGTTGCGCAGCTTCTGCTCCTCGTCGGTCTCGTTCAGACCGTCGTCGACGAGGTTGCCCGCGAAGGGCAGCACGTTGAAGGCGATGGGGCGCCTGTAGACGCCGGGCTCCGGGAAGTCCACGGCCGCGCCGTCGTGGGTCAGCTTGTCCGCGTCGGCGACGACCTTCTGGGCCTGGCCGTGCAGCTCCGCCACGCCCGCGAGCCCCGAACCGGACACCGCCTGGTAGGTGGCGACGACCAGCGCCTCGAGACCGGCCTCGGCGTGCAGCACCTTCAGAACCGGCATCGCGGCCATCGTGGTGCAGTTCGGATTGGCGACGATGCCCTTGGGGCGGTCCGCGACCGCGTGCGGGTTCACCTCGGAGACGACCAGCGGAACCTCGGGGTCCTTGCGCCAGGCGGAGGAGTTGTCGATCACCACGGGCCCCTGCGAGGCCACCTTCTCGGCCAGCGCCTTCGAGGTCGCGCCGCCCGCGGAGAACAGCACGATGTCCAGGCCGGAGTAGTCCGCGCTCGCCGCGTCCTCCACCGTCACGCCGTCCAGCTCCGTCCCCGCCGAGCGGGCCGAGGCGAACAGGCGCAGCTCGCTGACCGGGAATTTCCGCTCCGCGAGGATCCTGCGCATGACCGTGCCGACCTGTCCGGTGGCTCCGACGATTCCGACCCTCACGGCGACTCCCTGTGCGTGTTCATGCCTGGCGGCTACTCGTGTCTGCGGCGTTTCCATGATGCGGCCGACCCGGGTCCGCCTGTCCAATTCTTTGCACTCCATGCCCGAGGAATGGGACGCCGGACGGTGTGACGTCCGCCTCCGGACAGGACTTCCGGGGATCCGGCGAACGTTTCCGTGCGCCCGTGCGTCGTAGAGGAAACGCGGTGAGGGGGTGGCTCGTGCTGCGCAGAAAGGCCCGCCGTGCGCCGGAGGACGATCAGGGTGATCCTCTGGACGCGGCCCAGGAACGCCGGGTGCGGGCGGTGCTCGCGCTGGGCGGTGTGCCGCAGGCGGACCTGCCGGACGGCGTCCAGCAGGTCCGCCTGCGGCTGCTGGAGCGGGCGGCGAAGGGGTACGAGGCACCGCGCGACGTCTCCGCGTGGGCGGCCGTCGTCGCCTCCAACCTGGCCATGGACTGGCACCGCGCCAAGCGCCGGCAGGAGCGGATCGGCGAGCGGCTGGCCTCGCTGAGGCAGCTGGAGCACCCCTCCGGCGAGGACACCAGCGTGCTGTCGCTGTCCGTCGCCCAGGGCCTCGACGAGCTGCCCGACTCCCAGCGCCAGGTCCTCGTCCTGCGCTTCTACGCCGATCTGCCGGTCCGCTCGATCGCCGAGGAGCTGGGCGTCCCGGAGGGCACGGTCAAGAGCCGGCTGCACACGGCGGTACGGGCCCTGCGCGCCCGCCTGCACGAGGACGAGGTGGTGTGACATGACCGCGGAACACGACGGCACCGACGCGCTCATGGCCGCGCTCACCGGCGAGGAACTGTCGCGGGAGGCCCGCGCGGACGCCGCCTTCATGTCCGAGCACCGAGAGGCGGAGGCGGACGTGGCCCTGCTGCGGGAGCAGCTGGGCCTGATCGGGGATGCGCTGGCCCGCGACGAGACGGTGCGGCACACGCCCCCCGCTCCGGTCCGGGCGCCGCGGGACTGGCGCCGGGCCCGTCGGTTCGCCCTCGGCTCCCTGGCCGTGGCCGCCGCCGCGACCGTGCTGGCCGGGATGGGCTGGCTGCTGACGCAGAGCGGCACCGGCGCGAGCGAGGGCGCCGACGCGAGCGCCGGCAAGGCGGCGGCCCCCTCCGCGAGCTCCGCCCTGAGCAGCCCGGGCTACCTCGCCTGCGCGGGTCTGATCGTCGAGGGAGACGTCACGGCGGTCGAGCAGGTGCCCTCGATGGCGGGGCAGGAGCGGATCACCCTGCACGTGACCCGCTCGTACAAGCCGCAGAAGGGCCCGAAGCAGGTGGTCTTCGTGCTCGACCAGGGCCTGACCGACAAGGCCCTGCACAAGGGCGACCATCTCCTGGTGACCCTGCCGCAGCACTCGGACGCTGCGCAGAGCGTGGTCGTCGGCGCGCAGGCGGTCGCCCGCGAACGCGCCGGCCTGATCCGCGCGCTCCCGCAGGCGGCGGGCCTGCGCTGCGGAGGCTGAACGCGCGGCAGGACGCAAAAAAAAAGGGGGCGGGCGCCCGTACGGACGCCCGCCCCGCTCCCGCCGCCCTGACTACGGCGTGACCTTCTCGATCTTCACACTGCCGATGCCCGCGACCGTGCCGCGCGCGTTCACCAGCTGCACCCGGCCGAAGAACTCACGGCCCTCCGGAGCGGCCGCCGCGGCGGTCACGCTGCCGGAGACGGTCGCCGAGTCGCCGGTGCCGAGCTCGACCGGCGCCGACTCGTCGACGGCGACGGTGCCGAGGGACGCGGAGAAGAAGACGTCCCGGTAGTCGTACTCGGTGGAGCCGGACGGCACGGAGTAGCCCGCGACCTCGACCGTGTACGTACCGGCGGCGGGCGAGGCGACGGAGACCGCCTCCTCCGAGTCGCCGTCGGCGGACTGGCCGACGACGTTGCCGTCCTCGTCCTTGACCGTCAGGTCCAGGTCGGCCGCGGTGTCCGAGACCCCGCCGATGGCCACGTCGAGCGAGGTGGCGCCCGCGGGCACCTCGACCGTGCTGGTCTGCGTCTCGCCCTCCTTGATGGACGGACGGGCCGACTTGGCGGAACCGAGCGGACCGCCGACCAGGTGGCCGTCGAGGGCGGCGAAACCGTTGGTCGCCTTCCAGGAGACGGCCGCCGGGGTGCCCACCTCGGCCTCGGGGACCGTCACGGTCTCCGGGTCGAAGGCCGCGCCGTAGACGGCGGCCTCCAGCTTGTACGGGTTGTCGAGCAGCGGCGAGGTGCGGCGCGCCTCGACCTCGACCTCCCACACACCGGGCTGCGGGTCGGCGTAGGAGCGCACGTCCGGCTTGCAGCCGTTGGTGTTGGGGTAGTTGCTGTAGCAGTACGGGGTGCCCGTGTCCTCGACCGGGACGCCGTAGGGGTGGATGGAGATGAAGCGGGTCTGGCTCTTGTCCTTGAGCCCGCCGATCGCGACCTGAAGCGCCTTGGCGCCCTCGGGCACGGTCAGGAAGTACGACTGCGTGCTGTTGCGCTGCACCGTGTTCGACGCGGACCAGGTGTACTTGACCGGCGTCGAGACCACGACGGTGGTCAGGATCTGTTGGTCGACCCCTTCCGTCCTGCGGTCGTCGACCTCGAGAATCGCGCTCTTCAGGCCCGCCGAGCGCGGGTTGGCCTGCACCTTGACGGTGACCGGCTGGTTCAGCGGCAGCTTGACCTCGTCCGGGCCGACGATGCGGAAGGTGTCACCGGCGTTGTTCGCGAAGTGGAGCCGGTGCCGGATCGCCTTGTCCGGGCCGGAGGTGCGGGTGACCGTGATGTCGTACGACTTCTTCTGCCCGGCCTTCAGGCCGCCCTCGCGGTCGTAGAGGCCGGTGCCGAAGCCCGGCGTCTTCAGCGCGAAGTCGAGCGCGGTGTCGACCGGGGCCTTCACGGTGTAGTCGTCGGCGGTCGCGCCGTGGCGGATCGCGTCCCAGGCGTCGACGACGTCGATCAGGCCCGCGCCCTCCTCGTACGCCTGAACTCCCTTGATGTGGTCGGCGGTTGAGGTGAGCGCCGTGCGCAGGCCGGCCGGCGTCAGCTCGATGTGCTTCTGCTTGGCGGCGCTCAGCAGCAGCGCGGACGCGCCCGCGGCCTGCGGGGAGGCCATCGAGGTGCCCTGCAGCATGGAGTAGCCGGCCGGCAGCGAGTAGCCCGCCTCGGCGACCGGGGCGCCCGGCATCCAGGTCTGGGTGGTGTTGATCGCGGCGCCCGGCGCGGACAGGGTCGGCGTGAAGCCGCCGTCCTCACGCGGGCCGCGCGAGGAGAAGGGCATCATCGCGTACCTGGTCCTCACGGCCGAGCCGTAGTTGGCCGCCCAGGTCTCCTTGGAGATGGTCGCGCCGACGGAGATCACCTTGTCGGCGAGGCCGGGGTCGCCGATGGTGTTGGCGCCCGGGCCGGAGTTTCCGGCCGAGATGACCAGCTGCACGCCGTAGGTGTCGATGAGCCGCGTGTACAGCAGGGCGCGCGCGTTGCTGCCGTCGTTGAGGGCGGGCAGGCCGCCGATCGACATGTTGACGATGTCGACGCCCCGGTTGACGACCAGGTCGATCATGCCCTCGGTGAGCGCGACGTTGGTGCAGCCGCCGGTCCAGGTGCAGGCACGGGAGGAGACGATCTGCGCGCCCGGGGCCTCGCCGTTCATCCGGCCGCCGAACAGGCCGTGGGCGGCGGTGATGCCGGCGACATGCGTGCCGTGCTCGGCCTCGATGACGCCGATGTTGACGAAGTCGGCCTTCTTGCCGACCCAGTCGCCGCCGTAGGGGTCCATCGGCACGTCCTTGCGGATCTGCACGACGAACGGCTGGCGCTCCACCACGTCGGTCTTCGGGTCGTCGGTCCCGAAGTAGCCGATCTGGTATCCGTCCTTGTACGGCTTCATCGGCGTGTCGTCGCCGAAGTCGAAGTCGTTGTTCAGGTCCACGCGGACGGTCCCGGCGGCGGGGTCGTACAGGACGCCCCACTTGTCCGTGGTGTCGCCGTCGCGGTTGGCGTCGCCCTTCGCGTCGCCGCCCGCGGTGGCGGACTCGCTGAAGGTGCTGACCTGGTACGAGCCCGCGGGCGCCGTCCAGGTCCGGCCGCCGTACGTGAACGTGGGCCCGGAGACGGCGGTGACCATGGGGCGCCAGGTGGCGTCGCCGTCGACGATCGGGTCGGTCGCCGTCACCCAGTCGACGATCTTCCGCTCGCCGGTGGTGGTCTTCTGCAGCGCCGGGTGTCCGAGGTCGACGCCGGAGTCGAGGATGCCGATGGTGATGCCGCGGCCGTCCGCCTTCGGGTTCCTCTTCACGAAGTCGACGGCGCCCGTCTCGAAGGACGGGTTGTACGGGTTGGCGGCCGGGGTCTTCTTGCCCGGGGCGGGGTAACTCACGCTCCCGGAGCCCGACTTGGCGGAGCCGCCGCTCACGCCCGGGTCGTCCAGCGGTATCTCCTCGCGCAGGTCGATGCCGCGCACGGAGGAGAGCTTCGCGGCGGCGGCGATGGCCGACTCCGCCTTCGAGGTGGGGACGGTGGCGCGGACGTAGCCGAGCTTGTCGTAGGTCCGGCCCACTGAGCCGCCCTTGACCGCGTCCAGTTCGCCGGCGACCTGCTCGGTCTGCCCCGGAGTGGTGGCGATCATCATCGTGACGTTCTTGTCGCCGTCGGCCTTCGCCTCGGCGAGCAGGTCCGCGTCGTTCGAACCGAGCTTGTTCTGCGCGGACTTGACGGTGCCGTCCGAGGGCGCGGGCGGACCGTCGGCGGCGAAGGCCATGGGTATCGGCCCCGCCGCGGAGAGCGCGGCGACGAGACCGGCGGCCACGGCTATGTGGGCCACGCGTCTCGCGCCCGGTATGGGATCGCGCTGGGGGTGGGTCATCGGCATCCCTCGTAGGTGAAGTTCCAGTGCCGGACGAGCGCACAGCTTTACCCAAGGGACAGTTGTTTGGGAAGTGTTGACCGAAACGATATGGACGCATGGGGAAAACCCCCTATGCGCATCAGGTGTTTTGGGGCGTTTCAGGACGCTTTCGAGCGGGCGTAGTGGCGCGAAGCCTTTGCCCGGTTCCCGCAGGACGCCATCGAGCACCAGCGGCGGGTGCCGTTGCGTGAGGTGTCGTAGAAGTGCAGGACGCACGCGTGGCCGGAGCAGGCGCGGATGCGGTCGGGGGCCGCGGAGAGCAGTTCCAGGTAATTGCGTGCGGCGAGCCAGGCCGCGCCCCAGGACGGGTCGTCGAACTCGGGCAGCTCGCCGGGGCCGCCGGAGGTGAGGGTGAGCCGGATGCGGCCGTGCGCGAGGACGGCGTCGACGGCGTCCGCGCCCTCCGCGACCGACCCGTCCACGGCCTTCTTCAGGGCGTCGCGCGCCTGGAGGGTGTGCCGCAGGGTCGTCGCGTCCGCCTCGAACCGCCCGTCGAGTCCGTTCGCGGTGAGCCACACGGCGAGCCCGTCGGTGTCGGTGAGCAGATCCTGGGCGACTCCCTCCCTGTTCCACCGGGTGTTGAGCAGGTCGAGCGCGAGGGGCTCGCCGGTGAGGGGGCGCGGGTCGGGGGCGGTGGGCATCGGGGACTCCTTCCGGGCTAACCCTTGAAGGGTACGTGACTGGTTGACGTGTGCGCATGCTAACCGTTAACCTCAAGAACGACGGTTAAAACGACTGGGGAGAGCCATGACCCTGCACACCGGACACGTCGGCCTGAACGTCACCGATCTCGACCGCTCGCTCGCCTTCTACCGCGACGTCCTGGGCTTCGTCCTCGTGGCCGAGGGCAAGGAGGACGACCGGCGGTACGCGTTCCTCGGCGACGGCGAACGCCTCGTCCTCACCCTCTGGCAGCAGGCGGGCGAGCCGTACGACGGCGGCCGCGCGGGCCTGCATCACCTGGCCCTGGAGGCCGAGTCGATCGAGCGCGTCAGGGAGTACGAGCAGGCGCTGCGGGCGTACGGCGCCGAGTTCGCCCACGAGGGTGTGGTGGCGCACCGCGAGGGCGCGGACTCGGGCGGCATCTTCTTCCACGACCCGGACGGCACCCGCCTGGAGATCTCCGTGCCGAGCGGCGCCCAGGGTGCCCCGGCACCCCATGAGTCGGCCCCGACCTGCGGTTTCTTCTAGCCATGGAGGTCTATCACGCGGGTTCGCGCGCGGTGCAGGACCTGGTCGGCGTGCGCGAGGACGCCGACCACGTGGGCCGGGCGGTCGGCGAGGGGATCAAGCCGGTGGCGGCCGCCTTCCTGGAGCTGCAGCCCCTGCTGGTGCTCGGCGCGGCCGACCCGGCGACCGGCGCGGTCTGGGCGTCACCGCTGACCGGGGCCCCCGGTTTCGTACGGGCGACGGGCCCGCGGCAGATGTCGGTGACGGGCGGCGTCCCGCCCACCGACCCCCTGGCGACGGCCCTGGCGACGGCCCTGGCGACGGAGGGCACCCAGGTGGCCACCATCGCCCTGGACCCCCGCACCCGCCGCCGGATGCGCCTCAACGGCCGGCTGCGGCCGACCGCGCGCGGGTTCGCGGTGACGGCGGAGCGGGTGTTCTCGAACTGCCCCCGGTACATCCAGCGGCGCCAGTCGTACGAGGTGGTCGCGGACCGCAGCTCGGGACAGGCCCGGCGCGGCAGTGAACTCACCGACGTCCAGCGCGAGTTCGTCGAGTCCGTCGACACCTTCTTCATCGCCACCGTCCACGGGGGCGAGGTCGAGGTGAGCCACAAGGGCGGCAACCCCGGCTTCCTGCAGGCGAGTTCCCCGCACGAGCTGACCTGGCGGGACTACCCCGGCAACGCCATGTTCCTGACCCTGGGCAACATCGCCCTGGACCCGCGCGCCGGGCTGCTGTTCGTCGACTGGTCGACGGGCACGGTGCTGCAACTGACGGGCGAGGCGCGCACGGAGTTCGGCGAGGACGCCGAGCGCCGGGTGCGGTTCACGGTGCGGGAGGTCGTGGAGACCCCCGCGGCGGTTCCGCTGCGCTGGTCGGCGCCCGAATACTCACCTGCCAATCCGGCATCGGCGGACTAACGTCCCCTCGTGCGCGAGACATTGAGGGTGGCGGCCTACGCCATGTGCATCCGCGACGATCAGGTCCTGCTGGCCCGCTGGATCGACAAGCAGGGCCGCCCCGAATGGACCCTGCCCGGCGGCGGCATGGAACACGGCGAGGACCCCTACGACACGGTGCTGCGCGAGGTGGAGGAGGAGACCGGCTACCTCGTCGAGATCACCGGCCTGCTCGGCGTGAACTCCAGGAACGTCACCACCTCGCGGCGCTTCCGCCGCACCGTCCACCACCACGGCGTACGGCTCGTCTACGAGGCCCGGGTGACCGGCGGCGAACTGCGCCACGAGGTCGGCGGCTCGACCGACATGGCGGCCTGGCATCCGCTGGCGGAGGTGCCCGGACTGCGCCGGGTCGGCCTGGTCGACATCGGGTTGCAGCTGTGGCGGGAGCGACCGGTCACGGGGAGGGCGACGGTGCCGGGCCAGGAGTGACCGGCGTCACTCGCAGACTCCCTGAACTGCTCCCAGTACCCCGAAAGATGAACACGGAGTGACCGACTCCGGGCCGCGTGACGAGCGGTCGTGGGCGCGGAGGGTGGCCCAAGATCCACGTACGGTGATCGGTGTTGCGCGTTGCCGTCTCGTTCACGCGCAGGTCATTCCCGGTGCCAAGCATCCAGAGCGAGCGGGATGTTCGCGACAGCGACCGCCCGCGACCACTGCCGACGCGTTCGCACTCGGGGAGACCGCGCCATGTCGCGCATACGCTCTGTCGCCGCCAGCATCCCGGCGGTCAACCGCCGTACCGTCCTCGCCGCCACCGGAGCGGCCGCCGTCTCCGCGGGCGTCGGTTACGCCCTGCGGCCGACCGACAGCCAGGCCGCCACCACCGCGCCCACACAGGCGACCCGGGTGGTGGCGCAGTCCCGCAGGGCCCCGGCCGCCCCCCTCGCCCCGTACACCAAGGGCACCACCCTCGCGAGCGTCGCCACTCCGCGCTCCGGCACCGGCTACCGCCGCCTCGGCGACGGTGCGGGCTGGTCCCGGGTGGTGCGCGGCGAGCTGGCCGCCGCCAAGTCGGGCCGCGCCGGGCGCCGTACCGCGCTCGCCGCGTTCGTGCAGCTCACCGACCTGCATCTGATCGACGCCCAGCACCCGCTGCGCCTGGAGTACCTGCGCTCCACCGACAAGCACGCCTGGCGCCCGCACGAGGCGCTGACCGTGCACGGGGCGATCTCCCTGGTCGAGCGGATCAACGCGCTGCGCGGGGCCCCCGTCACCGGCTCCGCACTGCACTTCGCGATGACCACCGGCGACAACACGGACAACAACGCGAAGTCCGAGCTGGAGTGGTTCCTGAAGATCATGAGCGGCGGGCGGTTCACGCCCAACACGGGCGACCCGCGCCACTACGAGGGCGTGCAGAACAGCGGCCTCAAGACCTACTGGCAGCCCGACTCCACCGTGCGCGACGGCGACAAGCAGCTCGGCTTCCCGCACCTTCAGGGCTATCTGGCCGCCGCGATCCGCGAGGTGCGCAGCCCCGGCCTCAACCTGCCCTGGTACTCCACGGTCGGCAACCACGACGCCATGCCGCTGGGCTGCTACGGCCACGGCGACTCCTGGCTCGCCGAGTACGCGGTCGGCGGCAGGAAGCTGATGTCGCTGTCCGCGTCCGAGGCGAAGCGGCTGCAGGACCACATCAAGGCCGGCAACGACCCCAAGGGCCTCGCCTTCCGGGACCTGCTGAAGGCCCACACCCGGAACATGCGCCCGGTCACGGCGGACGAGCAGCGCGCGCCGTACACCCCGGCCGAGTTTCTCAAGGCCCACCTCGACCCGGCCCACCGCGGCCTCGGCCCGGTCGGCCACGGCTACTCCAGCGCCAACCTCGCGGCGGGCACGCAGTACTACACCTTCCGCATCGCCGACGACGTCGTGGGCATCAGCCTCGACACCACCGACCCGGGCGGCCACTACGAGGGCTCCATCGGGACGGCCCAGCTCAACTGGCTGGACAAGCAACTGAAGGACAACAAGGACTCGTACGTCGTCGTCTTCAGCCACCACACCAGCAAAACGATGACGAACACGGGCCACGCCGACCCGGCCCGCCCGAACGAGCGCCGCCACAACGGCCAGGACGTGATCGCCACCCTCGGCCGCCACCGCAACGTGCTCGCCTGGGTGAACGGCCACATCCACCGCAACGACATCACCGCGCACTCGACCTCGGCCGGCGGCTCCTTCTGGGAGATCTCCACGGCGTCCCACGTGGACTACCCCCAGCTCGCCCGGGTCATCGAGCTGACGGACAACAAGGACGGCACGATCTCCCTGTTCACCACCCTGGTGGAGTCCGCCGCCCCGCACCGCACGGACTTCTCCGACCTGACCCAGACGGGCCTCGCGGCCCTGTACCGCGAGCTGTCGTACAACGCGCCGGGCGCGAGCACGACCCTGGGCGGCGCCGCGCACGACCGCAACACGGAGCTGCTGCTGAAGAAGGGCTGAAAGCCGCCCAACCGGCCCGCGGTGTGTCAACCTCGCTGCCAAGGGCCGGGTCTGATCTCCCGTCCGAGCTCCGTGCACAGTGAGATGGGGGAGACGAGAGATGAACACAGGCGTCCGTACGACTCTGATGGCGGCGACGGCCGTGGCGCTGTCCGCGGCCCTGGCGGGACCCGCGCTCGCCGCCGCGCCCGCGCGCGGCACCACCGGTCACGACACGACCAGGCAGGCCGTCGAGGCCCTGGTGAAGGAGGGCGTGCCCGGGGTGACGCTCACCGCGAGAGAAGGTCACGGCAGCTGGTCGACGACCGCGGGTGTGGGCAACCTCCGTACGAAGGCGCCCCGTTCGGCCGTCGACCGCTACCGCGTCGGCAGCATCACCAAGACCTTCGTGTCCACCGTGCTCCTCCAACTGGAGGCGGAGGAACGGCTGTCGCTGGACGACACCGTGGACAAGTGGCTGCCGGGCAAGGTCCGGGGCCACGGCCACGACGGTCGCGCGATCACGCTCCGCATGCTCCTCAACCACACCAGCGGTGTCTTCAACTACACCGCCGACGAGGACTTCGGCCGCACCTACTTCCTCAAGGACGGCTTCTTCAAGCATCGTTACGACCGCACATCCCCCGCGGACCTGTTGGCGATCGCGATGTCCCACAAGCCGGACTTCGCGCCGGGCACCTCGTGGAACTACTCCAACACCAACTACCTGCTGGCCGCGTTGGTGATCGAGAAGGTCACGGGCCGTCCCTACGGCGCCGAGATCCGCGACCGGATCATCGAGCCCCTGCACCTGAGCGCCACCTCGGTCCCCGGCACCCGCGTCACCGTCCCGCGGCCCAGCAGCCGCGCCTACTCCAAGCTCGCGGAGACGGCCACCGGCCCGACGTACGACGTCACCACCCTGAACCCCGCCATCGCCTACGGATCCGGCGAGATGATCTCGGACTCCGCCGACCTCGACCGCTTCTACTCGGCCCTGCTCCGCGGGCGTCTCCTTCCGCCCCACCAGCTCAAGGAGATGAAGACCACGGTGCCGATCGAGGGCGCGCCGAACGTCCGCTACGGGCTGGGCCTGATCGACCGCACCCTCTCCTGCGGTGTGCACGTCTGGGGCCACGACGGCGGCATCCACGGCTCCTCGTCCGACGCGGCCACCTCCGCGGACGGCCGGCACTCCGTGGCGCTCAACCTCAACGGCGACTGGACGGGCGACACCACCACGGTGCTCGACGCGGAGTTCTGCGGAAGCTGAGCACGAGCCGGAAGCCGTGCACGAGGAGGGGCCGCCCGGTCGTCCGCCCGGCGGCCCCTCCTCTCCCCTCCTGATACCGCCCCGGTCCGTCACTACCGCGGCAGCACCACGACATACGCGGCGGGTTCCCGGTCGCCGGACGCCATCAGCGCCGTGCGGACGATCGCCGCCTGCTGCTCCATCGACTCGCGCAGCTTCCTGGGCGTGAGGTGCACGACCGTGATGCCGAGCCGCTCCAAGTGCTCGCGCTTGCGGGCGTATTCGGACCACAGCGCGTCATCCTCCTGCGGAAGGCCGGGCCGCGGCGCCCGGGTGTCCAGCTCCACGGCCACCGCCTGCTCGGGCCAGTAGGCGTCCAGGCCGCCGAGGTGGGGGCCGCCGGGCAGCCGCAGGTCGACGTTCCAGACCGGGTCGGGCAGGCCGTACTCCTGGACCATTCGGTACAGCCGGTCCTCCGCGATCGCGCGGCCCTCTGCCAGCAGCGAGTCCACCGCGTCCACCACGTGCGGGCGGCTCAGCAGCTTCGCCTGGGTCAACGCCCGTACCACCGAGGCCGGTTCGCAGTGGCCGCCGCGCACCGCCTCCGTCAGCAGCCGGCGCACCGTGGAGGCGTCCGCCAGCTCCGCGACCGCGTCGGCCAGGGCGCGGGCCACCGGCGCGACCGGAACTCCCGTCACCGGCTCGGGAGTCGGCAGGGCCGGGGTGCGCACGATGCGCGCGCAGCCCGCCGAGCGCAGCCGGCGCAGCCGGGGCACCAGCACGTCGATCTTCTCCAGCGACAGCAGCGGCGGCGCGGAGGTGAAGCCGTACAGCGCGAGGGCCGCGAGGCCGGTGATCATGGCCTCCGCGTAGACGGGCCGGTGCGGCGCGTCCGGGCCGGGCTGCGCCGGCACCCCCGGCGCCGACTCGCGCGAGGCGTACATCAGCACGGCGTGCAGCCGCTCCTCGCTGGTCGGCGGGCCCGGGTGGAGCAGGAAGACGCCCGGCAGGAGCTGCTGCCAGGAGCCGCCCGAGCGGCACTGTTCGTTCATCTCCGCCGACGAGACGCCGTGCGCCCGCAGTTGAGCCGTCGTCAGCACGCGGCGGTGCACGTCGGCGAGGTGGCGCAGGGGGCGGGGGGAGGCCGGGGGGAGCGGGGTGTTGTGGTTCATGACTCGGAATGTCCCGCGTCGGGCCCGCGCTTTAACCGCTGTTACAGGCTCGTCGACAAAGGCGGACAAGGCAGCACTAAAGGACGCGTGTTCGGATGCCGATAGGGCACGGAAAACCCCTGGTCCAATCGGGTTGGACCAGGGGTTACGGGTGTTATTGACCGGATTCCGTAACGGTCACCGGCGGCTCAGTCGTTGGCCAAAGCTTGGGCTCGCAGGGCCCGCGCCAGATCGTCCCGTGCCTCCAGCACCAACCGGCGCAGCGCGGGCGCGGCCCCCTCATGGGCGGCCAGCCACGCGTCCGTCGCCTCCAGCGTCGCGGGGGAGTCCTGCAGCGCCGGGAACAGGCCCCGCACCACGTCCATGCCGATCTGGATGGACCGCTCGGTCCAGATCCGCTCGATCACCTCGAAGTACCGGGCCGCGTACGGCGCGAGCAGCTCCCGCTGCGAGGCCTGCGCGAAGCCCGCGATCGTCGCCTCCACCAGGGCGTTGGACAGCGCGTCGGACTCCACGACCTGCGCCCACGCCTGCGCCTTCACCGCAGCCGAGGGCCGGGCGGCCAGGCAGCGGACCTGGTGGCGCTTGCCCGACGCCGTGTCGTCGCGGGCCAGTTCGGCCGCAAGTACCGCCTCGTCCACCGCGCCGTGCGCGGCGAGCGGCTCCAGGAACGTCCAGCGCAGCTCCTGGTCGACCTTGAGCCCCTCGATCTTCTCCGTGCCCTCCAGCAGGCCCCGCAGCAGCCGCAGATCGTCGGGCGCCGACGCCACCGTCGCGTAGAACCGCGCCCACGCCAGCTGCTGCTCGCTGCCCGGCTCGCAGGCCCGCAGGTCGCGCAGCGCGGTGCGGGCCAGCAGCTCCTCGCCGCGCGGCCGCCGCGAGGCGGGGGAGTAGTGGGTGAGCGCCGAGCCCGCCCAGGCGTGCAGCATCTGCAGCACACCGATGTCGGACTCGCGCCGCCCGAACCGCACCACCAGGTCGATGAAGCCGGACGCGGGCAGCAGCGCGTCCCGCGTCATGTTCCACAGCGCCGACCAGCACAGGGCGCGCGCCAGCGGGTCCTCGATCGCGCCCAGGTGCTCGCGCAGCGTGGCGAGGGAGGTGTCGTCGAAGCGGATCTTGCAGTACGTCAGGTCGTCGTCGTTGACCAGCACCAGCTCGGGCGCCTGCGCGCCGGCCAGTTCCGTCACGACCGTGCGAGGGCCGTCGACGTCCACCTCGGCGCGCGCGTAGCGCACGAGACGGCCGTCCTCGCGGCGGTAGAGCCCCACCGCCACGCGGTGCGGCCGCAGTTCGGGGTGCGACTCGGCGGCCTCCTGCACCACCGCCAGCTCGTCCACGCGGCCCTCGGCGTCCAACAGCACCTGCGGCGTCAGGGAGTTGACGCCCGCCGTCTGCAGCCAGCCGCGCGCCCAGGTGCCCATGTCGCGCCCGCTGGTCTCCTCCAGCACCGACAGCAGGTCACCCAGGCGCGTGTTGCCGTAGGCGTGCCGCTTGAAGTAGCGGCGGGCGCCCTCCAGGAACGCGTCCTGGCCGACGTAGGCCACCAGCTGCTTCAGCACCGAGGCGCCCTTGGCGTAGGTGATGCCGTCGAAGTTGAGCTTGGCGTCCTGCAGGTCGCGGATGTCGGCGGTGATGGGGTGCGTGGAGGGCAGCTGGTCGGCGCGGTAGGCCCAGGACTTGCGGCGGTTGGCGAAGGTGATCCAGCCGTCGGTGAAGCGGGTCGCGCCGACCAGCGAGAAGGCGCCCATGAAGTCCGCGAAGGACTCCTTGAGCCACAGGTCGTCCCACCACTCCATGGTGACCAGGTCACCGAACCACATGTGCGCCATCTCGTGCAGGATGACGTTCGCCCGGCCCTCGTACGACGCCCGCGTCACCTTGCCGCGGAAGATGAACTCCTCGCGGAACGTGACCAGTCCGGGGTTCTCCATAGCGCCGAGGTTGTACTCCGGGACGAACGCCTGGTCGTACTTGCCGAAGGGGTACGGGTAGTCGAAGTGGTCGTGGAAGAAGTCCAGGCCCTGCTTGGTGACGAGGAAGACGTCGTCGGAGTCGAAGTAGGGCGCGAGGCCCTTGCGGCACAGGGCGCCGAGCGGGATCCGGAGCTTCGTGCCGTCCTCGAAGGTCCGCTCGTAGGAGTCCGTCACGTAGTGGTACGGGCCCGCCGTCACGCAGGTGATGTACGTCGAGATGGGCTTCGTCTCCGCGAACCGCCACACCCCGTCGGTGAGCTCACCGGCGCCGTTGCTCCACACCGTCCAGCCCTCGGGGGCGCGCACCTCGAAGCGGAACGGGGCCTTGAGGTCGGGCTGCTCGAAGTTGGCGAAGACGCGGCGGGAGTCGGCGGGCTCGTACTGGGTGTACAGGTACACCTCGCCGTCCTCGGGGTCGACGAAGCGGTGCAGCCCCTCGCCGGTGCGTGAGTAGGCGCACTGCGCGTCCACGACCAGCTCGTTCTCCGCGGCCAGGTCCTCCAGGAGGATGCGGGAGCCGTCGAAGACCTGGCCGGGGTCGAGATCGCGGCCATTCAGTGAGACGGAGGTCACACTCGGGGCGATCAGGTCGGCGAAGGAGGCGGCGCCGGGCTCGTTGCTGCGGAAGCGGATCGTGGTGACGGAGCGGAAGGTGCGCGGTCCGTCGCCGTCGTGCTCGCCCACCGCCGAACGCAGGTCCAGGGCGACCTCGTACCCGTCGACGGACAGCAGGGCGGCCCGCTCCCGGGCCTCGTCACGGGTCAGATTCTCACCGGGCACGGGCGGTACTCCCTCGGCTGCTGTTCGGCATGTGGACAGGGCCGATCCTGCCATGTGCTCCTGACAGTGAGCACCCGGGAATCGGGTGGTCATCCGGGAATGGGGTGGATGATGACCGGTGTTGTTCGTTGAACACGACACTTTTCGAGGAGAGCCATGTCCGAGACCGCGACCACCTCCGGCAAGACCCCCGTCGACTTCTGGTTCGACCCGCTGTGCCCCTGGGCCTGGATGACCTCCCGATGGGTGCTCGAAGTGGAGAAGGTCCGGGACATCGAGGTGCGCTGGCACATCATGAGCCTGGCGGTGCTCAACGAGGACAAGCTGGACACGCTGCCCGAGGAGTACCGGGACATGCTGGAGACCAAGGCGTGGAAGCCGGCGCGCGTGGTGACCGCCGCCTGGCAGAAGCACGGCGCCGACGTCCTCGGCCCGCTCTACACCGCGCTCGGCACCCGCTTCCACAACAACGGCGAGGGCCCCACCACCGAGGCCATCGCCGGTGCCCTGGCCGACGCCGGTCTGCCCGCCGACCTCATCGACTACGCCGACCAGAAGGACTTCGAGTTCGACGCCGAACTGCGCGCCTCCCACAAGGAGGGCATCGACAAGGTCGGCCAGGAGGTCGGCACCCCCGTCATCGCCGTGCCCGGCGCGGACGGCGAGCAGATCGCCTTCTTCGGCCCGGTCGTCACCCCGGCCCCCAAGGGCGAGGACGCCGCCAAGCTCTGGGACGGCACCCTCGCGGTCGCCTCGATCCCGGGCTTCTACGAGATCAAGCGCACCCGCACGGTGGGCCCGGACTTCAGCAACCTGTAAAAACGGCTCACTCGGGCGGCGGGAGAGTTCCCCCGACCTGGTAGTTCCCCCGCTGCTGCCACCGCCGGCAGTTCTTGTTGGTGCAGCGCAGGAGAGAGTTCTCGCTGACGTGCTTCGGTACGTCGGGCCGGGCCTGCTCCTTCTCCTTCTCGGTGAGCTCGCGGAACTCCTGCATCTGATGGCCGCAGTTCGGGCAGCGCTTGGACACCATGTGACCCCCCTGAATGTCGTGACCGGAGCGTAGGTCCGCGTATGGCGGCCGCGGCAGCCCGGAATCCGTCCCACCAGGGCGGATTCCGGACGTCACTTCGTGGTGGTCTCCTCCCCGCGGAAACCCTCGGGGAGGAGGTCGCCCTGCCCTCTGTTCAGGTACGGCTGGTACCAGAGGCACTTCTCGGCGGTGCAGCGCCAGAGGTTGCCGACGAAGAAGCGGGGGCCCCTTTTCTCGCGGACGGCGGCCTTCTCCGCGGCGTTGAGCCGACGGAACCTCTGTCTGCTGCGACAGGTCGGGCACTCCCGCTCGATCTCGGTCATCAACCCCTCCTCGCGATCACCGCCAGGTCCGGGAAGTCGGTCACGACCGCGTCGACTCCCTGGCGGTAGTACAGCGCGTACTCCGCGAAGGCGTCACCGAAATCGTCGGGTCCGCTCCCGCGGCGCAGCTCCGGGGGGAGGAACTGGTTCTCGGCGCGGAAGGTGTACGGCCCCACCCGCAGGCCCGCCGCATGGGCGTCAGCGAGCAGGGACGTGCCGGTCAGGGAGGTTTTGTCCGGGCCGATCCAGTCCGCGTAGCCGGCGATCCGGGCGAGGCCGGCCGGCGTCATCATGTCCTGGTAGGTCGTCGACGGCAGGTCGTACGGGCCGCCCGTCGTGCCCAGCGCCTGCCACAGGGGGACCCCGAGCCGCGCGGCGGCGACCCGTCGCAGGCTCGTCGGCTCGAAGGACTGCACGACGCACTCGCGCGGGCCGAGCCGGTTGCGGCGGATCAGCCGGACCAGCTCCGGCTCCAGCTCCAGGCCGATCGAGCGGAAGTACGTGGGGTGCTTGGTCTCCGGGAAGACGGCGACGGTGCGGCCGTACGTCCGCGACAGCCGCCGCGCCAGGTCCACCACCTCCTGAAAGGTGAGGATCTGCTCGCGGCCGTCGAAGACGGTGTTGCGGTTGCGCACCTCGGGCAGCCGTTCCACCGCGCGCAGCGTCTTGAGCTCGGCGAGCGTGAAGTCCTCCGTGAACCAGCCCGTCACCGCCGTCCCGTCCACCGTCTTCGTCGTCCGGCGCCCCGCGAACTCCGGGTGCGCGGCCACGTCCGTGGTCTGCGAGATGTCGTTCTCGTGCCGCACCACCAGCACATGGTCCCTGGTGGGGACGAGGTCCGGCTCGATCCAGTCGGCGCCGGTCTGCACCCCGTAGGTGTAGGCCGCCGCCGTGTGCTCGGGGCGCCAGCCGGCCGCGCCCCGGTGACCGATGACCAGCGGGCCGCCGCGAGAGCCCTGCGCCGCGTGCGCGGGCACC
>NZ_JAFJSY010000084.1 GCF_019857225.1 Streptomyces plumbidurans
AACTTCGTACTCGGTGGTGCACTCACACGAGTACCTGGACAAGGGCGGGTGTCGTCATCGTGGAGAAGTCCGTGGTGAGGAAGAAGGAGTAGTTCTGGGCCGCGGCCTCGGTGAGGGCATCTCCGCCCCTGCCGGGCGAGGCGAGCAGCACGCCTGCCTTGATCCGGGGCTCGGCCAGGTCGACCTGTGCTCCGTCCTGTGGATCGGTGAGCCGGGCACCCAGCAGCAGACTCGCCGTGTGGCCTCCCATCGAGTGCCCTGCCACGGCGACCCTGGTGGGGTCCAGGCGTCCGAGGAGCTGGGGCACGGCAACCTCGATGTCGTCGAGGTGATCCAGGATGAACTTCATGTCCATGGCCCGTGACCGCCAGTAGAGCGGCGCCTCCGGAGCATCGGGATCCAGGACCCGACTCAGCGTCTTGGAGCTCAGGTGGGTGGGCTGGATCACGACAAACCCGTGCGCCGCCCAGAAGTTGGCGAGCGGAGCGTAACCGTTGAGCGAGGAGAGGTGGTTCGAGTGACCGTGGCCGTGCGAGAGAAGGATGATCGGCAGATCGTCGCCGGTCACGGGCGCGGACACCCTCATCTGTAGGTCCACGGCGCGGCCAGGAGACGGAAGCACCACTGGACTGACGGAGAAGACAGGAGTTGCTGAGCCGGCGGGAGCCGACGAGTAGGTCGGGGCACTCATGTGCGTTCACCTTTCCCTAGCGGAACAACGTTCCGCTTACGATACGGAGCAATGTTCCGTATCGTCAACCCAGACAGCTCCTCGCGTGGAGGTGCCAAACGGCCGCGCCGGGAACAGGTGATCCGGCCGACAGTGTTGGATCAACCGAAGGCATGTATCACAGGAGGAATGTTTTATGGCTGACCGACCCTTGACCCTCATGGCTGTTCACGCCCACCCCGACGACGAGGCCACCGGAACCGGAGGAATCCTCGCGCGGTACGCGGCGGAGGGGATTCGGACTGTTCTTGTGACGTGTACCGACGGCGCTTGCGGTGATGGACCGGGGGGCGTCAAGCCGGGTGACCCGGGGCACGATCCGGCCGCCGTCGCCTCGATGCGCAGTCAGGAACTCCAAGCGAGCTGTGAGGCGCTGAAGATCAGCGATCTGGAGATGCTGGACTACGCCGACTCGGGAATGATGGGCTGGCCGAGCAACGACGCCCCCGGATCCTTCTGGCAGACCCCTGTCGAGGAAGGCGCCGCCCGGCTCGCCGAGCTCATGCGCCACTACCGGCCCGATGTGGTCGTCACTTACGACGAGAACGGCTTCTACGGACACCCCGACCACATCCAGGCCCACCGCATCACGATGGCCGCGCTGGAGATGATCGAGCTGACGCCGAAGGTGTACTGGACGACGGTGCCCCGCTCGGGAATGCAGCAATTCGGCGAGATCATGCGCGAGTTCCAGGAGGACATGCCCGAGCCGGATCCTGCCGAGACCGCCGCATTGGCCGAGATCGGCCTTCCCGACGACGAGATCACCACCTGGGTGGACACCACGGCGTTCAGCGGCCAGAAGTTCGACGCGCTGGCCGCGCACGCCAGCCAGAGCGAGAACATCTTCTTCCTCAGGATGGGCAAGGAGAGGTTCGCCGAGTTGATGGGCGTGGAGACCTTCGTACGGGTCCGGGACACCACCGGCGCCGCCCTACCCGAGAACGATCTCTTTGCCGGACTGCGCTGATCCAGTCGGCTGAGCCAGTCGGCTGATCCAGTCGTTCCCCGGCCAGGTCGGCAGGCCCTCGCCCGGCAGTATCGGCGAGGGCCCATCGCCCAGCGGCAGGGAACGGACGGAGTGGATTCCTCTCGGTTCTACTGAATGCCTTCGCCGTCGAGGAGGCGGAGCAGCACTTCAGCCTCCGCACGGAGTCTGGCGGCTCGGTCGGCGTGCGCGGGCGCGGTCAACTGCGCTGCGGCTTCCAGTCGTTCGGCGGCCTCGGCTCGCACGATGTCCGCGACGACGGCCTCGGTCAGCTCACGCCGTACTGCCTCGGTGGCGCCGACTCCGACCGGTGACTGTTCGAGGGCCAGGCCGCGCGCTGCGTCGGCGTCCACAGGCACGGCCTCCGCGTTGTCCAACGCGGCAAGTGTCGCGCGCAGGGCGCTCACTGCCGCCTTGTCGCGGGCGCGCATCGCTTCCGGAAGGGCTTGACGCATTCGGACACGTAGAGGCATTCCGGGACTCTACGGGCCATGATCCTCACGCCGCAACGGAGTATCTCGGCAACGCCAGTTCTCCGTCACCTGTGCTCGGTGGCGCCGGACGAGGGTTCCGCGCCGGATGCGCGTACCGCGATGTGGTCCGACTTGGGGTGGTGTCGGGGCACGACGTCCTGCGGGAAGGTCAGCTGCTGGTTCATCCATTTCAGGGTGGCCGGCATTTCCCGTGTCCAGGTCGGGAAGTTGTGGCTGCCCTTGTCCGGCAGGATCGACACCACGCGCATGGGGGCTCTGACGGCCTTGATGAAGGCCAGTGTCTGGGGGTAGCCCCGCTCGCCGTGCTTGCTCTCGGCGACCAGTACGGAGACCTGGGGTGCGGGCAGGTGCTTGAGGCGCCACATCAGGTCGTGTCCGTTGACCCGGTTGACACGGCCCAGCCCGCTGCCGAAGAGATTCCCGGTCGTGGGGTCGTCCTTGACCTTGTAGTCGGGTGAGAGGGCGCCGGCCGTCGTGTAGACGCCGGGGTTGCGCATCGTCAGCTGCAGGGCGCAACTGCCGCCGGAGGAATAGCCCATGACGCCCCAGGAGCTGGCGTAGTGGCCCACCCTGTACGTGGCCTTCAGGGCGTCGGGGAGGTCCTTCGCCAGGAAGGTCTCGGCCTGCGGTCCGCCCGGGACGTTCACGCACTCGGTGTCGCGCGGCGGCGCGATCGTCGGACGGATCATCACCATGATGGTCGGCTGCATCTGGCCGCTCTTCTGCAGCTGTCCGGCGGTCTGTGGCACGCGAAGGTACTGCGCGAGATTGAAGACGCTGCCGGGGTAGCCGCTGAGCGCGACGATCACGGGGAAGCGCTGCCGGTGGTACGCCGGCTGGAAGTACTGCGGCGGCAGATAGACGAGGGCCGGGTCGACAACGCCCGTCCGGCGTCCGATGACCTTCACCGACTCGACCCGCCCGTTGACCGCCGCAGGCCCGGTGGGCAGTCCGCTGACGCGGCGCAACTGCTGATCTCCGGCGGGCTGTATCAACGCACCCTTGGCGGCGACGCCGGTCACCGGCCCGTCGCTGCCGTGCCCGGCCGCCTGTGTGATGCCGACCGGCGCGGTGTCCACATGGCCGAATAGCTCGCCCCACGATCCGAAGAACTGGTACGACGAGTTCAACCAGCATCCGCACGCAGCGATGATCATCAGCTGAGTCACCCCAACGGCCGCCAGCCGTCCGAGCACTGGCCACAGCCCCTGCCTGGCGAGCCGTGGCCAGAACCAGACCAGCAAGGCCACACAAACGACGGAGATGGCCGCCATCACGTACACGGTCGTCTCGCTGGTCAAGCCCATTGCACTCAGTCCCCGGTTTCCTTGCCCGTGGTCTTCCCGACACCCAGAAGGAGGGATGCAGGACCCTCCACGTTCCCCAACAAACGCAAAAGGGACAAAGACCTGGGCCCTTCGGTGTTTCCTCCGAAGGGCCGGATTGGTGGCCGGTGATAGGTGACCCGTGACCGGTGGGTCAGGCGTCGCCCGGATCGGACGGTGTCGCCTCTTCCGATGTCGCCTCTTCCGGTGTCGCCCCTTCGAGCATGGCGAGGGTCAGCACGTTGCCGCCGATGCCCCAGCCGCCGTCGGCGACCTCTTCGATCAGGACCATGGTGTTGTTGCGGGCGCGCTCGCCGTAGATCTCGACGTAGAGCTCCGTGGTGCGGGTGACGATCTCCTCCTTCTGCTTCGCAGTGAGGGTCTTCTCGGGGACTTTGAAGTTCGCGAAAGGCATGGTTCTACGGTGCGGCGGTCGCAGCCTGCGCACCAGGGGATGCCATCCCCTGTGTCAGGGGCCCGTCGGCGGGCCGGCGTCGCGCAGACTGGGATGTATGGGCTCCCTCAAATACACCGAGCTCGGCGCCTTCCTGCGTTCGCGCCGCGAGCGCATCCGCCCCGAGGATGTCGGCCTGGTCGCAGGCCCGCGCCGCCGCGTACCGGGACTGCGCCGCGACGAGGTTGCGCAGCTCGCGGGTGCGTCGACCGACTACTACAACGAGATCGAGCGGGGCGCGGGATCGCAGCCTTCCGAGCAGATGCTCGCCGCCCTGGCACGCGCGCTGCGCCTGACGTCGGACGAGCGCGACTACCTCTACCGCCTGGCCGACCGCCCCCTACCAGCCCCCGGTGGGCCGCAGTCGCATGTGCACCCCGGGATGATGGACCTGCTCACGCGGCTGTGCTCGACGCCGGCGCAGGTCATCACCGACCTGCACGTCACGCTCGTGCAGAATCCGCTCGCCGTCGCCCTGCTCGGCGACCAGTCGGTGTTCCGCGGCAAGAACGCTAGCTACGTCCACCGCTGGTTCACGGACGCCGAAGCGCGCCGCCTCTATCCCGAAGCGGATCACGACACGCAGTCCCGCAGGTTCGTCGCCGACCTGCGGGCCGCCGTGGCCCGTCGCGACGCAAAGGATCTCCAGGCTCGCACCCTGATCGACGACCTCAACACCCACTCCCCCGAGTTCGCCGCCCTGTGGGCCGAGCACGAGGTCGCCGTCCGCAGGGACGACCGCAAGCGCATCAACCACCCCGCACTCGGCATCCTGGAAGTCAACTGCCTCAGCCTGCTCAGCGAGGACGGCCGCCAACGCCTGCTCTGGTTCACCCCGGCCCTCGGCACGGACAGCGCCGGCAAACTGGATCTGCTCGCCGTGATAGGAACCGAGCTCTCGGAGACCCCGCCCTGACCGGCGCTACGGTGGTGCTGCAACGTCGGCTTCGAGTGTTCAGGGCCGGGATACGGGTCGCGCTACGGCTATCGAACTTCGGCACTGCCTACGAGCGTGACGAGCGCGGCAACGCCGGTCACGTCGAGGGTCTCGTCGCGGGCATCGGTGATCAGTGCCCCGTCGAAGCGGTCGAGGACCGGACCGGACGCCTCGAAAACCGCGGAACCCTCCAGTACGACGACGAGGACCGTCGTGTCAGCGGCAGCGGAGAGCGCCACCCGGTCGCGTACGATCTCGACCTTCGCGGTGGCTCGACCGCGCCGGACCATGACGTTGAAGTCGACGAGCGGACCGCCGAGCAGCCGGCAGTCGGTGGTGGCATCTCCGGGGAAGGCGAAGGGGACGTACCGCTCGGCCACGGTGTGGGAAGTGCCGTCGACGGTGAGCACCATGCCGGGGCCGTCGACCAGGGTGATGACGCGGTCGACATCTTCGAAGCGGGAGAACGGGCCTGCCTCGGCCACGTCGGCGAGGCTGACCCGCCACGCAAAGTCCGAGATCCCTGCCTGGCTCGGAGCCGACGCGACCTCGCGGGTCAGTCCGCCTCCGTTCTTCCACGGCACTGCCGGGCGCTCGTCCGCTCTCAGCACGCGCACCGTCATCCCGCACTCCCTCTCGTCCCAGGTCCGCGCAGTGATCACCCGGACCGGCACAAGGATAGGCAGGACCGACAGGCAGGACGTTGCGGGCCTCGCCAACACGACTGGGCTGCCCGCGCCGCGGACTTCCGGCCCACCGGAGGCTGGGAGTCGCGGCTCGTCAAGCGCCGGGGAGGAAGTCGGTGAAGCGTGGCGCGTCGGGCTCGTGCGGTACGCGCGCGGCTCGTGCGGCGAAGCTGACGGCGTGGTACCAGCCGCAGAGCAGGAGCAGGTCGAGCAGTTGGAGTTCGTCGAAGAGCGAGGCGAGGCGTGCCCACAGTGCGTCGTCGATGTCGGAGTGCTTGTGCAGGGCGTCGACGGCGAGGACGAGCAGCCGTTCCCGTTCGGACGTCCAGCACTCGTCGGCGGGGCCGCCGTGCGCCAGCGACGCCGTCTGCTCGTGGCTGAGGCCGACCCTGTCCGCGTACGTCATCACGTGTACGCCCCACTCGTACTCACAGTCGCACAGCGCACACGTCCGATCGATGACGATTTCGCGCTCACGCATCGTCAGGCTCAGTCGCCTGCCCAACTCGTAGCGGCCCCATTCATGCATGGCGCCGGTCATCGGCAGGTTTCTGGCGAACATGCGGAACAGTCCGATGGGTTCGGCTCCCGCCGGCATCATGCGCGCGAGCTGCGCGCCTGCCTGGTCGGTGTATGGCGGCTCCAGCAGGGCTATCCGGGACATTGGCACTCCCCTCGTTTCGGAAACAGAAACACCACGGTCCGGATGCTAATGTTTCGGATAACGAAACACAAGGAGGGTCATGCCGACACCGCGTCCAGGAGTTCCGGTCCGTGGTTCGACGACCGGCCGTCCGATCATGGCCGCGATGGACCTCTTCGGCCGCCGCTGGGCACTGCGCATCCTCTGGGAGCTGCGCGCCGGCCCCCTCGGCGCCCGCGCACTGCTGGCGCGGTGCGAGGGCCTTTCCTCCAGCGTCCTCTACCAGCGCCTCCGCGAACTCACGTCAAGCGGGCTCATCACCCCCTCGCCGGACGGCTACGAGCTCACCCGCCTGGGAACCACCCTCGGCCAGGCCCTCCGACCGCTCGACGAGTGGGCGGTCACCTGGGCGCGGGAACAGCAGCAGGACGGCGAGGACCCCGGGGAGGCGTGAGGCCATGCCCCGGCCAGGGGGTTCGAACTCGCGCTACGAGATCGATCCCGGCGGGCCGGACCGCGCACCGGCCGGCGGAAGGCGTCGGGATCGTGCTGTTCGTGGCGGGGCGGGTCGACGCGGTGGCGCTGGGCCAGGCCAACGAGGATCGAGGAGTCGTTGACGGGCAGGACGTCCCCGAGTGCGGCCCCCTGACGCTCGTCGTACGGATCACCGGACCTTCTCGCCGATTCCGGCCAGGATGAGGTCGATGCCGGCCAGGAACTGCTCGCGGTCGTCGTGTCCGGGCAGCTGTGCCGCCACCTGGCGCATGAACGGGTACTGCGCCGGGTCGAGCTGCGCCCACCGGGCGGCGGCGGTCGCGAGGAACGCCGTTCGATCGGTGCCGGGGGCCAGGAGGCGGGCGGCCGCGGCGTGGTGTCCGGCGAGGCCGAGGACGTAGTTGACGAGCGCGGAGGCGCAGTTGAACTGCGCAGGTTCGGGGACGCCGAGCGCCTGGAGTTGGCCGCCGACGGCTTCGAAGATCCGTAGTACCGCGAACTGCCATGGCTCGCGGGAGAGTTGGGTGCCCACCCAGGGGTGCGCGTCGATCGCGTCGTACACCCCGAGGGCGATGCTTCTGATCGCCTCCCGCGACTCCGTGCCGCCCGCCACGTCGGTCACGACGCGGGCGATGACGTCGCTTGCGGCCGCCGCGAGCAGTTCGTCCTTGTTGGCGACGTGCCAGTAGATCGCTCCGCTGCCGGTCGCCAGCCGGGCCGCGAGGGCGCGGAAGGTCAGCGCGCTCTCGCCTTCGGTGTCGAGGATCTCGATCGCGGTCTCGATGATCCGCTCCTTGGAGAGCGCATCCGTACGCCGCTGCGTCCGCTGCACCCGCTTCGCCTTGGTCACCGCTCCATTTTGACACGGCTGGAACATTGTTCCAAACTCTGGATGGAACGTTGTTCCAGGCGCGGTCGGCCATGAACGGTCACGGCCGGGCACATCCGGAAGGAGCATGACGATGACCCCAGTCACGATCATCGGCGCCGGACTCGGCGGCCTCACCCTCGCCCGGGTCCTGCACGTCCACGGCATACCCGCGACGATCTACGAGGCCGAGCCCTCGGCGCATGCGCGCACGCAGGGCGGCCAGCTCGACATCCACGAACACAACGGGCAGCTCGCCCTCGAAGTGGCCGGGCTCACCGACGAGTTCCGCGCGATCATCCACGAGGGGGGCCAGGCCACACGCGTCCTCGACCCTGACGGGAAGGCGTTGCTCGACGCCCCCGACGACGGCATGGGCGGGCGACCCGAGGTCCTCCGGGGCGATCTGCGCCGGATCCTGTGCGATTCCCTGCCCGCGGGGACGATCCAGTGGGGGAAGAAGCTCGCCGGGGTCTCGGCGCTCGGCGGCGGACGCCACGCCCTGACCTTCACGGACGGATCGACCGTCACCGCCGGGCTCCTCGTCGGGGCCGACGGTGCCTGGTCGAAGGTGCGCCCGCTGCTGTCGGACGCCGAGCCCGAGTACGTGGGCATCACGTTCATCGAGACCTACCTGCACGACGTCGACCGGCGGCACTCCGCGGCCGCCGAGGCCGTCGGCTCCGGTTCCATGACCGCGCCCACCCCGGGCAAGGGGATCGTCGCGCATCGCGAGGCCGGAGACGTCCTGCACACGTACGTCCAGCTGAAGCGCCCCGCCGAATGGGTCGGCGCGATCGACTTCAGTGACGCGGCCCGCGCGGCGGCCCAGGTCGCGGCGGAGTTCGACGGATGGGCTCCCGAGCTCACCGCGCTGATCACCGACGGTGAGACCGATCCGGTCCCGCGCATGATCTACGCGCTCCCGGACGGGCATCGCTGGGACCGCGTGCCCGGGGTGACGCTCGTCGGCGACGCCGCGCACCTGATGGCGCCGAACGGCGAGGGGGCGAACCTCGCCATGCTCGACGGCGCCGAGCTGGGGGAAGCGATCGCCGCTCAGCCCGACGACATCGAGGCGGCGCTCACCGCCTACGAGCAGAAGCTGTTCCCGCGCAGCGAGTCGGAGGCCGCGGACACCCACGTGCTCCTGGACCTCTGCCTCGGCGACCGGGCGCCGTACGGTCTCATCGACTTCCTTTCCCCCCGCTGATGTGTTCGGCGAGGTGCCGAATCGGTCAATGCCCTTGGGACGACTGGTCGTTGCCGTTGACGCATGATGAGACCCGGAAGCCAATTCCATGAAGCTGTCCCGTCGCGCCACCACCGCCAAGGCGGCCGCCACGGCGACCTACAACGGCGCCTGCGGCACCGGCTACACCGTCGGCGACTCCGGCCACTGCAGCTGACCCACACCCAAGGGGGGCGGGTCTACCACCCGCCCCCCTTGCACCGATGAGTTTGCCGACCGTCTGAAGTCTTCCTCGTGACTCGAGGTGTCGACGAGGAGAGATGGAGGCCGGTATGTCCAACCCGATTCGGCTGTACATGTCAATGTCGCTCGACGGCTACATCGCCGGGCCGGAGGATCGCCCGGGCCAGGAGCTCGGACGCGGTGGTGGACGTCTGTTCAACTGCTCGACGACCGGGAGTCCGACGGCCCCAGCGGACAGGTCTATCGCGAGGCGCTGGCAACCGGCGCGGTGATCTCGGGCCGCCGGACCTTCGAACTCGCCGGCCGTTGGCAGGGCGATCACCACGGTGGTGTGCCGATTTTCGTGCTCACCCACCAGGTGGACGACGGGGACGTCCCGCCCGGCCATGCACGCTTCGTCACGGACGTGGAGGACTGCGCCCGGCAGGCTCGCGCGGACGCCGGGGACCGGCCGATCATGGTGCATGGCGCGGGCGCGGCCCAGGCGCTCCTTCGTACCGGTCAGCTGGAGGAGATGGAGATCCACCTGGTTCCGGTCCTCCTCGGGGCCGGCCGTCCGCTCTTCGCCCACCTCGGTGGTGAGCACACCGAGCTGGAACTCGTCCGACGGCTGGAGGACCGAGACGTCACGCACCTCCGCTACCGTGTCCGCCGCCCCGAGGAAACCGCATGAAGACGCTCTTCGTCTCCTACCGTGTCACCGACCTGGACCGCTCGCTCGATTTCTACTTCGCCCTGGGCTATGCCGAGTTGGGCAGGATCAACGCCGACCACGGCGTTCACCTGGCGATCCTCCACTTCCCCGGCGAACCGGCGGCCTCGCTCGAACTGGTTCACCGTCCGGCCGACGGACGTGTCGACGTGGGCAGCGGTTTCGACCACCTTGCGATCCAGGTGGACTCGCTCGCCGCGACGATGGAGCGGCTGGCCGATGCCGGTCTGCGACCGGGACCTGTCCAGTACCCGGGCGGCCTGGACCTCGTGGCTCGCCGACCCGGACGGCTACCGGATCGAGTTGGTGGAGTGGCCGTCCGGCCATGCCGACGGCATCACGGCGGCTGACTTCTCCTAAAAGCATTTGAGGCCGGCAGTGCCCCGTCGCTACGATCACGGCGGACCGTCAAGTCGTCGTAGGAGGTGAGACCCGTGAACACAGTTACCCATGGGTGCTCCCTCACCCCGCCACGGTCCTGCGGCTGACAGTCGGTGTCGCCAGGAGCGCCTGAGATCGAGGCACTCCTGGGAGGAGACTCCGATGAACACAACGCCTTTCACATCCGGCCTGAGCGAGAACGCGGTGGTGATCACCCGTGTCGCGAGGGGCCAATGGCATGCCCTGGATGACGACCTCGTGGTCGGTCGCGGGCACGCCCACCACCGGCCCGACGGACGCCTGTTCGTCAGCATCGACGCCTGGCACGACGCCGCTTTCGACCGGCTCGCCGAGGCGATGCGGGCGGAGCTGCCGGCGCCGCTGTACACGGTGGTCGACGAAGCCGACACCGAGCTCACGGACGGTTGGCTGCGTGCGGGTTTCGCGATCCGGCGCCGCGAATGGGAGTACGCCGTACCGACCGACCCGCGGGTCACGGGGCTCGACGAGGTCCTGCCGCCGGCGGGGGTGACGATCGTTCCGGCAGGTCAGGCGGACGAGACTCTGCTGCGTGCGGTGGATCGCGCTGTCCGTGACGAAGTCGAGGCGGCTGTCGGATGGCAGTCGATGCCCGCCGAGGTGATCCCCTTCCCTGAAGGAGACACCATCGTCGACCCGTCGAAGTACGCGGTGGCCGCGACGCCGGACCGCTACCTGGGTCTGATCCGCGTGGTCACGGTGAAGCGGCCGCGTATCGGGCTGATCGCGGTCCGGGCCGGTGAACAACGCAGGGGCATCGCGCGGGCGCTCCTGGCCCACGCGCTCGGGACACTGCACCGGTCCGGTTTCGCCTCGGCCTGGGCCGAGGTCCAGGAGTCCAATGGACCGGCCTCGGCGCTGTTCGCGGGCGTCGGCGCTCAACCGGTGGGCAGCAACCTGGAGTTGGTGCGATGAGCAGGGCCAAGAACGTCATCGAGGTCGAGGGCAGGGTCGTCGAATGCCTGCGAAGCGCCATGTTCACCGTGGAGCTCGAGAACGGCCATCAGGTGCTCGCGCACATCAGCGGCAAGATCCGTAAGAACTACATCAGGATCATGCTGGAGGACCGGGTACTGGTCGAACTCCCGCCGTACGACCTGTCGCGCGGCCGGATCGTGTTCCGGTACCGCAACTAGCGCCGGTCGGGGCCTTCCCCGTGGGCGAGCGTGAGGGGTGGCGAGCGCGGCCGGTCGTGTGCATCAGGACCGGCCGCGTCCGCCGCCATGCAGAACCGAGCGTCAGTCCTGCGTCTCCTCGCTGGGGAACTCCGGCGGTGCCTGCAGGTCGTGGGCGCGGAACAGGACGGCGTGCTCGACGCCCATGGCCTTGCCGCTCATCGCGGTGAACTGCGGGATGAAGTCCTTGGGGGCGGGGTGGTCCGGGAGTGCGGCCAGATAGGCGGCGTGCGATTCGAGCGAGGCGACGCCGCGGCGCAGCGGCTCGCCCGTGACGTCGACGCCGTGGGTCGCGCCGGAGCCGACGATGGCGGGCGTCATGTACCAGCGCGCGGAGTGCGGTTCGAGGCCCTCGTCGTCGATCTGCTCCGGGAAGACCCAGCGGTTGCCCGCGTCGCGCACCGCGTCGAGCGTTGCGAGCCCCGCCGCACGGTGGTCGGCCTGGTCGAAGCCCCAGGGCGCCTCGACCGCGAAGCCGCTGCCGAATACGACGTCCGGCTTGAACCGGCGGATCTCGCGGCAGATGTCACGGCGCAGGTCGAGGCCGTAGACAAGCACGCCGTCCGGATGTTCGAGGATGGTCAGATGTTTGACACCTACGACGGCGCAGGCGGCCTGCTGCTCGGCGGCGCGCAGGCGTGCCGTCTCCTCGGGAGGGTTCGGCATGCCGGCCTCGCCGCGGGTGAGCAGGAGGTATCCGACGTCGACGCCGCGCGCGGTCCAGCGGGCGACGGCCGCGGATGTGCCGTACTCCATGTCGTCGGGGTGTGCGACGACGCAGAGCACTCGCTGGAAGGACTCTTCGGGGAGGGCGGGCAATGTCATGTCGCCCATCCTTCCGCGTTTGGAGCTCACCGTCCTGTTTTTGCGGGTTCCTTCGGGTCTCGTACCGTCCAGTCCAAGCAGCCAGGAGCGCGCAAGAAATGATCATGCATGACGACCAGGTGGACGTGACCGCCGAGACCGTTGCGATCTTGATCCAGGAGCAGTTCCCTCAGTGGAGCGGCAAGGCGGTCCGACTCCTGCCGTCGACCGGGACGGTCAACGCGATCTTCCGTATCGGGAACGATCTCTCGGCGCGTTTCCCGCTGCGTCTGGCCGATGCCGCCGAAACGCTGGCCGTTCTGGAGCAGGAAGCGCGGGCGAGCGCGGAGCTGGCGCAGGTGTCCCGGTTCCCCGTGCCGGAACCCGTCGCCCTGGGAAAGCCCGGGGCGGGTTACCCCATGCCGTGGTCAGTCCAGACCTGGCTGCCGGGGACGGTCGCCTCGGATGCCGACCTGAGTGGCTCCAACGCTTTTGCCGAGGACCTTGCGGACTTCATCGCGGCCCTGCGAGGGGCCGAGACACGGGGGCGGCACTTCGACGGCGAGGGTCGTGGCGGCGTTCTCGCGCACCACGACGACTGGATGGCCACGTGCTTCGAGGAGAGTGACGGGCTGCTCGACGTGCCCCGGCTGCGCCGACTGTGGAGCCGCTTTCGGGAGTTGCCTCGTACGGGTGCGGACGTGATGAGCCATCGGGACCTGATCCCCGGCAACGTCCTGGTCGCGGGCGGCCGGCTCAGCGGCGTACTCGACACCGGCGGCTTCGGCCCGTCCGACCCCGCGCTGGATCTGGTCAGCGCCTGGCACCTCTTGCAGCCAGGTCCGCGGCAAGTGCTCCGGCGGGTACTGCAATGCGACGACCTGGAGTGGGAACGGGGCAAGGCATGGGCGTTCCAGCAGGCGATGGGTCTCGTCTGGTACTACGCCGAGAGCAATCCCGCGATGAGCGCGATGGGGCGCCTGACGCTCGACCGCATCATCGAGTCGACGGAGTGAAGTCGCGGACGGACCGCCTCCTCGTGTGCGGCGGCGGTCCGTCCGTACTCGTTGCCCTCGGGCAAGAGGGGCCGGCCGGCGCTACCCGCAGGTCAGCGTCGGTGTCGCCCAGTCGCCGTGGTCGTTGCCGTTGCCGTCGCCCGCGTCGCCGACCTTGAGGTCGACCACTTGGGCGCCGCTGATGTCGACGTCGACGGGCACGGCGGCCTGTTTGCCACGGATGGTCGGCGTGGTCACCAGGGTCTTGCCGTCGGCGATCACGGAGAACGTCACCGTTCCCGCGCCGCCTGTCTCGTCGTCGACTCCTACGTCCGCCGTGAAGCGTGAGCAGTTGCCCGCGAGGTAGAGCACCACGTCGCTGACCGAGTTGGCGCCCAGGCCCTTGGCGTAGCCGGCACCGGCGATGGTGATCTTGTGGCCGTCTCCGGCGGCCTGTTCGCCGACGCTGGTGTCGCGTTCGACCGGCCCCCACCCGTTGCTGGACGACAGGAACGGCAGGTCGCTCACGGCGCTCTTCCCGGCCGGCGGAGCCGGCGGGATCCCTCCGACGATGCGTTCGTCACCGGCGGTGGACTGCCTACCGTTCTGCCGGTAGTGCACCGTGGCGGTCAGTGCCGAGGCGGACGGCAGAGTGCCTTCAGGCGGTTCGACCTTCCACGTGAAGGTGGCCGACCGGCCGGGTTGCAGATGTTCGACGGATGTCGGGCTCGGGGCGCTCACCTTCCAGCCGTCCGGAGCGGAGAGCGAGGCCGTCAGCCGGGAGGCGGGCTGCCTGTCCTTCGGGACCCGGACCGTGGTCCGGGCGGTGAAGGCCTGTCCCGACTGGGCGGTGTCCGGGACGTCCAGGGCGACATCCGTCCCCGGACGCTTCGGCATCGCGTACTTGTGGGCGTCGTAGCGAGGACTGTCGTTCTGCGCGACGCGCAGGGACGAGGCGTAGCTGCCGTAGTTGGTGAGTGACACCTTGCCGAGCCCGCCGGTGCTGCCGTCCAGGTTCCACACGGCGATGGCGATGCTGTTGTGGCCGTTCGGGTTCAGGATTCCGTTGGGTACGGGGAACGTGTGCTGCGGGCCGAGGTAGTTGACGTAGTTGCCGACCTGCCAGCCGTTGACGAAGATCGTGGCGCGGTACTTGCGGGACGGGTCGTCGGTGAACGTCAGTCCGAGTGACGTGTCCTGCCCGTGCGGCAGGTTCAGTTGGGCGTCGGTGCGGTACCAGGACACGCCGGGACGGGAATCGGTCGTCGGCAGGGACACCTGCTTCCAATTGGAGTCCGGGTAGCCCGGCAGGGACCAGCCCGCCCGCTCGCCGTACAGACCGCCCGTCGAGAGCGGGCCGCGCACCGTGTCCTGGAGGTCCTCGCCGCCCCGTACGCCCTGCAGCCGCCAGGTGACGGAGGTCAACGGCGCGCCGACGAGGGAGGCGCTGGTCAGGCCGCGCGCGGTCTTGTTGCCGTTGTTCGAGTTGTAGTCCTCCTCGTGTCCCATGTTGACCGTGAGCACCGAAATGACGTTGTCGCCCTGGGAGTTGACCGAGCCGGCCGGGAACTTGAAGTCGGCGCTGCCGGTGGTGGAGCTGCCGAGGAAGGTGCCGTTGAGCCAGGCGGAGAATGCCTGCGCGCCTCCGCCGGAGTCCGAGACCAGGTGGATGCCGGTCTCCTTGCCGGTGGCGTGGAAGCGGCCGCGGTACCAGGTGTTGCCGGTGTGGAAGCCGTAGTCGTCGGCGTGGAGCACCGGTTGTGAGGTGATGCCGGAGACGCTGTTGGTCGTCGTCCTGTCGGCCACCTGCCAGCTGGTGTCGTCGAAACCGGGGTCGGCTTCGGGTGATTCGTCGGCGTGCTTCCAGTTGGTGAGGGCCGGCAGGTGCACCGGGGCGGCCACCGGGATCTTCCCTACGAGGCTTCCCGTGGCGGAGGCGCGGGAGCTCAGCGTCCTGGCGTTCCAGGTGACGTGGGCGGCGGAGGTGAACACCTCGATGTTCTTGTCGTCGGCGTTGTCTCCGGTGAGGGCCATGGTGCGGCCGCCGTCCCGGCTGGTCGCCGTCCGCAGCAGGTGGCTGCCGTGGACGAGCACCGGGCCGTTCGCGGTGTCCTGACGCCAGAAGGTCTTCGCCGTGTCCTTGTCGCCGACCAGGAGCAGCAGCGGGCGGTGTCCGCCGCCGCTGATGCTGATACGGGTGAGTCCCTTGTGGGTGTAGTTCAGCCGCAGGTCGCCGGTGGCCGGGTCCCAAGTGGTCGCGGCCGTACCCTCGTTGACGGTCACGGTGGGCTTGGAGGCATAGCGCAGGACGGTCTCGCCGTCGCTGCCCTGGTCGCCGTAGAGCACGGCGACGTCCCGGTTGCCGATGGTCGCGTTGGTCATGAGTTCCGAGGTGGAGTACCGCAACTGGGAGTCCCCGAGGCGGTAGTTCGCCAGGATGATGCGGGAGTCGCGTCCGTCGAGGGTGATGGCGGTGCCCGGCTGCTGGGGCACGACCGGGTAGGTCGGTTGCGCGGCATCGGCCGTGGGCACGTCGATGGCGTCGATGGCCACGAAGTTGTCCGTGGACGCCGAGCTGTGGGTCCCGTCGACGACGATCTTCAGTGTGTGCGATCCGGGCTTCAGACCGGTCTTCTGGAAGATCACCGCCTGGTTCTCGCTGCCGGAGTCGTCGACCGTCGCGACCTTGTCGCCGTCGAGGTAGACGTCGGCGTTGCCGTGGTTGTCGGTCTTCGATCCGATCCAGCGGATCGCGGTGCCGTCGAAGGGAACGGTGACCGAGTCACCGGCCTTGTTGGAGAACGACTCGGTGTGCTTGTAGTCGCCGCCGGTGTAGCTCTGGTCGGCCACGTGCGACCACGAACCGCTGTACTGCAGCGCGGAGTCGGGGTCGTCCCAGGTGTAGGTGGTGTCCGCGACCGGCTGGGCGTTGAAGTCGAGGGAGACGTGCGTCCTGTCGACCGCGTTGGACGTGGAGTTGCCGTGCCGCAGCACGTGGAACTGCGTCTTGGTGTCGGGGTTCATCCGGGCGGTGTCGACCACCGCGGAGTTGTCCGGTGGCGTGGCCCTGATCGCCTCGGTCTTGGTCAGCGGGGCGACCGACTGGGTGAAGTACCCGATGAGCTTGTCCTCGTCGTACTTCGGATCGAGCTGGCGGTTCTCGCGGATCGCCGCCCCGTAGTCGTACGACGTGTAGTTCTCCGGCATGCCCAGCCAGCCCCAGTTGGTGCCGCCGTAGGTCATGTAGAAGCTCTGCGCGGTGGCGCCGACGGCTATGTTCTGCTTGTAGAAGACGTCGGCGAACTTGTCGTTGATCAGCTGGGCGCACTTGTCGTAGCCCGGTCCGCCCCAGGGGTCGAAGGCGCCGCCCTGGAACTCCGGTGAGTACAGCGGCTTTCCGGCCGGGTGGTCGTAGCTGATGTCGGGGACGCCGTTCCACTTCTCGGGGGTCGAGCAGTTGAAGCCCTGCGGGTAGGAGTCGGGTCCGTCGACGTCCAGGGCGCCCGTGCCGGAGTTGAAGGTGCCGTTGTTGTTGCCGGTCAGCGGGACCGTGATGCCGTCGGCGCGGGCCTTGTCCTCCAGGTGCTTCATGTACGAGCGGCCGGCGTCCGAGCCGTTGTAGTACTCGTTCTCGACCTGATAGGCGATCACCGACCCGGTGCCGTTGGTCAGTTGATGGCGTGCGATGATCCGGTCGATTTGGGTCATCCACTCGTCCGCGTACTTGAGGAACCGCGGGTCGTCGCTGCGGTTGTTCTCGGCCTTGGTGGTCAGCCAGCCGGGCAGGCCGCCGCTGTCGACCTCCGCGTTGATGTACGGCGCCGGGCGCGCGATCACGTAGAGCCCGGCCTCCTCCGCCATGTCGAGGAGCTTGTCCACGTCCCGTACGCCGCTGAAGTCGTAGACGCCCGGTTTCGGCGAGTGGTAGCCCCAATCGAAGTACAGCGAGGTGGAGTTGAATCCCGCGGCCTTCATCTTCTGGAAGATGTCGCGCCACAGGTCCGGGCTCGGGAGCCGGAAGTAGTGGAACTCGCCGGACCACAAGTAGGTGCGCTTGCCGTCGACGAGGAACGAGTAGCCGTCGAGAGTCACCGTGTGCGCCCGCGCACCGGCGGCGGGCGCGTCGACGGACGTCCGCCCGCCCCGCGCCACGGCGGGCGCTGTCATGCCGGCGGCCAGGGCGATGGTCGCGGCGGTCGCGAGGACCGCCCTCCGCCACCGCCGGCGTCCGGGTCTCGCACTGTCAGGATCGATCCGATTACCCCGCACTGCGGCCTCCATACCGCCTGAGCAATCAGAGTCAAACAGACTCAGGCAAAGCCGAACATTAAAGGGGCACATGGCGCGACACAATGCTGCGGGAGGAGACAGCTGTGGCGGCTTTGCCTGTTGCGCGCATCAAGGCATCCGGCGGATCACGCGTCCCCCGCCGTGGACGGCCGCAGCGCGTCGAGCACGAGGTGGACCGCAGCGCGGGGCGGCGCGCCCCTGCGGATCGCCGCCGTGATCGTACGGGTCACCGGGTCGGCCAACTCCCGTGTGGCGACGCGGTAGCGGCCCGCGTCGACGGCCAGCCCCGGCAGCAGCGCGACCGCGTGCCCGGCCTCGACCAGCTCCAGGGTCAGCATGTAGTTGCTGAACCGGCCCACCACACGGGGCTCGAAGCGCGCCTGCCGGCACAGCCGTAGGGCCAGATTGGCCATGTACGACTGGGGGATGTCGAAGGCCCACGGCTCGTCGGCGAACGCGGCGAGGTTGACCGGTCCCCGCCCGGCGGCCGGGTGCTCGGGCGGCAGCACCAGCAGGATCGGATCCGTCGCCAGCGGCAGGAGGTCGAGGTCGGGGCCGAGGGGCAGCTCCCCGAAGTCCGTCGTCGTGATCACCAGGTCGGCGTCGCCGACCCGCAGCGCCGGAACGCTCGCGTGTGGCTCCAACTCCAGGAGCTGGACGTCGAGATGGGGGTACTCACGGGTCAGGCGGGTCATCGCCGGTACGGCCATGGTGTGCACCGCGCTCTGGAACGCCCCGAGCCGCACCAGACCCGACGGCTCCTCACCGAAGCCACGCAGCTCCGCCTCCACGGTGTCCATGTGGTCGAGGATCGCCCGCGCACGCCGGGCCAGGATCAGCCCGGCCGAGGTCAGCCGCACCCGGCGACCCGTGCGTTCGATCAGCTGCGTGCCGGTCTCGGTCTCCAGCACGGCGAGCTGCTGGGACACGCTCGACGGGCTCAGGTGGGCGGCCTCGGCCACCGCCCTGACCGTGCCCAGCGTGTCCAGCTGGGACAGCAGCCGCAGCCTCCAGGGGTTCATCACCCCCTCATTGTTGTGCGGTTTTTCCGAACAGTACAGCCGGAATTGTGTGATGGACGCGGCCCTCGCCACCGCCCTACCGTCGACGTCATGGCTGCTGCGACCCCTACGTCCACCGTCCGACCCGCCCCCGAGTCCACGCCCGCGTCCACGCCCGACTCCGCGTTCTGGGCCGACGCCGATCGGCACCTCGTCCGCTACTACGGCGGAGGCTTCACCCGCGAGGTCGTCGAGCGCGCCGCCGGAAGTTTCGTGTTCACCGCACAGGGCCGGAAGATCCTCGACTTCACCTCCGGCCAGATGAGCGCGATCCTCGGCCACTCGCACCCCGCGATCGTGGAGACCGTCCAGCGCCAGGTCGCCACCCTCGACCACCTCTACAGCGGCATGCTCAGCCGCCCGGTCGTGGAGCTGGCCCGGCGCCTCGCCGGGACCCTGCCCGCGCCGCTGGAGAAGGTCCTGCTGCTGACCACGGGCGCCGAGTCGAACGAGGCCGCCATCCGGATGGCCAAGCTGGTCACGGGCAAGCACGAGATCGTCTCGTTCGCCAGGTCCTGGCACGGCATGACGCAGGCCGCCGCCTCCGCCACGTACAGCGCGGGGCGCAAGGGCTACGGCCCGTCCGCGCCCGGCAACTTCGCGATCCCCGTCCCCAACGCCTACCGCCCGGACTTCACCACCCCCGAGGGAGACCTCGACTGGCGCCGGCAGCTGGACTTCGCCTTCGACCTCATCGACGCGCAGTCCACGGGCAGTCTCGCGGCATGCCTGGTGGAGCCGATCCTCAGCTCCGGCGGCATCATCGAACCGCCGCCCGGCTACTTCGCGGCCCTCCAGCACAAGTGCCGCGAGCGCGGCATGTTGCTGATCCTCGACGAGGCCCAGACAGGGTTGTGCCGCACCGGCACCTGGTACGCCTTCGAACGCGACGGTGTCGTCCCCGACATCCTCACGCTCTCCAAGACCCTCGGTGCGGGCCTGCCGCTGGCTGCCGTCGTCACCAGTGCCGAGATCGAGCAGGAGGCGTACGACCGCGGCTTCCTCTTCTTCACCACGCATGTCTCGGACCCGCTGGTGGCCGCGGTGGGCAACACCGTTCTCGACGTACTGGCCGATGACGGCCTCGACGTGCGCGCCCGCGAACTCGGGGCCTTCCTGCGCACCGGCCTGGACGACATGGCCGCCCGTCACGAGGTCATCGGCGACATCCGCGGCCGCGGCCTGCTCGTCGGCCTCGAACTCGTCGTCGACCGCGAGACCAAGCAGAGCTCGGACGAACTCGGCGCCCGGGTCACCCGCCGCTGCCTCGAACTCGGCCTGCACATGAACATCGTCCAACTCCCCGGGATGGGCGGGGTCTTCCGCATCGCTCCCCCACTGACGGCGACCGAGGACGAACTGGCCCTCGGGCTCTCGATCCTGGACACCGCGATCGGCGAGGTGAGCGCCGCGCTGTGACGCAAGCGGGACGGCACATTCGTACTGAATATGCAGCTCGGTCGCCCCGACGCTAAGGCGTGCATCGAGGCGTGGCGGGTGTAAGAGCAGGGTAAGATCCGCGACGCTCAGCCGGACAAAAACTACGGGGGAATTGCTGTGAACGCGTACGGGGGAAATGGCTACGGGGGCCCGCAATTCGGCCCGAACGGGCAGCCGACAGGACCGGGACCGACGGGCCCGCCGCCCGGCCCGTACGTTCCTCAGCCCGGCGGCCCCTACCCGCCGCAGCCGCCACCGCCGGGCTGGGGCCCCTACCCGCCCAACCCCTACGGCGGGCTGCGACCGCCCAACATGCCCCCCGCCCCGGAGCCGACGCGGAGCCAGAAGATCCTGCGCTGCGTCCGCAATCCGTTCTACGCCGCCCAGAGAGTCTTCCGACCCTCGCGCCCGGACCGCGTCGAGGACCCCACCGTCGGCCGACTGCAGCGGTGGCGGACCGTGTTGGGCGTCGTCGCCTGGTTGTGGCTCACCATCACCTACGGCCTGGTCAGCGACGCCACCGACGTCGACGCCGCACTCTCGGACCGGTTCGACCAGAGCTGGGTCAGCGTCCTGGTGCTCATGTGCACCTTCCCGGTAGTTCTCGGCGGGTTCGTGGCCGCCGCCCAAGGTCACCTCAGACGCCTGTACCTGCGCCGCGCCCTGCGTTCCCTCGCCGCGATCGGGGCCCTGCTGGCCTCCATGGCCACCTTCCCGCTGGCCATGGCACCGGACCCGGTCACCAAGGGATTCCGCGACTTCATCGGACTGCCCGGAAAGATCGTCCTCGGCGTGTTGTGCGCGTGGTCGCTCGGCTTCGCCCTCTACGGCATCGGCCTGGCCCTCATCCACGTCCTGCGGACCGCCGACATCCACGAACTGGTCCCGCCCGTCCTCGCGATCGCCCTGTCCTGGGAGTTGGCGCTGATGGATGTGATCACCGGCGCCTACTCCGGGGTCCCGGTGCTCGCCAGAGTGGTCTTCATGATGGGCGCCCCCATCACCGTGACCGCCGTGTCCTGCTGGGAGATGCACCGACTGCGCCACCACTACGGCCTGCACCTGCGTCAGGCGCTGCGTACTTGAGATCGCGGCGGGCTTACCCGCCGGACGACCCAACAGCCCGACCGCCCGACCGCCCGTCGGCGAGCACCCGAGCTCCACGCCGCCCGTGGGCAGCCTCAAACGTTCTCCGACGACGTCCGGCGGCGTGGGCCTCCGCTGACGTAGGCGACCGTTCCCGTGATGGCGAGTACCGCTGCGACCACGGTCGCGGGTCGGCTGTCGGCGGCCTGTGTCTGCCAGGTCAGCGCCTCCCCCGCCGTGCCCGCACCCGGGAACGTCGCCGCGCCGAGCGTCCAGCCGAGGGGCACGAACCACGACCGGGCGGTGCCGACCGTGGCTGCTCCCAGGGCGGTCAGGCCGAGCAGGCCGCCCGCGTCACGGACGGCGCATCCGACCGGCCCGAACCGGGTGGCGGTGAGCAGCGTGGTGAGCAGGAGGGCGAGTACGCCTCCCAGGGCCGTGGCCAGGTGGGAGATCCGCAGCCACCCCCACGGCCGCGCAGCCGTACGGTCCAGGGCGTCGTCGGGGCCTTCGAGCGTGGCTGTGGCAACGGCCACCAGGAGAAGGGCCGTCAGGACGAGTACGGTGCTGCTCACCTCGCCCTTGCCGCCGAACCCCGTGGCGCAGAGCCACGCGACGGTCGTGGCAGCGGCGGCCGCGCCGAGGGCCGCCGGGACCTGACGTGAGCGGACGTAGAGTGTCAGGCCGTTCATCGGGCGCCTCGCGTCAGGAGGTTGGTGGTGTCCTGGCATTTCTGGGCGGCCTGTTGGACGGCGGTCACGCGGGCCTCGGCCTCGGCTCGTGGCAGTGCCCGAAGTTTCTTCCAGAGCTTGACGGCGTCCGGGTCGTCGAATTCGAGGCCATCGGAACCGGCGGTCGGTTCGCGGTCGAGCAACCAGTAGGCCGCGGCGGTGGCCACCGTGAAGTCCCGGTTGTCCCCGCAGCTCGGAGGACCGGTGAACACCCCGGTGAGCAGGGTCGGTTCGAATCGGCCCGGGTGGGCGAGGTGACCGCGCTTGTCGACCGTGATCGTCATGAGTGCGGTGTCCGCTCGCGTCCTCGGTGACGTGGGCGGAAAGAGCGTGGAGGTGTCCTCGTGTGCCTGGACGAGCGCTGTTCTCGACAGGAGTTTCAGTGCGTGCCGGGCTTTGGGGGTCACCTCGGACAGCAGACCTTCGTGCGCTCGGCTGACGCAGACGCGCGGAGTGTCGTGGGTGCACACGAGTTCCTGGGCGACCGGGTCGAGCGTCGACCGGTCGTAGGCGTGTCCGGTCGGCACGACCAGGGTCGTGGCCGTGGCCCCGATGGCCAGCGGCGCCAGCGCGGTGAGCGCGAACGTGCGGTTGTGGACGGCCAGGAGCACGACGGCGGCCACCGCGACCGCGGCCATCCAGAGCGCCTGGGCAATGCTGACTCGGGCGCCGACGGTGTCGTAGTCGCTGAACATGCTCATCCCCAGGGCCGGGGAGAACGCCGCCGCGACTCCGTCGTCCGCGAGGGCGTGTGGCGCGAGGATCAGCAGGGCGAAGCCGAGCACGGCCAGTGCGGGGGCGGTCGCGAGCGCCGGCAGCAGGCGTCCGACGGCCAGCCCGAGCCAGACCGAGGCGATCATCGCGATCAGGCCGACGGCCACGACGACGAACGCCGCAGGCGGCAGGTAGCGCGCCGTGTCGGCGATCCGTGGCGTCGCCGCGAGGAGCGTGACCAGGTACGCGACGAGCACAGCCAGGGCGGTCGCGAGCAGGATCGGCACGATGCGCTGTGGTCGCGGGCGGGGCGCGGTGGCGAACAACTCGCCGGTGTTCGCCCGGTGTTCGCGATAGGACTGCCATGCACCGGCGGCCATCGCGAGGGGTGAGAGGACCGCCAGATACTCGCGTTGCCTCATGGCCAGCGCCATCCATCCGGCGGACCATCGTCCGGGGGTGGCGTGGAGGACGATCGCGCCGGCGACGGAGATCAGGAGTGCCGCGCCGAGGGCTGCCGAGCGCCGGAGTTCGATTCCGAGGATGCGGTTCATGCGTTGCTCCGGTGTCGGCGCAGGAGGGCGGAGTAGCCGCGCTCTGCCGGGCTGTCGCCCGCGTCGCTGTGCCCGCCGCGGGCGATCAGGTCGTCGGGGGTGCCCTGGAAGAGGAGCCGGCCTTCGTTCATGAGGAGGACGTCGGTGCAGGCGGCGACGACGTCCTCGACGAGGTGCGTGGAGACCAGCACACAGCTCTCGGAGGCCAGGTCCCGCAGCAAGTCACGGAATTCCAGGCGCTGTTCGGGGTCGAGTCCGACGGTGGGCTCGTCGAGGAGCAGCAGCCGGGGGTCGTTGACGACGGCCTGCGCGATGCCGGCCCGGCGCAACATGCCGCCGGACAGCGTCTTCATCCTGGCATCCGCCTTGCTGGTGAGTCCCACCCGGTCGATCGCGCGTTGCACGGCGTCGGGCACGGCGGCCTTGGGTATTTCCTTCAGCCAGGCCATGTAGGTGACGAACTCACGGACGGTGAACCGCGGGTAGAAGCCGAACTGCTGCGGCAGATAGCCCAGTTGGCGGCGCACCTCGCGCAGGTCGGCACGGCCGTCGACCTGCGCGCCGAGCAGTGTCAAGGTGCCGTCCGCGGGTTTGACGACGGTGGACAACGCGCGCATCAGCGTGGTCTTTCCGGCGCCGTTCGGGCCGAGTACACCGTGCACGCCCGCTGTCAGCGTGAGGTCGAGTCCGTCGACGGCCAGGTGCCGGCCTGCCCGGACACGCAGTTTCTCCGCGTGCACGAGCCAGGGATGAAGGGTGGGTGCCGTTTCGGCAGTGCGCACCGCTCGCATGGGTTTCTCCTGTGTGAGTGGGGGTGTGATGGGGATGTGATGGGGCGTCAGTTGCCGCTGGCCAGGCGGCGGAAGTGGGCGGCGGCCAGCGGGGTGATCGCGGCCAGGGCCACGGTGGTGACCGCCCAGACGGCGGTGCTGCCCGACTGCAGTACCGGGGAGAGGGATCGGGTCGCCACGCTCGGCAGCAGCACCGCGGCGGACCAGGCCACCGCGAGACCGATCGCCGCTCGGCGTACGCCGATGAAGGCGCCCAGCGCGAGGGCGGCCGCCGTGAACGCGAGGCAGGGCAGCAGGGTGAGGGCGAGCGAGGTTCCGGTGCTCACGCCCGCCACGAGCAGTGCCGGAAGCACGACGACGAGGACGGCGAGCGTCCGCCTGAGCACCATGGCCAGCCCTGCCGCGGGTGTGGTGGCGATCAACTCCCAGGCGGGGTCGATGCGTTGGCTCCAGGTCACCGCGACGCCGGGCAGCGGGGCCACCGGGGCCAGCAGCAGGACGAGCGAGGGCAGGCTCGGCTCGACGGCGTCGAGGAGCACGCCGCAGCCCAGCACCGCGACGGTCACCGCGAGCCAGGGCAGCAGCGTCCAGGCGAGCCAGCGTCGGTGCACGGCCGCTGCCGGTGCGGGTTGCCGGGCGGGCGGAGGGGCGCCGTCGATGGCCTGGCCGAGCGAGACGGCGACGCGGTCGAGCAGTTCCGTCGTGTCCGGGGTGGTGTGGGCGGCCAGTTGACCGCGGCAGTCGGCGCATGCGTCGAGATGGACCTCGATCGACCAGAGGGTGGCGTCGTCGAGTCCGTGCCCGCCGTCCGCGTAGCCGGCCAGGATCGTGGTGGTGGGATGAGTCATGACAGCGCCTCCCGCAGCGCGATCCGGGCCCGCCGCGCGCGGGTCTTCACCGTGCCTTCCGGCATGCCGAGCAGGACCGCCGTCTGACGTACGGACAGGTCGTCGAGCACCATGGCCTGCAGCACCTGTCGCAGCTCCGGTGGCAGCCGCAGCAGCGCCTGTTCGAAGTGCTGGTCGACGCGGTGCGCCATCACCTCGTCCTCGGCGGCGGGCGCGGTCGTCTCAAGGAGGGCGACGGTCGGCACCCGCTCCTGCCGGGCGCGCCTGCGGAACGCGTCGACGAGACGGTTCGCGGCGATCGACCAGAGCCAGCCGACCGCACTGCCGTCGGTCACGGAGCCCGCGTAACTGCCGGCCGCGCGCCAGACAGCCAGATAGGTCTCCTGCAACACGTCGGCGACCACGTCCTCGTCGGCGCAGCGGCGGCGGAGCCGCACCGCCAGCCAGGGCGACGTGCGCCGATACAACTCGTCGAACGCCGTCCGGTCACCACCGGCGACGCGGCGCACGAGTTCTGCCTCGTCGGGTTCAGCCATGCCTTTCACGATCAGCAAGACGAACCGACCGTCGATTCAGGTTCTCGGACGCCTCGGCGCTGCAGCCGCGGTGACCGATCAGCGATCCGCCCAGGCGTGCACCCGGGTGGTCACCGGAGCCCCGGTCCGCGCCGACTCCTCGCAGGCCAGTGCCAGCAGATGGTCCTGGCACCCCTCGGCCAGCGGATACGGTTCGGGGCCCGCGTCCCGTACCCATGCGCCCGTACGGCACAGCAGATCCACGACAGCCAGGTCGTCCTCGGACAGGCTCGCTCCGAGGTACTCGTTGCGCCACACCACCCGTCCGTCGAAGGAGATGTGGTGCACCTCGGCGCCTTCGAGATTGAGGTCGGTGCCGGTGCGGCGGCGCATCAGCGTGGATTCGACGGGGGTGCGCGGATCGGTCATCCGCACCACCGTGTCGTCCACCATCTCGCCGAGCGATGCGCGTACGACGATCCGGCGGGCGCGCAGCGGGTTCCACCACTGGTTGTCCGTGAAGTCGTACAGAGCCGTGCGGGCGTCACCGAAGTCCAGGAGGGCGAGGGTGGTGACGGCGTCCTTGGGCGTCAGGTCGTCCGACCATCCGCCGGGAGACAGCGGATCGGCGAGGGGGGCGGTGAAGGCCCGGGCCGTCACCGTCGCGGGCCCGTGGCCGACACCCAGCGCGTGCCGGATGAGTGACATCGCGTGGTACATGTGGGTCGACGACACCTGTACGGAGGTGACCTGCCCGATCACGCCTTCGCGCACGAGGGCGAGGCGAGCCGCGTGGCCGGGCATCAGGGTGTACTGCTCCGCCACTTGAACCAGTGCGCCTCCCCCGGCGCGCCTGGCGGCTCCCACGGCGTCCCACAGCTCCTCGAGCCCTTGGACGTCCGGCGCCGGCGGTGTCTCGGCGAGGACCGGCATCTCACGCTCGACGAGGTCCCGTACGACCTGCGGGGTCACGTCCCACGGTACCGAGGGGATCACGAACTCCGGTCGGGTGTCGCACAGTTCGCCGACCGTGCGGAACGCGGGCACTGACCACTTCGCCTGGATCTCGGCCGCGCGCTCGGCGGAGCGGGTCACCACACCGGCCACTGCGAGCCGTTCGGGCAGCGCCTTCGCCAGCCGGACGAAGAACTCGGCCCGCCAGCCACTGCCCACGATGCCGAACCGTACGGGTGCTTGGCTCACTGTCCCCTCCTAGCGATCAGCGCCGCGAGTCTAACCTCCGACGTCTGCCGTGCCGCCTTGCCGTCGGACCAGTTCGGGCCCCGGGACGGCCGGTTGCCGGGCGGGCACCGTTCCCGCTTCCCAGGCCGCGGTGGTGCGTATGTAGGCGTAGATCACCGAGGCCATGGCGAGGAGGAGCAGGGGGCCGGCCAGCCAGGGGTGCAGGGCCATCTCGACCGGGCGATAGCGGTACGACAGCAGGAGGGTGCCGAAGACGGTCGTGCCGTAGGTGACCAGGTGGATCCCCGACCAGTCCCAGCCGTGGTCGTGGGCACGCAGGGCGGCCTCGATCGTGAGCGTGAACACAACACCGGCGATGAGGTCGGCGCCGTAGTGGTATCCGAAGCCGAGCGTCGCGGTGAGGGTGGCGATGAGCCAGAACGTGCCGGCGTAGCGCAGCGCGCGCGGGCCCTTGCGGGAGTGGATGAAGATCGCGGTGGCCCATGCGGTGTGCAGGCTCGGCATGCAGTTGCGTGGGGTGACCTGGTCGAAGGGCATGTGGTGCGGGGCGCCAATCTGGACCGGCGTCCGCGGCCACAGATCGGCGGCGGCCCAGTGCGCGCTGGGCGGCATGTGGGGCGCCCACAGGCTGACGCCCTCCCAGTGCGCGGTGCCGGTGCCGTAGGCGAACAGCGGGCCGACCACCGGGAAGATCATGTAGAAGACCGGTCCGACGAGGCCTATCACGAGGAACGTGCGCACCAGGTGGTGGCGCGGGAAGCGGCGTTCGGCGGCGACATGGCGCAACTGGTACAGCGCGACGGCGACGGCGGCCACCGGGAGCTGGCCGTAGACGATGTCGAGGAAGTTGAAGCCGACGGGGCCGCAGGCGGTCACGATGCGCCCAACCAGCCAGGAGGGGTTGCCCAGTGCGTGGTCGGTGGTCGCCACGTACTGGTCGAGCACCATGGGGCGGGTTTGGGCGGTGATGAACAGCCAGGCGTCGCCGGTCTTGCGGCCCGTCACCAGCAGCAGGGCCAGTCCGACGCCCTTGAGCAACAGGGTGCGGTCCGCGCCGGTGCGGCGGGTGACGGCGATGACCGCGCAGCCCAGGATCACCCACAGCGCGCCGTTGCCGAAGGGGTGGCCGTCGGTCACCCTGATGCCGGCCGTCCAGCGGACCAGCGAGAAAACGATGTCAATGCCGAGGGCCGCGCCCAGCGCGATGAAGCGCTGCCGCCAGGTGAGCACCACCATCATCAACGCCATGCCCGCATAGAGCACGCCGCCTGATTTCGGCGGGAGGATCACCTCTCGCGCCTGGGTCGTGATTGGCCCGGGCAGGCCGTAGTGGCGTACGGCGAATTCCAGCCCGATGAGGAAGCCGGCGACCGCGATCGCCACCACGGCCCAGAGTCTCGCTCCGGGCTGCAACTGTCTGCCTGTCAATTGCGAACCGCTTCACTAGATGCCGGCTGTGCCGCCCGCCCCGTCTGTTCTGCCCCGGCCACCGCACCCGCGGTTCGAATGAATCTCCCCATACCCTGCTTCACTTCGCCCCCTAGATCGAATGAGCGAAACACAACGAATCTGCGCAGGTCAATAGAGATGCGAAAGTCATCACTCAGCGAACGCACAGTGACCTCTGAGTCAACTCTCAGTGATCACTTGGTGCCCGCTCGTCAGCCGGAGAGCGCCATCGCCAGCGGAGGCGTATCCCGCCTTCTGGATGTACGTTTACTCGAACGGGAGGAATGTCCATCGTCGGCGGCCGCCTGAAGGGATACCCGGTCCGCCGGGCGTGCCGCGAGGGACCTTCATGACATCTCAGCAGGCGCCGAATCATCGCTCGAACAGGATGCGGGCACTGTGGCCCGTCCCCGTGGTGACGCTCTCGCTGGCGGCAGCAAGCCTGGTGGGCGCATGCACGTCTCACGCGGCCGGCAGAACGAACGCACCGGCCCCCTCCGCCATGAGCGCAGCCCCTAGCTGCGTCGACAAGGTCTACGGAGCGATGACGGGTCCGCAGCGCGTCGGTCAGCTCTTCATGGGCGCCGTCACCGCGTCCAGCCCTGACCGGCAGAAGATCCAGCTGATGCGCCAGTCACACGTCGGGTCGGTGTTCCTGGCCGGACGCAGCAGCGCGGGTACACGGGCGACCAAGGCCCTCGTCGACAGCCTCCAGGCGCAGGCCGACACCGTGGCCGGGAAGCGCGTGTCCCTGCTGGTCTCCACCGATCAGGAGGGCGGCCATGTGCAGGTGTTGTCCGGTCCGGGGTTCTCGGCCATTCCGAGCGCGCTGACGCAGGGCAGCTGGTCGACCTCGTATCTGCGCAGCCAGGCCGCCACATGGGCCGAGCAGCTCGGGGCGGCCGGAGTGAATCTGAACCTCGCGCCCGTGGCCGATGTCGTCCCGGCCTCTGTGGGCAGGAACAACGCGCCGATCGGCGGCTACGACCGCGAGTTCGGCCATACGGCCGCGACGGTGACGCCGCACAGCAACGCGTTCGCCGCCGGAATGGCCCGGTCGAAGGTGCTGGCCACGCTGAAGCACTTCCCGGGGCTCGGCAGCGTTCGCGGCAATACGGACACCACGGCGAACGTGGTGGATTCGGTGACGACACGCACGAGTTCGAGCCTCGACCCGTTCCGTTCCGGGATCAAGGCGGGCGCGCCCTTCGTCATGATCTCCTCGGCCACGTACAGCAGGATCGACCCGAAGCACCAGGCCGCGTTCTCCTCCACGGTGATCAAGGACATGCTCCGCAAGGACTTCGGCTTCAAGGGTGTGGTCGTGTCCGACGACCTCGGCCAGGCGGTTGCCGTGAAGGCCGTGCCCCCGGCCGACCGGGCAGTGAACTTCTTGTCGGCAGGCGGGGATCTGGTGCTGACGATCGAGCCGACCCAGATCCCGGTCATGGCCAAGGCGGTGCAGACCCGCATGGCACAGAACTCGGCCTTCCGCGCCCAGGTCGACCAGAGCGTCCACCGCGTCCTGGCGGCCAAGCAGCGGGAAGGGCTGCTGTCCTGCGGGTGAGCTGGTTCAGTCTTCCTCGTAGCGCCACTGCCCGAGGCGGGCAAGGGCTTCGGCCCGTTCCCCGATGACGGCCATGCGTGCCGTGCGCTCGCCCTCGTGCAGATGGGACTCGTGGCTGGTCACCTGCCCCGGCCACTTCCGGTAGAGGAGCCCGGTCTCCGCACTGAACCAGCCGCGGCTGACCGCGTTCAGCGCGAGCAGGAGGCCGGTGTCCTCCGATGCCGGCAGGGCCATCCATCCGCCGAGGGCGAGGAGGAGATTCCGGCGTACGCAGAGCGTTGCGGGGTGAACCTGGGCGCGGTGGTCGTGGGCTTTCCAGTGGTCCAGGACGGCTCCCCGCTCGATCGGTCCCTCCGGCGGGTCCTGGTCGAAGGCGACGGTCGAGCCGTCCGGCAGGAGGTCGAGGGCCCGCGAGGTCGCCCAGCCGATGCCTGCCTGCGAGACGGCGGCGATGTCGCGTGCGAGCGTGCCGGGGGTCAGCATGTCGTCCGCGTCCAGCACCTTCACCAGGCTGCCGCGGGCGCGTGCGAGGCCCATGGTCCGGGCCATGGCCGCGCGTCCGGCGCGCCCTTGACCGAAGCTCACGCGTACGTCGTCGGGCACGAGCGGGGTCACGGCGTCGCTCTCACCGTCCTCCTGAACCACCCACTGCCACTCCCACCCAGCGGGCATCTCCTGGTCGAGGAGCGACTGGTAGGCGTCCGGCAGATACTCCGCCCCCGGCGCATGCACGGCCGTGACGATGCTGATCGTCCCGCCCGCGATGCGCTCGTGCGCCATGGCCACCTGAACTCCACCGGTCTCGATCGGCGTGCCCGATCAAGATAGCTCCTCAGGAGGAGTTGATCACCGCCGGCCAAGGCGGAGGTCGAGATCGGCGTCGCCCAGTTGCTCGACGCCGTCCCGACCTCCGTCTCACCGGGGTCAGCGGGTGAAGGTGAACCAGTTGACGTTGGTGAAGTCCGAAGTGCTTCCCGAGAAGACCAGATAGACGTCGTGGACGCCGGTGGCGGAGGCGACGACGTTCGCGGGGATCGTCTGCCAGTTCTGCCAGCCGCCGTTGTTGCCGAAGTCGATCTCGGCGATCTTGGTGCCGCCGGTGCTGTCGAGCCGTACCTGGATGGCACCGCTGACACCGGCGGCCGCGCCGGACGCGAGCCGTGCCTTGAACTGGCTCGGGGAGGTCGAACCGAAGTCCACGGAGGAGTACTTCAGCCAGTCACCGTTCGCGATGTACCCCACGTCGCTGCCGCCCCCGGTGTCGGAGCAGCTCTCGGTGGTGGTCCCGCTCTGTGCCGAGTAGGACTCCGCCTGGATGGTGTCGTAGGCGCTGACGCCGCCTCCGCCGCCGCCCCCTCCGCCGGCGGCTCCGGCGCCCAGGGTGATGCTCCACGAGGTGGGCGCCCCGTCCTGGATGTGACCGTCGACGGGGGCCGAGCCGGTGGGGCCGACGTCGTCGTAGGGGAAGGCGTAGCCGATGCTGGCGTACTTGTGGACCAGCCTGGCGTAGTGGTTGGTGATCGAGTCCTGGTAGTACTGCGAGGGGGTCACGCCGTCGGGCTGGTTGTTCCCGCCGGAGACCAGAAGTGAGCTGCGGTTGAGCGCGGCCGCGAGCCGGGCGGCTATCGCCCCGCGTGCATCCCCGCCCGAGTTGTAGAGGGGCCCGGACGCACAGCCGAAGATGTCGACGGCGCTGGGCTTGGTGAACGGCACGCCGTTGGTGTTGAGGCCGGAGAAGACGATGGCGTTTCCGGAGACGGTGCCGGTGTAGGAGCCGATGCTGCCCTGGCCGTTGATGGTCAGCGGAGTGGAGGCGTAGTGGCTCCACACCCGGTTCAGGTAGTCGTCCCAGTAGCCGCCGAAGTCCACCGGCGAGTGCGAGGGCGACATGACGCGCAGCACCCCGCCGGACGAGTCGGAGACCACCAGCCTGTCCCAGGGCGCTCCGTCGGAGGCGTGCTGTGCCTGGAGCCCGGAGGCGATGGAGGCGAGCGCGCCGGCGGGCAGCGGGGTGACCGACTGGTTGCCGCCGCTGCCGGTGCTGGCCATCGAGATCGGCAGCGCGACCATGTCGACGTAGGAGATGTTCGCGTAGAGGTTGGCGCTGTTGAAGGTGAACTCGCAGAACGTCCAGTTGGTGGACCAGTTGGGGTCGGAGCTGACGAGCGCGGGCTGTACGACGCCGGGTGGGTTGCCCGGGTTGACGAAGAACTGGAGCTTCTTGCCGACCGAGAACCAGACACGGCCGCCGATGACGTAGTCGGTCAGGTTGACGGTGACGCCGGCCGAGCCCGAGGCGCCGAGGGCGATGGAGTAGTCGGCGATGGGGGTCACCGGCGACGACGGATTGGGCAGCCGATTCAGGGCGCCGTTCGCCGAGACGAAGACCGGCCAACCGCTGCTGTCGGAGCCCGAGATGTAGGCGTAGACCGTGTCGTTGCCGGAGTTGTTCGCCAGTTTCACGGGGAGAGAGACGCCCGCTGCCGCCGCGGTGGAGGCCAGCGGCGTGAACGGGCCGAGCGCAGTCGCGGCGGTGACGGAACCAGCCGCGGCCAGGAAGGAGCGTCGCGAAACCACAGGGGCCCTCCCGGAGGAATGAAGCCCGTCAACTCATGTGACGGATGGGGGGTGTTGCGTCTTGTGCGGTTCTGTGCGAGGGGACGTTATTGGACTGGACCAATTCGGTCAAGAGTCCGGACGAGGCGGGCGGTCCGGGTTTGCGCTCGGAATGCAGGTCGTTGCCTGTAGCACGTATGAATTGAACGTTTCAAAATCGCGGACGGGATCCCCGCCCATCGCCGCCCCCTGGATGCTCGACATTTCGAACGAGAAGCCTACTGATCAGTGTTCTTGTCAGAAGCCTTGACGGCCACTGTGCACGCATTTACCGTCTCCCGGCAGCGCCTTAAACGATTCAAATTTCTTGGCCACTCAGGGAATTGCTGCCCACTCGAAGGGAGCCAGCGCGTGCCCGAACAGCGCGTCCCCGCCACTCCTTCCCGCCGTCAGATCGTGTTCGCGGCCTCGGCCGCGGCGGCCGTCACCGCACTGCCCTCCCCCATGTCCGCGCCCGCATACGCGGCCGCTTCGACAGACGCATTTGCGGCAGGCCTCGCGGACCGTGGTCATGCCGAGAGACCCAAGGCGGAGCCGCTCCTCTCCGCCTTCCCGCTCTCCCAAGTACGGCTGCTCGACAGCCCGTTCCTCGCCAACATGCGGCGCACCTGCGCCTATCTCCGCTTCATCGACATCGACCGGCTGCTGCACACGTTCCGCGGCAATGTCGGCCTGGCGTCCACCGCCCAGCCCTGCGGCGGGTGGGAAGCGCCGGACGTGCAGTTGCGCGGGCACAGCACCGGCCATCTGCTCAGCGCACTGGCGCAGGCGCATGCGAACACCGGTGACAGCGCGTACGCCGACAAGGGCCGCGCTCTGGTCTCCGCACTGGCGCAGTGTCAGCGGGCCGCGACCTCGGCGGGATTCCACCGGGGCTATCTGTCCGCCTTCCCCGAGTCGGTCTTCGACCAGCTGGAGGCGGGCGGCAAGCCGTGGGCCCCGTACTACACGCTGCACAAAATCATGGCCGGACTGCTGGACCAGTACCAACTGAGCGGCAACCGAGAGGCGTTCGAGGTTCTGCTGGAGAAGGCGGCCTGGGTGGACGCACGGACGGCGCCGCTCTCCCACGAGCAGATGCAGACGGTGCTGAAGGTCGAGTTCGGCGGCATGAACGACGTACTCACCCGGCTCTACCAGGTCACCGGTGACAGTGCCCATCTGCGGACCGCTCAGCGCTTCGATCACGAGGACCTGTACGCGCCGCTGGCCGCGGGCCGCGACGAGCTGGCCGGACGGCACGCCAACACCGAGATCGCCAAGGTCGTCGGCGCCGTGCCGAGTTACGAGGCGACCGGCGATTCCCGGTATCTGCACGTCGCCGACACCTTCTGGACGACGGTCGTCCGGCACCACTCCTACGCCATCGGCGGCAACTCCAACCAGGAACTCTTCGGCCCGCCGGACGAGATCGTCAGTCGGCTCTCCGAGGTGACCTGCGAGAACTGCAACAGCTACAACATGCTCAAGCTCGGGCGGCAGCTCTTCCTGCACAGCCCGGAGCGCGCCGAGTACATGGACCACTACGAGTGGGCCCTCTACAACCAGATGCTCGGCGAGCAGGACCCGGACTCCGACCACGGCTTCGTCACGTACTACACGGGCCTGTGGGCGGGCTCGCAGCGCGAGCCGAAGGGCGGTCTCGGCGCGGCTCCCGGCAGCTACAGCAGCGACTACGACAACTTCTCCTGCGACCACGGCACGGGCCTTGAGACGCACACGAAGTTCGCCGACAGCATCTACTTCTGCTCCAACGCATGTCACTCACGGCCCACTTTGTACGTGAACCTCTTCATTCCGTCCGAACTCAGCTGGTCGGCGGTAGGTGTGACGTTGCGTCAGGAGACGGACTACCCAAAGGGCGACCGCACACGGCTGACCGTCACGGACGGCGCCGCGCATTTCACGATGAAGATCCGGATCCCGTCCTGGGCGGCCGGAACGGGTCGCGCGCCCACCCTTCAGGTCAACGGCCGCCCGATCGCCGCACATGTGCGGCCCGGCAGCTATGCCACGGTGGAACGTCATTGGCGAACCGGCGACGTCGTCGAACTCGTACTGCCGCGCACGCCCGTGTGGCGTGCCGCCCCGGACAATCCGCAGGTCTCCGCGCTGTCCTACGGTCCCCTGGTCCTGGCCGGGGAGTACGGCGACACCGCCCTGGCCACCCTGCCCACCGTCCGGCCCGACAGTCTGCGGGCTACGCCAGGCAGGCCCACCGCGTTCACCGCCGTGGCCGACGGTCGCACGGTCACTCTGCGCCCGTTCCACGAGGTCCAGCACCAGCGCTACAACGTGTACTGGGCCCACACCCCACGACCCGGCCGCGAAAGGGACATCGCCCGCTACCCGTTGCGCGAAGGCAGCGGCACGACGACGGCCGACACCACCGGTACCTTCGCCGACGCGACACTCGCGGGCGGCGCCACCTGGACGACCGACGGCGGCGACAGCGCCGTGGCGTTCGATGGGGTGAGCGGTCATCTGGCGCTTCCGGCCGGGCTGTTGAGCGGCCTGGACGAGCTGACCGTCAGCGTCCGGGTACGGGTCGACATCCTCGCCCCGTCCGCCCGGGTCTTCGACCTCGGGTACCACAAGGACACGTACCTCTTCCTCGCCGCGACCACCGGAGCCGGGCGTGCCCGCGCCGCGCTGAAGATCGCCGGCATGGAGGCGGAGGACGTGGTGGACGCCGCCGGGCCGCTGCCGGTCGGCAGCTGGACGCATGTGGCCCTGACGCTGGGCAACGGCACAGGCGTGCTCTACCTCGACGGCATAGAGGCCGGCCGCAATACCGCGATGGTCAGCGGTCCCCTGCTGCTGGGCGCGACCAGCCGCAACTATCTGGGGCGCTCGCAGAACATTACCCACCCGTACCTGCACGGAGCCGTGCGCGACTTCCGGCTGCACAACCGGGCGTTGAGCGCGGCGGAGGTGGCACGGCTGGCCGGCGGCTGAGCCCCGGTCACCTGTCTGCCGCACCGCCGACGCAGGAGGCCCGGCGACGCAGGAGGCCCGGCGACGCATGACCGCGCCCCATCCACTCCCGCAGGGTCGTACCCGTATACGCACGTGTCGGCGCACCTCGACCCACCTCACCTACCTGGCAACCGCACCCGCACAAAGGACCCTCCATGCCCGCACCACAGCCCGAACACCCCCTTCCCAGACGCACGTTCGTCGTCGCGGCCGGCGTCGCCGGTGGCGTGCTCGCCACGGGCCTGCCCGTGCCGGCCTGGGCGGCAGGTTCCGCCTCCGCGGCACCAACCACCGAGACCACGCGCCGCGGTTACTCCGCTCCCGGCTTCGCCGACCCCGCCAAGGACAGCCGGCCGACCGTCTACTGGTACTGGAACGGCCCGGTCACCCCCGACCTTGTGGACCGTCAGATGGCGGACCTGCGCGACAAGGGCATGTACGAGGTCGTCCTGTTCTCCTTCGACAACGCCGAGATGCAGCCCGCCTTCTTCACGGAGGGATGGTTCGACATCGTGGGCCATGTCCTGCGCACCGCAGAGCGCACGGGCATGCGGGTGTGGCTGTTCAACGACGACCACTTCCCGAGCGGCCGGGCCGGGGAGTACATCGTCAAGGGCGGCACGGTCGGCTCCCGCACCTACCCGCCCCGGCCGGAGCTGCGGCTGAAGGCTCTGTGGCGGTCGACCACCGTGGTGAAGGGACCCGCCACCTTCGACCTGCACCGCAGCACGGGCGTCGGCGTGGAGGGGGGTCATCTGGTTGCCGACGCCGATGTGCTGAACGGTGCCGCGGTCCTGCGCGGCGGAGAGAGCTGGAGCGACTGCACGGTCAGCGGCAGTGCGAAGGCCGACCACACCGCGGCCGGGCTCGTCGTCCGCGCCACCGCCGACGGTCTCGGCGGATACGCGGTCGGCTTCGACCAGACCGGTGTCGTCACCGTGCTCCGCCTGCAAGAGGACGCCGCGCCGGTGGAGCTGCTGCGCAGCACCCGCACCGACGGCTTCAACAAGACGAAGTTCCACACGCTGAACGTGTCCGTGCGCGGCAACAGTTTGTCCGTCACGCTGGACGGCCGGGACAAGGGTTCCGTCACCGACGACCGGTACGCCACGGGAAGTGTCGGCGTGCGCGCGGTCGGGGACGAGCGCGGTCTGTGGGACAGCCTGTCCGTCACGTCGGCCGACGGCAGCACCCTGTACACGTCCTCCTTCGACACGGCGGACGCCGCCGGGGACTTCCCCGAGCGTGCCGCCCTGGCGTCCCGGGCAGTGGCCGCCGCGGCGCGCCCCGCGGCCTCCGCCGACGCCTCCGACGTCGTCGACCTGACGGACCGGCTCGACGGGGACGCCAAGTGGCCGGTCCCTGCGGGACGTTGGCAGATCGACGTGTTCGGCGGGGTGCCGCTCATCGACGACAGCCAGGGTTACAGCCGCAGTTACGTGGATCTGCTCGACGACGAGCCCGTCAAGCTGTTCCTCGACATCGTGCCCGGCGAGTACTACCGCCGCTTCGGCAAGTACTTCGGAACCGTCATACCGGGGTTCTGGGACGACGAGCCGTTCTTCGCCTCCGCCGAGGCCCACTTCAAGCGGCTGCCGTGGTCACCCACGCTGGACCGGGCGTTGCGCGATGTCGGTGTGGAGCCGGGAGTGGCGTACGCCAGTGCGTTCGACGATCTCGGGCGGCCCGGCCGGATCGCCCGCGGCCGTTTCTGGCAGGCGGTGTCCAACCGGTTCGCCCGCTACTTCGAGCGCCAGTCCCGCTGGTACGACGAGCGCGGGGTCTCGTTGATCACCAATCCGCTGTACGACGAGACGGCGCCCGCCAAGCGGATTCCGTCGACCGGGGACCTGCACAAGGTCAACCAGTGGGCGCAGGTGCCCGGCGGCGACATCATCACCGCCGAGTACGTGGCCGGGGAGCAGACCATGCTGCCCCGCAACCCGGTGTCCGTCGCCCACCAGATGGGCCGTGAACGGGCCCTGATGGAGATGTTCGGGAACATGGGCTGGCAGGTCACGCCGTCGTTCGTGCATGCGACGGTCGGCGCGCAGGCAGCGCGCGGCGTCAACTTGACGGTGCTGCACGCCCTTTGGACCGACGAGACACTCGTCTACTTCCCGCCGCCGTTCGGACCCCGGGCCCCCTGGTGGTGGGCGATGAGGCCGCTCGCCGAGTGGATCGGGCGGCTGATGGAGGTCGCCCGAGGCACCTCCGGTGCTCGTACCGCGCTGCTCCAGCCGCAGCGCGCCGCCGAGCAGTGGACGGGCACCGACCGGCAGGGCGAGGTGGACGGCGCCTTCTCCGACGCCGCTTTCGCGCTGGAGCGGGCGCAGGTCGACTTCGACCTCGTCCACGAGGGCGCGCTCGCCGGGGACGACCAGCTGCTGTCCCGGGCTCGGGTGCGCGACGGCGCCCTCGCCGTGGGCGCCGCGCGCTACGACCTCGTGGTGCTGCCGGACACGTTCACGCTGGACGCGGCCTGCGTCCCTACGCTGGCCGCGTTCGTCCGGGCCGGTGGGACCGTCATCGCGGTCGGCGATCTGCCGGCCGATGACGCCGACGGCAACGACCGCTCGCTGGCCCGTGGCCTTTCCGACCTGTTCGGTGATGCGGAGTCCAGCAGCCGCCGCTACGGCGCGGGACGGGCCGTACGGGTGGCGGACGTGTCCGGTCTGCGGGCGGCCGCGCACGAGGCTGGGGTCGCCGCCGCCGTGCTCGAACCGGCCAGTGACGCGGTGCGGGTGCTCCGTGTCACGCGGGGCGCGGACACGGCGTTCCTGCTGAACAACGAGAGCGGCACCGCCGTCGAGACCACGGCGACCCTGCCCGTCGACGGCCTACCCGAGCTGTGGGACCCGTTGACCGGCGACACCGGCCCCGCGCCGCTGTATCGCACCTCCAAGCGGGGCATCCATCTGCCGGTCTCGCTGGAACCGTACGAGACGCGGATCGTGGTGGTGCGGCACGGTGGGCCGCCCGCGCCGCACCTCACCTCCTCGCCGCTGCCCGTCCTCGCCGTGCAGGAGGCCGGTCGCTCCTTGCGCGCGACCGTCGAGGCCTCGGCACCGGGTGTGCACCGGCTGACCGGCACGAGCGGCGGCCACACCTACGAGGGCACGGTCCGCGTGGACGATCCGCTCGCTCCGCTCGCCGTCACGGGCGACTGGACCCTCACCCTTGAACGCGACGGCGCCACACCCGTCACAGGCCCGCTGGGCAGCTGGACCGATCACGACCCGCTCTTCTCCGGCAGCGGCACCTACACGACCACTGTCTCCGTGGAGCGTGCGCAGCTCGACGGGCGGCGCGTCCTTCTCGATCTCGGCGACGTACGGGACATCGCGGCCGTGACCGTCAACGGCACAGCGCTGGAGCCTCAGTTGTGGGCACCCTTTGTCACCGACGTGACCGATCACCTGGTCGCGGGCGACAACCGGCTGGAGGTCCGGGTCGCCAACACCCTGTCCAACGAACGCAACAAGCCGCTGCCCTCGGGGCTGCTCGGTCCGGTGACGTTCCGCTTCCACCGTCGCGTCACGACCGACCTCAAGCGCGTGTGAACCACCCACGCAACGCCCTCCGTCGGTCCCCGTCCTCAAGGATCACAAGGATCACCATGCCCAGAGCCGATAGACCCGATAGACCTGAAAGGCCCGATAGACCTGAAAGGCCCGACAAACCTGTGAGGCCCGAGAGGCTCGGCAAACGCGGTGGCACTCGCCGCGCGCTCGTCCTGCCCGCCGCCCTGACCGCGTTCGTCACCGTGCTGGCCGTAACCGCCACCGCCACCGCCACCGCCACTACGGACACCACCATTTCCGCGAGCGACCTGCGAACTCAGCATCTCGACACGGCACTTGGTATCGACGACACCACCCCCGACCTGAGCTGGCAGACCACCGCGCACGCCGCGAACGCAGTGCAGGGCGCCTACCGTGTGCAGGCCGCCAGCTCGCCGCAGCGACTGCGGTCCGGGCGGCCCGACCTGTGGGACTCCGGCAAGGTGGCGTCGGCGGTGCCGGAGACGACGTATCACGGTCGCGCGCTCGGCTCCCGCGCTCATGTGTACTGGCGCGTCATGCTCTGGTCCGGGCACGGGCGGCAGGCGTCCCACTGGAGCGCCCCGGCCGAGTTCGAGACCGGGCTGACCCGTTCGTCGGACTGGGACGCGGACTGGATCACCCATCCCGACTGGCAGTTGAGCCATCGCAGCGTCGATCCTGTGGTCGTCAAGGTGCCGCGCACCACGGCTCGTTACGTCCGTCTGGACGTGACCCGTCTCGGTCTGCCGCTGGAGGAGAACTTCCCCGCCCGCACCTGGCGGCTTCAACTGGGCGAGATCGACGTGCGCGACTCCGTCACCTCGGCCGACGGTCTTGCCAAGGGCGCCGCAGTCACCGCGTCCGAGACGAACACGGTGCGCAAGACCTGGGAGCCCGCCCTCGCCGTCGACGGCCTGCCCAACAGCGCCCTGCAGACGGCGGCTGGTTACTCCAGCGCGGCCCATGACTCCGCCGACGTCTCCGACCATCCCGTAACGCTCACCCTCGACCTCAAGTCGGCCAAGTCGTTCGACGAGGTGGCCCTCTATCCGCGGGCGGACGTCCTCACCGACGACGGCAACGTCCCCTCCTTCCCCACCGACTACGCCCTGTCCGCGAGTGACACGGCCGACGGGCCCTTCACCGGCCTGGCACACGTGACAGGCCAGCAGCCCCCGAAGCCGTATCTGCCGTCCGGACTTCCCCTGCTCGCAAAGGACTTCGCCCTTCCGCGTGCGGTACGCAGTGCTCGCCTCTACATCGCCGGGCTCGGCATCTACGACGCCACGCTCAACGGCAAGCCGGTGGGTGACGCCGTCCTGGAGCCCGCCAACACGACGTACAACCGGCGTGTCCAGTACGTCACTTACGACGTCACGGACCGGCTGCGCAAGGGCGCCAACACCATCGGCGTGGCGCTCGGCAACGGTATGGCCAACGTGGTCAGCACCGCAGACCGCTACCGCAAGCTCTACGGCAACATCAGTGACCCCAAGCTCATCGCCCGGCTGGAGGTGACCCTCGCCGACGGCAGCGTCCGCACGATCACCAGCGGCGACGACTGGCGTGCCACGCTCGGCCCGACGACCTCCTCCAACTGGTACGGCGGCGAGGACTACGACGCCGGCCGCGAGACAGCGCACTGGGACGAACCGAGCGGCGACCGCTCCTCCTGGGAGCATGCGGTCACCGTCTCCGCCCCCGGCACGGAGCAGGATCCGGCCGTGCTCAGCGCCCGCGAGACGGAGCCGATCCGGAACGTGGAGACGCTCACCGGCAAGGAGGTCGAAGGGGCCGCGGGCAGTCGCGTCTTCGACCTGGGCCGCAACATCGCCGGCTGGCCGGAGATCACGATCGGCGGCGCCCCCGCGGGCAGCGAGATACGCATCTACCCGGCCGAGAGTCTGAAGGACGGGCACGCCTTCCAGTCCATCAGCAACATCGGATCGCCGGTGTGGGACAGCTACACGACGGCTTCCACCCGCACCGCGACCTGGCATCCGTCGTTCAGCTACCACGGGTTCCGGTACCTGGAGTTGAAGGGCGTTCCCGCGGGTGCGACGGTCACGGTACGGGGCAGGGTGCTGCGCACCGACAACGACTCCGCCGGTGAACTCACCACCTCCGACCCGCTGATCAACGGCATCCACTCACTGATCCGGCGCGCCATCGAGGGCAACACCATGAGCGTGCTCACCGACTGCCCCAGCCGGGAGAAGCTGGGCTGGCTGGAGCAGGACCAACTGGTGTTCCCGGCGCTGGCCGCCAACTTCGACATGGAGGCACAACTCCGCAAGATCGTGCGGGACATGGCGGACGCACAGACCGAGGACGGGCTGATCCCGAGCACCGCGCCGGAATACACCAGCCTGCCGGGCGCCTACCGCAACGACTCCAACTGGGGCGGCGCCTTCGTCCTCGTACCGTGGCAGCTCTACACGACCTACGGCGACGTCGACACCCTGCGCACCTACTACCCGCGTATGCAGCAGTACGCGGCGTTCCTTGAGAAGCAGGTCTCCGGCGGGATCCTCGACTACGGCCTGGGCGACTGGTTCACGCCCGACCGCACCTTCCCGCGGGCGGTGGCGGGCACCTACGGCTACTGGCGCGTCGTGGACACGATGGCGCGGATCGCCGCGCTCCTCGGAGATCAGGCCGCGGCCGACGACTACCGGGCGAAGGCCGACGCCAGCGTCCGGGCGCTGTCGGACACGTACTACTCCACGGCGACAGGCACGTTCGGCGGTGGCGGCCAGGGCGCCGAGGCCCTCGCCCTCGACATGGGCGCCTACCCGGCGGGCGAACGGGACCGTCTGCTCAGCCACTTCACGTCCTCCGTCGAGGCCGCAGGTCATCATCTGCTGCTCGGCGAGATCTCCTTGCCGTCCGCCTTCCGTGTGCTGTCCGCCGCCGGGCGCGACGACGTCATCGAGAAGATCGCCACGCAGACGACCAGTCCCAGCTACGGCTACCAGGTCCTGGCGGGCAACACGACGCTGGGCGAGTCCTGGGACGGCGGACCGGGGCAGTCGCAGAACCACTTCATGCTCGGCGCGATCGACTCCTGGTTCACCACGCGCGTCGCGGGGATCGACCAGACCGCCGACTCGGTCGGCTATCGCGAGCTGCTGATCGACCCTGCGGTGGCAGGCGAGTTGACGTCGGCGTCCGGTTCGTACCGCACCCCGTACGGCGTGGCGCGCACCGCGTGGAAACGGACCGGTGAGCAGTTCCGGCTGAGTGTCGACGTGCCGGCCGGCAGTACGGCCGAGATCCACGTCCCGGCGGCGAAGGGCCGGGCGGACGCTCCGCGCGGCGCACGTCTGCTGCGGGCCGGTGACACCGAGTCGGTGTACCAAGTGGGCTCCGGGCACTGGCAGTTCGAGTCGGGCATGCCGTCCTCCTGAGGTCGGTCGGGCACACCTCGGCGGCGAGGTGTGCCCGACGTTCCGCATACCTCGCGTCGAGGCGTGCCCGATGTTCCGACCGTCATCCGAAATACCGAACAAGAGAAGAGGACTGCATATGGCACCGCATCAGATGCCACGACGGCACTTCCTCGGCAGCGTCGGCGCGGCCGGGCTCGGCAGCGCGGCGATCGGCCTCGTGCCGGGCGCCGGCCAGGCCGAGGCGGCTCCGACCGGCACCGAGGGGCTTGTGGACGCGTCCGGCCGGCACCGGCCCGAGCTGCCGTATCCGACGTTGCGCCGGCCGTTCGCCATGCCCGGTGTCAAGGAGCAGGACTGGACCGGCGCGTTGTTCGTCGGCACCGGCGAGTCCCGGTTCGCCCTGCGCGTCGGGCTGCTCACCGCGCAGGGCAAGCTGCTCCGCGAGAAGATGACCAACTACCTCTGGCGGATCGGTCCGATGGCCCCGGACGGCGCCTACAAGGAGGTCCAGGTCACCACCGACGACCGCACCATCATGCCCGCGCACCTGGAGGCGCTGCGCGAGGTGATCGCGCACCCCGACCAGTGGTCGCAGAGCGAGGTCGACGATGCCACGGCCAAACTCCCGCAACTGCAGCAGAAGTACGACCAGGTGCAGAGCGAGAAGCGCACCATCCGCGTGCGTTACGCCCGCACGGGCGACGGCAGCGGTCTGGTCGGTGCCGTCACCGCACTCGACGACGACACGACCGTGGTGCTCGAACTCTCCTCACCCTGGGGTGAGTTGGCGTCCTACGCCGTGGACGGCAGCTGTCTGACGGGCAGCGCCCCGGGATTGTCGGACACGACCCGCACCGGTCACGTACGGCTGTCGCCCACCGAACCCGCCGACAGCAGCGGCTGCTACGCCTCGGTCGCCGACATGACGGCGGCGGTCACCGGCGGCACCGGCACACCGGGCAGCGCCGTCGCCGCGCTCGTCTACCGTCTCGGCAAGGGACGGACCATCACGTTCGCCGCCCGCGTCGACGACCGTACGGTCAAGGCCGAGGCGCCGGAAGCACACGAGGTGGAGCGCACGCTGGCCGCGGGCGCTCATGTCCGCGGCGGCAACCTCACCGGCTCGGGACCGGTGGGACGGGCGGCTGACACCGTACGCGACGCGCTGTCGCTCAACACGAACTACGACCGGGACCGCCACCGCAACTTCGTGATGTGGGGATGGGGCGGCGGAGGCGGCCTGTTCACGGGTTGGGACTCGGCCTTCGACGCCGTGAACGCGGCCCTCGTCAGTCGGACGCTCGCCCTGCAGCACGAGACGGACGTCTTCGAGGCCCCGGCGCCGCCCAACCAGGTGCCGCTGCTGGGGCCGCGCTACGACCAGCAGAACTCCGGGCCCATGCACGCCTACGCGGCCTGGCGGCTGTACACCAAGTTCGGCGACCGCTCGATACTGGAGAAGACGTATCCCGCGCTCGTCACCTTCCACGACCTGCTGCCCGAGTGGGACACCGACCGCGACGGCCTGCTGGAGACCCCCTACTTCGGGGACCGGGTCGGCGGCCGGGGCAACCACCTCGGCCTGGACGACAGTCCCGTCTACGCCGACTACCACCGCATCCCCAAGCAGGGCGGCAGCGGCGACAAGCGCGACAACACCGACCTCACCGACGTGGCGCTCAACTCCTACTACGCGCTGCTCGCCGAGACTTTGGCCAAGATGGCGCTCGTACTCGACAGACCGCAGGACGCCCAGCGGTTCGCCGCACAGCACGCGACGATCCGGCGCCTGCTCAACGACCGCCTGTGGCACGCCGAGAAGGGCCTGTACCTGAGCCGCTACCTCGACGGCACCTGGAACGAGGTCGTCACCCCGACCGTCTTCTACCCGCTGTTCGCAGGCATCGCCACACCGGAGCGCGCACGCGTCCTGGTCGAGCAACACCTGCTCGATCCTAGGGAGTTCTGGGGTGAGTACGTCGTCCCCAGCGTCGCCCGCAACGATCCGGCCTACTGCTCCGGCGGACCGGTGCACCCCGACTCCGAGCACTTCCGCTTCTTCGACCGCTACGGCGAGGACACTGCGCCGGAGCAGTGGAAGGGCGCGGTGTGGCCGCCGATGAACGCCACGGTCTACGACGGCGTCAAGCGGTACGGCTTCGACCACGTCGCCGGGCAGTTCGCCGCGCGCAGCGCCGCGATGTACCTCGACGCCTGGGACAAGGAGAACTGGTTCCCGGAGTCCTTCGACCCCGAGCCGGGGCAGTCGATCATGGACTCGGCCGTCGACACCGCCTGGCGCACCTACTCCTGGTCCAACGCGATGGCCGTGCCGGGCCTGCACGAACTCATCTCCGACAATCCGTGGGACGGCGACGCTTCGGCCCTCATGTTCGGCACGCTCTCACTGCCGGGCACCAACACCGTCGCCAACGTCCAACTGCGCGGCCACACTTACGCCGTCTCCGCCGGACCCGACAGGACCACGCTGGTCCGGGACGGCCGCACCGTCTTCCGGGCCACCGGCGCCCGCGTCGCCGTCCGCAACTTCGTACTCCATGCCTCCGGCGCCTCCTTCGACATCAACGCCGACGGCCCCGCCCGCATCGAGGTCTTCGGCAAGGACGGCCGTGCCCGAGGCCGGAAGGTACCCGCCGGCCGCACCCACGTCTCCCTCTGAAGCGCCCGTCTGAACCACCCGCCCGACAACCTACGGAGAACCATGCCCGGAACCCCAAGACGGAGCGGCGCGCTGCGCCGGCTCCCCGGACGCGCCGCCCGCGCGGTGTGCGCCCTTGCCGTGTCCTGCCTGGCGCTCGTCGCCCCGGCCACGGCACACGCCGACACCGGCACGCCACCGGTGCAGCAGATCGCCGTGGACGGCGCCGGTACCGGGCGCGTCTTCGACGGCATCGGCGCCATCAGCGGAGGCGGCGGCACCTCACGGCTGCTCGTCGACTACCCCGAACCGGAGCGCAGCCGCATCCTGGACTATCTCTTCAAGCCCGGTTACGGCGCCTCGCTGCAGATCCTCAAGGTGGAGATCGGCTCCGACACCAACTCCAGCAACGGCGCCGAGCCCAGCCACATGCGCACCCCCACCCAGGTTGACTGCGACCGCGGCTACGAGTGGTGGCTCATGGAGCAGGCCCACAAGCGCAACCCGCAGATCCGGTTCTACGGCCTCGAATGGGGCGCGCCCGGCTGGTTCGACGGCGGCTTCTGGTCGCAGGACAACATCGACTATCTGATGCAGTGGCTCGGCTGCGCGCAACAGCACGACCTGCACATCAACTATCTCGGCGGCTGGAACGAGAAGGGCTGGGACGCCGCCTGGTACGGCAAGCTCAAGGCCGCCCTGGTGCGCCACGGCCATGGTGACGTCAAGGTGGTGGCCGCCGACAACGCCGGCTGGCAGGTGGCCACCGACATGAAGAACGACCCCGCCTTCGACGCGGCCACGGACGTCGTCGGCATCCACTACCCCTGCTCCGCCGTCCACTGCTCCAGCTCACCGGACGCCCTCAGTCTCGACAAGCCGCTGTTCGCCAGTGAATCGGGCTGGAACAACTACCTCACCGGTGCGACGCGACTCGCCGCAGAGATGAACCACGAGTACGTCGACTCCCGCATCACGGCGTTCATCAACTGGCCCGCCGCGTACGCCTGGTACCCGACCGTCCAGATGCAGGGCAGCGGTCTGCTCCAGGCCAACGAGCCGTGGAGCGGTCACTACGACCTCGGTCCGACGCTGTGGACCATCGCGCAGACCGCGCAGTTCACCCGGCCGGGCTGGAGCTACGTCGACTCCGCCAGCGGTTACCTCGACGGCGGCGGCACGTACGTGACTCTGCGGTCCCCCGGCCCTCGGCCCGCGTACACGACCGTGTTCGAGACGACCGGGGCGAGCGCGCCGCAGGATGTCAGCGTCACGCCGACCGGCAAGCTGCCGCGCGGTGCGCTGCATCGCTGGACGACCACCCTTGAATCCACCGACCCGGCCGACTGGTTCGTCCGCGGTCACGATGTGTCCCCGGACGCGAAGGGCGGCCACGGCATCACCCTTCAGCCGGGCACGGTCACGACGCTCACCACCATGTCCGGGGGCAAGGGCCGTGCAGCGGCGAGCGCGCCCCGCGCCCGGACCATGGCTCTTCCCTACCGCGACACCTTCGACGGCTACCGGACCGCGGCCATCCCGCGCTACGTCTCCGACATGGAGGGCGCCTTCCAGGTGGCGCCCTGCTCGACCGCGCCGCAGGCCGCCTCCGGCAGTCGGGGCACCGGCCGGTGCCTGCGTCAGTCCATCACGACGCCGCCCACGAAGTGGTCCAGGGTGGCCGCCCCGCTCACGTTGTCCGGTGACAGCCGGTGGACCGACTACACCGTCTCGGCGAAGGTGATGATCGACCACACCGGCACGGCCTCGCTGCTCGGCCGCGTGGTCAACCAGCTCAACAACGTCGGCACCGGCCGCGTCAACGCCTGGCAGGGCTACTACCTGAAGCTGTCGGACGCCGGCACCTGGTCGCTCGAGGTCCTCGCCCCCGACAAGACCACGCGTGTCCTGGCGAGCGGCAGCCTCTCCTCCCCCGGAGCCGACACCTGGCACCGACTCTCGCTCGGCTTCTCCGGACAGACGATCACGGCCCGGATCGATGGGACGGAGGTCGCCCAGGTCTCCGACACCACGTACGACCACGGCCAGGTCGGCCTGGGGCTGGACTCCTACACCACCTCGCAGTTCGACGATCTGACGGTGGTGGCGGCGCAGCACGCGAGCGCGTCGATCAGTGGTCCGTACCAAAGTATTGACTGACTCTTACTTCACTCCTTAAATCAAGAGGCGACGCCTTCATCCCCCACCCCGGTCGGCTCATCCGTGCGCCCGGCCGCCGTATGGAAGGAAGAGCCGTGGCCTCTCCACGTCTGCTCCGAAGATGCTTGTTCGCAGCCCTCTCCGCCGTGCTGGTCGCGTCCGCCGCGACCGGTGCGGCGCAGGCGGTTCCGCCGGACGCCTCCCCCAGCGCCTCGCACGCGGCCGCCGCGGTGGCTGCGTTCACCGACAACTTCGACGGCCCCGCGGGTGCCGCCGTCGACGGCTCGAAATGGCAGACCGAGACCGGCGACAACGT
>NZ_JAFJSY010000085.1 GCF_019857225.1 Streptomyces plumbidurans
TCAAGGACAGCCCGCCCGGATTCGACCCCACGGCCGCCGCCTTCGACGCGGACGACAACGCGAGCAACGGCTTCGTGGAGACCGAGCAGTACTGACCACCGAAAAACCCAGCAGTACTGAACACCGAAGGGCCGGACCACGCCACGTGGTCCGGCCCTCGGTCCGATGCCACCCCTTGACCCCCGATGCCACCGGCCACTAATTTGCGATAAGCGACGACCCGTATGCACGAAGGAAAGGAGGCGACCAGCGGATGAACACCAGCTCTGATCTCGGTCGCCTCGCCCAGCGCAACGTCTGGGTTCCCGGTCGTATCGCGCACGGCTGCTGACCAGCCGTTCTCCTGTGCCCTCTCGCGGCACGTTCCGGGTTTTTCCCCGTCACCATCTTCCGGTACACCGTTGACGCGTGCCGTTTTGCGCCCGCTCCTGTGATGTGGCGCGTCTGAACACAGAAAGCTGCCTGAAATTGGCGAACATCATGAATCGATCTGTCACGCACCGAAACGAAGGCCTGTCATGACAGAGGCGCGCATCACGGTCAACGGGAAAGAAACACCGATCGCACCGGCCGCACCCCACACCACCGTGCTGGATTTTCTGCGCGAGCGCGGTCTCACCGGCACCAAGGAGGGCTGCGCCGAGGGTGAGTGCGGCGCGTGTTCGGTCCTGGTGGCCCGTCCCGGGGTGCACAAGCCCACCGACTGGGTGGCGGTCAACGCCTGCCTGGTACCGGCGGCGGCGCTCGACGGCCAGGAGGTCATCACCTCCGAGGGGCTCGCCACCGTCGGCGCACCCGGCACACCCCCCGAACTGCACCCGGTGCAGCAGGAGATGGCGGTCCGCGGCGGCTCCCAGTGCGGTTACTGCACGCCGGGATTCGTGTGCAGCATGGCCGCGGAGTACTACCGTCCGGGCCGCTGCGCGCACGCGGACCCGAGCGGCGGCACCGAGGCACACACCGACCCCGAGCACGGCCCCAACGGCTTCGACCTGCACGCCCTGAGCGGCAACCTGTGCCGGTGCACCGGCTACCGCCCGATCCGCGATGCCGCCTTCGCCGTAGGGGAACCCGCCGACGAGGACCCGCTCGCGCGGCGCCGTGAGCAGGCCCCGCCCGCCGCGGTCGCCACCGAGTACGCCCGGGACGACAGCACGTTCCTGCGCCGCGGCACCCTGGCCGAGACGCTGCGGGAGCTGCGCGAGCGGCCCGACGCGGTGGTGGTCGCCGGCTCCACCGACTACGGCGTCGAGGTCAACATCCGCTCCCGCCGGGCGGGTTGCGTCATCGCCATCGACCGGCTGCCCGAACTGCGGGAGCTGCGCGTGGAGTCCGACCACATCGAGATCGGTGCGGCGCTGACCCTCACCGAGATCGAGCGCCGGCTCGACGGCCAAGTACCGCTGCTGGCAGAGCTGTTCCCGCAGTTCGCGTCCCGGCTGATCCGCAACGGCGCCACCCTCGGCGGCAACCTGGGCACCGGCTCGCCCATCGGCGACAGCCCGCCGGTGCTGCTCGCCCTGGAGGCCTCGCTGCTGCTCGCCGACGCCGACGGGGAGCGCGAGGTCCCGCTGGCGGACTACTTCACCGGCTACCGGCAGAGCGTGCGCCGTCCCGGCGAGCTGATCCGCGCCGTACGCATTCCGCTGCCACTGGCCCGGGTCACCGCCTTCCACAAGATCGCCAAGCGGCGCTTCGACGACATCTCCAGCGTCGCGGTCGCCTTCGCGCTCGACATCGAGGACGGCATCGTCCGCAGGGCACGGATCGGCCTGGGCGGGGTTGCCGCCACCCCGATCCGCGCCCTCGCCACCGAGGCCGCCCTGGAGGGCAGGCCGTGGACGGTCGAGACCGTCGAGGCCGCGGCCCGGGTGCTGCGCGGCGAGGGCACGCCGATGGACGACCATCGCGCCAGCTCCCTCTACCGCTCCGCGATGCTCGGCCAGAGTCTCAAGAAGCTGCACGCACAGACCACCGAGGCGGTGTCGTCATGAGTCATCTGTCCGAGCGTCCCGAGAAGCCCGCCGTCGGCGTCGCCCTGCCGCACGAGAGTGCCGTCCTGCACGTCACCGGCACCGCGCTCTACACCGACGACCTGATCCACCGCACCAAGGACGTGCTGCACGCCTACCCCGTGCAGGTGATGAAGGCGCACGGCCGGATCACCAGGCTGAACACCGGGCCCGCGCTCGACGTGCCCGGCGTGGTCCGGGTGCTGACCGGCGCCGACGTACCCGGTGTCAACGACGCCGGCATGAAGCACGACGAGCCGCTCTTCCCCGACGAGGTCATGTTCCACGGCCACGCGGTGGCCTGGGTGCTCGGCGAAGACCTGGAAGCGGCCCGGCTCGGAGCCGCGGCCGTGGAGGTCGAGCTCGACGAGCAGCCCGCGCTGATCACCCTGCAGGACGCGATGGCCGCCGACAGCTACCACGGCGCCCGGCCGCTGATGGAGAGCGGCGACATCGACGCCGGTTTCGCCGACTCGGCGCACGTGTTCACCGGTGAGTTCCAGTTCTCCGGCCAGGAGCACTTCTATCTGGAGACCCACGCGGCCCTCGCCCAGGTCGACGAGAACGGGCAGATCTTCATCCAGAGCAGCACCCAGCACCCCTCGGAGACCCAGGAGATCGTCTCCCATGTGCTCGGTGTGCCCGCCCACGAGGTGACCGTGCAGTGCCTGCGCATGGGCGGCGGCTTCGGCGGCAAGGAGATGCAGCCGCACGGGTTCGCGGCCGTCGCCGCGCTCGGCGCCAAGCTCACCGGCCGCCCTGTCCGCTTCCGGCTCAACCGCACGCAGGACCTGACCATGTCCGGCAAGCGGCACGGCTTTCACGCCTCGTGGAGGATCGGCTTCGACGCCGACGGCCGTATCCAGGCCCTCGACGCCACGCTGACCGCGGACGGCGGCTGGAGCCTGGACCTGTCCGAGCCGGTCCTCGCCCGGGCGCTGTGCCACATCGACAACACGTACTGGATCCCCAACGCCCGCGTCGCCGGGCGCATCGCCAAAACCAACACGGTCTCCAACACCGCCTTCCGCGGCTTCGGCGGCCCCCAGGGCATGCTGGTGATCGAGGACATCCTGGGCCGCGTCGCCCCGCAACTCGGCCTCGACCCCATGGAGTTGCGCGAGCGCAACTTCTACCGGCCCGGCCAGGGGCAGACGACGCCGTACGGCCAGCCGGTCACGCAGGCCGAGCGGATCTCCACCGTCTGGCACCAGGTGCAGGAGAACGCCTCCCTCGCCGACCGCAGGCGCGAGATCGCCGCGTTCAACGCCGCGCACCCGCACACCAAGCGGGCGATCGCGGTCACCGGCATCAAGTTCGGCATCTCGTTCAACCTCACCGCCTTCAACCAGGGCGGCGCGCTGGTGCTGATCTACAAGGACGGCTCCGTCCTGATCAACCACGGCGGCACCGAGATGGGCCAGGGCCTGCACACCAAGATGATCCAGGTGGCCGCGACCACCCTGGGCATCCCGCTGCACAAGGTCCGCCTCGCCCCGACGCGTACCGACAAGGTGCCCAACACCTCGGCGACCGCGGCCAGTTCGGGCGCCGATCTGAACGGCGGCGCCATCAAGAACGCCTGCGAGCAGCTGCGTGAACGGCTGCTGCGGGTGGCCGCCACCCAGCTCGGCGCGAACGCCTCCGACGTACGCATCGTCGAGGGCGTCGCGCGCGCCCTGGGCAGCGAGAAGGAGCTGGCCTGGGACGAGTTGGTGCACACCGCGTACTTCCAGCGGGTGCAGCTGTCGGCGGCCGGGTTCTACCGGACCGAGGGGCTGCACTGGGACGCCAAGACGTTCCGCGGATCGCCGTTCAAGTACTTCGCCCACGGCGCCGCCGCGACCGAGGTGGAGGTCGACGGCTTCACCGGCGCGTACCGCATCCGGCGCGTGGACATCGTGCACGACGTCGGCGACAGCCTTTCCCCGCTGATCGACATCGGCCAGGTCGAGGGCGGCTTCGTGCAGGGCGCGGGCTGGCTGACGCTGGAGGACCTGCGCTGGGACACCGGCGACGGGCCAGGCCGCGGCCGGCTGCAGACCCAGGCGGCGAGCACGTACAAGCTGCCGAGCTTCTCCGAGATGCCCGAGGAGTTCAACGTCACGCTGCTGGAGAACGCCACCGAGGAGGGCGCCGTCTACGGCTCCAAGGCCGTGGGCGAGCCCCCGCTGATGCTGGCGTTCTCGGTGCGGGAGGCGCTGCGGCAGGCGGCTGCCGCGTTCGGGCCGCGCGGGGTGAGCGTCGAGCTGGCCTCGCCCGCGACACCGGAAGCGGTGTACTGGGCGATCGAGGAGGCCCGGGCCCTTCGCGACCCGGCCGCCGTCGACGGCCGCGCGGTGGAAGCGCTGAGCGGTGCCTGACATGACCTGGGTCGCCGCGGTCGCGCGGTTGCGGGCACGCCGGGAGACCGGCGTCCTGGTGACCGTCGCGACCGTGCGCGGCCACGCCCCGCGCGAGGCCGGCGCGAAACTCGTCGTGGGGGAGACCGGGACCTGGGGCTCGATCGGCGGCGGCAACGTCGAGGCCGTCGCGATCGGCCGCGCCCGGGAGATGATGGCCGCGGCCGAGCGGGAGCCGGAGCTGATGGACTTCGCCCTGAACGACAAGGTGACCAACCAGCACGGCGTGCAGTGCTGCGGCGGCACGGTGACGGTGCTGCTCGAACCGCTGCCTGTGGTACGGGCGGTGGCGATCTTCGGCGTCGGCCACGTGGGCCTGGAACTGGCGCGCATCCTGTCCCGCCAGGACCTCGACCTCCATCTGATCGACACCCGCTCTGACATCCTCACCAAGGAGCGGCTCGGCGTGCTGGCGGACGCGGTGGCGCAGGTGCACGTGCATCACACGCCGCTGCTGCCCGAAGAGGTGCTTCAGGAACTGCCGCGCGGCACTCACGTCCTGATCATGACCCACGACCACGCCGAGGACGCCGCGCTGTGCGACGCCGCCCTGCGCACCGATCACCTCGGCTCCATCGGTCTGATCGGCTCGGCGGCCAAGTGGGCGCGGTTCCGCAAGCGGCTGTCCACCGAGGGAGGTCACGAGGACTCCGCCATCGACCGGATCAAGACCCCGATCGGGCTGCCCGACATCACCGGCAAGGAGCCCGCGACCATCGCCGTGAGCGTCGCGGCCGACCTGCTGCGCACCTTCGAGACCGCCGGGACCTGACGTCGAAACCGCCGGGACCTGACTTCGGACGAATCTCCAAGGGTGCCCCGCCGACCAGCCAGGTCCTTCATGGTTTCGGTGACTGACCCCCGACGGTACCCGGCGGGTGTACTTGCGAACGACGCCGATACGACGCCGAATGCGACACCGAAAACGACGCCGATACGGGGAATCCCCGCCGTGTGCCCACAAGGAGTGACCGTGACCGCGTACACCCAGGAAACGAGCATCGCCGACCTCGAGCGCGGCTGGCTGGACGAGGCCATCGGCCTCGCCACCGACAGCGTGCACAACGGCGGCGGCCCGTTCGGCGCCCTGATCGCCAAGGACGGCGAGGTTGTCGCGATCGGCAACAACAAGGTCACCTCGGACCTGGACCCGACCGCCCACGGCGAGGTGAGCGCGATCCGCCTCGCCTGCCGGAAACTGGGCACCTTCTCGCTCGACGGCTGCGTCCTGGTCACCTCGTGCGAACCGTGCCCGATGTGCCTCTCCTCCGCCCTGTGGGCGCGCGTGGACCGGATCGTCTACGCCGCCGACCGCGACGACGCGGCGGTGGCCGGCTTCGACGACCGCAAGTTCTACGACCTCTTCGAGAAGCGCCCGGCGGAACTGTGGCCGATGGCGATCGAACGCCTCGACATGCCCAACCGCACGGCCCCGTTCGACGCCTGGCTGGCCAAGTCGGACCGTATCGACTACTGAAACGGCGCCACCCGCGGCGGACCGATTCCCACACACCCCCCTCGCAGCACCTAGAGAGTTGCTAAACTTAGCAATTGTTGATTTCTGCACCGCCGGCTCGCGGCGGTGCGGCCCTCCCGCGCGGATTCCGCCTGGCCGTAGCCGCAGGCGAGGATGGGCCACATGTGTGTGACGAGTGGGTGGACGCGATGTACCGAGGACAGGCCGCCGCGGCCGTGCTGCTCCGCTGGGGAGGTGACGGCACGGTGAGTACGCCGCTGTACCAACTCAAGGCCGAGTTCTTCAAGACGCTCGGTCATCCCGCGCGCATCCGGGTCCTGGAGCTGCTGAGCGAACGCGAGCACGCGGTCGCCGAGATGCTGCCCGAGGTCGGGATCGAGCCCGCCCACCTCTCGCAGCAGCTCGCGGTGCTGCGCCGGGCGAACCTCGTGGTCACCCGCAAAGAGGGCTCGACCGTGTACTACTCGCTGACCAGCCCGCACATCGCCGACCTGCTCCGGGTCGCCCGCACCATCCTGTCCGGAGTGCTGGCCGGCCAGGCCGAACTGCTCGCCGACCTGCGGGCCGCCCAGAACCAGGGGAAACCGCCGTCGTAGCGACGCCGCCGTTCGAACCGGCACGGTTCCAAACCGGAGCAAAGTGTCGGCAAACGTCGTAACTCCAGCCGTGGGACGTCTCGTTGGTCTCCCACGGACACGTCCTCACCGAGTCACGGAGTAGGCATGGGCTTGCTGCGCAGGATCCGCGAGACCGGGCGGGCGGCGGAACCCGCCCCGCCGCGCCCCGAGGGCGACGTGCCCGAGAAGGCGCGGGAGCTGGGCGGCTCGGTCCAGGTGCGGTGCGTCGACGCGGGCTCCTGCAACGGCTGCGAGATCGAGATCGCGGCGGCTTTCAACCCGGTGTACGACGCCGAGCGGTACGGCGCCCGGCAGGTGGCCTCGCCCCGGCACGCGGACGTGGCCCTGGTGACCGGGCCGGTGACACGGAACATGGCGGAGCCGCTGCGGCGCACGGTCGCCGCGATGGGCGAGCCCCGTCTCGTGGTCGCCGTCGGCGACTGCGCGATCAACTGCGGGGAGTTCGCTGGTGGTCACGGCGTGGAGGGCGCGGTCGCCGATGTCGTACCGGTGGATCTGACCGTGCCCGGGTGCCCGCCGGAGCCGGACGCCATTGTGGCGGCCCTGCGGAGAGTGACCGGGCGGTGAGCGCGATTCCGGCCGCCCTCGCGACGGCCACCACCCTGGGCGGCGCGGGCGCGCTGGCCGGGCTCGGACTGCCGTACCGGCTGCGCGTGCCGGTCGTCGGACTGCTGACGGCCGGTGCGGGCGTGGCCGGTGCTGCGGCGGGCGTGGCCGCGCTGGGAGGCAGCCGGTGGGCCACCGACCTGCCCGGACTGCTGCCGCTGGTCGGAACGCATCTGGCGGTGGACGCGCTGGCGGGCGTCTTCATGGCGGTGGCCGGGGCGGTCGTCGTCGCGGTCGCGGTCTACGGCGTCGGCTACGCGGCCGGGCACGGTCCGCACGGGCTCGGCTCGCGCACCGCGCAGGCGATGCTGCCGCTGTTCGCGCTCACGCTGGTCCTGGTACCGGCGGCGGCCTCGGTGTCCACGTTCCTGGTGCTGTGGGAGCTGATGGCGCTCGTCTCCCTGCTGCTGGTCCTCGCCGAACACCGCGAGCGTGCCTCGGTACGGCAGGCGGGCGTCTGGTACGCGGTGATGACCCACCTCGGACTGGTGCTGCTGCTGGCCGCGTTCGCGCTGTTCGCCGCCAGGGCGGGCGGCGAGACCTTCGCCGCGCTGCGGGCCGGCGCGCACACCGTCTCGCCCACGGTGCGCGGACTGGTCTTCGTCCTGGCCGGGCTGGCGTTCACCTCCAAGGCGGGCGCCGTGCCGCTGCACGCCTGGCTGCCGCGCGCGCATCCCGAAGCACCCAGCCCCGTCTCGGCGTTGATGAGCACCGCCATGGTCAACCTCGGCGTCTACGGCCTGATCCGCACCGGCCTCGACCTGCTCGGCGGCGGCCCGGCCTGGTGGTGGCTGGGCCTGATCGCGGTGGGCGGGGTCAGCGCGGTGTACGGAATCCTCCAGGCGGCGATGGCCTCCGACCTCAAGCGCCTGCTGGCCTACTCGACCAGCGAGAACATGGGCCTGGTCTTCATCGGTGTCGGCGCCTGCGGGCTCTTCACCTCCTACGGCGACCGGCCGCTGGCCGCGCTGGCGCTGGCCGCCGCGCTGCTGCACGTCGTCAACCACGCCGCGTTCAAGGCCCTGTTGTTCTGCGCGGCCGGGTCGGTGGTGCGCTCCACCGGGCTGCGGGACCTCGACCGGCTCGGCGGCCTGCGCTCGCGGATGCCGGCCACGGCCGGACTGTTCGCGCTCGCCGCTCTCGGCGCGGTGGCGCTGCCACCGGGCAACGGGTTCATCAGCGAGTGGCTGCTGCTGCAGTCCCTGATCCACGGCCTGCAGGTGCCGGGCGTCGCGGTGGCCGTCGTGCTGCCCCTGTCGGTGGCGCTGATCGCGCTGTCGGCCGGCATCGCCGCCGCCGCGTTCGTCAAGGCGCTCGGCGTCGGCTTCTTCGCCCGGCCCCGCAGCCCACGCGCGGACGGCGCGCGGGAGGCACCGCCCCTGATGATCGCCGGAATGGGACTGCTCGCCGCCGCGTGCGTGGCGCTCGCCCTGGTGCCGGGGCTGCTGGGCGACGCCCTCGACCGTGCCGTGAGCGCGATCGGACTGCCCGGCAGCGGCGCGCTGTCGGGAGGCGGAGTGCGGGTGCGGCTCACGGACATCTCGGCGTCCCTGTCGCCGCTGTGGGTGGTGGCCGCCCTCGCCGTCGCGATCATGGCGGCCGTGGGACTGCCCCGGCTGTACGGGCGCCGCCGGCGCCGAATGAACGCGCGCTTGTGGGACTGCGGCGGCGGGGCGCCGACCCCGCGCATGGCGTACACGGCGACCTCGTTCGCCGAGCCGCTGCAGCGCGTCTTCGACGACGTCCTCGCCCCCGAGCAGGACCTGAACGTCACGCCCGTGCGCGAGTCGGCGTACCTGGTGGAACGGGTGCGCTTCGAGCGCCGGGTGCCCGACCGGATCGAACACCGGCTGTACGAGCCGGTGTTGCGGGCCCTGGCCGGGACGGGCCGGTCCGCGCGGCGGCTGGCGGGCGGCAGCGTCCACCTGTATCTCGGCTACGGCTTCGTCGGCCTGGTCGTCCTGCTGGTGGCCTTGGCGGTGGGCTGGTGAGAGCGAACTGATGAGTGCTGTCGGATATGCGGCCGTGGCCGGGCAGATCGTCGTCGTCGGCGCGGGGGCGCCGCTGCTGACCGGGTGGATGCGGCAGGTGCGGGCCCGGTTGGAGGGCCGGGCCGGGGCCGGGGTGCTGCAGCCCTGGCGGGACACGCGCAAGCTGCTGCGCAAGGAGCCCATCACGCCGGTCGGGACCGGGAGCGCCTTCCGGACCGCGCCCGCGCTGCTGGTCGCCACCACCGTCGTGGCCGCCGCCCTGGTGCCGCTGCTGTCCACCGACACCCCGGTCAGCTCCCACGCGGACCTCATCCTGGTGGTGGCGCTGATCGCGCTGGGCACCGTGGCGCTGGCCCTCGCCGGACTCGACACCGGCACCGCGTTCGGCGGGATGGGCGCCTCCCGGGAGATGACCGTGGCCGCGCTGGTGGAGCCGACCATCCTGCTGTCGGTGTTCGCGCTGTCGATACCGGCCGGGACGACCAACATCCCGGCCATCGTCAGCGGCGCGGTCGACGAACCGGGCCGCCTCGCCTCACCGGCCGGACTGCTGGCCACCGCGGCCCTCGCGGTCGCCGTGCTCGCGGAGACCGGGCGCATTCCGGTGGACAACCCCTCCACCCACCTCGAACTCACCATGATCCACGAGGCGATGGCGCTGGAGTACGCAGGACCCGACCTGGCCCTGGTGGAACTCGGCGCCCAGATGCGGCTCACCCTGCTGCTCGGGCTGCTGTCCTCCCTGTTCGTGCCCTGGGGCATCGCCACCGGCACCTCCTGGGCGGCCCTCGCGGTGGCGCTGGTGCTGTTCGCGGCGAAGGTGTGCCTGCTGGGCGCGGTGCTCGCGGCGGCCGAGGTGTTCTGGGCGAAGATCCGGCTGTTCCGGGTGCCCGAACTGCTGGCCGGGTCCTTCCTGCTGGCGCTGCTCGCGGTGACCGCCTCCTACTTCCTGAGCGGAGCGTCATGAGCGGCGGCCTCTACACCCAGCTCCTCGACCTGGCCTGCGGCGCCTTCCTGCTGGCCGCCGTGATCGTGCTGTGGGTGCGCGAACTCACCGCGATCATCCGGGTCTTCGCCCTGCAGGGCATCGCGCTCGCCGCCCTCGCGGTCCTGCTCGGCGCGCACGAACACCGGTGGGACCTGGTCGGCGTGGGCGTCGGCATCGGAGCGCTCAGAGCGGGCGTGCTGCCGTATCTGCTGCGCCGCGCGCTGGCCACCCTCACGGCGGACCGGCAGCGCTACGGCACCGCCGCGGCCGAGACCCGGGAGACCCAGCCGCTGGTCAACGTCGCCGCCTCGCTGCTGACCGCGGCCCTGCTGACGCTCCTGGCCTACGCGGTCGCCCGACCCCTGACCGCGCTGGACCCGACCCCCGCCACCCGCGCCCTGCCGGTCGGTCTCGCCGTCGTCCTGATCGGCTTCTTCGTGCTGGTGACCCGCAGGCGGGCGCCCGCCCAGGTGGTCGGCTTCCTGCTGCTGGACAACGGCATCACCGCGACCGCCCTCCTGGCCACCTCCGGAGTACCGCTGATCGTCGAACTCGGCGTCTCCTTCGACGTGTTGCTGGCGGTGCTGGTGCTTCAGATGCTGACCACCCGGATGCGGGAGGCGTTCGGCACCACCGACATCGACGACCTGCGGGAGCTGCACGACTGATGGACCCCACCGCTTCCGCTCTGCTGCTCACCGCGCCCGCCGCCGTGCCGTTCCTCATCGCCGGCGCGTACGCGGTCCCCGCCCTGCGCCCCCGCGCGACCGCCGCGACCCACGCCCCCGCACAACTCGCCGAGCCCCGCCGACGCGTGTCCGCCCAGGGTTCCGTCCTGGTGACGGAGGCACCCGAGTCCGCACTCGTGCCCGGACCCGCCCCCGTGCCCGGACCCGCCCTCGTGCCCGAGCCCGCCCCCGTGCCCGAGCCCGCCACCGTGCCGGGACCTCCCCCCGTGCCCGCACTCGCCACCGCGTCCGAGCCCGCCACCGCGTCCGAGCCCGCCACCGTGCCCGAGCCCGCCACCGTGCCCGAGCCCGGCACGGCGCCCGAGCGGCCTGGGCGTGGACGTGGACGCGGGTGGGACTGGACCGGGCTCCTCTCACCCGCAGTGATCCTCACCTGCGCCGGCCTGCTGGCGAAGGACGTGGACGACGGCGGATCCCGGCGGGCGTATTCGGGTCTGCTGCGTGCGGACGCGCTGACCGTGTGGATGCTGCTGGTGGTCGGCGCGGTCGCCCTGGTCGCCTGCGGCTCCGCGCCGACGTATCTGAGCGGCGAGCGGGCCGCAGGGCGGGCGAGCGAGCGGTCCGTGTGGCGCTACCACGTTCTGGTCCAGGCGTTCCTGGCCGCGATGTGCCTGGCCGTCGTCACCGCCAACCTCGGCGTGCTGTGGGTCGCCGTCGAGGCCACCACGATCGTCACGGCCTTCCTCGTCGGCCACCGCCGCACGCGGACGTCGGTGGAGGCGGCCTGGAAGTACGTGGTGATCTGCTCGGCGGGCATCGCGCTGGCCTTCCTCGGCACCGTGCTGATCTACTACGCGGCCCGGCAGGCCGGCATCTCCGAGGCATGGGCGCTGGACTGGCCCACCCTCGCCGCCCGCGCCCACCGGCTCGACCCGGCGGCGACCCGGCTCGGCATCACCCTCGTCGTCCTCGGCTTCGGCGCCAAGGCCGGTCTCGTCCCGCTGCACGCCTGGCTGCCCGACGCCCACAGCGAGGCACCCGCGCCGGTGTCCGCCCTGATGTCCGGAGTCCTGCTCTCGGTCGCCTTCGCCGCGATCCTGCGCTACCGCGTCATCGCGGACGCCGCTCTCGGCGCCGGCTTCACCCGGGTCCTGCTGGCCGGGATCGCGCTGCTCACCCTCGCCCTCGCGGCCGCACTGCTGCTCGCCCAGCGCGACCACAAGCGGATGCTGGCCTATTCGTCCATGGAGCACATGAGCCTGATCGCCCTGGCCACGGCGATCGGCAGCCCGCTCGCGCTGTCCGCCGCACTGCTGCACATCGCCGGCCACGGGCTCGCCAAGTCCGTCGCCTTCTGCGCCTCCGGCCGCATCCTCCAGCTCACCGGCACCACGCGGATCGGACGCGTGCGTGGCCTGATCGCGAAGGCGCCGCCGCTGGCCGGGGCGTTCGGGCTCGCCGCGTTGGCGCTGATGGCGTTCCCGCCGTTCAGCCTCTTCGCCTCCGAACTCGGCATCGCCCGGGCCGGTTTCGCCGCCGGGCGGGGGCTCGCCTGGGTCACCGCGGCGGCCCTGCTGCTCGTACTGGTCGTCTTCGCCGCGCTCGCCGTCCGCGTCGCCCGGATGCTGCTCGGCACGGGAACACCGGTAACGGAAAGCCCGTCCGCCGTATGGCCGTTGATGCTGGGCCTGGCTGCCTGCGCCGCCCTGGGCGTGAGCCTCGGCCCGCTCACCGACCTGCTGCACACCGCGGCCGGGACGATCGGAGGCCACTGACGTGATGCGCACCACGCACGAGATCGACGCCACCGAACTGCCCCTGCGGGCCGAACGGTTGCTGGCGGACGGCCACCGGCTCGCGCTGATCGCCGCCCACCACGACGACGACGGCCTGCGCGTCGTGTACCTGTTCGTCTCCGGCCCGCCGGACACCCGTACGGAACTCCACGTCCGCCTCGACCCCGACCGGCCCGAGGTGCCTTCGCTCGCCCATCTCTCCTTCCCCGCGGGCCGGTTCGAGCGCGAGATGCGCGACCTGTTCGGCATCGTCCCCCTCGACCACCCCCTGCCGCGCCGCCTGGTCCGTCACTTCCACTGGCCGCGCGGCTGGTACCCGATGCGCCCCGACGCGGGACCGGCGCCGGCCTTCGGCGAGCAGGAGGGGCCGTACCCCTTCCTGGAGGTCGAGGGCGACGGCGTGTACGAGATCCCGGTCGGCCCGGTGCACGCCGGCCTGATCGAGCCCGGTCACTTCCGCTTCTCCGTCGTCGGCGAGACCATCCTCAAGCTCAAGGCCCGCCTCTGGTTCGTCCACAAGGGCGTGGAGAAGCTGTTCCAGGGGCGCTCGGTGGCAGCGGGACTCCCGCTGGCCGAACGCATCAGCGGCGACACCGCCGTCGGCCACGCCCTCGCGTACTGCCTGGCCGTCGAGGAGGCCACCGGCACCGAGGTCCCCGTGGCGGCCCAGAACGCCCGCGCGATGCTCCTGGAACTGGAGCGGATCCACAACCACGTCGCCGACCTCGGCATGCTCTGCAACGACGCCGGCCACGGCGTCCTCAACGCCCAGGCGCAGCGGGTGCGCGAGCAACTCCTGCGCCTCAACAAGGAGATCACCGGCCACCGGCTGCTGCGTGGCGGCGTCGTCCCGGGCGGCGCGGCCCTGCACGCCCTGCCCGACCCCGGGCGCCTGAAGGCGATCGGCGAGGACGTCCGCGAGATCGCCGACCTGGCCCTGGGCCACTCCACCGTCCGCGACCGCTTCACCGGCACCGCGATCCTGCACGCCGACGCCGCCCGCACGATGGGCTGCCTCGGCTACGTCGCCCGCGCCAGCGGCCTCGGCGCCGACGCCAGGACCGGCCACCCGTTCACGCCGTACGACGGCACAGGGCTCACGGTGCCCGTCCACGACAGCGGCGACGTCCTGGCCCGCTTCCTGGTCCGCGCCGAGGAGATCGACGTCTCCCTGACCCTGATCGAGTACTTCACCGAGGGACTGTCGGCCCCCATGACCGTGCTGTCACCCCCGCCGCCGTCCGCAGCGGCCCCCCGCACCGGCGTGGGCATCGTGGAGGGCTGGCGCGGCTCCATCACCACCCGCGTCGAACTGACCCCCGACGGCACCCTGACCCGCGTCAAGCCGGTCGACCCGTCCTTCTTCAACTGGCCCGCCCTACCGGTCGCCCTGACGGACACGATCGTCCCGGACTTCCCCCTGACCAACAAGAGCTTCAATCTCTCGTACGCGGGCAACGATCTCTGACGGTTTCGAGTGGGGCCCATTGCAAGGGGGGTTCAGATTCTGCTCGCACTGGGCGCCAGTCGCTGAACGGCGCCCACCGGCCGATGCAAGACTCCCGATGGCGATAGTTTCCCCAGCGATACTGTCGTCGGCGCTACCATTCCCCCTTCACGCCCGTCTTGAGACGGGGGCACCTGTGCCCACCATGACGGCTCTCACGGCTGTCTCTCACGCGCCAGTTCGCCTTTGGGTATCAACGCTCGCTGATCGACCCGTTGGCAATCCCGCCAACCAGCGCGCGCATCGTCGCCGTCGAGAAGAGCAACGGCCCACGGCTGATGTCCTTGGAGTCGCGTACTGCGGCGCGGTCGCCCAGCGCAGCAACTTCCACGCAGTCGTTCGCACCCCCGCTGTATGAGCTTTTCCGCCACCGCGCGCGTGCGAGATCGACGTCGTGCGGAGCTGTCGTGACATAGCGCGGGACGGCCATGCGGGGCGTGCTCACTCTTCGAGCTCCTTGCTGATGTGTGCGATGCGGGTGCGGGTCTCCGACGTGTCGAGGGCGGTGTCCCTCAACTGCTCAAAGATTGCCGTGTAGTTGTCGACGTCCTCCGGGGATTCGAGATACACGGAGTTCTTGGGGTTCTCCAGCCACACCAGGTTCGGCGTGGGGGCGGGGAAGGTCAGGATGACGAACGGGCCGTACAGGCCGGGATGCGCTCCGAGGGAGAACGGCAGCAGCTGGACGGTGACGTTCGACTGCTCGCTCGCGTCCACCAGTTTCCGCAGCTGATCGTGCATGACTTCTGTGGAGCCGACCGTCCTGCGCAGCACGGCTTCGTCGAGGATCGCCCAGAGTCTGGCGGGGGTTTCACTGCCCAAGCGGCTGTTCTGCCGCTCCATGCGGACCCTGACCAGAGACTCGACCTGTGGCGGTGACAGCTCCTTCCTCATCTGGGAGATCACGGCACGGGCGTAGCTCTCGGTCTGGAGAAGTCCCGGCACGAGCATCGGCTGGTAGCTGGCGAGGTGCGTCGCGCCGGCCTCCAGTGCGAGGTACCCGTCGTAGCGGGTCGGGGTGAGCACTGTCGAGTACTTCCGCCACCAGGGCTTCTGCTGTTCCTTGTCCGCCCGTACGAGATCGAGCACGTCGGCGCGCCGGTCCTCGTCTTTGACGCCGTACAGGTCCAGCAGAGCCCGGACGAGGATTGGCGTCGTACCTCGTTCGCCGTTCTCGATCCGGCTCAGCGACCCCTGGTTCACCTCCAGTTGATCGGCGACCTCGGTGAGGGTGAGCCCGGTTGCGTCACGCAGCTCCTTCAGTCGGGCCGCGAGCTGCCGTCGGTACACCGACTGCGGGACCAGGCTTTTCTTCAAGGCCATGCCGGAAGTCTCTCCGTACCGGCGACACCTCTACAACCCATACGAGTCAACTTCACCAGACATATTGTCCAGTTGCTTGTTGCGTCGGCATGCTGTCAGGCGTCACGGCGCGTGTTCGTAGGGGAGGGTGGGCCATGCCTCGGACAACGCTGCTTCGGCAGCTGCTCCAGCAACGGCACCTGACGACGCACGAGGCTTTCGCGGCCCAGTACGAGCGGGCCGCCGCCCGGCTGGCAGAGCTCGACCAAGACCCCCGACTGGCGTCCCTCCAGGTTTCTCCACGTCAGTTCGACCGCTGGTACGGCGGGGAGCTGCTGACTCTGCCCCGCCCTGACGCCTGCCGGGTTCTGGAGCACATGCTGGGCAGATCCGTGTCCGAGCTGTTCTCCACGGCGCACGAGGGCGACTCCGCGCACGACCACAACGAGGAGGCGAGCACGGGCCGGCAGGGGACGAGTGCGCCTCCGCCACGCGAGGACGACGAGAACCCACTGGACATCGTCACCCGGGCCCGGCAGCTCACGGCCGGCAACGCCGACGACGCGACGCTCGCCTTCCTCGACTCCTCGCTGGAGGACATCGCCGGCCGGTACGAACAGGACGGGCCGTACGTCCTGCGCCCCCAGGCCCGCCAGGTGCGGCAGCTCGCTCACACTCTCCTCGACGGCCGCCAGCCCCCACGCGCCCGCCGGGAGCTCTTCCGCCTCGCCGCTCGCGCCTCCGGCCTGCTCGGCTACATGGCGGTGAACATGGGCGACTTCGCGCTGTCGGAGGCGTACTGCACCGAAGCCCGGGATCTCAGCCGTGAGATCGGCGACCTGGACACCGACCTCTGGGCGTGCGGCACCCTCTCCTTCAGCCTGTACTACGCCGGCCGGTACGACGAGGCGGACGCCTGCGCCGCCGCGGCCGTCGAGCGCGCCCCACGCCACGCCCAGTCCATCCGCCTACTCGCCAACGGCCGCGCCCAAGCCCTCGGCAAGACCGGCGACCGGCGTGCCGTCGAGCAGGCCATCGGACAGGCGCTCCGCCTCTCCGACCTCCACGAGGTGACCGTCGGGCTGACCTCCTGCATCTCCTTCGAGCCGTACGGACGGGCAAGAACCCTGGCCAACGCCGTAACATCACACGTGGCGTTGCGGAACACGGCCCAGGTACTGCGCGACGCCGAGCACATCGACGATCTCGTGGAGCACTCGACCTCCTCCTGGAGCCGTTCGCTCGTACGTCTCGACGTCGCCACTGCGCTGTTGCAGCAGCGCACGCCCGAAATCGACCACGCGATGGCGCTGGGCTGTGAGGCCCTGCGGCTGTGCGGTGACACACCGATCAGCTCCGTCTACCAACGCTCCCGAGACCTGCACGAGCAGGCCGGGCCGTGGCGTGATCACCGGGCGGTACGCGATTATGGCGACGAGTTCCGGACCTGGAGCTCGCAGCCAGCGGCCCTGGCCATGGCCTCATCCGCGTCGTAGGCGCCGAGGGTGTCGTCGTACTCCAGGGCAGTGTGAAGCCGAAGGAGTACGTCGGGTGCCCCTGCTCAGCGCCGATCCCGCCGCGTTCCCCGCCGAGCCCCCCGCCGACACGCACGATCCAGCGGTCACCGCGGCCCACGACTGGGCGGCGTTCAGGGCACTCGACGAGATGACCGACCACTGGGCACGCCCTGGCTGGTCGGACGGCAGCCGGGCGTACTACTGGATGCTGACCTTCCCGGATGATCAGCGGCTCGCTGCTCTCGCCGGGCACTGTCTGGAGGAGCTGGCGTCCCTCGGCCTCGACCCGGTGCCGACGGACGGCTTGCACATCACCCTCGCCCGAGTCGGTACGCCGGGAGCCGTCAGCCCTGGCCAACTGGACAGCCTGGCCCGGGAAGTCGAGGCGCTGCTGCCTTCCGCGTTCTCCGTACACGCCATGCCGCTGGCCGGGTCCCGAGGCGCTGTCCGCCTGTCTCTCGGCCCCTGGGAACCCCTGCTCCGGCTGCACCACGCGCTGGCCCGGGCGGGGAGCAGCGTCGGCCTGGCCCCGAAAAAGCCGACGTCCGCCTTCCGGCCGCACCTGAGCCTCGCGTACAACAATCGACGGCGTCCCGCCGCGCCCGTCGTGGAGACGGTCTCAGGACTTCGCGCTCTACCGGCTGTCGAACTCTCCGTCTCCGCCATCCAGTTGGTGGAACTCCGCCGCGAGGGGCGAACGTACCGCTGGGATGTGCGGAGGAACGTCGCGCTCAGGTAGCCCGCCGGTGGACAAGGCGAGAATCACGACCAATTCCTTGCCGATCGCCGTCGGCCGGACGGACCACGCGGAGGCCAGCTCGCCGACGAGCAGCAGTCCGAGACCACTGCCCGTCAACTCATTGACCGGCTCCTCGGCAGAGCGTGCCCGCACCCTGGAGACATCCCGTCCCGTGTCATGGACGCGCAGTACCGCCACGTCCTGGTAGATCTCCACACACATGCGGTCCGGTCCGCCGACTGTGTGCCTGAGCGCGTTGCCCACAAGCTCCGAGGCGATAAGAACGGCGTCGTCGACCCGTTCCGGTGCGGCACGTCCATCGAGGAACTCTCGTACGTGTCTGCGCGCGAGACCCGAAGGCTCGGTGCAATCCGCCAACTTCACCCAATGACGCCATATCGGCATCCGCCTGCAGAGGCGCTCTTCGTCCACCGCGTCCATCGCCGCTTCTCGTTTCCGCTTGGCACTGGATCGATCAGCCTCGTCACGCCGGAGCCGCGGCGGTACGCCGCAGCTCCGCCTCTCCGCGCGCTGCCGGACGGCGGACAAACGGCGTGCTGACGGCGTACCGCCGCCGACGGCCCCCGACGAGGCTCTTCGTCGAGGCGCCGGACCTTTGGCGTCTCGGCTCACGTGGCTGGAGGCAACGCGGAATGCGCGCCAGTGCTGGGCAGACCGCACCACACGAGGTGCCCCCGGGCACGCAGCGGACGGGACCCGGTCGACCGGAGAGGGGCCGCACCCAAGCTGCGAACGCAGAAAGCCGGCCTGCGGCAATCCATACGCAGGCCGGTCGGAACGACGAACCGTTCGGAACCTTCCGACAGAACAGGAAATGCGATGACCGCAACCATGCTCAGCCCGATCATGACGGCCACCACCGGGGCGTCCGCTGCGACGGCCACCCCCGAGGCGCCCGCCGACCCGTTCGACGTCGACCTGACCATCGTCACGGAGATCGGCGCCGACCTGCTCCCCAAGGCGTGCGGGACCGGTGACGGGTGCGCGGCTTCCTGCGCATCGTCCTGCGCCAGCGCCGTCTGACGACGGCTCATGCGCGGGGTCGGGGGCGCAGCCGCCCCCGACCCCGCTGGTTCACAGCACTGACGGCGGAGGCATGGGGATGGGAAGCGACGGAAAGCTCTACCAGCACACAGGCGCGGCGCTGTTGCGGGCCGCCGCGATGCCGCTGACGGGTCTGCCGACTTGGTGGCCAGACCCCTCCGACACAGAGGCGTGCCGCAGGTGGCTGAAGCAGGTGTGGGCCGATGCGCGGTTCGCCGACGCCGTCCGGCAGGGAAGCGACGATCTGGCCACACGGGTCGACGCGATCTGCGCTGGGCATCCGACACGCTACAAGCAGGTCCGTCGCGCCGCCATGGCGACCATCCGCTACTTGTTGCGGGCCACCGGGCGACCGACCCCGTTCGGCCTCTTCGCGGGAGTCACCGCAGCCGGCGTGGGTTCGACCCCACATGTGAGGTGGGGAGGCGCGCATCAGGCCGTGGTGCGGGTGGACACCGAGTGGCTGGACGACGTCATCGTCCGCTTGGAGGCGTGCCCGGCCCTGCTGGAGCGCCTGGATGTCGTCATGAACAACCTGTCGGCGCGCCGCGGTGGACGTCTGCACGTCCCACACGGCGGACCGATGGGCGCCACCATCCGGCGCACCAGCGCGGTCCGCGTGATCGAGGACCTCGCGCGCGGCCCGGTCCGCTTCGCCGCCCTGGCTGAGCAGTTGGCGGCCTCCTTCCCCCGAACCGAGCCGCGGAACATCCGCACACTGCTCGGCGCGCTGGTGCGCGAGAAATTCCTGATCACCAGTTTGCGCGCGCCGATGACCGACACCGATCCGCTGTCCCACCTGATCGAGCGGCTGCACGGCGCGGACGCGCGCACGGTGCCGCAGGTGGCGCAGGTTCTGCACGAACTGGAAGCTGCGCAACGCGCCGTGCACGAGCACAACCGGCGCCCGGCGATCGCGCAAGGGCCGGCTCGGGAGGAACTCACGGGTCGCCTGCGTGGGCTCTCCGACGCGGGTCGAAGCCCTTTGGCCGTCGACCTGAGGCTGGACGCCGAAGTACGGATCCCCGAGAGCGTCGCGCAGGAGATGGAGAGAGCTGCCGATGCTCTACTGCGGCTCACGCGCCGACCGGCGGGCCAGGGTGTGTGGAAGGAGTACCAGGTCGCGTTCTGGGAGCGGTATGGCACCGGCACGCTCGTGCCGGTGAAGGAGGTCGTCGACCCGGCGTCCGGACTCGGCTATCCGGCCGGGTACCCCGGCAGCCGCATGACCGCACCGCCCCCGGCAGTGTCCGAGCGTGACGAGCGGCTGCTGGCCCTCGCCTGGCAGGCGCTGGCCGACGGCAGCCAAGAGGTCGTCCTCACCGACGGCCTGATCGACCGCCTGGCCGGCGATGCGCCGACCGGGCAGGAGGTACCACCACACGTGGAGATGTGCGCGCGCCTGCACGCCGACAACATGTCCACCCTTGAGCGCGGGAACTTCACGCTCACGGTGACACCGGCCCGCGCCGCGGGGACGCTCACCTCCCGGTTCACTGCGGTCGCCACCGGCACGGGACTCGACGAGGTCTACCGCCAAGTTCCCACGGGCGTCGAGAACGCGCTGACCGCCCAGCTCTCCTTCCCGCCCCTTTACCCGCACACAGAGAACGTCGCCCGTATCCCCGCTTATCTTCCTCACGTCATCCCGTTGGGCGAGCACCGCAGCCCCGACGACAACACCACTCCGACGGTCATCGACGTCGACGACCTCGCGGTCACAGCCACGCACACCCGCCTGTACCTGGTCTGCATCTCCCGCCGTCGCCTGGTGGACCCGCAGGTCTTCCACGCCATGGCCCTGGACAAGCAACCTCCGCCCCTGGCCAGGTTCCTGGCGCACCTGACACGCTCCTTCGGCCCTGCCTGGACCGGCTTCGACTGGGGGCCGCACGGCGCACGGCTGCCATTCCTGCCGCGCGTCCGCTACGGGCGAGTGATCCTCTCTCCCTGTCGCTGGAACCTGACCGCCGACGACCTGCCAAGCCGTGGCGCGGACATGCGGGAGTGGACCGACGCTCTCGGCCGGTGGCGGAAGCGCCGGCACTGCCACGGCACCGTCGAGCTGCGGGAGGACGACCGGGCACGTCGGCTCCAGCTCGACGTGCCCGCCCACGCCGCGGTCCTGCGCGCCCACCTGGACCGGGAAGCCCATGCCGTGCTCATGGAGGCGCCGGCCGAGGAGGCCTACGGCTGGATCGGCGGCCACGTCCACGAGATCGCCCTGCCGATGACCAGCACCCGCCGACCGATACCCGACCCGCTCTCCGGCTTCCTCCCCGTCCTCACCAACAGCACTCTCGGGCCCGTGCCGGGTGCGGTGCAGGCACCCTGGCTGAACGCCAAGATCTACAGCCACCCCGAACAGTTCGACGAGCTGATCGGCACTCACCTCGCGTGCCTCGTGGCCCAACTTCCAGGCACACCCGAGTGGTGGTTCGTCCGATACCGCACCCCGAACGACTTCGACCACCTGCGTCTGCGTATCCGCACCCGCAGCCCCGGGCAGTACGCCGCCTGCACCGAGCTGGTCGGCCAATGGGCCGCCGGGCTGCGACGCCAAGGGCTCAGCAGCGGGCTCGTGTTCGACACGTACACCCCGGAGATCCGACGCTACGGACCAGGTGCGGCACTGCGCAGGGCCGAGGCGGTCTTCACGGCCGACTCGGCCTACGCTCTCGCCGCCCTGCAGGGCCCCGCAGCCGACGGCATCGACGGACGCGCGCTGGCCGCGGTCGGCATGGTGGACATCGCCTGTGGCTTGCTCGGCCCCGACGAGGGCATGCAATGGCTGGCGAACCGCCCCGCGCCTCCGGCCCGCGTCGAGCGAGGCGTCAGCGACCAGGCCGTCGCACTCGTTCGCCACACCACGCCTCGGGCCCGCGGCTGGGGCGAGGCGCTCGCCCAAGCGTGGCACCGTCGCGCCGTGGCCCTGGCGCTGTATCGCGAGCGCCTCGCGGAGAGCATGGACCTCGACTCCGTGCTGGAATCCTTGCTGCACATGCACCACAACCGTCTGCGCGGCCTGGACCGGGAGGACGAGAGGATCTGCCGACGCCTTGCCCGTCAGTCCGCCGTCGCATGGGCCGCCTGGCCGGGGGAGAGCCGCTGATGAACTACGACGCGCCGCCCACACCCACGGGGCCCGGCTGGGGGCAGTCGCTGTACTCCGGCGCGGCGGGAGTCGCGCTGCTGCACGCCGTCAGGGCCCACACCGGCGAAGAGGACCGGGACGCGCTCCGGCCGTGGGCCGCCGCCATGCTCAAGGGCCCGATCCAGGCTGTGCCCGAAGCATGTGGCCTGTACGAGGGCGCCCCGGCCGTCGCCTACGTCCTCAGCTTCACGCACACGAACACCGCCACACGCGCCCTGGCCACCCTGGACACACACCTCGCCGACGTCACACGCCATCGTCTCAAGCGGGCGCACGCCCGCATCGATCGCGGCGCGTTGCCCACCCTGGGCGAGTTCGACCTCATCAGCGGACTGACCGGGCTGGGCGTGTACCACCTGCACCGCGGCCACAAGACGGAGCTTCAGGACGTCCTCGCCTACCTGGTGCGGCTGACGGAACCGATCACCATCGAGGCGCAACGTCTGCCCGGCTGGTGGACAGGAGACAGCCCTGATCTGCGACCGATGCCGCAATGGCCAGGCGGACACGGCAACTTCGGCCTCGCCCACGGCATCACGGGACCGCTGGCGCTGCTGGCCACGGCCCTGCGACAGGGCCACACAGTGCCCGGGCAAACGCAAGCCATCACCCGGATCTGCGGCTGGCTCGACCGGTGGCGCAACGACACAGGCTTGCGCGCCTGGTGGCCGGACTTGATCACACGAGCCGAACACCGACTCGGCGAGCTCCAGCGCTCAGGACCGAGACGCCCGTCCTGGTGCTACGGCACCCCCGGCATCGCCCGCGCCCAACAACTCGCCGGCCTCGCCCTCGGCGACCGTGACCGGCAAAGACAAGCCGAGCAGGCCCTGGCCGGATGTCTGGCCGACGACCAGCAGCTCGCCCAGCTCACCGACACGTCCCTCTGCCACGGCTGGGCGGGGCTCACCCAGACCATCTCCCGTGCCGCCGCCGATGCCGTAGACGACGAACTCGCGTCGCATATACCCCGCCTGAATGCGCGGCTCAACAAGCATGTGGACCATCGCGGACTGCCGGACGGCGTCGGCCTGATGGACGGATCGGCAGGCATCCACCTGGTTCGTCTCACCGACCCCGTCAGCACGGCGATCACCGCTTCCTGGGACCGTTGCCTGCTCCTGAGGGGATGAAGCCGCGACCCACACCCGCGCACCGCAACAAATACGTACGATCTGCCCCTGCCGCCCGCGCGGCCGGGCACCTTCCGGAAGGACGCGATGAACACCACCACTGGCGCCTCCCCCGAGCACCTGCGCAACCGCCTGGTCGACGCCATTCTGAAAGAGGACCTCTCCGGCCTTCGCGACGCACGCGTCGAAGGCATCATGCGGAGCGTCCCCCGCCACGCCTTCCTCCCCGAAGCACCCATCGAGGAGGCGTACGCCAACAAGAGCGTGACGATCAAGGAGAACCCCGACGAGGACGCGCTCCCGCTGAGCTGTGCCTCCCAGCCCGATGTCGTGCACTTCATGCTGGTCCAGCTCGCCGTCCGCGAAGGCGACAACGTCTTCGAGATCGGGGCCGGCACGGGCTACAACGCCGCCCTGCTCAAGCACCTCACCGGGGAGTCCGGCCAGGTCACCACCTGCGACATCGACGCCGACGTGACCGCTTACGCCCGCCGGACGCTGGATGCGAACGGATACGAAGACGTTCGCGTGGTCACGCGGGACGGTGCCCTCGGCGCCCCGGAGTTCAGCCCGTACGACCGAATGATCGCCACGGTTGGCATGTGGGACCTCCCCGGCGCCTGGTGGGACCAACTCGCCGTCGGCGGACGCCTCGTGGCCCCGCTGCGATGGCGCGGACTTTCCAGGGCTGTGGCCTTCCAACGCGAGGAAGGGCGGATGCGGTCCGACTCCGTCAAGATGTGCGGCTTCCTCCCGGTGATCGGCCAGGACGGAGAGCGGAACGGCTACATCGACGACGACCGGCTCGTCAGGCTCTACTGGGACGAGGACCAGTCCATTGCCTTGGACCTCCTGCGCGACGCGCTCACCCAGCCGAAGGCGGTCGCTTGGACCGATGTGACGGTCGGCCCCGTCGAGTCGTTCGACGGCGTCTGGCTACGGCTGAGCGCCACGGAGCGAGCGACCTGCCGCATCACCGCGAAGCCCGCAGCAATGGAGGCCAGCCTCCACCGCCCCGCCTCACCAGCCCTGAGCCCCGCCCTCGTTGAGGGGGACTCCATCGCATACCTCACTCTGGAGCGGACCGCCGAAGACTCTGAGACAAAACCCCGTTTCCGGCTGGGAGCCGTCGGCTACGGTCCCGCCGGCGCCGATCTCGCCGAGCGGATCTGCGCGCAGATCCGCGCTTGGAGCCCGGCCCGGACCGCGGAACCCGTGGTCACGGCCTACCCCGTGGACACATCGGACAGCGACCTCGCCGACGGAGCCGTGATCGACCGGCCCTCCGTGCGGCTCGTCATCGCCTACCGATCCTGACGCCGGTGGGCGTGACTGTTGGCAGGCGCGGCCGTGCTCACCGAAACGAAAACAGCGCCGCGTCGGAGCACGGTGGTCGGCTCTGGGCGAGGTTCGTACTGGGGCGTCGCGCTCGCGACCTGTGGGTGGAGAAGGGTACGTGTTCAGCTGATCCCGGGCGGCTCCTCCTGCCCCGGTCTTCCACGTCCGACCGTCAGGGACCAGCGCACGGCCGAGGGTGCCTCCACGGAGACGACTCCGCTGTGGTCCACGCCCGCGACCTTCACCTGGTTGTAGGTGGTGCTGGTTTCGGTGGCGAGGCATTTCTGCGTGAAGGAGACGTGTACCGACTGCACCGCGACGTTCATGGTGCCCTTCCCCCGGCAGCGCACCGCGACGATGAGTGCGTCGCCCTTCCTTCCCTTGCTGAACTCGATGCCGGCGTTCCCGGTGGTGGCCTTCTGGCGGCCGGCGAGGGTCTCGTCGGGGTCCAGTTCCGGCGGCTGCTGGGCGGGGGGTGGGGTGCTGCGGGGGGTGGTGGTGGCGTCGGCCGAGTTCGAGCGGGCGGTGCTGGTGGAGGGCGCGGGGTGCCGGGCGGCGGTGTGGGCCGGCGTGCAGGCGGCGGCCGGGAAGAGTGCTGTGGTGCACGTGATGCTCAGCACCGTGAGGGTTCGGCGGGACATGTCACTTCTCCCAGATGTCCCGGCCGACGCGGTGCGGCGAGCCGAGACCGAATTCGAGCCGGCCAACGTCGAAGGGCCCCACCGCAGGCGGTGGGGCCCTTCGACATCGTGCCCGGTGAGGCACTGGCGGAGGATACGAGATTCGAACTCGTGAGGGGTTGCCCCCAACACGCTTTCCAACTATCCGCAGGGCCGTACAGCGGCGTCCGTAGGCGTTCACAGGCCAGTTCAAACGGGGTGTGCGTGCGTTGGTGAACGGTGGCGGCCGCCGACGCACTGGACAAGAAACAGGACAACGAGGCGCAAGGCGCTCCCACCCAGCCGGGCCCGTTCGAAACTTGGGGCCCTCGCTGCTCACAGCCGCTGAGCGCCATGGCTGGCTATGACGTATCTCGAATCAGCCGCATCCCGCACAAGCAGGTCAAGCCGGGGCACGCGGCCACTGTCAGTGCCGTCCGACAGACTGGTTGTAGAGACGCCAGGTGGACTAGTCAGCCGCAGATCGCTGTGGTTTAGGCCACCAGGCTATAGGCTGTTCTCCATGGTAGAGAGGACATTGGTGAGCCCTATGGGCGAAACTGAAACATACGAGCGAGATCTAGTCCACCTGGCGAGGGTTGCGATGGCCGGGCGAGCACAAGACGTGCAAACCCTGGTCCAGCGCATGGCCCGTCGCTACCAACGATCAAATGAATCCCTTGCTGGCTCGCTTCGAGAGCTGCTGCGTTCAGCCCCAACTGCACAGACGCCCTTGCGTGGATTTGGTAACACCGCCTCCCTCCCCCTGGACAGCGATAGCCGCCTGCCCCTGATCAGGGCGGAGCAGCTCGGACCGGCAGTTCGTCCAGTCTTGGCTCCGCCCGTGAGAGCGGCCGTGGAGCAACTCCGTGACGAGCATCGGAGCGCAGACCGACTCGCACGACAAGGTCTAACACCTAGTCGTACCGGGCTGTTCACTGGACCTCCCGGTGTTGGCAAGACACTCGCTGCCCGATGGCTTGCGGACGAACTGAAGCTACCGCTGCTCGTTCTAGATCTTTCCTCCGTAATGAGCAGCTACCTCGGCCGAACTGGGGGAAATATTCGCAAGGTGCTTGATTACGCGAAATCAAGCCCATCGGTCCTGCTACTGGACGAACTTGACACAGTAGCTAAACGGCGCGATGACATGGCCGAAGTGGGAGAACTGAAGAGGCTTGTTACGGTCCTCCTCCAGGAAATTGATGACTGGCCTTCTGGGTCATTGCTACTGGCTGCTACGAATCATGCCGATCTTTTGGATCCGGCAGTGTGGCGGCGATTCGATCTGGTAGTCCAATTCCCCTTGCCCGGGCCAGTCGAGCTAGAGGAAGCGCTTCTCCACTATTGCGGAAACGAGGCACCGAGAAATATTGCATTCCTAGCGAGGATTCTTCACGGTGCCTCGTTCGCTGATGCGGAGCGTTTCGTTATGACGGCTCGCAGGAAAGCGGCCCTCGGTGGCGATCATACGTTCGATGTCTTGCTGAGCATGGGACAGGAACGTTTGGCGCAAATGAACCATGTCGAACGCCTTCAGGTGGCACTGGATCTAGTGCAAGATGGGAGCCTCTCGCAGAGGAGGGCTAGCGAGTTGACGGGAGTCAGTCGCGACACGATTCGACGCAAGCAGCGCACGGACCAAGAGCAGTAGGGCTAGGGGGACACTATGGCTGGGGAGCGCAACTTCTTACTCGGACACGGCGAACGTCTCGTCGAGAGAGTGACACCATCGACGGGTGGAACAACGCCCGTACTCCCATACACGGCAGAGGAGGCCCGACAGCGGCTTCTTCCTCAACTCCAGACCGCAGTGGAGACATTCGATTCCTTGCCAGACGAGGCTTGCCCCTCAGGGAAGACGGTAGGCCTAGTCACACTGCATCCCCAGTGGATTGCCAAGTCCTACCATCCCGCTGACTTCCTTCGGGATAACGGGCTTTCGTACATTGGCTCCCGGGGCGCAAAGGTCACGCCAGAAAAGTGGACGCGTCAAGGCGAACCTGTCGAGTTGGATACAACGGAGCTATTTGTATCCGGGCAGCGAGAATCATTTTCGCAGCTTGCGGAGCGACTAGAGTCTTCTAGCGCATTCCCTGAGGGATCGGCATTGCAGAGAGTCGAGGCATTCCGAGCCCCGATCGCTTCGGATAAGCAGCGCGGGGTTATGTCATTGCCTCCCGCCTCATCCATTTTCGAGGTGGGTCTTCATATCCCGAGCGTGGACCGTGATGCCATCGTTAGATCATTCCAGCGATGGGCACGTGCATGTGGCGCCTCGGCCGACCTCGCTAGGAGCATCCCGGTATCTGGGCTGATTTTTATGCCCGTCGCCGTCCAGCCGGATGAACTGGACGAGCTCAGCAGGTTCTCTTTCCTCCGGGTCATTCGACCGATGCCGAAGCTTCGCACGCTGCATCCAGTTGAGCGCAGCCTCTCCGTAGGTGACCTGCCTCCGATTGAGGTGCCAGAAGAGCCCGTAGTCGACAGTTCTATCCGCATGGCCATCTTCGACGGCGGACTACCGTCAAACGGCCCCATGAGCCCGTGGGCCCAGTCCCTCGATGTGCCTGGGGTCGGCGCAGCCGTGGAAGAGTGCGTTGATCACGGCCATATGGTGACGTCAGCCGCCCTCTTCGGCTGCCTGACTCCGGGAGAGGTCGCACCGCGACCTTTCAACAGCGTGGACCACTATCGGATCCTCGACGACGTAGAGGAGGACTCCTACGCTCTCTACACAGCACTAAATCGCATCCGCGATGTGTTGGAAGAGAAGAACTACGACTTCGTGAACCTCAGTCTCGGCCCGGAGCTCCCTATCGAGGATGATGAGGTACACCCGTGGACAGCGGTACTGGACGAATACCTCTCCCATGGACAGACCTTCATGACCGTAGCAGCCGGAAATAACGGCAACGACGACTGGGCCTCAGGAAATGCCCGTGTCCAGGTGCCATCCGACTGTGTGAACGCCCTCGCTGTTGGATCCGCCAATAGCAAACTGAAAAACTGGGATCGTGCTGGTTACAGTGCAATTGGCCCAGGACGCTCGCCAGGCCTGGTGAAGCCAGACGTGCTGAGTTTCGGAGGCACTCAGTACGAGCCCTTTATCTTCCTTCCGGGCAATGGGACAGATTCCCCATTGTCGGCGATGGGGACGAGCTTCGCAGCCCCGGCCACCCTCAGGATGGCCGCAGGCATTCGAGCGCACTTCGGCGGACACATTAAACCCCTCGGTCTTCGGGCTCTGCTCGTACATTGTGCCGAGCGCGGTATCATGCCTGTAGAAGAGGCTGGTTGGGGACGGGTTCCTGACCAGATCGACGCCTTCGTAATCTGCCCTGCTAACTCGGTTCGCGTTTTGTATCAGGGGGCAATCGAGCCAGGCCAGACGATGCGAATGCCAATTCCTCTGCCCGAGGATGTAAAGACGGGAAACGTCGAAATTAGCGCGACCTATTGCATCAACTCACCGACTGACTCGCGTAGCCCAAGTACATACACGGCCAGTGCCATCGAACCTGTTTTCCGTCCACATGCGGAAAGATTCAGTAGCGAAGACAGTGTGCACCCGAAGACCGATTCATTCTTCAGGTCGAGTGACTTCCTCCCAGAGAATGATCTGCGAAAGGGGGCACACAAGTGGGAGACCACCAAACACAGGACCCTCACCAAGAGGGCCTCATCTTTGCTCCGGCCGGTATTCGACGTGAAATACCATTCCAGGATTGAGCAGCTCGTCGGCGTCGCAACTGAGAAGGTAGAGTACGCGCTTGTGATCACTCTCACCTCATCCCGAGATGCGGACATCTATAACAAGGTTGTCCGTACTTATAGCGGGCGATTGGAAATCTTGCAGCCGCAGGTAGAAATTCCAATCACTGTGCAGCCGTAGCCTCCCCACTGAATGCATGCTCCCAACGGCGAGAGCCGCTCACCTTGAGTGGCTCTCGCCGCGGTCCATCGTGCAGCTCGCGGCAGATGCCCAACTCATCGGTCAGTTGGGTGGGAAGCTGGACACTGTGAGGCGCAACATGGACGCCAGCGAGATCGAGGAAGGGGAGGACACGTGCCGCAGGGCAGTCCGCGAGGTACGTACCTGGAGGTCTCGGAAGCCCTCCGCGAGAAGATCAGGAAAGGCGAGATCACTGAAGCGCTGCCATCTCAGTCCGCACTCGTGAGCGAGTACCGCGTGAGCCGCAGCACCATCGAGCGGGCGCTTGCCGCACTCAAGGGTGAGGGCGCCATCGAGTCGGTACAGGGTGCTGGGTGGTTCGTTGCAGGGACCGGCGACCGCCGGCCGTTGGTCGAGAAGGTGACCGACCTGTTGAGGGCCGATGGGGTCAACGTCGGTGACAGCTTCCCCACCGAGAAGGAACTGTGTGAGCGGTTCGGAGCCTCGCGGACGGCCGTCCGCTCCGCCATCGCGCAGATGGAGGGTCAAGGGCTCATCGGCAAGGGCGGCACGCGAGGTCGGCAAGTACGTGCGTTGCCGGCCGGTCGGGGGACGCAGACGGCATGACGATGACCGAACGAACTGAGTTCGACGCTGACGGCGCGGGCGCCATCCTGCGCAAGGCGTGCGAGGTTGCGCACGTGGAACCGGACGGCATCGAGATGCTGCGGTTCGGGGACCATGCAGTGTTCCGCATAGACGGCGGCCGTATCGTCTCCCGGGTTGGCCGCAGTCCTGACAGGCTTCCCTCCGTACGGAGGGAAGTGGCCGTGGCGGAATGGCTCGCCTCCGAGGGATACCCAGCGGCGCGACTCGTAACGGCGGCCGAACAGCCGGTCGTCGTTCAGGGCCACCCGGTGACGTTCTGGGAGGGGCTCTCCAACGGCGACACGTACGCGAGTACGGGGGAAATGGGTGCACTGCTGCGCTGGCTCCACAATATGGAGTCGCCGCCTTTTTCGCTCCCGCCTCTCCAGCCTTTTGACAAGGTCGCACAGCGCTTGAATCATGCCGCCATCCCGGACGCAACGCGCAGGTTTCTCCGAACCATGGCCGACGATTTGGCGGCTGACTACGGCCGTCTCCAGTTCGCGCTTCCGGCGGGTCATCTGCACGGTGACTTCAATGTCGGCAACGTCCTGCGTGACGCAGTCGGCCGTCCGAAGGTCATTGACTTGGACGGGTTCGTCACGGGCCCCCGAGAGTGGGACCTCATGCAGACTGCCATGTACTACGACAGCTTCGGTTGGCACACAGAATCCGAGTACGCCGATTTCGTTGCAGGGTACGGTTTCGACGTGCGGGAATGGTCCGGATATACCATTCTCCGGCGCATCCGCGAACTGCTGATGGTTACGTGGCTCTCGCAGAATGCCGGTACCAATCCGCGTGCAGCCGAGGAAGTCGAGAAGCGGGTAGCGACTCTCCGCTCAGGAGGATCACGCCGAGACTGGGCACCTTTCTAGGGCGTCAAGGCGCATTGCTGCCACAGGCGGAAGATGCGCGCTTCTTCCACGAAAGTGCGGAATTCCACAGCGCCTCGCATTGTTGAGCCAACGCGTTCGCGAAATTCTCGAACGTACTGAACGCAGCGTGCTGACTTCAGTCCCTCGCCGATTTTTAGTGCAGTCTTGGCAATTTCGCAGCCGCGCCCGACTTCACCTTGGTTGATAAAAGCCTCGGCCTGCACCATCGTGGCGAAGAAATCGCTTCGATTGTTCAGACCGTCGCCGAATATTGACCCCGCGCCTCGTTCCGCCGCCTCTGCGGATCGACCCAAATCGCGGAAACAATGGCCGATCTCTGCTGCAAGTTCTATTTCATCGAAATACGCGATGTATGGCGGATCGCTGTCCGGGGTCCGCTGACTGAGTTTGCGCTCTGCCTCGACCAAAGCGAGGTCGCACCCTCGTTCGTCGCCGAGACGGGCCAGGGCTCGCGCCTCCATGGCGCGGAACTGCGCGGACATCGTGGGACCTAGCACGCCGGCCGGTCCTGTATAGGCCGCACGAGCAAGAGTGGCCGCGTCCTGATAGCGCCCGAGGAACGTGGCCTGGTGGCTCATTGCGGAAAGGATGCTGCCGCCAAGGAGCCGGTCGCCTGCTGCTTGCGTCATGCGCAGTGCCTGGATGAAGTACCGCTGACCGATGCCGTGAAGGCCGCTGTCGTACGACATCCACCCGGCTAGCAAGAGCGCTTCCGCCACGGCCGAGTGGAGCTGTTTGCCCACGGAGTCGGAGTACTTCCCGTCCAGCATCGGGCGGACGTCGGTGTGCAGGTACTGGATCAGTGCGCGTCGGGCGTGACCACCGCCGAACTTGCCATCGAGCATGCTGAATGCGTCAGCGGTGGAGCGGATCATTTCCACGTCCACCGTGCCGATCGCACGGCTGCCCGCGCGCGTCAGCTCCCCGTCGGACGGAGCGACGATCCAGCGTAGGGAAGCCGTGTTCCAGGCGGCTGAATCCGGCTGTGCTCTGACCAGTACCTCAGCCTCGGCAAGGTCGGCACGCCAGAGGTCTGTGATGGTCTTGGCTGTTGTCTCGTATCTGTCTGCGAATTCAAGTCCGAGGTCAGGCTGTACGGAGGACACAGCTGCGTCACTCATGCCGACGTCGTCCAGGGTGAGCCGGCGCCCCACCTTCTGCCCGACGGCATCCGCGATGAACTGCGGCATGTTGCCGCGCGGGATTGCCCCCTTGAGCCATCGCGAGACGTACGTGTGATCGCAGGTGATGTCTTCACCTGACCGAGCGGCAGCGGCGACCACCGCGCGAGCAAGGGACTTGTGCGAGAAGTCGCCTTCCTGCATGAGCGCGGCCAGTCTGGCGTTCCGGTCTGCCATAGGACCCCCAGAGTGCGGCCGTAGTACCAGCTTGACTCATCGTCACTCTACGCAGGTCAGACCCGGGGTGCAGGGGGTTCGCACCTAGGAGTGCACGAGTGCACCCCCAAGTACTCGCTCCCGAATTGGGCCCCGGATGGCGACAGTTGAACTCACCACCGCACAGGACAGGCCGGCGGTTCCGAGTCGAAAGCCACGGGTTGACGGCGCGGGATCCTTCTGCCAACGTGAGTGGTAGGTAATACACACCACGCTTCACGGTGTGTGGCACCGAAGCACGACCAATGGGGGCCACGTCCACCGGACGCGGTCTCAAGGGGCCCGGGACAGAGCGGGCCGAGGGCGCACCCGACCCTGGTCATTCGGGAGGGCTTAGACCGAAAGGTCACGTCTCCATACGCCTACAACGGGGTCATGCCGAGCTACCTGATACGGGCGCGGCACCCCCGAAGGAGACATCTTCACCGCCCCGGCATCACGCCGTGAGGGCGCCCGATCGGATCGGGCCCGGGGCACTTGGCCTGCCGCTTCGTGCGGCATTGGCCTGCTTACCGAGCGCGGCGGCTCCCGGACAAGGACATCCCGTCGCGCTCGGTCTTCCTTTCCCGACGCAGTCAGGAGCAGTAGCCCATGACCGAGCGCATCATCCCCGTGGACGTCGTTGGCCCGATCGCCCTGGATCTGGCGATGAGCACCGGCTGTATCCGCGTCGTTGTCGACCCGGCGCTGAAGCAGGCGCGCATGATGCTTGCGACGGAGGCGACCTCCGGCCCGTCCGCCGACGCGATCCGCGACACCACCGTCAGCCTCACCGGCCAGAACCTCCGGGTCCGCGTCCCCGACGTGGCTGGCGGGATCGGCGGGAGCTCCACGATCCGGGTGGGTGGCAACACCATGACGTTCTCCGGTGGCAACGGCGTGCAGATCGTGAACGGCAACGTCCACATCACCGGGCACGGCGGCGGCAAGGTGTTCGTCAACGGCCGCGAGGTCACTGCGAGTGGCCCGGCTGGGGACGCTCTCACCCCGATCACCGCCACGATCCACCTGCCCGCCAAGTCGGTGGCCGCGATCAGCACCAACAGCGCGAACACCGTCGTCACCGGCGCGCTGGCGCGGCTGGAGTACGACGGCACCTCCGGGACGCTGACCGCTGAGCAGGTCGGCGACCTGGAAGCCGTCGTCACTTCCGGCAGCGTCATCGTCGGCGAGGTCAGCGGCCCGCTGGACCTCAACCTCTCGTCCGGCAACGCCAACATCGGCGCCTACAGCGGCCCTTGCGCCCGGCTGAACCTCACCTCCGGCAACGTCCGCATGGCCGCCACCGCGCAGGCCAGCGGCCGCCTCACGGTCAACGCCACCTCGGGGAGCGCGCGCATCACCGGCGCCGCTCACCTGAGCGTCCGCCGCCGGGTGACCAGCGGCCACGTGCAGATCAGCTAGCACCGCCTGACCCCCGTTCTTCGCGGGGCGGTCGCTCCCGGACAGGACAACCGACCGCCCCGCGCCCTTCCCGACGCTTTCAAGGAGAGACCCCACCATGCGTATGCGCACCTACGTCGCCGGCCAAGAGGCGTACGGCGACATCGAGTTCGCGGAACTGGCGCTCGGCATCGACGTCGACCTGTTCCGCGGCCCGCTGGAGTTCGAGACGGACGACGACCGTGCCGCCCGCGAGGACGCGGCCCGTGACGTCCTCGCCGACCTGGTCGCGGAGGCGGCGGCCGGTGACGAGATCGCCGGTTGGGACGCTCTGTACGCCGACGCGCTGACCCGCACCGTGCCGTTCCTGCGCTCGGTTCGCGGCCACCTGCCGGGGGCGGGGGAAGCGGCGTGAGTGAGCTGATGTTCGCCGCCGCTGCCGGTCTGCCGCTGGCGGCCGGGTGGTCGGTTCACGCGCTGCGGCTCGCACGCCGGATCGAGGCCGCTCGCCGCGACCCGCTGACCGGCTTGTGGACGCGGGATGCGTTTGAGGCCAATGCCGTAAAGAGCCTGTCGAAGGGACAGCAGCGCGCCGTTTTCGTGCTGGACCTGAACTGGTTCAAGGAGATCAACGACACCCACGGTCACGCGGCCGGTGATGCGGTGATCCGCGCGACCGGCATGCGGCTGGGGGCGTGGGCGGCCGGGCACCACGGGGTGGCCGGACGGCTGGGCGGGGATGAGTTTGCCGCCGTGGTCGACGTGTGCGGCAAGTCCGACACCGTCACCGGCAACGTGAGCGCCAAGGTGCTGGAACTGATCGGCAGCCTTGAGCGGCCGGTGGTATTCGAGGGCCGGGACATCGACGTGTTCGTCTCGATCGGGGGCGCCCGCTACTGGCGTGGTGTCGCCGACCTGTCCGCGTTGCTGCGGCAGGCGGATGAGCACATGTACCGGGCCAAGCGCGAGGGCGGGGGAGCCAGCATCGCCCCGCGCTCCGAGACGACTCCCGCACTGCCCACCGTCCACGGCCGCCGCTACGGCCGGCCGGGCACCACCGGCAAGGAGGTGGCGTGATGAACGCCCGCAAGCCGCTGACGAACACTCAGATCGGTGTCCTGAGTGCCGCGTTCGTGCCCATGCTCGCCACCGGCGTGATCGGCGGTATCGGCACCTACAGCAACATCGGGCACGCCTACGGCAAGGGCACCGCGCTCGGGGCGCTCGCCGCCGGTGAGGGCGCCACTGCCGTGCTCGCCCTGGTCCTGCTGGGCTTGACCATGCTGGGCCAGTCCTCGCCGCGCATCGTGCGGATGGGGCTGTGGGCGCTCCCGGCAGCCGCCGCCGTCATGGGCGCCATGGCCGCACCTGACGCCGGCCGGACCATCATCTACGCCCTGACCCCGATGGGCATGTCCGTCTCTGCTGAGGGCATGGCGTTCCTCGCCCGGCGGATCGTCGTGCACACCGACGGCCGTGACGCGGAAAACGAGCGGCGCACCGCCGACCTCGTACAGGCCCTCGCCTACCACCGCGCCCGCGCCGCTCAGCACCCGAGCGGTCGGGTTCAGTGGTGGTCGGAGCGCAAGTCTTGGCGCCTGGCCCGCAAGGTTGGGATCGGGGATGCGGCGCTGGGATCGAGACTGCTCGATGTCCAGCGCGAGCGGATCACCGCCGGGGCGGATGCCGCACTCGGCTCGATGTTTGGCGGCACCACCCCCGCCCTCGCCCCGACTCCCGACACGGACGCGCATGCGGAGGAATCTCCCAAGGCCATGAGGAATCGGTCTACGGCTGATCTGCGGGAATCGACCCCGGCTCCGGTGGTGACACTGGCCCGAATCTCGGTCCCCGATCCGGTCGCGGTCGACCTGGGCAAGTCGATTCTCCCGCTCAAGCCGCTCGCCCCCGCCCCGGTCCCGATCGCCCCGCCCTCGCTTCCGGCGCCGGTGGTGCGGTCGGTCCCGGCGGCATCGAGTCGACCCCGTCGGGCGACCGGCCGGGTGCCTCAGGTGGCGCGGCCGGTACGGCGCAAGCGCACGGCGGGTCAGTTGTTGGCTGAGGCCCGCAGGGTCACCGCCGGGTGGCCGGACAGCCGGATCACTGCGGAGGGCATCCGCCGCGAGGTCCACACCTCGCCGGCCAACGCCCGGATGCTGCGGGACACGCTGCTGTCTGAGCGTGCCGCCGTGGCCACCGGCCCGTGAAGCGGCTGACGCTGGCCGACTGCTTCGACCCGGACGGCGAGCGCTTCGGCATTCCCACCTACCCGTGGCGCTACGCCCCCGATGACATGGCCACCCGCCGCCAACTCCGCATCCGTGGACTGCGGCCCGGCGGTCAGGGCATCGCAGCGCAGATGCTGAGGCCGCGTCGCCGTCGGGAACCGCTGACCGCGTACCTGTACCGCATCGACCTCGCTCGCCCGGTGCGTCCGATGACGCCGGGCCGGTGGCGTGCGCACGAAGCGATGATGCGCGCCCGCCGCCGTTGCCCCGAGTGCGGCACGGATGCCGGATACGTCATCCCGCCCACGCTCGGAACCTGCGTGACCTGCGCCTTTCCCGAGGAACAGCGCGCCGCCTGAAACACACAAGGCACACAGTCTGTGTGCCCTTCCTCGCCCTGTCTGGGCTGACTCTCTTCTCACGGGCCCGGCCGCCCACCTCCTACAGCGTCGGCCGGGCCCGCTATCCCTCACACCCGGAAGTGGAAGGAACCTCAGTGAAGCACCCCGACGACGACAACGAACTCTTCAACCGGCTGGAAGCCGAGATGGCCACCGCCGGCACTGCCCCTGGGGAGGGGGCGGACGTGGTCGACCTCGACAAGGCCCGCGCCGCGCGCGAGTCGACCCCGACCGTTGACCCCGAGTCGGGCGACCCGACCGCCCGCCGGTTGGTCGACGATCCGACCGTGAAGGCGGCCGGTCCGGGCTACCTCGGTCGACTGGCCGCGGCCAAGCGCCGGGACGTGGTCCCTCTGTGGCTGCGCTCGGTTGCGGAACTCAAGACCGCCACGGCGTGGGTGGCCCGGCACTACGCTCACACGGCCGGGTACCACGCACTGCGCTCCCCGGTGTATGCCGCCCGGTTCACCATGCAGGCGCCCACCGGTCTGGCGCGGTTCGTGGGCGGCACCATGCGGTGGATGGCCGACCGCGAGGGCGAACCGGTCCGCCTCGCTGCGGTCCGTCGCGAGGACGCTGCCGAGTACCTGAAGCTGTCCCGGCAGCGGGACGGCCGGGTCCGGCTGCGGACCCTGGTCACGGTGTTGGGCCTGTTCATCGGCCTGGGGCTTGCTCTGGCGATTTACGTCATGGCGCCCGACTGGTTGCAGGCGCTGTCGGTCGGTGCCCTGGTGCTGGCGCTGGGCATGAACGGACGTAAGGCCGATCAGCCGGTCATTCACCGGGCGGTTGAGGTGCCCAAGGCGTCCAAGCTCACCTCAGACATTGTCCTGCGGGCGCTGGGGGCGATCGGCATTCCCGCGATCAATCAGGCGCAGGCCAAGGGGCGGGACGGGTTCGAGTTCACCGCCCCGATCACCCGCGACGGCCCCGGCTGGCGCGCGGAGGGCAACCTGCCCTTCGGCGTGACCGTCACCGACGTCATCGAGAAGCGCGAGCGCCTCGCATCCGGTCTGCGCCGGCCGCTGGGCTGCGTGTGGCCGGAAGCCGAGTCGGAGGAACACCCCGGCCACCTGGTGCTGTGGGTGGGGGACCAGACCCTCAAGGCCGCGCCCAAGCCCGCATGGCCGCTGCTCAAGTCGGGCACGGTGGACCTGTTCAAGGCCATCCCGTACGGCACTGACCAGCGTGGACGCTGGGTTGAGGTCACGCTCATGTTCATCGCCGGCGTCATCGGCGCGATCCCCCGCATGGGCAAAACCTTCCTCCTGCGTCTGCTCATGCTGATCGCCGCGCTGGATCCGCGGGCGGAGTTGCACACCTACGACATGAAGGGCACCGGCGACCTCGACACGGTCGGCGAGGCGGTCTCCCACCGGCACGGCGTCGGCGAGGAAATCGAGACGATCCTGTACGTGCTGAACGACTTCCGCGCCCTGCGGGAGGAGTTGCGACGCCGTACCAAGGTGATCCGCTCGCTGCCCCGGGACATCTGCCCCGAGTCCAAGGTGACCAGCCAGCTTGCGGACAAGCGGTCACTGGGGTTGCACCCGATCGTGATCGGGGTGGATGAGTGCCAGGTGCTGTTCGAGCATGCCGAGCACGGCAAGGAGTTCGAGGAGATCGCCACCGACCTGGTCAAGCGCGGCCCGGCCACCGGGATCGTGCTGCTGCTGGCCACCCAGCGCCCGGACGCCAAGTCGCTGCCCACCGGCATCTCCGCGAATGCCAGCACCCGGTTCTGCCTGAAGGTCATGGGCCAGACCGAGAACGACATGGTCCTCGGTACGTCGTCCTACAAGCGCGGGGTGCGGGCGACCATGTTCGCCTGGGGGGATAAGGGCCTGCACTACTTCGTGGGTGAGGGCTCGGACGCCCGGATCGTCTCCAGCACGTTCCTGGACGCGCCGATGGCCGAACGCGTCGCCGCCCGCGCCCGCACCGTGCGCGAGAAGGCCGGACTCCTGTCCGGCTACGCCCTCGGGGAGGCACCCGAGGCGGTCACCGGCCCGGCATACGACCTGCTCGCCGACGTGGTCGCGGTGGTGCCGGAGGCGGAGGAGCGGGTGTGGAACGAGCGGATCGCCGCACGCCTCGCCGAACTCCGCCCCGACGTCTACGGCGGGTGGAAGGGCGAGAACGTCACCTCCGCGCTCAAGCCGCACGGCATCAAGACCCGCGACGTGGCCGGCACGACGGAGGACGGCGCCCGCACCACCCGGCGCGGCATCGTCCGCGCTGACGTCCTCAAGACGATTGCGGAGCGTAACGAAAAGCCGGGCGCCGCATAGCCCCGGCACGGTGCTACCGGTAGCAGGTGTGCCTGCTACCGGTAGCACCCTCGCTAGCACCCCAAACCGCACCCCATCTGCGATCTAGCGGATAGCACCCCACCTGCGGAAACCCCCGAAAACCCGCCCGGAGGGCACCTGATGACCCCCATCCTCGCTGCTATCGCCTGCCTGCTCATAGTCACGCTCGGTTACGCCGGGCTGTGTGCGGCCTCGCCGTTCGGCGACTGCCGCCGCTGCCGTGGCATGGGCCACGCGATGAAGACCGACGGCAAGGGACGGCTCAAGCGCGGCAAGGACTGCCGCCGCTGCCACGCGACCGGCAAGCGCATCCGCGTCGGCCGCTGGCTCTACAACCGCTGGGCCCGCATCTACCGCTCCGGCACCAACACCCCCTGACCGCCCGCCTGAAGGAGCCCCCGCCATGCGCAAAGCCTTCGCATCCGCCACGGCGGTCATCGCCGCCGTCCTCGCCCTGACCGCGTGCAGCCCCGACTACGCCCCCGGCCCGGCTGGAACCGTCAGCGACCGCAGCGCCGCCTACGTCAAGTCCGGCGGCTGGCGCTACCGGCTCACCGTCACCACCACCAACGGCCGACGCCACGACTTCCGGGTCACCCGCGACGACTACCGGCACTGCTTCCACGGCTCCGCCTACCCCACCTGCACCCACCGCCAGGAAGGCAACCCGTGATCTTCGACATCTCCGCCGTTCTGCTGTTCGGCGCCGCGTCCGCCCTCGCCGTCAAGACCAAGTCCGCCGGCGGCGGCGCCGCGATCGTCCTGTTCCTGTTCGGGTTCTTCACCGCCGGGACTGGCGCATACGACCCCATCGTCAGCGTCGTCAAGGCGACCGCCGACGCCCTGTCCGCCCTCGGTAAGTGAAGGAGGCACTCCCGTGAACAAACCGACCGCGTACGGCCGTCCGTCCGGGTATGAGGTGGCGGCCGTGGAGGTCCACCACCCCATCCCAATCACCCCCGCGCATACCGCCCCGCTCATCCCGGTACAACCGGGCGCGATCCCGTCCGTGGCGAGCGTCGTTCTGCCGGACGGCCGCGTCGTCACCGGCTACGCCATAAGCCCCGCACAGCCCGAACCGGTCGTCGCCAAGCCAGCCGTCTCGCGCGCGGCGGTGAACGTCGCCCTCGGGGGCGTCGGGTTCCTCGCCGTGTGCGGCGGACTGCTTCTGCTGACCACGTTCATTACCGCGCTGACGGCGCTGATCACGCAGCTCATCACCCTCGCCGCCGTCTGCTTCGGCGGGTTCGTGGCCGTGCAGATCTTCAAGCCCCACGGCCAGACAGGCGGGAACGTCTTCAACATCCGCAAAGCCGTGATCAAGCGGAACAAGTTCTACGGCTGAGGGGGCCTGGCTTGCGTTTCTACCTGACCACTCACAAACGTCACTGGGTCCGGCTGACCAGCGTGCCGCTGTTCCTGAAGTCCGAGCACTTCGTCAACGCGGTCAAGCTGGATGAGGCGCGTGGCCCGTACGCGGTGGACTCCGGCGGATTCTCGGAGCTCCAGCGCCACGGCCGCTGGACGCGCACCCCACGCCAGTACATCGAGGATCTGCTCCGCATCTGGGAATGCGTGGGCCCCTACGACTGGGCCGCACCGCAGGACTGGATGTGCGAGGACCTCATCATTCACGGCGGCACGGCCGGACCGAACGTCTTTGCCGGCACTCACCTCAGCGTGCCGGAGCACATCCGCCGCACCGTCGCCAACTTCCTCGAACTGCGCTCCCTCGCCCCTGAACTGCGAATCGCCCCGGTGCTTCAGGGCCGGACGGTCGCGGACTACGAGTGGTGTGCGGATCTCTACGAGCGGGCCGGAGTGGACCTGACCCGTGAACCCACAGTCGGGCTCGGCTCGGTTTGCCGCTTGCAGTCCACCCGCGAGGGTGCGGCAATCGTGTCCGCGATGGCAGCGAGGGAGCTGAAGCTGCACGGCTTCGGCTTCAAGATTCTCGGGTTGGAACGGGTCGGTCATCTGCTCGCGTCGGCTGATTCCGCAGCGTGGAGCTACCACGCGCGCCGACGGCCCCCACTCCCCGGTCACACGCACAAGAACTGTGCCAACTGCATTGATTACGCGATGCGTTGGCGTACGCGCGTTCTGGCCAGCATGCCGCCGTGGGAACAGCCCTTCCTCGACGCGGCTTAGCTTCGCCCGAGGGCGGCGGCTCCCGGACAAGGACAACACGCCGCCCTCGGTCTCCCATCCCGACGAAACAGAATCAGGAGACCTCCAGCATGACAGCTGACGGCACGACCCGGCGCCCCGCCGGCGGGAATCACCCGGACGGGAGCCTTCTGTACACCGCCCTCGCCCTCGCGGCGGCCGGCGTCCCGGTCCTGCCCCTGCGGGCGGGCAAGGTCCCGTTCGGCAACTGCCGGATCTGCAAGGACAACGCCTGCGGCGGACGCCCCCACATGAAGGCGGCCGGTCCCTGCCGGTGCCCCGCGCCGTGCCACGCGTGGGCCGCCGCCACCACCGACCCGCACGTTCTCACCTCGCCCGCGTGGGCGGCCGTGTGGCGTGAGGCGGTGGCGATCGCTTATCACCCCGGTGGGGCCGGGCTGACGGTCGTGGACCTCGATAACGCAGCGGCCGTCGACTGGGCCCGCGGCGCACTGCCCCCGACCCGGATCGTGCCGACCACTCGCGGCGAGCACTGGCTTTACCTGGGTGCCATGCCGTCGGCGAACGCGGTCCGGCCGGGTGTGGACGTCAAGTCGCTCGCACAGTACGCCCGTTGGCTCGGTCCCGGGGCCGGCTGCATGGTGCCTCTGACGGCGACCGTGCGCACCCTGGTCGTGAAGGAAGACACCACCCCCGCCCCGCGCGGGGTGGCTTCTTCTCTCCCCGCCCGCGCCCCGTGGTCGCGAGAGGTAGCCACCGGGTGCCGCCACACCGACGGCTACGTCCGCACCGGACTGGAACGCGGCCTCGCCCTCGTACGCTCGCGCACCGAATCCGGCGCCGGATCACAGGCGTTTGGAGTCGCCCGGTTCCTCGCCGCACAGCACACCGCGTGCCCGGGACCGTGCGGCCTCGCCGCGATCGGCGAGGAGATCGTGACCGCCGCCGTCTCCGTGGGCGTCCCCGAGGCGTACGCGCGCCGCGCCGTCACCAACGGCCTTGAGACGGCTGTGGAGCGCGCGGCATGAACAAAGCATCCCGAAACCCTACGAACGGCCCCCAGGGCGCCGTACAGGGCGCGCTACGGCCGGCCGGGGGCGAACCGAAGGGTGCCGCCCGCAAGGGCGTCCTTTCTGCCGTTCGTTCTCACCCGCACACGGTCACCGTCATCGGCATCACCCCGGGGCTTCACATCCAGTTGGAGGGCATCCCCGTCGCGGACTGGCTCTGCGCCTGCGGGCACCACGTCCGCGCCCGGGGCCGCGCCGCCGTCGCCCGGCTGACCGCCCGCGTGAGCGTCGGCGACTGCCCTCACGCCACCACCGCCGAAGGGAGGACGGCCTCATGACTCCACAGCCTGTGGACAGCCCCGACCTATGGGCCGGACTGCCCACCCTGGAAGACCCGCCTGGCGAGGACGACACAGCACCGGAGGTGTGGGAGGACCCCATTCCCCTCACCGGCCGCCGCGAGCGCCCGCCGTTCCCCGCGCACGTCCTCCCCGCGTGGCTGGGGGAGTTCGTGACCGCCGTAGCTGAGGAGACGCAGACCCCGGTGGACCTCGCCGGATCGATCGCGCTGGCCGTGCTCGCCACGGCGGCCGGCGGCCGGTCCGTGGTCCACGTACGCGGCAACTGGCGCGAGCCCACCAACCTCTACACCGTGGTCGCGCTCCCGCCCGCCAACCGCAAGTCGGCCGTCTTCGCTCTGCTGACCAACCCCCTGTATGAGGCGGAGAAGCAGCTCAAGACGGCGATGAAGCCGGTGATCGTGGAAGCGGAGTTGACCGCAAGGTTGGCCAAGGAAGCGGCCGACAGGGCCGCCGCCAAGGCCGCGTCCGCCGACGGCGACAAGCGCGACGACATGGTGGCCACCGCCGTGGGCCTGGCACAGACGGCCGACACGCTCACGGTCCCGGCCGAACCGGTGCTCTTGGCGGACGACTCGACACCCGAGACGGTCACCTCACTCATGGCCGAACAGGGCGGCCGCCTGTCGGTGATGAGCGCGGAGGGCGGCATCTTCGACATCATCGCCGGACGCTACTCGGGAGCTCCCAACATGGAGGTCTTCCTCAAAGGGCATGCTGGGGACCGGTTGCGGGTCAACCGGCAGACCCGCCGCGAGTACATCGACGCACCCGCGCTGACCATCGGCCTCGCCGTGCAGCCGGACGTGCTCAAGGACATCGGGAAGGTGAAGGGGTTCGAGGGACGCGGCCTTTTGGCCCGGTTCCTGTACTCCCTGCCGGTGTCCACGGTCGGTAACCGCGAGATCATCACCGACCCTGTCCCAGAAGAGACGGCCGCCACCTACAGCGCGAAGGTCATCGACCTGACGCTGTCGTTGGCGGAGTGGACCGACCCGGCCGTCATCCAGCTCTCTCCCGAGGCGGACGCGGCCCTGATCGCCTATCAGAAGCGCATCGAACCGCAGCTCAAGGCACGCGGCGGCAAGCTGGGCCACATCTCCAACTGGGCCGGAAAGCTCGCCGGGGCAACCGCCCGCATGGCCGCGCTGCTGCACCTCGCCGACCACGGCGGAGGCGGCTACGCCCACCCCGTCACCGCCAACATCATGAACGCGGCCATCGAGCTGGGGCAGTACTACACCGCCCACGCCCTCGCCGCGTTCGACGCCATGGGAGCCGACCACACCACTGCCCGAGCTCACAGCGTCCTGGAAACGCTGCGCACCCACCGGTGGACCGAGGTCAGCAAGCGCGACCTGATGGTCAAGCTCTCCCGCTCCGAGTTCCCCACCGCCGCGGACCTGGATCCGACGCTGAACCTGTTGGAAGACCACGGCTACGTGCGAGCCCAACCCATCGTGCGGACTGGGGGACGCGGCCGGCCGCCCTCGCCGCGCTACCTGGTCCACCCCCGGCTGACCGATCGCGCCACCTGAAGCCGCCCACAGAAACCACAGAATCACAGAAATACCCGCCGGAGCCCTCTGACCTGCACAGACAGTGCGCTCACGGAGGTCGCGACACTCCGCCACAGAATCTCGCAGAGAAGCCACAGAAATACGGGCCCGCCCTGCCCCGCCGGGCCCGTCCCTTATTTCTGTGGAACCTTCGTCGATTTCTGTGGAAGCCAGCACCGCCCCACATCAGTGCAGGTCAGCGCTGCGATCCAGGGTTTCTGTGTATTTCGTGGTTTCTGTGGCGCCACCTCCCGTGAACCCTTCCCCACCGGAGTGAAGCCTTGGACGAACACGGCACCCTCGCCACCCCCAGCGACGACGACCCGACCCTCGTACTCCTCAAGGTCGAAGAGGCCGCCCGCCGACTCCGCATCGGCCGGACCACGTGCTACGCGCTGATCCGCTCCGGAGAGCTGGAGTCCGTACCCGTCGGCCGTCTCCGCCGCGTCCCCGCCGACGCCCCGGCCGCATACGTCGCCCGCCTCCGCGCAGCCCAACGCGCCGCTTGACGACGCCCGGGGCGGCAGCACTCCCGGACAGGACAACTCGCCGCCCCGGTCTCCCATCCCGACACCAAGAAACAGGAGCCTGCCTGTGGCAGAGAAAAAGAAGGGCACCCGCCGTGCCAACGGCGAATCCGCGATCTACTTCGGGGCGGACGGTCGTTGGCACGCGCGCGTGCCGATGGGCTACAAGGACAACGGGGAGCCCTACCGTCGACACTTGACGCGCAAGACGCGTGATGACCTGGTTGAAGAAGTCAAGAAGCTGGAGAAGCAGCGCGACGGGGGGTCGGCCCAACAGCCGGGCAAGGCGTGGACGGTCGAGAAGTGGCTTCAGCACTGGGTGGAGAACATCGCCAAGCCGACCGTCAGCGAGAACACGTACGACGGCTACGAGGTTGCCGTTCGCGTGCACCTCGTGCCCGGTGTCGGCAAGCACCGTCTTGACCGCTTGCAGCCTGAGCACCTGGAAAGCCTGTACCGCCGTATGCAGGCGAACGGGGAGCGCAAAGCGGGAACGGCTCACCAGGCACACCGCACTGCCCGAACCGCACTGGGGGAGGCGGTACGGCGCGGCTACGCGGCGAAGAACGCGGCCGCACTGGCGAAGCCGCCACGGATGGAAGAGGACGAATCCGAGGTTGAGCCCTACTCCGTGGAAGAGGTCCAGTGCCTGTTGCTCGAAGCCAACAAGCGCAGGAACAGTGCCCGCTGGATGCTCGCGCTCGCACTCGGGCTGCGGCAGGGCGAGACGCTCGGACTGCGCTGGTCTGACGTCGACCTGGACAACGAGTATCTGAAGCTGCGCCGGAATCGTCTGCGGCCCCGTTACGAGCACGGGTGCCCGGAAGCCTCGCCGTGCGGCCGTAAGGCGGGGTACTGCCCCGCCAAGGTGCAGGTCCGGCGTGAGACCAAGAACACCAAATCGCGCGCCGGCCGCCGCGCCGTGCCCCTGCCTGGCCCGCTAGTCGCCATGCTCCGTACACACCGAGAGACACAAGCGCGCGAGCGCAAGGCGGCCCGTGACCTGTGGACGGAGTCGGACTATGTGTTCACCAAGCCGCTCGGTGGTCCGCTGAGCCCGAACACGGACTACCACGACTGGAAACGCCTGCTGGAAGACGCGGGCGTTCGGGACGGTCGGCTGCACGACGCCAGACACACGGCCGCCACCGTGCTCATGCTGCTCGGTGTCCCGGCCCGGGTCATCGATCAGATCATGGGGTGGGAGCCGGGCACCTCCGCGAGCATGCGAGCGAGGTACCTGCACGTGCCGGACGCCATGCTCAAGGACGTTGCCCGGAAGATCGCCGAAGCCATCTGGGGAACCCCGGAGACTACCGCTGTGGACAAAAACCAGGACAACGAGGGCTGAGGACAACGTCGAAGGGCCCCACCGCAAGGTGGGGCCCTTCGACATCGTGCCCGGTGAGGCACTGGCGGAGGATACGAGATTCGAACTCGTGAGGGGTTGCCCCCAACACGCTTTCCAAGCGTGCGCCCTAGGCCTCTAGGCGAATCCTCCGCCGGAAACATTACATGACCGAGAGGAGTGCTTGCGAACTCGTTCGCACCCCCTCGGATCAGGTAGCCTGTGCGCAGCCCCTCACGCGGCGCTAACTGACTGAACTCCCCCAGGGCCGGAAGGCAGCAAGGGTAGGTCGGCTCTGGCGGGTGCGTGGGGGGCGTCTGCGTTCCCGGCTGCGGGAGCGGGCGGGGCCGGTTGTCAGTGGGCGCCTATAACCTCGTAGGCGTGTCGTCTCTCGCGCTGTACCGCCGCTATCGCCCGGAGACCTTTGCGGAGGTCATCGGGCAGGAGCATGTCACCGACCCGCTGCAGCAGGCGCTGCGGAACAACCGGGTCAATCACGCGTACCTGTTCAGCGGGCCGCGCGGGTGCGGGAAGACCACCAGCGCGCGGATTCTGGCGCGGTGCCTGAACTGCGAGAAGGGGCCGACGCCAACCCCGTGCGGCGAGTGCCAGTCCTGCCAGGACCTGGCGCGCAACGGCCCGGGTTCCATCGACGTCATCGAGATCGACGCCGCTTCGCACGGTGGTGTGGACGACGCCCGTGAGCTGCGCGAGAAGGCATTCTTCGGCCCGGCCGCCAGCCGGTACAAGATCTACATCATCGACGAGGCCCACATGGTCACGTCGGCCGGTTTCAACGCGCTGCTGAAGGTCGTCGAGGAGCCCCCGGAGCACCTCAAGTTCATCTTCGCGACCACCGAGCCCGAGAAGGTCATCGGGACGATCCGTTCGCGTACGCACCACTACCCCTTCCGGCTCGTACCCCCCGGCACCCTGCGCGACTACCTCGCCGAGGTCTGCGGACGCGAGGAGATGTCGGTCGAGGAGGGCGTGCTGCCGCTGGTGGTGCGCGCGGGCGCGGGTTCCGTGCGTGACTCCATGTCCGTCATGGACCAGCTGCTCGCGAGCGCCGGGGCGGACGGTGTGACATACGCCATGGCCACCTCCCTGCTCGGCTACACCGACGGCTCGCTCCTCGACTCCGTCGTCGAGTCCTTCGCCACCGGTGACGGCGCCGCCGCCTTCGAGGTCGTCGACCGCGTCATCGAGGGCGGCAACGACCCGCGGCGCTTCGTCGCCGACCTGCTGGAGCGGCTGCGCGACCTGGTGATCCTGGCCGCGGTCCCGGACGCCGCGGAGAAGGGGCTCATCGACGCCCCGGCCGACGTCATCGAGCGCATGCAGGCCCAGGCGGGCACCTTCGGCGCCGCCGAGCTCAGCCGCGCCGCAGACCTGGTCAACCAGGGCCTGACCGAGATGCGCGGCGCCAACTCGCCGCGCCTCCAGCTCGAGCTGATCTGCGCCCGCGTCCTGCTGCCCGCCGCCTACGGCGACGAGCGCGCCATGATGGCCCGCCTCGACCGCCTGGAGCGCGGCGTGAACTTCTCCGGGGGCGGCGCCGCTCCCGCGATGGGGTACGTGCCGGGTCCCGAGGCGCACGGTGGATCGATGACCGGCCCCGGCCTCGGCTCCGGTCCCGGCTCCGGTATCGCTTCCAATTCCGGTCCCGGTTCCGGTTTCGGTCCGGGTCCGTCCGGTGATCCGGTCCCGCCGGGTGGCGGACCCGCCGCGGCCCGGGCGGCCGTCCGCGCCTCCGGGGCCCCGGCCGGCCCCGCGAACCCCTCCGGAGCGGGTACGGCCGCACGGCCCGGTGAGACACCCGCGGCCCCCGCATCCGTACCCGGGCCGTCTTCCGTTCCGGCTCCCTCATCCGTGCCTGCCCCCG
>NZ_JAFJSY010000086.1 GCF_019857225.1 Streptomyces plumbidurans
GTCGACTTGTTGAACACCAGGTTCCCGTGCCGGTCGCCGCGTGCGGCCCGCACCAGCGCGAAGTCGGTGCGGATGCCCCGCTCCAGCACGTACTTCGCCCCGTCGAACTCGCGGACCTCCTTGGGCGGTGAGGCCAGCGCCACGTCGCCGTTGCCGTCGTAGCGCCAGGGCAGTCCGCCGTCGGCGACCTGGGTGCCCACCCCGGCCGGGGTGAAGAAGGCCGGGATCCCCGCACCGCCGGCCCGCAGCCGTTCGGCGAGCGTGCCCTGCGGGATCAGCTCCACCTCCAGCTCACCGGCCAGGTACTGCCGGGCGAACTCCTTGTTCGCCCCGATGTAGGAGCCGGTCACCCGCGCGATCCGGCCCGCCGCCAGCAACACCGCAAGCCCCGTCTCCATCGCCCCGCAATTGTTGGAGACGACATGGAGATCGCCTACGCCCCTCTCGTGCAGGCCATCGATCAAGGCGGTCGGCACGCCGCTCAAGCCGAAACCGCCCACCGCCACCGATGCGCCGTCCGGGACGTCGGCCACCGCCTCAGCGACCGTGGCGACCACCTTGTCCATTTCTTCTCACCCTTTCGCCGTGCGCCCCCGAATGCCGCGAGCGTTCGGTAAGGAACAGAAATCGAGTCCGTATACGCGGCGGTTTTCGAACCTAAAAGGAATCGCGCATAAGGCTCCACCGAGACACGTCCGTACGCGTTCGTGTTCCGTCAGCGCCGGTACTCAGGCTCCCTCACCGCACACTCCCGTCGCATCCCTAAGATGGGTGATATTGGCGCGCGACGCCGGGGATGCCGAGGAGATGCCGAGGATGCGTGGGGGAGCCCGGTCCCGCGAACACGGTATTCCCACGCCGAAAGCCGTCATTCCCCGTGAATTCCATTGACGCATGCCATCTCCGTGATGACGCTATTGCCCATCATCGAAAAACGCCGGACCGGGGACTTCGTCATGAAAAATTTCGTGCATCGTGGGCAGATCACAAAGGTGGTTTTCGGTAGCGGCACCCGCGATCGAATTCCCGAAGAGGCGGATGCCCTCGAATGCCGGCGCGTGCTGGTGCTGTCGACGCCGGACCAGGCGGACCAGGCGGAGCGGATCGCCGACCTGCTGGGCGCGGCGACCGCCGGAACCTTCACCTCGGCGGCGCCGCACACCCCCGTAGAGGTGACCGAGAAGGCGCTCGCCCACGCCGCGTCCCTGGGGGCCGACTCGGTGCTCGCCGTCGGCGGGGGCTCGACCATCGGCCTGGGCAAGGCGATCACCGCACGGACCGGCCTTCCGCAACTGGCGCTGCCCACCACGTACGCGGGTTCGGAGATGACGCCGATCCTCGGTGAGACCGAAGGCCGCAGGAAGCGGACCCGGCGACTGCCCGAGGTGCTGCTCAGGACAGTCGTGTACGACGTCGATCTGACGCTCACACTGCCGCCCGCGGTGTCGGTGGTAAGCGGCCTGAACGCCATGGCGCACGCCGTGGAGGCCCTGTACGCCGAGGACCGGGACCCCGTCGCCTTCCTCATGGCCGGCGAGGCCCTCGATGCCCTCGTCCGCTCCCTTCCCCGGATCCTGCGGCGTCCGGCCGACATGGAGGCTCGGGCCGATGCCCTGTACGGGGCCTGGCTGGCGGGCACCTGCCTCGGCACGGTGGGCATGGCGCTGCACCACAAGGTGTGCCACGTGCTGGGCGGCACGTTCGGGCTCCCGCACGCGCAGACCCACGCAGTCGTCCTTCCGCATGTCGTCGCCTTCAACGCGCCCGCGCCCGCGGCCGGCGAGGCCATGGCGCGCCTCGCCCAGGTGATACCGGGGAGCGATCCCGCGACCGGTCTGTTCCAACTCGCCGAACAGCTGGGCGCACCGACGGCGCTGCGCGACCTCGGAATGCCCGAAGAGGGGATCGAGCAGGCGGCCGAACTCGTGACGCAGGACGGCTACTGGAACCCCCGTCCGGTCGACCGGGACGCCGTGCGCACCTTCCTGACCCGGGCCTGGGCCGGTGAGGCGCCGTGAACGCCGACGGAACGCCACCCGCCGCCGGAACGTCACCCGCCGCCGGAACGCCACCATCGCGGACCGACCCCACGACCGAACACCCCTCATCACCCTCATCACCGTCATCACAGGAGCGCGCCATGCGTGATCTGACCAGCGACACCATCACCCCTGCCGTGATCTCGACGATGCGGGGCACCAAGGATCCGCGTCTCGCGGAGATCCTGGAGTCCTTGGTGCGTCACCTCCACGACTTCGTCCGCGACGTCGAGTTGACGGAGGACGAGTGGGCGGCGGGCGTGGACTTCCTGACCCGCACGGGCCTCACCTGCACGCCGACCCGCCAGGAGTTCATCCTGCTCTCCGACGTGCTGGGCGTCACCATGCTCGTCGACGCGCTCAGCAACCGCCGTTCGGCCAAAGCCACCCAGAACAGCGTCCTGGGCCCGTACTTCCGTCAGGACAGGCCGCAGTACGCCGACGGCGCGGACATCTCCGGCGGACTGCCCGGCACACCCTTGTTCTTCGAAGGACGCGTCGTGAACGGCGACGGGGCGCCGGTGCCCGGTGCCGGCGTGGACGTCTGGCACAGCGACGCGGACGGCCACTACGACATGGAGGTGCCGGGGCAGGAGGACCCCGCCATGCGGGCCCTGTTGCGCACCGACGAGTCGGGGGACTTCGCCTTCCGGTCGATCCGACCCGCCAGTTACCCCATCCCCGGTGACGGTCCGGTAGGCGAACTCATGAGCGCGACCAGCAGGTCCCTCATGCGTCCCGCGCACGTGCACCTGCTGATCGAGGCGCCCGGTTTCCAGCGCGTGACCACCATGCTCTTCCCGTCCGACGACCTCTACCTCGACACGGACCCCGTGTTCGGCGTCAAGCAGTCACTCGTGGAGACCTACGAGACCCACGAGGCCGGCGAGGGCCCCTGCAGCGGCCAGACCGACGAGCCGTACACGCTGCTGCGCCGCACCTTCGTCCTGGAACCGCTGCCCGCGCGCTGAACCCGCGCCGACCGCCGGGCCACAGCTCCAACAGCTCCAACAGGTCCCACCCCCTTCCTCTCTCCACGGAGGCCCCCCGATGACCGAAACCCTCGACACAACCGTCGACTTCCGAGCGACCATGAGCCGGCTTGTCACGGGCGTCAGCGTGATCACCACGCGCTCCGGAAGCACCCCCATCGGCATGACCGCGAGCGCCGTGTCGGCGCTCTCCCTGTCGCCGCTTCAACTGCTCGTCTGTATAGGCAACCACCTGTTCACGCGCACCGCGATCGCGGAACACGGCCGCTTCGCGGTCAACGTCCTGGGCGAGGACGCGGAGGACTTGGCACGGAACTTCGCCGCGTCCAAACCGGACAAGTTCGCGGGTGTGGAGACGGTCGACGACCACGGTGTGCCGGTGCTGAAGGACGCCATCGCCGCTGTCGTGTGCGACGTCGCCGAAGCGCTTCCGGGCGGCGACCACACCATCTTCGTAGGCGATGTCCGCCACTGCTCGCACCTGGTGGACTGCCGTCCGCTGGTCCACTTCGCCGGTGGCTTCGGTGCCCTCAGGCCCACGCGACCCCTCTAAGCCCGGTCCGCCGAAGGGAGTTGGCGCGCACCTCGCCCGTCCACCTCGCCCGTCCGCCGTGCCCGTCCACCCCGGTACGCCCCCGACGTCCGGCTCCCGCGAGGCGAGCCCACGGCCGTCGGGGGCTCCGCTCGTCCCGACCCACACCCAGGGGAACTGCCATGCCCAGCTCAGTGCCGACCTACAAGCTGCTACCTCCGCCCCTGCCCCCGCATCTGCTGTCCCGGCCACGCCTGTTGCACCGCATCGAGGAGGCGACGGAGCCCGTTGTAGTGCTCTCCGCGCCGGCCGGTGCGGGCAAGACGGTGCTGCTGGCCGAGTGGTCGCGCGGCCCGATGGCCCGTGGTGAGTGTGTCTGGCTCAGCCTGGACACGCACGACAACGCACCCGACCGCCTCTGGACGGGCATCCTGCGCACGCTGCACCAGGCACGACCAGAGCTGCCACCCCGCCTCGGCAGCGACCGGTGGACGGTCGGGGCCTGGCTCGGCGAGATCCTGCCGGCTCTGGTGAGCGGCCTGGTCGCGGCGGCGCCGCTCACACTGGTACTCGACGGACTGGAAGCCGTCACGGACCCGGACGCACTCGACACCCTGGCCGACTTCCTGACCCGGCTGCCCGACGGTTTCCGCGTCGTGCTGGCGACCCGGCACCTGCCCGGCAGGCCCCTGCCGACCCTGCGGGCCCGGGGGCTGGTGGCCGAATTCGACCTGCGTGACCTGGCGTTCACCTCCGACGAAGCCACCACGCTCATCACCGGGCTGACGGGAGCGGCGCCGACGCCGGAGAACGCGGCGGCCCTGTACGAGGCGACTGAAGGATGGGCGGCGGGGCTGTGCCTCATGGGATGCAGCCTGGCGCATGCCGCGGACGGGGCCGGCACCGAGGGCTTCGTGGCCCGCGGCAGGCAGGCGGTCACCGAATACCTGGTCACGGAGGTCTTCGACCGGCTCACCACCGAACAGCGCCGGTTCCTGTTGCGCACCGCCGTGCTGGACGAGCTGAGTGCCGGGCCGTGCCGGGCTCTGGCCGGTGACCGGGCGGGCACGGTGCTGCGCGAGCTGTCCCGGACGCTCCAACTCCTCGTACCCGTGGCGGGCGAACCGCCGGCGTACCGGCATCACCGCGCCTTGGCGTCGCTGTTGTCCGAGCTGCTCGCGTCGGAGGGCGCGGACGCCGTCGCCGCGCTGCACCGCTCGGCGGCCCGGTGGTACGCCCAGGAGGGGCGGACCACCGCGGCGGTACGGCACTGGATGCTCGCCGGCGACGAACCGTCAGCCGTCGCGGTGGTCCTTCACGCATGGGAGAACACCTGGTCGGCCGGCAAGGGCGCGCAGGTCGCGCAGTGGCTGGACCTGCTGCCGCACCGCACAGTGGCCGGGGACGCGAGGCTCTGTGTCGTGGCGGCCATGACGGCCCTCGCCGCCGGCGCCCCCGGGGCGGCCTGCCGGTGGCTGGACGTGGCACGGCTGAGACGGTCGGGAGCCCGGACGGTCGGCGACGGATCCACCGTCGACTCCGCGGCGGCCGTTGCCCAGGCCGTGGCCTGCTGCCTGAGAGGGGAAGTGCTCGCCGCCGATCGCCTCGGTGCTTCCGCAGTCGTCGGCGCGCCGCCCCTGACCTCCTGGCGTGCCCTCGTCTGCACCGCCCGGGGTGCCGCCCTGCTGTGGACCGGCCGTTGGGAGGAGGCGGAAACGCTGCTCGCCGAGGCGACCCGGGACGCGCACGCCGCCGGGCACGCCCTGGCGCTTGTGCGTGCACTGGGCCTCCGGGCGCTCTGCGCACTGCTGGCCGGACGCCACGATCTGGCCGGCGTCCTGTGCGGCGAGGCATTGCGGAAAGCCACTGACGCGGGCCTCGACCGGCACTTCGTCGCGGTGCCCGCTCTGGTCGGCCAAGCCGGGCACCTGCTCCAGGAAGGGCGGGCCGAGGATGCGGAACTCATGTTGCGGGCGGCCGAGTTGGCGATGTCGGGGACCTCGCAGGGGGGCGGGGAACCTCATGTGCGCGCCCTGTGGCACTTCACGTGGTCGCGACTGCAGAGCGCGCGGGGTGACAGCGGCGCGGCGCGCAGGGCGCGTAAGGCGGCCGAGGCGGAAGCGGCCCGGTGCGAGTGCCCGGGCATTCTGACCGGCCTGCTCGCCCGGGCCGGCGGGGGGCCGGCGACCGCACCCGACGGCCCCCGCCCCCAGGACCTGTCGGCGGGGGAGCGCCGCATTCTGCGTGCCCTCTGCGGCACATTGACGCTGCGTGAGATCGCCTCCGAGTTCTACGTGTCGCACAACACCGTCAAGACGCAGGTACGGGCGATCTTCCGCAAGCTCGACGCGCACGACAGGAGTGAGGCGGTGGCCAGGGCCCGGGAGAGCGGTGTGCTGTGACCCGGGCCCCGGCCGTCGGAGCCTACGCCTCCTGACGTGAGTCGTCCTGGCGCCGGGCGTAGTTCGCCTGGGACAGGTAGGCGCTGTCCCGCTCCTCGCCCACGCTCTCGATGCCGCAGACCTTGCGCGCCAGATCGGCCATGGCGCCACTCGGGGACATCTCGGCCCGCTTCATGGTGAGCGTGCGGATGGCCAGTAGGGGCGTGCCGTTGAAGTTCTCGAACACGCCGATCCGGTCGCCCCAGTCGGACAGGAACAGGTCGCGGATCACCCGGCTGATCCTCAGTCGGTCGTGCGGCCGGCCGACCGGCCCGGTCTGCAACGCCTCCAGCCACGGCCGCAGTTCGGGCTGCTGCCACTGTCCCTCGGTGGGGTAGATCAGCGCGGCCCGGCCCGCCAGGTCGATGAGTTCGTGCACCATCTCCGTGATGTGCTCGATGTAATAGGCCCGCCCGAAGTCGAACATCAGGACGTTGGGCTTGAAGATGCCGCCCGGCGTGAAGAAGCCCTCGTCCTCCGAACCCACCACATGCGCCTTCAGCGACTGGTGGAACCCGGCGAACCGTGCGATGCGTGCCTGGACCGGCGGCAGCTGGTACGTGCCGATGTGCTCGGTGATCAGCAGGGCCAGACCGAGCATGAGTTCGGCCTTGACCGTCGCACGTACCAGTGAGTGGTAGTGCAGCCAGTCGAACACGCGCTGCGGGTACAGCGAGGCGTGCTGGGGGTTGCCGATGTGGAAGACGCGGTTCCAGGGGATGAGCACGTCCTCGAACACGATGATGCTGTCCAGCTCGTCGCCCTGGGAGGCGAGCGGATGCTCCACCTCCTCCCCGTCGCGCACGTTGCTCTCGCGGCAGATGATGGTGACACCAGGGGTGTTGGGCTTCACCGCACCGTAGATGATCTGTTCCGCGACGATGCCGGGCCGGTAGAAGACACCGATGTGGATCCAGTCGCCGAAGGCGGCGCCGGTGCTGATCGCCTTGACGCCTCGCACGACGATGCCCTCGTCCGAGGTGCTCACCACCCGCAGGGCGGGGGACTCGGCCTGGGCGGAGTCGCGCGAGCGGTCCGCCTGCGGGTCGACGAACGCGGGCGGCGCGTTGAGGTCCCCGTCCCGCACCACGTTCCAGAAGTCGAGGATCCCCGCGGTGAGGTCCCTGCCGTCGGTTCCGACGGACTGGCTGCTCCACGGCTCCGGGTCGTCGATGTACGTCAGCAGGACGTAGTTGTTGACGTCCGGGGTGCGCGGGATCGCCCCGCCGCCCAGTTCGCGCTGCACCGTCTCCAGGTACCGCCGCTTGCGCCGCAGGTCGTCCTTCGAACGGTGCTGGAACCACGTCATGGACCGCCGCACCCCGTCCTCGTCCACGAACGTCATGACGTCCTGGAGGTCCGGGCGGTGGTGGAGGTCGTAGAAGGCCGCGAGGCTCTGGGCGTAGGCGCGGGTCTTCGGATGCGTGGCGACGTTGTCGACCACCTCGTCGCCCACCCACACCTTGCGGCCGTCGTTCAGCGCCGCGAGGTACTCCTTGCCTGTACGCATGTCGTGCTCCTCTCCAGAGGCAAGAGATCCCGATGGCCGGAGCATGCGTCGCGACAGGGTGAGGCGACGGCCGGCGGGCGGCAATCACCCGGGTGAAAGCGGTGGTCGCGGGTGGCCTGCGATTGAGGCGCGTCGAGACGGTGGGTCATGCTGAGCCCATGCAGAGCACAGACCCCGCAGGCCAAGGGGACGGCGAGCGGGCGAGCGAGGCCGCGACCGGACCCCGCCTGCGGGGACGGGACCGTGAGATCGACGCCGCCCGCGAGGCCCTGGACGCGGTACGCGGCGGCCGGGGCGCCTGTGTGGTGGTGGAGGGAGCGGCAGGCGTCGGCAAGAGCCGGCTGCTGGCGGAGCTGGACCGGATGGCGCGGCGGTCCGGGTTCGACGTGGTCTCGGTACGGGCAGACGAACTCGACCAGTACGCCGCGGGCGCCGCCCTGCAAGCCGCACTGCAGTCCTCCGACGGTGCTCACCGCGCGCTCGCCGCCACCGACGACCAGCGGCTGTGGCTGCTGGACGGCATCGCGGACGCCCTGGAGGACCGGGCGGAGCGGGCCCCGGTGGCGGTGCTGGTGGACGACGCCCAATGGGCCGACCCCGCCACGCTGTTCGTGCTGCGCACCCTGCCCGGGCGACTGGCTTCCGCACGCATCCTGTGGGCCCTTGCGGTGCGGTCGGACACCGAACGGCCCACCGTCGCACGGGTCCGGGAAGACCTCGAACGCCTCGGCGCCCGCTGGCTGACCCTCGGCCCGCTGCCCCAGCAGGAGTTGCAGCACATCGCGGCCGACATCCTCGGCGCGGAACCGTCCCCCGGTCTCGTCAGGCTCCTGCGGGGCGTCGCGGGAAACCCCGGAAACCCCTTCCTGGCCAGTGAGTTGACCCGCGCCTTCGCCGACACGGGTGTCGCCGGACAGGAAACGGGCGAGGGAAGTCTGCTGAGCGACGGCATTCCCGTCAGCTTCCGCCGCAGCGTGGCCGCGCGCGTGGACCGGCTGCCCGTGGACGCCGTGCACCTCCTCCAGATCGGGTCCGTCCTCGGCCGCGAGTTCGACCTCGTGACGGCCGCGCGGATGATGGGCCGCAGGGTCGGCAGCCTCCTGTCGGGCGTCGAGGCGGCCACGAACTCCGGCCTGCTCTCGGCCGACGGCCCACGTCTGGTCTTCCGGCACGGGCTCGCACGACAGGCGGTCCACGACAACCTGCCCCTGGCCGTACGGACCGCCCTGCACCGGGAGGCGGCGGAGACCCTGCGCGGGACAGGGGCCCGGCAGGCGGAAGTGGCCTGGCACGTCGTCATGTCGGGCGGCCCGGTCGACGACGAGGCCGTCACGACCATGACCACCGCCGTACGGGACATGTCGTCCTCCGCGCCCGAAGCGGCCGCGGACCTCGCCCAGCGCGTCGCCGGCCTGCTGCCCGTACCGGACCCCCGCCGCCTCGCCCTGCTCACCGACGCCGCCGAGTACCTCGGCCGCACCCGCCGGGTGCACGACGCCCTCGACCTCGTCGACGCCACGCTGCCGGTGGGCCTCGACCCCTTCCAGGAAGCCCGCCTGCGCCTGGTCGCCGCCGAGATCCACCAGGCGGCGGGCGACGACGCCGCCGCGATGACCCACCTGCGGACGGCACTCGACCTGCCCGCGCTGCCCTCCGACCTCCGCGACCGCCTGCTCAAGACGAAGGCGACGGGCCACATCTACCTCGGCGACATCACCGCCGCCGAACGGACCGGCCCCGGGCTGGTCGAAGCCTCGTACCACAGCGACGAACCGTCCGTCGTCGTCAGCGCCATGGTGTTCCAGTCCCAGACGTTCTTCTACCGCGGGCACCTGGACCGCGCCCTCGAACTCGCGGAAGGCGCCACCCGGCGCGCGGCGACCCAACCCGCCGCGCTGTATCTACGGCCGCCGCGCATTCCCGCGCTGTGGCTGGCCACCGTGCTGACCGTCACCGACCGCCTCGCGGACACCGAACGGGTGCTGCGGGAGGGCCAGCGCGAGGCGGAGGCGCTGGGCCTCGGCTGGTCCCTGCCCCACTGGCACGTCGTACGCGCCTGCGCACTGCTCGAACAGGGAGCGCTGGACGACGCGGCCGTGGAGGCCGAGGCCGGCCTGATGATCGCCGACGAACTCGACATCACCCTGCCCAACCCGCAGGCCCGGTCCGTGCTGGCGCTGGTGGAGACCCGCAGGGGCGATTTGGCCAAAGCCAGTGCCCACCTTCAGGCCGCCAGGACCGGCTCCGGCACGAGCCTGCAGCGCTACGCACCGTGGCTCGCCGTCGCGGGCGCCTGCCTGGCGGAGGCGGAGGGGGAATCCGAACAGGCGGCGGCGAACCTCGCCGACACCTTCATGCCCCACGCCCCGGCGAGACTGCTCGCGCTGCCGCCGTCCCTCTGGCCCGCGCTGGTCCGCATCGCCCTGCGGGGCGGGGACCGGCAGCTCGGCCGGACGGTGGCCGATGCACTGCGCGGCCTGACCACCGAGACCACGAGCCGACAGATCGCGGGAGCGGTGAACGCCCACGTGGAGGGCCTGCTGCACCGCGAGCCCCGCGCACTGGCCTCGGCCGTGACCCACTACCGCGCCACGGGCAGACCGGCCGCACTGGCCGCCGCCTGCGAGGACCTCGGCGAACTCGAGGCGGCAACGGCGGACACGACCTCGGCGATCGCCCACCTCGAGGAAGCGGCGCATTGGGCGTCGGCCGTAGGAGCCGCACACGATCAGGAACGCATCAGGCGTCGCCTGCGGCGGCTCGGGGTGCGCACCGCCCCCGTTCACACCCACCGGACCGGCCCCCAGGGATGGGGAGACCTGACCGAGTCCGAGCGGAAACTGATCCCACTCGTCGTGGAGGGCTTCACCAACCGGGCCATCGCCGACCGGCTCTACGTGTCCGTGCACACCGTCAACACCCACATGAAGCACATCTTCGCCAAGCTCGGCATCAACTCACGCGTGGAACTGACCCGGTTGGCGATCGAGCGTGGCGTGAGCACCGACAGCACCGGCTGAACGGCCGCAGGCGGCCAGGTGGTCGTCCACGGGGCGGATGCAACGTCCGCAGTATCCCGGGTGCGTGAATGTGCCAGTCGTCGTGGCGGTACGGTATGCGGCAGTCGATCGCGCGTTCTACGATCGCAGACCAAAGAGGGGGTTACATGAAACACCGCCGCCCGCGCCCACGTAGCAGAGCGATCGCCAGAGCGGTCGGATCGGCGGGTGCGCTGGCCGTCACGCTGGGTGTGGGGATGACGCCGGCGATGGCCGCCGACAGTACGTCCAGCAAGCCGACTGCCACCGGGTTCTCGCCCGACGATCCCGAACCGAAGCCGAACTGGGCGCCCGAGAACGACCAGGGGCCGCTGACCCAGAAGTCGGTCCACCCCGAGGCGCTCGCGGCCAACCGGGCGGCCGCGTCCCCGCTGCAGCTCAAGATGCCCGACCCGACCGGGCCGTACAGCGTGGGCATGGTCGGCCTGCACCTCGTCGACTCGTCGCGCACAGATCCGTATGTGGGCGGCAAGCGCGAAGTGATGGTCTCGCTCTGGTATCCGGCCACCTCCACGTCGGGGCACTATCAGGCGCCGTGGCAGCCGTCGATCTCCGGGGCCCACTTCCTCGCCTCGCGCGGGCTGTCGACACGGCAGGTGACCCTGCCGAGGACCGCGGGCCATGTCCTCGCCCCGGTGAAGACCTCGCTCGGCAAGCTGCCCGTCCTGCTGTACTCGACCGGGCTGCACTCGGACCGCTCGATGGGCACCGCGCTCGCCCAGGATCTCGCCAGCCGGGGCTATCTCGTCGTCACGGTGGACCACACCCACGACGCCAACGAGGTGCAGTTCCCCGGCAGTCGGCTCGAGGTCAACAGGATGCCGGCGGGCAGCCATTCCTCCGACACGCTCAAGGTGCGCGCGGCGGACATCAAGTTCGTCATCAACGCCCTCGGCAAGATCAGCAGCGGTGGCAACCCGGACGCCGGCCACGCGACGCTGCCCTCCGGGCTGGCGAAGTCGGTGGACACGTCCCGTATCGGCATGTTCGGCTGGTCGCTGGGCGGCGCGGCGGTCGACACCGCCATGCAGCTCGACAAGCGGATCGATGCCGGCGCCGACCTGGACGGCCAGTTCTTCGGGACCGCGCCGAGCAAGGATCTCGACCGTCCCTTCATGCTCTTCAGCTCGGGCACCCACAACCGCAACAACGACCATTCGTGGCGCACGCTGTGGTCGCATCTGAAGGGCTACCGGGTCGACGTCCAGCTCCACGGCGCGGCGCACCTGTCGTTCAGCGACCAGGAGTGGATGGTGCCGCAGGAGGCCGCCCTGCTCGGGCTCTCCAAGGCTCAGCTCCAGCAGCAGTACGGCACCATCGACCGGAACCGGGCGGTCCAGGTCCAGCGCGTGTACCTGGCCGCCTTCTTCGACCAGGAGCTGCGTCACAAGCACAGCACCCTGCTCGACGGGCCCACCAGCAAGTACCCGGAGATCTCTTTCGTCCGTTGACCGGACAGGCCGACCGGGCCGTTGCCCGGAAGCCGGAAGGGTCGGGCCCGTTCGCGGGCCCGACCCTTCCGGCTTCGATGGGCGTCGAGGGGCGCCGAGGGAGGGCGTTCCCTCGTGCGCGCCACCCACGGGGCCCGTTGACTCGTGCGACACATGGGGCGAACGCGTGATGGTTATGTGACAACAGGGGGATAGGATGTTCGTTCCATCGAACGTTTGGGCGCTCGGCGCCAGTTGAGGAAGGATTTGGTCCTCTGCCCTCCGCACCCCGGGCGCCGCGCCGACACCGCAACCGTCGCCGCGCCGATATGCCGATGCTTGGCGGGGTGCGCCCGCCGATAGCCTCATTTGTCGTACTGCTCCTGGTTGTTGCCGCCCTGACCGTGATCGGCATCGGCGGCGTCCACGCCGAGCCCATCCCGCAGGCCGTGCTCAACGGGGAGCAGCACATCGCCGCGGACACCGCGCAGTCGCTGCGTACCGCGATCGACGCCGAGGCGAGCACCGTGCGCCGTACGGCGGGGGCGTACGTGGCGACGGGTACGTCGACCCCCGCGACCACGCTCAAGGCGCTGACCTCCGGCAGCAAGTCGGTCCTGGGCGGTGCGCTGCTCGACCGGCACACCGGCAAACTGCTGGCGGCCGGCGGCAAGACAGTGCCGCTGGCCGGAGTGAACGCCAAAGCGGCAGCCGAACACGGGGCGATCCCGCCCCGGCTGGTGACGTCGGGCGGCGCCCCGCAACTGCTGTACTTCGCCAGGGTCACGCTGCCCGCGCAGCAGGACCCCGACCAGGACCAGAATCAGGCCCCGAGCCGGGCCGAACGTCAGTGGCTGCTGGCGGTCACCGAGGCGCTCCCCGCCGTCGCGGCCTACGGCGACGGACGCGGCGTCGAAGTGCTGGACACGAGCGGCACCAAGCTCGCCACCGCGGTCCACGGCAAGGCGTCACCGGCCGCCGACAGCGCTCTGCCCGCGGCGGCGGCCCGCGCGGCGCACGGATCCGGGAGTGACACCGACGCCTCCGGAAGCCTGCTGGGCGCGACCACGGGCAGCAGGCGCACCGTGGCCGGCTGGGCCCAGGTCGCCTCGGCGACCGGTCCGGGCGACACCGACGACCTCGGTCTGGTGGTCCTCACCTCCCACGCGACGCCCGCCACGACCACCGCCGCCGACTACTCGCGCTTCGCGCTCGAGGCCGCCGGTGCGCTGTCCGCGCTCGCGCTGCTGCTGGGTCTGGCGCTGTACTTCTGCGTGCAGCGGCCACTGCTGCGGCTGTACCTGTCCGCCGGCCGGGTCGCCCGAGGGGCGGGCCAGGCGAGCCAGGACTGGCCGGCCGCTTCGTCGGAGTTGTCCCGGCCGGTTCCGTTGCACGGCTTCGGTGAACTCACCAGGATCGGGCGGGCACTGGACGCATTGCGCCGCCAACTGCTGGGCGAGAGCGGCCCGCAGGATTTCCCGGCCAGGCGTGGACCGGGCTACCGGGCGCTGGCCGTGCTCGGCGTGCTGGTGGTGGCCTGCTGGTCGGCGCCGATGGTCTTCCTGTTGAACCGGGCGGACACCGTGACCGCCGTTCCGGCTCCCGTCCTCGCCGACCAGCAGACGCGTACGGAGATCGCGGCGGGCCGGATCCGGCAGTCCCTCGACCACTCGTACACCGAGCTGAGCGCCGCGGCCGCCGGCCTGCCGGGCAGGAGCCGGGCCGCCCAGACCGAGGTGCTGAGGCACTCACTGGCCGAGCACAAGCAGTACCGCTCGCTGTATCTCCTGGACCGCTCGGGCGGCATCACCCTGAGGGTGGGCGGCACACCGCTGCGCACCCTCGTCCACGTGCCTGACGGCGGCGGCATCACCACCGTCAACACCTCGGGCCGGATCCCGGCGATCGCCGCCTACACCCAGGTCCCGGCCGTCAAGGGCAAGGCCAGGGCGGCCGGGGTGGTCCTGTTCGGCGAGATCGACGTTCAGGCGCTCAACTCCATACTGCCCAGGCCGAAGCTGGGCGATGTCTGGGTGACGGACGGCCGCGAGAAGGTGCTGGCGGCAAGCGTGGGCTACCGCGCCTTCCAGTCCCTGCCCAACTCCGGCCTGACCCGTCTCGCCCGCGCCACCCAGAGCGCCCCGGGGACCACGGGCACCGCGACCTCCGCGGTGCACCTCACGTCGTCCGGCCCTTCCGTCGACGCCGCCGCGCCGCTGGCACAGAGCGGCCCGACCGCCCGCCTCGGCTGGCACGTGGTGGCCGCGGAGCCCGCGGCAGGGCTCCAGATCCCCGCGGTGCAGGCCGAGCAGCGCACCATGCTCGCCGGCATCCTGGGCCTCTCGGTCGGCGTGGCCTGCCTGGGCTGGCTGCACGTCGTGGTGATCCGGCCGCTGCGCGCAGTCGCCGTGCTCGTGGAGCGGCTCGCCGGCGGGGACCGCCGTACCGTGCTGCATCCCGTCAACCACGACGAGATCGGCTCGGTCACCCGCAGCCTGGAGCTGATCCGCCAGGCCCTCGCGGAACGCGACCGGGCGGCCAGATCCGGTCACGTCGCCGGGCCCTCGCGGCCCCTGCCTGCGAACACCCTCCAGCGGTAGAAGGACGGAATCTGCGTGCTCTTCCTCTATGTCATCGTCCTGCTGTGCTGTTCCGGGCTGTGGATCGCCGGAATCGTGGAGCAGCGGCGGCACTTCGCCTCGCTGGAGCAGATACCGACGCGGGTGCTGGTCAACGGCATCCGCGGCAAGAGTTCGATCACCCGGCTGTGCGCGGGCGCGCTGCGCGGCGGCGGCCTGGTCACGGTCGCCAAGACCACCGGTACCGCGGCCCGGTTCATCCACCCGGATGCCACCGAGGAACCGGTGTACCGCAAGTTCGGCATCTCCAACATCGTCGAGCAGATCGGCATCGTACGGCGGGCCGCGTCCTACCGGCCGGACGCGCTCGTCATCGAGTGCATGGCGGTGATGCCCGCGCTGCAGGAGACCAATCAGGAGAAGCTGATCCGCTCCACGATCGGCGTGCTGTGCAACGTCCGCGAGGACCATCTGGAGGAGATGGGGCCCACGTTGGACGACGTCGCCCGCTCCCTGTCCCGCTCGATGCCGGTGGGCGGGGTGTGCGTGACGGCGGAGAAGGACCGGCTGCACATCCTCCAGGAGGAGGCCGACCGGCGGAACTGCCGGCTGATCGCGGTCGATCCGGAGACGGTGACCGACGCCGAACTGCGCGGCTTCAGCTGGTTCACCTTCAAGGAGAACGTGGCGATCGCGCTCGCCGTCGCCGAACTGCTCGGCGTGGAGCGGCACACCGCGATGCAGGGCATGTGGGACGCGCCGCCCGACCCGGGCGTGCTGTCGGTGGAGCGCTACGTCACCCCCGAGGGCAAGAAGCTGCGGTTCGCCAACGTCTTCGCGGCCAACGATCCCGAGTCGACGCTGATGAACGTCAAGCAGCTGGAGGACCTGGGCGCGATCAGACGGCCGATCAACGTGGTCATCAACTGCCGCCCGGACCGGGTGGAGCGCAACGGCCAGATGGGCGCCATCGTCCCGGACCTCGCCGCCGAGACGGTGTTCCTGATCGGCCATCCGACCAAGAGCGCCCGCGACGCGATTCCCGCCGGCTTCACCGGGCGAGTGGTGGACCTCGGCGGCGACCGCCGCGACCCCGAGGAGCTGACCGCGGCCATGCTCGCGGAACTCGGGCCGGCCTCCTCGCTGGTGGCGATCGGCAACATCCACGGTCAGGGCGAGCTGTTCCTGGAATGCCTCGCCGAGCTGCCGCTGGACGAATCCGAGGACCTGCTCGACGCGGTTCCCGACGGCGACGGGCTGGACCAGGAGACGATGCAGATCGCCATACCCCGGGCGCAGGTCTCGGTGGCCCGGCCGCCCGAGCCGGAGCCGTACAGCTGGGTGGCACCGCTGGAGACACCGACGTACGCCTTCCGTATCCCCGAACAGCGCGACCTCGCCCGGCGGTTCGCCGAACGCCATGGCCGGTCCGAGGACCACAGCACCGCCGACGACCCGCACCACACCCACGACCGGCATCACTCCCACGACCGGCAGCACTCCTACGATTCGCCCCAGTCCACGAGGAACCCGTGATCCCCGCCAACCTCACCGCACAGACCGCCGCACTCGGGATCGCCCTCGGGCTGGTCTTCTCGCTCGTCTGCTACCTGACCACCAACCTCTCGCCCGGGGGAATGATCACCCCGGGCTGGATCGCCCTCACGCTCGTCACCGACGTACGGATGGCCGGGCTGATGGTCGTTGTGGCCGCGCTCTCGTACTTCATGACCAAGCTGTTGCAACGCACGGTGATCCTCTACGGCAAGCGGCTGTTCGCCGCCGTGGTGCTGTGCGCGGTGCTGATGCAGACCACCGTGATGCTCGCTTTGAGTCACGAGTTTCCGCTGCTCTACACGTCCCAGACCCTGGGCTTCATCGTCCCGGGCCTGGTCTCCTACCAGATGGTCAGGCAGCCACTGGCGGCCACGGTCATCTCGACCACGGCGGTGACGCTGGCCACGTACGTGGTGTTGGTCTCCGGTCTGTTGATGGGAGCCCTGCCCACCGCCTGACTGCCCCCACTGCCCCCTCACTTCACACGTCCAGGAGGATCAGCCATGCACTCCCAACCCACCGGCAGGAGCAGCCGCCCGACCCGCCGCGCCGTGCTCGGGACGATCGCCGGCGTCGCGGCCGCCGGGGTGGCGGGCGGGTACGCCTGGGACCACCACCGGCACGGCGGCGACGACGGAGACGGGGCGGTCGCCGACGGCACCCGCGCCGGCTCGAAGGCCCAGGCCACCGGCGCCCACACCTTCGAGCGACTGTCCGCGCCCGCCCGCACCGTGGTCCGTGACGCCGACGGCGGCACCCTCGCCACCTTCACCGACGGAGCCCGTACGGCCGTCCTCACCGGGCCCTCCCGCAGCTTCAGCGAGCCGCGGACCACCGAGGCCAAGGTGACGACGGACGCCTGGGTGCGGGTGCTGCCGCATGAATGGCAGCAGGGCATGGAGAAGTCCGCCTCGTTCAAGAGCTGGTTCCGCAAGGCGCTCGGCGACACCAGCCCGGACGTCTTCGCGGTGGCGTTCCAGTACAGCAGTGCGGGGGCGCCCGACAAGCACAACGCTGCCGGCGTGCGCTACGCGGGCACCGCGCACTTCGGCCCGCGCAACGCCGCGGTCAACAACCCGCTGGACTTCGCCTTCCACGACGAACAGTCCGACTTCTACGACTATCTGGGCATTCCCTGGACATTCCCGGACGGCACGCGCGTGCAGCCGGACAAGGCCCGCTACGGCGACGCCGACTGCTCCGGCTTCCAACGGCTGGTGTGGGGCTACCGGATGGGCATTCCCCTGCACAGCACCAACACCAAGGGTGCCGGCCTGCCGCGCCGCGCGTATGCCATCGCCGCCTACGGTCCCGGCCGCGTGGTGATCCCGCACACCGGCAAGGAGCAGGCCACCGACCTGAACGCCCTGCAACCCGGCGACCTGGTCTTCTTCGCCATCATCAAGGACCGGCCGGACTTCATCGACCACTGCGGCATGTACATGGGCCTCGACGACAAGGGCCGCCACCGCTTCTACTCCAGCCGCTCCGCCGCCAACGGCCCCACCATGGGCGACATGTCCGGCCACGCGCTGCTGGACGGCACCGACTTCTACGCCCGCGGCTTCCGCGCGGCCCGCCGCCTGTGATCACGCAGCCTGTGATCCCGCCTCCTGTGATCACGCCGCCCGTGCACCGCCGCCTCACCTGACCTGCTGACCCGAGGACCACCGCCATGACCGCCATCCCCGCCACCCGGCCCACCGGAGGGCACCGAGGCCGCCCGACGGCCGACGACAGCCTCTCCGAACTGCCGGAGGACGTCGCGCGCTGGGAGCGCCCGGCGCTCGCCGCGGTGCTGGTCGTCGCCGCTGCGCTGTACTCCTGGGGCCTCGGGCACGCCGCGATCCACCCCTTCTACGGTGCGGCGATACGGTCGATGGCCGCAGGCTGGCGTGCCTTCTTCTTCGGTGGGCTCGACGCGAGCGGATCGATCAGCATCGACAAACTGCCCGGCGCCTTCTGGCCCGACGCCGTCTCCGTCTGGCTCTTCGGCCCGCACACCTGGGCAGCCGCGCTGCCGCAAGTCGTCGAGGGCGTGCTCACCGTATGGCTGTTGCACCGCATCGTCCGGGCCTGGGCCGGTCCGTTCGCCGCGCTGATCGCCGCCCTGATGCTCACTCTCACCCCGGTGACCGTGGCGCTCAACCGTGCCACCATCCCGGACACCGCGCTCACCCTGCTCCTGGTGGCGGCCGCCGGCGCACTGCAGAAGGCCGTGCGCACCGAGCGGCTGCTGCCGCTGATCACCTGCGGGATCTGGGTCGGGCTGGCCTTCCAGGCGAAGATGTTGCAGGCGTGGCTGGTGCTGCCGGTCTTCGCCGCCGTCTACCAACTCGCCGCACCCGGAACCCGGTTGAACCGTGCCCTGCGCGTCCTGGCGGCCGGAGCGGTCGCTCTGGCCATCTCCTGCTCCTGGGCGCTGATCGCCTGGGCGACACCGGCCGCGAGCCGCCCGTACCTCGACGGCACGTCCAACAACGATCCGTTCACCCTGGTCTTCGGATACAACGGCCTGAGCCGCTTCAGCAGCGACTCCACCGCGTTCGGCGCCGTCGCGGGCACCGCCGCCAGCCGCACCACCGGCAACACCGGCTGGGACATGCTGATCAACAACACGGTCGGCCCGCAGGTCGCCTGGTTCCTGCCGCTCGCCGTGCTCGCCGCGGTGCTGGGAATCCTCTGGCGGTCCGGGAAACCGCGAACCGACCCGCTGCGCACGGGATTTGTGATGTGGGGCGGCTGGCTGGCCGTGCACACCCTGGTGTTCAGCGCGTCCAACGGCAACCACGCCTACTACACGGCCGTCATCGCCCCGGCGCTCGCCGCGCTGGCCGGCGGCGGGCTCGCGCTCTTCCGCTCCGAGTACGAGGCGAAGCACGAGCCGAGGCCGGGCAGGACGTACGAACCGAAGCCGGCGGCGACGTACGAACCGGAGGCGCTGGCGGCTTACGAGCCGGAGGCGGTGGCGACATACGGACCGGAGGCGCTGGCGGCTTACGAGCCGAAGCCGGCGGCGACATACGCACCGGAGGCAGTGGCGACATACGAACCGGAGGCGGAGCCCGAGACGGCCGGCCGGCGGCATCTGGCACTCCCGGCGGCGATCGTGCTGACGGCGGTGTGGGCGCTGGTGCTCGACTGGCCGACCCGGTTCGTCTCCTGGCTCCTGCCGGTCGCCGTGATGCTCACGCTGTGCGGTGTGGTGGGCCTGTGGAGCCGCGGGCCGCGCACCGCTCCTCGGATGGTCCACGCCGCCCTTACCGCCGGGATCGCCGCGACCCTGGTCGTACCGGCAGGCTGGGCCCTCTCCGCCCTCAACCCGCTCTACGCAGGCGCCACCACCTCGCCGATGGCCGGTCCGGTCGGCAAGTCGTACTACGAGCATCCCCACCACGCCCCACGAAGGAGGGGACTCGACCAGCCCAACGCCCGCGACACCGCACTGCTCGACTACCTCACCACGCACCGCCACGGCGAGAAGTACCTGCTCGCCACCCAGGCCGCCTACACCGCCGAGCCCCTGCTGCGCGCGAAGTCCGAGCCCGTCCTCGTCATGGGCGGCTTCACCGGCAAAACCCCCTTTCCCAGCGCCCAGCAGATCGGCAGCCTCGTCGCCACCCACAAGCTGCGCTACGCGCTCCTCACCACCCAGCGCCCCACCACCCCCGCCACCACATGGGTGAAGTCCCACTGCACCCGCATCCGCCCCACCGCCTACGCCCGCCAAACCGACGGCAGCTTCCGCCTCTACGACTGCACTCCGCAGCGCTGAAGGCCCTGCCGTCTTACGGCTTCCTTACGCGCGACGAGACCGCCCGGTGGGGCATCAGGCTGCTCAATAGCGTGAGCGTATGCGACCCTTCCGCACTCTTCGCGCCCTGGCACTGGTGACTGCTGCTCCGCTGTTGTTGGCGCTGGCCGGTCTGGTGCATCCCCGGCATCTGACAGGAGCGACAGCAGGTCACTGGGTTACTCTGCACATCTTTCTGCTGCCCCTCTTCCCCTTCCTCGTCCTTGGGCTGGTGGTTCCCCTGTGGGGGCGGCCTCGACGCGACGTCGAAGGCGCCTTGACGGTGGTGTCCTGGGCCGGATGTCTCTGCTTCGCCGCCTACTACTCCGGCCTCGACGCCGTGGCCGGCATATCCGCCGGCACCGTCGTGGAGCACGGTGTCCACGGGGCGGCCGGTCGACTGTTCTACGTCGGCGACGAGTTGGGCAGGGTGGGGGTGTACGGGCTGGCCGTGGCCTCGTCGGCCACCTGCGCGGTGCTCTGGCGCCGCCACAGTGTGAGGGTATTGCCGGGTGCCGTAGTGCTGTTGGCCTCGTGCTGGTCGTTCGTCGACAGCCATATCTTCTGGCCCAGGGGAGTCTTCACCATGCTCGGCTTCGCTGTCGCGTTCGCCTTGTTGACGCTGGCGGCGTCCCGATCCGCAGTCGATGTACTGCCAGGTCGGCCGGGGTGATCCCTGCGCGGTCCGCGAGTTCGCCCCGACCCCGCTCCATCACCGGACGCGGGGCCGGTCCGTCCGTCCGGCCGGCCCCGCGTCCGGTCACTTCTCTGCGGCGGCGAGGGCGGCCAGTTCGCGATCGACCGCTATCTGGTGCGCCTCGGCGTCCTCACGCGCCTTCCGCGGGCTCCAGCGACCCGCCATCACGAAGACGAAGGGCAGGAAGAGCACCTGGCCGCCGACGCAGATCCACCACCAGTCGCGCCACTCACCGGGCCCGTTCTTCGACGCCTTCTGGACCTGGGAACCGTATTCCTGCAGCACCTTGAGCTGCGGCGCGGCCTTCTGCACGACACCCAGGTTCGCCGCACCGACCTCCTTGACGGCGCGGGCGCTCAGCGCGGGCGGCACCGTGGTCGGGGTGTACTTGTTCAGCTCGGCGAAGAGTTGCGGGTGCGCGTTGACGATGGCCAGCGCGGGCGCCGCCTGCGCCGAGGCGGCCTTCACCTCGCTGCCGTGCTCCACCAGCGGGGTCACGGACGTCACCAGCACCGGGATGAAGGCTGTGGAGACGGCGACGACGATGCGCACCGTCCAGCCCCACACCGCCAGACCCGCCGCCGTTGCCGCCGGGTTGTGCTTCTCCACGGTCTCGGTGAAGCTCGCCATCCAGGGCGCGTAGGCGATGCCGCTGAAGACTCCGATGCCGATGAAGAGCCAGGCGAACGTGTAGTAGTCGGTGGTCTGGTGGGTGGCGCGGGTCGCGAAGATCGCGGTCACGACGATGGAGCCGACGGCGCCGACGATCATGAAGGGCTTGCGGACCTTCAGCCGGTCCGAGAGCAGGCCGACCAGGACCAGAGCGATGGCGTTCGCGCCCCAGTACCAGTTGGCCAGCGCGTTGGTGCGCTGCTCGCTGTAGCCGAAGATGGTCGCGAAGTAGACGACGAAGTTGCCGACCGCCGCGTAGTAGAGGAGCAGGAACACGGCGATGGCGAAGGCCGAACCCAGCACGTCCAGGCGCATCATCTGCCGCCACTCGCCGCGGCGCACCGCCTCGGTGTCCAGCCCCCTGGCGCGCGCCTCGACCAGTGCCCGGTCCCGCAGCGTCACCATGGTCTGGTCGCGCAGCGCCGGGGCCAACTCACGCAGCGCGAAGATCGCCACGACGAAGACGATGAACCCGGCGATCGCCGAATACCGCAACTCGTCCTGCCAGGTGGCGCTGTCGAGGGTGTTGCTGGTGACGGTGGTGACGACCAGAGAGCCGATGACCGGGCCCATCGTCCAGTACCCCATCGCCGTGGCCCGGCCGAGCTGAGGCGAGAAGTCCCTGATCAACGCGGGAGTGGCGACCAGCACGATGCCCTCGATGAAGCTGACGAGCGCGAAGAGCACCAGATAGGTGCTCTTGTTCGCCGCGTTCGGCAGCCCGAAGAAGACCAGCAGCGAGGCGATCAGCAGTCCGTAGACCACCAGATTCGCCCGGCCCCAGCGATCGGCCAGACCGGCCACGAGCGAGGCGAAGGCCCCGACCGCGTTGCCGATCACCGAGACCCAGATGAAGTAGCGGTATGTCATGTCGAAGTGCGTGATGATCGACGTCGCCACCGCGTACTGGATGTACAGCATGTAGTACAGGACAACGGTGGTGGTGACCACGATCGCGAGATACGCCATGCGGCGTCCCGTAGGCGGGTAATCCGCCAGTTCGCGACGGTACAGGCGGGCCAGCGGCCCGCGGGCGTTCACGACGGGCCCGTCAGGCGTGGGCTTGTCGGCGTCGAACGCGGTCGGTGTGGCGGACATACGGCTCCTCCTGGGTTACGGAAACCGGGTGCTGCGTCACGGCTACGGGGCACGATGCGCCCGGCTCCGAGAGCGTGGCCAGAGGGTAGTACCGACTGGTCGGTACGCCTAGGGGGCGGTGCGAGGTTGTTCACCTCGTTGATCCTCGTTGATCCTCGATGGCGCCGAGCGCGGCGACCGCACGGGGAAGCCGCGTTGGTCCAGACGGAACCTCGACTACTGGCACGTTTTACTTCCGGTCTGGTCCAATCCATTGACACCAACAAGGCGGAGTTCTAGCTTCTGGCGTCAGTTCAGAGCGCGACAGCGATTGCTCCGAGGCTCGGTCGAGCAGGCTCGGTTGCCTCCGCACATGCAACGTTCCACCCCCACGGTTGCTCATGAGAGGCTCACCCATTGAGATCGAAGATCTTCACGCGCAAGGCCGCCGCTTTACTGGCCGCCATCCCGCTGGCCGGTGCCACGTGGCTGGCCGTTTCCTCGTCGCCGGCGTCCGCAACGGGCGCCTCGACCCCCGACGCCGTGATCAACTACCTGCACCAGATCAGCGGCAACCACACCATCAGCGGTGTCCACAACAAGGAGCCGTTGAGCAATCCGTCGCAGTACACCGCGCAGGCGCACTCCATCACCGGCAAGTGGCCCGGGCTGTGGGGCGGTGAACTGGGCTTCACCTCGACGGACATCGCCAACCGGCAGACCATGATCAACCAGGCCAAGACCGAATGGGCCAACGGCTCGCTGGTGAACCTGACCTGGCACATGTGCCGGCCGGACGTGGCCACCTGCCAGTTCGACGGTGGCATCAACGGCAGCAAGCTGTCGGACTCGGAGTGGAGCCAGCTCATCACCGACGGCACCACGCTGAACAACGACTACAAGGCCAAGCTCGACACGGCCGTACCGTATTTCCAGCAGCTCAAGGACGCCGGGATCCCGGTGCTGTTCCGGCCGCTGCACGAGATGAACGAGGGCTGGGCGTGGTGGGGCGGCCGCCCCGGGACCAACGGCAGTGCCAAGCTCTACCAGATCACGCACGACTACCTGGAGTCCAAGGGCCTGACCAACATCATCTGGGTCTGGAACGTCAAGGACACCGACGCGGGCGGCGGTTCCGGCGGCGTGTCCAGCTTCTACCCCGGTGACAACTACGTCGACGTCGCCAGCCTCGACCCCTGGGACCATGGCTTCCCCACCAGCGACTGGTACCAGGCCCTCCTGAACGTCGCGCACGGCAAGCCCGTCTCCCTCGCCGAGGTCGGCACGGTGCCCACCCCGTCGCAGCTCGCCTCGCAACCGCAGTGGACCTGGTTCATGATCTGGGCCGACTACATCACCTCGGCCAACTCCACGACCGGCCTCCAAGCCACCTTCAACTCCTCGCGCGTTCTCAGCCAGGGCCAGTTCACCATCCCCACGGGCGGGGGGACGACGCCGCCGCCTGTCGGGGGTACGGGTGTGATCACGGGTGTGGGTGGCAAGTGCGTGGACGTGGCGGGGTCGGACTCCGCGAACGGTACGGCGGTGCAGCTGTATGACTGCAATGGCTCCAACGCGCAGTCGTGGACGGTGGGATCCGACGGGACGGTCCGGGCGCTGGGCAAGTGTCTGGATGTGACGGGTCAGGGCACGGCGAACGGCACGGCGCTGCAGTTGTGGGACTGCAATGGTTCCGGTGCCCAGCAGTGGGTCGCCGAGTCCGACGGGCACTTGAAGAATCCGCAGTCCGGCCGCTACCTCGATGTGCCGGGCGGTAACACGGCCAACGGCACGCGCCTGCAGATCTGGGACCGCAACACCAACGCCTGGCAGATCTGGCACCTTCCGACCTGACGATGCCACGGAACGCCTAGGCACCGGCCGGCCCGGAACCAGGGCGCCGGTCGGATCTCTCACTCCCCACCCGCGAAAGGAACCCCCATGTCCCTACGCGCCAGAACCCGCGCGCTGCTGGCCGGTACCGTGGCCGCCGCGGTCGCCGGCCTCGCGCTCACCCTGACCGGGGGGAGTGCCTCCGCGGCGCCCGCCGCGCCTCCCGCCGCGTCCGGTGTCACCAAGGCCGACGAGATCGCCTATCTCAAGAGCCTGACCGGCAACCACGTGTTGTCCGGGCAGCAGGGCGGCGCCAACAGCAACCCGTCGCAGTGGATCAGCAAGGTTCACGACATCACCGGCAAGTACCCGGGCATCTGGAACGGTGACTTCGGCTTCAGCCAGAACGACATCGACAACCGGCAGACCGTCATCAACGAGGCCAAGGCCGAGTGCAACGCCGGTGCGCTGCCCGGGCTGATGATGCACGCGTGCCGGCCGGACGTCGCCACCTGCGCCTTCGAGGGCGGTTCCGATCCGGTCAACGGCAGCAAGCTGTCGGACGCGGAGTGGAGCCAGGTCATCACCGACGGCACCACGCTGAACAACGACTACAAGGCCAAGCTCCAGCAATTCGTCCCGTACTTCCAGCAGTTGCAGGACGCCGGGATCCCGGTGCTGTTCCGGCCGCTGCACGAGATGAACGAGGGCTGGGCATGGTGGGGTGGCCGTCCTGGCCCGAACGGCAGCGCGCGGCTGTTCCAGATCACTCACGACTACCTGGAGGCGCAGGGGCTGCACAACATCATCTGGGTCTGGGCCCTCAAGGACGTAGCCGGTGGTGCTTCGCAGGCCGCGAGCTACTACCCGGGTGACAACTACGTCGATGTCGTCGGCATGGACGTATGGGTCAACAAGTTCCCCTCGAACGACTGGTACAACGCCCTCTCGAACATCGCCGGCGCAAAGCCCATGGCGCTGGCGGAGGTCGGCAGCGTGCCCCAGCCCGCCCAGCTGTCCGCGCAGCCCAAGTGGGTGTACTGGAACGTCTGGTTGGACTACCTGACCAACTCCGCGTACAACTCCAACGACTCGGTGAAGGCCGGCTACTACGACCCCCGGGTGCTCAGCCGCGGCGACATCCACATCCCCACGGGCGGGGGGACGACGCCGCCGCCTGTTGGGGGTACGGGTGTGATCACGGGTGTGGGTGGCAAGTGCGTGGATGTGGCGGGGGCGAACCCTGCGAACGGTACGGCGGTGCAGCTGTATGACTGCAATGGCACCAACGCGCAGTCGTGGACGGTGGGTTCGGACGGGACGGTCCGTGCGCTCGGCAAGTGCCTGGACGTGACGGGTCAGGGCACGGCGAACGGGGTCAAGCTGCAGTTGTGGGACTGCAATGGTTCCGGTGCCCAGCAGTGGGTCGCCGAGTCCGACGGGCATCTGAAGAACCCGCAGTCCGGCCGCTACCTCGACGTGCCGGGCGG
>NZ_JAFJSY010000087.1 GCF_019857225.1 Streptomyces plumbidurans
CAGTTGTGGGACTGCAATGGTTCCGGTGCCCAGCAGTGGGTCGCCGAGTCCGACGGGCATCTGAAGAACCCGCAGTCCGGCCGCTACCTCGACGTGCCGGGCGGTAACACGGCCAACGGCACGCGCCTGCAGATCTGGGACCGCAACACCAACGCCTGGCAGATCTGGCACCTGCCGCCGGGCGGCACGACCCCGCCGCCCGGCTCGTGCACTTCGAGTCTGGGTAGCGGCCAGTACAACACGCCGGTGTCCTTCGGCGGCAAGACCTACCAGGTCCTGGTGCACGTCCCGACCCGCGCAGCGGGAGCCCGGCTGCCGCTGGTCCTGGACCTGCACGGCAGTCAGTCCACCGGTGCCGGACAGCTCTCGTACAGCGATATGGCAGCCACGGCCGATACCGACGGATTCATCGTGGCCGCGCCCACCGGGGTGGTGCCCAGCGGCAGCGGCTACATCTGGAACGTCCCCTACGTCACACCCAGCGGCACCCGCGACGACGTCGGCTTCCTTCGGCAGGTCATCGATACCCTCACCGAGAGCGCGTGCGTCGACTCGGCCCGGGTGTACGCCACCGGCTACTCCGGAGGCGGCCGGATGACCTCCGCTTTGGGCTGCATGCTCGCCGACAAGTTCGCCGCGATCGCTCCGGTGGCCGGCATCCGGGCCGGGCGACCCGACCCGTCCGACCACAGCAGGCCGGACCTGTCGACGTGCACTCCCTCGCGTGCGGTTCCGGTGATCGCCTTCCACGGCCAGCAGGACAACACCAACCCCTACAACGGAGGCGGCGACGCCACGGCCTGGCAGTACTCGGTGCCGGTGGCGCAGCAGGCTTGGGCCGGACTGGACGGCTGCACGACAGGCCCAACCACGAGCCAGGTCAGCACCCATGTGAGCAGGACGGTCTACGGCGGCTGCCGTGACGGCGCCGAGGTCCAGCTGTACACGGTCTCCAACGGCGGTCACACCTGGCCGGATTCCCCGCAGGACAACGGGAACGGCACCGTGACCCATGAGATCAGCGCCGACGATCTGATGTGGCGGTTCTTCCAGCAGCACCCCATGCCAGGGTCGTCCTCGTAAGGATGCCGGACGTAGCCGGCGAGCCAGCCGTGCGCTGGTGCGTTTTAGCCACCCTGATCGAGGCGGGCAACGCGTACCACGTCAATGCTTGCAACAGCCTGCCGCTCCCCGCCGCGCCGTAGGCGAAGCGTCACGCTGTCATAAAACTAGACCGTTATATGGACACGGCCTCGCGTTGCGTCTACGTTAAGCAGCCATCGAGCCGCTTCGCCCCGACGACGAGACGTCCGTCGCTGCGCGGCATGCAGTGCGGCGCTTTCCGTTCAGCGACGAGAGAGTGGGATCGGCATGCGGAGAACAGCACTTGCGGCCACCGGTGTGGTACTCGCCCTGGGACTGTCCGCCTGCGACGTGGGCAGCGGGAGCGGTGGCGGATCGTCCTCGGCCGTGGTGAAGGTCCCCACCGACCCGTCCAAGGTCACCGGCACGATCAAGGTGCTCACCAACCGCACCGACCAGGTGCAGGACGGCACCGCGAAGAAGTACGCCGCGGAGTTCAACAAGGTCTACCCGCACGTGACGGTGAAGTTCCAGGGCCTCACCGACTACGAGGGCGACGTCAAGATCCGGATGAACAGCAAGAACTACGGCGACGTACTGTCCATCCCCAACTCCGTTCCCCTCAAGGAGTATCCGACCTTCTTCGCCCCCCTGGGCACGTCCGCCGACCTGTCGAAGACCTACGACTTCACCGACCACGCCGCGGTCGGCGGCAAGGTCTACGGCATCGCCAACATCGGCACCGCCAACGGCTTCGTCTACAACAAGGCCGTGTGGAAGAAGGCGGGCATCACCACCTGGCCCACCACGCCGCAGCAGTTCATCGACGACCTCAAGGCCATCAAGGCCAAGACGGGCGCCACCCCGTACTACACGAACTACCACGACGGCTGGCCCATGACCAACTGGGGCAACGCGCTGGGCTCCCCGAGCTGTGACCCCGCCGCCAACGACAAGCTCGCCACCACCAAGGAGCCCTGGGCGCCGGGGCAGGACCTGAACGTCGTCGACTCGCTTCTCTACGACGTCGTGCACGACAAGCTCTCCGAGGCCGACCCCAACACCACCAACTGGGAGAACTCCAAGGCCCTCATCGGCACTGGCAAGGTCGCCACCATGTGGCTGGGCTCCTGGGCCGTGGTGCAGATGCAGGACGCGGCCAAGAAGGCCGGCAAGAACCCCGACGACATCGGCTTCATGCCGTTCCCGACGCAGCAGGATGGGCACTTCTGCTCCGTCGTCCGCCCGGACTACCAGTACGGCATCAACATCCACTCCAAGAACAAGGCCGCGGCCCGCGCGTGGATCGACTGGTTCATCAGCAAGTCCGGTGACGCGCAGGCCGCGCTGTCGATCTCCTCGATCAAGGGCTCGCCGCTGCCCGCAGACCTCAAGCCGTTCCAGGAGGCCGGGGTGCGACTCGTGCACATGGCGTACGGCAAGACCGCCCTTGTCGATGAGATCGACAAGACGTCCGAGATCGGCCTGAACAACCAGGACTACCCGCAGCACATCGTCGATGTCGCCCGCGGGGCGGCCGGTGGCGACAAGGACAGCATCTTCAAGGACCTGAACAAGAAGTGGTCCGACGCCCAGGGCACCGTCGGCTGACGGACCCTGCCGTACCGCTGCTCCGGCCCCGGCGGGGACCAGGCCGGAGCAGCCGCACCCGGTGCGGGCCTGCGCCGCCCGTGCCGTTACCTGGCTGGTCCGAGGGGACGTTCCCTCTTCGCCGCCACCTCACAAGCCTGCCGCCCCTGCCACGCGGCGACCGGAAGAAGGACCACATGAGCGCACCGCGGACCGCGGGCCGCACCCCTCCTGCCCGCACCCTGCCGCCGCCGGACGCGGCCCGCTCCCACTGGCATCAGCCGCACCGCAAGCCGGTCCTGTGGCGCAGGAGGGGAACCTGGTGGGGCACCCCGTGGCTGTACCTGCTCGTCCCCCTCACGCTGCTGGTGACCTTCACTCTGCTGCCCGTGGTGCACATGGTGCAGTACAGCTTCACCGACTGGGACGGTCTGAGTCCCACCAGCAACTGGGTCGGACTGGACAACTACCGGGACCTGTTCACCCGGCCGCAGCTGTTCCAGGTGTTCTGGGTCAGCCTGTTCTACCTCGGTGCGTCGGTCGTGCAGATCTGCGCGGCCCTGTACTTCGCCACGATCCTCAGCTTCGACATCCGGCTGCGGAACCTGTTCAAGGGCATCCTGTTCTTCCCGTATCTGATCAACGGGGTCGCCGTCGGGTTCGTCTTCCTGTACTTCTTCCAGCCGGGCGGCACGCTGGACACCGTGCTGCACTGGTTCGGCGCCGGCCGGCACCTGTGGCTGGGCAATCCGCACCTGGTCAACACCTCGCTGGCCGGGGTGTCGGTGTGGCGGTTCATGGGCCTGAACATGGTGCTGTTCATCGGCGCGATCCAGTCCATCCCACCGCAGCTGTACGAGGCGGCGGCGCTGGACGGCGCGAGCCGCTGGCAGCAGTTCCGGTACGTCATCGCCCCGAGTATCCGGCCGATCATCAGCCTGAGCGTGATCCTCGCGGTGTCCGGATCACTGTCGGTCTTCGAGATCCCGTTCATCATGACCGGCGGCTCGAACAACAGCGAGACGTTCGTCATCCAGACGATCAAGCTCGCCTTCAACTTCAACAAGACCGGTCTCGCGTCGGCTGCGGCGGTGGTGCTGCTGCTCATCGTGCTGCTGGTGACCTGGGTGCAGCGCCTGCTGTTTCCCGACGAGAGGGTGGAACAGTCATGACAGTGCTCGACGGGGCGGCCATGGCAAGGGCGCCGCGATCCCGCGGCCGTTCAACTCTGCTTCGTAGCCGGGTCGCCGTGGCGTTGAAGTACCTCTCGCTGGTACTGGCCGGCGCGGTCGTTCTGGTTCCACTGGCCGCAGTGCTGCTCACTTCCCTGCGCACCAGCAGCGAGATGGCAGACGGCCCGTCGCTCGCCGCACCTCACAACTGGTTCAACCTGCACAATTACGTGGTCGCATTCAACGACGGGCGCATGCTGCGTGCCCTGTGGAACACCTCGTTCATCTTCTTCTTCTCCGTGCTCGGCACGGTGCTGATCGGCTCGATGACCGCCTACGCCATCGACCGCTTCCACTTCCCGTTCAAAAAGCTGGTGATGGCGCTGTTCCTGATCGCCTCGCTGGTCCCCAGCGTGACCACCCAGGTCGCCACCTACCAGATCGTCAACAACCTGGGTGTGATGGACACCCGCTGGGCGCCGGTCCTGCTGTACATGGGCACGGACATCGTGTCCATCTACATCTTCCTGCAGTTCATCCGCTCCATCCCGGTCTCCTTGGACGAGGCGGCACGGCTGGACGGCGCCAACTCGTTCACCATCTACTGGCGCATCATCGTGCCCCTGCTCAAGCCCGCCATTGCCACCGTGGTGATCATCAAGGGCGTGGCTATCTACAACGACTTCTACATCCCCTTCCTCTACATGCCGGACGACAACCTCGGCACCATTTCCACGTCGCTGTTCCGCTTCAAGGGACCGTTCGGCGCGCACTGGGAGGTCATCTCCGCCGGCGCCGCGCTGGTGATCATCCCCAGCCTCGTCGTGTTCCTGGCCCTGCAGCGCTTCATCTACAACGGCTTCGCCTCCGGCGCCACCAAGTAGCCCCGCGCACAGCGACCGCCGCCACACACCCCCTCAACTGCCGAGCCCATTCGGGCCCAAGGAGACCGCATGAAGGTCAGCACGCCGCTCACCCGCGGCTGGACCGTCCGCCTGGACACCACCAGGCGCCACCCGGAGCAGGCACCGGAGACCCTGCCGGTCGCCCCCGTCGCGGCGACCGTGCCGGGCTGCGTGCACACCGACCTGCTGACCGCGGGCCTGATCGCCGACCCGTTCCTGGACCGCAACGAGACCGACGTGGCGTGGGTGGGACGGGCCGACTGGACCTACAGCACCGAACTGCCGCGCTCCGACCGGGACCACGAGTGCACCGATCTGGTTTTCGACGGTCTCGACACCGTCGCCGAGATCCGCCTCGGCGACAACGTGCTGGGTCGCACCCGCAACATGCACCGCTCGTTCCGCTTCGACGTCACCGACGCCCTCGCCGCGGGCCCGGCGCCGCTCACCGTGGCGTTCACCTCGGCCTACGCCGAGGCCGAACGGGTCCGCACGCTGCTCGGTGACAGGCCCGGCGCCTACGCCGAGCCGTACCAGTTCGTCCGCAAGATGGCGTGCTCCTTCGGCTGGGACTGGGGGCCGACACTGGTCACCGCGGGCCTGTGGCGCCAGCCGCGGCTCGAGCACTGGTCGACGGCGCGACTGGCCGAGGTCCGCCCGGAAGTGACGATGGACGAGGACGGCACCGGAATCGTCACCGTCCACGTCTCCGTCCAACGCTCCGCCGGCGGGTCCGGCCGAGCCCTGACAATCATCGTGACGGTCGCCGGAACCGAGGTGTCCGCCGAACTCCCGTCGGACACCGATGAGTTGACGCTGCGTGCCGAGGTCCCCGGCGTCGAGCGGTGGTGGCCGCGTGGCTACGGCGAACAGCACCTGTACGCCTGCACCGTCACCCTGACCGACGACCGCGCGGCACCTCTGGAGGTGTGGGAGCGCTCCGTCGGTTTCCGCACCGTGGAACTGGACACCTCCGCGGACGAGCACGGCAGCGCCTTCACGCTGGTGGTCAACGGGACACCGGTGTTCGTCCGCGGGGTCAACTGGATCCCCGAGGACGTCTTCCCCTCCCGCGTCACGCCCGAGGACTATCGCCGCCGCCTGGAGCAGGCCGCGGCGGCCGGCGTGGACCTGGTGCGGGTGTGGGGCGGCGGCATCTACGAGAGCGAGGACTTCTACGGCGCCTGCGACGAACTCGGGCTGTTGGTCTGGCAGGACTTCCCGTTCGCCTGCGCCGCCTACCCCGAAGAGGAGCCGCTGCGCTCGGAGGTGGAGGCCGAGGCCCGCGAGAACGTCGTCCGCTTGATGCCGCACCCCTCGCTGGTGCTCTGGAACGGCAACAACGAGAACTTGTGGGGCTTTCGCGACTGGGACTGGGAGCCGGCGCTGGGCGGCAGGTCCTGGGGCGAGGGCTACTACCTCGACCTGCTGCCCCGCGTCGTCGCCGAGACCGACCCCACCCGGCCGTACTGGGCGGGCAGCCCCTGGTCCGGTTCGCGCGACCTGCACCCCAACGACCCGCGGCACGGCACCGCGCACTCCTGGGAGGTGTGGAACCGCCGCGACTACACCGTGTACCGCGACGACGTGCCCCGCTTCGTCGCCGAGTTCGGCTGGCAGGCCCCGCCCGCCTACGCCACCGCGCGCCGTTCGATCAGTGACGAGCCGCTGACACCCGACTCTCCCGGCATGTTGCACCACCAGAAGGCCGAGGACGGCAACGGCAAGCTGGACCGCGGACTGGCCCACCACTTCCCCGTGCCCACCGACTTCGACACCTGGCACTACCTCACCCAGGTCAACCAGGCCCGGGCCGCCGCCACCGGCGTCGAGCACTGGCGCTCGCATTGGCCGCTCTGCGCCGGCGTGATCCTGTGGCAGCTCAACGACTGCTGGCCGGTGACCTCCTGGGCCGCCATCGACGGTGACGGCCGCGAGAAGCCGCTCTACCACGAACTCAAGCGCCTCTACGCCGACCGCCTGCTGACCCTGCAGGACCGCGGAGGCCGGATCGTTCTCGCCGCGGTCAACCAGAGCGGCGAGCCATGGACGTGCCAGGCACGGATTCGACGGGTCGACGCCCACGACGGGACGTCCGCTGAACTCCACGTGCCCGTGCAGGTGGCGGCCCGGTCGGTAGCGGTGATCGACCTGCCCGAGAAGGTGACCGTTCCGGCCGGCTCACCGCGCGAGTTCCTCGTCGCCGACGCCGACGGGCTGCGCGCGCTGCACTTTCCCGTCCCCGACCACACCTTCGCCTACCCCGTCCCCGAGATGACCACCCAGGTCACCCCGCAAACCGGGGGAGCGCGGATCAGCGTCACCGCGCACACCCTGGTCCGCGACCTGCTGCTACAGGCAGACCGACTGCATCCCGACGCGCGGACCGACCGCGGACTGGTGACCCTGTTGCCCGGGGAGACCGCCGAGTTCACCGTCACCGGATGGAACGGCCACGACGCAGAAGCTCTGCAGACGGCTCTGCGCTGCGTCAACGCGTACGCCGCGGTGGACCCGGCCACCGATCCCGTGCGCTGAACACTATGATCTCCGCGTCGCCGTCATGGACCGGCAACGTGATGCCCTCCTGCCGCAGGTCCGCCATGACGTCCTCGGGGTAGCGGCCCAGCAGCAACGGGTCGAGGTACATGCGGACACCGAACCCGTCCGACAAGCGGGCCGCCGCCACGTCCATCGGATCCCTGGTGGCCGGCAGGCTCGGCGTCAGGTTGAGCGTCAGACCGAAAGAGTGCTCCTGGCCGCCGCGCGCCCGCATCCGGCACACCGCCTCACCGTGGCCCAGCAGCAAGTGGTGCACTGTGTACATGGCCGCGGACCGGTCGCGGCGGCCAGGTGCGTGCATGCCGTCGGCGTACCCGTACATCGCCACGCACCACGGCTCGTTGAGCGTCGTCCAGGCCGCGACCCGGTCACCGAGACGGTCGAAGACCAGCTCGGCGTAGTCGGCGAACCGGTGCGCGGTGTCACGGTGCGGCCAGCCGCCGGTGTCCTCCAACTCCTGCGGCAGGTCCCAGTGGTAGAGCGTCACCCATGGGTCGATGCCCCGTTCCAGCAGGCGGTCCACCAGCCGGTCGTAGAAGGCCAGCCCGGCCGCATTGGCCTTGCCCACGCCCGCCCGGCTGCACCCGCGGCCAGGAAACCGAGAAACGGTAGGTGTCCACTCCCAGGTCGGCCATAAGGTCCACGTCCTGCGGCATCAACCGGTAATGGTCGCAGGCACTTTCGCCGCTCTCACCGTTGGCCACTGCACCCGGTACCCGGCAGAAGGTGTCCCAGATCGAATCGGTGCGGCCGTCGACGGCCGTGGCCCCCTCGATCTGGTACGCGGACGTGGCCACCCCAAAGCGGAAATGGGGCGGCAGCAGGGCGGCATGGTCCGGTACCGGAAGAGTCGCGATGTCCTGGTCCGACAGACGTGGGAGATGAGATACGGCGGGCTCCCTCGGCTCGGTTACAAGTCGCAGCACACCGACAGCACATCGGATACGGCTGTCTGCAGGGCGCCCCAACCCTAAAGCGCCCCGAAAGGCATGTCCATAAAACGTTCAAGCTCGCAACGCGCCGCAAGGAAATATCCCGAAGCCGCCCGTCGCAGGGGGTTTTCGTAACGCCATGGTGCTCTCCCCGGTCGAAGGCTATGGTGGACGGGGTTGTAACGGGCTTGCAGGGTGGGGACCGCGGGAACTCGCGCGCTCTACCGGTTCGGAGCCCGGTGTTCCGGCAGCGATCTGAAGGTGGACATCCTGGTGGCTCGCACGACAGCGTCGGGGGAGGACCGCAAGGCCACGATCAAGGACGTGGCGAAACTTGCGGGCGTGTCGCCGTCCGCGGTCACCATCGCAGTCCACAACAAGCCGGGCGTCTCCTCCAAGACCAAGGAGCGGATCCTTCAGGCGGCCCGTGACCTGGGGTGGAGCCCGAACCAGGCGGCGCAGTCGCTGTCGGGTCGGGCGATGCACTCCGTCGGGCTGGCCATCGCGCGGCCGGCCCGGATGCTGGGCCTGGAGCCGTTCTACATGGAGTTCATCTCCGGAATCGAAAGCGTGCTGTCTCGGCACTCCTGCTCGCTGCTGCTGCGCCTGGTGGAACCCGAGGAGGAGATCGAGGTCCAGCGCGGGTGGTGGCAGGGCAACCGGGTCAACGGCTCCATTCTCGTGGACCTACGGGCAGACGACCCGCGGATCCCGGTGCTTTCCGGCATCGGACTGCCGGCCGTCGTCGTCGGACACCCGTCGCTGGCTGGGCCGTTCACCTCCGTGTGGACCGACGACGCGGCCGCGATGACGGAGGCCGTGCAGTATCTCGCCGCCCTCGGCCACCGCCGGATCGCCCGGGTCAGCGGGCCCGAGGAGCTCGGCCACAGCGCCATCCGCACCAAGGCGTTCGCAGAGACCGCGCAGCAACTCGGCTTGACCGCACGCACCGTGGTCGCCGATTTCTCCGCCGACCAGGGCAGCCGCGCGTGCCGCACTCTGCTGCTGTCGCCCGAGCGCCCCACGGCGATCGTGTTCGACAACGACCTCATGGCCGTCACCGCACTCGGTGTTGTCGCGGAGTTCGGCCTGTCCGTGCCGCACGACCTGTCAGTGCTGGCCTGGGACGACTCGCAGCTGTGCCAACTGACCCGGCCCACCCTGTCGGCGATGCAGCACGACATCTTCTCCTTCGGCGCCGACGTGACCGAGACCCTCTTCGACGTAATGACGCATCGCGAGGCCATCTCCCACGCCGCCCAGGTCCCCAGCCTGGTCCCACGCGGCTCGACCGCACCGCCCCCGTCAGACCAGCGCCGCCCGTAACCACCTGAGACGTCCCCGACACGTGCCCGTTATGCCTGGATGGCAGACGCCCCTATCGGGGGATCCGCGAGGCGATTGCGGACATCATGTGCTGGATTAACGACGTCCACTGCCTGCACCTGGAGCAGGCCGCCGGTGAACCCGTCCACCACGTCACGGTCCTGCAGCGGGCCGAAGCGTGCGCTAGGGGACCAAGCGGTCGGTGAGGACTTGCGCCGGATCGAACGCCGGGTGGAGGAACGGCGGAATGACATGGACCGCGTGGGCTGACGGGGCAGTGAGCGGGGATGGGCCTGCTGGGATACGGACGGTGGGGCAGGCTTGTTCCGCGGGACCGTTGGGTTTTGGTCTGGCGCCAAGGCGTGGATGTCACCCTGCGCTGTGTGGTGCTCGCCTTCTTGCGCGACAGCCCCGGCTGAGTGCTCGTGCGGTCGGCTGCCGGCCTCTCGTTGAGATGTGAGGGCGCTGCTGTTCTGTCCGAGGCGGGGCGAGTGGCGGGCTGGGACAAGGGTGGTGTCGCTCACCGCGGCCTCGGGCCGGACGGCTGCTTCGCTGATTACGGCCGGACGTAGGCGAGTGAGCTGAGTCCGGTGTCGATGAGTTGGGCTGCGCGTTGGACGTCGGAGCTGACTGCGGCGTGCAGTTCCTCGGGGGTTCGAGCGTGGTGCAGGTGCTTGCGCAGGGCCCGGAACTGGACGGGCCACAGTGCGAGCAGGGCGGTCGCGGCGATCTGCGGTTCGGGGTCGTCCGGGCTCATCCCGGTGCGCCGGGCCAAGACTTCGGCGGCTACGGCGACTTGCTTGTCGGCCGTGTCGCGCTGATGGGCCCGCAGTGACGGGGTGGATCTGATCAGCATGGCAAAACGCAGAAGTACGGCGTTGGCCTCGGCCGGGTCGTCCTGAGCGCTCAGCCACGCCGTGATGCTGGTGAGCTCACCGGAAAGGATCTTCAATGCCGCGTCGACCGGCGGCAGGTCCGGATCGGCCAGGATGGTTCGCAGGGAGTCCAAGGTGGCCTCGCCCAGGTCAAGGACGAGGGCTTCTTTGGTCGGGAAGTAGTTGAATACCGTCTTCTCCGAGACCCCGCAAGCCTCTGCGATCTCGGCGACCCGTACGGCGTCGAAGCCCCGTTCCATGAACATCTCGGTGGCTGTGTCGGACAGCTGCTGTCGCAGGATCCGCTTCTTGCGCTCCCGCAGTCCTTCGGTGGAGGTCCCACCGTCGCGCGGGCGCAGGGCCGTCCAGTCCACAGTGCGCAGGATCATCACTCAAGCATAATCCAGCCACCATATAATTTCTGCTACTGTAAATTTACATTGTCTGTAAGTTTAATGCAGTGCTTGACGCCCGCCACCACAGGGAGCCCTCCATGAGTGCCATCCACATCGTCCGCGACTACCCGCACCCGCCAGAGAAGGTCTGGCGTGCGGTCACCGATCCGGAGCTGATCCCGCGGTGGACGGCCACCGGCGCCGGCGCCCGGCCGGAGGGCTTCGCCCCCACGGTCGGCACCAGGTTCAAGTTCATCGCGAAACCCAAGCCCGGCTGGAGCGGCGTCGTCCTGTGCGAGGTGCTGGAGGTGCGCGAGCCTTCGCTGCTGCGCTACTCGTGGCAGGACGAAAGCGGCGGCGAGGTGACCGAGGTCGCCTACCGACTCGAGCCCCACGACAGCAAAACGCGCTTCACCTACGACCACACCGGCTTCACCGGCGCCGGAGGCTTCTTCATGGCCAAGATTCTCGGCGCCGTTCGCACCAAAATGCTCACCAAAGGCCTGCCCGCAGTGCTGAACGACCTCGATGACGAGGCACCCCACACCCTAAAACCCTCTGAGCCCCAGGCGGCTCTGGCCGGGCCGACGCGGGAACCCGTTGAGCACCGGGAGCTTGCGGACATCACCGTTCGCCGACGCGCGCGCCGCGGCGGGGGCACGTGAACAGCGTCCTCGCTGGCCTGCGCAGCCTGCTGCTGCACCGTGATCTCGCGGACACGGTCGCCCGATGCGGGGCCTGGAGCGGGACGGGGTGCTGTGGATGCCCCTGGGCAGGCACGGCTGCCGGCCGCTGCAGCCGGGTGAGCCCCCAGATGCTGCCTCGGGGCAGTCACCGCAGCTCGGCAATCTGCCGCCTAAAGCGGAGGAACTCACCATCTCTCCGGCCGCGCACGCGGCGGTCACGGCCGTTGGCCACCACCTTCGAGCCGGCCGACATCAGCACCTTGCACCCGTGCCCTTCATGTGCGGCTGCCTGCCGGTGCTGTCCGAACCAGGAGTGACGCAGGCCGTCCGCTCATGCCTGACCAAACTGCGCCCGGATCCCGTGCCCGTTGCGATCAGCTGATCCGACCGACCCGAGCGGCGGCACTGTGCCGGTGCCCCTGGTGGCATGGCTGCTCGCCGGCCCGCCGGTGTTACCGTGCGCCGGGCGAGAGAGGCATGATCAAGTCTTTGGGGCTTCGACGGTGGGGGCGTGGTGTGGGGGACTGGCGGGCCGATCCGACGTTCGCGATGTGCCGGGCGCTGGTGGACGGGGCGGATCTAGCCTCGTTCGCGGGTGGCGAGTTCGATGTGCGGGCAGTGGTGGCCGGCCTCCTGTCCCAGGCCCGCAGCGGGTGGTTTCTCGACGCCGTACCGTGGGGGAACTTCCCGCACGGGGAGGACGCCCGTCAGGCCGTGCACCTGCTGGGCGCCGGTGACAGTCCCACTCGCTGCACGACGGATGTGCTGTGGGGCCTGTGCGCCAACGACAGCCGGGCCGCCGCGGCCCTCGCCGTACCGTTCCTGGTCCCCATCGCCACCGATGGCCACCACGCACACCGTGCCGCCGCCCCCGCCGTACTTTCCGCTCCGGCCCGCGCCCGGCACTTCGGCATTGCCTCCCGCCATGAATTCCTCCTGCACCGCACCGATCCACGACTCCATGCCTTCGACGACTACGACGACTATGGCGTCGAGGTGACCGGCTACCCGGCAGGCTGGTCGGTGGCCGCCGCCCGAGCCGCGATCACCGCCGCAACCCCCGTACTCCTGCCCCTTCTCAACGACCCCGACCGCACCATCCGCATCGACGCCTCCTACGCTCTGGCCACTGCCGCCGACCCCGACCACACGGTCCGAACCGCCCTGGCCACCAGGTTTGCCACAGAGCATGACGTCCTGGTCCGCGCCGCCCTGCTCCTCGGCGTCGCGGAGACCACCCGGACCCACCCGCATCCACCGACCGTCTCGTGGTTGCGTAAGCGGTGGCAAGACCCAACGGAGGCCGGTGAAGTACGCCTGACCGCGGCGATCGGCTGGCTCTGCCTCACGGACGAACCCGCCCCCCAGGACCTCCACCAGACCATCGACACTCTCGCCACAGACGAACGTGCCCACGCCTTGGACGACGCCCTGCCGTGGATGGAGGCCGCCGCAGGATCTCGTGAGTTGGGACTTCAACGCTGTATTCGCTGCATGCTCCACCCCGAAGAGCCGGAACCAAGTGAAGATCCCTTTGCCTTCTCGATGTGAGCGACCGGCTTCGACACCTGCGGCCGGGACTTGCGGTCGGTTGGTGTTCATCAGGGTCTCGCGCCGGTTCTGGATGTTGTGCGTGATGCGCGTTGGGGTCGGGTGGAGGAGACCATGGGTGAGGATTTGTATCTTGTCGGCAGTATCGGTACGGCGTACGTGCAGCAGGATCCGCCGCATGACTTCCTTGATACCTGACTCCTGGACCCGCATCGAGACCTGGCTCGCCAACAACGCACCGCGCACGTGCGCCGAACTGGCGCCCCCCGCCGAGCGCGTGGCGATCGCTATGGCAGAAGGGGCCATCGACCTGACTTTCCCCCGTCCACTGTCGGAGTCCCTCTTTCGGCATGACGGCACAGCAGACGGCGTCCTGTTACCACCGTTTTGGATGATGCTGAGCACACAGCACATCGTCGAGGCCTGGAAGAGACGGACCGACATCCATGGCCTGGAACGGCGGGACGCCGAGGCGGGCGATCCCGAAGGCGAGTACGGGCCTTGGTGGCACCGGCAGTGGATCCCCTTCGCTGCGGACGGCGACTATCTGGTAATCGATCAGCGTCCGACACGGCGGCACGGACGGATCGGAAGTGCTGAACACGAGGATGGCTGCCACTTCAAAACGCACCCGATGTGGACCTCCCTGCCAGAGCTGCTTGACATGACGGCCACGGCAATCGAGACCGGCAATCTTCTGGACTGCTACGAACGAGCCGTCATCGATGAGCGAGAGCTGACATGGGAGTTTTGACCTGACGCTCAGCAGGTTCAAAGACATCGCTTAGACGTCATCTCATTTGGCTGGATAAGCCGCCGGTCGTGGTCTCGATCGTTGAGCGGCTGGTGCCGGACGAGTTGCGGGCGACTGTTCCAGCGGGTGATTCCCGAGCCCCCGTCGCGACCTCAGCGGGGTGGCAGACGGCGGCACGGCAACCGCGAAGTGCCGGCCCCAATCGTCTTCGTGGCGGCCTCGGGCTGCACGTGGCAGCCGTTGCCGTCCGCATCGCTCGGGCCACCGGGCGCGACGGCCCACCGACGATTCACCGCGTGGACGAAGGCCCGCGTGTGAACAAGACTCCACCGCCTGGTCCTCGACGAGCCCGGTTTCCGCGGCGAGTTGGACTGTGCCCGCTGCGCGATCGACTCGGTGAACATGCGGACCCTGAAAAGGGGAAGCTGACAGGTCCGAATCCCGTCGACCGGGGCACCTACGGCTCGAAAATCCACCTGATCACCGAGCGGACCGGTCTGCCCCCGTCTGTCGGGCTCTCCGGGGCGAACCTGCACGACAGCCAGGCACTGATCCCGCGGGTGAAGGGCATACCGCCGATCCGCTCGTGGCACGGACGCCGCCGGCGCAGACCGGCAAAACTCCACCCCGACCAGGGATACGACCACGACCACCCGCGGCGATGGCTACGCAGGCACGGCATCCGGCACCAAATCGCCCGCAAGGGCATCAAGTCCTCGACCCGACTGGGCCGCCACCGCTGGACCATAGAACGCACGATGTCCTGACTCGCCCGATGCCGCAGACTGCACCGCCGCTACAAGCCCAAAGCCGAACACTCCCTGGCCTTCACCAGCATCGCCCGCACTCTCACCTGCTACGGCAGACCCACCAAATGAGATGACGCCTCAGTACCAGAGCTGGTCGGCGTGTCCCTGCGGCGTCCACAGGACCAGGGATGCCCCGTTGGATGTCGAGCCGCCTTGGACGCCGCCGATGAGACCGGACTTGTAGTTCTCCAGGTAGTAGAGGTTCCCGCTGTAGTGGGCCGACACCCAGTACTGGTCGGCCCCGCCGTTGCACGTCCAGGTGCGGACGCGTGCGCCCTGGGACGTGCTTCCGCCGCTCACGGCGAGGCACTCGCTCTTTCCGTTGATCACCTGGTGCCAGCCGGCCGAGTTGTCCGAACCGAGGTGCCACATCTGGTCGGGGTTGCTGGTGCAGGTCCAGTCAACGGCGTAGCCGCCCGAAATCCCCATGCACCGACCCGAGTTGTAGTTGTGGACGTTGATGGCGGAGGTGGACAGGATGTCTGCGGACGCCGAGGTGGTGGTAGCGGCGAAGAGGGCTCCCGCCATGAACAGGCAGGCGAGCAAGGACTTCCAGGGTTTCCAGGACCTTCCGCGCTTCCAGGACTTCAGCTGCATTGGTTGCTCCTCATCAGGTTGAGGTGGGTGGCCGGCCGCACTCCCCTGCGGCGGGCCAGTTGGTTTCCGAGCAGCCTGTGGCGATGGTGGTGGAGCGGCAATGCCCGACCGGCGGACGTCATCAACTAATCAATTTCCGATCAACCCATGGCGCGCGCGAACAACCGGACAGACTCTGGGTGTCCACTCCCACCTGCGGCTATGCGCCGGCTGCGGCCGGCAGGCGACCGAAGGGGGCCGCTGTCCTCAACAACGCGCTGCCGTCTCCTTCCGACCGGGCGTTGTGCGCCAGCGCGTGGTCTTGCCCGCACCGCTCCCGTCGTTTCCACGAGCCACCCGCAGCCGCGGACGGCGCAAAGGTGTCTGGACAATCCGCGTGCCATGGGCGGTGAGATAGAGCCGGGTACCAAGTCGACCATTCACGTTCGAGGGAGGGGCGAATGTGAGCCGACGTGAGGTCGCGATCGATCCGACGGCCGGGCCGGTCGAACGCTTCGCCTGGGAGTTACGGGAGCTGCGTGCCGCCGCCGGTGCGCCGGGATACCGTCAACTGGCGGCGCGGGCCCACTACTCCGCTTCCGCGTTGTCCACCGCAGCGAGCGGCAGGACCCTGCCCACGCGTGAGGTCACGCTGGCTTTCGTAGCCGCGTGCGGCGGGGATGTCGAGGAGTGGGCCGGGAAGTGGGCGGCGACGGCCGCGGAGTTGGCGTTGCTCAAGGGCCGCGACGGGGCGGGAGCGGGCCTTCCCGTTTCGCCGCAGGACGTGAAGGCCGGCGGATCCGGCGCTGGGCAGGGGCACGCACGTCATCCTTCCGGCCGGTCACCGGCAGCGAAGGCCGCCGGTTCCGGCGCCGCACCGCAGCAGGCTCGGCCTGCTCTCCCCGACTCCTCACCGGTTCTGCGGACCGAGTCCGTCGGGGCCACCCGGCGGATCTCATCGGACCCGCCCGAACAGGCCGACCGGCCGGAGTCGCGAAGACAGTCCGTGCCCTCTGGGCGTAAACGCCGACATCGCCTGGTGGCCGGCGTCGTGGCGGCGGGAGCCGCGGCCGCGGCGGTACTGCTGGCGGCAGCGCCCGGTCCGGCGCCGTCGGCCTGGACCGCGACTGCCGGAGACGACTGCCCGCACGACGGCACCAGGGGCGTGACCATGAACCAGGGCGGTGCGGACGGCGGCAGCGGCTGGACGCTCGCCGTCAGCGGCGACTGGACGGGGGACGGCTGCCGGGGCGACTACCGCTACACCCCGGCCAGCGGAGACGACCTGCCGGGACACGACGGCTTCGTCTGGTGGTTCAGGCCCGAGGGCATACGGTCCGGGAACTGCTCGGTGCGCGTGCACATCCCGCAGACCGAGACCTGGTACGCCGGTGGCCGCCCCGCCTACTACACCGTCCGGTCAGGAACGCGCGGCGCGGTGGTCGGCGCGTTCACCGTCGACCAGGTGCGCCACCGCGGTCAGTGGGTCGACGCGGGCCGATTCCCGCTGCATGACGGGCAGTTGTCGGTGCGGCTGTCGGACCGGGGCCGGACCCGGGACAACGTCGCCGCGGGCGCCCTGTCCGTACGGTGCACCGGCGGCAGTGTGCCGACCCCCTCGGTGCCCGCCTCGCTCGCGACGGACGGCCGGGCGCCCGCCGCCGCCATCGGTGGCCCGCCGAAGGACAGCTTCGAGGCCGGGAACGGCAGCGACGACGGATGGAGCCCGCTGTGGGGTGCCATCACGGTCCGTGTCACCGCCGCGCATGCCTTCGACGGGCGGCACGCCCTGGCCGTGACGGCGACCGGCAGCAAGACGTACAGCGCCGTGGGCACGCCGGACGGGGCCCGCACCCTGCACACCGGGAGCACCGTCGTCTTCCATCTGTGGACCGACGGGAAGTGCAATGGGGCGGCCGTCCAGCCCCTGGTCCAGGAGGCCGACTCCGACTACACCGCCCACCCGGCCGCCGCCGAACGCCCGCTGCGGTGCCGCCCCGGCTGGAGCACTCTCGACTGGACCGTCCCGCCGGTCTCCTCGGTGCACGCCGTCGGCCTCCAGATCACCACCCACGGCAAGCCGGTGCGCGTCCTCCTGGACGGCGTCCACTGGTGATCACGACCGCCGGTGCCCTCGCCGTAAACATGGCCCTGACCTGCGTAGACAACAAAAAATTGTTGTAACTTTGATTGATTGATCGCGATCGCCCAGGTCGGCCTTGTCGCGCTGGCGCCGCCCGGCCCAGCCTCGGTGTGACATCAACAGCCCACCGACCTGGGAGATCACTCATGTCCCTGTCCCTGACCCGTCATGGGCCGACGCTGTTACGGAGATCGCTCGTCGGCGTCACGACGGCGGTCGCGCTGACCGCCGCCGCCCTGCTGCCGTCGGCCGCGTCCCACCCGGCCGAGGCGGCCGACGCCGCCGATCAGGCCGCTCCCGTCTTCGGCGTCAACATGTCCCTCTACGACGGCAACGACCACCTGGCCACCGACTCCGGCACCCAGGACCTGTTCGCCGGCTGGGGCACGCCGACCGTCCGCGTGCCGCTGCGGGACACGTACCCCGGCAACGGAACGGCGCTGCAGGACAACGACTGGCTGACCGCCATGAGAGCCGTCAAGAACGTCGGCGCCACCCCCGTGCTCATCCTCCGCGGCCCGGACGGCGACCGCAGCGACTCCGAGATCAAGGCCACCGACACCCATCTGATGGACCTCGTCCACCAGGTCTTCCAGGACGGCACCGTCTACCTGGAGTTCGGCAACGAGCCGGACAACGCCGGTGTGAACGTGGGGGACTACACCGCCTCCTGGAACGAGGTGGTCCCCACCCTCAAGGCCAAGTACCCGGGCCTGGACTACCGGTTCGTCGGCCCGGTCTGGTCCCGCTCCGACGCATCCGCGGGCGACTACATCGCGCAGTTCGCAGAGAACGCGAGCCCCGAGCCCGACGCACTGTCCTGGCACGAGTACGTCTGCGACACCACTGGCGGCTGGGACGACCCCGGCTCCGGAAGCGACACCTGCACGACCCATCTGGTCAACTGGCAGAAGCACGTGAACAACATCGAGCAGCAGATCGAGCCGGTGCTCGGCCACACGCTGCCCTACCTGGTCTCCGAGTGGAACATCGACCCCAACGACCAGGGCGACGCCTACGACGACGACCACGCGGACGACCTCGCGACCTGGACGACCGCGGCCATCGACGAACTGCGCTCCCTCACCCCGGCGCCGGCGGGCGCGATGATCTACACGGCCACCGACCACGGCAACTTCGGCCTGGTGCAGGGCAGTTCGACACTCACGGCTCAGGGCACCGCGTTCGAGCAGGCCATGACCGATGACTCGGGCGGCGGCTCGGGCGGCGGGTCCGGCGGCGGCTCGGGTGGCGGTTCCGGCGGTGGTGATGGTGTGTCGGTCGGGTTCGAGGACGGGTCGGACGGTGGCTGGTCGGGTTACTACGGTGGCGCCGATCCGGTGGTGACGACGGATGTGGCCTACGAGGGCACGCACGCGCTGCGGTTCAGCCTGAGCAGCGGGGGCCACAGCGCGGTGGGCACCTCCGAGGGCCTGGACGGTGTCGAGCCGGGGTCGACGGTGACGTATCACGTGTACGCGGCTCAGTCGGAGACGACAGTGACGCCGTTCGTGCGGGACGCGAACTACGCGGCCACGATGGCGAGTTCGGTCACACTGCCGCGTGGGCAGTGGACGACGGTCACCTGGACCGTGCCGTCCGTGAGCGAGGTCGGGGCCATCGGCCTGGACGCCTCCTCCGGCACCGGCACCGTCGCCCTCGACGCACTCACCTGGGACGCGTCATGAGGGGCCGCGGGAGAGCACTCGCGGCGGCCTGCTCGACGGTCGCCCTCGCCCTGGCGGGCTTCGGCGCACAGACGGTGGTGCTGAGCGGCAGCGCCTCCGCGGCGGACTCACTCGACCGCTACGTCTCGGCGGCGAACGGGAAGGACTCCAACGACGGCACGGCGGGCCACCCGTGGGCGACGATCGCTCATGCGGCCGCCCAGGACCTGCCCGCCGGCACGACCGTGCACGTGGCGGACGGCACGTACACCGACCCCGTGGAGAACGACAACGACGGCACGGCGAGCGCGTACATCACGTTCACGACCGTCAACCCGGGCAAGGTGCTGATCAACCTCAGGGACGACGACAATCCAAACGACTTCCCGTTCGAGAACAGCGGGGACTACGTCCGCATCACTGGCTTCGAGGTCACGGCACCGTACGCGAAGCAGGGCATTCATCTGTCGGGCGACTACAACGTCGTCGATCACAACGAGGTCCACGACATACGCCGGCACGTCGACAACTGCAACAGCAGTTCTGCCGCGAACGGCGACGCCCTCGGAGACGACTCGGACACCGTGGGCAACTCCTTCATCGCGAACATCGCGCACGACGTCGGGCCGGACGGGGAGTGCGAGTACGCGCACGGCATCTACCCGTCGGGGACCGGCGACGTGATGCAGAACAACATCGCCTACGACAACTCCGGTTCCGGGCTGCGCTTCAACAACAACCCGGTGGGCGCGACCATCTCCAACAACCTTACCTTCCACAACCGGCAGCACGGCATCAGCATCTCTGGTGACGGCGACGACGATCCCTCCAGCGGCTTCGTGATCACCAACAACATCATCGTCGACAACGGCAGAAGCGGGATCTACGTCAGAGCCGACGCCGACTCGGACGACAACGAGTACGGGCACAACCTCTTCCACGGCAACGCCGACGACGACTTCACCAACAGCGACAAGGACGACTGGACGCCGGAGAACGCCGACGACGAGCTGGACGAGGACCCCGGGCTCGTGGACTACGCGTCCGACGGCAGCGGCGACTACCACCTGACCGCGGACAGCCCGTGCGTGAACGCGGGCACCGACGAGGGCGCGCCGGACACCGACTTCGACGGCGTCAGGCGACCGCAGGGCGACGGCCGCGACATCGGCCCGTACGAGTATGTCTCGGACGGCGGTTCGGGTGGCGGGTCCGGCGGGGACGGCGGGGACGGCGTGACGGCCGGGTTCGAGGGCGGGACAACGCAGAACTGGTCGGGCTACTACGGCAGCGCCAGCCCGGTGGTCACCACTGACGTCGCCTACGAAGGCACCCACGCCCTGCGCTTCAACCTCAGCAGCAGCGGCCACAGTGCTGTGGGCACCTCCACCAACCTCGGCGCCGTCACGGCCGGTTCCACCGTCACCTATCACGTCTACGCCGCCCAGTCCGGGACCACCGTCACCCCCTTCGTCCGCGACAAGAGCTACACCGCCACCATGGCCGGTTCGGTCGCCTTGACCCAGGGGCAGTGGACGACGATCACCTGGACGGTGCCCTCCGTCAGCAGCGTCGGCGCCATCGGCCTCGACGCCTCCTCCGGCACCGGCACCGTCGCCATCGACGCACTCACCTGGCCGACCTCTTAGCAGAGCGTCAGCCCTACCACACCCCGTTGCCGGACTCGACGAGGGACGAGCCCGGCAACGGGGCCGCAGAGGAGGATTTTGTCGCCGACCCGGACCAGCAGCTGACGCGCTTCGAGGTACTGCGTTCAGAGTGTGAGTGGGTGGTGGGGTGGCAGTGGGTGGTCGTCAGCGG
>NZ_JAFJSY010000088.1 GCF_019857225.1 Streptomyces plumbidurans
CCGGCCAGCGCCCGGGCACGGATCTCGTGCAGCTCGGCGACCCGGCCTGCGGTGGTCACAGTCGTACTCATTGCTCTGTCGTCCCTCCGAGGATCATCGGGCCGCCCCCCGGGCGCGTACGGCGTCCAGCAGCCGGGCCTGTTCCAGGCACTCGGCCGCCGTGCGCGGGTCGGTGCCGCCGGAGCGGGCCGCTTGTACGAAGGCCCGCACGGTGGCGGCCACCTGGTCGTGCGGTGCGAGGGTCAGTTCGCGGGGGCCGCTCGCGTCGGCGACCCACACCGTCGGCTTGTGGTCGGCGGGCGGGGTGAACGCGGACTCGACGCGGATGCGGCCCTCGCTGCCCCACAGTTCGTACGCCGAGCGGTAGGCGTGCTCCATCCCGAACGCGAGCTGTCCGAGCACGCCGTCGGGGGACCGTACGAGCACGGCGCCCGAGGTCTCCACCGCCGAGCCGTCCGAGTGCTCCAGGGCCGCGCCGACCACGTCGAGGCCGGTGCCCAGGAAGTACAGGGCGGCCCGCACCGGGTAGTAGCCGATGTCGAGCAGGGCGCCGCCGCCCAGTTCGGGGCGGTGGCGGATGTTGTCCGCGGGCAGCGGCGGGACGGCGAACACCGCGGTGAACGAACGCAGTTCGCCGATCGCGCCGCCCGCCACCAGCTCCCGTACCACCGAGTGCTGCGGATGATGGACGAACATCACGTTCTCCATCAGGGCCAGGCCCGAGGAGCGGGCCAGGTCCAGGAGTTCGGCGGTGGTGTGGGCGTGCGCGGTCAGCGGTTTCTCCGCCAGGACGTGCTTGCCTGCCGCCAGTGCGCTGCGGGCCCACTCGGCGTGCAGGGAGACGGGCAACGGGACGTAGACGGCGTCCACGTCGTCCCGGTCGAGCACGGCGTCGTACGACTCGACGGCCGCGCAGCCGTAGCGGCCCGCCAGTTGCCGTGCGCGTGCGCCGCTCCGGCTGGCCACCGCGGTCAGCTCGACGTCCGGGTCCTCGGCCATGGCGGGCAGGACGCGGCGGCGGGCGATGTCCGCGGTGCCGAGGACGGCGACGCGCAGCGGACGTTCAGTCATGTGCTCGGGTTCCCATGAAGTCGTAGGTGTAGGCGCTCATGGCGTTCAGGCACGCCAGCAGGGTTCTGGCCTGCACATTCACGTAGTGGCCGTGTTTGACCAGCTCCGAGAGCTGGCTGACCGTGACCCACTGGAAGCCGGCCGGGGGCAGCAGCGGGGCCTCGGCCTCGTCGGCCTCGACGATCAGATAGCGGTTCTCGGCGTAGAGGAAGCGGCCGCCCTCCTCGGAGTGGATGGCGTCGTAGCGGACGCGGTCGGGGCCGGCGGACAGCACCTCGTCCAGGAAGGGCGGGTCGACGGACAGGCCGGCGAAGTTGTCCGGGGAGGCCTGCACGGTCGGCGCGAGTTCCACGGTGTCCAGGAAGCCGCCCTCGACCTTGGCGTTGGCCAGCACATGCAGCACGCCGCCGAAGGAGCGCACGACGAAGGCGGCGACGCCCCGGCTGCACGGCTCGATCAGCGGCTGGGTCCAGCCGGAGACCTCGCGGTTGCCGGCCTGCACCTCGACCGCGACGACGTTGAACCAGCGGTCGTCGTCGCTGCCGATGCGGGCCTCGTCCCGGGTCCAGCCGGGCACCTCGGACAGCGGGATGCGCTCGGCGCGCACGTCGTAGCGGGAGCGTTCGGCGGTGAACCAGGACAGCAGGTCCACGTCGGTCAGCAGCGCGCCGGCCTCCGGGTCGCGGGAGCGGCCCAGCGCGCTCAGGAACTCGTCGGGGGAGGGGAGTTGGGGGCGGTGCGCCGGAAGGCAGGCCAGGACCGTGCGCGAGTCCATGTTGACCAGGTTGTCCTGGTGCATGAGCTCGTTGATCTGGCCGAGGGTGAGCCAGCAGAAGTCCTCGTCGAGCGGGACGTCCTCGTCCACCTCGACGATCATGTTGCGGTTGCTCTTGTGGAAGAACCACGAACCGTGCTCGGACTGCAGCACGTCGGCGAGGATGCGGCCGCGGCCGGGACCGGTGAAGTACTGGATGTACTTGACGTCCGTGCCCTTGTGGACCTTGGTGTAGTTGCTGCGGGTGGCCTGGACGGTGGGCGAGAGCTGGAGCAGATTGCGGTTGCCCGGCTCCATCTTGGCCTGCATCAGGAAGTGCAGGACGCCGTCGAACTCCTTGACCAGGATGCCGAGGATGCCCACCTCGGGCTGCTTGATGATGGGCTGGTACCACTCCAGGTGCGGGCCCTGGTCGGTGGTGACGTGCAGGCCCTCCACGCTGAAGAAGCGGCCGCTGGCGTGCACCAGGTTGCCGGTGCCGGGCTCGAAGGACCAGCCGCGCAGCTTCGAGAACGGGATGCGTTCGACGCTGAACCGGCCCGCCCTGCCGCGTGCGGCGAACCAGTCGTGGAACGCGTCGGTGGTCATCCGTCCGGCCGTGGCCGCCGCGGACGCCGCGATCCGGTCGGCCACCGAGACCGGTTCGCGGGGCTGGACCGTGGGCTGCGGACGCGTCAACTCCGTGAGTGTCGACGACATGTGCGGTCTCTCCTTGTCAGGGCGTTCGGGCTCAGGGGCGTTCGGGCTCAGGGGCGTTCGGGCCCATGCGATTGGGGGGGGGGGGCGCACAGACGGCCCCGGGGCGTCACCGGCCCGCGACGAACTCGCGGATCGTGGCGATCATGTAGTCGGTCATCTCGTCGGTCAGGCCGGGGTAGACGCCGATCCAGAAGGTCTGCTCGGTGATGACGTCGGAGTTGGTGAGGTCGCCGACGATGCGGTGCGGCACGTCCTGGTAGGCGGGCTGGCGGGTCAGGTTGCCGGCGAACAGGTTGCGGGTGCCGATCTTGTGCTTCTCCAGGTGGTCCACCAGCTCCTTGCGGGTGAACGGGGCTTCGGGCGCGACCGTGATCACGAAGCCGAACCAGCTGGGCTCGCTGCCCAGCGTCGCCTCCGGCAGGATCAGGTGCGGCGCGCCGTCCAGGCCCTCGCGCAGCCGGGACCAGTTGTGCCGGCGGGCCGCGGTGAACTCGTCGACCTTGTCCAGCTGGGTCAGGCCGAGCGCGGCCTGCAGGTCGGTGGCCTTCAGGTTGTAACCGACGTGCGAGTAGATGTACTTGTGGTCGTAGCCCTGGGGCAGGGTGCCCAGCTGGTACTCGAACCGCTTGAAGCAGCGGTTGTTCTCGCCCGGCTCGCACCAGCAGTCGCGGCCCCAGTCCCGCATCGACTCGACGATCCGGGCGAGCGCGAGGTTCGCGGTGAGCACGCAGCCGCCCTCACCCATCGTGAGGTGGTGCGCGGGGTAGAAGCTGACGGTCGTCAAGTCGCCGAAGGTGCCGGTCAGTCGGCCGCCGTAGAGGGAGCCGACCGCGTCGCAGTTGTCCTCGATCAGGAAGAGGTCGTTCTCCTCGGCGATCTGCGCCACCTCGGCGACCTCGAAGGGGTTGCCGAGTGCGTGGGCGATCATGATGGCGCGGGTCTTGGGGCCGATCGCGGACTTGATGCGTTCCGCGGTGGTGTTGTACGTCTTCAGCTCGACGTCGACGAAGACCGGGACCAGGCCGTTCTGGATGATCGGGTTGACGGTGGTGGGGAAACCGGCGGCGACGGTGACGACCTCGTCGCCCGGCTTGAGCCTGCGGTCCTCCAGGTGCGGGGAGGTGAGCGCGGACAGGGCGAGCAGGTTCGCCGACGAACCGGAGTTCACCAGGTGGGCCTTGCGGCGCTTCATGTAGCGGGCGAACCGCGACTCGAAGCGGCGGGAGTGGGTGCCCGCCGCGATCTTCATGTCGAGGGCCGCCTCGACCAGGGCCACCCGGTCCTCGGGGCCGAGGACCGCGCCGGAGGGCCATATCTCGTCGACGCCGGGGACGAACGTGCGCGACGGCTCCTTCTCCAGGTGGTAGTCGCGAACCTGCTCCAGGATCTGTGACTTGGTGTCACTCATACTTCCTGCCTCCATGGGTGAGTCCGGCCCGCGGCCGCTGGTGATGACCCGTCGCCGACATCGTCGGCGTCCCCGCTCGAACGGCACTGGATGGCGAATGGCAGTGCGCCTCGGCCAGCAGGTCGCGCAGCGACTCGTCCAGCGAGATGCGCGGACGCCAGCCCAGCAGCCGGTCGGCCAGGGTGATGTCGAGGCGCTGCCACTCGGCCTCCGGCGGGCGCGCGCCCGCCACCGGAGTCTCCACGATCCGGGTGTCCCGGCCCGCCAGGGCGACCAGCCGGGCCACCACCTCCCGTACCGAAGTCGCGTGCCCGCCACCGATGTTGACGGCCCGTCCGGTCGCCTTCGAGGAGGCTGCGGCCAGCACCGCGTCCGCCACGTCGCGTACGTCCACGAAGTCGCGGTGGGCGAGCAGCGGGGCCAGGCGCAGCGGCTCGCCGGAGTCCCTCGCGAGGTGCGCGGCGACCATGCCGAGCAGGCTCAGCGGGGAGGTGCCGGGGCCCGACACGTTCGACACGCGCAGCACCAGGCCCTCGGTGCCGGAGTCCAACAGGGCCCGCGCGCCCGCCAGTTTGGAGCGACCGTAGGGGGTGACGGGGGCAGTCGGGCCGGCCTCGGTGATGCCGGCCCGCGGGACGGGTCCGTACTCGTGCACCGAGCCCAGCTGGATCAGCCGCGGCGGCCGCGCCGCCACCAGCCGCCGCACCAGATCCCGGTTGCTCAGGTCCATCTCGGCCTCGGTGGCGCCCCACACCGCTCCGGCCGCGTTCACCACCACGTCCGCGCCGTGACCGCGCACCAGCGCCGTGATCTGCTCCGGGGCGGCCCGCGCCAGGTCGAGTCCGTGGATGGCGTACGCGGCAGGGGTGTCCGGCGTGCTCCGGGCCACCCCCGCCACCCGCCACCCGGCCGCCGCGAAGGCGCGGCAGACATGACCGCCCACGAAGCCCGACGCGCCCAGTACGAGTACCGCGCGCCCGCCCTCAGCTCTTCGTCCGATCGCCGCCAACGTATCTCGCCCCTCAACTCGTTCGGTGTGGGGGCACTGTGACGGCTGCCGCTAGGGCGCGGCTGGATCAGGCTTTTTCCCGGTCACCAGGGATGTTTGCGCGCTACCGGGAATCGAGTCCTCCCCCCTACGGTCCCGAGGCATGAGGATCGAAGAGACGGCCGTACCGGACGCGTACCGGATCACCCCGAGGCTGCTGCCGGACGAGCGCGGCAGTTTCCACGAGTCGTACAGATACGACGTTCTCGCGGCCGAGACGGGTCATTCGTTCCTGCCCCGCCAGGTCAACTACTCGGTCTCCTCCCGCAACACCGTCCGCGGACTGCACGGGGTGTCGATCCCACCGGGGCAGGCGAAGCTGGTCAGTTGTGTGCGCGGGGTCGTGCTGGACGTCGTGGTGGACGTGCGGGTCGGCTCGCCCACGTTCGGCCGGCACGACTGCACGGTGCTGGACGCGCGCAGCGGCCGGGGGGTGTACGTCGCCGAGGGGCTCGCGCACGGCTTCGTCGCGCTCACCGACGACACCTGCATCAGCTATCTCTGCTCCACCGAGTACGTCCCGGGCACCCAGCTCGATCTGCGCGCCTTCGACCCGGAGTTGGGGCTGCCCTGGTCCAAGTGGCTGACCGGGGACCCGCTACTGTCCGAGAAGGACGCGAACGCGATCACCGTCGCCGAGGCCACCGAGCGGGGTCTGCTGCCGTCCTACGAGCAGTGCCAGGAGTTCTACGCAGCCGCCGTGCGCACGCCCGCCTGACCGAGCCCCGGCCCCCGTGGGCCGACGGCGAAGGCCCGTAGCGACTCCCTTCGGGGAATCGGTACGGGCCTTCGTCTTGAGTCCCTTGCGGATCAGGCCAGTTCAGCCGTTTCCCTGACCCGGATGCCGAGCGACTGCAGGGCCGCGCGCGGGGACTGGCCGGCGTCGCCGCGGGCGGCCACATAGCCGTCCGGGCGGACCAGCAGCCAGTCGCCGTCGCGCAGACCGAGGTCGGCGGCGACCGAGGCATCGGTGATACGGACGGTGCGCAGCGAACGGTGGTGCGTGGCGCCGTTGCTCAGCAACAGCCAGTCCGGGCGGCGCAGTTCGTCCAGTACCGTCCGCCACTGCGCCGAGGCGGCACCCGCGGCGTCGACCCGGGCGAGGCGTTCGCCGGGGCGGATGCCCGGGGCGGAGGCGGCGACGGTGAGGGGGCTCTCGCCGTAGCCGAGGCCGAGTGCCGACATGCCGCCCATGATCTTGCGCTGGATACGGCCCTTGAGGGGCGGCAGGTTGCGCAGCACCGTGAACGCGGTGCGCAGGAACGCCGCCGCCTTGCGGCTGCGCAGCTGCACCAGCAGCGTGGCCATCCTGGTGGTGCGCAGCAACTCCGCCCCGACCGGGACCCGTTCGGCGCTGTAGGAGTCCAGAAGCGTGTCGTCGGCCTCGCCGCGCAGCACGGCGGCCAGCTTCCAGGACAGGTTCACCGCGTCCTGGACGCCGGTGTTCATGCCCTGCCCGGACGCCGGGCTGTGCACATGGGCGGCGTCGCCCGCGAGCAGCACCCGGCCCTGGCGCATGCTCGGGATCATCCGCTGCTGAATGGTGAACACCGAGACCCAGGAAGGCAGTTCGACCTGCGCGGGCTTGCCGGTGCCCGCCGTTATCTTCGCGGCGAAGCGCTCGGCGACCATGCGGTCGTCGCCGCCGTAGGACGTCTCCGCGGTGTCCAGCAGCCGCCACTTGCCCTCGTCGGGGAACGGCACCATCATCACCGTGCCGCGCGGGGTGCGCATCCAGTGGATGCTGTCCTTGGGCAGGTCGCAGTCGACGACCGCGTCCGCGATCAGCCAGGTCTCGCTGGACTCGCCCGCCAGCTTCAGACCGAGCTGCTTGCGGATGGTGCTGTGTCCGCCGTCGGCACCGACCAGCCAGTCGGCGGCGACCGTCTCGGTGCGGCCGCCGGGTCCGGTCAGCCGCGCGCGTACGCCGTCCTCGCCGAGGTCCTCGAAGCCGTCGAGCCGTACGCCCCACTCGACGGTGACCCCGAGCCGGGCCGCGGCGTCGCGCAGCACCTCCTCGGTGATCACCTGGTCGACCATGAGGGTGAAGGGGAAGCGGGTGGGCAGCCGGCTGTAGTCCGTGTCGAAGCGGATCAGCCGGCGGCCGTTCTGGTGCAGCGTGAAGTGCTCGACGCGCTGGCCGCGGGAGAGCAGCTCGTCCAGCACGCCCATCTGGTCGTACGTCTCCAGGGTGCGGGCGTGCGTGGCCAGCGCCCTGCTGGTGGTGGCCGGGCCGTCCGCCGCGTCCACCAGCCTGACCCGGACACCGTGCCGGGCCAGCTCGTGGGCGGCGCTGAGCCCGACGGGCCCGGCGCCCACGACCAGTACCTGAGGGGCGGACGTGGTCACTTGCCCTCCTCCTCGGTGCCGTGCTTGTCCTCGGTGCCGTGCTTGACCGGCTTCCACCAGCCCGGGTTGTCGCGGTACCAGGCGACGGTGGCGGCGAGGCCCTCCTCGAAGGAGGTGCGCGGCGCGTAGCCCAACTCCCGCTGGATCTTGGACTCGTCGAGCGAGTAGCGCAGGTCGTGGCCCTTGCGGTCGGCGACCCGGACCACCTTCGACCAGTCGTTGCCGGTCAGTTCGAGCAGCCGCTCGGTGATCTGGCGGTTGGTCTGCTCGTTGCCGCCGCCGACGTTGTAGACCTCGCCGGCCCGGCCGCGGGTGAGCACCAGTTGGATGGCCCGGCAGTGGTCGTCGACGTGCAGCCACTCACGGATGTTGGCGCCCTCGCCGTACAGCGGGACCGTCTCGCCCTCCAGCAGGTTGGTGACGAAGCGCGGGATGAGCTTCTCGGGGTGCTGGTAGGGGCCGTAGTTGTTGGAGCAGCGGGTGATGGACACGTTCAGGCCGTGGGTGCGCCAGTAGGCGCGGGCGATCAGGTCGGAGCCCGCCTTGGACGCGGCGTAGGGGGAGTTGGGCAGCAGCGGCCACTCCTCCGTCCAGGAGCCCTCGTCGATGGTGCCGTAGACCTCGTCGGTGGAGACGTGCACGACCCGCTCGACGCCCGAGCGCAGGGCGGCCTCCATGACGTTCTGGGTGCCGCCGACGTTGGTCGTCACGAACTCCGCGGCGGACTCCAGGGAGCGGTCCACGTGCGACTCGGCGGCGAAGTGCACCACCGCGTCGTGCCCGGGGAAGAGCTCCAGGAGCAGCGGCAGGTCGCCTATGTCCCCGCGCACGAAGGTGAGCCGGGGGTGCTCGGCCGGCAGGTTGTCGCGGTTGCCGGCGTAGGTGAGCTTGTCGAGGACGGTGACCTCGGCGTCCTCGTAGCCCTCGTACCCGCCCTGCAGAAGCGTGCGGACGTAGTGCGAGCCGATGAAGCCCGCACCGCCGGTGACCAGGATCTTCTTGCTCATGCCGCGACCTCCACGCGGGTGTGGTCGCCGACCACCAGGCGGTGGTGGCGCTCTTCGAGCTGGGCGCCCGTGACGGCGGCGGACCGGCCGAGCAGCGAGCCGCGCAGGCCGCGCACTCCGGAGACGGTCGACCCGTCCAGGGCGATGGAGCGGTCCAGATGGGCGTCGGTCAGGACACAGTCCCGGCCGATCGAGGTGTACGGACCGACGTGACTGTCCTCCAGGACGGTGCCCGCGCCGATCACCACGGGGCCCACCACGAAGGAGTTGACGATACGGGCGCCGGGCTCGACGACGACCGGGCCGATCAGCACCGAGTCCTCGTCGACCTCGCCCTCGACGCTGCGCGCCACGGCGTCCAGCAGCATCCGGTTGCACTCCAGGACGTCCTCGACCTTGCCGGTGTCCTTCCAGTACCCGGCGTACTCCTGGGCCCGTACCGTCCGCCCGGCGGTGACCAGCCACTGGATGGCGTCGGTGATCTCCAGTTCGCCGCGGGCGCTCGGCTCGATCGAGTCGACGGCCTCGTGGATCGCCGGGGTGAAGAAGTACACGCCGATCAGGGCCAGGTTGGAGCGCGGCACCGGCGGCTTCTCCACCAGGCGTTCCACCACGCCGTGCGTGTCCACCTCGGCGACCCCGAACGCCCGCGGGTCCTCCACCTGCGCGACCAGCACCTGGGCGGCGGGCTGCAGGGCACGGAACTCGGCGGCCGCCTCCTGGATGCCCTCCGGCAGCATGTTGTCGCCGAGGTACATCACGAAGTCGTCGTCGGCGAGGAAGCCGCGGGCCAGCTGCACGGTCTGCGCGAGGCCGGCCGGGCGCTCCTGCGGGATGTAGGTGATCGCGACGCCGAGGCGGGAGCCGTCGCCGAGGGCGTCGGCGATCTCCGTCGCGTGGTTGCCGACGATGATGCCGATCTCGGTGACGCCGATGTCCCGGATGTTGTCGAGGACGTGTTCCAGGACCGGCTTGTTGGCGATCGGGATGAGCTGCTTGGGCATGGAGTAGCTGAACGGGCGCAGCCGCGATCCCGTCCCGCCGGCCAGCACTAGAGCCTTCATGGGGGCCTCTTCCGGGGAGTTCGGTGTGACAGTCATGGGGCGGTGGGTGATGTGGTGGGTCAGGCTGCCGCCGGTGTCAGATGGCGGCGGGTGGGCCGGTGCAGGGCCTCCACCAGTTCGGCGAACCGGTCGGTGGCGGCGTCGAGTTGGGCTCTCGCGGTGTCGGCCTCGGCCTGTTCGGCGTGCACGAAGAGGCTCTCGGCCACGGCGGCCGGCTTCATCGACATCAGCACCGGGCGCAGCCCGTAGTCGAGCGCGAGCACATGGGCGAGCGAGCCGCCGGTGGCCAGCGGCAGGACGACCTTGCCGTCGAGGGCGAACTGCGGGAGCAGGTCCAGGAAGGTCTTCAGCAGGCCCGAGTACCCGGCCTTGTAGACCGGGGTCGCCAGCACCACCGCGTCGGCCTGGGTGAACTGCCGTACGGCGGAGTCGATTTCGGCGTGCGCGGTGTCGGCGGCGAGCAACGGGCCGGACGGCAGGGCACGTACGGCCAGCACGTCGACCAAGTGGCCGCGCCCGCCGAGCCGTTCGGCGGCGCGGGTGAGCACCCGGTGGGTGAGCGAGACCGGCGACGGGCTGCCGGAGACGGCGAGGATCGTCGGCATGGGGCGACCTCCTGGGTCAGCGGGCCGCTACGGGCTCGTCGGCCCGCGCGGTGTCACGGCGTACGGCGTCGAGCAGTTCGAGGGAGGCGAGCACCTGGGCGGGGTCGCGGACGAAGTCGACCAGGCACGCGATCTCGTCGACCCCGGCCGCGCGCACCCGGCGGGCCGTGCGGGCGCACTCCTCGACCGAGCCGATCAGGGAGTTGCCGGACAGATAGCGGTTGACGCCGAGGTCGGCCAGCTTGCGCTGGGCGCGGGCCGCGGACAGTACGTCCCGGCCCTCCTTGTTGCCGCTCATCCGGCCGCCGGCCTGTACGGCGCCGGCCTCCAGGTCGATGGCGGACAGCAGGTAGTCGCGCAGGGCGCCGCCGCCGACGGTGCGGGCGGTCTCCGGGTCCTCGGCGACGTAGGTGTGCATCATCACGGTGACTGTGCCGGGGCCGTCCTGGCCGGACTCGGCGCGGGCGGCGCGGTACAGCGCGATCTTGCCCGCGAGCGAGTCGGTGTCCTGGTTCTCCAGGTGGGTGAGGATGTTGCAGCCCATCCGGCCCGCCTCGACGAAGGTGCCCTCGCTGCGGGAGGCGGTCACCCACACCGGCAGCTCGGGCTGCACCGGGCGGGGGTACAGCGGCAGCGTGGCCTCGGTGCCGAGCGGGGTGGGCCCGGTCCAGCGGCCGGTGCGCCATGCCTCGCGGATGTCCGCCACGTCCTTGGCCATCTGCTCGCGTCGGGTCTCGTACTTGTCGGGGGCGATCACGAAGTCGTTGACGTTCCAGCCCGAGCCCACCGAGATCGCCGCGCGGCCGCCGGAGATGCCGTCCACGACGGCGAAGTCCTCGACGATGCGGGAGGCCGGGTGCAGTGGGGTGACCACGCTGCCGGCCCGGATCTGGATGCGGCGGGTGACGGCGGCTACGGCGGCTGAGGTGACGGCCGGGTTGGGGAAGGCGCCGCCGAAGCGGTGGAAGTGGCGTTCGGGCGTCGAGACGAAGCCGAAGCCGAGGGCGTCGGCGCGGCGTGCCGCGTCCAGCATGAGTTGGTACGTCTCCTCGGAGCGGTCACCGACCGCGGCGAAGAAGAAGACGCCGAAGTCGGGGGGCCCTCCGGGGGGTGGGCTGTCGGACTGGCGGGTGTCCGCGTCCGCGTTCATCCTGTGCTGCCTCCTTCTGCGCGAGGGGGGTGTGTGCTGTGCTCGCGGTCACCATCGGGGGGTGTGCTCGTACGGGGCTTGAGCGCGGGCAGGTTGGGGAGGTTCGCGGTGCCCGCCGCCTCGGCTTCGCCTTCGGCGGGTTGTGCTCCCACCCGCACCACCCGTGACACTTTCGTCGTCGGGTGCGGGTGGCCCCTGCGGGGCTTCTCGCCGTCGGCGGGTGCGGGTGGTCCCCTTGGGGGGCTGGTTGCCGTTGGCGGGTGCGGGTGGCCCCTGCGGGGCTTCTCGTCGTTGGCGGGTGCGGGTGGCCCCTGCGGGGCTTCTCGCCGTCGGCGGGTGCGGGTGGTCCCCGCGAGGGCAGGTCGCCGTTGGCGGGTGCGGGTGGGCCCCGTGGGGTTTCCCGCCGTGGCGGTTGTCGGTCTGGGGCGTGCGGCTTTGTCGTTGGGTGCGTGGCCCCCGTGGCGCTGCTCGCCGTCGGCGGTTCTCCCGGAATGGCCTCGGCTCGCCCCCGCCCCGCTTCTCGCCCTGGCGGCACTCCCGGAACGTTTCTCGGCCCCGCCCCCGCGGGGGCGGCTCCACTGGTGTTCAAGTCTGCGGCGGCACGCTGGGTGGGTCCTGTTTCCGCTTCGACGGACCCGATCGCCCCGCGAGGTTGCTGAATGACGACTCAGACACTGGTGGCCGCCGACACCGTCGACGGCCTGCTTGCCGCGGCGGTGGCCGCGCGGCCCGATGCGCCCGCGGTGCGGGATGTTGCGGGCAGCTGGACGTATGCCGAACTCGACGCCTGGTCAAGGGCGTACGCCGACTGGTTCACCGCTCGCGGTGTGGGCCGGGGTGACCGCGTACTGGCCCGGGTGGGCAATGTCCGCGAGTTCACCGCCCTGCTCTTCGGCGCGCTGCGCCGGGGCATCGTCTTCGTACCGGTCAACCCGGCGATGAAGCGCTTCCACCTCAGCACCGTGGTTCCTGATTGTGAGCCCGTGATGCTGATCGCTCAGCGCGCCGAAGACGTCGAGCTGCTACGGGAGTTGACGGATCGGCCCGTCGTGCCGCTCGCTCATGCGCGGGCCGGGGCCGAGCAGCAGTTCGGGGGCGGGGTGCACGAGGACGTGGCCGTGGACCCCGACGACCTCGGACTGCTGATCTACACCTCGGGCTCCACCTCCGCCCCCAAGGCCGTCGCGAGCCCGCACGCGCCGATCGTGTTCGCGGCGCGCGCCATCCAGGCCCGGCTGAAGTACCGCGAGGACGACGTCGTCCTCGCCGCCGTGCCGCTCTCCTTCGACTACGGCCTCTACCAGATCTTCCTCTCGGTGATCGCCGGCGCCCAGCTCGTACTGACCGAACCCGACCGCCACGTAAGGCTGTTGGGCGCTCTGCACGAGTACGGCGTGACCGTCGTACCGCTGGTGCCCTCGCTCGCCGAGATGCTGCTGACGCTGGCCCGGCGCGACCGCCGCGAGCCGCCGCCGGTGCGGCTGTTCACCAACACCGGGGCCGCCCTGACCGCCCCCGTCATCGCGCGGCTGCGCAAGTGCTTCCCGCAGGCCCAGGTGTCACCCATGTTCGGCACCACCGAGTGCAAGCGGATCACCGTCCTGGAACCGGACGGCGACCTCGAAAAGCCCGGCTCGGTCGGCCGCGCCCTGGACGGCACCGAGGTGCTCGTCCTCGACGACGAGGGCCGCCCGCTGCCGCCCGGCACGGTCGGCGAGATCGCCGTACGTGGCCCGCACATGATGCGCGGCTACTGGCGCGCCCCCGAACAGACCGCCCTGCGCTTCCGCCCCGACCCCGTCACCGGCGAAGTCACCCTGCACACCGGCGACTACGGCCATCTGGACGCCGACGGCCACCTCTACTTCGAGGGCCGCCGCGACGACCTGTTCAAGCGCAAGGGGGTGCGCATGGGCACCCTCGAGATCGAGACGGCCGCCCTGGACATCCCCGGCGTCGCGGCCGCCGCCGCGCTCGCCCCCGCCGACGGCCACGACCTCACGCTCTACGCCGTCACCGACCTGACCCCCGCGGCGGTCCTCGCCCAGCTGGCCGAGCGCCTGGAGGCCGCCAAGGTCCCCGCCGCCTGCCATCTGCTGGACGCGCTGCCGCTCACCCCCAACGGCAAGACCGACAAGCAGCGGCTGCGCCGCGAGCAGAACGCCGGCCAGGTCCGGCCCGACTGAGGAGTACGGAACATGACCACCGCCATGACCCGCCCGGACCCGGACTTCGAGCAGCTGCTGGTCGGCGTGCTGCCGCGGCTGGCCGGCTCGGGCCCGCTCGACCCCGCCCTCGACCTCAAGGAGGCCGGCCTGGACTCGATGGCCACCATCGAGCTGCTGGTCCGCCTGGAGGACACCTACGAGGTGGAGTTCCCCGAGGAGACCCTCACCGCGGCGACCTTCGCCACCCCGGCGGCCCTGTGGAGCGTCCTCAGCGCCCAGCGTGCCGCCGCCCACTGACCACACCCTCACGCACGGTTCGACCCAACCCCCCAAGGAGAAACGCCATGAACATCGCCCACCTCTGCATCGGTCTCGGCGTCACCGTCGTCGCCTGCCTCATCGCCAAGTTCGGTGGCGCCGCCCTCAGGAACCGCCGCTGAACCTCCCGCCACGGCACTGGGCCCCGACCGGAACATCCGGTCGGGGCCCAGCCCTTTGCCCACCGCCGCGTCAGGTCATGCGGCGAGCAGCTCCAGGTCCTCGACGACCCGGGCCGGAGAGGGCATCCGCGCCATGTCGTCGGCGAGCACCCGCGCGCCCTTGCGGTACCGGTCGTCGTCCAGCACCTCGGTGAGGACCGCCCGCACCCGCTCCGGGTCGTTCTGCGGCTCGGCCTCGGTCAGCGACAGCGCCGCCCCGGCCGCGCGGAGCAGCTCCGCGGAGGCGAACTGGTCCACCAGCTGCGGCAGTACGACCTGCGGCAGTCCGAACGAGCAGGCGGTCATGGTGGTGTTGGCGCCGCCGTGATGCACCACCGCGTCGCAGTCGCGCAGGAAGAGGTTGAGCGGCGACGGCTCCACCACCCGCACGTTCGCGGGCAGCGGGCCGAACCCTTCGTGGAACTCCGGCGCCGCGGTGACCACCGCCTGTACGTCCCCGAGCCCGTCGAAGGCGGCGATGATGCTGCGGAACAGCCCGGTCCCGTTGAGCTGGAGCGTCTGTCCGCCCAGGCACACGACCACGCGGCGCGTTCCCTCGGGCGCGGACCGCAGCAGCCAATCGGGCACCGTGCCGACGCCGTTGAAGGGGACGTAGCCGATGGGCACGCCCGGCGCCGCGCTCGGGTGGCGCAGCGCCGGCGGGCACGGGTCGAGCAGCAGGCCGGGGTCGGGCAGCCCGGTCAGGCCCAGCCGGGTCACCGCGCCGTGCAGGAAGTCACGGGCGGAGGCGCGGGAGGGGCCGCTGAGCGGGTCGACGCCCCAGCGGTGCTGGACGGACGGGACTCCGAGCACCGCGGCGACGACGGAACCGGTGAGCTCCATCTGTTCGGAGACGACCAGGTCGGGGCACCAGTCGCGGGCGAACTCCAGGTAGGAGCCCAGCAGATAGCGCGCGTGGGTCTCCCACAGCTTGGTCGCGCCCGCCATCTTCTCCGGTGGGGTCGGCCCCATCAGCTCCAACGGCCGTACGCCCGGCGGCAGATGGCGCTGCAGGACGTCCAGTCCGTGGAAGCGGTCGCCGATGTCGACGGCCGTGATGCCCGCCGCGCGGGCCGCGTCCGTGACGTCGGGCTGCGCGGCCACCGTCACCTCGTGGCCCGCCCCCTTCAGCGCCCACGCCAGCGGCACCATCGGGGTGAAGTGGGTGGGGAAGGGCGTGCTCAGCATCAGGACTCTCACGCGGCCTCCTCGGCTCGCTCGGTGGATACGGTGGCGTGTTCGGCCGGTTCGGGTGTCTCCTGCTGCTCGTCCGCGCCGTCCGCGCCGTCCGCGCCGTCCCGGTGTGCCGCGTCCGCGCCGTCCCGGTGTGCCGCGTCCGCGCTCTCCAGGTCGACGTCCGGCATCAGCAGCGCGGTGATCAGGGCGAGCAGCAGCAGGCCCGCCGCGGTCAGCAGGACGGCGCCGGTGGCCTGGGCGTAGGCGTCCATGACGCGGTGCCGGCCGGCCGCGGGCAGCCCGGCGATGCGGGCCGCGGCCGCCTCCGGGTTGCTGACGCCGAGGCCGTCGGCGGCGGAGGCGAACCGGGCGCTGAGGACCACGCCGAGCAGGCCGCCGCCGATCGTGGTGCCCAGCATCGTGGCGAACCGGGAGGCGGTGGTGACCACCCCGAGCTGTTCCGGCGCCGCCGCCGACTGGTTCATGAACAGGGCGATCTGGCTGATGCCGCCGAGACCGATGCCCAACAGCACCAGCAGCACGTCCAGTTCCCACATCGGCAGGTCGGAGATCGACAGACCGAGCCCGGCGGTGGCGACGACGGCCGTCGCCGTGGTGACCGTCAGCACCGGCTTGCACCGGCCGGTGCGGGAGATCCAGTTGCCCCAGCCGAAGAAGACCACGACCACGCCGAGGGCCATCGGGATCAGATGCAGGCCGACCGTGTCGAGGTCCACGCTCCGCACGATGTTCAGGTAGTTGATCAGGAACACGGGCAGCGCCAGCAGCGCGAAACCGGCGATGAACTGCAGGGCGGCGGCCGGGCGGAACACCCGGTCACGGAAGAGCGCCACCGGGATCAGCGGGTCGGCCGCCTTCTTCTGCCGTACGACGAAGGAGGCGGTCATCGCCAGTGCGGTGTACGCCCAGCCGATCCACGGCCCGTAGCCACCGTGGTCGTAGGCCTTGACGGCCAGCAGCAGGGAGCAGGTGGCGCCCGCCAGCAGCGCCGAGCCGAGCACGTCCACGCTCTGCCGGGTGTGCTTGGGCGGCAGCTTGAGCGCCCAGGTGACACCGGCGAGGGCCAGGGCCGCCACCGGCACGTTCACCAGGAAGATCCACCGCCAGGACACCTCCTGGCTGAGCGGGCCGCCGATCATCGGGCCCGCGATCATGCCGGCCGCGACGAGGGCACCGCCCGCGTTCGACCGCCCGGCACGGGACTTGGGCGGGTACAGCGTGGCGATGACGATGAGGGTCATGCTCATCAGACCGCCGCCGCCCAGGCCCTGCACGGCGCGGAAGACGATCAGCTGGGTCAGGGAGCCCGCGGTCGCGCACAGCGCCGAGCCCGCCAGGAAGGTGGCGAGCGAGGTCAGATAGACCCGGCGCGGACCGAAGCTGTCGCTGAGCCTGCCGTACAGCGGCTGGGCCGCGGTGGCGGTCAGCAGATAGGCGGTGATCAGCCACGGGAAGCGGTCGATGCCGTGGGCCGGGTCCAGGTCGCGCACGATCGGCAGCACGGCCGAGGCGACGATCGACTCGTCCAGCAGCGACAGGACCATCGTGGTCATGGCGCACACCATGAAGACGAGGATGCGCATGTCACTCATGCCGTACGGGTTCTTCTTCTCGTCCTGCGCGACGGCGGCACCGGCGGTGTCGTCGGCGGACGGGTTCTCGGTGACGGGCACGCTCACGCCGACACCTCCTGACGGGACGCCAACTCGTGCGGCAGACCGACCACTTCGGCCGGTTCGGGCATGGCGTCGATCTGTGCCCTCAGCGCTGCCGCGGCCGTACGGAAAGAGGGCTCGGCCAGCAGCCGGCCGATCGACTCCTCCAGCCGGGCGTCGCTGTTCTGCTCCTCGGCCGAGTCCAGGCTCAGCGCGGCGCCCGCGCCCGCGACCTTGTCGCCCGCCACGAACTCGTCGCCGACCTGCGGCAGCACCAGCTGCGGCACGCCCAGGGCGGCCGCCCCCAGCAGCGGGACCGCACCGCCGTCGTGGATCGCCAGGTCGCTGCCCGGGAAGAGCACGCCGGGCGCGCTCTCGGCGACGAACGTGACGCCCTCCGGGGCCGCGCCCAGCTCCGCACGGAACCGGTCGGGGACGCCCACCACCGCCTCCACGCCACCGGTCCGCCCCAGCGCGGCGACGACGCGCCGCAGCAATGGCAGTCCGCCCAGGTCCAGGGTGTGCCCGCCGAGCGTGACCGCCACCCGGCGGCCGGGCGCCGCGGCGAACGGGCGCGGGGCGTTGCCGCCGGTGTGCGGGACGGGCCGCACGGGGCGGCCCTCGGGCGCCTCGGCGCTGCGCAGCGCGGGCGGCGCCGGGTCGAGGATCAGGGTGGGCCGGGGCACGGAACTCAGACCGAGCCGCTCACACATGGGGCCGAGCCACATCAGGGTCAGCTTCAGCATGTGCTCGCCGGTCGGGTTGACGCCCCAGCGGTGCTGCACGCTCGGGATGCCCAGCACCTTGCCGACGATCGGCGCGGTGAAGTCCATGTGGTCGGAGACCACCAGGTCGGCCTCCCACGCGCGCGCCAGATCCACGTAGTCGGGCAGGACGTAGCCGGTGTGGTTGCGGAACAGCTGCGCCGCGGCCTGGATCTTCTGGGCCGGCGGACGGCCGGCCGTCTCGATCGGCCGCGGCCCGTCCGGGCCCCGGCCGCCGAGCAGGTCCGCATAGTGGAAGTGGTCCCCGTACGTCACCGCGCGCAGGCCCGCGTCCCGGGCGGGCCCGGTGACGTCGGGCTGCCCGGTGACCAGCACGTCGTGGCCGGCGTCGAGCAGCGCATCGGCGAGCGGGAGCATCGGCAGGAAGTGGGTGTCGACGGGGGAGCTGATGATCAGTACGCGCATCGCAGGTTCTCCAGGTCACGGACGACGGCGGCGGGGCTGGGCATGTCGGCGATGGTCCGGGCCAGTTCGGCGGCCCCCTTGGCGAGCCGGTCCTCGGTGAGCAGGGTGCGCACCGCGCGGGCGACGGACGCCGGGTCGTTCTGCTCCTCGGCGGTGCCGAGGGTGAGTCCGGCGTCGGCGGCGGTCAGCAGGTCGCCGCCCTGGAACTGGTCCACCAGCTGCGGCAGGATCAGCTGCCGTACGCCGAAACTCGCCACCGTCAGCAGGGTGTTGGCGCCGCCGTGGGTGACCACGGCGTCGGTCTTGCCGAGGAAGCCGGCGAGCGGCGTCGGCGGAATCAGCCGGACGTTGGGCGGTACGGTGCCGAGCTGGTCCAGGAACTCCTCCTGCACCGTCATCACCGCCTCGGCCTCCGGCAGGTCCCCGAAGGCCCGGATGATGCCGCGGAACATCGACAGGCCGCCCAGCGCGATGGTCTGGCGGCCCATCGTCACGCAGACCCGCGGCCGCTCCCCGCGCCTGCGCAGCCACTCGGGCACCTCGCCGGTGCCGTTGAAGGGGACGTGCCGGATGGGGGTGGCGGGCGGGGTCCCCGGGCACAGCAGCTGCGGCGGCGCCGGGTCGAGAATCAGGTCCGGCTGCGGCAACCCGCCCTCGATGCCGAGGCGTTCACAGGTACCGGCCAGCAGGTCCTCGGCGGTGCCGCGCATCAGATGGCTCATCGGGTCGACGCCCCAGCGGTGCGAGACCACCGGGATGCCCAGCGCGCCGCCCACGATCAGCGCCGACCAGTCGAAGATCTCCGAGATCACCAGGTCGGGCTTCCACTGCCGGGCCAACTCCAGGTAGCGCGGGGCGAGATAGCGCGAGTGCAGCACCCACACCCGGGAGCCGATGACGGTCATCTGCGGGGTCAGCGGGCCGACCACCTCCAGCGGCCGTTTGCCCGGCGGCAGCGGCGGGGTCAGCAGGTCCTTGCAGAAGAACTGGCGGCCCACGGTGACCGTGGACAGACCCGCGGAGCGGGCCATGGGGACGATGTCGGGCTGCCCGGCGACCAGCACCTCGTGCCCGGCGCCGCGCAGCGCCCAGGCCAGCGGCACCATGCAGGTGAAGTGGGTGGACTCGGGAGAGCTCAGGATGAGTACGCGCATCAGGGTTCCTCGTCTTGGGAAGGGGGTGCGGCGGACCGAATCGCTGCGGGCTGACGGGCCGTCACGCGGCGTCCGGGAGTGACGGTTTCGAGCCCGGCCGGGCCGCGCCGGTCGAGCCGTCCGTACCGGCGGCGGGGACGGGCACCTCGGTGTGCCCGGCGCGCACGCACTCCTCCAGGAACCCCACGAGCCGCGCGGGGGCCGGCATCCGGTCGATCTCGTTTTTGAGCGCGGCGGCGCGCTCGCGGTAGCCGGGGCGGGTCAGCAGATCCCGTACGGCGTCGAACACGTCCGCGGTGGACTCGCTCCCGTCCTGCCCTGCGGCCAGCGCGTCACCGGCGCCGGAGGCGCGCACCAGATGGGCCCAGTGCTCCTGGAAGGCGTTCTGCGGCAGCAGCAGCTGCGGCAGCCGGTGCGTGACGGCGAGCAGTCCGCTGCCGACACCGCCGTGGTGCACCAGCGCGTCGCAGTGCGCGAGCAGCACGTCCAGCGGGAAGTCCGGCACCAGCCGTACGCCGTACGGGAGTTGGCGCTCCGCTTCGGCCGCCTGGGCGCCGGTGACGGCCAGCACCACGTCCGCGCCCAGCTCGCGCAGGCTCGCCACCACCTGGTCGCGGACCCGGTCCAGCGCGCTCGTGGTGACTCCGCCGGTCACACACACCAGGGGACGCTCGGACGACCGTGCCTCGCGCAGCCAGTCCGGCAGGACGGCGGGGCCGCTGTAGGGGACGTAGCGCATGTCGGCCCGGCGCACCGGGTGCGGCGGGCGCAGTCCGGGCGGGCACGGGTCGATCCACACGGAGGGGCCGATCAGCGGGTCGACGCCGAAGCGCTCGAAGAGCCGCGCGTACGACGGCCGCAGCTCGGCCTCGCTCTCGCAGTGCACGCCGAGCGACACGCCCCAGGTGTGGCCCACGGCCGGGACCTCGAGGGCGGCGGCGGCCACCTGGCCCGCCGCCGCGGCCGTGTCGTGCACCACGATGTCGGGGCGCCAGAAGCGGGCGAAGGCGACCAGGTCGTCGGTGAGGGTGTCGGCGACGGCGATCATCTTCTCGATCAGGGCGTCACCGAGGTCCGGGTCGAGGGCGGCGACGCCCTCGCTGCGGGGCTTCAACCGGCCCGGACCGAGCCCCAGTTGGCGGGCGGCGGCGACCCCGGCGGCGGCCTCGTCGCCGATCGGCACGGCCACCAGGCCGGCCCGGGTCACCGACGGCACGCACTGCGGCCGCACCGCCACCCGCACCTCGTGTCCCGCGAGCCGCGCGGCCCAGGCGAGCGGGATGATCCAGGGAACATGGGCCGGGCCGTGACCCACGAACAACACACGCATCCAGGTGCCTCACTCCATCGGATTCCGGTCAGTGGCAGCCCAAGAGTGCGGTCACCCACTCGAATCCGACTCGCGCCCCATAAGAAGACGCAGCGCGTCTTCCAGGGGCGCGGGGAACTGCGCGACAAGCCACGATGCCGCGGCGGTCGACCAACGACCTGCCGCGGCACCACCTACGAAAAATCAGGCCCGACGTCCACCCCGCCGATAGGCATACGCGGCAAACGCAGCCAACAGCACGGTCCACACCCCGAGCACCGCGATCCCCCCCGCCGAAAAAGCAGCCCCCTTCGTCGCGTCCCACGACAGCTCCGCATACCGGAACACCGGCGTCTCCTTCGACAGCGGCCGCGCCCACGAGGGCAGACTGCTGACCGGCAACATCAACCCACCCAGCAGCGTCAGCGACAGATACGACAACGTCCCCGCGATCTGCGCCAGTTGGGCCGGGAACAGATACCCGATCCCGATCCCCAGCATCGCCAGCGGAGCGATCCCCACCCACAGCAGCAGGAACACCTCCAGCCAGGTCCCCGCCGAGAGGTGAACCCCCTTGTACAGGGCGCCGACCAGGCCGATCACCACGATCGGCATGATGCCCAGGCAGGTGGCGACCGCGCCGCGCGCCACCACGACCTGGGCCGGCGACAGCGGGGTCAGCCGCAGCTGACGCAGCCAGCCGAGCGCACGGTCCTCGGCGATGCCGGTGCCGTTGGTGATGACCACGCCGAGCGCGCCGAAGGCGGCCGCGCCGACCATCGAGCGGGCCAGTGACTCCTGGTCGGGCCCGCCGCCGGCCACCGTCAGATACAGGCCGACCGGCATCACGAGGCTCATCATCAGATAGCCGCCGTTGCGGATCAGCCGCAGGATCTCCAGGCGGATGTAGCCGATCATCGGTCCTGTCCCTCCGCGTTGGCGGTCTCACGGTGACGCGCCCCGTGGGTGAGCGCGATGAAGGCCTCCTCCAGGCCGACGCCGGAGACCTCCAGGTCGTCGAAGGCGTCGGCGCGGGCGAGAGCGTGCACGGTCCGGTCCGACTCGGTGGTGCGCAGATGCACCCGGCCGCCGTGGAACTGCACCCCGGTCACGCCGGGCAGCAGCTCGTAGCCCTCCTGTGCGCCGCGCGGCACGAAGGAGACGGTGCGGCCCTCGATCATGTTCTTGATCCGGGCCGGTGTGTCGTCGGCGACGACCTTGCCGGCGGCGATCACCACCACGCGGTCCGCGCTGGTGTCGGCCTCCTCCAGGTAGTGCGTGGAGAACAGCACGGTGTTGCCGCGCTCGGCGTAGCGCTGCATGGCGGCCCACAGCTCGCGCCGCGACTCCACGTCGAGGGCGGCCGTCGGCTCGTCGAGCACCACGAGATCGGGGTTGCCGGCCAGCGCCAGGGCGAACCGCACGCGCTGCGCCTGGCCGCCGGAGAGCCGGTCCACGCGCTGCCCGGCGATCCCGGTGAGCTGCGCCAGGTCCAGCACCTCGGCCAGCGGCAGCGGGTCGCGGTAGGTCTGCCGCACGAAGCCGACCAGCTCGCGCACGGTGACCCGGGGGATCATCTTCCCCTCCTGCAGCATGGCGCCCAAGTGGCCCGCGCGCATGGCCTGTTCGGGCCGCTTGCCGAACACCTCGACGGTGCCCTCGTCCGGCGGCACCAGGCCGAGCAGGATGCCGATGGTGGTGGACTTGCCGGCGCCGTTGGGGCCGAGCAGGGCCACCGACTCGCCGCGCGCGATGGTCAGGTCGACGCCGTCGACGGCGCGGACGCTGCCGTACTGCTTGACGACGCCGCGGAAGGCCACGGCGGGCGGTCCTGCGGACTGTGCCATGGGGGAGGGCACGTGTTCCCTTTCCTGTACGAGCGGAGGCATGTCAGATCAGCCCTTCCAAGGTGCGGACCAGTTCTGTGGGGCCGGGCAGGCCGGCGATCTCCGCGCCGACGGCGCGGGCGGCCTTGCGGTGGTGCTCCTCGCCCAGCAGCCCGGCCAGGGCCTGACGGACGAGTTCCGGGTCGTGCTGCTGTTCCTCGTCGGCGAGGCTGATCCCGCCGCCGGACCGTTCGACCAGGCGGGCCGTGGTCCTCAGGAACGGTTTGTCGCCGGGCAGCACCAGCTGGGGTACGCCGGCGACGAAGGAGGTCATGGTGGTGCCGCTGCCGCCGTGGTGCACGGTGACCGCGGTGTGCCGCAGCAGCGGGCCGATCGGGAAGCGGTCCACCACCCGTACGGCGTCGGGCACTTCGCCGAGCAGCGGGTGGTACTCGGCGTCGATCGGCAGCACCGCCTCCGCGCCCAGTTCGGCGCAGGCGTCCAGGACGTGGCGGAAGCCCAGCGGCAGCGAGCCGGTCTCGGCGATGTGCCGCCCGTGCCACATGCCCAGGCACAGCAGCACCCGGGGCCGCTCGGGCCGCTCGACGGCCCAGGCGGGCAGTTCGGCGGTGCCGCTGTAGGGGATGTAGCGGGTGAGCAGCGTCGGGTCGTCCTCGCCCTCCGGCAGCAGGGACGGGGGGCTCGGGTCGACCAGGAGTGCCGGTGCGGGAAAGCCGCCCGCGGAGCCGTACTCCTTCGCCAGGTCGTGGAGTTGGACGACCGCCTGGTGCAGCAGCGGTCCGGTGATGTCGTCGGGGCCGTAGCGGTGGACCACACCCGGCACACCGAGCGCCCCGGCCACGATCAGCCCGCCGAACTCCACCGGGTCGGTGACCACCAGATCCGGCTGCCAGGCGCGGCCGAGCGCCACGAAGTCGTCGAGATAGCCGCCCAGCCGGTTGCGCCAGCGCGCCCCGACCGCCGCCCACTCCGACTCCGCGCGCTGCTCCAGCGCGCCCCGGCCGACCATCGTGACCGCACCGGGCCGGGTCTGCTGCTGCCGGGTGGCCCCCGAGCCGCCGATCAGCGCCCCGTCCAGGCCCGCGGCCCGCGCGCTGCGCACCAGCTCGGTGTCGCCGGCGACCAGCACCTCGTGCCCGGCCGCCCGCAGCGCCCAGCTCAGCGGGACCATCGGCATCAGATGGCTGGGCACCAGGGCCGTCATCAGGACACGCAAGGCTCCTCCTCGCTGCGAAGCCCCCGCGCGCGGCGCAGGGGCGGGACATGGGATGCGGGGGCCGGGACCTCCGCGGTACACGCGGGGCTCGGCGGCCGGGGTCGGGGTACGCCCGTGCGGGCGGTCGGCGGGATGCGCACGGCGGATCTCCGGATGTTCGGTGGGGGGTCAAAGGGCAGGGTCCGCCCTCGGGCTGTGCAGTCAGCCTGACGACCGCGGCTCGGGCGCCACTTGACGCGCGCTGGAGCGCCGCTCGAGCCGACGTCCTCCGCCCGTTCCCCTGCCGGACTCCAGCGCGTTTCGAGAGCCGGTCGCGACCTTGGGCGCATGCCCGAAGTCCTGACGGCCCCGACCGCCGAACCGGAGGAGTAGCGGATGCGCTGGAGAGAGATCTATGTGGCCGCTGTCGGCACCCGGCTGCCCGACCCCGTGCCGGTCAGTGCGGCCGTCGCGGCCGGGGAGTGCGGGCAGGAGTGGATCGACGACTTCGGCTACGAGTCCGTGATGATCGCGCGGGAGGCCGAGGGCGAGACGTGGACGGCGCCGCCGGACATGGCGGTCGCCGCGGCCCGCATCGCGCACGAGCGCTCCGGGCTCGCCAAGTCGGCGTACGCCCTGCTCCTGCACGGCAGCACCTGGTACCAGGGCCTGGACATCTGGCCCGCGGCCTCCTACATCGCGGGCCGCGCCGTCGGCAGGGCGGTGCCCGCCCTCGACGTGCAGCAGCGCTGCAACATCGGCATCAGCTCCCTGGAACTGGCCGCCGCCCACCTGAGCGTGGGCCACGGCACGGGCAGCGCGGTCATGGTCACCACCGCCGACCGGTTCGGCGGCCCCGGCGCCGACCGCTGGCGCCTGCGGCACGGCAACGCCTACGCCGACGGCGCCACCGCGACCGTACTGTCCGCCGAGGGCGGCTTCGCCCGCCTGGTCGCCACCACCACCGTCGCCGACAACGGCCTGGAGCCGATGGCCCGCGGCGACGAGCCGCTCGGGCCGGTCTCCCGGGCCGCCGAGCGGCAGATCGACCTGACCGCGCGCGGCGAGGCCCAACTGGCCGTCAGTGACGAGACGTTGACCAACATCCGGTTCGGCAAGGTGATGGGCGAGGCCAAGCAGGCCGTCCTCGACGAGGCCGGACTGGACATCGGCGACATCACCCGGGTGGTGATCCCCTCGACCGGCCGGATCAAGGGCCCCTTCCAGATCCACCATCTGATCGGCGTCGACGAGTCCGTCACCACCTGGGACTTCGCCCGCCGCACCGGCCACATCGGCGCCGGCGACTGGACCGCGGGGCTCGAACACCTGCTGCTCACGGGCGCGTTGAGCGCCGGCGACCACGTGATGCTCTACGGCGGCGGCGCCGGCTACACGATCACCACGGCCGTCCTGGAGATCCTCGCGGTGCCCGACTGGGCCGTATCCGCCGAGGCATGAACCCCCATACGACCACTAGGAGTTGGCACACCCCATGGAGATAGTCGGCAGGGGATTTCTGGCCGGACATCTGGCGGCCCTCGCGGACCACCACCCGGACACGGTGGTGCTCGCCGCCGGCGTCTCGGCCGCCGGAGACATCGGGCCCGAGCAGTACACGCGCGAGTCGGTACGGCTGTACGAGACGCTGCGGTACTGCGAGCGGCACGGCAAGCGTCTGGTCTTCTTCTCCACCGCGTCCGCCGGCATGTACTCCGTGCCCGACGGCTCGCCCGGCCGCGAGGACGGGCCCGTCTACCCGGCCACCCCCTACGGCCGTCACAAGCTCTCCCTGGAGGCGGTGGTCAAGTCCTCCGACGTGGAGTACCTGATCCTCAGGCTGTCCCACGTGGTCGGCTTCCACCAGCCGCCCCACCAGCTCCTCCCCTCACTGGTACGGCAGTTGAGCAGCGGACGCCTCACGGTGTACCGCGGCGCCCGGCGCGACCTCGTCGACGTCGAGGACGTCGTCAAGATCGTGCACACCCTGCTCGTGGACGGCCGTACCCGCGACGTCGTCAACGTGGCCTCCGGGTACGCCCCGGGCATCGAGGACGTCGTCGACCACATGGAGCAACTGCTGGGCACCAGCGCCGAGAAGACCTACGTCCAGGCGTCCGGTGCCCAGCCGGTCTCCATCGCCAAGCTCTGCCGGCTCGTACCGACCGTGTACGGGCTCGGCTTCGGCCCCGACTACTACCGGGCCGTGCTCGACAAATACGTGCACGCCTATGTGCAGCAGCCCGTCTGACTCCCCACCCCAGCAGTCGTTCCCGCAGTCACCACCGCATTCATCACCGAAAGGCACCCCACCCATGACCGACAACGCTCCTGTCGTCGCCGTCGCCCGGTTCGTGCTCAAGGACAAGCACAAGGACAAGGGCGCCGAGTTCGAGTCGGCGTACCAGACGTACAAGGAGGCCGTCTCCCGTCGCGACGGCCTGCTGCGCACCGCACTGCTGCGCGGCATCTCCGCCCCGGACACCTTCGTCATCCTGACCTGGTGGCGGGACGCCGAGGCGCACCGCACCGTCGTCGGCGACTGGGAGTTCTTCACCGCCGTCAGCAGCCGGTTCGTCGCTCTCGCCGCCATCACCAGCGTGCACGGTCCCGTGCTCGCCGGCCGCAAGGACGCGGACGGGCTCGGCGACAGCCCGGCCCCGGCCGCCGACGCGGCGGTCGCGCTGACCTCCTTCACCCTGCGCGAGGGCGCCGAACAGCAGGCGTTCGAGGCGGCCTTCCTCGGCCATGTCTTTTTCGTCAAGGGCCACGAGGGCTTCCTCGGCCACCAGTTGGTGCACTCCGACCGGGAGACCGGCTCCTACGTCAACATCGGCTGGTGGAGCGGGCCGCAGGCCTACGCCCCGGTCGTCCAGAGCCCCGAGATGGCGGCCGACGCGCGGCGCATGGCGGAGCACGCCGAGGTCGAGGGCGGGCTGTTCCGGGTGGCCGTGGACTCGGCCCAGGTGGACGCACTGGCCGGCTGAACCACAGCCCGAAGGGGGCCGGGTCCGTGTGGACCCGGCCCCCCTTTTGTCGTGGCCCGTTGCCGTGACCCCCTTCGGCGTGTCCGCCCGTTCAGGCGACGAAGAGTTCCTCCGCCACCCGGATCGACGGGTTGCCGTAGGCGATGGTCCGAAGGATCTTGCGGTACAGCGGGGTGTGCCGGACCACGGCGGCCAGCCGCGGCCGCACCTTCGTCGCGAACGCGCCCGTGGACAGCATCGCCTTGGACTGCATGCCCTGCAGCCGCATCATCGCCGCGATGTCCGGCGCCCGGGTCTCCTCGAAGCGGGAGAGGAAGGCTGCGCTGGTGTCGCACAGGCGCACCGCCTCCACCAGGATCGGATGCAGTACGACCGCGTCCTGCACCGCCAGGTTGATGCCCTGCGCGCCGATCGGGCTGTGGGTGTGCGCGGCGTCGCCGATGAGCACCAGGCCGTCGGTGGCCCAGCGTTCGGCGCGCCCCGAGAAGACGTCGAGCAGGCTGAGGTCGCGCAGCGAGGTGATCTGGTCGTCGATCAGTTCCGCGTACGCCGGAACAGCCTTCGCCAGCTGCTGCTTGACGTGCCCGAGGCCGTTGCGCACCACGGCCTGGTAGCCCTTGTGGGGCAGCGTCCAGCCGATCTGCACCCGGTCCGGCCACGAGCCGTACACCAGCACCGGGCTGCTCCCGGAGCCGCGGAAGACGCGTACGTCGTGCCCGTCGGCGGCCTGGTCGCCGCGCAGCTTGAACCAGAGCACGTCCTGGTCGAACGCCTCGGTGCGGCCCGCCGCGATCCCGGCCAGCCGCCGCACCTTGGAGAACCGTCCGTCGGCGCCGACCACGACCGGGGCGCGGCAGGTGTAGCCGTCGCCGGTGATCCCATTGATCCTTCCGCTGTCGTCGCGCAGCAGGTCGGTGACCCGGCAGCCGTCGATGTACCGGAAGGTGGTGAACTCGGCGCAGCTCAGCAGGAGTTGGGTGAGCAGGTGGGACTGCGGGATGGACAGCAGGTGGTCGTGGGGGGCGGGCAGTGAGCGGTAGTCGATGTCGAGCAGGACCCGGTCCTGCTCCATGAGCCGGAACCGGCGGTGCTCGTGGCAGCCGCGCTTGCGGGCCCCTTCGAGCACCCCCAGTCGGTCCAGGATGCGCATCGCGCCGGGCTGCAGGATCTCCCCGCGGAACTCCCGCTGGTGCGAGCGCGACTTCTCCACGACCGTCACCCGCAGCCCCGACCTGAGCAGCAGCAGCGCGAGCGTGAGCCCGGCCGGACCGGCGCCCACCACACAGACGTCGGCCTGCTCCTCCTCGACGGCGCCCTCGCGCACGTCCGCGCTCATCGCGCACCCGCCCGCGCCAACGCGTCCCGCACGCCGGCCTCGGCGAGGGCCCGCACCTGGTCGTGCCCGCGCGTGGCGACCGCCAGCACATCGGCCGTCACCCGCACTCCTCCGCCCGCCTCCTCGTCGAACAGCCAACGCGTCCGCAGGAGTTCGGCCGGCTCGGGCGGGGAGAGCAGTTTCTGTACGACGACGCCGTCACCGTGCACGATCTGCACCGTCGGCCCGGCCTCCGTCTCGCCGAACCAGGCGTCCCCCTCCCCGGCGGGCAGGGCCGCGAGCAGCCGCGCCCGCACCTCGGCGAGCGGACCCTTCGCCACGGCGGATGCCTCGACGCGTACGACATCGGTGGTGAGGGCGGTGGCACTCTCCGTCTGCGACTTGAGGGTCCGCATCTGGAGCGCGCCGTGCCGGTCGAGCTCGCCCGCGGTGACGGCCGGGTCCGCGTCCGTGGTGAACCAGTGCCCGGACTCCACCCGGCAGCCCCCGCCCTCGCGCGCCACGAAGTCCCAGGTCCCGCCCAGCTGTTCGATCGGCCCGACCGAGCCCTGCTGCTCGAACACCATCCGGCGAGCCACCGGGTCCAGGGTGCGCTTCGACGTCCAGATCCGCAGACCCCCCTCCGGCCCGGGCCGCACGGCCCAGAACTTCACCTCGTCATCAGCACCCTCCCGGGCGAGGACCTCGGTGTGCGCGATCCACGGATACAGCACCGGCCAGTCCGCCACATCGGTCAGCGCCCGGTAGACGACATCGGCGGGGGCGTCGACATCGACGGTGGCACTCGTACGGTGGATCTGCCGGTCGGTTGCGGTGGTCATGGGGTTCCTCTCAAGTAGTGGCCGGGTTGCGGGACTTGGCTCGGAGCATGCGGCTCAGGGTCAAGGCCGGGTCCCGGATGATGGCCGGGGCCAGGGCCTCGTCCACGTGGTGGAGAAGGTCCGGGTCGAGGGGGGTGGTCAGGGCCGTCAGGTTGCGGGGGATCTGGTCGGGGGAGGAGGCGCCGATGACGGCGGTGGCGACGGAGTCGCTGCGCAGGGTCCAGGCGAGGGCCAGTTGCGGCAGCGTGAGGCCCGCCTCGGCGGCAAGGTCCCCGGCGCGGGCCACGGCGCTCAGTACTTCGTCCGACAGGAAGTTCCAGCGCTGGATGGACACCTCGCCGCCGCGCGCGGCCACCGCGCGCGAGCCGGCCGGCGGGCGCCGCCCCGGCCGGTACTTGCCGGTGAGCACGCCCCCGGCCAGCGGGGACCACACCATCTGGCCGATGCCGAGCGCGGTGCACGCGGGCAGCACCTCGGCCTCGATCACCCGCCACAGCAGGTTGTACTGCGGCTGGTTGGACACCAGCGGCACGTCCAGCTCGCGGGCGAGCGCGGCGGCCCGCTCGATCTCGTCGGCGGCCCACTCGGAGACGCCGACGCAGCGGACCTTCCCGGCGCGCACGGCGTCGGCGAAGGCCCGCATGGTCTCCTCCAGCGGGGTCGAGTCGTCGTGGAGGTGCGCCTGGTACAGGTCGATGTGCCCGGTGCCGAGGCGGCGCAGCGAGGCGTCCAGGCTCGCGGTGATCCGCTCGCGGGAGAGCGCGCCGGGACCGGGTCCGCCGCCCCGGCCCACCTTGGTGCAGACGACGACGGAGTCCCGGTCCACGCCGGCGAGGGCCCGGCCGAGCAGTTCCTCGGCCCGGCCCTCCGCGTAGGCGTCCGCGGTGTCGAAGGTGGTGATTCCGGCGTCCAGGGCGGCACGCACGCAGGCGAGCGCGGTGTCGTCGGCGAGCTGGTTGCCCGCGGTCAGCGAGTTCCCGAACGCGACACGGCTGACCACCGGCCCGTTCGCGCCGAGTCGGCGGTACTGCATGCGGTCCTCCTTCTTCAGCCGGCAGGGGCGAGTTCGGCGCGGTTGCCCGCGATGGGCAGGGCCGGTACGGCGCGCTCCACGAACGCGGCGCGGGCCGCGGCGGCCTGCTCGGCGGAGCGCCAGCGGGTCAGCGCGGTGAACCCGCCGGGGCGGGCGAACAGCGACTTGGCGACGTCGGCGGCGACGAAGCCGTCGGCCTCGGCGTAACGCCCGTACGCGCCCGGGTCGTTGTCGGTGAAGTACTCCACGACCAGGTGGTCGCCCTCCCGCGCGGCGGCGGAGTCCAGGCGCAGCACGCCCATCGACGGGTCGGCGATCACGTCGACGATCTTGTGGAACTCCTCGGCGTGCTCCTTGAAGGTGTCGCTGGCGAGCACCGCCTGGAAGTCCTCGGGCTTGTTCCACCAGCCGAAGTTGACGTAGACCTCGGGCCGGTCGGTGGCGCGCACCGCCTGGTGGGCGATGAACCCGGGGCGGCTGCGCATCCACTGCACATGGGTCAGGAAGCGCTCCTCGAACTCCTCGGCGTCGGCCGGGTTCTTGAGGGTGAAGGTGTTGATGACGGTGAAGCTCATGGGGTTCTCCTCGGTGGTCAGGTGAGTTGACGGCTAATCAACTGCCGTGCCAGCAAGCGCCGTTGGACCTTGCCGTTGCCGGAGCGCGGGATGGCGTCGAGCGTCACCGCGTCCCGGATGTGCTGGTAGTAGGGCAGTTCGTCGTTGACGGCGGCGATCACGTCCCGCAGCGTCGAGGGGTCCTCCAGCACGACCAGCGCTCCCGCGACCGCGCCGTGCCCGGCGTCGGGCAGCTCGACCACGACCGCGTCCCTGACACCCGGCCGGCGCAGCAGCACCCGCTCCACGTCCGAGGGCGCGACGAGGAAGTTGTCGCACTTGAAGACGTCCTTGAGCCGGTCCACCAGGAACAGTCGCCCGTCCTCGTCGATCCGGCCCGCGTCCCCGGTGCTCAGCCAGCCGTCCGGCTCCAGTCCGGTGCCGTCGGGCCCGCCGAGATAGCCCTGCATGACCTGCGGCCCGCGCAGCTGCACCTCGCCCACCGAACCGGCGGGCAGCACGGCACGGCTGTCGATGTCCACGACCCGGCACTCGGTTCCGGCGACCGGCCGCCCGACCGAGCCGTGCACCGGCCGCTCGGGGTCGTCGCTGTGCGTCAGGGGAGAGGTCTCGGCAAGGCCGTAGCCCTGGAAGACGGGCAGGGAGAACCGCTTCGAGAGCCGGCGGGCCGCCGCCACCGGCAGCCCCGAGCCGCCGGACGCGATCCGCCGCAGCGTGCGCACCGAGATGCTGTCCAGGTCCGGGTCGGCGGCCAGCCGGGCCAGCCTGACCGGCAGGCTGTAGAGGATCGTCGCGCCGTGCCGGTTGGCGGTCATGAGCGCCGCGTACGGCTCCGGCGCGGTGCACAGCACCTGCGTGGCGCCCGCCGCGATCGCCGAGTTGAGGTGCATCGGGTGGTACGTCGGCAGGTGGTTGAGGGCGACGGTGTCTCCGTCGAGCCGGTGGGCGTCGGCGATCTGAGCCGCGTTGACGACGACATTGCGGTGACTGAGCCGCACCGCCTTGGGGCGGCCGGTGGTACCGCTGGTGAACTGCAGCACGGCGGTGTCGCCGGGCCCGGTGCCCGGGTCGGCCGGGGCGCCGTCCCCCTCGGGCGGCGCGCCGATCCGCAGCACCGTGCGCAACGCCGGCAGCCGGTCCCGTACGTTCGCGAGCCGCTCCTCCAGGGCCGCGTCCACGACCGCGACGGTGGCCCCGCTCAGGGACAGCACGTGCAGCAGGTCCTCCTCGCGCAGCAGCGGGTTGACGACGGCGGCCGTACGGCCCGAGCGCGCGACGGCGTAGTAGGCGACGGCGAAGTCCGGATGCAGCACGGACGCCACCGCCACCACCTCGCCCCTACCGGTCAGGCCCTGCAGGGCGGCCGCCACCGAGGTGACCCGCGCGTCGAGGGCGGCGTAGTCCAGCTCCGCCGCGTCGGCGACGACCGCCCGCCGGCCGGGGTGCGCGGCGGCGGCCCGGGACAGCAGCTGGTCGATCCGGTCGGGCACGGAGAACGGCAAATCGCCTACAGAGGAAGGCAGTTCAGGCACGGAGCGCCTCCGCGTGGGCCTTCGCCAGCTTCAGGGTCGAGGTGCTGTTGGTGCTGAGCGCCTTGTGCACGTACGCGCGCGCGTCGGCGACCGTCCTGCCCGCGCCGAGGATCGCCTCGACCGCGGACGGCTTGAGCGTGACCGTGTGCCGGGAGGTGACGGCGACGCCGCCCTGGATGGGCCGGATCGTCCAGCGGCCGGTGTGCGCGGTCATCAGACCGGGCACGGTGGTCTGCTTGTAGACGATGCGGTCCGGGCCGAAGACGACACGCACCGACTCGGTGGTGTGCGTGGAGCCGTCGCGGGTGCTGGTGTCCATCGCCATGATCTGCACGCCCGGCTCGTCCTCGGTGAGGTCCAGGCGCGCCACGTGCGGCAGCCGCTCGGGCCACAGGTCGGCCCGGTTCAGGAAGTCGAAGACGTCGGCGCCGTCGGCCGCCATCTCCACGGTGTCCTCGAAGGAGAACACCAGCTCGTCCAACTCGCGGTGCTGCTCGGCGAGTTCCTTGATGTTGTTCAGCTCGGCGGCGCTGTTGCGGTCGACGGCCGCGGTGATCCAGGCGACGCCGTCCGGGTCGTCGTCGACGGCGGCGAAGTCGTGGTGCAGTTCCAGGAGCGAGGAGTTCTCGTCCACGGGGGAGACCACCCAGGTGCCGCCCATCGCGGCGACCGGGGGCGCGGAGACCTCCTGGCGGAACTCGACGCGCAGGGCGGCCGCGTCCAGGGTGCGGCGCGAGACCCACGTCTTGACCTCGCCGTTCGCGAAGGCCCAGATCTGGATGCGCTCGCTGCGCTCGTCCTTCTCCAGATGCTCGACGTGCACATTGGGGGCGAAGTACTGCGGCCACATCGTGACGTCGGCGACGATGCCGTAGACGACCTCGGCGGGCGCGGCGACGGCGACGCTGTGCAGGGTGCGGTGCGGTGTGGTCACGGACACGGGTGACGTCCTTTGCTGTGAGAGGCGTTCCGGTGAAGGCGGTTCGGGGGTCAGAAGTTGCCGAGGCCACCGCAGACGTTGAGGGCCTGCGAGGTGATCGAGGCGGCGGTGTCGGAGGCCAGATAGCCGATCAGGCCGGCCACCTCCTCGGGCGTCGAGTAGCGGCCGAGCGGGATCTTCGCCTGGAACTTCTGCAGGATGGCGTCCTCGGAGGTGTCGTACGCGGCCGCGTAACCGGCCCGCACGCGCTGCGCCATCGGCGTCTCGACATAGCCGGGGCAGACGGCGTTGACGGTGATCCCGGTCGGCGCCAGCTCGTTGCCCAGGGCCTTGGTGAAGCCGACCACGCCGTGCTTGGAGGCGGAGTACGGCGCGCCCAGGACGACGCCCTGCTTGCCCGCGGTGGAGGCGACGCTGATGATGCGGCCCCAGCCGCGCTCGCGCATGCCGCCCTTGTTCAGGACCTCGCGGGTGAGCAGGAACACCGAGGTGAGGTTGGTGGCGATCACGTCGTGCCACAGCTCGTCGTCGATGTCAGCGGTGACGCCGCCACCGCTGCGGCCCGCGTTGTTGACCAGCACGTCGACCCGGCCGAACGCCTCGACGGCGGCGGCGACCAGAGCCGTGACGGACGCGGGGTCGCGCACGTCGGCGACGGTGCCGGCGGCCTCGTACCCCTCCTCGCGCAGCTGCTTGACGGTCAGCTCCACTGACTCGGCGCCGCGGGCGCAGATGAACACGGCGTATCCGGCCCCCGCCAGGGTGCGGGCGGCCGCCAGGCCGATGCCGCTGGTGGCGCCGGTGATCAGGGCGGCCTTGCGGTCGCCGGACTGCTGTCCCATGGAAGGTCTCTCCTCGGCCAGACGGTGTGGACGCGGCCCACCGTGCCGAGCCCCACTCGAAACCATGTCGAGCACGGCTGGACGGCCGGGGACTCCAGATCTGCGCGACCGCACTTCGAGCCCGACCGGCCAGCGTGGAGGGGACACAAGGACTCACCCGAGAGGACCCGCATGAGCGTCACCGAGCTGCCGCAGAGCCCCACGGCCGGGCTGTACCAGGAGATCCAGCAGTTCTACGCCCAGCAGATGCACCTGCTCGACGACGGCCGGGTCGGGGAGTGGGCGGACACCTTCACCGAGGACGGCGTCTTCGCCGCCAACGCCCAGCCGGTGCCGGCCGTCGGCCGCGCCGCCATCACCGAGGCCGCCGCCAAGGCCACCGAGGCCTATGCCGCGGCCGGCGTCCAGCGTCGCCACTGGCTCGGCATGGTCTCCGTGGAGTCCGCCACCCCCGAGGCGGTGACGGCCCGCTGCTACGCCCTGGTCATCGAGACCCCGCGCGGCGGCCGCCCCGAGATCAAGGCCAGCACCCTGTGCGAGGACCGCATCGTGCGCACCGACGGCACCTGGCGGATCCAGGACCGGCAGATCACCCGCGACGACCTCATCTGACCATCCCCCCCGCAGGCCGGCGACCCGTGCCGGCCTCCCCCCAGGCAGTGCCCGCACGCGAATCCCCCGGCGTGCGGGCACTGTCGTATGCCCGCGGGCAGTTGTACGACGAGGACGCGGGTACGCCGAAGGCCGCCGCACCCCGCGGGGAGTGGGCGGCCTTCGGCGCGACGGTGGGCTCAGGCTCAGGCGGCCTTCGCCACCGGCGCGGCCCCCAGCTGCTCGTTGATGAACTCCAGCAGCAGGCGCGGCGTCGTCGCCTCGGCCACCGTGTCGTCGGAGAGCTGTATCCGGTAGTCGCGCTCGATGACACCGGTCACCTGGAGCACGGCCAGCGAGTCGTAGCCGAGCTCGTCGAAGGGGACGTCGAGGACGTCACCGTCCAGGTCGACGCCCTCGTCGACACCGGCGCAGTCACGCAGCAGCGTGGTCAGTTCTTTGAGGTTCACGGAAATAGCCTTTCTCGTAAGGGAGTTGAAAGCCTCGGTCCGTACGGGGCTCAGTCGTCGGCGGTCACCACGGCCGCCGCGTTGAACCCGCCCCGCCCGCGGGCGAGGACGAGTGCCGTGCGTACGGGGCCGCGTCGTGCCTCGGTGACCAGGTCGAGGGCGTAACCCTCGGCCGGGGCCGTGACGTTGACGGTCGGCGGGATCACCGCGTCCCGCACCGACAGCAGCGCGGCCGCCAGGTCGAGCGAGGCGGCACCGGCGTTCAGCCGGCCGGTCATGGTCTTCGGGGCGGTCACCGGCACCCCGCGCGGACCGAACAGCGCGGACAGCGCCTCGGCCTCCTGCCGGTCCAGCTCGGGCACCCCGGCCGCGTCGGCGAACACCACGTCGATCGCGGAGGGCGCCAACGAGGCCTCGTCCAGGGCGAGTTCGGCGGCCCGGCGCAGGCCCGGCTCGCCGCCGCGGCCCGGCGCGGGGTCGAAGGTCGCGGCGTACCCGGCGAGCCGTCCGTACACCCGCGCCCCGCGCGCCCGCGCCGCCTCGGCGTCCTCCAGGACCAGGATGGCGCCGCCCTCTCCGGCGACATGGCCCGAGGCCTCGGCGGCGAAGGGCAGATAGGCGCGCGCCGGGTCCTCGACCGAGGTCATCCGGCCGCCCGCGAGCTGCGCGGTCCAGCCCCAGGGGCAGATCGCGCCGTCCACCCCGCCGGTGACGATGAGCTTGCTGCCCTTGCGCAGCTGCCGCCGCGCCTGGGCGACCGCGTCCAGACCGCCGGCCTGCTCGGTGACGAGCACCCCGCTCGGCCCCTTCAGACCGTGCCGGATGGAGATCTGGCCGGTGTTGACGGCGTAGAACCAGGCGTAGGACTGGTACGCGCTGACGTACTGCCCGCCCTTGCCCCACAGCGCCTGCAGTTCGCGCTGCCCGTACTCGAAGCCTCCGGCCGAGGCGGCGGTGACCACACCGGCCGAGTACGGCGGCAGGTCGGCCGGTTCGGCGCCGCTGTCCTCGACGGCCTCCTTGGCCGCGGTCAGCGCGAGCCGGGTCATGTGGTCGGTGGCCGGCAGCAGCCGGCTCGGGATGTGGTCGGCGGCCTCGAAGCCCGGCACCTCGCCGGCCAGCTTGGCCGGGTAGCCGCTCGCGTCGAAGCGGGAGACCGGGCGGATGCCGCTCTCGCCGGCCAGGGTGGCCCGCCACCAGGCCTCGGTGCCGAGGCCGTTGGGTGCGGCGACACCGATGCCGGTGAAGACGGCGGTGGCCGTACGCGTCAGGAGGTCGGTGGTCATGCGGCGCTGCTCCTCCGCTCGGGCTTGGTGAGCACGATCGCGCTCTGGAAGCCGCCGAACCCGCTGCCCACGCTGAGGACGGTGTCGACCCTCTTCTCGCGTGCCGTGATCGGCGTGTAGTCGAGGTCGCACTTGGGGTCGGCCTCGTGCAGATTGGCGGTGGGCGGCACCACGTCGTGCTCGATGGCCAGCGCGGACGCGGCGATCTCCAGCGAGCCGATGGCGCCCAGCGAGTGCCCGATCATCGACTTGATCGAGGAGACGGGCGTGTTGTACGCGTGCTCGCCCAGGCTGCGCTTGAACGCGGCCGTCTCGTGCCGGTCGTTCTGCAGGGTGCCCGAGCCGTGCGCGTTGATGTAGTCGACGTCGGTGCCGGGGATGCCGGCCTCGGCGAGCGCGACCGTGATGGCCTCGGCCATCTCGGCGCCGTCGGCCCGAAGTCCGGTCATGTGGTAGGCGTTGGAGCGCGAGGCGAACCCGGCGACCTCGGCGTAGATGTGCGCGCCGCGCGCGAGCGCCCGCTCGTACTCCTCCAGGACGAACACGGCGCTGCCCTCGCCCAGGACGAAGCCGTTGCGCGACTTGTCGAAGGGGCGGGAGGCGGTCTCCGGCTCGTCGTTGCGGTTGGAGGTGGCCTTGATGGCGTCGAAGCAGGCCACCGAGATCGGCGAGATGGGCGCCTCGGTCGCGCCGGTGATCATCACGTCGGCGCTGCCCTCGCGGATCAGCTCCACGGCGTGCCCGACCGAGTCGAGGCCGGAGGTGCAGCCGGTGGAGACCACGGCGGTCGGGCCCTGGGCGCGGAACTCCCAGGCCACTTCGGCCGCGAAGGAGCTGGGCACGAAGTAGTCGTACAGATGCGGTACGGCCCGCTCGTGGTCGACCAGCCACTCGGCGCCGTTGTCGCTGACGGCCGCGTACTCGTAGTCCAGGCCCGTGGTGGCGCCGACCGCGCTGCCGATGGTGACACCGGTGCGGAAGGGGTCCGCGCCCGCCATGTCGAGCCCGCTGTCCGCGACCGCCTCGCGGGCGGCGACCAGCGCGAACTGCGCGGCCCTGTCGAGCCGTTCGGCCCGCTCCTCGCCGAGCCCCTGGGCGACCGGGTCGAAGTCGACCTCGGCGGCGATGCGGGAGCGGAACGCCGAGGCGTCGAAGAGCGAGATGGCGCGGGTCGCGGTGCGTCCCTCGGTCAGCAGGCTCCAGTACTGCTTGGTGCCTACGCCGCCGGGCGCGACCACACCGATTCCGGTAATGACGACGCGTCGGCTCACCTGGCCTCCTCGGCTTGTGGATCGCGGGGGGTCGCCCCGGGAGAATGCAGCACGGCTGCGTCACCTCTCTGATCGGTCGACTGTTGCGACGAGTGTCGTTGCGGCGTCTTGACGGTCACTCGACTCGGCTTGGAACGCCCGCCGGGCCCGGCGCGGGGCGCGCAGTTCCTCCGCGACCTGCCGCAGCAGCCGGGGCACCGAGCGCTCCCGTACGAAGAAGTGGCCACCGGGCAGCGTCTGCAGCCGGAACTCGGCCTCGGTGTAGTCGGCCCACTGCGCCACGTCCGCCAGCGGGGAGACCGGGTCGTCCCGTCCGGCCAGCGCGAACAGCGGGGTCCGCAGCCGGGTGCCCGCCGCGGCCAGGCACAGCGATTCGCCCAGGCGCAGGTCGTCGCGGAGCGCGGGCACCACCATCCGCCGCCACAGCGTCGCGTCACGACCGGCCGCCTCGGCCGGTACGGCGTCCAGGTCGACGAGCAGCTCCAGGAGTTCCTGGTCGGACAGGCGTGAGCTGCGCAGCAGCAGATTGCGCAGATGCGGCGGCGGTACGGCGCCCACCACCAGCCGGGCCGGCGGATGCAGCCCGTCCTCCTCAAGGGCCAGCGTCAGCGCGTGCGCGACGAGCCCGCCCAGGCTGTGCCCGTACAGCAGATACGGCCGGTCCAGCAGCGGTTTGATCAACTCCCGCAGCTCACCCATGAGTTCGGCGGCGTCGGTGATCCTGGCCTCGCGGGCGCGGGGGCCGCGCCCCGGCAGCAGCACCGGCACCACCTCGGCCGCGTCGCCGAGGTCGCGCTGCCAGCGGGCGAAGGAGGAGACGCCGGCGCCGGCGTGGTGGAAGCAGAACAGCCAGGGCGCCGCCATCTCCGTACTCGTACGCAGTCTCATGCGTCGATCAGGGCCACGGCCCGGGTCCAGCCCGCTCCCGCACCTGCGATCTTCACCGGGAAGCAGGACACCGTGAACCCGTGGGCGGGCAGGGTGTCGAGCCGGGCCAGCCGTTCCACCTGGCAGTACTCGCGGCGCCGGCCGGCGAAGTGGGCGGGCCACAGCGCGGCGCGGTCGCCGGTCTCCTGGAAGGTGCGGATCATATGGCCGAACGGCGCGTCCAGGCTCCAGGCGTCGGTGCCGATGACCCGGACGCCGAGGTCGAGCAGATGGTCGGTGGCGGGACCGTCGAGGCCGGCGAAGTCGGTGAAGTACCGCGGCGTACCGGCGTGTTGGGAGGCGCCGGTGTGCAGCAGCACGATGTCGAGCGGCTGCGGGACGTACCCGGCCTCCGCGATCGCCTTCTCGATCCGCTCGACCCCGATGACACCGATGCCGACGTCCGAGACGTCCAGCACCACCGCCGGGCGCAGGAACCAGTCGAGCGGCATCTCGTCGATGTTGCGGGGGCGTCCGTACTCGCCCACCGACCCGTAGTGGGAGGGCGCGTCGACATGGGTGCCGGTGTGGCTGGTCAGGGTGAGCGTGTCCAGCGACAGCAGCTCACCGCCGGGCAGGTCGGCCGGGTCGAAGTCGAGCCCGAAGTGCTCCTTCATCTCCGCCGCCATGTGCCGGGCACCTTCGGCGGGCGTCATGATCTCGTGGACGATCGGGTCCGGCTCCCACCCGGACGCGTCCACGGCGGACGAGAGGTCGATGACTCGCAAGGTGAACCCCCAGGTTCGGTAGAGGAGTTGCGAGTGCGCACCGTGCGACCCCCCGCTGGAGACCCGGTCGAGCCCCGAACGCGCCGAACCCCGCCCCCTCGTGAGGGGCGGGGCCCGGTGGCGCCCTGAAGGGGCGCGGGAAACTGCGCGACCAGCCACGATGAAGCCGCAGGTGAAGTACGGCCGGACCGGCGGGGCGCTCAGGCGGCGAACAGGTCCAGCGTCCGCCGACGTTGACCGGCCGCCGCGTCCAGCGAGGGATCGCCCGCCAGCACGGCGCGGTGCAGCTGCTGGAGCCGGGTGGAAGGGTCCAGGCCCAGCTCTTCGGCGAGTCCGCGGCGCAGGTTCTGGTACACGTCCAGCGACTGCCACTGCCGTCCCGATCGGTACAGCGCCACCATGCACTGGGCGTGCAGCCCCTCGTGCAGCGGGTGACGGGCCGTCAAAGAGGTGAGTTCCGCGAGCAGTTGCATGTGCCGGCCGAGCCGCAGATCGCATTCGATGCGCTGCTCCAGCACCTCCAGACGGCTCTCCTCCAGGCGCACCAGCTCGATCTCCAGCAGCGGGCCGAGGCGCACGTCGACCAGCGCCGGACCGCGCCAGATGGCGAGCGCGTCCCGGTAGACGGCGGCCGCCGTCCCGTCATCGCCGCGGTCGGCCTCGGCGCGTGCCGTCGCCACCAGCCGGTCGTACTCGTGCACGTCCACCGCGCCCGGCTGCACCTCCAGCAGATAGCCGCCGTGCCGGGTGGCCAGCACCTCCCGGGCGCCGTAGGGGCTGCCGGGCCCCAGCGCCTTTCCGATCAGCCGGCGCAGCTGAAGGATGTAGGTCTGCAGGGTGGTGAGCGCGCTGCGGGGCATGTCGCCGCCCCAGATCTCCTCCATCAGCGTCGGCACGGGCACGACCTGGTTCGCGTACACGGACAGCAGGGCCAGGATCTGCCGGGGCTTGCCGGCGCTGGGGACGATCGATGTGCCACCTGTTTCGGCCATGAGTGGGCCGAGCACCTTGATCTCCATCGTGGGTTCCTCCGGGGTTCGATCCGCCGGACCTCCCCGTCTCGGGTCCGGCTTCAACATCTACCGAAGTTCTCATCGGGCCCAGCTCAGGGCCAGTGCCAGCCTCCTGAACCCGGCATGCGGCTGTACCTGAGCCGCATGTGAAAGTTTCATGCCCATCCGGTGATCGTGGCACTGGGGAGGGGCGGATTCCGGCGGCAGTGTTCTCGGTGTCGGCACGACCGGAACACCGGTGCCGAGGGGACCGAACCCCCACCGCAACACCCACTCAGCCCACTCACCGAGGGATGGACATCATGCAGGGGAACACGCTCGTCATCACCGCCGCCCACGACGACCTCGTCATCGAGGAGTTCGGCCGCGGCGCAGTCGCCCACCAGGCACCGCTGATGACCCACCTGTGCGGTGTCACGCAGCTGCCGGCCGCCGTCGACGCCGCTCAGCACCAGGCCTGATGAGCACGGCCGAGACCGCCGCCCCGCTGCTGGGGTTCAAGCCGCACCTGCGGGTCGAGCAGGTGCCCGGTGAAGCGGTGTACCTGATCTCCGACCAGCGGGTGACGGCCCTGCACGGGGCGCAGATAGCCCGGCTCGCCCCCCTGCTCGACGGCACCCGCCCGCTGGACGGGATCGCCCGCGACGCGGGGGACGACCTGCCCGACGGACAGGCCGCCCGGCTGGTGCGCCGGCTGGACGGCGCGGGACTGCTGGTCGCCCGCGACCACGCCCCGGCCCCGGAGGAGCTCGCCGAGCAGGCGTACTGGGAAGCAGCCGGACTCGACGGCTCCGCGGCGGCGGAGGGCCGCGGAACCGGTCTGGTCCGGGCGGTCTCGGTCGGCAGTACCGATGTCCGGGACCTGACGGCCGCGCTGCGAGCCGCGGGCCTGACGGTCCCGGACCCCGCGGCGACGACGTACGGCGCGCCGGGACCCGACGCGCTGACCGTCGTCGCCTGCGACGACTACCTCGATCCCGCGCTCGCCGTCGTGGACGCCGAGCACCGGGCCGCCGGGCGGCGCTGGCTGCCCGTGCGGACCGAGGGCACCGAACAGTGGATCGGGCCGTTCTTCGGCGATCCGGACGGACCCTGCTGGGCCTGTCTGGCCGAACGGCTGTGGCGTACCCGACCGGTGGAGGCGCACGTCCAGCGGATGCTGGGCCGTTCCGGCCCGGTGCCCCGCCCCTCCTGCGCGCTGCCCGCCGCCCGCTTCGCGGCCCTGCAGATCGCCGCCCTCGAAGTGGCCAAGTGGTTCTCCGGCTTCCGCCACCCGAGCCAGCTCGCGCTGCGCACCCTGGACGGTCTCGGCCTGGGCGCCTCGCTCCACCCGGTACGGCGCCGCCCCCAGTGCCCCACCTGCGGCGAACCCGGCATGACGGCCGCCCAGGTGCAGGCCCCCGTGGTGCTGCGCTCCCGCATCAAGCACGACACCGACGGCGGCGGCCACCGCAGCCTGACCCCACGGCAGTTGCTGGAGCGCTTCGGCCACCACATCGACCCGGTGACCGGCCTGGTGCGCGAGATCCGCCGCGACACCCGCGGCCCGGAGTCCTTCCACTCCTACGTCGCCGGCACCAACCCGGCCGCAGGACAGGGCCTCGGCGGCCTCAGGGCCGGTCTGCGCAGCAGCTGCGGCGGCAAGGGCACCACCGCGCTGCAGGCCGAGGTCGGCGCCTTCGCGGAGGCACTGGAGCGGCACTGCGGCCACTTCGAGGGCGGCGAGGCGGTCGTCACCGGCAGCTACCGCGACCTCGCCCAGGACGCCGTCCACCCCGACACCGTCCAGCTCTACGACCCGCGCCAGCACACCGGACGTACGGACTGGAACGCCCGCCACAGCGCCTTCCAGTACGTGTGCGACCCCTTCGACGAGAGCGCCGAGATCAGCTGGACACCGCTGTGGTCGATGACCGAGGGCCGGCAGAAACTGCTGCCCACCTCACTGCTCTACTACGGCGTCCCGCAGGCCCCCGGCCGGGTGTACTGCCTGGCCAACTCCAACGGCACCGCCGCGGGCGGCACTTCGGAGGACGCCGTGCTGCAGGGCTTCCTGGAACTGGTCGAACGTGACGCGCTGGCCCTGTGGTGGTACAACCGCACCCGCCACCCCGCCGTCGACCTGGACGCCTTCGACGATCCCTGGATCACCGAACTGCGCCGCACCCACGCCTCGTTGAACCGCGAGGTCCGGGTGCTCGACCTCACCGCCGACCTCGGCGTCCCGGTCCTGGCGGCCGTCTCCCGGCGCACCGACCGGGCCCGCGGCGAGAGCGAGGAGATCATGTTCGGCTTCGGCGCCCACTTCGACGTGACGATCGCGCTGCGCCGCGCCCTGGCCGAGCTCAACCAGATGATGCCGCACGTCGCCGAGGGCGTCGCCGCGCGCGGCAGCGCCGCCGACGACCCCGACGTCGGCCACTGGCTGCGCACGGCGACCGTGGCCGCCCACCCCTACCTGCTGCCCGACGGCTCGACCCCCACCGGGCCCGACACCCACCCGTACACCCACCGCGAGGACCTGCGCGACGACATCGAGGCGGCCGTGGAGCTTCTGCGCGCGCACGGCATGGAACTCCTCGTCCTGGACCAGACCAGACCCGACGTCGGTCTGCCGGTGGTGCGGGTCGTGGTGCCGGGACTGCGCCCGCACTGGGCCCGGTTCGCCCCCGGGCGCCTCTTCGACGTGCCGGTGCGGCTGGGCAGACGCAGCGCACCGATCCGCTACGAGGACCTCAACCCCGTACCCCTGTTCCTCTAGCGACCGTTCCTCCAGCGACGTCCTGCCCACCCGCACCCCTCCACACCCACCCACCGGAAGGACCCCCATGCGCATCGACCGGCTGGCGGCCCCAGATCTCTCGGAGCTGTGGTCGCTGCGCGAGGACGTCACCGTCCGCTTCGACGGCGACGGCGCCACGCTGCGCACGCCGTGGGGCCGCCGGTTCGTCCCGCGGCCCGCGCCCGCCGTCCGCGAGGCACTGCGCCGGATGCTGCTCGGCCCGGTCTCGCTCGCCAACGTGATCCCCGGCTTCCCCGGCTACGAGATGCCCGAGCACCGCTGGGACGACGCCTCCCGGGATCTGCTCGCCGTGCTCGACGGCCTCCAGGACGTGGTGGTGCGCCACCTCGCCACGGGCGCCGCGCTCTGCCTCAGCGTGGTGCCCATGGCGCCCGAGACCCGCTTTAGCCCCCCGGCCGACGAGCCGGACCCCCGGGCACGCCTCGCGGGCGACGTGGAGATACGGCACGAGGGGCGCACCACGGTCCTGCGCGCCCACCGGCTCCGGCACCGCGTCGAGCTGCACGGCCCCGAGGCGGACCGGCTCCTGGAGCAGTTGTGCGGCCGCGACGGCGGACCCCCGGCGCACCCTCCGCCCGCCGTGACCCGCGCCGCACGCTGCTACGCGGCCGCCGCCGGACTGCTCACCGAGGGTGCCGCACCCGGTGGCGGACCTGTGAGGTCCGGACAAGTGCTACTGATCAGGGACGAAGATTCTTTATGATTCCGGGCCGGGAACGTTGCAGTGACCGCGCACCGTGGACCATGGGGGAATTTTGAGCACAAACGCAGTCGGCCACGAGGACGGGGAGCCCGTCCCGGCCGGCAGTCAGGAACTTCCACCGCGCAAGGCGATAGCCATCACGGCGGCCGTCCTGGTCGGCTTCTTCGTCATCGACGGCTCGTACGTCTGGTCCGAGCACCCGCCGGCCTGGGAACTCGCCGCCTCCCTCTCCGGGTTCGCCGGAATGCTGGTGCTGCAGCTCGGCCACTCCTTCCCCCGCCTCTTCCCCTTCCTGACCCGCTACCGGTACGCGACCTGGGGGCTTCAGGCCCTGCTCGCCGGTATCCCGATCGCGGTGTTCGGGGTGGCCTGGGGAGGCATGATCGTCTTCCTCACCGCCTCCGCGGTACTGGTGTTCCCGGCCGCCCTCGGCTGGCCGCTGTTCGTGCTGTGCGCGGCCGCGGAGACCGCGGTCTTCCACCACTACTCGCCGCGCTGGGCCGACACCGTCTACGCCGGGGTCGAGTCGGTGCTGATCCCGCTCATCGTGATCGGCCTGTCCCGGATGTCGGGCATGATCGTCCAGCTGCACCGCTCGCGCGAGGAACTGTCCCGGCTCGCCGTCGCCGCCGAGCGGCTGCGGTTCGCCCGGGACCTGCACGACGTCGTCGGTTTCAGCCTCTCGGCGATCTCCCTCAAGTGCGAACTGGCCTACCGCCTGCTCGCCGACGCCCCCGCCAAGGCGCAGGAGGAACTCGCCGAGATCCTCGGCACCTCCCGCAAGGCCCTCGCCGACGTGCGCTCGGTCAGCCGGGGCTACCGCGAGATGTCGCTGTCCGGCGAGGCCGACGCCGCCGTCTCGATGCTCGCCGCCGCCGGCATCCGCACCCAACTCCAGTACGACTGCGGGGCGTTGCCCGGCCCCGTGGACACCGCCCTGGCCGCCGCGCTGCGCGAAGGCCTGACCAACATGCTGCGGCACAGCAAGGCCGAGCGCTGTGTGATCGGCGCCGGGGTGCACGAGGGCACCGTGCGGCTCACGCTCGCCAACGACGGGGTGGGCCGGGCCGGCCGGACCCCGCGCACGGTCTCCGACGGAGGGCTCACCGTCCTCGAGCGCCGGCTCGCGGCGCTCGGCGGCACACTCGCGCACGCCCCCGGCGAGGACGGCTGGTTCCGGCTCGAAGCGGCGGTGCCGCTGACCGAACCGGCCGGCCCGGAGCCCTCCGCGCGGCCCGCCCGCCGCGGC
>NZ_JAFJSY010000089.1 GCF_019857225.1 Streptomyces plumbidurans
GGGGCCGCTGGGGCCTCCGGTGGCAGAGGGGTGCCCGGCGCCGGGGTGTGCTGCTGCGGCGCCACGGGCTGACCGGGGGCAGCCTCCGCCGGGAGGGGCTGGGCGGCGGGCGGCGCTGCCTGGGCGGGCTGCACGGGCTGAGCGACCTGGCCGCCGGGGATCTGGGGGTTGGCGTTCTGGACGGCGGCGCCCGGAGCGAGTGCGGCCTGCGCGGGGGCCATCTGCGCAGGAGCCGGGACCGGCTGCTGAGCGGGGGCACCCTGCGCCGCGGGCTGCCCCACGGCACGACGACGGCGTCCCGTCGGCGCGCTCGTCGGATGCGGCTGCGGCGGGGTGTGGTCGCCGGACTGGTCGTGCGGAACGGCATCGTGCCGACCACCGTCGGCCACGGCGGAACCGGAGGGGTCCTGGCCACCCTGTACGGGGACCTGCGGCGCGACGGGGACGGGTGCCTGAGGCGGAACGGGGGCCTGTGGCACGACCGGGGTCTGCGGCGGAACAGAAGTCTGAGCCGGAACCTGACCCTGCGGCGCCGCTCCCTCGGCCGGGCGGTCCGCGTCCGCCGGGGGCAGGGCGAAGACCGAACGGGGAGCCGCTTCCTGCGCGGCGGCGCGGTCCTGCGCTGCGGCGAGCGCACGGCGGCGCCGCCCGCTGGGCTCGGCCCTCTCGGCAAGCGCGGGCTGGTTGCCAGGGGTGGCACCGGCCTGAGCCGCATCCGGGGCCGGGGCACCCGGAGCCGTGGGAGACGCGGCCGGGAGCGCCGCGGGCAGGGCCTGCTGTGCGCCGCCACCGTGCCGGGCGCGCCGACCGCCGCCGGGCGCGGGCACGCCCTGCGGAGGAACGGTCCCGCCCAGTCCCGTACCGGCGGCGGCCGTCTCCACGGCATGCTCGCCGGCCATCACGACGGCGCCCTCGGAGACACCGCCGGCGTCGTTCTCGGCGGGCCTGCCACGCCGCCGCCCGGTACCACCGGCGACCTCCACGGCGCTGCCGACCGCGGCCGCCGCGGCCTGCGACTCCTCCACGGCACGCCTGCGCCGCCGCCCGGTGGGCGCGGCCGCGTCCGGGGCGCCGTGCTCCGCCGGGTCACCGGACTCGCCCGGGACCTCGCCGTCCAGGAACGCGTCGACGGACGACCGGCGGGCACGGCGCCGGCCGCCGGAACCCTCCTCGCCGCCCGCGGCCTGCGCCGGGGCCTCGGCGGCCACGGCCCCGGCCCCGCCGCCGATGGGCACCTCCAGCACATAGGCGCTGCCGCTCAT
>NZ_JAFJSY010000009.1 GCF_019857225.1 Streptomyces plumbidurans
CGGGACCACGGGGTCGTGCGAGGGCGGGGGCGGCACGGGCGCGCGCCCGCCGCCGCTGCGGCCGCTCTGGCCGGGCTTCACCGACGGGCGGCCGTTGCGCCGCCCCTCGATCAGGCTCACCGCGCGCTCGGGCAGCCAGGCCGAGGCCGTACCGCTGTCGTCGGAGCCGGAGCCGAACAGATGCGGGGCGAGCTGGGCCTGGAGGTCGGCCGGGTTGGGGCGGGCGGTGGCCTCCATCTGCATGCAGGACTCGATCAGGGGCCGCAGCTCGTCTGGCAGGCCCTCCAGGTCCGGGCCCTCCCTGAGCAGCATGAAGACCGTCTCGACCGGGTTGGCGCCATGGAAGGGCGGGTGTCCGGTGGCGGCGAAGACGAGCATCGAGCCGAGCGAGAAGACGTCGCTCGCGCCGGTCACGCTGCGCGAGTCCTTGGCCTGCTCCGGGGACATGTAGGCGGGCGTGCCCACCGCCACGTTCGTCATCGTCAGACGCGTGTTCGAGACGCCGGAGGCGATGCCGAAGTCGATGACCCGGGGGCCGTCCTCGACGACCAGGACGTTCGACGGCTTGAGGTCGCGGTGGACCAGGCCGGCGCCGTGGATCGACTGCAGCGCCTCGGCCACACCGGCCGCCAGCCAGCGCACCGCCTGGGCCGGCAGCGGCCCGCACTCGTTCACTATCTCCTCGAGGGAGGGCGCGGGTACGTACGCGGTGGCCAGCCACGGCACGGCGGCGCGGGCGTCGGCGTCGACCACGGCCGCCGTGTAGAAACCGGAGACCGCGCGTGCGGCCTCGACCTCACGCGAGAAGCGGACGCGGAACAGCTGGTCCTCGGCGAGCTCCGTCCGGACCGTCTTGATCGCCACGCGCCGGCCGGACGCCGAGCGCGCGAGATAGACCAGCCCCATGCCGCCGGCACCGAGCCGTCCCAGCACCTCGAACGGACCGATACGCCGCGGATCGTGCTGCGTCAGCTGATCCACCACTTGCCTGCCACCTCCCCGTCCGGGCCGCGCCGCCCACCTTTGCACGCGACCCCGTGCAGCGTCTCACCACCGCACCGCCCTGGCGGCACGCACCCCGATTCTTCCTGTCCCGGCCCCTGGTTGCGAACCCGGGGTCGAGTCGGGATGCCTCACCGCAAAACGGTACGTTTCACCGCTCGGTCTGTTTCAAGCGGTCGCTCCAGTACCGCGAACGACGCCCCCTGATTGTCGGTGACGACAGCCACCCTTCCGTACGACGTCTCGAATGGTGGCGCCTGGATCCGGCCGCCGAGACGGCTCACCGTACCGAGTGCCACCTCGCAGTCCTCCACCGCGAAGTGGACCAGGAAGTGCGGCGGCATCTCGGCCGGGAAGACGTCCGAGACGGGCGCCCGGCCGAAGTCCGGCCTGGCGTCCGGCCCGAACAGGGCCTCGTGGAACAGCTCGCCGTAGAAGACGTTGGCGGCCTCGGTGTCGCGGGCGTACAGCTCGACCCAGGCGAAGGTGCCGGTCTCGTGCCGTCTGCCGAAGCCGGGGTGTCCGTCGGGCTCCCAGAGGGCGAAGACGGCGCCCTCGGTGTCGGTCACCAGCGCGGTGGTGCCCAGGTCCGCCACCGGGACGGGCGCCGTCACGACCTGTCCGCCCTCGGCGTGGATCCGGTCGGCCAGCGCCTCGGCGTCCGGGGTCGCGAAGTACACGGTCCACACCGTGGGCAGCCGCCCGTCCGTCTTGCGCGCCAGGCCCGCCACGGCCTCGCCCTCCCGGCAGGCCCATACGCCGCCCGTCTCCGGCCGGTCCTGGAAGGTCCACCCGAAGAGCTCACCGTAGAACCGCTTGCCCGCCTCCACGTCGGCGAGCTGCGCGTCCACCCAGCAGGGGACGCCCTCTCCGTACGCGGATGCCCTGTTTTCGGCCATGGCGCCAAACTAACGGCGTCTCACGCGGTCCGCAGACCTGGCGCACCCGCCTCCACCGGCTCATGCACCCCATTTGCAGTCGGCCGAATCGCGCTCCGATCACCCCTCGGTAAGCTGACGACATGACAGGACAAGTGCGTACCGTCGACGGCCGCGTGGCCGGCCGGCGTGGGCAGGCGACCCGGCAGAAGCTGCTCGACTGCCTCAGCGAGATGCTCAGCTCCTCCCCTTACCGGGACGTCAAAGTCATCGATGTCGCCCGGAAAGCGGGAACTTCGCCCGCCACCTTCTACCAGTACTTCCCGGACGTCGAGGGCGCCGTCCTGGAGATCGCCGAGCAAATGGCCACCGAGGGCGCCGGGTTGACCGAGCTGCTCGAGGGCCGGTCCTGGGTCGGCAAGGCCGGCTGGCAGACCGCGCAGGAACTCGTGGACGGGTTCCTGGAGTTCTGGCGAAAGAACGACGCGATCCTGCGCGTGGTCGACCTCGGTGCGGCCGAGGGCGACAAGCGGTTCTACAAGATCCGCATGAAGATCCTGAACTCCGTGAACAACTCCCTCGCGGATTCGGTCGCCGAACTGCAGTCCAAGGGCCGCGTCGACAAGGACGTGAACCCGGCGGCGGTGGCCGGTTCCCTGGTCGCGATGCTCGCGGCCGTCGCCTCGCACCAGAAGGGCTTCCAGTCCTGGGGCGTCAAGCAGGCCGAACTCAAGCCCAACCTGGCGCTGTTGGTCCACCTCGGCGTGACGGGCAAGAAGCCCACGAAGTAGCAGGCCTCCCACTTACCGGTATCCAGGCCCCCAAGTCCTGTCTGACAGGCGGTGATTCACGGACTTTCCCGTGGATCACCGCCTGTTCTGCACCACGCCCACGCCGGTCACACCGTCACCTCCCGGCCCTCGAAGAGCCGTGCCGCGTCCGCAGCGTGCGCGCGCAGCCGGTGCACGGGGCCGAAAAGGAGGTCGTCGCCCGCGGCCCGCTTGAAGTAGAGGTGGGCCTCGTGTTCCCAGGTGAACCCGATGCCGCCGTGCAACTGGATCCCCTCGGCGGCCGCGGTCCGCAGCGCCTCCAGCGCCTGCGCGAGGGCGAGGGCGCCCACTCGCTCGCCGTGGGCGGCGGCCCAGGCGGCGTAGTAGGCGGCCGAGCGGGCCGCCTGCACCCGTACGTACACGTCGGCCAGCCGGTGCTTGACCGCCTGGAAGGACCCGATCGCCCGCCCGAACTGCTCGCGCTGCAGCACGTACTCCACGGTCCGCTCCAGCGTGCGGTCGGCCGCTCCTACGGCCTCGCAGGCGAGGACGGCGGCGGCCGTGTCCCCGGTCCGGGCGAGCGCCCCGAGCACCTCGGCGCCGTCCTCGCCCAGCAACTCGGCCCGCACATCCCGCAGTTGTACTCGCGCCTGAGGACGGGTGGCGTCCAGCGCGGTCTGCCGTGTCCGTACGACCCCGTCCGCGTCGCCGGGAACGAGGAAGAGCAGGGTCCGCGAGCGGGCGTAGCCCCCGGTGTGCGCGGCGACCAGCAGCAGGCCGGCGCTGTGCCCGTCGAGCACCTGCTCGGCCTGTCCGTACAGCCGCCACCCCTCCCCCGCGCGCCGGGCCTGCACGCCCCCGGCGCGTCCGCCGCCCGCCCACTCCCCGCCGTTGTCGCCGGTCAGGGCGAGGGCGGTGGCGAGCGCGGTGCCGGGGACCGCGAGCGTGGCGGTGAGGGTGCCGTTGGCGATGCGGGGCAGCAGATCGGCCCGCTGGGCTGCGGTGCCGAGGGCGCGGACCAGCGGGGTGGCGAGGGCGGCGGTGGCGAGGAAGGGGGAGGGTGCGAGCGCGCGGCCCGTCTCCTCGGCGGCCAGGGCGAGTTCGGTCACCGAGCAGCCGGCGCCGCCGTACTCCTCCGGAAGCGCGAGTCCGGGCAGGCCGAGCCGGTCGGCGAGGGCGGTCCACAGCGCCGGGTCGTGTCCGGCGGGGGTGTCGAGGGCGGCGCGCAGCTCCTCGGGCCCGCAGCGTTTGTGCAGCAGTTCGCGCAGGGTGCGGCGGATCTCCTCCTGCTCCGCGGTGAAGCCGGCGTCCATGGCCCTCCCCCTCTTCCCTACGGATCTGACGGTCCGTCATATTAGGAGGGCCGAAGCGATATGCACAGGGGCAGGAGGCCGCTCATGAGTCGCGGGAGCCGGAAAGTCGCCGTGGTCGGAGTCGCCCTGTCGGAGTGCGGACGGGTGGACGGGGCGACGCCGTACGCCCTGCACGCCCAGGCCGCCCGCCGTGCGCTGGCCGACGCGGGGCTCGGCCGCGAGGTGGTCGACGGCTTCGCCTCCGCCGGGCTCGGCACGCTGGCGCCCGTCGAGGTGGCCGAGTATCTGGGCCTGCGGCCCACCTGGGTCGACTCCACCTCCGTCGGTGGCTCCACCTGGGAGGTCATGGCAGCGCACGCGGCGGACGCGATAGCGGCCGGGCACGCGAACGCCGTGCTCCTGGTGTACGGCTCCACGGCCCGCGCCGACATCAAGGCGGGCCGGCGCACCGGGAACCTGTCCTTCGGCACCCGCGGCCCGCTGCAGTTCGAGGTGCCGTACGGCCACACGCTGATCGCCAAGTACGCCATGGCCGCCCGCCGCCACATGATCGAACACGGCACGACCATCGAGCAGTTGGCGCAGGTGGCGGTGCAGGCGCGGGCGAACGCGGCCCTCAACCCCGACGCGATGTTCCGCGACCCGGTCACGGTCGACGACGTCCTGTCCGGGCCGATGATCGCGGACCCCTTCACCAAGCTGCACTGCTGCATCCGCTCCGACGGCGGTGCGGCGGTGCTGCTCGCGGCCGAGGAGTTCGTACGGGACTGCCGTACCGCCCCCGTCTGGGTGCTCGGCACCGGCGAGCACGTCTCGCACGCCGCCATGTCGGAGTGGGAGGACTTCACGGTCTCCCCGGCGGCGGTGAGCGGACGGCTGGCGTTCGAGCGGGCGGGCGTACGCCCCGAGGAGATGGACTTCGCGCAGATCTACGACGCCTTCACCTATATGACCCTGGTGACCCTGGAGGACCTGGGGTTCTGCGCGAAGGGCGAGGGCGGGGCGTTCGTGGAGAAGGGGCGGCTCAGGGTCGAGGGCGGCGAGCTGCCGGTGAACACGGACGGGGGCGGCCTGTCCGCCCAGCACCCCGGGATGCGGGGACTGTTCCTGCTGGTGGAGGCGGTACGGCAGCTGCGCGGGGAGGCGGGGGCGCGTCAAGTGCGCGCGGCCGACAGTGAGTTGCCGCGGCTGGGCGTGGCGTCCGGCACGGGCGGTTGGTTCTGCTCCTCGGGGACGGTGGTGCTGGGGCGGTGAGGCGCCGCGCTGCGGTCATCCGGTGCTGTGCTCTGCGATCCTCCGGTGATGTGCTCTGCGGTCAGCCGGTGACGTCGACGGCCGCCTCGTCGTTGCCCGGGTCGGGATCATGGCGCCCCGACCTGTCGTCCGGGGCGGGCGAACCGGAGGGGCCGGACCCCTGGCCCTCCAGGCGCACACTGCCGGTGGCGGGTTCCCCGAGCCGCAGGGTGAACTCGAAGGTGCGTGCCTTGCCCGGTTCCAGGCCCTCGACGTCGCAGGTGTACGTGGAGCCGTCGTTGTCGCAGTAGGGCTCGTACTCGTCCTCGTCGATCTCCGTCATGGGCTCCTTGAGGACGTCGGTGCCGGGCGGCGGGGTGAAGACGAGCCGGGTGGAGTAGCCGGGGTTGCCGGGGCCGTTGTTGCGGACGGTGAGGCGGACCTTGCGGGTGTCGCCGGGGTCGCCGCGCAGGTCGGCGCCGGAGACCGCGTAGTCGGCGCCGGTGGCGAGCAGGACGTCGACGTGGTCGCCCGCCTTGGTGAACCTGCCGTGGGGCGTGCGCACGGCCTCGGCGCGCAGGACGGGCCCGTCGCCGTGCGCGCCGCCCTCGGAGACGGTCTGGTTCGGACCCGGTCCCGCCTTGAGCGGCCAGACCATGCGCCCGAAGGAGCCGTACATCGTCGTCCGGGAGGCGCGCAGGCGCAGCGCGGGCCGGACGGTGACGCTCTTTCCCGGCGCGATCCGCACGCCGGGGAAACTGCACACCGCCTGGCTGCCGTGCTGCAGATCCGGATACCGGCAGTTGGCGTAGCGCTGCACGAACTGAAGATCTCCGGCGTTGACGACGAGCGCCAGCCCGCGCACGGGCACGTCGCCGGCGTTGCGGACGACCGTCGGATACGTCACTTCGGCGCCGGGGTGAACTCCCTGGCCGGGCGCGGGTGTCAGCAGCTCCAGCACCGGCTCGCCGACGACCACCCGGGTGCGCGCGGTGAGCTTCCCGCCGTCCGTCATGGCGTACGTCAGGCGCAGGTACCCGCTGTCACCGGGCCTGCTGCCCTTCGCCGCGAGCGGGGCGAACGCGTCCGTGGTGAGGCCGAGAAGGCTCGCGGCCGGGCCCTCGCAGACGACATGGGTGGCGCTGCCCCGGCAGTTCGTACTGTCGTCGCGCAGCCGCACGGCGCCCTCCGAGCCCGCCTCGACGTCCACGGTCAGCCGCCGGGCGCGCGGCGTGTAGGGGCCGGGGCCGTCGACACGCAGGGGGAAGACCTTCTTGCCGCCGTTCGCCGGAACGTAGAAGATCTCAGGCGCGGAGAGGGAGTACGCCTTCTCGTCGCCGGTGCACGCGGTGAGGGCAGCGAGCAGCAGCGCTCCGGCGAGGGCCACGCGCGTGACATGCCGTCGGCGCCGCACCAGTTGCCCCCCGCCTCTCCGTCGACGTATCCAGGTGATCCGGGGGTCAACGTACTGCGAACACACCTTCGGCGTATGGAGGAACCGACATGGCCCTGAACCGCGAAGAACGCGCGGCGTTTCTCGCCGAGCCGCACATCGCCGCACTGGCGGTGGCCGCGGAGGAGGGACGCGCGCCGCTCACCGTGCCGATCTGGTACCAGTACGAGTCCGACGGCACCGTGTGGATCCTGACGGGCAAGAACTCCCGCAAGAACGTGCTGATCGGCGCGGCGGGCCGGTTCTCCCTCATGGTGGAGCGGCTCGAACCCACCATTCGCTACGTGTCCGTGGAGGGCCCGGTGACCGGGACCGAGCCCGCCACGATCGAGCAGCTGCGGGAGATCTCGGCGCGCTACCTCCCGGCCGACAAGGTCGACGGCTATGTGGACTTCGCCTGGAAGAACCACGGCGAGCAGGTCGTGGTGCGGATGCGGCCCGAGCGGTGGCTGTCGTCCGACCTCGGCACGGTCTGAGCCGCGGCACACGGGACAATCGGGGCATGGGAACGGATCTGCACGAGCTGCTGAGGTCACTGCGGGTGTGGGACCCGGAGGTGACGGCGTTGCCGCCGTTCGACCCGGCGACCGCCCCCGCCGAACCTCTCGACCTCTTCACCACCTGGTTCGCCGAGGCGGTGGCGGCCGGGCAGAGCGAGCCGCACACCATGTCGCTGGCGACGTCGGACGAGGCGGGGCTGCCGGACGTGCGGATCGTGATGCTGCACGGCGCGGACGCGGACGGCTGGTCGTTCGCCACCCATGCCAACAGCCGCAAGGGCGAGCAGCTGGCGGCCCGCCCGTATGCCGCGCTCGCCTTCTACTGGCCGGTGCTGGGCCGCCAGGTCCGGGTGCGCGGCCCGGTCGCCGCCGCGCCGGCGGAGGAGTCCCAGGGCGATCTGCACGCCCGCTCCACCGGCGCGCTGGCCGCCGCGCTGACCGGCCGCCAGAGCCAAGTCCTCGGCTCGGTCGAGGAGTTGGAACGGGAGTCCCGGGCGGCCTGGGACCGCGCCCGCGCGGAACCGGACGCCCCGGTGCCGAGCTGGACCCTGTACCACCTGCGCCCGGACGCCGTGGAGTTCTTCCAGGGCGACGGGAGCCGACGGCACGTACGGCTGAACTACCGGCGTACGGAGGGTGGTTGGACGCGCGAGCTGCTGTGGCCGTAGTAACGGGTCAACTCGCCCTGGACGCCTCCGCTACGACGGCTCCGGATCCGTGGCCAGGCGGCCGTGCAGGTGGACGTCGCGGAAGGCGTCGCGACGTCCCGCCTCGAACATCGCGCCGCGCAGGGTGCCTTCGTAGCGGTATCCGCACCGTTCGGCGACGCGGCACGAGGCCTCGTGGCCGATGGCGTGGCCGAGTTCCAGGCGGTGCAGGCCCAGTTCGGTCAGGGCCCAGCGGGAAGCCAGGTTCAGGGCGCGAGCGGCGATGCGGCGGCCGCGGGCCTCGGGCAGCACCCAGTACCCGACGCGGGCGACGCTCAGCACCGGTTCGACGGCCTGCAGGCCGACGCTGCCCAGCACCGCCCCGCTCGTGGCGTCGACGACGCAGTACGTGACCGAGGTCCCCTCCACGGCCTCCCGCCCCTTCCTGCGCAGGGACTCCCGGGCGCTGTCGAGGTCGGTGACCGGTTTGAGCGGGGTGTTCCAGCGCTGGAACTCCGGGTCCGTGACCCCGCGCAGCCAGGCCGCGACGTCGGCGTCCGAGTCCGGTTCCCACAGGCGCAGGCGGATGCCGTCGCCGTGCAGTTCGGGAACGGGGGTGGTGAGGTGCTGTTCGTCGGTGGAGGCCATCGCCCCATTCAAGCCCGTACGTCCGCGCGCGTCACTCACGGGGCCGGAACACCGGCACCCCGTCCCGGAACGCGACCTCCAGCTCCATCCCGCCCTGCAGGCCGCTTCCCTTTGTCTGCACGATCTCCGTCATCATCCGCGGCCCCTCCGCGAGGTCGACCACGGCGGCGACGTACGGCGTCCGCTCCCCGAAGGGCGGCAGATCGTTGCGGTGGACCACGGACCAGGTGTAGAGCACGGCCCGGCCGCTCGCCGGCTCCCACGCGACGTCCTCGCTCCAGCAGTACGGGCAGAACTCCCGCGGGTAGTGATGGGCCCGCCCGCACGCCCCGCACCGGCGGATCAGCAGTCGGCCCCCGGCCGCCGCGTCCCAGTACGTCCGCGTGAAGTCGTCCGCCTCCGGCAGGTCGAACCGGGGAGCGCTCATCCGAACCACCCCAGCGCACCGTCCAGCGACCAGCTCTGCCACGACATCCCGAACAGCCCGACCAGCGACATCAGCGCCATCATCGAGTTCTGCCCCTGCTCGGCCACCTCGTGGATCATGAGCGTGAAGTACAGGACGTTCAGCAGCAGTCCGCCCACCAGCGCGACCGGCGTCAGGAACCCGGCGACCAGCCCGAGCCCGATCGCCAGCTCCGCGTAGACCACGACATACGCCATCGTGCGCGGCCGCGGCGCCACCACGACCTCGAAGCCGGACCGCACGGCGTTCCACCGGTGCTTCGCCGCGACCGACGCCGCCCACACGATCCCGGTCCCCCGCTCGAACCACGCCTTGCGATCCTTGTGCCGCCAGCTCTCCAGCCACCACAACCCAAGCCCGATACGCAGCACGGCCACCCACTCGGCACCACTGAGCCAGATCGAGTCCATAAATCTGACGGTACGTCAGATCCAACAATCCCGGAACCCCACGGACTCGCTGGCCGCTGAGCCACGCGGCATCCACGCCGGCCCCCGGACGCGGGGCCTGCAGCGGTTCCCCGGCGGGCCCTACCGCGATCGCCGAGCGCGGCTCACCGTGACCGCCGGGCGCGGCCCGCCGCGATCACCCGGGTGCGGCCCGCCGGGAAGCCCGGGCGCAGGCCGCCGGGAAGCCCGGACACACGCCCCCCACGCCCCCGGGCGCGGCTCACCGTAAATCCCAGGCGCGACGCGCCACGATCCCGCGGTGCAGGCGACGCCCCCCGGGACGCAACCCACCACGACCCACGGCACGACCCACCGCGAATCCCAGGCATGACCGGGACGCGGCCCCCCGCACCCCCCGCGCACAACCCACCCACCCCCAGACCCCCACAACCAAGTGGCCTACGTCACAAGCCCCACCCACTCCTCCTACACACGTGATCAATCCGAAACCAATTCCGGGCTTGACCGAGACCCATCAACCTGGTGCGTGATTACGCTCGCGAACATGGCCGACTCCACACCGTCCGCAAGACCCTCGGGGCGCCCCGTCTACGTCATCGGCGGCGGCCCCGGTGGGCTCGCTGTCGCGCAGGCGCTGCGGGCCCGGCGCATACGTGCCGTCGTCCTGGAGAAGGCCGACCGGGTCGGATCGGCCTGGCGGGGGCACTACGACCGCCTTCACCTGCACACGACCCGCCGCCTGTCCGCTCTCCCCGGTCTGCCGATGCCGCGTCGTTTCGGGCGCTGGGTGGCCCGGGACGACGTGGTGCGGTACCTGGAGAAGTACGCCGAGGTGCACGAGCTGGAGATCGTCACCGGCGTCGAGGTCTCGCGCGTCGAGCCGACCCCCGACGGCCCCGGCTGGCTGCTGCACGCCACCGGGGGCCGGGAGCTGACCGGCGCAGCCGTCGTCGTGGCCACCGGCCACAACCACACCCCGTACATCCCGGACTGGCCCGGCCTGGGCACCTACGGCGGCGAGTTCCTGCACGCCGGCCAGTACCGCAACGCGACCCCCTACGCCGGTCGCGACATCCTCGTCGTCGGCGCCGGCAACACCGGTGCGGAGATCGCCGTCGACCTGGTGGAGGGCGGCGCCTCGCGGGTCCGGCTGGCGGTGCGGACGGTGCCGCACATCGTGCGCAGGTCCACCGCGGGATGGCCCGCGCAGCGCACCAGCATCCTGGTGCGGCGGCTGCCGGTGCACCTGGTCGACCGGCTCGCCCGGCCCGTGGCGAAGCTCAGCGTGCCGGACCTGTCGGCCCATGGGTTGCCGCGCCCCGACACCGGCCTGTACAGCCGGGTCAAGCAAGGGTCGATCCCGGTACTCGACGTCGGCCTCATCGACGCCGTGCGCGAGGGCCGCATCGAGATCGTGGCCGCCGTCGACGGCTTCGAGGACGGCAAGGTGATCCTCGCCGACAGCAGCCGTATCTCGCCGGACGCCGTCATCGCCGCCACCGGATACGTCCGCGGGCTCGAAGGCCTCGTCGGCCATCTCGGCGTACTGGACGACCGCGGCAGACCCGTCGTCCAGGGCGCCCACACCCCGGCGGACGCCCCCGGCCTGTACTTCCAGGGCTACACCAACCCCATCAGCGGCAATCTCCGCGAGATGGCGATCGACGCCGAGAAGATCGCGAAGTCCGTCGTGAAGAACGGCCGCGACACTCTGTCCCGGCTGCCCGGGTGACGTAGAGCCTCTCGACGCCTCGCGCTCGCAGGGAGAAACCCTCAACGCCGCACAGCAGGACTCCCGTTGCTCAAGGGCCAGATGCGACGGGAGCGTTGAAGCGTGCCGCCTTCGGGGCCAGAATCTGAACACTGCTCACTTTCTGGCTCCACACTCTCTCCATACGGAGGATGCACGTGGCACGCGAAAGACAGCACAACCCCCTTGGCCTCTCCCGGCGTTCCCTGCTCGGCGGCGCCGCCGCGACCGCGGGCGCCGTCACCCTCGCCGGCACCGCGGCGGCCCCGGCGTCCGCCGCGGCGAGCACACGGACCGTGGACGTCGCGATCGTCGGCGGCGGGCTCGCCGGACTGACGGCGGCCCGCGACCTGGTGGCCGGCGGAAAGACCGTCGCCGTCCTCGAGGCCCGCGACCGGGTCGGCGGCCGGGTCGTCAACCTGCCCCTCGCGAACGGCGGCGTCACCGAGGGCGGCGGCGAGTTCATCGGCCCCACCCAGGACCGCATCAAGGCCCTCGCCGACTCGCTGGGCGTGGCCACCTTCACGACGTACAACACCGGCAAGAACCTCCTCTACAAGGACGGCACGAGGACCCCGTACGCCACCGACGGCGTCCTCGGCTCGGTGCCGCCGATCGACGCGGCCGGTCTCGCCAACGCGGCGATCGTGCAGGCATCCCTCGACGACATGGCCAAGCAGATCCCGCTGGACGCGCCCTGGACCGCGCCGAAGGCCGCCGAGTGGGACAAGCAGACCTTCGAGAGCTGGCTGAACGCCAACGCGGTCGTGCCCTCGGCCAAGTTCCTGCTGGACGTGGCCTGCACGTCGATCTTCTCGGCCCAGCCCCGCGAACTCTCCCTGCTCTTCGTCCTGTTCTACATCGCCGCCGCGGGCAACGAGTCCAACGTCGGCACCCTGGAACGCCTCACCGACACCGCGAACGGCGCCCAGGAGTCCCGCTTCGTCGGCGGCTCCCAGCAGGTGCCGATCAAGCTGGCCGCCACGCTCGGCAGCCGCGTGGTGCTGAGCGCGCCGGTGCGGTCGATCGTGCGGTCGGGGAGCGGCTACGTGGTGACGGCCGACGGCATCACGGTGAAGGCGAGGAAGGTCGTCGTCGCCGTACCGCCGCCGCTCGCGGCCCGGATCACCTACGACCCCCTTCTCCCGGCCGCCCGCGACCAGTTGAGCCAGCGGCTGCCGATGGGCTCGATCGGCAAGGCGATCGCCGTCTACGACAGCCCCTTCTGGCGCGCCGACGGCCTCAACGGCCAGGTCGTCAGCGACTCCGGCGTGGTCCGCTCGACCTTCGACAACTCGCCGCCGGACGCCTCCTACGGCGCCCTGATGGGCTTCATCGAGGCGGACAAGATGCGGGAGTACGACGCGGCGGGCATCGACGAGGTGAAGGCCGCGGTCCTCAAGGACTACGCGAACTACTTCGGCGACAAGGCCAAGTCCCCCACCTCCTTCGTCCTGCAGCGCTGGGACAACGAGGGCTTCTCCCGCGGCGGCCCGGTCGCCTACGCCCCTCCCGGCGTCCTGACCGAGTACGGCGCCGCCCTGCGCGAGCCGGCCGGCGGCATCCACTGGGCCGGCACCGAGACCTCCACGCACTGGAACGGCTTCATGGACGGAGCCGTGCGCTCGGGCGAGCGGGTGGCCAAGGAGGTGCTGGCGGCGCTGTAGGGCGTGGCGGTCCACAAGCTTTGAGGTCCGAGCAGTTCCTGACATCGCGTCAGTTCAGTAATCTGACAGTGCGTCAGTTACTGGCGCGTCAGTCATTCGCTGTCACACAGGAGCGGGCGGACCGATGCTTGGATCAACCCACGGCACCCTCACCACCGACTCCCGCCGGGCCCGGGTCATCGCGTGCGGCGAGCAACCCGGGCCCGCCGTCCACGGCAGGCCGGCGGACGTCGACGACCTCGACGTCGGCGGCCGGCCGCTGTATGCCGGCGTACCCGACCTGGACCGTTTCTTCCGCCCCGAGTCCGTCGCCGTGATCGGCGCCTCGGACGCCGAGGGGCGGCCCCACACCGGTATCACCCGGCAGCTGGTGGCCTGGGCCGAGCGGGTCGGGGCGCGGCTGCACCCGGTCCACCCCAGCCGCCCGTCCGTCTTCGGCATACCCTGCTCCCCCACGGTCGCCGACCTGCCCGAACAGGTCGACCTCGCCGTCCTGCTGCTCGCCGACCCGCTGCCGGTCCTCGAAGAACTGGCCGAGGCCAAGGTGAAGTTCGCGGTCGTCTTCGCGTCCGGCTTCGCCGAGACCGGCGCCGAGGGAGCGGTCGCGCAGACGCGGCTCGCCGCCACGGTGGCCCGCTCCGGGATGCGGCTGCTCGGGCCCAACACCAACCTCAACGCCTTCGAGCACTTCCGCGACGACCTCGACGGACCGGCCATCGCGCTCATCACCCAGTCCGGGCACCAGGGCCGTCCCGTCTTCGCCCTCCAGGAACTCGGCATCCGCCTCTCCCACTGGGCGCCCACCGGCAACGAGGCCGACCTGGAGAGCGCCGACTTCATCTCCTACTTCGCCGAGCAGCCCGAGGTCGGTGCGATCGCCTGCTACGTCGAGGGGCTCAAGGACGGCCGCTCGTTCCTGCTCGCCGCCGACCGGGCCGCCCGCCGAGGCGTGCCGGTAGTCGCCGTCAAGGTGGGCCGCACCGAGGCCGGCGCCCGCACGGCCGCCTCGCACACCGGGAAGTTGACCGGCGCGGACACGGTGGTGGACGCGGCGCTGCGGCAGTTCGGCGTGATCCGGGTGGACGGGCTCGACGAACTCCAGGACACCGCCGCCCTGTTGGCCCGCGCCCGCCCGCCGCGCGCCGAGGGCGTCGTCGTCTACTCCATCTCGGGCGGCACGGGCGCGCACTTCGCCGACCTCGCGACCGAGGCGGGGCTGCGGCTGCCCGCGCTGACCGAGGCGAAGCAGGCTCAGCTGCACCAGTGGATCCCCGAGTACCTGAACGTGGCCAACCCGGTCGACAACGGCGGGCACCCGGTGGGCGACGAGCGCGGCCGGAAGATCATCGACGCTATCCTCGACGACCCCGAGGTGGGGGTCCTGATCTGCCCGATCACCGGCCCCTTCCCGCCCCTCAGCGACCGTCTCGTCAAGGACCTGGTGGAGGCGGCCGAGCGTACGGACAAGCTGGTCTGCGTGGTGTGGGGATCGCCGGTGGGCACCGAACCGGCGTACCGCGACGTCCTGTTGGGCTCCTCGCGGGTGGCCACCTTCCGCACGGTCGCGAACTGCATCACCGCCGTCCGCGCCTACCTCGACCACCACCGCTTCGTCAGCGGCTACCGCTCCCCCTTCGACGAGGCCCCCCGCACCACCTCGCCCTCCTTCCGCAAGGCGCAGGCCCTGATGAGCCCGGGCCGCCAGCTCAGCGAGCACGCGGCGAAACAACTGCTGCGGGCCTACGGCATCCGTGTCCCGCGCGAGCAGCTGGTCACCAGCGCCGCCGCGGCCGTACGCGCGGCGAGCCTGGTGGGCTACCCCGTGGTGATGAAGGCGTCCGGCGCGCAGATCGCCCACAAGACCGAACTGGGGCTGGTGAAGATCGGCCTCACCTCCGCGAGCCAGGTCCGCGACGCCTACCGCGAGTTGACGGACATCGCCCGCTACGAAGGGGTGTCGTTGGACGGCGTCCTGGTCTGCCAGATGGTCGAGCGGGGCGTGGAGATGGTCGTCGGCGTGACGCACGACGCCCTGTTCGGGCCGACGGTCACGGTCGGACTCGGCGGGGTGCTGGTGGAGGTGCTGCACGACGTCGCCGTACGCGTACCACCCTTCGGCGAGGAACAGGCCCGGGACATGCTCGGCGACCTGCGCGGGCGGGCCCTGCTGGACGGGGTACGGGGACGGCCACCGGCCGACCTCGACGCCCTCGTCGAGGTCGTACTGCGGGTGCAGCGGATGGCGGTGGAACTCGGGGACGACCTCGCGGAGCTGGACATCAACCCGCTGATGGTGCTGCCCCAGGGGCAAGGGGCGGTGGCGCTGGATGCGTTGGCGGTGTGCCGCTGATGGGGGAGGTGGGGGAGATGAAGGAGAACGGGGTCGACTGGGTACTGCACGAGACGTCCGGCCAGGTCTCGTACATCACGCTCAACCGGCCGGAAGCCCTGAACGCCCTCACTCCGGGGCAGCGAGATCGCATCATCGAGCTGCTCGCGGCCGCCTCGGCCGACCCGGACGTACGGGCGGTGGTCCTCACGGGGACCGGCCGGGGGTTCTGTGCGGGGGCGGATCTGCGGGGTGGTTCGAGTAAGGGTGCGCGGGTTGCGGGCGATGTGGCCCGCACCCTGCGCCTCGGCGCGCAACGCCTGATCGCGGCGGTCCTCGACTGCGAGAAACCGGTACTGGCCGCCGTGAACGGCACGGCGGCGGGCCTGGGCGCCCATCTGGCGCTCGCCTGCGACCTCGTACTGGCCGCGGAGTCGGCGCGCTTCATCGAGGTGTTCGTACGGCGCGGTCTGGTGCCGGACGGCGGCGGGGCCTACCTCCTGCCCCGCTTGGTCGGCCCGCAGAAGGCCAAGGAGCTGATGTTCTTCGGCGACGCGCTCCCGGCCGTCGACGCCGAACGCCTCGGCCTGGTCAACCGGGTCGTCGCGGACGGGGAGTTGGACAAGACGGCCCGCGAATGGGCCGCGCGACTGGCGGCCGGACCCACCCGCGCCCTGGCCCTCACCAAGCAACTTGTCAACGCCTCACTCGACGCCGACCGCGCCACCGCGTTCGCCGCGGAGGCAGCAGCGCAGGAGATCAATATGACGACGGAGGACGCACAGGAGGGCGTACGCAGCTTCGTACGGCGCACCACGCCCAAGTACAGAGGCCGTTGACTGTCGATCCTCCCTTCCCATCTGACGTGCCGTCAGCTTCAATGGATGCCGTGATGGGACACGCAGGAGCGGCAGCAGCCGCCGTCCGCTACCTCAGGTCGACCGGGACCCCGAGCCCCGTGGAGGCGCTCCCGCGCCCGGAGCTGCGATGCGTGGGCGAGGACGAACGGGCACCGGTCGACCAGACGGAGTTCCGCCGTGTGCTGGGAAGTTTCGCCACAGGCGTCACGGTCATCACGGCCCCGGGCACCCCCGGCGAGGAAGCCCCCGCCGGCTTCGCCTGCCAGTCCTTCTCCTCCCTTTCCCTCGACCCACCCCTGATCGCCTTCATGGTCGGCCGCACCTCGACAACCTGGCCCCGCATAGCCCGAGCAGGCGCCTTCTGCGTCAACATCCTCGCCACCGACCAGGGCGACCTGTGCCGCGCCTTCGCGGTCAGCGGCGCGGACAAGTTCGCGGGGGTGCCGTACGACGCATCCCCGACCTCGGGCTCCCCCCGCCTGACAGGCACCCTCGCCTGGATCGACTGCACGATCCACGCGGTGCACACGGGAGGCGACCACCTGATCGTGGTGGGCCGAGTGAACGCACTGGGCACGGGCGCCGGGGGCGAGGCTCCCTTGCTGTTCCACAAGGGGCGCTTTCTGTAGCCGGCAATCAGAAGCGCTTCCTCAGGGAGCGGAGGTTAGGACTGTACTCCTTAGGAGTACAGTCCTAAGACATTTCGGACAGGAACTGTACGAGCTGTCGACGCCCGTTGGGTTTCGGCTCCGCCCTGCGTCCAGCCCTGCTCCCGCACATGCCGCGCTGCGCTTCCACCTCGATACCGACGCTGTGCGCATCACCTACGCAGGTCGACCGCGCCCGACGGGCCATGGTGCGCTGCGCCGAGGAACAGCACACAGCGGACGAGGTGTAGGACATGAGTGAGCGCCGAGGGTGGGACGAACTGCGGGACGATGTTCTCGCCTCGCCAGAAGCCCAGGAGGCGTACGACGCCGCGCGGATCCGATTCGAGTTGGGGCATGCCGTGCGCGAGCGACGTGAGGCGCTGGGGATGACGCAGGATCAGCTCGCGGAGGTCGCGGGGATGCGGCAACCGGCCGTGGCGCGGTTCGAGGCGGGTGGGGCCATGCCCACCCTGCCTCTGCTGGAACGGCTCGCCGTCGCACTCGGTATGCGTCTGCATGTCGGATTCGAGCCCCTCGACCTCGCAAGCTGAGGCAGTCGACGGTGGGCGACACCGCCCGGCGGGCCTATGCGGAGGGCGCGGGGGTTTCAAGTGACGGCGGCAAGGGGTCGGAGACGAACCACCCCCGCTGAGGTACGGCATACACCCAGCCTTCATCAGCCAGTAGGCCGAGCGCCCGTCGCACGGTCGTCCGTGCAATCCCGTACCGCTGCACGAGCTGCGCTTCGCTCGGCACCATCCGCCCCGGCTGCCAGTCGCCGCGCCGAATCTGCGCACGCAGAATCTCTGCGAGTTGCCGGTACGGAGTCAGCGGCGCGCCGTGATCGATCTCAGCGTCAGGATTCATGGAGTCGACGCTAAGCAAGTGGACTGATGCACGCTCTTTGAGATACGTCTCGCGACAAGTCGATACAAGGCGATACCATGCAGAGGCCATGAAAACGCCCCGGCGGGAAGGGTGAGAGCTTCCGTGCCGGGGCTCAGCCGACTAACCAGGAGTCGACCTATGCGCAGCCTACTGGCCGCGATTCTGAGCCCTTTCCTGCCTCCTCGCGGAGCGCACCGCACTGACGCGCCGCCATCCCTCACCCCCCGTCCACCCGCCCCCGCGCACCGACCGAGGCCACGCCCGCTCGATGTCATCTTCGCCGACGGCCAGCCCCTGGTCCGGCCGTACGTCGTCGTATGGGAACGCGAGCGGGACGAACGGGAGCGGGAGCAGCGTCGGTTGGCTGCCCTGACGCCCCTGCGCCCGGACCACTTCCCCTGGGAGGTCGCCGTATGAGCGCGCGGCGACTTCGCAGCCTCGGCGTCGACCCGGCCACCGGCAAGGAGGCGTTCGCGATCGCGCGCCCCGGTGGTCTCCTCGAGGCGTTGGCCGATGCGCACGCCCTGGAGAGCGCCGCGGCCCTGGCCGCGGTCGTCGGTGCCGTACTCCAGGCCGGCGAGGCATCGGACGCCGAACTCGCCACCCTCGTACCGCCGTTGCACGCGGCACTCGACGAATGCGTCGACATGATGGCCGCGGACCGGGCGTGACGACGTAGAGGCATCGCACTGCAGGTCGTACGACGCTGTCGGGTGCCCAGGGCTAGTCCTGGGCACCCGACAGTCTCAGGCCAACAGGGCCCGGACCAGCATCGTCCCCACGGCCCGGCCCACCGGTGGATCGATCAGAGACACTCCTACGTCAGAGAAGCCGTGACACATCAACGTGCGCTCCCACTCGTCCGGGGTGCGGTCGTGCCGCAGTCCGGCTTTGGCGGGCTTGGGTTCCTCGCTGCCCGGGGGCAGATGTGAGAATGCCAGGATGCCGCCCGGGGCCATGCGCGAGCGGATCAGTGGGAGCAGGGTGTCCGGATCGACGAACCACACGGCGCCGAAGATCGACAGCACGACATCGAAGGTCTCGCCCGTCCCCTTCAGAAACGCCGTCGCCTCCGCCGTACGGAACTCAAGGCCCGGCAGATGACCCCAGCGCTCCCGCGCGACCGGCTCCCGAGTGGGAGCCAGGTCCACCCCCAGGCCCGTCGCGCCCAGCGTCACGAGGTGCGCGAGATTGCTACCGCTCCCCGAGCCCAGTTCAAGCACCCGGCGTCCGGCCACGGCACCCAGAACGCTTTGATTCTTTCCGGCCAGAGGGAACTCACGCCACCGCCGGCAAGGCGCTCACCGGCCTCCTGCGGATCACCAACGCCATCAGTGCCGCCGCCGCGCACAGCGCGCCCGAGGCGTACCAGACCATGTCGTAGGAGCCGAAGGTGTCGCGGGCCACGCCGCCGAGGTAGGCCACGAGGGCGGCGCCTACCTGGTGGGAGGCGAGGACCCAGCCGAAGACGATCGCGCTGTCGTCGCCGAACTGTTCGCGGCACAGGGCGACGGTGGGCGGGACGGTGGCGACCCAGTCGAGGCCGTAGAAGACGATGAAGAAGAGCATCGGGGGGTGGACGGTCGGGGCCAGGAGCATCGGCAGGAACAGCAGGCTGATGCCGCGCAGGGCGTAGTAGACGGCGAGGAGGCGGCGCGGCTCGAAGCGGTCGGTGAACCAGCCGGAGGCGATCGTGCCGGCCACGTCGAAGACACCGATGACCGCGAGCAGGGAGGCAGCAGCTGTGACCGGCATGCCGTGGTCGTGGGCCGCAGGCACGAAGTGGGTCTGGATCAGGCCGTTGGTGGAGGCGCCGCAGATCGCGAAGGTGCCGGCCAGCAGCCAGAAGGTGCCGGTGCGGGAGGCCGTGGAGAGGACGGTGAGGGTGCGGCGGGCGGCGCCGCGCGCGGGCGGCGGCTTCTCCACGAACTCCTGGGAGCCGTAAGGCTTCACGCCCACGTCGGCCGGGTGGTCGCGCAGCAGCAGCCATACGAAGGGGACGACCGCGAGGGCGGCAAGGGCCACCGTGACGGCGGCCGGCCGCCAGTCGTGCTTCTCCACGATCCAGGACAGCACCGGCAGGAAGATCAGCTGGCCGGAGGCGGACGCGGCCGTGAGGATGCCCGTCACCAGGCCCCGGCGCGCGGTGAACCAGCGGTTGGTGACCGTCGCCGCGAACGCCAGCGCCATGGAACCGGTGCCGAGCCCCACCAGCAGTCCCCAGCACAGCAGCAGCTGCCACGCCGCCGTCATCCACACGGTCAGCCCGGAGCCGAGTGCGATCACGGTCAGCGCCACGGCCACGACCTTGCGGATGCCGAAGCGGTCCATGAGCGCCGCCGCGAACGGGGCGGTCAGCCCGTACAGCGCGAGGTTGATGGAGACCGCGGCGCCGATCGTGCCGCGCGACCAGCCGAAGTCCTGGTGGAGCGGGTCGATGAGCAGTCCGGGGAGCGAGCGGAAGGCGGCCGCGCCGATGATCGTCACGAAGGTGACGGCCGCGACGAACCAGGCGCGGTGGACACGAGCGGGTCGCCGGGGCTCGCGGGCCGCGTCGACTGCTGCGGGTTCGGTTGTCTGGGTCACGACATCGAGCATCCCGGCCGGATTCCTGTGCATCCACTGGCCCGAAGGACAGCATTCGTTAGGATCGGGCCATGAGTGGTCAGCCAGGTGAGCCCGCGTTCCGTCCGCACCGCGTCGTCGTCCTCGCCATGGACGGCCTGCTCCCCTTCGAGCTGGGCATCCCGCACCGCATCTTCGGACGCCCCAAGGACGCCCAGGGGCGGCGGCTCTACGAGGTCATGACCTGCTCGGTGCGCCCGCCGGGCCCGGTGCGCACCGACGCCGACTTCTCGATCACGGTCGAGCACGGCCCGGAGCTGCTGGCCACCGCCGACACCGTCGTCGTCCCGGCGTCGTACGAACTCGGCCCGGTCTTCGAGGAGGGCGTCCTCACCGACGAACTCGCCGCCGCCCTCGCCCACATCCGCCCCGGCACCCGCCTCACCTCGATCTGCACCGGCGTCTTCGTGCTCGCCGCCGCGGGCTATCTCGACGGCCGGCGCGCGACCACGCACTGGGCGGAGACGGACCAGTTGCAGCGGCTCTTCCCGAAGGTCGACGTCGACCCGGACGTCCTGTTCGTCGACGACGGCGACGTCCTGACCTCCGCGGGCGTCGCCGCCGGCATCGACCTGTGCCTGCACATGGTGCGCCGCGACCACGGCACGACGGTCGCCAACGACGTGGCCCGCCGTACGGTCGTGCCGCCGCACCGTGACGGCGGACAGGCGCAGTACATCGAACGCCCGGTGCCCGAGCCCGGTACGGCCACGACGACCGGCGCCCGCGCCTGGGCCCTGGGCCGCCTGCACGAACCGATCCAGCTGCGCGACATGGCCGCCCAGGAGTCCATGTCGGTACGCACCTTCACCCGCCGTTTCCGCGAGGAGGTGGGCGTCAGCCCCGGCCAGTGGCTGACCCAACAGCGGGTGGAACGGGCCCGGTGTCTGCTGGAGTCCAGCGACCTGTCCGTGGACCAGGTGGCACAGCAGGCCGGGTTCGGTACGGCGCAGTCGATGCGGCAGCATCTGCAGACGGCCCTCGGCGTGACCCCGACCGCCTACCGCCGCACCTTCCGCACCGACACACCTCGGACCCGCACCGACGTCAGAACGTGAGCACCCCCCGCGCCACCCGCCCCGCCTCCGCGTCCGCCTTCGCCTTCTCGAAGTCCTCGACCGGGTAGGTCGCCGTCACCAGTTCGTCCAGCAGCAGCCGCCCCGCCCGGTACATCTCGGCGTACAGGGCGATGTCCCGCTGCGGCCGCGAGGACCCGTAGCGGCAGCCGAGGATCGACTTGTCCAGGTACATGGAGGAGACGAGGAAGGACGCCTCGGCGGTCGCCGGAGGTACCCCCAGCAGCACGGCCTGACCGTGCCGGTCGAGCAGGTCGACGGCCTGCCGGATCAGCTCCACGCGCCCCACGCACTCGAAGGCGTGGTCGGCCCCGGTCGGCAGGATCTCCTTCACGCCCTCGGTCGAGGTCAGGAAGTGGGTCGCGCCGAACTGCCGGGCCGCGGCCTCCTTCGCCGGGTTCGCGTCCACGGCGACGATGCGCAGCGCGCCCGCGATACGGGCGCCCTGGATGACGTTGAGCCCGACGCCACCGGTGCCGATGACGAGCACGGAGTCGCCGCGGTCGACCTTGGCCCGGTTGAGCACGGCGCCCACCCCGGTCAGCACCCCGCACCCGATCAGGGCGGCGGAGGGCAGCGGTATGTCGTCGGGGATGCGGACCGCCTGCACCGCCTTCACCACCGTCCGCTCGGCGAACGCGGAGTTGGAGGCGAACTGGTACACCGGCCGCCCGTCCCGCGAGAACGGCCGTCCCGGTCGCCCGATGGCCTGCCGGCACATCGTCGGCCGCCCCCGGTCGCACTGCGCGCACGTGCCGCAGTTGGCGAGCGTGGACAGCGCGACATGGTCCCCGGGCGCGACATGGGTGACCCCGGCGCCGACGGCCTCCACCACTCCGGCGCCCTCGTGCCCGAGCACCACGGGTGCGGGGAAGGGGATGGTCCCGTCCACCACGGACAGATCGCTGTGGCACAGCCCGGCCGCCGCGATCGCGACCCGCACCTCCCCCGGCCCCGGATCCCGTACGTCCAGGTCGTCCACGACCTCGACCCGCTTGCCGTCGAACAGCACTGCGCGCATCAGACAACTCCCTTGGGCTCCCTGGGCAGACCGAGCACCCGCTCGGCGAGGATCGTGCGCTGCACCTGGTCCGAGCCGCCGTAGATGGTGTCGGCCCGGGAGAAGAGGAACAGGTGCTGGAAAGCGTCGAGTTCGTACGGCGAGGAGGGCGACCAGTCCCGCGGCCCCACGCCGGCCACCGCGCCCCGCACCCGCATCGCCAGCTCCCCCAGCCGCTGATGCCAGCCACCCCACAGCAGCTTGGCCACGCTGGGCGCACCCGCGTCGCCCGAACGCCCCAGCGTGCGCAGGGCGTTCCACCGCATGGCCCGCAGCTCGGCCCACTGCCGCACCAGTTGCTCGCGCAGGACGGGATCGTCGACCGCCCCCGAGCGCACCGCCGCCTCCACGACCCGCCCCAACTCGGCCGCGAACCCGATCTGTTGGGCGAGCGTCGACACCCCGCGCTCGAAGCCCAGCAGGCTCATCGCGACCGTCCACCCGTTGCCCGCACCGCCCACGACATGCTCGGCTCGCGCGCGGGCCCCGTCGAAGAACACCTCGTTGAAGTCGCCGGTGCCGGTCAGCTGCCGGATCGGCCGCACCTCGATGCGCCCCGGCTGATCCATCGGGACGAGCAGAAAGCTCAGCCCGCGATGCCGGGTCGAGCCCGGCTCGGTCCTGGCCAGCACGAAGCACCAGTCGGCCTCATGGGCCAGCGAGGTCCAGATCTTCTGGCCGCTGATCCGGTACGACCCATCGGCGGCAAGCTCGGCCTTCGTACGCACCCCGGCGAGATCGGACCCCGCTCCGGGCTCGCTGTACCCCTGGCACCACAGCTCCTCACCGGCCGCGACCGGCGGCAGAAAGCGCGCCTTCTGCTCGTCCGACCCATGCGCGATCAACGTCGGCGCCAGCAAGTTCTCCCCGATGTGCCCGGACCGCGGCGGAGCCCCGGACCGCGCATACTCCTCCGCCCACACGACCTGCTGAGTGAGCGAGGCAGTCCGATTCCCGTACCCCGCCTCCCCCCACCCGAGCCCGATCCACCCACCCTGCCCCAGCGTCTTCTCCCACCCCCGCCGATCCCCAGGGCCCGAGAGATGCCCCCCGAGCCACTCCCGCACCTCCCCCCGAAACACCTCGTCCTCAGCCGAAAACGCGAAATCCACCGGCACTCCTCTGGTCACTGGTCACTGCAACGCCCCAAAGGGGCGCGGGGAACTGCGCGACAAGCCACACCAAACCCGCACACGCCAACCAACAACAAACCCCCACCCCCTCAGGCGTTGGGCCGCTCCCCCCTCCCCGCAGCCCTCTCCATAGCGGCCACCCGCTCAAGCAAGGGCATCGGATCCACCCCCACAGACCCGGGCAAGAACTCCGCGATCATTTCGGGCGTCCACCGACCAGAGGCAAAAGCGGACCGCAACTCCCGCGGCTGAGCCCACACCGCCAACTTCGCCCCGGCGATCGTGTACACCTGCCCGGTCACCCCCAACTCCTTGGCCGCGTCGGACAGCAGATAGACGACGAGGGCCGCCACATCCTCCGGCTCCCCGATCTCCGTCAGCTCCGTCGGAACGTTCGCCGACATCCGCGTACGCGCGACCGGCGCCACCGCGTTGGCGGTCACCCCGTACTTGCTCAACCCCAGCGCGGCGCTGCGCACCAGCGAGATGATCCCGCCCTTCGCGGCGCTGTAGTTGGCCTGCGACACCGACCCCTGGTGATTGCCGCTGGTGAACCCGATCAAGGTCCCCGCCCGCTGCTTCCGCATCACGGCGGAGGCCGCCCGGAACACAGTGAACGTCCCCTTCAGATGCGTCGCGACGACCGGATCCCACTCCTCCTCGGTCATGTTGAACAGCATCCGCTCCCGCAGAATCCCGGCGACGCACACAACCCCGTCGATCCGCCCGTACGAGGAGACCGCGACGTCAACGACGCGCTGTCCCCCGGCCATGGTGGAGATGTCGTCGGCCACGGCGACGGCCTCACCCCCGGCGGCCTCGATCTCCTTGACCACGGCCTCGGCGACCTCACTGGTCGGGGAGGCGCCGTCGACGGAGACGCCGTAGTCGTTGACCACGACCCGTGCTCCCTCGGCCGCGGCGGCCAGCGCGACCGCGCGCCCGATGCCCCGCCCGGCGCCCGTCACGGCGACGACCTTGCCTGCCAAGAAGTTCCCCACGCCCGGCCCCTTCCCGCGGTTTCTGACGGACCGTTAGATTTTATGACCCGTCAGATACCTGGAGACAAGCCCCCGGGGAGGACCGATGTCGTTGCCGGACGCGTTCCACGAGATCGCCAAGCGCGTGAACAACTGGGGTCGTTGGGGCTCCGACGACGAGATCGGCACCCTCAACCTGATCACCGACGAGGTCGTACGCGAGGCGGCCGCGACCGTGCGCACCGGCCGGCGTATCCCGCTCGCCCTGCCGCTGAAGCAGGACGGCGTGCAGAGCGGGATGATCCCGGGGCGGGTCAATCCGCTGCACGCGATGGTGCAGATCAACCAGGAGCTGTTCGGCCCGGGCACCGTCGCGTGCAGCGACGACGTCGTGACCATGGGGCTGCAGGCGGCCACCCACTGGGACGCGCTGCCGCACGTCTCGCACTCGGGCAGGCTCTACAACGGCCGCCCGGCCGGCACCGTGACCGCGCACGGCGGCGCCGAGTTCGGCGGCATCGACAAGGCGCGGCACATCGTCTCGCGCGGGGTGCTGCTCGACGTCGCACGCGCGCGTGGCGTGGACCGGCTGGAGGGCGGGCACGCGGTCACGCCCGAGGATTTGGAGGCCGCCGAGGAGTTCGGCGACACGCGGGTGCGTGCCGGTGACATCGTGCTCGTACGCACCGGGCAGGCGCAGGTGTATCTCGCCGGGAACCGGGAGGCGTACGGCTACCCTTCGCCGGGTCTCTCGGTCCGTACGCCGGAGTGGTTCCACGCCCGCGATGTCGCCGCCGTCGCCAACGACACCCTCACCTTCGAGATCTTCCCGCCCGAGATCGAGGATCTGTGGCTGCCCGTGCATGCGCTGGACCTGGTGGAGATGGGGATGCTGCAGGGTCAGAACTGGAATCTCGAAGAGTTGTCCACAGCCTGTGGAGAAAGCGGCCGGTACGCGTTCCTGCTGTCGGCGATGCCCGAGCCCTTCGTCGGCGCGACGGGAACCCCGGTGGCTCCGGTCGCCCTGCTGTAGGGCCTTCGGCCGGCGACGTGGTGCTCCCGCCCCGAGCACGGCACCTCGCGCCGCCGACCGACGCCGCATCACGACCCACTCTCGCCGAGGGCCCCCGTCACCGAAGCCCTCGCCGTCCCCTCACGGCGAATCGCTGACCACAAGCGTGATCAAACGGACACGGTGCGTCAACAGCCGTACGGAGATTTATTACTTAAGCCCTATTTGCGATGGGCGCGCACGGAAGCACATCCCGGCGCACCGCCCCGCACCGGATCCGGCGCGAGGGCGGATTCTGCGAGCGTGCACCGACCCTGACCGATCCACGGCACCCGCGCGCCGGTCACACCGCCTCGAACGCCAGCCCCTCGTACGCCGAGGCCCCGCCGATACAGCTCTGCGCGGCCCGCGACGTCGTACAGCGGTCGAGTTCGCACCAGATGCGCTTGCCCGCCCCCTCGGGGCTCCAGCCCCAGCGGTCGGCGAGACCGTCCACGAGGGCGAGGCCGCGGCCGCCGGTCGCCTCGCCGTCGACGCAACGGGGCACGGGCGCGCGGTTGCTGGTGTCGGCCACTTCGAGGCGGACCGTGGCCGTCTCGCCGGCCGTACCGGGCAGGGACAGGCGCAGGACGGCCGGACGGCCCGTGTGCACCACGGCGTTGGTGACCAGCTCGGAGACGAGCAGGACCAGCGTCTCCGCGAGTGGCTCGTCGGCCGCTATCCCGGACCCGGCGAGGCGCGAACGGGCCCACTTACGGGCTCGCCCCACCTCCGCGGGGTCGGGCCGGACTTCCAGCTGCACCTGAAGCACCTGCACCGCTCACACCATCCGAACCGGCGGACACATGACCTCGCACCACGCTCGCGCCGCGACGAGGGCCACGATCGTAGCCATTTTCTGCATGACCAGGACAAAGGCCAGTGCAGAGCCCAGAGCAAGGGTCACGGAACGTGAATCCCTTGGAAGACAGCATGGTTGACGTACAGTCACGCCAACAAGCGCTTCGGGCATATTCCAGCGCGAAGGAGTACCCGTACGGCATACTGTGCGACGCACGTTCCGCTGAGTCGAACAGCCCTGTTCCGGCATCACCCCGGGGGCGACACCGACACGGCTCACGCTCGGAACCATTGGCATCACACAGAAGCTACCGGAGCCGGACGCCGACTCCGGGACGTGACGGGTCACGCATCGGACACAACCCGATATCAACGCTCCGTAATTCGCGCCTGCCACAGTCCGTGACAATCGCGGGGCCGGATTCCGCGACACCCCAGGCAGACACCGCTCACGCCACCAGGTCGGCCGCGAGCAACTCCTCACTCTCCGCAGTCGGGCAGCCACGTTGGGCCCGCACCCAGGCCCGCTTCAGATGCAGATGCACCTCGCTCTCCCAGGTGAAGCCCATGCCGCCGTGCACCTGGAGGCAGTCGCGGGCGCCGCGTTCGGCGGCCTCGTCGGCGAGCAGCCGGGCCGCGGCGATGTCGGCGCGGTCGCCGGTGACGGCGGCGGCGTAGACGGCGGCGCGGGCCACCTCGGCGCGCACCAGCATCTGCGCGCACAGATGCTTGACCGCCTGGAAGGCCCCGATCGGTTGCCCGAACTGCTCGCGGGTCCGGGCGTGTTGCGCGGCCAGCTCGCACACCCGCACGGCCGTGCCCAGCTGCTCGGCCGCCGTCAGCAGTTCCGCGACGGGATCGGAGCGGGCCGGCGCCGGCACCCGGTGCAGCGGCGTGAGCGGATCCACCGACGTCATCGGTACGGCACCCTCGGCGCCCCGCCGCACCACATCCGCCTCCTCCAGCCACTCCACGAGCCGCCCGTCGGCCGCGGCCACGACCACCTCCCCGCCGGCCGCACCGGGCACCTCCCCGGCAGCAAGGTGCGTAGCAACGAGCGGCCCCGGCACCAACGCCCGCCCCAGCTCCTCGAACACCACCACAGCCTCAGCCAACCCAAGCCCGGCCCCACCCTCACCCTCTGGCAACCGCAGCGAAAAAACCCCAAGCTCACCAAGAGCCAGCCACACAGCCCGATCAAGCCGAAACCGAAAAGCACCGGGTACGGCAGTACCGCTCAGGGGCGCGGGAAACTGCGCGACAAGCCACGACGAACCGCCACCCGCCAACCGACCGACAGCCCCCCGCACCGCACCGCGCAACTCCCGCTGCACCTCCGTCAACTGAAACCGCACCGTTCACCTCCCCTTGGGCAGCCCAAGCACCCGCTCCCCCACGATGTTCCGCTGAATCTGCGAAGTCCCGGCAGCGATCGTGTACGACAACGACGACAACCGATCAACCACCCACCCCCGCTCCAAGTCCAAGCAATCCGGCCCCAAAACCTCTGCCGCGACGTCGTACAGCGCCTGCCGCGCATGCGAGTACCTCAGCTTGAAAACAGACCCCCCCACCCCCGGCACACCGCCGGAGGCCTCCGCCTCGCTCACGTTCCACTGCGTCAACCGCCACAACGCCCGGAACTCCGCGTTCAGCCGACCGAGCCGCCGCCGCAGCACGGCGTCGTCCCACCGCCCGTTCCGGCGCGCCTCCGCGGCGAGTTCACCAAGGACTCGCCGACAGGCGACGACCTCCCCCACGAACGCCGTGCCGCGCTCGAACGACAGCGTCACCATCGTCACGCGCCAGCCGTCGTTCTCCTCGCCGACCCGGTTCGCGACCGGCACGCGCACGTCGTCGAGGAACACCTCGGCGAACTCCGCCGACCCGGCCAGGGTCCGCAGCGGCCGTACGGTGATCCCCGGGGCGTCCATGGGCATGGCGAGCCAGGTGATGCCCCGGTGCTTGGGCGCCCGCGGGTCGGTGCGCACCAACAGCTCGCACCAGTCGGCCACTTCGGCGTGCGAGGTCCAGATCTTGGAGCCGTTCACCACATAGTGGTCGCCGTCGCGGTGGGCGCGGGTGCGCAGGGCCGCGAGGTCGCTGCCGGCGTCCGGTTCGCTGAAGCCCTGGCACCAGACCTCCTCGCCGCGCAGGACGGGCGGCAGCCAGCGCGCCCGCTGCTCCTCGCTGCCCTCGGCGGCGATGGTGGGCCCGGCGTGCAGCAGCCCGACGAAGTTCGCCCCCACATAGGGTGCGCCCGCCTTCTCGGTCTCCTCCAGGAAGATCAGCCGTACGGTCGGGGAGGCGCCCCAGTGCACGTCGCCGTACCCGGCGTCGTACAGCATCCGCTGCCAGCCGAGGTCGTACGCCCTGCGTGCGGGCCAGTCCTGCGGGGACGGCTTGGCCGGGAGCGTCGGCAGCACCTTGCCGAGCCACTCGCGCAGCCGGGCCCGGAACTCCTCCTCCTCGGGGGTGTACGACAGGTCCACTAGCGGTCCAGGTCGAGATCGAGCATGCGGATCGCGTTGCCCCGCATGAGTTTGTACACGGTCTCGTCGTCGAGGCCCTTCACATGGTCGAGGGCGACCTCCTTGGTGTGCGGGAAGGTCGAGTCGACGTGCGGGTAGTCGGTCTCGAAGGTCGCGTTGTCCCGGCCGACGACGTCGATCGAGGCGACCCCGTGCTTGTCGCGGAAGAAGCAGCAGTAGATCTGCCGGTAGTAGTACGTCGACGGCGGGTCCGGGATCAGGTCCCTGACGCCGCCCCAGGCGCGGTGCTCGGCCCAGACGTCGTCGGCGCGTTCCAGGGCGTACGGGACCCAGCCCATCTGCCCTTCGGAGTAGGCGAGTTTGAGGCGCGGGAACCGCACCAGCACCCCGCTGAAGAGGTAGTCCATCATCGAGGCCATGGCGTTGTTGAAGCTCAGCGAGGCCTGGACGGCGGGCGGGGCGTCCGGGGAGGCGGCCGGCATCTGGGAGCTGCTGCCGATGTGCATGTTGACGACCGTGCCGGTCTCCTGGCAGACCGCGAAGAAGGGGTCCCAGTAGCCGGAGTGGATGGACGGCAGGCCGAGATAGGTGGGGATCTCGGAGAAGGTCACCGCCTTCACCCCGCGGGCGGCGTTGCGCCGGATCTCCGCGACCGCCAACTCCACGTCCCACAGCGGGATCAGGCACAGCGGGATGAGCCGGCCGCCGCTGTCGCCGCACCACTCCTCGACCATCCAGTCGTTGTAGGCGCGCACACAGGCCAGCGCGACCTCCTTGTCGTGCGCCTCGGCGAAGGTCTGGCCGCAGAAGCGCGGGAAGGACGGGAAGCAGAGGCTGGCCTCGACATGGTTGAGGTCCATGTCCTCCAGGCGGGCCTTGGGGTCCCAGCAGCCGCGGCGCATCTCCTCGCGGGTGATGCCCTCCAGGGTCATCTCGTCGCGGTCGAAGCCGACGGCGGCGATGTTGCGCTTGTACGGGAACTTCAGGTCCTCGTAGATCCACCAGTCGGTCGGCTGGCCCTCCGGGTCCATGGTGATCCGGTACTTGCCGGCGACGTAGGCGAGTTCGCCGATGCCGGCGGTCAGGGGCTGCGGGCCCCGGTCGCGGTACTTCGCGGGCAGCCAGGTGTCGAAGAGGTGGGCGGGCTCGATCACATGGTCGTCGACGCTGATGATGCGGGGCAGTTCGGTCGTCATGGTTCCCCTCCGCCGGACGGTGCTTATCTGATGGCCCGTCAGATAGCATGTCACCTGACGCGTCGTCAGCCAAGGCAGGGGGCAGACATGAACGACACCCCGCACTCAATGAGTTCGGCCCGGACCCTTTGGGAACTGGCCGACCGCCGTGCCCGGCTCACCCCCGACCGCCCCGTGCTCCTCCAGGACGACCGCTCGCTCACCTTCGGCGGCCTGCGCACGCGCGCCGAGCGGGTGGCGGCGGGCCTGTACGACATGGGCGTACGCCCCGGCACGGTGGTCGCCTGGCAGCTGCCCACCCGTATCGAGACGGCGCTGCTGACCTTCGCGCTGGCCCGCCTCGGTGCCGTGCAGACGCCGGTCATCCCCTTCTACCGGGACCGCGAAGTCGCCTTCGCGCTGCGGGAGTCGAAGGCCGAGTACTTCGCCGTGCCCGGCGCGTGGCGCGGCTTCGACCACACCGCGATGGCACGGCGGCTGGGCGCCAAGGGCATCTTCGAGGCGTACGACGAACTGCCCGAAGGGGACCCGTCCGTCCTGCCCGCCCCGCCCGCCGAGGGCACCTCCGTGCGCTGGATCTACTGGACCTCGGGCACCACCTCCGACCCCAAGGGCGTGCTGCACACGGACCGTTCGCTGATCGCGGGCGGCTCCTGCCTCGCGCACGCGCTGCACCTGTCCGAGGACGACGTGGGCTCGATGGCCTTCCCGTACGCGCACATCGCCGGGCCCGACTACACGGTGATGCTGCTGCTGTACGGCTTCCCCGCGGTGATGTTCGAGCAGTTCGCGCTGCCGGACGCGCTGGAGGGCTACCGCAGGCACGGCGTGACGGTCGCGGGCGGCTCGACGGCGTTCTACTCGATGTTCCTCGCCGAGCAGCGCAAGCAGCCGGGCCGGAAGGTCATTCCCTCGCTACGGCTCCTCGCCGGCGGCGGGGCGCCCAAGCCGCCGGAGGTGTACCACGCCGTCGTACGCGAGATGGGCGTGCAGCTCACGCACGGGTACGGCATGACCGAGGTGCCGATGATCACCATGGGGGCGCCGGACGACACGGCGGAGAACCTGGCCACGACGGAGGGGCGGCCGCCCGAGGGGATGGAGATACGCGTCGTCGGCGGGGAGGTGCGGCTGCGCGGGGAGGCCGTGTGCCACGGCTATCTGGATCCGGCGCAGACCGCGGAGGCCTTCGACGCGGACGGCTTCCTGCGCACCGGCGACCTGGGGCACGTGACCGCGAGCGGGCATCTGGTGCTCACCGGGCGGCTCAAGGACGTGATCATCCGCAAGGGCGAGAACATCTCCGCCAAGGAGATCGAGGACCTGCTCGCCGCGCACCCCGAGGTCGGGGACGTCGCCGTGATCGGGCTGCCGGACGCGGAGCGCGGGGAGCGGGTGTGCGCGGTCGTGGAACGGCGGCCGGGGGCCGGGGACCCGACCCTGGACGCCCTGACCTCGTATCTGCGCGCGGAAGGGCTGTCGGTGCACAAGCTGCCGGAGCAGCTGGAGGTGGTGGACGCCCTTCCCCGCAACGAGACCCTGCGCAAGGTGCTCAAGTACAAGCTGCGGGAGCGTTATTCGGGCGGACCTTCGTCACGCGTGCGCTCGTCGGTCGGTCCCGGTCACTCGGGGACCGTGAAGTAGCGGGCGAACGCCGGGACGAGTTCCGCCTCGCCGATCCTGCCGTCGCCGTCCGTGTCGAGTGCGGCGGCGCTCGCGCGGGCGAGGTCCTCGTCGACTCCCAGGATGCGCAGCACGCGTGCGGTGTCCTCGACGGTGGCCGCGCCGTCACCGTCGGTGTCGACGATGTCCAGGGCCGCGTGCAGGAAGGGCCGGGCGATCTCGGCGAACCGCTCGGGGTTGTCGCGCAGCCGCTTGACCGCGCCGTTCACGAACTCCTCGCGGCTGATGCGCTGGTCGCCGTCGCGGTCCGCGATGCCCGCCATGCCCTGCCAGAACGCCTCCGCACCGGCGTACATCGCCTGCCCCTTGTCGGAGCGGGCCCTGACACCGAACTCCGCGAGCAGCGCCTTGGCCGCTTTGTTGAAGTCCTCACGGTCGATCCAGCCGTTGCCGTCCTGGTCGAAGCCCGCGAACCGGGCCGCGATCCTGCGCTCGTACTCGCTGCTGACCATGTCTTTTCGTGCCGCCTCACGTCACGTCGGGTGCATCTCGACGGGAGCGTACGTCGCGGCGGCCCCTCCCGGCGCTCAACAGCGGCCCTTGTGCCAAGACCGGGGGAATTTTGGGACAACGATGTGGCAGAGGCCCCGGGGCTTGCTAGGGGCGCACGCGAGGGGCGCGCCCGCTACGTGTCGTCCGCTAGGCGGAGAGTGGGCCCGCCTGCTCGGTGACGGCGTCCTCCACGTCGGCGTACACGTCGAAGAGGCGGCGTACGCCGAGCGCGCCGAGTACGCGGTTCACGTGGGAGCCGTCCTCCGCGCCCTGCGCCGGGAGTATCAGCCGCAGGCTGCCCTGGCAGGAGCGAATCAGACGGCGGGAGGCGATGAGCACACCGACCCCGCTGGAGTCGCAGAAGAAGACCTCGGAGAGGTCGAGGACGAGGCTGTGGCGGCCGTCCGCCACCACGTCGTGCACCCGCTGACGCAGCACCGGTGACGTCACCAGGTCAAGTTCGCCCGACACACTGAGCACGGTCCAGTCGCCCTGCTCGCCGCCGATCACATAGAACGCCACCACCAGGCCTTTCGTTCGCCGGACCCCCCGCAAACGGAAGCCGTTCGTTCGCTTCCTTTCAGCGCGGCTGCCCAGCGGCCGTTCCCCGAAACACGGCACCAGAAACGAAAAGGGGACGGAAACGGCTTGTTTTGGTCGCCTTCGATCCTGTTCGATCAGGAGTGAACCACGATGGAGAGGGTTCACTATCACCTCCGGCCGCCCGGGGGGCGCCCAATGGCATAAAGGGGCGTGCGGCCTCGGACGTGCCGACTACATTCGAGAAGACGATGGACGCAGGCTGGACCGGGGACGACACGGGCACGAGGGGGCCGTATGGCGAAGAAGGACGCACCGCCCCGCTGGGACCGCAAGATGCAGCAGCGGCTCGCACGCGGTGAGGCGGCCGCCCTCGGCGAGCTCTACGACCGGTTCGCCTCGCTCGTCCACGGCCTCGCCCACCGCGTCCTCGGCGACGAGCGCGCCGCCGACGGCATCACCCGCGAGGTCTTCGCGCACGTCTGGGAGCACCCCGAGTCCTACGACCCCAAGCAGGGCCCGCTGCGCTCCTGGGTGGCCACGCTGACCCACCGCCTCGCCGTGCAGCGGCTGCGCGCCACCGAGACCGCGGCCCTGGCCCAGGACGCCGGCGGCACCACCGAGGAGCTGGAGCGCAGGGTCCGCCGCGCCTCGGTCGCCGCCCGCGCCGACTACATCGTCCAGTCCATGCCCACCCCGCTGCGCGCCGCCCTGGAGCTCGCCTACTTCCAGCGCCGCGACTACCGCCAGACCGCCGCCGACCTGGGCGTCACCGAGGACGAGGCGCGCCGCCGGCTCCGCCTCGGCCTGCAGCTGCTGTCCACCGCCCACGACGCCGGCGCGCCAGGCGCCCCGCCCGGCTACGGGGGTGCGGCGTGAGCGACGCAGGCAGCGCGGACCGCTTCGAGCACGGGGAGTTCGAGGACGAGGACGACAAGCGGGAGCAGGAACACGGCCGGCCCGAGCCACAGGAGGGCCACGGCGGTCCGGGCGGCCCCGACGGCCCCGCGAACGGCGGCACCGTCCAGGACCCCGACCGCACGCCCCGCATACCCATGCCCCGCGCCTCCGTCGAGGACAGCGGACGGCCGCTGCCCGCGCCGGCGGACCTGGGCGGCCCGACGCCCGCCCCGCTCGACCTGGAACACCGCGTCCTGACGTCACTGCTCGGCGCATGGGCGCTGGCCGCCTGCTCGCCGGAGGAGACCGAGGCCGTGGAGGCGCATCTGGGCGAGTGCGGACGCTGCGCCGACGAGGCGCTGCGGCTGCGTGACGCCGTCGGCCTGCTGCACCCGCCGGAGAGCCTCGACCTGGATCCGGCCCTGCGCACCCGCGTCCTGGACGGTTGCCTCGACCGGCGCCCGCCGCGCATCCCGGTGCCCGAGTGGGCGGCCCCGTACGACGCCGAGACGGCCCGCCTGGACGCCCTGCTGCAGGACATCGGCGCCACCGAGTGGCACACCCCCGTCGACCTGCGCTGGTTCGACGGCCAGAGCCCGGCGACCCGTCGTACGACCGTCGCCGGAGTCATCGCGCATCTGCTGTCGGTGGACGGGCTGGTAGCGCTCGCGCTCGGCCTGGACGACCCGCTGGGCGACACCGTCGCCGAGTCCCCCACGCCCGGCGCCCGCACCGAGGCGTACTGGCGTACCGCACACCTCCCGCCCTCCCGCTCCCTGCGCACCCCCTGGCGCGAGCAGACCCACGACCTGGTCCGCACGGTGTCCTTCGCGGGCGGCGACTCGGGCTCCGCGCGCCTCGCCGTCTCCTACGGCGACTTCGAACTGCCGCTGCACGACGCGATGGTGGACCGGGCCTTCGAATGCTGGGTGCACGCCGAGGACATCGCCGACGCCGTCGACTACCCCTACGAGCCGCCCGCCCCGCGCCACCTGCACCGCATGATCGACCTCGCGGCCCGCGTCCTGCCCACCGCCCTGGACCAGCGCCGCCGCACGGGCCACTCCGCACAGCAGCCGCCCACCGACCGGCCCGGCCGCGGTCTGCGCCTGGAGATCGAGGGGTCGGGCGGCGGTGAGTGGGTGATTCCCCTCGACTCGGCCGCGGGGGTGGGTTCCGTCGAGCACGAGGTGGCCCATGTCGCCCTGGACGGGGTGGAGTTCTGCCGACTGGCCGCGGGGCATGTGCCTCCGGCGGAGGCCGCGGTGGGGCAGGTGGGGGACAAGGAGGCGATCAGGGATGTGCTGTTTGCTGCGGCTTCGTTGAGCCGGTTGTAGGGGTGGGGTTCTGTTTCGTCGGGGGGTGCGGGTTGTCTGTGGCCGGTCGCGCAGTTCCCCGCGCCCCTAAAAGCGAGCTTTTCTTGGGGGCGCGGGGAACTGCGCGAGCAACCCCCACTCACCCGCACCCGCCGCTGAAACAGAACCCCCCGAGCTACTAGGCGAACACCACCGTACGGCGCCCGTTCAGCAGAATTCGCCGCTCCGCATGCCACTTGACGGCGCGCGCCAGCGCCTGGCACTCCACGTCCCGCCCCACCGCCACCAGCTGGTCCGGCGTGACATCGTGCCCCACGCGCTCGACCTCCTGCTCGATGATCGGCCCCTCGTCGAGGTCGGCGGTGACGTAGTGCGCGGTGGCGCCGATGAGCTTGACCCCGCGGTCGTGGGCCTGGTGATAGGGCTTCGCGCCCTTGAAGCTCGGCAGGAACGAGTGGTGGATGTTGATGATCCGCCCGCTGAGCTGCTTGCACAGGTCGTCGGAGAGCACCTGCATGTAGCGGGCCAGCACAACCAGTTCGACGTCGTTCTCGCGGACGATCTCCAGGACCCGCGCCTCGGCCTGGGGCTTGGTGTCGCGGGTCACCGGGATGTGGTGGAAGGGGATGTTGTACGAGCCGACGAGTTCGGCGAAGTCGTTGTGGTTGGACACCACGGCCGCGATCTCCACCGGCAGCGCACCGATCCGGGCGCGGAAGAGCAGGTCGTTCAGGCAGTGCCCGAAGCGGCTGACCATGAGGACGATGCGCATCTTCTCGTCGGCCCGGTTGATCTGCCAGTCCATCTGGAAGGAGTCACCGATCGCCGCGAAGCTCGCCCGCAGCTTGTCCACCGACACCGGAGCCTCGGCCGAGAAGTGGACGCGCATGAAGAACAGACCGGTGTCGCGGTCGCCGAACTGCTGGCTGTCCTCGATGTTGCAGCCGGTCATGAACAGGTAGCTCGACACGGCGTGCACGATGCCCTGCTTGTCGGGGCAGGAGAGCGTGAGGACGTACTGCTCGCCGGGGGCGGCGGCTCGACTGGACTGCTCGTTCATGCAGGACAGGGTCCCACACGAACGTCCCCGAGCGGGTCGGCGTCCGTCACGCGGACCGGGTCATGATCCGCAGCACCTCGAGCGTGCGCGGCGGGGAGTCCGGCTCCTCGCCGTCGGCCACGGCCATCCGCACATGCGCGTCCCGGGCCGCCCGTACCGCCTCCGGCCAGCCCGCGTTCTCCAGATACGCGGAGACCGGGGCGTCGGGCCCGACCTGGTGCATGATCCGCAGCACCCGCAGCACGGCGGTGTCGACGAGGGCCGCCTCCTGGGAGTCCCGGAATATGGTGCCGACGTACTTCTCGGCGGACCAGTTGTCCAGCCAGGTGTCCTCGACGAGGCGGTAGACGGCATCGGTCACGTCTCCGTACCCGTCGACACCGGCCAGCCATACGTCTCGCTGGAAGACGGGGTCGGAGAGCATGTGCAGCGCGGAGCGCACATTGCTGCGCCAGCGCCACCACGGCATGTCGTTGAGTGGCATGCCGCCCATGGTGGGGGAGCGACGGCCGCGGCGGGAAGAGTTCTCCGGAGCTTGCACGGTCACCGATCGTACGTTCTTCCGCCCGGGCGCCTCGGCGACCCCCGTAATTCACCTCGTAGCCACCGTTCGATAACCGAGGGTCACCCCCGGGTTGGCGATGTGGCGGAAGCGTGTGTGCCCATGACCGGTTGGCGACGCACCCGCAGCACCTTCCTCCCCCTGCGCACCCGGCCGCGCAGAGCCACCGTCCTGCCGACGGCGGCCCTGGCCGCGTGCGCGTCACTGGCCGCCGGTTGCGGGGCCATCCCCGGTGCCACGGGGGGCTCCGGGGACGGCCCGATCACGGTCATGACGTGGGCGCCGGAGCAGACGGGCTCGACCAACAAGCCCGGCATGCCCGCCTTCGCCAAGGCCTACGCCCGCTGGGTCAACGCCCACGGCGGCATCAAGGGCCACAAGCTGAAGGTCCTGACCTGCAACGACCACAACGACAGCGTGGCCGCCGCGAAGTGCGCGACCACCGCCGTCAAGAACGACGTCGTCGCGGTCGTCGGCTCCTACAGCCAGTACGGCGACTCGTATCTGCCCACGCTGGAGAGCGCCGGCATCCCCTACATAGGCGGCTACGGCGTCACCACCGCCGAGTTCACCAGCCCGCTGTCGTATCCCGTCAACGGCGGCCAGCCCTCCCTCCTGGCCGGGCTCGGCCGGGAACTGGCCGCCGGCTGCGGCCCGGTCGCGCTCATCAGGCCCGACAGCATCGCGGGCGACGAACTGCCCGCCATGCTCGACTCCGGCCTGAAGGCGGGCGGACACGCCCCAGCGGTCGACCAGCGGGCGGCGGACGACACCACCGAGTACTCGGGGCCCTCGCGCAAGGCGCTGACGGCCTCGACGGCGGGCCCGCCGAAGAAGGGGTGCGTGATCCCCGCGCTCGGGGACCGCACCGACACCTTCATGGACTCCTTCCGGCGCGACCGCGAGGACTACCCCGCGGTGAAGACCGCCGCCACCCTCGACAGCGTCGACCAGACGGTGATCAACGAGTCCGGCGGACAGTCGGGGCCGTACGAGGGGTCGTACGTCAGCGGCTGGTACCCGGTGACGGGCGATCCGCGCTGGGACCCGATGAAGAAGGTGATCCAGGAGCAGGCCTTCGGCGACAACCGCATCGATCCCGCGGACGCCGGGGTGCAGACGACCTGGATCGCGTACACGGTCTTCAAGGCCGCCGTGGAGTCCCTCGACGACCAGGACGTCACCTCCGAGACGGTGCGCAAGGCCCTCGACGACGGGCTGAGGATCAGCACGGGCGGGCTCACGCCGACGCTGAGCTGGGCCACCGAGAGCCGGCTGGCCGCCATCGGCTTCCCCCGCCTGGTCAACGCCGACCTGACGCTTCAGATGGTGCGCCAGGGCCGGCTGGTCGCGGCGGACAAGGGGTTCGTCAATGTGACGAGGACGCTGGAGGGCGCGGACGTGAACTGAGGTTCACGCCCCGCGCGCCCGGCGCCCGTACGGCCGTCCCACCCGCCCGGCCGTCCCGCCTCTCAGAGCTGGGTCGGCTGGCGCTGGGTCAGTCCGTACTGCTTCGCGATGGCGTTCCACAGCTGGGACGCCTTCACCTTCTGCTGGCTGGCGGTGCCGCTCGCGCGGTTGCCGGCCCCGGTCTGCCCGGTCGCGCGGGCCTGGCCCTTCTTGCAGCCCTTCTTGCCGCCCACCTGGTCGGCCCAGGCCGCGTAGTGGTTGTCGGCCGACGCGGACGCCTTCCAGGCCTGGTTGAGCGCGCTGGTCAGCGCGGCGTTGTTCGGGAGCTTGTCCACGGACAGGCCGGCCAGCCGGGTCACCAGCTGGTTGCGCTGCTGGGCCGCCGAGCGCAGGTCGGAGGCGGCCTGGGAGAGGTTCTTGCACCCCTTCACATTCGCCACCGCCTGGATCACCGAGGCCCGGCTGTCGCCGCTGTCGGACAGCAGCTTGTCCAGCGCGACGGCCTGCTGCTTGGCCGGGTCGGCCGCGGGCGAGGCCGAGCCGTCGGTCGCCGGGGCCGTTGCGGACACGGGCTGGTTCTTGTCCGTGCCGTCGTCGCCCCCGCCACCGCCGAGCAGCGCGCCCGCGCCGACACCCAGCACGACGATGCCGATGCCTATGCCCGCGATCAGGGGTGTCCGGGAGCGGCTGCGGCCGCCACGGCCGCCCCGGCCGTCGTCGCCGCCTGTGGGGCTGTACAAGGTCTCCGGCGGGGGGTAGGAAGTCTGCTGCTGGGCGTAGCCGGCCTGCGCGGGCGGCTGCTCGAAGCGCGGCATCTGCTGGGTGGCCCCGGCCGGGCTCTCGCCGCCCGGCCCGCTGCGGAAGAGGTTGTCGAACTCGGCGGGCGGCTGCCGGTCGCCGCCCTGCTGCATGCCGTACGGCGCCTGGTCCGTGACGGGCGGGATGTACTGCGTGGGCTCGGCGTCGGGCCCGGCCGCGGGCGGCATCGGTCCGGCGCCGGGCTGCTGCCCGCGGCCCAGGAACTGCGTCGCCTCCGAGGAGGCCGCGTGGGCCCCGCCCACCTCGGGCGGCAGGGCTCCGGGTGCGACGGGCGGTATGTACTGCGTCGCCCCCTCGTCCACCGCCGCGGCGACCGGCGGGATGTACTGCGTGGCGCCCTCGTCCGCGGCGGGCGGCAGGGCGCCGCCGTAGGGGCCGGGGGCGGTCGGAGAGCCGTAGGCGGGCGGCAGCGGCGCGGGCTGTCCGTGCCCGGCGGACGCACCCCACTGGTCGGCGGGCGGCTGGTGCTGCTCGGGCTCGTTCCACGGCTGGGCGGGCTGCGCTCCCCAGCCCTCGCCCGGCTGCGGAGCCGGGCTCTGGCTCTGGTCGGGACCCCACGGCGTGCCCCAGGCCTGGCCACCGGTCGGGGTCGCGGCCTGCGGGCCGTTGTGTCCGCCGGTCTGCGGGGCGTTGTACGAGCCGTTGTGGGCACCGCCGTACGGGCCCACCGGGGCCTGTGCGTTCAGCATGCCCGGCAGCAGCGGCTCGCCGCCGTCGGAGGGCAGCACGATGCCTTCGCGCGCTTCGCGCGGCGAGGGCTCCTCGCCCTGTCCACTCTGCGTCACCGGGACTCCTACGTATGGGGGACCTTCGGAACCGTCGGCTCACGCTACCGGGTCCCCCGAGCCGGGTGCCACGCAGCTCAGGACCTAACCTCCTTCCCTGTGACCGCAGTAACAAAACCGGTCGACACCGCGCTGCAAATGTCCAGCTTTCGCGCCCCGGTCCGGGCTCAGGCCGCCGCCTGCAGGCCCATGCGCGCCCCGAACTCCCTTACCACCGGCTCCTCCTGGTACGGCTCCAGCCGCTGCTGGAAGTCCTCCAGGTACTCGGCGCCCCGGTTGGAGCGGAGGTTCTCCAGCAGGCCGACGGCCTTGAGACCGGTGTGGCAGGCCTGCTCGATCTCGCGCTGCTGCACCAGCGCCGTGGCCAGCAGCACATATCCGATGGCCCGCCTGCGCGCCTTGGTCTCCGGGAGCCGGTCCAGCGCCTCCTCGGCGCGCCGTGCGGCCTGCTCGGCCTGGCCGAGGTCCCGGTGGCAGTGCGCCAACTCGTCGGCGAGATAGGCCTCGTCGAAGTGCGTGATCCACGCCGGGTCGTCCCCTGAGGCGGCATCGGACGCCTCCAGTGCCGTGACCGCGCGCCCGGACGCCGTCTGCGCCGCCCGCGCATCGCCCATCAGGGCATGTCCGCGCGCCTCCGCCGCGTGGAACATCGCCTCGACGCGCGGGGTCACGCGCCCCCGCGCCCCCTCCTGCGCCGCCCGCGCCAACTGCGCGATCTCGCGCGGGTTTCCGAGCTGCGCGGCGAGATGGCTCATGGAGGCGGCCAGCACGTATCCGCCGTATCCGCGGTCGCCCGCGGCCTGTGCCAGGCGCAGCGCCTGGATGTAGTACCGCTGCGCGAGGCCGGGTTGACCGGTGTCGACGGCCATGTACCCCGCCAGCTCGGTCAGTCGGGCCACCGCCGCGAACAGGTCGCGGCCCACCGCCTCGCGGTACGAGCCCGCCAGCAGCCCTGAGACCACGCTGTTGAGGTAGTGCACGACGACCGGGCGCACATGCCCGCTGCCGTACTGGTGGTCCAGGTCCGTGAGCGCCTGCGTCATCGCGCGCACGGCCGCCACGTCGGACTGCCCCACGCGCGGTCCCGCCGAGCGCGAGACCTGTGAATCGGGCGCGGAGATCAGCCAGTCACGGCTCGGCTCGACGAGCGCGGACGCGGCGACGGACGAGCCGGACAGGAAGTCCCGCCGCCCCACGTCGCTGCGCCACAGCTCGCAGACCTGCTCGATGGCGCCCAGCACCGTCGGCGAGAACTGCAGGCCGACGCCGGAGGCGAGGTTCTTGCCGTTGGCCATGCCGATCTCGTCGATCGTGACCGTACGGCCCAGTTTGCGGCCCAGCGCCTCCGCGATGATCGCCGGGGCGCGTCCGCGCGGCTGCTGCCCGCGCAGCCAACGGGCCACGGACGTCTTGTCGTAGCGCAGGTCGAGGCCGTGCTCGGCGCCGCACATGTTGACCCGGCGGGCGAGCCCGGCGTTCGAGCACCCCGCCTCCTGGATGAGCGCCTGCAGCCGTTCGTTCGGCTGTCGCGCGACGAGAGGCCTTGCGGCCATGGCGTACCCCCTGGGAACAACCCCTGAAGCGAAAAGATCCGGCCGTGAAGATCAATGCCCCGATCTCGTACGCAAAATGCGAGGCTTGCGCGGATTGCCGGGGTAAAGGCGGAAGCCAACCCCGCTTGTGGCTACCCAGATCACATCGGGGTTCCTCCCGCGCGCCCCCACACATGCATCCATGCGCCCCGGACACGGGATCAATGCTCCTCCCCCGCGCGCGCCGCCCCCGTAACCCGAGGTGGGTGCGGGAGTTGAGTTCATCGTGGAAGAGACGATCGCGGGCACGGAAGCCGCTCAGATCCCGAAGCAGCGTGGGGAATCGCTGCTGGAGACCGCCGTACGCTACGCCGAGGAGCGCCACTGGGACGTCTTTCCCGGCACCTGGCTCGACGCCGTCGACGGGGTGCAGCACTGCTCCTGCGGCGACGCGGCGTGCGCCGCCCCCGGCGCACACCCCGCCCGCGAGGACTGGGCGACGCAGGCCACGGGCAGTGCGACCGTCGCGCGCCGGATGTGGCAGAAGCAGCCGACGGCGTCGATCCTGCTGCCGACGGGCCGTACGTTCGACGCGATCGAGGTGGCGGAGAGCGCCGGGTTCCTGGCGCTGGCCCGCATGGAGCGCATGGAGCTGACGCTCGGTCCCGTGACGCTGACGCCGGACCGCCGGATGCACTTCTTCGTGCTGCCGGGCGCCACGGCGAAGATGGCGGAGCTGGTGCGTGGCCTGGGCTGGTCACCGGCCTCGCTCGACCTGGTCGCGCTCGGCGAGGGGGCGTACGTGGCCGCGCCGCCCACCCGTTACGGTTCGCGCGGCGCCGTGCAGTGGGCCTGCCGTCCGACCCCCGCCAACCGCTGGCTGCCCGACGCCGAGGAGCTGATCTCCCCCCTCGCCTACGCCTGCGGACGCGACCGCTGACCTCCCCGGTGGGCGCGACCCCCTAGGGTTTCCCGCATGACAGAGGGAAACGAGGTCACTGCCGCCGTACGCGTGCGAGGGCTCTGGAAGCGCTTCGGGCAGCAGATCGCCGTCGCCGGGATCGATCTCGACCTGCCCGCGGGCAAGTTCATCGGGCTGGTCGGGCCCAACGGAGCGGGCAAGACCACCACTCTCTCCATGGTGACGGGACTGCTGCGGCCCGATCAGGGGAGCGTCGAGGTCGTCGGGCAGGACGTGTGGCGCGACCCGGCGTCGGTGAAGGCCCGCATCGGGGTGCTGCCGGAGGGGCTCAGGCTCTTCGAGCGCCTCTCGGGGCGCGAACTGCTCGGCTACAGCGGGCGGTTGCGGGGGCTGCCCGGCGCCGAGACCGACAAGCGCGCCACCCAGCTGCTCGACGTGCTCGACCTGGCCGGCGCCCAGCACAAGCTCGTCGTCGACTACTCGACGGGCATGCGCAAGAAGATCGGGCTCGCCGCCGCGCTGCTGCACAACCCCGAAGTGCTCTTCCTGGACGAGCCGTTCGAGGGCGTCGACCCGGTGTCCGCCCAGACCATCCGCGGGGTGCTGGAGCGCTACACCGCCTCGGGCGCCACCGTCGTCTTCTCCTCCCACGTCATGGAGCTCGTGGAGTCCCTGTGCGACTGGGTGGCCGTCATGGCCGCCGGCCGCATCCGCGCCCACGGCCCGCTGGCCGAGGTCCGCGGGGAGGCGGCCTCGCTGCAGCAGGCGTTCCTCGAACTCGTCGGCGCCGGCGGCCGCGACGCGGGCTCCGACCTCGACTGGCTGGGCGGCGGCGCACGATGACGACCGAAGCGAACCTCACCCCCGTATTCGTACGGCTGAAACTGTCGCTGCTGCGCAACGGGCTCAGGCAGTCCGGCGGACGGCGCGCTGCCTACATCGTGTCGGCCGTCGTCGTCGTGCTCTTCGGGGCGCTGCAACTGCTCGGCCTGATCGCGCTGCACGGCAACGACCACGCCCTGTCCGTGGTCGCGATCCTGGTGGCCGTGCTGGCGCTGGGCTGGGCGGTGATGCCGCTGTTCTTCCCCAGCGGCGACGAGACGCTCGACCCGACGCGGCTGGTGATGCTGCCGCTGCGGCCCCGGCCGCTGGTGCGGGCGCTGCTCGCGGCCTCGCTGGTGGGCTTCGGGCCGCTGTTCACGCTGTTGCTGCTGATCGGTTCGGTGATCGCGGTCGCGCACGGCGGCGCTGCGTACGCGGTCGGCGTCGTGGCCGTTCTCCTCGCGCTGCTGGTGTGCGTGGCGCTGGCGCGGGCGGTCGCCGCCGCCAACATCCGCCTGCTGACCAGCCGCAAGGGCCGCGACCTGGCGGTGCTCAGCGGGCTGGTCATCGCGGTCGGGGCACAGCTGGTCAACTTCGGTGCGCAGCGCCTGGGTTCGTCCGGTCTCTCGCAGCTGGACCCGGTGGCCGACGTGCTGAAGTGGGTGCCGCCCGCGTCGGCGGTCGGTGCGGTGGACTCGGTGAGCGAGGGCTCCTACGGCGCCGCCGTCGCGCAACTCGCCCTGAGCGCGGCCGCGTTGTACGCGCTGATCGCCGTGTGGTCGGCCCATCTGACCAAGTTGATGACCGCCCCCGACGGCTCCACCCTGCAGGCCGCCGCCGACCGGCCCACCGCCCGTGAGCGCACCTCCGGCGGTCTCGCCCGGCTGCTGCCGGCCGGCCGCACCGGCACGGTCATGGAGCGCAGCCTGCGCTACATCTGGCGCGACCCCAAGACCAAGGCCGCCTGGGTGACGTCACTGGCGATCGGCCTCATCGTGCCGGTGTTCAACGCGCTGCAGGGCACCGGCTCGATCTACTTCGCGTGCTTCGCGGCGGGGATGCTCGGCATCCAGATGTACAACCAGTTCGGGCAGGACACCTCCGCGTTCTGGATGGTCGCCACGACGATCTCCTCCCCGCACGACGCCTATGTCGATCTGCGCGGGCGGGCGCTGGCCCTGCTGGTGATCACCCTGCCGTACGCCACCCTCGTCACCGTCCTGACCACCGCGATGCTCGGCGACTGGCCCCGGCTGCCCCAGGTGCTCGGTCTCTCCTTCGCCCTGCTCGGAGCGATGCTGGCCACCGGCGCCTGGACCTCCGCCCGCTTCCCGTACTCCATCCCGCAGGAGGGCTACAAGAACGTCGCCCCGGGCCAGGCCGGCCTGGCCTGGATCTCCATCTTCGGCGGCATGGTCTCCGCGGCCCTGCTCTGCTCCCCCGTCATCGCCGCGGCGATCTGGGCGGGCATCGCCACGAACGGCGACGACTGGGGCTGGCTCCTCCTCCCCTTCGGCGCCGCCTACGGCACCACCCTCACCTGGTCCGGCCTCCACCTGGCAGCCCCCCGCACAGCCTCCCGCCTACCGGAAATCCTCACAGCGGTGAGCAAGGGCTGACCGGCTCCCGGTTCCAGGGGACCTGGGGTGACTGCAGGTTTTCAGGGGCGCGGGGAACTGCGCGAGCAACCCCAACGCACCCGCACCCGCCCCCGAACCGAACCCCCCACCCCACTAGGCACCTACTCAGACGCCCCGAACAGACTCCAAAAACGGCTCAATAGCGGCGCGCCACCCCTCGGGCTGGTCGTAATGCACAAGATGCCCGGCATCAGCAACTTCCGCATACTCGCCGAGAGGCAACACCCGCACCATCTCCTGCGCCTCCGCCCGCCCCAACTCCCCGTCCAGCCCCCGCACCACCAGCGCCGGACACCGCACCTGCGCCAACTCCTCCCAGTGCGCGTCGTACACCCACGTCTCCCGGGACCGCAGCATCTGCTCGGGTTCGAACACCGGCCGCCACCCGTCGGCCGACTCGTGCATCACCTCGGCGTAGAACTCCCCCCGCGCCGGATTGGGCCGCTCCACCCAGGGGTCGTCCTCGCCAAACCACTTCCGTACGTCGGCCAGCGTGGCGAACGGCACCGGCCACGCCTTGAACCAGGCCGCCCACTCCCGCTGGGACGCCGCCCCCAGCGCGGACGCCCGCATGTCGCAGATGATCACGCCGCGCACCAGATCGGGCCGGGCCGCGGCCAGCTGCCACGCGGTCAGGGCGCCCATGGCATGGCCGATGAGGACGGCGGGGGCGAGGCCCAGCTGCTCGAGAGCGGCCGCGGCGTCCTCGACGTAGGCCTCGCGGGTGAAGGAGGTCTGCGGGGACTTCTCGCTCTGTCCGTGGCCGCGTTGGTCGAGCGCGACGGCGCGGTGGCGTTCGGCGAGCCAGCGGGCGGTGGAGGCCCAGTGCGAGGCACGGCCCATCAGACCGTGCAGTAACAGAACGCCCGGGGTGTCCTCGCCCGTCGAGCCGGTCACCGGGTCGGTCTTGGGCGGGTCGCCGAACTCCCAGGCCGCAAGGCGTACGCCGCCCGCCCCGCTCACGTCGATGCGTCGCGCCATGGTCCTGGCACCCCCCTGGCTCCGTGAACTCGCTCCGTGAACCGCGTCCTGCCGTGCCGTACCGCTTGCCGTTCCTCCCGCGAACCCCCTGATCCGTCAGCCGCAGGCTATCGAAAACACGTTCGAAGATGCTGTATTTGCGGGCAACACCCCTCGTACGAGTGACCTCGCGCAAGGAATGATCGCCGCCACCGAGGGGAGATCTTCAGCGGGAAGCGGACCGCTCGGGGAAAACGGTCCGTGGGGGATGACCCTGGGAGCTCGGGGCTCCGGGTCAGCACAGGGGAGGACGGGCCCCGGCGCCGCAAGGCGCCGGGGCTCTCCCCACATCTGCGGCGCATCCTCCCGCCCCCTCAGGTCATATGCCTCTCGCGACAGCCTCGCACGCGAAACGTCCGAGCGCTTGCGATTTCGGCCACCGAACCTTCACATCGAGGAAACCGGCCCACAGGCCCGAACGGCGCCTCAAACACCCCTGCAGAACCGGAAGTTGACACTCGTCGGAGCATCGGGGCGGGACACGGCCCGCCGCCCGTGGTCAGCGCTTGGCGACGAACACATGGGAGGCGACGTCCGACTGAAGCTCGGCCGCCTCGCCGCCGCTGCCCACCAGCACCCCACCCGCCGACTCCGTCACGCTCACCACCGAACCGGGCTGCACACCCGCCCGGCGCAGCGTGTACATCAGCTGCGCGTCCGTCTGGATCGGCTCGCCGATGCGGCGCACCACGACCGTCTTGCCGTCGGTGCCCGGGTCGAGGTCCGCCAGCGAGACCATGCCCGCGTCCAGGAAGGGGTCCGCGCCGTCCTTCTCGCCCAGCTCCTCAAGCCCCGGAATCGGGTTGCCGTACGGCGACTCGGTCGGGTGGCGCAGCAGATCCAGCACCCGCCGCTCCACGGCCTCGCTCATCACGTGCTCCCAGCGGCACGCCTCGGCGTGCACCTGCTCCCACTCCAGGCCGATCACGTCGACCAGCAGACACTCGGCGAGCCGGTGCTTGCGCATCACGCGCGTGGCGAGGCGACGGCCCTCGTCCGTGAGCTCCAGGTGGCGGTCGGTGGCGACGGACACCAGGCCGTCGCGCTCCATGCGCGCCACGGTCTGGCTGACGGTCGGTCCGCTCTGGTCCAGCCGCTCGGCGATCCGGGCACGCATGGGCACCACACCTTCCTCCTCCAGTTCGAGGATGGTGCGGAGATACATCTCCGTGGTGTCGATCAGTCCGGACATACGTGCCCCTAGGTGAGATCTGCCGGAAGCACGACGACTTCCCGGCGCGTGCGCTGGCCCTGCACCCAATTCTGACGCATACCACTGACAACCGTGCCGCGCCGTTGCGACCAGGGCCCTCGCGCAAGGGGCCGGGCGGGCCACGCCCCGCCACCGGGTGGGCCGCACTGCCGTATTGACACGGCACTGGTCCAGACCGCACGGTGATCCGCGACACAGACCGCCGAGCCCGCCCCCGGAAGGACCCGCATGAGCGACGGCAAACTGGCCGACCAGTTCTTCGACGCCGCGATCGAACTCCTGCAGCGGGTCCGTGACGAGGAGGCGGAGTCCATCAGGGCGGCCGGCACCCTGCTCGCCGACACGGTCGCGGACGGCGGACGGCTCTTCGCCTTCGGCGCCGGGCACTCCTCCCTGCCCGCACAGGACGTCGTCTACCGCGCGGGCGGCCTCGCGCTGATGAACCTGCTCACCGTGCCGGGGGTCGTCGGCGTCGACGTCATGCCCGCCACGCTCGGCTCCGCCCTGGAACGCGTCGACGGCCTTGCGAGCACCGTCCTGGAGTGCTCGCCCCTGCGCTCCGGAGACGCCCTGGTGATCATCTCCCTCTCCGGCCGCAACGCCCTCCCCGTCGAGATGGCCATGAAGGCCCGCGCGCTCGGCGTGAAGGTCATCGGCCTGACGTCGGTGGCGTACGCGACACAGACCCGCTCCCGGCACAGCTCGGGCACCTATCTGCGCGACCACTGCGACGTCGTCCTGGACTCCAAGATCGCCATCGGCGACGCGACCCTCACCGTCGACACCGTCCCGGCACCCTTCGCCCCCGCGTCCACCGTCGTCACCAGCGCGATCATGCAGGCCGTCATGGCCACAGCGGCAGGCACCCTCGCCGACCGCGGCATCGAACCCCCGCTGCTGCGCTCGGGCAACGTGGACGGCGGGCACGAGTGGAACAGCCGGGTGATGCAGCAGTACGGGGACCGGATCTTCTACCAGCGGTAGCAGTACGCGTACGGCAGGGGCGGCACGCGCGCGTGTATGGGCGGGAGCGGCACGCACGCGTGCACGGGCGGGAGCGGCACGCACGCGTGCACGGGCAGGAGCGGCACGCACGCGTGCACGGGCAGGAGCGGCCGCGCGCGTGCCTACGGGCACGAGCGGCCACGCACGCGTGCACGGGCAGGAGCGGCCGCGCGCGTGCCTACGGGCACGAGCGGCCACGCACGCGTGCACGGGCAGGAGCGGCCGCGCGCGTGCCTACGGGCACGAGCGGCCACGCACGCGTGCGTGCAGTAACGGCACGCGGGCGTATGGGCAGTAGCGTCACGCACGCGTGCATGGGCAGGAGGGGTACGCGCGCGTGCGGGCAGGAGCGGCACCCGCGCGTACGGCAGTAGCGGCACGCGCGCGTACGGGTCGCAGCGGCACGCGCGTACCGGCCCCTACGGCACGCGGCCCTTACGACACGCGCGCGGGAGGGGCCGGGGGCCCTCAGCCGTCGCGCCGCACCACGCTCGCCAGATCCAGCGCCGCCGCGATCCGTACGGCCACGTCCTCGGCGTACACCGTGTCGACCCGCTCGAAGGCACTCCGCCCGCCCCCGCGCAGAAACGTCACGACACCGAGCGTCCGCCCCCGGCTGCGCAGCACCGCGCACAGCGCGTGCACCGTGTCACCGGGCCACTGCCGGGCCAGCGCCCACTCCCGCGCCTGCGCCGGCGGCACCGCGCCCACCGTCGCCCGCACCGACCCCGTCCGCTCCACGCACTGCAGCGCCGGATGCCCCGGGCCGTACCGCACCGGCAGACCCGCCTTCCCGGTGTGCAGGCTCGGCCCGGGCGCCCCGGCGGGCGTCGTGGCCACCCGCACCAGCCGCACCGGACCCTCCGCCTCCCCGTCGGCGACGGCACCGCCCGCCACCCGGTCGATCAGCGCGTGGTCGGCGAATCCTGCGAGCGCGAAGTCGAGATGAACGGTCGCGGCCTCCCGCGGGTCCTCGCACTCCCCCGCCGCACGAGCCGCACGATGCAGCTGATTGGCCCGGAACCGCAGCTGCGCCGCCTCCTGCTCGGTGTGCTTGCCCTCGGTCACGTCCTGGAACAGCCAGGCCACCCCGAGCGGCACCGGCTCCTCCGCGAGCGGCGACGCCAGCCGTACGAAGCCGCAGCGCCAGCAGCGCCGCTCCTCGCCCTCCGCGGTCCGCACCGCCACCCAGATCTCGGCCGGTGCGGGCGGCGCGCCCTCCGCGAGCACATGCGTCAGCGCGCCCTCCAACTCCTCCACGCCCTGCGCGAGCAGCTCGCCGAGCGGGCGGCCCAGCGCGGACGTACGCCCGATCCCGAGGGCGCGCGCCGCATGGGCGTTCACCACGGCGGGCCGCAGATCCGCGTCGACCAGGACGACGCCCCAGCTCGCGTCCTCGAACAGCGCCTCGCTCAGCGCGATGGACCGCTCCAGGTCGATCTGGGTGTGCACCTCGCTGAAGGCGCAGTACACCCCGGCGGGCTTGCCGTCGGGACCGCGTACGGCGGCGGACTGCGTGCGCACCAGCACCCGCCCGCCGTCCTTCGTCAGCAGCGCGAACTCGTGCACCTGACGCCCGGGGGCCTCCATGGCGGACATCAGCCGCCGCTCGACCTCCTCGGCGTCCGCCTCCCGTACGGCCCAGCCGGCGAACCCGTGCCGCCCGACCGCCTCGGCGGCCGTCCACCCCAAAATCCGCTCGGCCTCACGATTCCAGTGGGTCACGACGCCGCCGGCGTCGAAGGCGCACAGCGCCGCGTCCATCCCGTCCAACAGGGCGGCCAGCAGATCCGAGCCGTCAGGGCCCACGGGCCCCACCCGCTCGGGCTCGTCCGGCCCCAGCTCGTCGGTGGTCCCACTACGCCGGGAAGCACTCACCTGGACCCCCTGCCAAGCTGCGTCCGCACCTACGGCGCGGCGATTCGCTCACTAGCAATCATCCAACCTGAACGTGACACAGCACACATCGAGTTCCCCAAGATTGAAGGAATCGTTGCAACACCGCTGCCCTCCATGATCCGGCGCACACCAGCCGAAGATCAATCCACGCGCACGATTGAGCCCCATCCTCCGATTCCGCTTCGGACTCGGCTGACTGATCACTAGCGTGACTCGCGTACATCGAGAACGAGAAGGGAGGTCGCTCGCTCCCCCGGCCCCCGGCCGGTCGAGCGACCAGCCCAAGTCATCACGATCCAAGGATCAGGGAGGTGTCCCGATGACTACGTTGCCTGCAGGCGAGCAGACTCACCAGGCTGTGCTTCCTCAGCAGCCTGCTCTGGAATCCGTGGGAGCAGACACCCCTGGGAGCAGGGACGAAACGGCTCACGGACACCTCGTCGCCGTACGAGGCGCCGTCGGGAAACATGGGCGAGGGGAGACCGACGGGCTGGGCACCTGCACCCGTCGGCGTCACGTCGAGAACGCTGCCACGGCGGCGGAGGAGGCAGAGACCGGGAGCGGTGACGCTCCTGCACATGAGCACGTGTACACGGGTGGCGTCGGCGCGGGCAGGGTCTTTGTTCTCTCGAAGGAGGGAGATCCCCTCATGCCCTGCCACCCCGCTCGCGCCCGTGAGCTGCTGGGCAAGGGACGGGCTGTCGTCGCCCGGTACGTTCCCTTCACGATCCGGCTGAAGGACCGGACACTCGCCGACTCTGAAGTCGACGGGGTTCAATTGCGCATCGATCCCGGTTCCAAGGGCACCGGTCTGCACCTGACCGACGAGAAGAAAGGAATCAACGAGCAGGGCGTCACCGGCACCGTCCGACGTGGCCTAATCTCCTTCGAACTCCAGCACCGCGGCGATCAGATCCGTGGACGCATGCAGCAGCGCGCCGGATATCGGCGCAGGCGCCGCTCGGCCAACTGCCGCTACCGCGCGCCCCGTTCCGACAATCGGACTCGCCCGGGGAGCTGGTTGCCGCCTTCGCTGCGCCATCGCGTCGACACCGTCTTCTCCGAGGCCGCACGCCTGTGCCGCTACGCACCCGTCGCCGAGATCCACGTGGAGAGTGGTGGCTTCGACACGCACTCGATGAGCACGGGCAGACCTCTGCGCGGAGCCGGGTACACCCAGGGAACGCTCGCCGGTACTGACGCCCGTGCGTACCTCCACGCCCGGTGGAACAGTTCATGCAGCCACTGCGGCATCACCGGCGTACCACTGAACATCGAGCACGTCCGCCCCCGAAGCCGAGGCGGCTCGAGCCGCATTTCCAACCTTGTTCTCGCCTGCGTCCCCTGCAACATGCGGAAAGGAACCCTGCCCGTCGAGGTCTTCCTCGCCGCGTCCCCGGACCGGCTCGCGAAGATCCTCCAGCAGGGCGAGACGCCCCTTCATGACGCCGCCGCAATGAATGCCACCCGATGGCCACTGAGGGAAGCGCTCTCGAGCCTCGGCAGACCGGTGTTCGGCTGGCCAGGAGGCCTCACCAAGCGGAACCGCGCTGCCATGGGGCTGGACAAGTCGCACACTCTCGACGCGCTGTCCGTCGGACACCTGGCCCACGAGTCCGGCGACGCAATCGTTCGTTTCCCGTCCCAGGTTCTCGTCCTCAAGGCAACAGGACGCGGCTCCTACGCGCGCACGACTCCCGACCGATTCGGGTTTCCGCGGCTCCGGCGCGCCCGCACCAAGCAGCACTTCGGATACGTCACCGGAGACCTCGTACGGACCACCGTGCCCACGGGCAAGTGGGCGGGCACATGGACCGGCCGCATCTGCGTGCGGGCCAGAGGACAGCACAGCCTCAGCACGTCCAAAGGCCGCATCAACGTCTCCCACCGGCATCTGCGGCTACTGCAGAGGGGCGACGGCTACGACTACAGCACCCGCCCGGAACCCCCGCCGTCAATATCCCGGAAAACCGGTTGATCGGTGGCCGACCGGTTCCTAGTGTGTGGCCTACGTCGAAAGGAGGTGATCGGGTACATGAGTGACACCCGGACGCGCGAGGTGGCTGCGGGCTAGCGGCTCGCCACCACATCAAGTGCGGTGCCGGACCAGCGCGTGCTAGAGACGTGCAGCCGGCCCAATCCCAAGCAGTCACCCGACCCGCGAGCTCGCCGGTACGTCCGGCCGGCTCCTCCGCCGTGAGGCGGGGGGACCCGAGCTCGCGGGTCGTCTGCGTTTCAGGGGCATTCCCCCGCTCCTCAGGGATGATCTCTGCCCCTCAGGGGCTGAGCCGCTCCACGCTCCAGCCTCCGTCCGCCTCCGCCACGTATCGCAAGCGGTCGTGCAGCCTGTTTTCGCGGCCCTGCCAGAACTCGACGGTCCGGGGGGCGACGCGGAAGCCGCCCCAGTTCGGGGGGACCGGGACCTGTTCGCCCTCGGGGTAGCGGGCGGCGAGGGTGGCGTACGAGGCGTCGAGGTCGGCGCGGGAGGCGACCACGCTGGACTGGGCGCTGGCCCAGGCGCCGAGTTGGGAGCCGTGTGGGCGGGTGCGGAAGTAGGCGGCGGTCTCGTCGCGGCCGGTGCGGCGGGCGATGCCCGAGACGATGACCTGGCGGGCCATCGGGTGCCAGGGGAAGAGCAGCGTGACGTACGGGTTCTCCGCGAGGTCGGCGGCCTTGCGGGAGCCGTAGTTGGTGTAGAAGACGAAGCCCTGCTCGTCGAAGTGCTTGAGCAGCACGGTGCGTGAGGAGGGGTGGCCCTCGGCGTTCGCCGTGGAGACGATCATGGCGTTCGGCTCGAAGAGGTGGGCCTCGGTGGCGGCCTGCTCGAACCAGCGGGCGAACTGTGCCACCGGGGTGGCGGCCAGGTCGGTCTCGGCGAGCCCTTCGGCCCGATACTGCTTGCGCATGGCGGAGGGATCGAGGGGGACGGCGTCTCGGTCGGTCACGCGGTCATCCTGCCGTATGCGCGCGTGCCCTCCGGTGCCGTGTCCCGCATCATGGAGGAAGGGGAGATGGCACTGAGTGCCGCGAAGGCTCCCCAAAACTGGCACTCGGATATATCGTGCTGGTTCCGTTCTGGTTGAGGCACCGGAAGCACGGGGCATCACCTGGGGGGCCGCCCAGGACCTCGAGTCGCGGCAGCGACCGGGGAGCCGGCCGGCGGGCCACCACCTATGTCGTGCACGTCTTCGTACAAATCTGTCGTACATATCTGCCGTACACATCACGAGGAGCCGCCTGATGTCCGACTTCGTACCCGGACTCGAGGGAGTCGTCGCGTTCGAGACGGAGATCGCCGAACCGGACAAGGAGGGCGGCGCCCTTCGCTACCGGGGCGTCGACATCGAGGACCTGGTCGGTCATGTCTCGTTCGGCAATGTCTGGGGGCTGCTGGTCGACGGCGCCTTCAACCCGGGCCTGCCGCCCGCCGAGCCGTTCCCGATCCCCGTGCACTCCGGTGACATCCGCGTGGACGTGCAGTCGGCGCTGGCGATGCTGGCGCCGGTGTGGGGCCTGAAACCGCTGCTGGACATCGACACCGAGCAGGCCCGCGCGGACCTCGCCCGGGCGGCCGTGATGGCCCTGTCCTACGTCGCCCAGTCCGCCCGCGGGCAGGGGCGGCCGATGGTGCCGCAGCGGGAGATCGACAAGGCCCGCTCGATCACCGAGCGCTTCATGATCCGCTGGCGGGGCGAGCCCGACCCCAAGCATGTGGCGGCCGTCGACGCGTACTGGACCTCCGCCGCGGAGCACGGCATGAACGCCTCCACGTTCACGGCGCGGGTGATCGCGTCGACCGGTGCGGACGTGGCGGCGGCGCTGTCGGGTGCCGTAGGGGCGATGTCGGGGCCGCTGCACGGCGGTGCGCCCTCGCGGGTGCTCGGCATGATCGAGGAGATCGAGCGGACCGGGGACGCCGGGGCGTATGTGAAGCAGGCGCTGGACAAGGGCGAGCGGCTGATGGGCTTCGGGCACCGCGTGTACCGCGCGGAGGACCCACGCGCGCGTGTGCTGCGCCGTACGGCCCGTGAGCTGGGCGCTCCGCGCTTCGAGGTGGCCGAGGCGCTGGAGAAGGCCGCCTTGGAGGAGCTGCACGCGCGCCGCCCGGACCGGGTTCTCGCGACCAACGTCGAGTTCTGGGCGGCGATCGTCCTCGACTTCGCCGAGGTCCCGGCACACATGTTCACCTCGATGTTCACCTGCGCCCGCACGGCCGGCTGGTCGGCCCACATCCTGGAACAGAAGCGAACGGGCCGCCTGGTACGACCGTCGGCCCGTTACGTGGGGCCGGGGGCGCGGGGGCCGCAGGAGATCGAGGGCTACGGCGACATCGCGCACTGACCCGGGGCGGCGCGGTGACGTGGCTGCCCGGGCGCGCTCAGGTCACCCGCGGTGCCCAGGCGCCGAGCGCGCCCGCGCCCCCGCCGCGCACTCAGGCTGCCCAGGCCGCTCGGCGCACTCAAGCCGCCCGCGTTGCCCAGGCCGCCCGGCATGCCCAAGCCGCCCGGGGCATTCAGGCCGCCCGCGGTGCCCAGGCCGCCCGCGGACCCCAGACCGCCCGGCGCGCTCAGGCTGCCCGGCGCGCTCAGGCTGCCCGGCGCGCTCAAGCTCCCGGTGTGCCCAAGCTTCCGGCGCGCCCAGGCTGCCCGGTGACCTCAGCCCAGCGCCGCGTCCAGCAGTAACGCCCACTGTGCCACCACCCGCTCCCGTCGTGCCCGGTCGTCGGTGAGGAGGTTGGCGAGGCCGAGGCCGCGGGCCATGTCCAGCAGGCCCTGGACGGTTTCGCGTACGCCGGGGCGGGACTCGTCGGCGCCGAGGAGTTCCACGGCGATACGGTGGGTCTCGCGGCCGACGCGGGCCTCCAGTTCTGTGACCCGGGGGCGCAGCTGCTCCTCGTCACTGGCGGCGACCCACAGGTGGAGGGCGGCCCGGAACAGCGGGCCGGTGAAGAGGTCGACGAGTGCGGCCACCACGGCTCGGCGGTCCCCGGCGGTGCCGTCGGGGAACAGGACGCGGATCGCCGTGGACCGTTCCTCGGCGACGTATTCGACGGCGGCCGTGAAGAGGTCCTCGCGGGTGGGGAAGTGGTGCTGGGCGGCGCCGCGGGAGACGCCGGCGCGTTCGGCGACGACGGCGACCGTGGAGCCCGCCCAGCCGTGTTCGGCGAGGCAGGCCACGGCGGCTTCCAGGAGCCGCTGCCGGGTGGCCCGGCTGCGGTCCTGCTTGGGCACCCGGTCACGGTCACGGTCGCGGTCGACCGAGGTCACGGCAGCCATCTCACAGCACCCATGGAGGATCTTTTCGTTCGAGGAAGGCCGTCATCCCCTCGCGGGCCTCTGGGGAGGCGAACAGCCGGGCCGAGAGTGCGGTGAGATCGGCCGCGTCACGGTCGAATGTCTCGAGCACCTTAGCCGTGAGCAGCGCTTTCGTCTCCGCCAGCCCTTGGGGAGCGGACCTGCGCAGACCGTCGAGGATCGGGGCGAGCGCCTCGTCGACGTCGTCTCCCGCGACCGTCAGCAGGCCGATGCGGGCGGCTTCGGCGGCGTCGAAGCGCTCGCCGGTGAGGTAGTAGCGGGCCAGCGCGCGGGGGTCGGTGCGGGGCAGCAGGGGCAGGGAGATGACCGCGGGGGCCACCCCGATGCGGACCTCCGTGAAGGCGAAGCTCGCCGTGCTGGAGGCCGCCGTGATGTCGCAGGCGGCGAGCAGGCCGAGGCCGCCCGCCCGTACGTGTCCGGTGACCCGGGCGACAACGGGTTTGGGCAGGGTGACGATCTGCCGGAGCAGGTCCACCAGGGCATCGGGGTGCGGCGGGTCGCGCAGGTCGGCGCCCGCGCTGAAGGTGTTGCCGGTGTGGGTGAGGACGATCGCGCGTACGTCGCCGTCCTTGGCGCAGTCCGTCAGCGCGTCCGCCAGTTCTCCTACGAGGGCTGCCGACAGGGCGTTGCGGTTGGCGGTGGAGTCGAGGCTGAGAGTCTCGACTCCACGCGCGCGCGTGCGGGCGATCAGGGTCACGTGCGCTCCCTCAGCGCCCTCAGTTCGCGGCGCAGGATCTTGCCGGAGGCGGCCCGGGGGACGCCGTCGATGAAGGTGACGTGCCGGACGCGCTTGTAGGGGGCGACGTTTTCGGCGACGTACATCATGACCTCCCCCTCGGAGAGGCCGGACGCGTTCGGCTGGCGCACCACGTAGGCGTGCGGGACTTCGTTGTTGTCCTCGTTGTAGACGCCGATGACGGCGGCGTCGGCGATGCCGGGGTGGGTCAGCAGGAGGGCCTCGAGTTCGGCGGGTGCCACCTGGAACCCCTTGTACTTGATGAGTTCCTTGACCCGGTCGACGACGAACAGCCAGCCGTCCTCGTCGACATGGCCCACGTCTCCGGTGTGCAGCCAGCCGTCGGGGTCGATCATCTGGGCGGTGGCGTCGGGGCGGCCGAGGTAGCCCTTCATGACCTGGGGGCCGCGGATGAGGATCTCTCCGGACTCGTCGGCGGGGAGGTCCTTGTCGGGGTCGTCGAGGGAGACGATGCGCATCTCGGTGCCGGCGATGAGCTTGCCGACGGTTCCGGGCGGTGCGTCGTGCATGGCGGCGAGCGGTACGACGTGGGTTCCGGGCGACAGTTCCGTCATGCCGTAGGCCTGGCCGACGGGCGGCAGGCCGAGCCGGTGGGAGCAGGCGGCGGCCAGTGAGGCGTCCAGGGGGGCGGCGGCGCTGATGATGTATTTCAGCGACGACAGGTCGTACTGGGCCACCAAGGGGTGCTTGGCGAGGGCCAGCACGATGGGCGGGGCCACGAACAGGCCGGTGATGCGGTGGTTCTGGATGGCCGCGAGGAAGGTCTCCAGCTCGAAGCGGGGCAGGACGACCACCGTGGAGCCCTGCCGGAGCGGGGCGTTCATCAGGGCCGTCAGGCCGTAGATGTGGAAGAAGGGCAGGACGGCGAGGATGCGGTCGCCGGGGGTGGCCGGAATGAGCGGTTCGAGCTGGGCGAGGTTGGTGCCGATCTGGCGGTGGGTGAGCATCACGCCCTTGGGGATGCCGGTGGTCCCCGAGGAGTACGGCAGAACGGCGATGTCCTCGACGGGGTCGATGTCGACCTGCGGTTCCGGGGCGGTGGAGGCCAGCATGTCGATCAGCGACCGGTGTCCGGGTGCGCTGTCGCAGACGAAGATCTCCTCGACGCCGCCCGCGAGTTCGGCCGCTCGGCGTGCCGTCTCCAGCAGCGGCGAGACGGTGACGATCCACCGGGCCGCCGAGTCCTTGAGCTGCTTGCCGAACTCCTCGGCGGTGGCGAGCGGGTGCACGGTGGTGACGGAGGCGCCCGCGCGCGTGGCGGCGTAGAAGGCGGTCGGGAAGGCGATGGTGTTGGGGCTGTGCAGGGCCAGCACATCGCCCTTGCGTACGCCCGCCTCGGCGAGCGCGGCCGCGACGCGCCGGTGGAAGCGGTCGAGTTGGTCGTACGAGAGGGTGGTGCCGTCGGTCCCGTCGATCAGGGCGGGCGCGTCCCCGAACTCGGTGGCCCGGCCCAACACGGCCTCGTGGATGGGGACTTCGAGAGGCGGGATGTCGGCGTACTCGCTGCGGAACACGGTTCCTCCAAGGCGACGGCCTAATACGACTTGGGCAGACCCAGGGTCTGGTGGGAGACGTAGTTGAGAATCATCTCCCGGCTCACCGGAGCAATACGAGCCACCCGCGAGGCGGTTATCAATGAGGCGAGCCCGAATTCCCGGGTGAGGCCGTTGCCGCCGAGGGTGTGCACGGACTGGTCGACCGCCCGCACGCACGCCTCCCCCGCCGCGTACTTGGCCATGTTGGCGGCCTCACCTGCGCCGATGTCGTCCCCGGCGTCGTAGAGGTGAGCGGCCTTCTGCATCATCAGACGGGCGAGTTCGAGGTCGATGTGCGCCTGGGCGAGGGGGTGCGCGATGGCCTGGTGGGCGCCGATGGGCGTCTTCCAGACCTGGCGGTCGCGGGCGTACTCGACGGCGCGGGCGAGCGCGTAGCGGCCCATGCCGATCGCGAAGGCGGCGGTCATGACGCGCTCGGGGTTGAGGCCGGCGAAGAGTTGCAGCAGGCCGGCGTCCTCGTCGCCGACGAGCGCGTCGGCGGGCAGCCGTACGTCGTCGAGGGTCAGCTCGAACTGCTTCTCGAACGCGCTGAGTTCCATGTCGATCGCGCGCCGCTCGAAACCTTCCGCGTCGCGCGGGACGATGAACAGGCAGGGCTTGAGGTTGCCGGTGCGGGCGTCCTCGGTGCGGCCGACGATGAGGGTCGCGTCCGCGATGTCGACGCCGGAGACGAAGACCTTGCGGCCGGTGAGCAGCCAGTCGCCGGTGTCGGGGTCACGGCGGGCGGTGGTGGTGATGCGGTGGGAGTTGGAGCCGGCGTCGGGTTCGGTGATGCCGAAGGCCATGGTGCGGGTGCCGTCGGCGAGGCCCGGGAGCCATTTCTGTTTCTGGGTGTCGGTGCCGAAGCGGGAGATGACGGTGCCGCAGATCGCCGGGGAGACGATCATCATGAGCAGGGGGCTGCCGGCGGCGCCGAGTTCTTCCAGGACGATGGAGAGTTCTGCGATGCCTCCGCCGCCGCCTCCGTACTCCTCGGGGAGGTTGACGCCCAGGTAGCCGAGTTTTGCTGCTTCGGACCAGAGTTGGTCGCGGTCGTGGGTGCGGCCGTGGCGTTTGCCCAGGGCGGCTACTGATGCGCGGAGCGCCTTGTGTTCTTCGGATTCGACGAGGGTCATCAGGACTCCTTCGGGCTGCGGGTTGTCCGTGGTTGGTCGCGCTCGCGCGGCGGTAGCCGCAAATCGATACCGCCCCGCGCCCCTAGGTCTCTTGCACTACCGCCAGCAGTGAACCGACTGTGACCTGTTGGCCGGACACGACATGCAAAGCGCTCAGCGTTCCTGCGGTGGGAGCTGTGATCTTGTGCTGCATCTTCATCGCCTCCAGCCACAGGAGGGGCTGTCCGGCCGTTACGGGGGACCCCTCGGTCAGGCCCTCGGCAACCTTCACGACCGTGCCCGGCATGGGGGCGAGGAGGGAGCCGGGGGCGTGTTGGGCGGTGGGGTCGGGGAAGCGGGGGAGGGCGGTGAGGGGGGTGGTGTTGACGTAGATCCGGGTGCCGTAGCGGGACACCTCGAACTTGCGTTGTACGCCGTCCACTTCGAGGACCACGAGGTCGGGCGTGGCCGTCACGACGCGTACGCCGTCGGCCTCCAGGCCCGTGCGGGTGTGGCGGTAGCGGGCCTCGTGCTCCTCGCCCGCCATGGCGTACCGCTTGGTCTGCGGCTGGGAGGGGAGGTTGCGGAAGCCGCCGAAGCGGGAGGTGCGGGTGCGGGCGTCGGCGAGGGCGGCCGCGAGCGGGGCGTACGGGTCGGGGGCCGGGGTGGTCAGGTCGGTGAGGTGGCGGTCGTAGAAGCCGGTGTCCATGCCGGCGCTCGTGAACTCCTTGTGGCGCAGGGAGCGGACGAGGAGGTCGCGGTTGGTGACCGGGCCGTGGATGGTGGCGCGCTCCAGGACGGCGGAGAGTCTGCGGACGGCCTCCGCGCGCGTGGGGGCGTGGGCGATCACCTTGGCGAGCATGGGGTCGTAGTGGACGCCGATGTCGTCGCCGTCGCCGTAGCCCGTGTCGAGGCGGACGCCGTCGGGGACGGCCAGGCGGTGCAGGGTGCCGGTCTGCGGGGCCCAGTCGGCCGCCGGGTCCTCGGCGTACAGACGGGCCTCGATGGCGTGGCCACGCGCGCGTGGGGGGTCGTTCTCGAGGGGGTGGCCCTCGGCGACGCGGATCTGCTCGGCGACCAGGTCGAGGCCGAACACGGCTTCCGTGACGGGGTGTTCGACCTGGAGGCGGGTGTTCATCTCCAGGAAGTGGGCCCGGTCGCCGGCGACGAGGAACTCGACCGTGCCCGCACCCACGTACGAGACGGCGCGTGCGGCGCGTACGGCCAGTGTGTGCAGTTCGTCCGTGAGCTGCTCGGAGAGGCCGGGGGCGGGCGCCTCCTCGACGACCTTCTGGTGGCGGCGTTGCAGGGAGCAGTCGCGGGTGCCCAGCGCCCACACCGTGCCGTGGGTGTCGGCGAGGATCTGCACCTCGACGTGCCGGCCGCCCTCGACGTACGGCTCGACGAAGACCTCGCCGCCGCCGAAGGCGCTCGCGGCCTCGGCGCGGGCGCCCTCCAGGGCACCGTCGAGGTCGTCCAGGCGGCGCACGATCCGCATGCCGCGCCCGCCGCCGCCCGCGGCGGCCTTCACCAGCACCGGCAGGTCGGACTCGGTGACCCGGTCGCGGTCCAGGGATTCGATGCCCATCAGCTGCTTGGCCCGGGTCTTGGACGCCATCGCCTCGATCGCCTCGGGCGGCGGCCCGATCCACACCAGTCCTGCGTCGAGGACGGCGCGCGCGAAGTCGGCGTTCTCGGAGAGGAAGCCGTAGCCGGGGTGGACGGCGTCCGCGCCGGAGGCGACGGCCGCCTTCACGATCAGGTCGCCGCGCAGATACGTCTCGGCGGGCGCCGCGCCCGGCAGCCGTACGGCCGTGTCGGCCACGCGCGCGTGCAGCGCGTTCTCGTCGGCGTCGGAGTGCACGGCGACCGTACGAATGCCCAGATCGCGGCAGGTCCGGAAGATGCGGCAGGCGATCTCGCCGCGGTTGGCGACGAGCACCGAGGTGATCGTGGAAGGGATCGCAGATGTGATCACAGAGGCTCCTGTTGTCGTCATGTGACCCCTCACATCCGGAAGACGCCGAAGCCGCCGCGTGCGCCCTCGTAGGGCGCCGTGTGGATGGCGGACAGGCACAGGCCGAGGACGGTGCGGGTGTCGCGCGGGTCGATGACGCCGTCGTCGTACAGCCGCCCGGACAGGAACTTCGGCAGCGACTCGGACTCGATCTGCTGCTCCACCATGGCGCGCAGCCCGGCGTCCGCCTCGTCGTCGTAGGGCTGACCCTTCGCGGCCGCCGACTGGCGGGCGACGATCGACAGGACGCCGGCGAGCTGCTGCGGGCCCATGACGGCCGACTTGGCGCTGGGCCAGGCGAACAGGAAGCGCGGGTCGTAGGCGCGTCCGCACATGCCGTAGTGCCCGGCGCCGTAGGAGGCGCCCATGAGGACGGACAGGTGCGGGACCTTCGAGTTGGAGACCGCGTTGATCATCATGGCGCCGTGCTTGATGATGCCGCCCTGCTCGTACTCCTTGCCGACCATGTAACCGGTGGTGTTGTGCAGGAACAGCAGCGGGATGTCGCGCTGGTTGGCGAGCTGGATGAACTGGGCGGCCTTCTGCGACTCCTCGCTGAAGAGCACTCCCTGGGCGTTCGCCAGGATGCCGACCGGATAGCCGTGCAGGGCGGCCCAGCCGGTGGTCAGGCTGGTCCCGTACAGCGGCTTGAACTCGTCGAAGTCGGAGGCGTCGACGATCCGGGCGATGACCTCGCGCGGGTCGAAGGGGATCTTGAGGTCGCCGGGGACGATGCCGAGCAGCTCCTCCTCGTCGTACTTGGGAGGTGCGGCGGGTCCCGGATCCTCGTACGCCTTGCGGTGGTTGAGGCGGGCGACCACGCGCCGGGCCTGGCGCAGGGCGTCGGGCTCGTCGACGGCGAAGTAGTCCGCGAGACCCGACACGCGCGCGTGCATCTCGGCGCCGCCCAGCGACTCGTCGTCGCTCTCCTCACCGGTGGCCATCTTCACCAGCGGCGGCCCGCCGAGGAAGACCTTCGCGCGCTCCTTGACCATGATCACGTGGTCGGACATGCCGGGGATGTACGCACCTCCGGCGGTGGAGTTGCCGAAGACGACGGCGACGGTGGGGATGCCGGCGGCCGAGAGCCGGGTCAGGTCGCGGAAGATGGCGCCGCCGGGGATGAAGATCTCCTTCTGCGACGGCAGATCGGCGCCGCCCGACTCCACCAGGCTGATGCAGGGCAGCCGGTTGGCGAGCGCGATGTCGTTGGCGCGCAGGGCCTTCTTCAGCGACCAGGGGTTGCTGGCGCCACCGCGCACGGTCGGGTCGTTGGCGGTGATCAGGCACTCCACGCCCTCGACGACGCCGATGCCGGTGACCAGCGAGGCGCCCACGGCGTAGTCGCTCCCCCAGGCGGCGAGCGGCGACAGCTCCAGGAAGGGTGTGTCCGGGTCGAGCAGCAGCTCGATGCGCTCCCGGGCGAGCAGCTTGCCGCGCTTGCGGTGCCGCTCCACGTACTTCTCACCACCGCCCGCGAGCGCCTTCGCGTGCTCGGCGTCGAGGTCGGCGAGCTTGGCGAGCATGGCCTCGCGGTTCTCGCGGTAGTCGGAACCGGCCGTGTCCAGACCGGAGTTGATCACTGTCACAGCAGGTCCTCCGGGATGTCCAGGTGGCGGGAGCGCAGCCATTCGCCGAGGGCCTTGGCCTGCGGGTCGAAGCGGTGCTGGGCTGCGACGCCCGCGCCGAGGATGCCCTCGACGACGAAGTTGAGCGCGCGCAGATTCGGCAGGACGTGCCGTACGACGCCCAAGTCGGCCGTTTCCGGCAGCAGTTCACGGAACCGTTCGACGGTGAGCGTGTGCACCAGCCACCGCCAGGCGGCGTCCGACCGCACCCACACCCCGACGTTGGCGTTGCCGCCCTTGTCCCCGCTACGGGCCCCGGCGACGACACCGAGAGGGGCGCGGCGGACACGGGATGCGGCCCGCGGCTCGGGAGCCTCGGGCTCCGGCAGGTCTTCGAGTACGAGGCTGTCGGCGGCCGGTGGCACGGAAATCCGGCGCCCGTCGTGGAGCACCGCCATGTGCTCGACGTCGCCCTGGGGGACGTACACGGCGTCGAAGACCCCGTAGGGCGCGCCCTTTCCGGGTGGTGCGAGCACATGGAAGCCGGGGTAGCTGGCGAGCGCCAGCTCGATGGCGGCGCCGCTCAACGGCCGTCCGACGACCGCCTCGTCGGGGTCCCGCACGACCAGCCGGAGCACGGCGCTCGCGGTCTCCTCGGAAGCGGCGTCGGCCTTGTCGGTGCGGACGAGATCCCAACGGACTTCGTTCGGCGGTGACTTGGCGAGCGCGTCCGTCATCTGCTCGCGCACGAGCGCGGCCTTGGCCTCGATGTCGAGGCCGGTGAGGACGAAGGCGACCTCGTTGCGGAAGCCGCCGAGGCGGTTGAGGCCGACCTTGAGGGTCGGGGGCGGGGCCTCGCCCCGTGCGCCGTCGATACGGACGCGGTCGGGGCCGTCCTGGGTGAGCCGGATCGTGTCGAGGCGGGCGGTGACGTCGGGACCGGCGTAGCGGGCGCCACCGGTCTCGTACAGGAGCTGCGCGGTGACCGTGCCGGTGTCGACGAAGCCGCCGGTACCGGGGTGCTTGGTGATGACGCAGCTGCCGTCCTCGTGGACCTCGGCGAGCGGGAAGCCGGGGTGGCGAAGGTCGTGGTCGCCCTCGCTGAAAAAGGCGTAGTTGCCGCCGGTGGCCTGAGTCCCGCACTCCAGGACGTGTCCGGCGACGACGGCGCCCGCGAGCCGGTCGTACTCCCCCGGCTGCCAGCCGAAGTGCGCGGCGGCGGGCCCGGTGACCAGTGCCGCGTCCGTGACCCGGCCGGTGACGACGACGTCCGCGCCCTCGCGCAGGCACGCGGCGATCCCGAAGCCGCCGAGGTAGGCGTGGGCGGCGAGGCTGCCCGGGTGGGCGGCGGTGAGGTCGTCGCCCTCGACGTGGGCGACACGAACGGGGATGCCGAGGCGGTCGGCCAACTTCCGTACGGCGTCGGCGAGTCCGGCCGGGTTGAGGCCGCCGGCGTTGGTGACGACGCGGACCCCGCGCTCGTGCGCGATACCGAGGCACTCCTCCAACTGGCGCAGGAAGGTGCGGGCATACCCGGCGGCGGGGTCCTTCAGCCGGTCCCGGCCGAGGATCAGCATGGTGAGTTCGGCGAGGTAGTCGCCGGTGAGGACGTCGAGTTCGCCGCCGGTGAGCATCTCGCGCATGGCGTCAAAACGGTCGCCGTAGAAGCCGGAGGCGTTGCCGATGCGCAGGGGCGGCCGTGGCGTCACCGGGCGGCTCCCTTCGGCGGGCGGCCCTTGCCCGGGGGCCCGGCGAAGGCCTGGGCGATGTCCAGCCAGCGGTCGGCGTTCTCGCCTACGGCCTCGACGGCGAGGTCGTCGCGGTGGGCGCGCTGGGTGACCAGGAGGCAGAAGTCGAGGGCGGGGCCGGTGACGCGCTCGTCGGCGTCCTCGGGGCCGTAGGTCCACAACTCGCCCGAGGGTGCGGTGAGTTCGACCCGGAACTGCTCGAACGGCACGGGCAGTCCATGCACGCCGAACGCGAAGTCGCGGGTGCGGACACCGAGGCGGGCGATGTGGCGGAGGCGGTCGGTGGGGGTGCGTTCCACGCCGAGGGCCGCCGCTACGTCCCCGCCGTGGGCCCAGGTCTCCATGAGGCGGGCGGTGGCCATGGAGGCGGTGGCCATGGGCGGGCCGTACCAGGGGAAACGGGCCCCCTCGGGCGCCGCTCGCAGCGCCTCGGCCAACGCCTTGCGCCCGGCCCGCCAGTCCGCGAGCAGCCGCTCGGGCGGCTTGGCGGCGCCCTCCTCGGCCCCGTTGTCCACAAAGTCCCCGGGCTGGGCGAGCGCCTTCTCGACCTCACGGGAGAAGGCGGTTCGATCCGTCACGGCCAGCACGGAGTGGTGGTCGGTCCAAGCGAGGTGCGCGATCTGGTGCGCCACGGTCCAGCCGGGCGCGGGGGTCATGAGCGCCCACTGCTCCGGGCTCAACTCGGCCACCATGCGGTCGAGTTCCTCACTCTCCGCACACAGATCATCGATCACGGGCGTCGGGTCAGCCATGGGGCGAGCATGGCAGCGGGGCTAGAAACAATCAAGCATGCTTGTATTAATTTGTTTTCCACAGGTGGATATCTGTGTGCGGTCACTTGGCTACTCTCAGTGAGAGGAGGTGGTGGCGGTGCACATGCGCGAACTTGATCCCAGCGGGTCGCCCTTGGACTACTACGGCTACGAGCTACGGCGTACTCGGGAGGCAGCGGGGCTGACCCAGCAGGCGCTCGGTTCGATCGTGTTCTGCACGGGGTCCCTGATCGGGCAGATCGAGACGACGGGGCGGGTGCCTACGCGGGAGTTCTCGGAGCGGGTGGATGCTGCGCTGGGGACGGGTGGGACGTTTTCGCGGTTGGTGGGGTTGGTGCTGCGGAGTCAGTTGCCTAGTTGGTTTCAGCCTTATGCGGAGATGGAGGCGCGGGCGGGGTATATCTCCACCTTTCAGGCGCAGTTGGTGGACGGCCTCCTCCAGACGGAGGGGTATGCCCGTGCGGTCCTGGGTGTCCGCGACGACACGGAGCTCGAGTCGAAGGTGGCTGCGCGGATCGACCGGCAGCGCGTGTTGGGCCGGGATCGTCCCCCGACGACGTGGGTGGTGCTCAGCGAGGCAGTGCTGCACCAAGAGGTCGGCGGTCGGGGAGTCATGCGGAATCAACTCGCCCACCTGTTGACCATGCGCAACCGGCCGTGGGTGAAGGTTCAGGTTCTGCCGTTCGCGGCAGGCGCGCACACAGGGATGATGGGCTCGTTCGCCCACCTGCGCTTCGACGGGGACCCCGACATCATCTACACCGAGGACTTCGTCCAGGGGCACATGACGGCCAATCCGGACGCTGTCCGGGAAGGGGCGGTCCGTTACGATCAACTCCAGGCCGCAGCGCTCTCCGTGGAGGATTCCGCGGCTCTTATCGCCCGCGTTATGGAGGAGCGTTATGGGAACGAACCCCGGCCCGTCGGGCGCGATATGGCGTAAATCTTCGTACAGCGGCGACACCGGCGGCCAGTGCGTCGAGTGCGCCCCCCTCGGCACCGCAACGTGGCGCAAGGCCTCCTACAGCGGCGGCACCGGCGGTGATTGCGTCGAGGTCGCCGACCTCACGGCGCACATAGCCATCCGTGACTCCAAGCACCCCGCCGGAGGCACCCTCACCGTGTCCGCCGGTGCCTTTTCCAGCTGGGTCCGAGCCATTGCTCAGGGCAGCGGAACCGGCGTGGCCATATAGACGAAAAGGCCACCCGCCACGAAAGCGTGCCTGGCACCCTCATCCGCCGATTGCCAGGCCGCTCCGTGCAGGTGCAGCGCTGCGGTAGCCCGCACGGGTTCGTCAGCCTTCTTCGGCCCCGGCGAGGAAGCCGGGAACGTACTTGCAGTGCCACGTCACGCCGCGCGTACCGCCTGGGCTGCGTCTCGATAGATCGCTGCGGCCTCGACCAGATACTCCCGTGCCTCGTCGGGAGCGGACGCAACCTGGGCGAGATACTCGGCCCGGTGATACGCCCGCGCAGTCTCAGGATGCCGCTCGATCTCCAGGAGAGCGGCCCAGTGGGCAAGGTAGGCATGAACAGGACCGAGTGAGCCTTGTTCCACGGCGTTCGCGAGTGCTTGGTCCTTGGCCTGGTCGTACGAGGTCAAGAGCTGCGGGGCCACTACGGCGCACGCGGCACGCAGCGAACCCGGAGTGCGCTCCGGGGTTGGGATCAGCGGCCGTTCGGCCGAGGAGCCAGTGTGGTGCACACTCACGGATATTACGGTGCGCCATCCATCAGCCCGGCAGTACCGTCGCCCGATGCCTGATGAAGACGGTTACTTCGGAGAATCCGTTGCCGCCGGGTACGACGACTCGTCGGCGGAGATGTTCGCGGCGGACGTACTGGAACCGGCCGTAGAGCTGCTGGCGGAGCTGGCTGCTGGGGGGCGGGCCCTGGAACTGGGCGTCGGTACGGGGCGGGTCGCCTTGCCGCTGTCGGCTCGCGGAGTCGAGGTGCACGGGATCGACATGTCCCGGGCGATGGTGGAGCGGCTGCGGGCCAAGCCCGGCGGGGACGCGGTCGGCGTGACGATCGGGGACTTCGCCACGGCCAGGGCACAGGGCACGTTCTCCCTCGCATACCTGGTGTTCAACACCATCGCGAACCTCACCACGCAGGACGCCCAGGTCGACTGCTTCCGTAACGTCGCCGCCCACCTGGAGCCCGGCGGCCGCTTCGTCGTCGAGGTCGGCGTACCCGACCTGCGCAGGCTGCCGCCCGGGCAGAAAGCGGTGCCGTTCCACGTCAGCGAGGGACACCTCGGCTTCGACGAGTACGACGTGGCGACCCAGTCGATGACCTCCCACCACGTACGGATCAAGGACGGCCGCGCCGAATACCTCGCCTTCCCCTTCCGCTACGTATGGCCCTCGGAGCTGGACCTCATGGCCCGGCTGGCCGGGATGCGGCTGGTGAACCGGTGGGACGGCTGGACCCGGGAGCCCTTCACGAGCGAGAGCCGGCAGCACGTCTCGGTCTGGGAGAAGCCCGCCGACTGACCCCAACCGACCCCGGCCGACGCACCGCAGGTCACACCTCTGGCGGCAGCGAAGCCTTCCCCCGCCCCACCTGCGTCCGCACCGCCCCCATGCTCGCCGCGATGACCATGACGATCGCGGCGGCCTGCACGGCGGACAGGGCCTGGTCCAGGACCAGGAAGCCCGCTGTCGCCGCGAGAGCGGGCTCCAGGCTCATCATGATCGCGAAGGTGGAGGCGGGGAGGCGGCGCAGGGCGATGAGCTCGAAGGTGTACGGCAGCACGGAGGAGAGGACCGCGACCGACGAGCCCAGCGCGATCGTCGTCGGATCGGCGAGCTTGGAGCCCGATTCCGCGATCCCGAGCGGCAGCATCAGCAGCGCCCCGACCGCCATGGCCAGGGCGAGCCCGTCGGCCTGCGGGAACCGCCGTCCCGTACGCGCGCTGAAGATGATGTACGCCGCCCACATGGCACCCGCGCCCAGCGCGAAGGCGACGCCGACCATGTCGAGGTCGCCGAAGCCCCCCACCCCACCGCTGAGCAGGAAGACACCCCCGAGCGCGAGCGCGGCCCATACGGCGTTGAGGGCGCGGCGGGAGGCGAAGACGGACAGGGCGAGCGGGCCGAGGACCTCCAGGGTGACCGCGGCGCCGAGCGGAATGCGGTCCACCGCCTGGTAGAAGAGGCCGTTCATCGCGCCCATCACGGTGCCGAAGGCGATGACGGTGCCCCAGTCGGCGCGCGAGTGGCCGCGCAGCCGCGGGCGGCAGACCACCAGCAGGACGACGGCCGCGGCGATCAGCCGCAGGGTGACGACGCCGAGCGCCCCGGCCCTCGGCATCAGGCTCACGGCCAGCGCCGCACCGAACTGCACCGAGAGCCCGGCCCCGAGCACCAGCCCGACCGGGCCGAGCGAGTTCCGACGGTCCGGGCCACCGGGAGCGTTCACCGCGGTGGGCGAGGAGGTGGTGGTGCTGCTGGGCGTGGTCACGGGCGGTCCAGGTGCTCGGGTCGAGGTTCGTTCATCACGATGCACTGTCCAGTCCAGGGTAATGGACTCGGTCAGGCGTGTGAACCAGTTTTGCCACTGTCCCGGATGCTGGACGCGAACCCCTCACTTCATGAACCCTCCTCGTCCAGCGCCCCCGCCAACACCTCCGCCAGATGCCGCCCCCGCACCCCCGCCAGTTGGTCCAGCTGGGTCCGGCAGGAGAAGCCGTCGGCCAGGACGACCGCCCCGTCCGCTGCCCCCCGCACCGCCGGCAGCAGCTGGTCCTCCGCGCAGGATGCCGAAACCTCGTAGTGGCCCTTCTCGAAGCCGAAGTTGCCCGCCAGGCCGCAGCAGCCGCCCGCGAGGTCGCCGGTGAGGCCGGCTGCTTCGCGCAGTCTGCGGTCGGAGCCGTCTCCCAGGACCGCGTGCTGGTGGCAGTGGGTCTGGCCGGTCACCGGGCGGTGCACGGCCGGTGGTTTCCAATGCGGGGCGTACTTCTCCAGGGCCTCCGCGAAGGTCACGACCGCGGCGGCGAGGCGGGCCGCGCGCGGGTCGTCTGCCAGCAGTTCGGGCAGGTCGCTGCGCAGGGCGGCGGCGCAGCTCGGTTCCAGGACGACGACGGGGGCGCCCGTGTCCAGGACCGGGTCCATCAGGTCCAGGGTGCGGCGCAGGACGGTGCGGGCGCGGTCCAGCTGGCCCGTGGAGACGTACGTCAGGCCGCAGCACACCCGTCCGCGTCCCCGCAGCAGCGACAGCGGGTCCAGGGCGACCGTGTGGCCGTCGCCCACGGGCGCCTTCGCGAGCACCACCGTGGGCGGCAGCGCCACCCGCAGCCCGGCCGCCTCCAGCACTCGTACGGCCGCCTGCCCCACGGCCGGGGAGAGGTGCTCGGTGAACGTGTCCGGCCACAGCACCACCAGGTCACCGCCGGAGGATGACGTGGCGGGCCGCCGGGACCACCAGCGGCCGAACGTCTGCGTCGCCACCCGAGGGATGCGCCGCTCGGGCGCGATCCCGCCGAGTCGCTTGGCGAGCGCGGCCAACGGCCGTACGGAAGCAAGGGCGTTGACCAGCGGCGCCGTGCGCGTGCGCTCCACCCAGCGCAGCCAGAGCGGCAGTCGTCCCATGCTGTAGTGGGCGGCCGGGCGGCGTCGGCCCTCGTAGTGGTGGTGCAGGAACTCCGCCTTGTACGTGGCCATGTCGACCTCGACCGGGCAGTCGGAGCGGCACCCCTTGCAGGACAGGCACAGATCCAGCGCGTCGCGCACCTCGGTCGACCGCCAGCCGTCGGTCACCAGCTCCCCGGCGAGCATCTCGTGCAGCAGCCGGGCGCGCCCGCGCGTGGAGTGCTCCTCCTTGCCGGTAGCCCGGAAGGACGGGCACATCACGGAGGAGCCAGCCGCCGAGGTCGTACGGCACTTGGCGACCCCCACGCAGCGCCGGACCGCGGCGGAGAAGTCGCCGCCGTCCGCGGGGTAGCCGAAGACCACGTCGACCGGTTCGCGGGGCAGGACGGAGAAGCGGAGGTCGGCGTCGAGGGGTGAAGGGCGCACCAGGATCCCGGGGTTGAGGAGGTCGTCGGGGTCCCAGACGCCCTTGGCGCGCTCGAAGAGGGCGACCATCTCCGTGCCGTACATCTTCGGCAGCAGTTCGGCCCGCGCCTGTCCGTCCCCGTGCTCCCCGGACAGCGAGCCGCCGTGTGCGACGACCAGTTCGGCCAGGTCCTCGGAGAAGCGGCGGAAGCGGGCGATGCCCGGCTCGGTCAGCAGGTCGAAGTCGATGCGGACGTGGATGCAGCCGTCCCCGAAGTGGCCGTACGGAGTGCCTTTCAGGCCGTGGGAGGTCAGCAGGGCGCGGAAGTCCCGCAGATACGCGCCGAGCCGCGCGGGCGGCACCGCGCAGTCCTCCCAGCCCGGCCACGCCTCGCTGCCGTCCGGCATTCGGGTCGCGGTGCCGCTCGCGTCCTCGCGGATGCGCCACAGCGTCCGCTGTCCGGCGGGGTCGGTGACGATCAGCGAGTCGAGGACGTCGGCGGCCCGCACGATCGCCTCCGCACGCGCGCGTGCCTCGCCCTCCGACTTGCCTCCCGTCTCCACGAACAGCCAGGCCCCGCCCCGCGGGAGCGCGGCCGTGGACGGCACCAGGTCGGCCGCCATGCCCTCCACCGTGAGCGGCCCGTAGGGCAGCAGTCCGGCCGCGGCCTGCGCGGCGGCCGCCTCGTCGGCGTAGGCCAGCACGGCCAGGGCACAAGCGCGTGGGGCCTCGACGAGCCGTACGACGGCCTGCGTGAGCACTCCGAGGGTGCCCTCGCTGCCGCAGAAGGAACGGGCGACGTCGGCGCCCTTCTCCGGCAGCAGCGCGTCCAGCGCGTAGCCGGAGATACGGCGCGGCAGCTCGGGAAAACCCGTCCGCAGCCGCGCCAACTCCCCCTCGGCGAGGGCCCGCAGGCCCTCCGGCGCGCCCGCCCACTGCTGTCCGAGCCTGAGCCGCGCCCCGCGCGCGGTGACCACGTCCAGCTCGCGCACGCTGTCTGCGGTGGTGCCCCAGGCCACCGAGTGCGAGCCGCAGGAGTTGTTGCCGATCATCCCGCCGAGCGTGCACCGGCTGTGCGTGGAGGGGTCGGGGCCGAAGCGGAGCCCGTGCGGCGCGGCGGCCTCCTGGAGCCGGTCGAGGACGAGGCCGGGCTGTACGACGGCCTCGCGCGCCCCGGGGTCGAGCGACACCAGGCGGTTCATGTGGCGGGTGAAGTCCAGGACCACGCCGGTGCCGGTGGCCTGCCCGGCGATCGAGGTGCCGCCGCCGCGCGCCACGACCGGGACCCCGCGCTCGCGGCACACGGCCAGCACGGCCGCCACGTCGTCGGCGTCCCGCGGGGCGACCACGCCGAGCGGGACCCGCCGGTAGTTGGACGCGTCCATGGTGGTCAGCGCCCGGGACGTGACGTCGAAGCCGACGTCGCCCCGGACGGCCCTGCGCAGTTCGCCTTCGAGATCCGTCATGACCCCAGCATGCATCCGGGCACCGACAGTCACAGCAGCTCTGTCCACAGGCACCGGGTCCGTGTCCACAGGCACGGGATCCGTGTTTTTACAGGCACCGGGTCCGTGTACACGCGCTCGGGTCCGAGCCGTCGGCGGAACTTGTGAACGGATCCGGAACCTTCCCAAATTGATGACGAACTCCCATATAGTGACGATCAGTTGAGCAACCTGTGTCGCTTCTCGCCCAGGAACGACAGCGGAACCGATCAAGAACGACCGAGGCCCCCCGACCGAGGACCCGATTCATGACCGCCCCCCACGCGTCCGGCGAACGACCCACCGCCCGCACCGTCGCGCCCGCACCCCTGATCACGGCCGCCCTGGCCGCGCTCGCCGTCGCCGGCGCGGTCGCCCTGGCCCCCGCGTCCGACCGCGTCCCGCTCGGCCTCGGTGCGGGAGCGGGCGCCGTGCTGCTGTGCGTCGCCGTCGCCGTGGCCGCCCACGCGTTCGGTACGGCCCGGATCGCCCGCCGCCGGCTGGAGGCGGTCAGCCAGGACGCGGGGCGGCTGCTGCAGGACCGGGTCCGCCAGAGCGCGCAGTTCGACCAGGAGCGGGTCCGCCTGACCGAGGAGCTGACCCACGAGCGGGCCCGGGCGGACGCGGAGATCGCCCAGGAACGCGCGCGGCTGAGCGCCGAGTTCGAGCAGGAGCGCGCCCGGCTCACCGCCGAGAACGCCCGCCTCGCCGAGCGGGCCCGCAAGGCCGACCACGAGCGTGCCGCCGCGGTCTCGGCGACCGCCAACGCGGCGGGCCGTATGCAGGCCCTGGCCACCGGCATGCTCGCCGACCTGCGGGCCATGGAGGAGCGGCACGAGGACGAGGACGTACTCGCCGACCTCCTCCACCTCGACCACCGCACCGCGCAGGCGGGCCGCCTCGCCGACTCGATCGCCGTCCTCGCGGGCGCGCGCTCCGGACGCCGCTGGGCGCGCCCCATCTCCATGGAGTCGATCCTGCGCGGCGCGATGGGCCGCATCAGCGGCTACCAGCGCGTGCGGGTGCACTCCGCCAGCGAGGCCGCCGTCGCCGGACACGCCGCCGAGGGCGTGATGCACGCGCTCGCCGAACTCCTCGACAACGCCGCGAACTTCTCGCCGCCCACCGCCGAGGTGCATGTCTACGTCGAGGAGGTGCCGGCCGGCGTCATCGTGTCCGTCGAGGACAGCGGCCTGGTCATGGGCGAGGTGCAGCTGCGCCGCGCCGAACGGGCCGTCACCGGCGACGACACCGGCCTGGGCGGCCTCGGCGGCACGCGTCTCGGCCTCACGGTGGTCGGCCGGCTCGCCCGCAAGTACGGCCTCAAGATCTCCTTCCGGCCGTCCGCACGCGGCGGCACCGGCGTCCTGGTGCTCGTCCCGCAGGACATCCTCGTATCCGAGCAGCACACCGCGCGCCCCGAGGACGCGCTTCCCCTCCCGGAGACGGCGGCCGAGCGTCCGGCGCCCGCTGCCACAGTTCCGAGCCGCTCGGGCGACCGCCCGGAGCACGCCGCAGACGACCGCCCGGAGCAGCCCGACGCAGACCGTCCGGAGCAGCCCGTCGACCACCGTCCGGAGCCGGTCGACGAGCACCCGCAGAGGTCGTACGAGACCCCGCACTCCACCCCTGACCAGGCCCCCGGCGCCGGTCCCGACGAGGTCCGCGCCCACGACCCGCACCGCGCCCACCACGAGCCCGGCAACCACGAACCCGACGCCCTCTCGCCGGTCCTCCCCAAGCGCCGCCGGGGCCGCGCGCTCGCGGAGGCCGAGCGGGACCGGGAGCGGGCACGCGCGCGTGCCGCCGACTCCGCCGAATCCCCCATCCACGGCGCCATCCCCGGCCCCGGCGCCGACTCCACAGCCGTCCCCCTGGACGACCCCCTCGCCCGTGCCGCCCGCTTCAGCAGCTTCCGCCGGGCCGTGCGCGGTTCGCTCTCGGACCTGGGCGAGTCGTCACCGGCCGAGAACCCCGCCCCGCTCACCCCTGAACCGTCCGATGAACCGTCCGTCCTCTCCCACCCGCACCCGCACCCGCACCCGGATCCGGAAGGCAACTCCACGTCATGACCGGCACGACCACCGCCGACGAGAAGCTCACCTGGCTCATCCAGGGCCTCCTGGAGCGCACGCCCGGCGCACGGCACGCGCTCGTGCTGTCCCGGGACGGACTGAAGCTGTGCCGGACGCCGGAGCTCACCGTCGACCAGGCCGACCAGCTCGCCGCGATCGCCGCCGGAATCCAGTCGCTGTCCCAGGGCGCCTCGATGGAGTTCGGCGACGGCACCGGAGGAGTGCGCTCCGCCATGACCGAGTTCTACGGCGGGGTGCTGTTCATCGTGGAGGCCGGCGAGGGCGCGCACCTGGCCGTGGTGACCACCGAGGACGCGGACGCCGGGCTGGTCGGGCACAACATGAGCGAGCTGGTGGAACAGCTCGGCGCCCATCTGACCGCGCGGCCCCGGACCTCATGAGCCGCCCCGGCAGGGACGACTCACCCGACCGCCTGTACACCCTCACCGGGGGCCGCGCCCGCTCGGCCCCGGACAGCCCGTTCGACCTGGTGACCCTCGTGGTCGCCGAGTGCGATCCCGTGCCCGGCATGCAGTCGGAGCACGCCGCGATCCTCCGGCTGACCCAGCGGCCCACCGCGGTCGTCGAGCTGGCCGCCGAGCTGAGGCTGCCGGTGAGCATCACCAAGATCCTGCTCTCCGACCTCCTCGCGGCGGGTCGCATCAGCGCCCGCCACCCGAAGAAGCCCGCTTCGGGTGTCCACGATCCCGACGTCCTGGCACAGGTGCTCGTTGGACTCCGCAACCTCTGACGCGCGCACCCCGCCGGGTGCCTCGGCCGACAACGGCGAGGGCGTCCACGACGTCAGCCGGGTGGAGCACGTCAGGAACCAGTACGCGGCCAAGACCCCTTCCCCACAACAGGAGTTGGCACTGTGACCACCACCACGCCGGTGCCGCTCGGCGGCCCCCGGTTCCAGACCGATCCGGCGCGGCTGTACCGGGAGATGCGGCGCGAGCACGGTGCCGTGACGCCGGTCGTGCTCGACGGCGACGTACCGGCCTGGCTGGTGCTCGGCTACCGCGAGCTGCACCAGGTCACCGGCGATCCGGCGCTGTTCAGCCGCGATTCCGACCTGTGGAACCAGTGGGACCGCATCCCCGACGACTGGCCGCTGCTGCCGATGATCGGCCGCAAGCAGCCCTCGATCCTCTACACGGTCGGCGAACGCCACCGCGAGCGTGCCGCGATGATCAGCGACGCGCTGGAGGCGGCCAACCCCTTCGAACTGCGCGCCCACGCCGAGAAGTTCGCCGACGAGCTGATCGACGCCTTCAGCACCCGCGGCGAGGCGGACGTGATCGCCGACTACGCCATGCTGCTGCCCGTGCGCGTCCTGGCCCGGCTCTACGGCTTCACCGACGAGCAGGGGCCGGGCCTGGTGACCGCCCTGAACGACATGATCGACGGGCGGGAGCGGGCGATCGCCGGGCAGAGCCATCTGGCCACGTCCATGGCCGAGTTGCTGGCCGACCGCAGGGCCGAGCCCGCCGACGACGTCGTCTCGCGGATGCTGGCCGACCGCGGCGGCTTCAGCGACGAGGAGATCGCCCAGGACCTGATGGTGATGATGGCGGCGGGCCACCAGCCCACCGCCGACTGGATCGGCAACTCGCTGCGGCTGATGCTCACCGACGACCGGTTCGCGGCCTCCCTGTTCGGCGGCCGCAGCAGCGTCGCCGACGCCATGAACGAGGTCCTGTGGGAGGACACGCCCACCCAGAACGTGGCCGGCCGCTGGGCCGCCCGCGACACCCAGCTCGGCGGTCGCCGCATCCGCGCGGGCGATCTGTTGCTGCTCGGTCTGCAGGGCGCCAACTCCGACCCCCAGGTGCGTACCGACGGGTCGCTCACCGGCGGCAACAGCGCGCACTTCTCCTTCGGGCACGGCGAGCACCGCTGTCCCTTCCCCGCGCAGGAGATCGCCGAGGTGATCGCGCGCACCGGCATCGAGGTCGTACTGGACCGCCTGCCCGACATCGACCTGGCCGTCCCGGCCGAGTCCCTGACGCGTCGGCCCTCGCCGTGGCTGCGGGGTCTGACCGCGCTGCCCGTCCGGTTCGCGCCCGTCCCCGCGCTCTGACGCCCCCTGGAGGCATCCCCGTATGACGACGACCGGCACCGAAGAGACCCGTATCGCCCTCGATCCCTTCGTCACCGACCTGGACGGCGAGAGCGCGAGGCTGCGCGCCGCGGGTCCGCTGGCCGCCGTGGAACTGCCCGGCGGGGTCCCCGTCTGGGCCGTCACCCACCACGCGGAGGCGAAGCAGCTCCTCACGGATCCGCGCCTGGTGAAGGACATCGACGTCTGGGGTGCCTGGCAGCGCGGCGAGATACCGCCCGACTGGCCGCTGATCGGGCTCGCCAACCCGGGCCGCTCCATGCTCACCGTGGACGGCGCCGACCACCGCCGGCTGCGCGCGCTGGTCGCGCAGGCGCTCACCCCGCGCCGGGTGGAGCGGATGCGGGAGCGGATCAGCACGTTCACCGAGAGCCTGCTGGACCGGCTGCCCGCGGACGCGGACGCGGACGGCGTCGTGGATTTGAAGGCGTCCTTCGCCCACCCCCTGCCCATGTACGTCGTCGCCGACCTGATGGGCATCGACGAGGCGCGGCTGCCGCGGCTGAAGGAGCTGTTCGAGAAGTTCTTCTCGACGCAGACCCCGCCCGAGGAGGTCCTGGCCACGCTGACGGAGCTGGCGGGCATCATGGCGGACACGGTCGCCGCCAAGCGCGCCGAGCCGGGCGACGACCTCACCTCCGCCCTGATCCTGGCCTCGGAGAACGGCGACCACCTCACCGACCAGGAGATCGTCTCCACGCTCCAGCTGATGGTCGCGGCGGGCCACGAGACGACGATCTCCCTCATCGTCAACGCGGTGGTCAATCTGTCCCGTCACCCGGATCAGCGAGCCCTGGTGCTGTCCGGCGCGGCGGACTGGTCGGCGGTGATCGAGGAGACCCTGCGCCACTCCACCCCCACCTCGCACGTCCTGATCCGCTTCGCGACCGAGGACGTCCCGGTCGGGAACAAGGTGCTGCCCGCGGGCGACGCGCTGATCGTGTCGTACGCCGCGATCGGCCGGGACGAGCAGGCCCACGGGCCCACCGCGGGCGCCTTCGACATCACCCGGACCTCGCAGAACCGCCACATCTCCTTCGGTCACGGCCCGCACGTGTGCCCCGGCGCCGCGCTGTCCCGGCTGGAGGCGGGGGTGGCCCTCCCCGCCCTGTACGCCCGCTTCCCGGAGCTCGATCTGGCGGTCCCGCCGGCCGCTCTGCGCCACAAGCCCGTGGTGACGCAGAACGACCTGTTCGAGCTGCCGGTGCGGCTGTTGCCGCTGGTCTGATCGCACAGGTCCACGGGCCGGAGGAGTCGTCTCATCGGACGGACACGTTTCCGTGCGGTTTCACCGAGGGGATACGCTCCGGCTCGTGGCTGAGATTCAGATTCCCGCTGACATCAAGCCCGCGGACGGACGTTTCGGCGCGGGTCCCTCCAAGGTGCGGACGGAGGCGCTGGACGCTCTCGCCGCGACCGGTACCTGCCTCCTCGGCACGTCCCACCGCCAGGCCCCGGTCAAGAACCTGGTCGGCAAGGTGCGCGAAGGCATCTCCGAGCTGTTCCAGCTGCCCGAGGGCTACGAGGTGATCCTCGGCAACGGCGGCTCGACGGCGTTCTGGGACATCGCGACCCATGGCCTGATCGAGAACAAGTCGCAGCACCTGAGCTTCGGCGAGTTCAGCTCGAAGTTCGCCAAGGCATCCAAGCTGGCCCCGTGGCTGGCCGAGCCCACCGTCATCAGCAGCGACCCCGGCACCCACCCGGAGCCGGCCGCCGAGGCGGGCGTCGACGTCTACGCCTTCACGCACAACGAGACCTCGACCGGTGTCGCCATGCCGATCAAGCGCGTGGCCGGCGCGGACGAGGGCGCCCTGGTCCTCGTGGACGCCACCTCCGGCGCCGGCGGCCTCCCGGTCGACATCGCCGAGACGGACGTCTACTACTTCGCCCCGCAGAAGTCCTTCGCCTCCGACGGCGGCCTGTGGATCGGCGTCTTCTCCCCGGCCGCGATCGAGCGCGCCGAGCGGATCCACGCCTCCGGCCGCCATGTCCCGGAGTTCTTCTCGCTGCCCACGGCGATCGACAACTCCCGCAAGAACCAGACGTACAACACCCCTGCCCTCGCCACCCTCTTCCTGCTCAACGAGCAGCTGGAGTGGCTCAACGGCCAGGGCGGCCTGGACTGGTCGGTGCGCCGCACGGCGACCTCCTCGCGCACGCTGTACGGCTGGGCGGAGGACGTGAAGTTCGCGACGCCGTTCGTGACCGACCCGGCCAAGCGCTCCCAGGTCATCGGCACCATCGACTTCAGCGACGAGGTGGACGCGGCCGCCGTCGCCAAGGTGCTGCGCGCCAACGGCGTCGTCGACACCGAGCCCTACCGCAAGCTCGGCCGCAACCAGCTGCGCGTGGCCATGTTCCCGGCGGTGGACCCGGCGGACGTCGAGGCCCTGACGAAGTGCGTCGACTACGTGATCGAGAAGCTGTAGCAGTCTTCGCTACGACGACGAAAGGGCGCCCCGCGGATCAACCGCTGGGCGCCCTTTCGTCGTCGTAGGAGACCATCGGTTGTCGTCGTAGAAGACCCCCTGGAGGCCTGCGGCCGACATCCAGGTGAACCCGCAACCCGGACAAACCGGTCGGGCGCCACAGCCGCGTAACAGCGGACGCACAAGGGACAACTCCCGCCCCGCACCGCCGGTCGAACGGGGTGCGTCGTGGCGGAACCGGTGCCGTCCGGCGCAACTCCTTTGCTCCCGACCGAAGTTGGAGTTGCCCCATGTCCAGCAAGCCCCTGTCGGCGCGAGTTGCCGCCACCGCCGCGCTGCTGCTCGCCGCGGGCGCGCTGTCCGCGCCTGCCGCCTCGGCGGCGTCCTCGGACGCCGCGCCCGGCGACGCCTACGTGCTGACCGTGAGCACCAATCCGACCAGCACCGACTACGACAACCGCCACGTCGACGTCACCGGCACCGTCACCAAGGCCGACGGCACGCCGGCGCCCAACATCCCCGTCACCGTCCAGGAGGTCGTCCGCTTCACCACCTGGAACCCGTGGGGCGACCCGATCGACCCGAACTACTACGAGCCGCGCGACCTGGGCAAGCCCGTCACCGACGCCACCGGGAAGTTCACCATCCCCGACGTCGACATCGACCACGTGACCGGCAGCAGCCTGCTCAACGTCGAGCACGACGTACAGATCACCGCGCTCTACGACGAGGACGGCGACCTCAACACCCCGCAGGACGGCTACTTCGCGGACACCACCGTGGCCGCGAACGCCAAGTCCAGCTCCGTCAGTTACAAGGTCAACAAGAAGAAGGTGAAGGCGGGCGACATCCTCACCGTCCAGGGCAAGGTCACCCTGCCCAAGGGCGTCGAGCCGCAGGGCACCGAGGTCTTCCTGCAGACCTACTGGGAGCAGGAGTCCCACGTGAAGACGACCGTCGAGGACGACGGCTTCTTCGTGCTGTCCGTGCGCGTCTCGAGCTACGACGACACGTTCACCCTGCGCACGGCCCCGACGGACCTCTACGTGGCGGGTGCGGAGCAGAAGCTCCCGATCACCAACACCTCGCTGCCCGGCGGACGTTAGGAGCGGCGCACCAGGCGGCGGAGACCGAGGAGGACCGCGGCTGCCACGGCGACGGCGACGGCTCCGACCTTGAGATGGCCGATCCCGCTGCCGCCGCCGGGGTCGGAGGCGCTCGAACTCCCGTCGGCGGACGGCGACTTGGCGTCTCCGGCCCCGCCGCCCGGCGTGTCCTCCGCCTGCACCGGGCTGTCGTCGCCCTCGCTGCCGTACATGAGGCGTGTCCCGTCGGCGGAATAGCTGACGGACTCGCCCTGGCCCTGCAGCGGGACGTTCAGCCGGCCCTTGCGCTTGATCTTCCCGCCGTTCCAGTCGTAGTAGATCCCGCCGAAGTAGCCCCGGACGGCGAGCTGTCGGCCGTCCGGGGAGATCGCGGCGTCGGTGGCCCACAGGTCGACGGCGGCGACGGGCTTGAAGTAGTTCGTGCCCGAGGAGGAGAGCTCGGCGGGGCCTTCGTAGAGGTGCCCGCCGTCCTCGTTCTTGTCGATGATGTACGCGCGCCCCGTCTTCGGGTCGACGACCAGCGACTCGGCGTTGCGCGCCCCGTCGGTGTACTTCACGACGTACTGCGTGGCCCGGACGGTCTGGTCGACGAGCTTCTTCGGCTCGGGCAGCCGGTAGATCCACACGTACGGCCACTTGCCGCCGAGGTTGTCGCCGATGTCGCCTACGTAGATCTGGTGGTCGGGGCCGATGGAGATGGCCTCGACGTCGCGGGGCGAGCCGATGCCGCTGAGGGTGACGCGGGCGACGGTCTTGCCGGTCGCGCTGTCCACGGCGTAGAGATACGGGCCGTCGTCGCTGTCGTTGTGCGTCCAGTAGATCCCGGGGTGCAGGTGCGAGGCGGCGAGGCCGCTCGACTCGGTGATGCGGGGGTCCTTGATGCTGAACCCCTGGTCCCCCTTGCCGTCGCCGTCGTCGGCGGAGGCGGGCAGGGCGAACACGCCCACGAGCAGGGCTCCGGCGAGAAGAGCGAGGGGTCGGCGCATGCCCCAAGCCTGCCATCCCGTCGAACGGTTGACGGACCGAGCCGGGTTCCCGCCGCGCCGCACCGTGGCAGGCCTCACACCCCACCCGTCCCATTGATTCCCCGCGGATCGTTCATCATGAGCGGATGCTCAGGTTCATGCCGGTCGGCGACTCGATGACGATCGGGAGCGCGGGCGAACACACCTGGCGCTACCGGATGTGGCGCCATCTGCGGGACACCTACGGGGGCCCGTTCGCGCTGGTCGGCCCGCGGGAGGCGCTGCACGACCCGGCGGCGGACGCGCCGACCTCCTACGAGTACGCCGATCCCGACTTCCCCCGCGGCCACCTGGCCGGCTGGGGCGAGGGCTGGCACCACATGGTGCCGCTGATCGGCGACGCGGTGCGCTCCTGCCGCGCCGACGTGCTGATGGTCTCGCTGGGCCTGATCGACCTCGGCTTCTACACCAACGCGGAACAGACGGCGGACACCGTGCGGCGGTTCGTGGCCGAGGCCAGGGCGGCCCGCCCGCGCGTGCGCATGGTCGTGCTGCCGGTGATCCCCAACGTCAGAGCCGCGTCCGACCCGGCCTTCTCCGCCCAGGTGGACCTCTTCAACGTCCTGCTCGCCAAGACCCTCGCCGACCTGGACGAGCCCCGCTCCCCGCTGCTGCTCGCCTCTCCCCCGCCGTCGTACGACATCCACCTCGACACCTACGACGGCACCCACCCGAACGCGAGCGGGGAACACAAGATCGCGGAGGCGTTCGCGGGGGCGATGTGGGAGGCGTGGGGGGTCGGACAGCCGTACGCGGCTGAATCGAGCTGACCGATTTGCGGCGTCTCCTGGTCACCGTGCGTATCGTTGTACCGCGCGGCTGCACTCGTCCGTGGGGTGGCCGGGGAGTAGCGCCACGATGACCGTCCTTGAAGACAGGATCGCCATGGCCGACGTCAACACGCAGCGCTTGGACGAGTGGTTCGAGCGGCTGGAGCGGATGCCCGTCCCCGAAGGATTCAGGGTCGAGATCGTCGGGGGCAACGTCTTCATGACACCGCAGCGTGACACGCACTGGGCCATCATCTTCAAGCTCGCAATGGCTGTTGAAGCCCGGTTCGGGGAGGACGTCAAGGTGTTCTCGGACGTCCGCATCGACTTCCCTGGCCATGAGAACGGTCTCTGCCCGGACGTCGCCGTACTCCGCGCCTCCGCCGAGAAGGACGACGAGGGCCACTGGCGCTACGAGGACGTCCAGTTCGTCTTCGAGGTCATCTCGGAGGGCACGGCCGCCAACGACTACGGCCCGAAGAAGGCCGCCTACGCGACCGCCGAGCTCCCCCTCTATGTCATCGTCGACCCCTACCAGGGCCACTGCTTCGTCTACACCGACCCGAAGAACGGCGACTACGTCACGCGGACGAGGGTGGACTTCGGCGACGACATCGATCTGACCGGCACCGTGGCCGACCTGACCGTGAGCACCAGCGGCTTCCCCCGCGACTGACCCCTCCTGACCCCTCTTGCATAGAGCGCACTCCAAGACGTTGGCTTGTGCACCATGGAGTACACGCAACTGGGACGCACGGGACTCAAGGTCGGCCGGCTGGTTCTCGGCACGATGAACTTCGGGCCGCAGACGAACGAGACCGACAGCCACGCGATCATGGACGCGGCGTTGGACGCCGGTATCAACCTCTTCGACACCGCGAACGTGTACGGCTGGGGCGAGAACAAGGGCCGTACCGAAGAAATCATCGGGAACTGGTTCGCCAAGGGCGGTGACCGGCGCGACAAGGTCGTGCTCGCCACCAAGGTCTACGGCAACATGGGCGCCGACGGCGCGGCCTGGCCCAACCACGACAAGCTCTCCGCGCTGAACATCCGGCGCGCGGTCGACGCCAGCCTCAAGCGGCTGCAGACCGACCACATCGACGTCTACCAGTTCCACCACGTCGACCGCAGCACTCCCTTCGAGGAGATCTGGCAGGCCATCGACGTACTGGTGCAGCAGGGCAAGATCCTCTACGTCGGGTCGTCCAACTTCCCCGGCTACAAGATCGCCCAGGCCAACGAGATCGCCGCCCGCCGCGGCGGCACCATCGGCCTCGTCAGCGAGCAGTGCCTCTACAACCTCGCCGAGCGCCGCGCCGAGATGGAGGTCATCCCGGCCGCGCAGGAGTACGGGCTCGGGGTCATCCCCTGGTCGCCGCTGCACGGCGGGCTGCTGGGCGGTGTGATCAAGAAGGAGGTCGAGGGCGGGCGCCGGGCGAGCGGCCGGGCCGCGGACGCCCTCGCCAACACCACCATCCGCGCCCAGATCCAGGCGTACGAGGACCTGCTCGACAAGCACGGGATCGAGCCCGGTGAGGCCGCTCTGGCCTGGCTGCTGACCCGGCCGGGGGTGACCGGCCCGATCGTCGGCCCGCGCACCGCCGAGCAGCTCGACTCCGCCCTGCGCGCGGTCGAGCTGGAGCTGAGCGAGGAGCTGCTGTCCGGTCTGGAGGAGATCTTTCCGGGCCCGGGCCCGTCTCCGGAGGCCTTCGCCTGGTAGACCGGGCGGACGCGCGGCGCGGCGGCGGCCGGCTACTTTCCCGTCGCCGCCGCGTACGCCACCACGGCGAACAACAGCACCAGCACTACGGCCATGATCCGGTTCCGGGTCTTCGGGTCCACGTGGTCGAGCCTAACCGGCCCCGCCGAGCGCCCAGCGGGCGACCGCCTCGTAGCGCGGCTGCTCCCCCGCGACACCCGACGTCGGCAGGTTGCTGCGTACGAGCGCCAGCTCGGCCACCGTCCAGGTGCGGCCGGTGAAGTCCTCCAGCGCGGACACGTACGGCCGCACGTCCACCGCGTCGCGGCTGCGGGCCAGCGTGAGATGCGCCTTGAAGCGCCGGTGCTCGCCCATCGGCACGCCCGCCTTGCGCCCGGCCGCCTCCGCCCGCTCGGCGAGCAGCCGCAGCGTCCGCAGCTCGCCCTGCGCCCCCGCCCACAGCGCCCGCCCGCGCCCGAACTGCCCCGCACCGCGCACGGCGAGCGCGAACGGCTCGGTACGCCGCGCGGCCCGCTCCAGCCGCGCCGACAGCTCCGGTACGACGTCGTCGTCGACCTCCCCGTAGAACGCGAGCGTGAAGTGCCACCCGGCCCGCCCGGTCCAGCGCATCCGATCCGCCCCGGGCAGCCCGCGCAACCGGTCCACTTCCCCGGCAAGTTCACGCACCACGTCATCGGGCGGCAGCACGGCCGCGAAAAGTCTCATGGCTCCACAGTCTCGCCCCCGGACGCATGTTCGCCCGCCCGTGCCCTGGTCACCGTGCGTATCGTTGTACTGCGCGGCTGCACCTGTCCGTGGTGCGGCCGGGGAGGAGCGCCACGATGTCCGTCCTTGACGACAGGATCGAGATGGCCGAGGAGTGCGACGAACTGACGCTGGACGTCCTGTTCGAGTGGCTCGAGAAATTGCCCATCCCCGAGGGTACGAAGATCGAGATCGTCGGGGGGAACATCTTCATGTCGCCGCAGCGCCAGAGCCACTGGGAGATCATCGTCGCCTTCGTCGAGCAGTTGCTCGGCAAGTACTCCCGCAAGCGCCTGGCATCGGACGTCCGGATCGACTTCCCCGGCCATCTGAACGGCTTCGCCTGCGACCTCGCGGCGATGGCCGAAAGGTCGGTCAAGGACAGCAAGGGCCGCTGGCGCTATCAGGACATCGAATTCGTGACCGAGGTCATTTCAAGGGACACGGCGGACAACGACTACGGCCCGAAGAAGGACGTCTACGCAGCGGCCGGTGTACCGGTCTACTTGATCGTGGACCCGTACACCGGCGAGTGGCACCTGCACACCCTCCCGAAGGACGGCAAGTACCACAGCGAGGTCCGCTTCCCCTTCGGCGAGGACATCGACCTGACCGGCACCCCGGTCGGCCTCGTCCTCCACACCGACGACTTCCCCCGCGACTGAGCGCGACGCGGCCGGCCCCGGTCGGTCACGCCGCCGGTGCCAGCTGCTCCTGCGTCTCCCGCGGGACGAAGCGGACGTGGGGGTGGCCGTGGTTCCAGCCGACCGAGAGGCGCAGGTTGCCGACGCGGGCCAGGACCAGGGCGACCACGACCGCGGCGGCCAGGGAGATCGCGCCGCCCACGGCAAGGCCCGCGCGGACGCCGTACGCGTCCGTGATCCATCCGGCGATCGGCGCGCCGATCGGCGTACCGCCCATGAACACCATCATGTAGAGGGACAGCACGCGGCCGCGCATGGCCGGGTCGGTGCTCATCTGGACGCTGGTGTTGGCGGTGACGTTGACCGTCATGCCGAACATGCCGATCGGCGTCATGATCAGGGCGAACAGCCACAGCGACGGCGCCATGGCCGCGACCAGCTCAAGGCCGCCGAACGCCACCGCCGCCGCGATCATCACCCGCATCCGGGCCGTGCCGCGGCGGGCCGCGAGCAGGGCGCCCGCCAGCGAGCCGACCGCCATCAGCGTGTTGAAGAGGCTGTAGGACCCGGCGCCGGCATGGAAGACGTCGTCGGCGAAGGCGGAGAGATACACCGGGAAGTTGAAGCCGAAGGTCCCGATGAAACCGACCAGCACGATGGTCCAGATCAGATCGGAGCGCCCGGCGACATACCGCAGGCCCTCCCGAAGCTGGCCCTTGCCGCGCGGCCTGCGCTCGACGACATGCAGCTCACGTGAGCGCATCAGCATCAGTCCGCCGATGGTGGCGACGAAGGACAGGCCGTTGAAGAGGAACGCCCAGCCCGTGCCCACACCGGTGATCATCAGGCCCGCGACGGCGGGGCCGATCAGCCGTGCGGACTGGAAGTTGGCGGAGTTCAGGCTCACCGCGTTCTGCAGCTGGTCCGGGCCGACCATCTCGGAGACGAAGGACTGCCGGGCCGGGTTGTCCACGACCGTGGCGAGGCCGACGGCGAAGGCGGCGAGGTAGACATGCCAGACCTGGACCTGTCCGGTCAGCGTCAGCAGCGCGAGCGCGACCGCGGTCAGGCCCATCGCGGCCTGCGTGAACAGCAGCGCCCGGCGCTTGGGCAGCCGGTCTACGAGGACACCGCCGTAGAGACCGAAGAGCAGCATCGGCAGGAACTGCAGTGCCGTCGTGAAGCCGACGGCGGTGGCGGAGCCGGTGAGGCTGAGCACCAGCCAGTCCTGGGCGATGCGCTGCATCCAGGTGCCGATGTTGGAGACGACCTGGCCGACGAAGAAGAGCCGGTAGTTGCGGATCCTCAGCGAGGAGAACATCGAGGACTTGCGGGGAACGGCGGGAAGGTCAGGGGTAGTAGGTGTCGGTGCGGGGGCGGAGTCTGCTCCGGGTCCCGTACTCAAAAGTGGTCGCCTCCTTGGTGTGGTTACAGATGTGCGAGCTTCTCCAGGACGGGGGCGGCGGCGCGCAGTTTCGCCCACTCGTCCTCGTCCAGCCCCTCGACCAGGTGCGCCAGGAAGGCGTTCCGCTTGGCGCGGCTCTCCGCGAGCATGGCCTCGGCCTGCTCGGTCTGGGTGACCACCTTCTGGCGCCGGTCCTCGGGGTGCGGCTCCAGCCGGACCAGTCCCTTCGCCTCCAGCAGCGCGACGATGCGGGTCATCGACGGGGGCTGCACATGCTCCTTGCGGGCGAGTTCGCCCGGGGTGGCCGTGCCGAAGCGGGCCAGGGTGCCCAGCACCGACATCTCGGTGGGGCTCAGCGACTCGTCGACCCGCTGGTGCTTGAGCCGGCGGGACAGCCGCATCACGGCGGAGCGTAGGGAGTTCACGGCGGCAGCGTCGTCGCCATGGGTGAGGTCCGACATGTACTTAGAGTAACTCATTACCCTCTCTAAACAAGCTGGCGCGCACGTGGATTCCCGTGACTCCGGCCACTGAAACCGCGACTTCACCCGTACGAGTGAGTGGAGCACGGAAAACGAACGTCGAACCGAGTCCGCCAGCGACCCTCGTGTGCATGGGGACCAGCGTGCTCAGCCTGCGGATAGACGGGGAGCTGCTCGACCGGCTCCGGGACCACGCCTCGAAAAGGGGAATGAGCGTCCAGGACTATGTGATCCGGACGCTCGTTCGAGACGACTTCGACGAGCGGTTCCAGTCCGCCGTCGAGGAGACGGAACGGTTCTACGGGGTCACGTGAGCGCCCGGCTCACGTGAGGCCGAGGGCCGGCATCAGGTAGTAGAAGGCGAAGACCGCCGAGACGACGTACATCGCCACCGGGATCTCCCGGGCCCGCCCGGCCACGAGCCGCAGCACCACGAAGGTGATGAAGCCCATGCCGATGCCGTTGGTGATCGAGTAGGTGAACGGCATCATCACCATCGTCACGAAGGCCGGGATCGCGATGGTGTGGTCGGCCCAGTCGATCTCCTTGACCGAGCCGGCCAGGATCAGGAAGCCCACCGCGAGCAGGGCCGGGGTGGCCGCCTGGGACGGGACCATCGTGGCGACCGGGGTCAGGAACAGCGCCACGGCGAAGAGCGCGCCGGTGACGACGTTCGCGAAGCCGGTGCGCGCACCTTCGCCGACCCCGGCCGTCGACTCCACGAAGCAGGTGGTGGCCGAGGAGGAACTGGCGCCGCCCACGGCGACCGCGATGCCGTCCACGAACAGGACCCTGTTGATGCCGGGCATCTGACCCTGTGCGTCGGTGAGCTTGGCCTCGTCGCTGACGCCCATGATCGTGCCCATCGCGTCGAAGAAGCACGACAGCAGCACGGTGAAGACGAACAGGATGCCGGTCAGTACGCCGACATGGGAGAACCCGCCGAAGAGGCTGACGTTCCCGATCAGGCCGAAGTCCGGGTTGGCGACGGGGTTGCCGGGCCACTTGGGCGTGGTCAGGCCCCAGGACGGGACCGTGGCGACGGCGTCGATGATCATCGCGAGGACCGTCATGGCGACGATCGAGATCAGGATCGCGCCGGGGACCTTGCGGACGATCAGCGCGAGGGTGAGCAGGGCGCCCAGGATGAAGACCAGGACCGGCCAGCCGTTGAGATGCCCGTCGCCGCCCAGCTGGAGCGGCACGGTGGTCTGGGCGGCGTCCGGGATACGGGAGACGAAGCCGGAGTCCACCAGGCCGATCAGCATGATGAACAGGCCGATCCCGATGGCGATCGCCTTGCGCAGGCCGTAGGGCACGGCGTTCATCACGCGCTCGCGCAGTCCGGTGGCCACCAGCAGCATCACGACGAGGCCGGCCAGGACGACCATGCCCATCGCGTCCGGCCAGGACATCCGGGGCGCGAGCTGCAGCGCGACCACCGAGTTCACCCCGAGCCCGGCGGCCAGCGCGATCGGCACATTGCCGACGACGCCCATGAGCAGCGTGGTGAAGGCGGCCGTCACCGCGGTCGCGGTCACCAGCTGGCCGTTGTCCAGATGATGCCCGTACATGTCCTTCGCGCTGCCCAGGATGATCGGGTTCAGCACGATGATGTAGGCCATCGCGAAGAAGGTGGCGAAACCGCCGCGGACCTCGCGGGACAGTGTGCTGCCCCGCTCGGAGATCTTGAAGTAGCGGTCGAGTACGCCGTGTGCGGGCGCCTGCCCCGGCTGTCCGGGAGCGGGGACCTTGGCGGGAGCCGAGGTGGGCATTGGATGTTCCTACGAGGAGATTCAGACAGGGTCAGACGCAAACGGTTTCAGTATGAACATATGAGTCTCATGGACGCTATCTCCGCGCGTAGACCTGATCACCTCGTAAGCTGTCCCCCATGGCGAAGTGGACACCGAAGCACGAGGCACCGGAGCCCCTCGAAGGGCCCGTCGTCGCCACCATCACCGGCGGCACGATCGTCTGGTTCGTCCTCTTCCTGGTGCAGCTGCCGTTCTACGGCTGGTTCGACGACCACGGGCACACCTGGTGGCTGTGGACCTGCCTGGCCGGCGGCGTGCTGGGGCTGTACGGCGTCTGGTTCGTCAGGAAGCGGGACGCGGCGATCAAGCGGGACGCGGCACTGAGGTCGGGGGCAGCGTCGGGGTCGGCCGAGTAGCCCGTACTACCACCGCACGACAGGGCTCCTCCGCAGGTCGGATCTTCCGGGCACTCGGCGGGTGAAGCCGCAAATCCGCACGTACCGTCGAATGCATGACGCACATCGACGCGGGCGCCGAGCTCGACCCTGTGCACCCCGTACCCCTCCCGGTCCCGGCGCGCGGACTGACCGCGGCCGAGGTCGCCGAACGGGTCGCGCGCGGCCAGGTCAACGACGTTCCGGTGCGCAGCAGCCGGTCGATGGGCGAGATCGTCCGGGCGAACGTCCTCACCCGGTTCAACGCGATCATCGGTCTGCTGTGGCTGATCATGCTCTTCGTCGCGCCGTTCCAGGACAGCCTCTTCGGCTACGTCATCCTCGCCAACACCGGCATCGGCATCATCCAGGAGTGGCGGGCGAAGAAGACCCTGGACTCCCTTGCCGTGATCGGGGAGGCGCGGCCCACCGTGCGGCGCGACGGGGTGGCCGCCGAGGTCGGCACCGCGCAGATCGTGCTGGACGATCTGATCGAGATCGGGCCCGGCGACAAGGCCGTGGTCGACGGCGTGTGCGTCGAGACCGACGGGCTGGAGATCGACGAGTCGCTGCTCACCGGCGAGGCCGATCCGGTCGTCAAACGGCCCGGCGACCCCGTCATGTCGGGCAGCTTCGTCGTCGCGGGCGGCGGCGCCTTCAAGGCCACCCGGGTGGGCCGCGAGGCCTACGCCGCCCAACTGGCCGAGGAGGCATCCCGCTTCACCCTCGTCCACTCCGAGCTGCGCTCCGGCATCTCGACCATCCTCAAGTACGTGACCTGGATGATGGTCCCGACCGCGATCGGCCTGGTCATCAGCCAACTGGTCGTCAAGGAGCACGGGTTCAAGGACTCGGTCGCGCGCACGGTCGGCGGGATCGTGCCGATGGTCCCCGAGGGGCTGGTGCTGCTGACGTCGGTCGCCTTCGCGATAGGCGTGATCCGGCTCGGCCGCAAACAGTGCCTGGTGCAGGAACTCCCCGCCATCGAGGGCCTCGCCCGCATCGACACCGTCTGCCTGGACAAGACCGGCACCCTCACCGAGGGCGGCATGGACGTCACCGAGCTCAGGCCGCTGCAGGGCGCCGACGAGTCGTACGTACGCAAGGTCCTCGGCGCCCTCGGCGAGTCCGACCCGCGGCCCAACGCCTCGCTCCAGGCGATCATCGACGCCTACCCGGACGTCGAGGACTGGCGCTGCACCGAGTCGCTGCCCTTCTCCTCGGCGCGCAAGTACAGCGGCGCCACCCTCAGCGAGGGCGACGGCGAGTCCGGCACCTGGCTGCTGGGGGCGCCCGATGTGCTGCTGGCCGAGGACGACCCGGCCGTCACGGAGACCGCGCGCCTGAACGAACAGGGCCTGCGCGTGCTGCTGCTCGCCCGCGCCCAGCGCGACCTCGACGACCCCGAGCCCACCCGCGGCGCCCGGCCCACGGCGCTCGTCGTCCTCGAACAGCGGCTGCGGCCCGACGCCGCCGACACCCTGCGCTACTTCGCCGAGCAGGACGTGAGCGCCAAGGTCATCTCCGGCGACAACGCGGTGTCCGTGGGCGCGGTGGCCGCGAAGCTGGGCCTGACCGGCACGACCATCGACGCCCGCCGGCTTCCCGAGGAGCCCGACCCGATGGCGCGGGCGCTGGAGGAGGGCACGGTGTTCGGGCGGGTGACCCCACAGCAGAAGCGGGACATGGTGGGCGCGCTGCAGTCGCGCGGGCACACGGTCGCGATGACCGGTGACGGGGTCAACGACGTCCTCGCCCTCAAGGACGCCGACATCGGCGTGTCCATGGGCTCGGGCTCGGAGGCCACCCGGGCGGTCGCGCAGATCGTGCTGCTCGACAACAGCTTCGCGACCCTGCCCTCGGTGGTCGCGGAGGGCCGGCGGGTCATCGGCAACATCACCCGCGTCGCCACCCTGTTCCTGGTGAAGACGGTCTACTCGGTGCTGATGGCGCTGCTGGTGGTGTGCTGGCAGGTGGAGTACCCGTTCCTGCCCCGCCACCTGACGCTGCTGTCGACCCTGACGATCGGCGTCCCGGCCTTCTTCCTCGCCCTGGCCCCCAACAACGAACGGGCCAGGCCCCACTTCGTACGGCAGGTCATGCGGTACGCGATCCCGGGCGGAGTGGTGGCCGGTACGGCGACCTTCGTGACGTATCTGATCGCCCGTCACCACTACAGCGGACCGGGCCAGCTGGACGCGGAGACCAGCGCGGCGACCCTGACGCTGTTCCTGATCTCGATGTGGGTCCTGGCGATCGTCGCCCGCCCCTACACCTGGTGGCGGCTCGCCCTCGTCGCCGCGATGGGCGTGGCGTTCCTGTTCGTGCTGGCCGTGCCGTGGCTCCAGCACTTCTTCGCCCTGAAGCTGGTCGGCGTCACGATGCCGTGGCTCGCGGTCGGCATCGCGGCGGTGGCGGCGGCCGTCCTGGAAGTCCTGTGGAGACTGGTCGACCGCCGCTTTCCCGCCTGACTCCCCTTCGGGGAGCGGGGTTTACTGAACGTCGACGTAGTCGCCCGCCGCGCTCACGGCCGGGGTCGTGCTCGTCCCCGCGAAGCTGTAGCGGAAGTAGCCGTCGACCGTCGCCGTGGTCGTCGTCTTCAGCGTGCCGGTCGAGCTGGTCTTGATGGTCTTCAGCGTGGTGTACGTGCTGGAGCTCTTCTTGCGGAACTGCAGCTTCACCGACTGGGTGGCGTAACCGTGGTACTCGTTGTCCTCCCAGTTGGCCCGGGAGAGCTTGCCGGTGACGGTGACCGTCTTGCCCTTCTTCACCGGCTCCGGGGCGGCGTTGACCGTCAGCTTCGAGTAGCGCTGGACGAGGGTCGAGCCGAGGCCGCCCTGCAGCGAGAAGTCGTCGGAGCTGTACTGCAGCGCGATCGCGCCCGCCGACCACTTGCCGGCATCGGAGTTGATCAGGTCGCCCGCGGCCGGGTAGATGTCGATCTTGCCGGTGCACTTGGCGGTGGTGGCCGAGGTGACCGAGCAGCTCGCCGGGGCCTCGCCGCCGATCAGGACTTCCGGGTTGTCGATCGAGCCCTTGTAGATGACCGGGCCGCTGTCGAAGTCGTCGGAGTTGACGTCGTAGTTCGCACCGTGGGTCAGCGTGTAGCTGATCGTGCTGGTGACGTGGTTGGTGGTACCCACCTTGACCGCAGAGGCGATCTTGAGGTTGGAGAAGGTGACGCCGAGGTCCGCGGCGTCGGCGGTGCTGAACGCGGTCCTGCCGGTGTGCCCGGCGAGGATCTTCGCGGCCTCGGCCCGGAACGACGGCGCCGGACCGGCGGCCTGCGCGGCCGGCACGGCCAGGGCGGAGAGAGCCAGGGCGCCGGAGACGGCGGCCACAGTGGCACGAATGCGCATGTGCTTCCTCAAGTGGAGAAAGTGATGGGTGAGCCTCTTGGCTCACCCATCAGATGCGCGCCAAAGACGAATGGTTGTACGGCCGGTGAAAAATTTGTGCGGGATTTGAAACCGTCCGGACGGACGTCGGGCGAACGCCGGCCGGACGTCAGCCGCACGGCGTCAGTCGAACCAGCGGTCCCGCGCCAACTCCTCGGTACGTGACGGGTCTTCAAGCAGCGCCGCCACCTCGAAGCGCCGCGGCCACTGCCCCGCCGCCCAGGCCAGACCCGCGGCGACGCCCTCCAGGGTCGCGGCGTGCAGCACCCCGTCCGCGGTCAGACGCCAGTCCAGCTCCACCCCGTCTACGACGAGTTCCTCGTGCTCGACATAGGTCGCGGGGGTCCGCGCCCCGAGCAGCACCCGCACCGGCTCCGGTACGTCGTGCTCGGCGCCCTCGGAGTTCACCTCGCCGGTGACGGACTCGCTCAGCCGCCGCACCTGGAACAGCTCGGCCAGCTCGGCGGCCCGCGCGGGCCGTACCGGCAGCAGCGGGACGCCCTCGGTGAAGGGCAGCAGGTCGGGCGAGTCGACGACCACGGCACGGGCCGCGTCCACCACCTCGACCCGGCCGTCGACAACGGCGCGCAGCTCGTCCGGCAGGGTCACCTGCTCGGGGTCCAGGTCGGCCAAGGCGCCGTACAGGGCGTGCAGTTGGGCCCCGGTGACGGTGCGGTCGGGGTCGGCGAGGCGGTCGAGCAGCTCGGCGGCGCCGCCCGGCTCGTCCAGCAGCGAGGCCACCGAGGTGCGCACGCCGAGCGCCCGCAGCACCTGCTCGTCCTCGAACCCGGTCGCGTCGGCCTCGTCGTAGAGACCGCGCAGCAGCGGGTCGCCACCGGCGGCGAGCAGCCCGCCGGGCCGCCGTCCGTCGATCACCGGGTGCCCGCGCAACCACCAGGCGGTGTACGGGCGTACGGCCTCGTGCGTGCCGTCCGGCAGCAGGATCCGCACCTGCTGGGTGAGGGCGTCGCGCAGCGGCGGCCGCGCGAGCAGGGCCAGCGCCTGCGGCCACTTGTCGTCATCGACGAGATCCAGGTCCCGTACGGCGATCAGCTCGGTCGCGACGGGCGGCACCGGCGTGTCCGGGAAGCGGTCCAGGACGTCCTCGCACCAGACGTCGACGGCGTCCAGCAGCCCGGGGTCGTCGGGCTCGGCGAAGTCGCCCTCGCGGGGCTCCAGTTCGTCCGGGTCGAGGACGACATCGGTGGCCCGTACGAGCGCGAAGCCCGCGAGCACCCCGCAGGCGGCCAGCGGCTGTTGTCCCCACTTGTCAGCCAACTCCGCGTCTACGGTGGCGAGTTCGTCCTCCCGCATGACCTGGTGGAAGGGGCTGCCGGGGAAGACCAGCTCACCGGCGGGGGCCAGTTCACCGTCCTCGTCGGGCAGCGCGAGGGCGCCCAGCCACGGCTCGTCGCCGGGGTCGAGGCCCGCGTCCCGCACCAGCGCGAGGACGGTGTCGGCCAGTTCCTCGGCGTCCGGGGTGTCCTGCTCCCAGTCCAGTGCGCCGTCGTCGTCGAGCGAGGCGGCGACGGCGGCGCGCACCTGCGGCGTGGTGAGCACGGCGCGGGCGGTGGCGGGCAGCGCGCCGAGCTTCTCCAGCAGGGGGTGGGTCGCGTCCGGGTGGGCGACCTTCAGGCCGAGCCGGGCGAGCAGTTCCGGGTCGACGTGCGCGGCGTCCGGGGTGGGCAGCAGCACCTGCCGGGGCCCGATGGTGGTCCGCCCGTCGGCCAGCGGCACGGGCAGCCCGGAGAGCCGGTCGGGGTCGACCCCGGCGAGGCTGTCGTAGAGCCGCCGCCACCAGCCGGGCTCCTTCTCCAGCCCGGCCAGCCGGTCGACGGCGTCGGTGAGCGGGATCCGGGCGACGCCCAGGGTCCGCAGCTCCACGCGCCGTTCGAGCCCGGCGGGCAGCAGGGTCGGCAGCACCTCGGCGAGGACCCGCACGGTCTCGGCGCCCGCGCCCTCGACGATCTCGGCGTCCCGGGGGCGCAGCGCCTCGGGCAGCTCGGAGTCCAGGTCCTGCGCGGCGGGCCCGGCGGCGACGGGGGCGGCGGACGGGGAGGCGGCGGGGAGCGCGGGCGGGAGGAACTCGTGGCGCGGCAGCCGCTCCAGGATCGCCTGCCGCAGCGCCCCGTCCAGCTCGCCCTTGCCCAGCGGGCCGGGCACCAGGGCGATGATGCCCTCGCCCACCGGGCGCCAGCCGGCGAGGAGTTCGGCGTAGGAGTCGGCGGCGCGCTGCACGAGGAAGTCGGTGACGGGGCCGGGGGCCGCGTGCCGGCGCGTGGTGTCGAGCGGGAAGGAGGCGATGAGCAGGGCGGGCACGCCCAGCGGTTCGTCGCTCGGCGTCGGGGCGTGCACGACGGGGCTGGTGCGCGGGCGGCCGGGGCTGCCGTCGGCGTCGGCGGGCACGGCCCAGGTCACCGACCAGTACGGGCGCAGCCGCTCCTCGACGGGCCGGTCGACCAGCAGGTCAGGGGCGAGCCGGCCGTGTTCGGAGACGGTGCGCCAGCGGGTGGTGCCGTGCGCGGAGTCCTCGACGACGGTGAAGGGCCCGTCGGCGCTGCGGCGCAGCGTGCGGGGAGCGTGATCGCCGATCTCGATCACGACTTCCGCCAGGCCGGGCAGGGCGAGCAGGAGGGCGTCGTCGACGGCGGCCAGCAGGCGTTCGGCGAGGTCGGCGGCGGCCGTGTCGCGCAGCGGGAGGATGACGGCCGTGTCGTAGGGGTCGGGGGCGGTGCCCTCGGCGGCGAAGGGCAGGCGCAGCAGCGGTACGTGCCCGTCGCGGCGGCGGATCTCGTCGCCGAGCCCGGGGCTGTGCCCGGCCGTCTCGGCGGCCAGCTCCCGCGCCTCGGCCAGGGACCAGCGCACACCGCCGTGGCGGCCGACGACCGCGGGCTCGTCGGTGACGGCGAGCACGGCGGCGAAGCCGACACCGAAGCGGCCGACGGTGCTCTCCTCGGCGTCCCGCTTGGCGGAGGCCCGCAGCGTGGCCAGCGACTCGACGCCCGTCGCGTCCAGCGGGGCACCGGTGTTGGCGGCGACGAGGACACCGTCGCGCAGGGTGAGCCGCAGGCGGCCTTCCCTGTGGGCGCGGGCCGCGGCGTCGGCGGCGTTCTGGGCGAGCTCGACGACGAGCCGGTCGCGGTAGCCGCCGAGGACGAGGTCCTCCTCGGCGTTGGCGTCCTCACGGAACCGGGCCGGGCTGGTGGCCCAGGCGTCGAGCACCCCCCGCCTGAGCCGGGCGGTCCCGAAGGCGTCCGCACCCTCGGCTGCCGGCCGCACGAACTTGCTCACGGTGACTCTCCTCATCGGCCCTCGTCGGCGTGAGGTCGAAGGTACCGCGAGTCACGCCGCACGCCCGCCGACAGGGGCCCGCGCTGATCCGGCGTCCGCAACCTGCTGCCCGGGCGCCCGGGGCGCCGGTCCCGGCAGGCGCGGGCGCGGGCCTACGAGTGGCCCAACTCCGCGGCGGAGTCGTCCGAGACAACCGATACGGAACCGGAATCCGCCGCGGGCCGCAGCGGGAACGGATCCACCCTCGTCTCGTCGATCACCGGCGGGGCGGGCTGCGGCGGCTTGGGCATGACGGCCGCCTCGGAGTGCCCGCCGCAGCCGTACGCGAGGGAGACCACCCGGCCGTCGGCGGGCGAGAACTCGTTGGCGCAGACGCCGAAGGCCTGGCCGAGCGTGCCGCCGATCGGCTGGAGGAAGCCGCAGCTGACGCAGGAGGCGGGGGCCGCCTGGGCCATCGGCGTCTTCGCGCCGTACGACTCCTCCCAGCGGTCCGCGGCCACATGCAGTCCGTAGCGCGAGAGCACCCGGGCCCGGCCCATGCCCAGCTCCGCGGCGACCGCCGCGATCGAGCCACGGGCCGGCGCGACGGGCAGGGTCGCGGGCGCGCCCGCGGTGACCTCCGCGTCCTCCGCCTCCACCAGCTCCGCCATCTGCGTCGACACGGCGGAGTCCGGGGCCGGCTCGTCCTCGCCCGAGAACCCGGGCTCCAGGCGCAGGTCCTCCGCGTCGGTGGGCAGCAGGTCGCCGGGGCCCATGTCGCCGGGCCGCAGCCGCTCGCTCCACGGCACCCACTCCGGGGCGAGCAGCGCGTCCGGGCCGGGCAGCAGCACGACCTCGTCCAACGTGACGAACTTGGCGCGGGAGGCGCGCGCCACCGTCACCGCCCAGCGCCAGCCCCGGTACCCGAGCTCCTTGCACTCGAAGAAGTGCGTGACAACGCGGTCGCCCTCCGACTCAAGGCCCGCGTGCTCGCCCACCACCCCGGGCGCCGCGGCCTCCTCGGCTGCGGCGCGGGCGAGGTCGACGGCCTCGGCGCACAAGCGGTCGGGGGTGCGGCTTCGCGTTGTCGCTGCGCTCACAGGTATCGCTTCTCTCCTACGCCGTCACTCGGGTGCGCCGGCCTGAAGGCGGTGGGAGCGGACGGAGCGGACCGAAGGACCGCGTCGACGCCCGCGCCCGATCGCACTCGGGCGCACCTCGTACATCCATTCTGCGGGATGTCCGTAAGGCGCGCGGCCGAGAACGTTCGCCACGACGCGCTACGCACGCTACCTTCTCGCGACCGCTCGGCCTACACCGACGGGACGTTTCCCCCCGTCGGGCTCCGCCCGCGGACCGATCAACTCGCCAAGTACGCGCCCATACGCGCGGTAACCGCACTACACACAGCCTTCTCGGGGCACTATGACGGGGTGGCAGCCGCAAGGACGCCCCAGGGCACCGCCGGAGTCGGCGGGGTCAAGGGCAGCAGTCGTCGTGGCGGTGCGGGCCGGTTCGGCGGGTCCGTCCGCACCATCGGCCGTGCCCTGCACTTCCCGGTGACCGGAACCGCCCGCGGGATCAGGAAGGCGACCCACGCGCACGGCGCGGGCGAGTCGGGCCTCGGCAAACTGATCGAGCTGCACGCGGTCAACGGCGCCGGCGACGTCATGATCACCGTCGCTCTCGCCTCCACCGTCTTCTTCTCCGTGCCGACCGACGAGGCACGCGGGCGCGTCGCGCTCTATCTCGCGATCACCATGGCCCCGTTCACGGTCCTGGCCCCGGTGGTCGGCCCGCTCCTGGACCGGCTGCCGCACGGCCGCCGGGCCGCGATGGCCGGCTCGATGCTGGCCCGTGCCCTGCTCGCGCTGATCATCGCGAGCGCCGTCTCCAGCGGAAGTCTGCAGCTGTATCCGGCCGCGCTCGGCGTGCTGGTCGCCTCCAAGGCCTACGGCGTGGTGCGCAGCGCCGTGGTGCCGCGGCTGCTGCCGCCCCGCTTCTCCCTGGTCAAGGCCAACTCCCGGGTCACGCTCGGCGGGCTGCTCGCCACCGGTGTCGCCGCCCCGATCGGCGCCGGGCTGCACGCCATAGGACCGCGCTGGCCGCTCTACGGCGCCTTCGTGATCTACATCTGGGGCATGTTCCTGTCCTTCTCGCTGGCCCCGAAGGTCGACTCTGCCAAGGGCGAGGACATCGCCCTGCTCGCCGCCGACGAGCAGCATCTGCACGGACCGCACCGCAGACCCCTCAAGCGGCCGGGCCTGAGGACGGTCGGCCTCGCCGTCACCCACGCGATCGGCGCCAACGCCACCCTGCGCTGGCTGTCCGGCTTCCTGACCTTCTTCCTCGCCTTCCTGCTGCGGGAGCACCCGCTGACCGGCTCCAGCGCGGCCGTGTCCCTGGGCATGGTGGCCGTCGCGGCGGGCGCCGGGAACGCGCTGGGCACGGCGGTCGGCTCCTGGCTGAAACAGCGGGCGCCGGAGATCATCATCGTGACCGTCGTCGCGATCGTGCTGGGCGCGGCGATCGTCGCGGCGATCTTCTTCGGCGCGCTCCTGGTGGCCTGTATGGCCGCGGTCGCCGGGTTCTCGCAGGCGCTGGCCAAGCTGTCGCTGGACGCGCTGATCCAGCGGGACGTGCCCGAGCTGGTGCGCACCTCGGCGTTCGCCCGCTCGGAGACCATGCTGCAGATGGCGTGGGTGCTGGGCGGCGCGATCGGAATCGTGATGCCGCTCAACGGCACCGCGGGCCTGTGCCTGGCCGCCGCGGTGATCGCCCTGGGGCTTTTCACCACGCTGCGCGGGCTGCTCAGCTCGGCCCGGCGCGGCGGCGCCGCACGACCCCGCGTGGCGTAACACAGGGCCACGCCGCACCCCAGGTAAAGGAGCCGCCGAAGGCGCCCTATAGCCTGCCGTCATGACCTCGATGCCACGCGGCGGAGCCGCAGATGTCACCGCCGCCGCGCGACGCCGTCGCGCCGTCGCCGCCGTCGGCGCCGTTTCCGCCGGACTGCTCGTGCTGTCGGCGTGCGACAAGCCGACCCCGCTGTCCACGATCACCGTCGGCCGCTCCTCCGTCAGCTCGGAGGCCACCTGCGGGGGCGAGGGCAAGACCCTGCAGACCGCCGACCTGTCCGAGTGCCTGAAGGCCAAGGACATCAAGTCCATCAAGGTCGACCCCGACGAGACCGTCCGCTTCGGCGTGGACCCCGACATCGCCGACAAGCGGTGGACGATCCTGATGAACGGTCAGCCGCTGACCGAGGACAGCAACAAGACCTACCGCACCGTCCCGGGCAGCGTCTTCTTCAACCAGCAGTACGGCGCCACCGGCAACTCGACGCTGGTCACCATCAAGGCGGGCAACGGCAAGAAGAACGCCACCGCGGCCACCGGTCTGTGGTCCTTCAAGCTCAAGAAGGACGACTGACCACGTCCCCCATGGCCCCCGTACGCGTCCTCGTGGCCACCGCCGTCCCCGCCGAACGGGACGCGGTGGACCGGGCGTTCGCGGGGGACGGCAGGACCGTGATCGCCGCCGGGGTGGGCCCGGCCCTCGCCGCCGCGGCCACCGCCACCGCCCTGACCACCGCCGCCCTGCGCGGTACGCCCTACGGCCTCGTGGTGTCCGCGGGGATCGCCGGCGGATTCGCGCCCGAGGCCCCCGTCGGCTCGCTCGTCGTCGCCGACGAGATCACCGCGGCCGATCTCGGTGCCGAGACCTCCGAGGGGTTCGTACCGGTCACCGAACTGGGCTTCGGCACCGTCACCCACCGTCCGCCGAAAGCACTCGTACGAGATCTCGCGGCGGCGACCGGTGCCCGCACCGGGGCCGTACTCACGGTCTCCACGGTGACCGGCACCGCCTCGCGCGCCGCAGCCCTGCACGCCCGCCATCCGCGCGCGCTCGCCGAGGCCATGGAGGGCTTCGGGGTGGCCGAGGCGGCCGTGGCGCACGGTCTGCCGGTGCTGGAGATCCGCGCGGTGTCCAACCCCGTCGGCCCGCGCGACCGGGCCGCCTGGCGCATCGGTGACGCCCTCGCCGCGCTGACCGAGGCGTTCGGGAAGATCGTGCCCGTCCTGGAGAGTTGGAACCCGTATGACCAGTGAGCAGCCCCTGCAGATCGCCTACTCGCCCTGCCCGAACGACACCTTCGTCTTCGACGCCCTCGCGCACGGCCGGGTGCCGGGCGCGCCCGCGCTCGACGTGACCTTCGCGGACATCGACATCACCAACGGCATGGCCGAACGCGGCGAGTTCGACGTGCTGAAGGTGTCGTACGCCGTGCTGCCGTACGTCCTCGACGAGTACGCGCTGCTGCCCTGCGGAGGTGCGCTGGGGCGGGGCTGCGGGCCGCTGGTCCTCACCCGTGAGCCCGGGGCCGATCTGACGGGCCGTACGGTCGCCGTGCCCAGCGAGCGGTCGACGGCGTATCTGCTGTTCCGGTTGTGGGCCGCGGACACGGTGCCCGGCGGGGTCGGCGAGATCGTGGTCATGCCCTTCCACGAGATCATGCCGGCGGTGCGGGACGGGAAGGTCGACGCGGGACTCGTCATCCACGAGGCGCGCTTCACGTACCAGAACTACGGGCTGCACAAGCTCGCCGACATGGGCGAGCACTGGGAGAACACCACCGGGCTGCCGATCCCGCTGGGCGCGATCGTCGCGAAGCGCTCCCTTGGCGCGCCCGCCCTGACGGCCCTCGCCGACGCGATCCGCACCTCCGTACAGGCCGCCTGGGACGACCCCGAGGCCTCCCGCCCGTACGTCATGGAACACGCCCAGGAAATGGACCCGTCCGTCGCCGACCAGCACATCGGCCTGTACGTCAACGAGTTCACCGCCGACCTCGGCACCGACGGCTACGCAGCCATCCGCGGCCTGCTCACCCGCGCAGCAGCCGAAGGACTCGTCCCGGCCCTCGGCCCGGACGCCCTGTCGTTCCCGTGAGTGGCAGCCCGAGGGGCTGTTCTTCCCCTCGGGTCTTCCCCTCCGGCCCGACGCGCTGGAATTCCCTGAGCCCTATACGTCGAGTTGGTCCGCGACCGCGCGGAGCAGGCCCGCGATCTTCTTGCCTGAGGCCTTGTCGGGGTAGCGGCCCTTCTCGAGCATCGGGGTGATGTTCTCCAGAAGGGTCGTCAAATCCTGGACGATTGAGGCGAGTTCGTCGGGCTTCTTGCGAGTGGCGGCCGCGACCGAGGGGGTCGGATCCAGGACGGTGACCGAGAGCGCCTGGTCACCGCGCTGGCCGGCGACCACACCGAACTCCACGCGCTGGCCGGGCTTGAGCGCATCCACTCCGGCGGGGAGGACCGAGGAATGCACGAAGACGTCACCGCCGTCGTCACGGGAGAGAAAGCCGAAGCCCTTCTCACTGTTGAACCACTTGACCTTGCCAGTCGGCACGACTGTCCTCGTCCTCGTACTCGTCGGAAAACTGCTTCGGAAACTGCTCTGGATAGCGGTCGGGCGGGCCGTCTCGGACCCGCCGGTACCAAGGCTAATGCTCTTCAGGCCGGTGACAAGACGTCGCCGGGTTGTTCCTTCGCGCAGGGAACTACCCTGGTCCGGTGCGTGACAAAACCCAAACGAATTCCGCCGAGCCCGGTGACCGACTGATCCGTGCCGGCGCCATCGTGTTCTTCCTCGGTGCGGTGGCCACTCTCGTCACAGTGGCTCCGCTCCTCCTGCACACGACGCCATTTCCCACCTACATGTATGGATTGAGCATGCTCATGGGGATCGGCTTCCTGATGACGGCAGCCGGCCTGCTCCGGTCGATTTCGGCCGGCCGCCGTCAGGCCCGCGCCGGACGGTAGTCGGCGAGCCAGCCGGGGAACTGCGTGAGGTCGTCGAGCACGACGTCCGCCCCGGCCGCGCTCAACTCCTCGGCGCTGCACGGCCCGGTGGCCACCGCGAGGGCCAGCGCGTCGGCCTTGCGCGCGCCGCGCACGTCGCCGATGTGGTCGCCGACGTAGATGCTCGCGCCGTGCTCGCGCAGCGCCTCCGCCTTCTGCTCGGCCCACAGGTTGCCGACCACCTCGTCCGGGTGGATGCCCAGATGCTCCAGGTGCAGCTTGGCGTTGGGCTCGTACTTGGCGGTCACGACGATCGCGCGTCCCCCGGCCGCCCTGACCGCGTCCACGGCCTCGCGCGCACCGGGCATCTCCAGCGTCGCGTCGATGGCGAACGCCGGGTACATCGACCGGTACAGCTCGGTCATCTCCGCCACCCGGTCCTCGGGGAACCAGTTGATCAGCTCCTCGGCGAGCGGCGGCCCGAGCCGGGTGACCGCCAGATCGGCGTCGATGTAGGTCCCCGTCCGCTCCGCCAGCGCCTGGTAGCAGGCGCGGATGCCGGGGCGGGAGTCGATCAGGGTCATGTCGAGGTCGAAGCCGACGGTCGGGGCGGGAGCAGTCGTAAGGGCCATATGGGCCATTGTGCCCAGGCGACCTGGCCAAAAGGCGTCCGGCCGGTGTGACCTACGTCTTCCCTGCCAGGGCTACGGCCGTCTTCCGTGGCCGGACTGCCGCCGCCTCCGCGGCCAGACCACGACCGTCCTCCGCAGCCGGACTGCCGCCACCTCCGCGGCCAGACCACAACCGTCCTCCGCAGCCGCGCTGCCGCCACCTCCGCGGCCAGACCACAACCGTCCTCCGCAGCCGCGCTGCCGCCACCTCCGCGGCCAGACCACAACCGTCCTCCGCAGCCGCGCTGCCGCCACCTCCGCGGCCAGACCACAACCGTCCTCCGCAGCCGGACTGCCGCCACCTCCGCGCCCGGGTTACAGCCTGCGCTGCGAGCGCCACACCACGAACAGCGCGGACAGCACCGCCGCGCCGCGCACCACCCAGGGCCAGGTCTGGGAGATCGCGTCGTTCATGTGGCCCTGGGCGATGGGGTCGCCCCAGCGGCCGTCGTTCCTGCCCCACAGCCAGACCAGCCCGCCGGCGAGGGCGAGGCCCGGCATGCCGACGACGGCCCACTTCGACTCGTTCGGGGTCAGCCGGCGCGAGGCGTAGGCGATCAGCCAGCCCAGCAGCAGGGCGATCCAGTTGCCGAGGATCGCGCCGGCCACCAGCAGTCCGGCGGCGATCAGCAGCAGCGGGTTGCTCCAGCCGCCGACGGGCAGCAGGAAGCGACGGCGACGGCCCACCGTCGTCTCCGGTACGACCTCCACCTCTTCGGCCTCCACGGGCCTCGCGGTGGCCGGTTCGGGCTCCTTCTCCGGCTGCTGCGGCCGTGGCGGCCTGAGCAGTTCCGGGATCTCCACGCCTCCGGTGAACCCGGGCACGGACTCGCCGAACGGGGTCGCCTCCACCCGCCACCAGTCGGGCCGGGTCGCGCTGCCGCCGAGTTCCTGGTCGCTCGCCAGGTGCGGCGGTGTGGGCCGCTCGGAGGCGGCGGGCGTCTCGGGTTCGGCGGGGCGCGGCCGCGGCACCCGGCGCAGGCTCTTCGGCAGCCGCCTGCCCTCCGGCTCCGCCTCGTCGTCCCGCTGTACGGGCACATGGGTGGGGGTCGCCTCGGGCGCGGAACCGGTGGCTCCGGCGGCGGCGACGACCTCGTCGGGGCTGCCGAGCCGGGAGAGGATGCGGCGCACCGCGGCCGGGGAGTCGACGGTGGTCCTCGCACGGCGCCGGTCGATCTCGCCCCGCAGCTCCGACACCAGGCGCATACGCACCGACGACGGCAACTGCCGCTGCTGCGCCACGTCGCCGACGCGGCTCAGGTACTCGTAGACGACCTTGTCGCTCTCGATACCCACGAAGTCCCCTCCGGGGCGGCTGGGTTGGATGTCCCGTGGTGACGACGGTAGCGCAGGCCGCGGCGCACGGAGTGGGCCGACGACCCGCGGTCGGTGCGGGCGGCATCCCGTTCTCCCGTCGGCCGCCCGCTCGGGAGGCGGGGCACCCGCTACCGTGGGGCGGATGAGCACCCCGGCCACACCGCCCCGGTCCCTCGCGGAGGCGCTCCGCGCCAGGGACGACGCGTCCCTGGCCGCTCTGCTGCGCGCCCGTCCCGACCTCATCACGCCCGTTCCGACCGACCTGACCCAACTGGCCACGCGGGCCGGTACGCGCGCCTCGGTCGTACGGGCCCTGGAACGGCTCGACCAGTTCGCGCTGCAGACGGCGCAGGCGCTGGCGGTGGCGCCGGACCCGGCCGGATACGACGTGCTGCTCGGGCTGATGAGCGGCGACGAGGGCGATCCGGCGGTCGAGGCGGCGCTGCCCCGCGCCGTCGCCACCCTGCGCGAGCAGGCTCTGGTGTGGGGCGACGACGACCGGCTGCGGCTGGTGCGCACGGCCCGCGAGCTGCTCGCCCCGTCGCCGCAGCACCCCTCGCCGACGGGGCTCGGGCCGACCGTGCAGGAGGCGGCGGCCGGCATCTCGCCGGGGCGGATCCAGGAGATCGTCGCCGCCGCAGGGCTGCCCTCGACGCACGACTCGGTCTCCGCGATCGCCGCGTTGACCTCGCTGTTCGGGGACCGGGACCGGATGGCGGCGCTGCTGGCCGGGGCGCCCGCCGAGTCGCGGGAGGTGCTGGAGCGGCTGGTGTGGGGACCGCCGTACGGCCAGGTCACCGCCGATCCGGCGCCCCGGCTGCGCTGGCTGCTGGACCGCGGGCTGCTGCTGCCGACGGCGCCCGGCACGGTCGTACTCCCCCGTGAGGTGGCGCTGCGGCTGCGCGGCGGCCGGGCGCATCGCCGCACCGAGCCGCTGCCGCCCGCCCTGGAGGTGACCGGCACGCACCGTCCACAGGTTGTGGACGCGACGGCGGCCGGGCAGGCGTACACGGCGCTGGCGACGGTGGAGGAGCTGCTGAAGGACTGGGACGAGGGCGGGCCCGCGGTGCTGCGGGCCGGGGGCCTGAGCGTGCGCGACCTCAAGCGCACCGCCGTGGCGCTGGACGTCTCCGAACCCGTCGCCGCCTTCTGGGTCGAACTCGCCTACGCCGCCGGGCTGCTGGCCTCCGACGGGGAGGCCGACGAGCGGTACGCGGCCACCCCCGCGCACGACGAGTGGCTGGAGCTGCCGCCCGCCGAGCGCTGGGCGCAGCTGGCCAGGGCCTGGCTGACGGCGACCCGCACGGCGGGGGTCGTCGGGGGGCGGGACGCGAAGGACCGTACGTTGTCGGCGCTCGGCCCGGGGCTCGACCGCAGCGCCGCGCCGGAGGTGCGGCACCGGGTGCTGAGCCTGCTGGCGGGGCTGCCGCAGGGGGCGGTGCCGTCCACGGACTCCGTGCTGGCCCGGCTGCGCTGGGAGCGGCCGCTGCGCGGTCCGCAGCAGGACGACGACCTGCGCGGACGGCTCGCCACCTGGACGCTGTCGGAGGCCGAGATGCTGGGCGTGACCGGGCGGGGCGCGCTGTCGGAGCACGGGCGGGCGCTGCTGGGCGCACCCGCGCCCGCGCCCTCGCCCCGGTCCGCCGAGGAGGCGTCCGGTGCGGGCGGGCAGGGTCCCGGCGACAAGCTCCCGGTCCATCACCACGTACCGCTCCCGCTGGAACCCCTCACCCCCGCCGAACAGGCCACGGCCTGCGCCGCGGCCGCCCGCCTCCTCGCCCCGCTGCTGCCCGAGCCCCTTGACCACGTCCTGCTGCAGGCCGACCTGACGGCGGTGGCGCCCGGTCCGCTGCGGCGGCCGCTGGCGGACATGCTGGGGGTGCTGGCGGACGTGGAGTCGAAGGGTGGGGCGACGGTCTACCGCTTCACGCCGGGTTCGGTGCGCCGGGCCCTGGACGCCGGGCGGGCGGCGTCCGACCTGCACGCGTTCCTGGCCGAGCACTCCCGCACCCCGGTTCCGCAGCCGCTGACGTATCTGATCGACGACGTGGCCCGCAGGCACGGGCATCTGCGGGTCGGGGCGGCCTCGGCGTATGTGCGCTGCGACGACGACGCGCTGCTGAACGAGATCATGGCCGACAAGCGCTCGGCGGGCCTGCGCCTGCGCCGCCTCGCCCCCACCGTCCTGGCCACCCAGGCCGACCCGGCGACCCTGCTCGACGGGCTGCGCGCGATGGGCTACGCCCCGGCCGCCGAGTCCGCCGAGGGCGACGTCCTGATCACCCGCGCCGACGCCCACCGCACCCCGCCGCGCTCCGCCCCCGAACCGGTCCCGGACGGCCCGCCGACCCCCGACGCCACGCTGCTCGCCGCCGCGATCCGGGCGATCCGGGCCGGCGACCGCGCCTCCACGACCCCGCGCAAGCAGCCCCCGTCGGCGGGCGGCGACCTCCCGCGCACCAGCTCCGCCGAGACCCTCGCCACCATGCAGGCCGCCGCCCTGACCGGCGAGGCCGTCTGGATCGGCTACGTCAACGCCGAGGGCTCCGCCAGCCAGCGCGTCATCGCGCCCATCCGGGTCGAGGGCGGCTTCGTGACGGCGTACGACCACACGGCCGACGAGGTACGGACGTATCCGCTGCACCGGGTGACGGGCGTGGCGGAACTAGCGGAGGACTGATCCCGGACCGATCCCGGACAGGTCACGGCCCCCGGGGATCGGCGGCGCACAGGGCATATCGGCCGAGACCCCTCGCCCCCTGCACGCCGCCGCCCTCACCGGCGAGGCCGTCTGGATCGGCTACGTCAACGCCGAGGGCTCCGCCAGCCAGCGCGTCATCGCGCCCATCCGGGTCGAGGGCGGCTTCGTGACGGCGTACGACCACACGGCCGACGAGGTACGGACGTATCCGCTGCACCGGGTGACGGGCGTGGCGGAACTCGCGGAGGACTGATCCCGGACCGATCCCGGACAGGTCACGGCCTCCGGGGATCGGCGGCGCATAGGGCACACTGGACGTTTGGCCTCACCTCCGGCCGGAAGAAAGGGTGCCTTCGCGTGAACGGTCCACTCATCGTCCAGTCCGACAAGACGCTGCTGCTCGAGGTCGACCACGAGCAGGCCGGCGCGTGCCGTCGCGCCATCGCGGTCTTCGCGGAGCTGGAGCGGGCCCCCGAGCACATCCACACCTACCGGGTCACCCCGCTGGGGCTGTGGAACGCGCGCGCGGCCGGCCATGACGCCGAGCAGGTCGTGGACGCGCTGGTGACCTACAGCCGCTACCCCGTGCCGCACGCCCTGCTGGTCGACATCGCCGACACGATGGACCGCTACGGCCGCCTCACGCTCTCCAAGCACCCCACGCACGGGCTGGTCCTGACCACCACCGACCGGCCGGTGCTGGAGGAGATCCTGCGCTCCAAGCGCGTCGCCCCGCTGGTGGGCGCCCGCATCGACCCCGACACCGTCGCCGTGCACCCCTCCGAGCGCGGCCAGATCAAGCAGACGCTGCTGAAGCTGGGCTGGCCCGCCGAGGACCTCGCGGGCTACGTCGACGGCGAGGCGCACCCGATCGAGCTGCACGAGGACGGGTGGGCGCTGCGCCCGTACCAGAAGCAGGCCGTGGAGAACTTCTGGCACGGCGGCTCCGGGGTCGTGGTGCTGCCCTGCGGGGCCGGGAAGACGCTCGTGGGCGCCGGGTCGATGGCCCAGGCCAAGTCGACGACCCTGATCCTCGTCACGAACACCGTCTCGGCGCGGCAGTGGAAGCACGAGCTGGTCAAGCGCACGAGTCTCACCGAGGAGGAGATCGGCGAGTACAGCGGGACGCGCAAGGAGATCCGCCCGGTCACCATCGCCACGTATCAGGTGCTGACCACCCGCCGTAAGGGCGTCTACCCGCACCTGGAGCTCTTCGACTCCCGCGACTGGGGACTCATCGTCTACGACGAGGTGCATCTGCTGCCCGCGCCCGTCTTCAAGTTCACCGCGGACCTTCAGGCCCGGCGCCGGCTCGGGCTGACGGCGACGCTGGTGCGCGAGGACGGCCGCGAGTCGGACGTCTTCTCCCTCATCGGCCCCAAGCGGTTCGACGCGCCGTGGAAGGAGATCGAGGCGCAGGGGTACATCGCGCCCGCCGACTGCGTGGAGGTCCGCGTCAACCTCACCGACGCCGAGCGGCTCGCCTACGCCACCGCCGAGACCGAGGAGAAGTACCGCTACTGCGCGACGACGGAGACCAAGCGCAAGGTCACGGAGGCGATCGTCCGCAAGTTCGCCGGGCAGCAGATCCTCGTCATCGGGCAGTACATCGACCAACTCGACGAGCTGGGCGAGCACTTGAACGCTCCGGTCATCAAGGGCGAGACGTCCAACGCGCAGCGCGAGAAGCTCTTCGGCGCCTTCCGGGAGGGCGAGATCAGCGTGCTGGTGGTGTCCAAGGTCGCGAACTTCTCGATCGACCTGCCGGAGGCCACGGTCGCCGTCCAGGTGTCGGGCACCTTCGGCTCACGTCAGGAGGAGGCCCAGCGACTGGGCCGGGTACTGCGCCCGAAGGCCGACGGCCATCAGGCCCACTTCTACTCGGTGGTCGCCCGCGACACCCTCGACCAGGACTTCGCCGCCCACCGCCAGCGCTTCCTGGCGGAGCAGGGGTATGCGTACCGGATCGTGGACGCGGACGAGATCCTGTCGGGCGAGAGCGAGAGCTGAGGAACGGGGGCCGCCGTCACCTACGGCGTACGCCCGCTTCCTCGCTGTACTCGCCGAGGATCACGACGTCGAACGCGGCGCCCGCGAACACCTTCAGCGCACGCAACGCGTCACCGAGGAGGTGACGGTGGCTGCCGACGACGGGTGTCGCACCGGGCGGACGACCGGGGGCTGGGGTGAAGGTTGCTGCACTCATGTCTCCATGGTCTGCCTCCCGGCATAAGGAGGACATCGGCCTTCGGTCCCAACCTGCCGCGCCCCGACGTACGACTCCGGGCAGGTCTCTCCCTCCGGGGTACGACAGGGGCGTCCCCTAGGGGGAGGAAACAGGGGGAGGAGATGGGGGGAGGAGATAGGGGGAGGCACAGGGGCAAAAAAACCGTTGGCACTCGCCTCGGCCGCCCGTCTAGAATCTCCGCTCTTGCCCGCCTCCCCCGTGGAGCGCTGCCGCCCGGACGGAAACCGGCCGGCTCTCTCAAGCCACCTGCTCGTAGGCCCCGGAGGCACCGCCTTGTCCACGCCCGTCGACGACGCCCTCGATCCGCTCGAACGAGAGCGCTCCCATCTCGCCGTCTCCCGTGCCGCCCTGCGCGCCATGCGCGAGGACGTCGAGTCCCTCGACATCAGCGACGTCACCGCGAACTGGGTCAACGCCGAGGTCCTGGCCCGCCAGATCGACGAACGCATCAAGGCGCTGGCCGACCTCAGCGACACCCCGCTGTTCTTCGGCCGCCTCGACTATCTGCACTCCCCTGGCGCCGACCAGGCCGAGGGAGCCGAGGGCGAGCGCTTCTACATCGGGCGCCGCCATGTGCACGACCACGACGGCGACCCCATGGTCATCGACTGGCGCGCACCGGTCTCGCAGCCGTTCTACCGGGCCTCGAAGAAGGACCCGATGGATGTCGCGCTGCGCCGCCGCTTCGGCTACACACGCGGCGAGATCACGGCGTACGAGGACGAGCACCTCTCCGACCCGGCCGAGGCCGCCCGCACCAGCAAGCTGCTCCAGCAGGAGATCGAGCGCCCGCGCGTGGGCCCGATGCGCGACATCGTCGCGACGATCCAGCCCGAGCAGGACGAGATCGTACGCAGCGGTCTCGGCGGAACGGTGTGCGTGCAGGGCGGTCCCGGCACCGGGAAGACGGCCGTGGGCCTGCACCGGGTCGCCTACCTCCTCTACGCCCACCGGGACCGGCTGGCCCGCACCGGCACCCTCGTCATCGGACCGAACCGCTCCTTCCTGCACTACATCGAGCAAGTGCTGCCCGCGCTGGGCGAGTTGACCGTGCAGCAGGCCACCGTGGACGACCTGGTGTCGACCGGGATCGAGGTGCGGGGCGCCGACGACGCGCCCGCCGCGATCGTCAAGGGCGACGCACGGATGGCGGAGGTGCTGCGCAGGGCGGTCCAGTCGCACGTGACGATGCCGACCGAGCCGGTCGTGGTGGTGCGCGGCTCCCGCCGCTGGCGCGTGCCCGCCTATGAACTCGAGGACATCGTGCGGGAGTTGCTGGAGCGCGGCATCCGCTACGGCGCCGCCCGCGAGGCCCTTCCGCAGCGCATCGCGCACGCCGTGCTGGTGCAGATGGAGCGCTCCGGTGAGGCGCCCGACGACCGGGTGCAGGACGCGGTGGCCCGCAACGCGGCGGTGAAGGCGGCCGTCAAGCAGATCTGGCCGCCGGTCGATCCGGCGAAGCTGGTGCTGCGGCTGCTGACGGACGCGGAGTTCCTCGCCGCGCACGCGGAGGGGGTTCTCTCCGAGGAGGAGCAGCGGACGATCCTGTGGGCGAAGCCGGTGCGGTCGGTGAAGTCCGCCAAGTGGTCGTCCGCGGACGCGGTGTTGATCGACGAGGCGACCGACCTCGTGCAGCGCACGCACTCGCTCGGCCATGTGGTCCTGGACGAGGCGCAGGACCTCTCACCGATGCAGTACCGCGCGGTCGGCCGCCGCTGCACCACCGGATCCGCGACGGTCCTCGGCGACCTGGCGCAGGGGACCACGCCGTGGGCGACGAGGAGTTGGGACGAGGCGCTGACGCACCTGGGCAAGACGGACGGTGTGGTCGAGGAGCTGACCGCCGGGTTCCGCGTCCCGACGGACGTCATCGCCTACGCCTCCCGGCTGCTCCCCCACATCGCGCCCGGCCTCGCCCCGGTCGCCTCGGTCCGCGAGAACCCGGGCTTCTTCGACCTCCGCGCGATCACCGGCACGGCCGAAGTGGTCGCCGCCTGCGAGGAGTTGCTTCGCAACGAGGGCTCGACGGGCCTGATCGCGGCGGACGCCCGCATCCCGGAGCTGGCGGCCGCCCTGACGGCGGCCGGCATCGGTTACCTCTCCCCCGGCGAGGAGACAACGACCGAAACCCGCCTCACCCTGGTCCCGGCTTCCCTCGCCAAGGGCCTGGAGTACGACTACGTGGTCCTGGACGAACCCCGGGCGGTGGTGAACGGGGAACCAGACGAACGAACGGGTCTGCGCCGCCTGTACGTTGCGCTGACCCGAGCGGTATCGGGCCTGATCGTGACGCACCAGGCACCCCTGCCGGCTCAGCTGGATCCGGCGTAGCCTGCGGGCAATCGTGCCGCCTAGGGCGGCACGGGTGGGCGCAGGCGGCACCTCGCTAGCGCCGGGTTGCGCACCCCCGCTTGGACCCGCGCCCGCCCCGCCGACTCAGCGCCCGTCCAGCACCCCCCGCCACTCCCGCACCGCCCCCACAGAAACCGGCGCGCTCCATCCCCCCGGCCGCGCAGCCCCGCCGATATGGAACGCCCGCACCCCCGCAGCCCGCAGCCGCGGAACATGCTCCAAGCGAAGCCCCCCACCGACCATGATCTCCGGCTCGTAGCCGGGCTCACCCTGCCGAGCGACCTCCGCGAGCAGCACGGGCAACCCGTCATCCACCCCGGCAGCCGACCCCGCGGTGAGATACGCATCCAGCCCCGGCAACCCGTCCAGCTGCTTGCGCAGAGCATCACGGTCAGCCGCCCGGTCAACGGCCCGATGGAACGTCCACGCGCACCCGTCCAGCACACCCACAAGCCGCTCCACGGCCGCCAGGTCCACCCCGCCGTCCGCGTCAAGGAACCCGAGCACGAACTCCTCGGCCCCGGCGGCCCGCATCTCCCCCGCGATCCCCACCAGCCGTCCGAGGTCCCCGGCCGCGAACCCGTCCGTCAACCGCAGCATCACCCGCAGCGAGATGTCCACGGCGGCGCGGATCCGGGCGAAGGTCTCGACCGGCGGGGTCAGCCCGTCGGCGGCCATGTCGGTGACCAGCTCAAGGCGGTCCGCGCCTCCGGCCTGGGCGGCGACCGCGTCCTCGGCCCCGAGGGCGATCACCTCCAGGACTGCACGCTTGCTCATGGGACCTCATTCGTCGACTCGGCGGGCGTTACAGGTCTAGTCCAATTCACAGCCTAGCCCGTACCCCCGCCGGCCCACGATGCCCCTCACTCGTCGGATGTCCACGAGTCATCCGAACCGAGGTCATCGGAAGAGGTTCAGCTCCCGCGGCTCGACCCCCACCAGCTCGAAGTCCGTCCCTTCCACCGGCCGCCCGGAATACAGCCGTACGAGGGTGGCGGCGCCGCCGATGTAGCGGGCCGGGGGCCGTGCGGCGGCCGGGTCGCCCAGGCGCTGCGGCTCGTCCACGTCGTCGAGGTCCGCGTGCAGCGGGACATGCGCCTTCTCCTGGGTGATCCGCACCAGCAGGGTGAGCGCGTCGGGCAGGCCGGGGCCCGCGTACGCCCCGGGCTCCCCGAAGGTGTCGCGCACGTCGCCCGCGTGCACCCACTCCCCCAGCGCGACCAGGTCCAGCTTCCCGCCCGCCTTGGCGATCACCGGCCCGGCCTCGGTCATCCCGCGCTCCAGCTCGTCCACGACCTGCGTGTTCGTCCAGTCGGCGCGCTCGGCGATGTCGCGGTCGTTCGCCTCTGGTGAGAACACCCCCTTCTCGTACCGGCTCTCCACCACCCGCATCAGCGCGGACGAGCAGTGCGCGAGCACGTCCCGCACCGTCCAGCCGGGACACGCGGCGGTCGCCAGCGCGAAGTCGTCGTCCGGCCGCGCCCGCAGCAGGGGCACCAGCGCATCCCGCTCGGTGATCAGCAGCCGCCCGGGCAGTTCGGGGTCACGTACCTCGGCAGTAGTCATGACCACCACGCTAGAGGCCCCGGTTGATCAGCGGGAGAATGGGCGCATGGCCGATCTCGACGCCCTGCGTCTGCGCTGGACCCGTGCGCTGGAAGGGGCCCGCGCCGACGGTGCCGCTCCCGAAACCGCCCCCGATCCGGTCCCGTACGCCGACAACCTGCTGGCCCGTTGGCAGGAGCCGCAGCGGCGCTACCACACGCTCGCGCACCTCACCGCGGTCCTGGACCACGTCGACGTACTGGAGAAGTACGCGGCCGACCCGGACGTCGTACGGCTCGCCGCCTGGTTCCACGACGCGGTCTATCTGCCCGAGCGCTCCGAGAACGAGGAGCGCTCGGCCCGTCTCGCCGAGCGCGCGTTGCCCGAGGCGGGGGTGCCGGAGGCGAAGACGGCCGAGGTGGCCCGTCTGGTCCGGCTCACCGTCACCCACGACCCGGCCGACGACGACCGCGACGGCCAGGTGCTGTGCGACGCCGACCTCGCGATCCTCGCCGCGCCCCCGTCGGCCTACGCCGCCTACACGGCCGCCGTCCGCGAGGAGTACCACTTCGTGCCGAGCGACGCCTTCCGCGCGGGTCGCGCCGCGATCCTGCGTCAACTCCTCGATCTTCCACGGCTGTTCAGGACGCCGTACGGACAGGCGGAGTGGGAGGCGACGGCGCGCTGGAACCTCGCCTCGGAGCTGGAAATCCTGTCGCTTCCCCAGGACCCGGCGCCCTAGTCTGCGGCGTATGCGTGCATGGGGTGGAACAAGGGTGCAGGAAGCCGTCGAGGGCTGCGTGGCCGTGCTGCGGACGGCGGTCGACCGGGACTGGACGGAGGTGCCGGCCGGCCGGCTGGAGTGGAGCTGCCACACGACGGCGTTCCACATCGCCGAGGACCTCGTCGCATACGCCGCGAACCTCGCGGGCCGCGCCCAGGACGACTACGTCCCCTTCGAGATCACCCTCGACGAGGGCACCGACAACACGGGCCTGCTGCAGGTGATCGAGAGCACCGGCGCCCTGCTCGCCGCCACCATCCGCACCACTCCGCGCGAGGTGCGGGCCTTCCACCCGTACCCGTTCCGCAGCGCGAACCGCGAGGGCTTCGCCGCCATGGGCATCGCCGAGGTCCTCGCCCACACGCACGACGTCGCCGAGGGCCTGGGCCTCACGTACGAACCGCCCGCCGCACTGCCCGAGTTCGTCCTCACCCACATCTTCCCGCACGTGCAGCCGGGCCCCGACCACTGGCGCACCTTCCTGTGGGCCACCGGCCGCGGCGACCTGCCCGGCCGCGCCCCGGTCACCGAGTGGCGCTGGCACAACAACCTCGTCATCCCGGCCGAGCGCCTCACCCTGCAGGGCATCACGCCCGCGGCCGCGCACGACCTGGGCATGGGCGGCGACGGCGGCTTCGAGTGGATCGAGGGCGGCCCCTTCGAGGGCACCCGCGAGGCCGCCGGCTTCATGCTGAAGGCGTACGAAGGGGGCGTGCACCGGCCGGAGTTCGGGGTGTTCGCGCTGGTGCGGCGCGAGGACGGCCGCGCGGTCGGCGGCATGGGCTTCCACGGCGTCCCGGACGAGGACGGCCGCGTCGAGATCGGCTACGACCTCGCCGAGGGCGCCCGCGGCAACGGCTACGCCACCGAGGCACTGCGCGCCCTGTCCGACTGGGCCTTCGCCCGCGACGACGTACACACCCTCTTCGCGACCATCGCGCGCGACAACCTCCCCTCCCAGGCGGTGGTCACCCGCGCGGGCTTCCGGCAGGTGGGCGAGGAGGAAGAGGGGCTGGCCTACGAACTGCCGCGCGAGGGGCGCGAACCGGGCGGGCAGGACAGCCAACAGGCCGCTCAGGAGAGCCAACTGGCCGGCGAGGACGCCCAACCCGCCGTCTAGAGCCGCCCCTTGGGCCGCCGCAGCCCCGCCCCCGTCAGCAGGCGCACCACGTCGCGGCTGCTGACCTCGACCGCGCCGGCGCGCACGGCGTCCGCGTAGCGGTGCGAGGGGACGTCGTAGTGGTCGCGTTCGAAGGCGCGTCGGGGGACGCCCAGATTCTCGGCGAACTGATGCAGTTCGTCGTAGGAGATGTCGCTGACCAGGTGGGACCACATCCGGCCGTGGCCGGGCCAGGTGGGCGGGTCGATGTAGACGGTCATGAGGACGTCTCTCTGCCGGTGGCCCGGCCCAGCGCGCCCAGCGGCGCGACCTTCACGCCCGCCTTGTGGCAGACCCAGTGCGGGGCGGGCCCCAGCTCGGGCTCCACCTCCAGGGCGTGCGGGTCGCCGCCACCGCAGACCGGGCACAGCGGCCAGCGGCCGTACGATTCGAGCAGCGCGTCCTGGACGTCCTGCGCGACCAGTCCCGCCACGTAGTCCGCGCCCTCCGGCCACTGTTCGACCCACCAGCGCCGCTGTACGACGGACTCCTCGACCATCGACACGACGTCCGCCGCGGTGACCTCGCCGGCGGCGAGGTCGGCGAGGACGAGGGCGCGTGCCGCGTGCAACGTCTGCTCCAGGGGACTGATGGGGTGCATGCCCCTATTGTGCGCACTCTTGACCGCGACACCGAGCCGAAAATATCTTTCATATGTGACCCCAGAAGTGAAGGAAACTTTCGCCACCTCGGGTGCGGGCACGCAGGCCGCCGCTCCCGCGCCCCCCGCACCGGCTGCCCTCGCCGCCAAGGTGCGCACCCTCGGCCCGTCCATGACCCGTTCCATGCAGCGCGTCGCCGAGGCCGTGGCGGGCGACCCGGCAGGCTGCGCGGCCCTCACAGTCACCGGTCTCGCGGAGCTCACCGGCACCAGCGAGGCCACGGTCGTACGGACCGCCCGGCTGCTGGGCTACCCCGGATACCGCGATCTGCGCCTCGCCCTCGCCGGACTCGCCGCCCAGCAGCAGTCCGGCCGCGCGCCCGCCATCACCACCGACATAGCGGTCGACGACCCCATCGCCGACGTGGTGGCGAAGCTCGCCTACGACGAGCAGCAGACCCTCGCGGACACCGCGGCCGGGCTCGACACGGTGCAGCTGGGGGCCGCGGTGAGCGCGGCGGCCGGAGCACGGCGGATCGATGTGTACGGCGTCGGGGCGTCCGGCCTGGTCGCGCAGGACCTGGCGCAGAAGCTGCTGCGGATCGGGCTGATAGCCCACGCGCACGGCGATCCGCACCTGGCCGTGACCAACGCCGTGCAGCTGCGCGGCGGCGACGTCGCCATCGCGATCACCCATTCCGGGTCGACCGGCGACGTCATCGAGCCGCTGCGCGTCGCCTTCGAGCACGGGGCGACGACGGTGGCGATCACCGGCCGGCCGGACGGACCGGTCGCCCAGTACGCCGATCATGTGCTGACCACGTCCGTCGCCCGGGAGAGCGAACTGCGGCCCGCCGCGATGTCGTCCCGGACCAGCCAACTCCTCGTCGTGGACTGTTTGTTCGTGGGGGTGGCGCAGCGGACGTACGAGTCGGCGGGGCCCGCACTCGCCGCGTCCTACGAGGCACTGGCGCACCGGCACCGGCGGTAGCCCCCTGCCCCCGCCACCGGACAGAACAGGGCACAACCCTCACCGAACCGTCCGTCGAAAGAGTCACGCCCTCATGACCTCCACCTCCAACCCCCGTGAACTGCGCGCCGAGTTGGAAACGCTGACCACCGAGGCCTTCCGACCCGACCTCGCCGAGATCGACCGGCTCCCCACCCTGGAGATCGCCCGGCTGATGAACGGCGAGGACGCCACCGTGCCCACGGCCGTCGCCGAGCGGCTGCCCGAGATCGCCGCCGCCATCGACGCCGTCGCGGAGCGCATGGCGCGCGGCGGGCGGCTGATCTACGCCGGTGCCGGGACCGCCGGCCGGCTCGGCGTCCTGGACGCCTCCGAGTGCCCGCCGACCTTCAACACCGATCCCGACCAGGTCGTGGGCCTGATCGCGGGCGGCCCCGACGCCATGGTCACCTCCGTCGAGGGCGCCGAGGACTCCGCCCAGCTCGCCCGGGACGACCTCGACCAGCTGCGCCTGATCGCCGCCGACACCGTCGTCGGCATCTCCGCCTCCGGCCGCACGCCCTACGCCATCGCCGCCGTCGAGCACGCCCGCGCGCTGGGCGCGCTGACCGTGGGCCTGGCCTGCAACCCCGACAGCGCGCTCGCCGCGGCCGCCGAGCACGGCATCGAGGTCGTCGTCGGGCCCGAGCTGCTGACCGGCTCCACCCGCCTCAAGGCGGGCACGGCCCAGAAGCTCGTGCTCAACATGCTCTCGACGATCACGATGATCCGGCTCGGCAAGACGTACGGGAACCTGATGGTCGACGTACGCGCCTCCAACGAGAAGCTGCGCGCCCGCTCCCGCCGGATCGTCGCCCTCGCCACGGGAGCGCCGGACGACGAGATCGAGCGGGCCCTCGCGGCCACCGACGGCGAGGTGAAGAACGCCATCCTGGCCATCCTGGCGGGCGTCGACGGCCCCACGGCGGCCCGGCTCCTGGAGGACTCCGACGGCCACCTGCGAGCGGCGCTGGCGGCCGCGGCGGGCTGACCGACCTCAACACGGCAGCCGCCCCTGGCTGTTGGCCTTGCGCACCCGTGCCCGCATCACCTCCTCCGGCGATGCGGCCTGGGTCGACTCCGGCGGGCAGTCCCACTCGCGCCCACCGGCCACGGGCCGCAGCTGGACCCGCCCTCCGACATGTCCCATCACCTCCCCGACCCGCCCGTCCCGTACGTCCACGGCATGCGCACCGACCGGCGGGCGCTCCCCACGCAGCACCGACGCCAGCCGCTCGGCGGTACGGGTGTTGCAGCGGCCGAGGTCGACCAGAGCGAACGGCTCGTCGCTCGCGCCCGTGACGGGGTCGACGCCGGGGGAGGGCAGGACGACGCCGACGCCCACGAGGGCGCTCCGCAGGGTCTCCACTACTTCTTCGGTCGGTCGCACGGCGCTCCTACCTCCACGGTGAGTTGCTGATTCACCACACAGAGTGTTCAACAAGGCTCTAACCTGGCCATACGGGAGGACACAACAACCGCGTTTGTCGGACAGGGAGTTGCCCATGCCGGGACCGAAGGACCTCGACCCGTCGTCATCGCCGCGCGCCCTCCTCGGCGCGGAACTGCGCCACGCGCGCGAGAAGGCCGGGCTCAGCCAGGAGGAGTTGGGGCTGCGGTTGTTCGTGAGCGGGTCGTTCGTGGGGCAGTTGGAGGCGGGGACGCGTCGGATGCAGCCGGAGTATGCGCGGTTGTTGGATGAGGTGTTGGGTACGGAGGATTTTTTCCTGCGGAACTGCAGGGCGGCTGCGAAGTCCCGGTACCCGGAGCACTTCGCCGAGGCGGCGGAAGCGGAGGTGACGGCAACGGCGATTCGCCAGTACGCACCGATGCTGATCCCCGGGCTGCTCCAGACGCCCGCGTACGCACGTGCCGTGAACCGCGCCTACGACCCCACGGCGACGGAGGAGACCATCGACGAGTGGGTGGACGGCAGGATCGTACGGACCCGCTTGCTGGACGATCCGGCAAAGCCGTTGTTGTGGGCGGTGCTCGACGAGGCGGCGCTGCGCCGGGAGACCGGAGGCCGGACGGTGATGGCGGAAGCCTTGCGCCACGTCGCGGCCCTGGGCCGCCGGGGCCGGGTCATCGTGCAGGTGCTGCCCTTCAACGCGGGGGCGCACAACTCGATGGCGGGCTCGCTGCGCCTGATGGACTTCGAGGATGCCCCTGCGCTGGTCTACTTCGAGGGACCCGGCACCGGACGACTGGAGGACGACCCGGCAACCGTCGCCCGACTGAGGTTCACGTTCGAACTCCTCGCCGCCGTCGCCCTCTCGCCGCAGAAGTCTCTAGCCCTGATCGAGTCGGTGGCGCAGGATTACGCCCATGAGGAGCATCCCTGAACCCACCTGGTACAAGTCGAGCTACAGCGGCGGTGGCGGCAACAACTGCCTAGAAGTCGCCCGCTGGCGCAAGTCGACATACAGCGGCGGCGGCGGTAACGAGTGCCTGGAAGTAGCCGACGACCACCCCACCCTCGTACCCATCCGGGACTCCAAGACCCCCAAAGGCCCAGTGCTCACGTTCCTCCCGGAGACCTGGGCCGCGTTCGTCACCGGGCTCAAGGACCCCGCACACTGATACTCATGAACCACGCCCAGCTCACCGCTCTGGGCCGTGCTCTCCGGCTGCTCGGGGAGCACGGCGAGGCGCTCAACGGGGATACGCCGGACGGCAAGCTGCATGAGGTCAAGGCGGATCTGCGCCGGGCCCTGGAGTTGCTGGACGAGAGTGTGGCGGGCGCCGCCCCGGCGACGCGGTGCCCGGAGCATCCGAACGGCCCCGTGGACGAGAACGCGCACGACCTGTGCCTGCTCTGCGAGACCAGGCGCAGGGCGGCGCGCAGGGCGGAGTACAACGGCGGTCCCGTGCCCCCGCTGGTCACCGAGACCGTGCCGTCCCGCTACGGCGTCAGCGCCGACCGCCCGCAGCCCCAGCAGCGCTGGCTGCCGGAGTCGTGGAACGGCCGGGAGTGGCAGCTGTGCGGGACGCCACGGCGGGACCGGCGCGAGGCCGAGCGGTATCTCAACGCCCAGCGCCGCGGCCCGCGCCCCGCGATGGCGTACCGGCTGGTGCACGAGTTCACCGACTACGAGGTGCTGCGGGTGTGGGGCACCCCGGTGAAGGTCGACATCGAGCCGCTCGGGAACCTGTAGAACTAACCGAACCGTTGGATCAGCGCCCGTGTCTGCTCCTCGTCGATCTCGTACACCGTCTCGTGGGCCCGTGGGTCGCGTGCGTGGAGGGTGTGGAACATCGGTCCCGTCGAGCCGTCGCCCAGCTCGATCAGCGAGGCCGACGCCCCGCGCACGGCACGCTCCGTGCCGGGCCGCGTGGTCAGGTCCATGCGCGTGACCACCCCGGGGGTGACCCACACCGGGACCGCCTCCAGCATGCCGAAGAGCTGCAGATGGAAGTGGCCGGCGAGGACCACCCGTACGCCGGTGCCGCGGACGGCGTCCGCCAGGGCCGACGGGTTGCGCAGGCCGAAGACGCGCTGGGTGCCGACGTCCAGGCTGATCGGCGGATGGTGGAGGGCGAGCACGGTCCCCCTGGGCGCGGGCGTGGCCAGAACGCCGCGCAGCCAGGCCAGTTGCTCGGTGCTGAGCCAGCCGTGCACCTTGCCGGGCACGAGCGAGTCCAGCGTGACGAAGCGCCATCCGGCGACGGTGCTGACCGCGGCCCGCTCCCCGGCGGCGGACCGCAGCACCGTCTCGGCCCGCTCGCTGCCGTCGGCCGCCAGATGCCCGCTGCCCAGCACCTTGCCGAACGCCTCGCGCTCGTCGTGGTTCCCGGTCGTGCAGAACACCGGCGCGTCCAGCGGCAGCGCGAACTCTCTCAGCAGCTCCCGTACGGTCGCGTACGCCTCCACGGCCCCGTCGTTGGCGATGTCACCGGTGACGACGATCGCGTCGACGTCCCGCTGGTGGCGGAGCCCGTCGAGCATGAGGCGCAGGGATTCGGTCGGGTTGACGCCGTGCCGGTTGGGGGCGTCGGTACGTTCGACGTGGGTGTCGGAGAGGTGCAGAATCCTCATGCTCCAGCACGCTAGCCGGAGTTGACGTTCGCAACCAGAGTGTCAGGCGGCCGACGCCCCGCACCGGGCTCGGCTCAGCTCAGCGAGCGCAGCGCGGCCGCGTCGTACGGCTTCAGGTCCGAGAACCGCCCGGCGAGGACCTTCGCGGCCCACTCGGGGTCCTGCAGCAGCGCCCGGCCGACCGCGACCATGTCGAACTCCTCGGCCTCCAGGCGGTCGAGCAGGTCGTCGATGCCCTTGACCGGGGCCCCTTCGCCCTGGAAGCCCTTGATGAAGTCACCGTCGAGGCCGACCGAGCCGACGGTGATGACCGGCTTGCCGGTGAGCTTCTTCGTCCAGCCGGCCAGGTTCAGGTCCGAGCCGTCGAACTCGGGCAGCCAGTAGCGGCGCGTGGAGGCGTGGAAGGCGTCGACTCCGGCGGCGGCCAGCGGCGCGAGGATCGCCTCCAGCTCCTGCGGGGTCTCGGCGAGCCGCGCGGTGTAGTCCTGCTGCTTCCACTGCGAGTAGCGGAAGAGCACCGGGAAGTCCGGGGAGACGGCCGCGCGGACGGCGGCGACGATCTCGGCGGAGAAGTGGGCGCGGGCCACCGGGTCGCCGCCGTAGGCGTCGGTGCGGCGGTTGGTGCCCGCCCACAGGAACTGGTCGAGGAGGTAGCCGTGGGCGCCGTGGATCTCCACGCCGTCGAAGCCGATGCGCTCGGCGGCGCCCGCGGCCTCGGCGAACGCGGTGACGACGTCGTCCACGTCCTGCTGGGTCATCGCCTTGCCGGTCTGCTCGGCGCCCGCGGTCACCAGGCCGGAGGGGCCGACGGCGGGGGCGTCCGCGAAGGGCGGCTCGCCCTGCTTGCGGACCATGCCGATGTGCCACAGCTGCGGGACGATCGTGCCGCCGGCGGCATGCACGTCCTCGGCCACCTTCGCCCAGCCCGCGAGCTGCTCCTCGCCGTGGAAGCGCGGGACGCGGTCGCTCTGCCCGGCGGAGGCGTGACCGACGTAGGTGCCCTCGGTGACGATCAGGCCGACACCGGCGGCGGCACGGCGCGCGTAGTAGGAGCGCACGTCCTCGCCGGAGATGCCGCCCGGGGAGAACATGCGCGTCATCGGCGCCATCACGATCCGGTTCGGGACGGTCAGACCGCCCAGCGAGATCGGACGCGACAGGATCTGGGCCGCTCGGGAGGTGGGGGACTCGGTGACGGTCACGCGGGGGCTCCTCGGGGTGCTGGTGCTAACCGGATGGTATGTGCGCATGCATTGTTGCACCCTCTGAACGAACTTTGCCATGACTCCGGACACACCCCGAACCCGACCCCGGACACACCGAAGGGCGGCACCCCCTGCGCCTGGCAGGAAGTGCCGCCCTCGGTAAGGACGCGGATCGACCGGGGTCGATCAGAAGTCCATGTCACCGCCCGGCATGCCGCCACCGGCGGGCGCGGCGGCCTTCTCCGGCTTGTCGGCGATGACGGCCTCGGTGGTCAGGAAGAGCGCGGCGATGGAGGCGGCGTTCTGCAGGGCAGAGCGCGTGACCTTCGCCGGGTCGATGATGCCTTCCTTGACCAGGTCGACGTACTCGCCGGTCGCGGCGTTCAGGCCGTGGCCCGGGGTCAGGTTGCGCACCTTCTCCACCACGACACCGCCCTCGAGGCCGGCGTTGACGGCGATCTGCTTCAGCGGGGCCTCGAGCGCGATGCGCACGGCGTTGGCGCCGGTCGCCTCGTCACCCTCCAGGTCCAGCTTCTCGAAGACGGTGGACGCCTGGATGAGCGCGACGCCACCACCGGCGACGATGCCCTCCTCGACGGCGGCCTTCGCGTTGCGGACGGCGTCCTCGATGCGGTGCTTGCGCTCCTTGAGCTCCACCTCGGTGGCGGCACCGGCCTTGATGACCGCGACACCGCCGGCGAGCTTCGCCAGGCGCTCCTGCAGCTTCTCGCGGTCGTAGTCCGAGTCGCTGTTCTCGATCTCGGCGCGGATCTGGTTCACGCGGCCCTGCACCTGCTCCGTGGAGCCGGCGCCGTCGACGATGGTGGTCTCGTCCTTGGTGATGACCACCTTGCGGGCGCGGCCCAGCAGGTCGAGGGTCGTGTTCTCCAGCTTGAGACCGACCTCCTCGGAGATGACCTCGCCGCCGGTGAGGATGGCGATGTCGTTCAGCATCGCCTTGCGGCGGTCGCCGAAGCCCGGGGCCTTGACCGCGACGGACTTGAAGGTGCCGCGGATCTTGTTGACGACCAGGGTCGACAGGGCCTCGCCCTCGACGTCCTCGGCGATGATCAGCAGCGGCTTGCCCGACTGCATGACCTTCTCCAGGAGCGGGAGCAGGTCCTTGACGGAGCCGATCTTGGAGTTGGCGATCAGGATGTACGGGTCGTCGAGCGACGCCTCCATCCGCTCCATGTCGGTGGCGAAGTACGCCGAGATGTAGCCCTTGTCGAAGCGCATACCCTCGGTGAGCTCCAGCTCCAGACCGAAGGTCTGGGACTCCTCGACGGTGATGACGCCTTCCTTGCCGACCTTGTCCATGGCCTCGGCGATGAGCTCGCCGATCTGGGTGTCGGCGGCGGAGATGGAGGCCGTGGAAGCGATCTGCTCCTTGGTCTCCACGTCCTTGGCTTGCTCGAGCAGGGCACCGGAGACGGCCTCGACGGCCTTCTCGATACCGCGCTTGAGGGCCATCGGGTTGGCACCGGCGGCTACGTTGCGCAGGCCCTCCTTGACCAGGGCCTGGGCGAGAACGGTCGCGGTGGTCGTACCGTCACCGGCGACGTCGTCCGTCTTCTTGGCGACTTCCTTGACCAGCTCGGCGCCGATCTTCTCGTACGGGTCCTCGAGCTCGATCTCCTTGGCGATGGAGACACCATCGTTGGTGATCGTGGGGGCGCCCCACTTCTTCTCGAGGACGACGTTGCGGCCCTTGGGGCCGAGCGTCACCTTCACGGCGTCCGCGAGCTGGTTCATGCCGCGCTCGAGGCCGCGCCGCGCCTCCTCGTCGAACGCGATGATCTTGGCCATGTGAAGTGGTCCCTCCAGGACTGGGGGTGATTCCTTCGGACCGCGCCCGCGCCCGCGACGGACGGCACGCATGCCTCGTGGTTCCTTGCCCCACCCGGCCTGCGGGCCTCACCGACCCGGTCCTTCTTTGTCACTCTCACCTTCAGAGTGCTAACGCCAATGATTAGCACTCGCCCCATGAGAGTGCAAGGTGCGCCCGCGGAGCGGGCTCGTTGAGGGGTGGTGGTCGGGCGACGGGCGGGCGCAAGCGCCTCCCAGGGACCGAGCGGAGGGTGCGGGCCGCGGTCGATGCCGATCCCGGACATGCCGAAGGGCCCGCACCCAGGGCGCGGACCCTTCGATCAAGAACGGAAGAACGTCGCTGCGATTGACCCGGCGCGTGCTTCAGCCGGCCGCCAGTCGGACCATGTCCGCCTGCGGCCCCTTCTGGCCCTGCGAGATCTCGAAATCGACCCGCTGACCCTCTTCCAGGGTGCGGTATCCGTCCATCTGAATCGCGCTGTAGTGGACGAAAACATCCGCACCACCGTCGACCGCGATGAAGCCGTACCCCTTCTCCGCGTTGAACCACTTGACGGTGCCCTGAGCCATGCCTAACTCCCCTATTACTGGCCCTTGCACGGACCCGCACTTCGCGGATCCGGGTCAGACCTCACCCCCCACGGTTGGGGGCGTGCGCCGGAACGCGTCGACCGCGGCTGAATGTATCTGCCCAACTGCCGTCTGCAACAGGTCAATCGGACGAGAATTCCGGGCACGACCGGTCGGGAATTTACTGAGAATTCCCCCGAATTCAGGGCAAGTCGGGCCCCATAAAAGGAGCATAAGACGCAAAAAACCTGCACACTTTGGCCGCTTATTGTTGTCCGAGAAGCCAGAACTCATATGCGTGCGGCAAGCAGATCCGGGCCAGTTCCCCAACTGTACCGTGCTCAACCATGCAGAATTGCCCCCTCCGCTTCTCTCACGGAGGGGGCAATTGCATGAACTCTTCGTAACCGACCTTACCCACGGTAATAATCGGGGCGCGCGACCTGTTCGTCAGCCTCCGGCGACGGCCGGGATGATCGAGACACCCGCACCGTCCGGGGTCGCCGTCTCCAGGCCCTGCTCGAAGCGCACGTCGTCGTCGTTCACATACACGTTCACGAACCGCCGCAACTTGCCCTGATCGTCGAGCACACGGGCAGCGATCCCCGCATGGTTCTTCTCCAGATCGGCAATGACCTCGGCCAGGGTCGCCCCTTCAGCAGCAACCTCGGCCTGCCCGCCGGTGTAGGTACGCAGGATGGTAGGGATACGAACGTTGACGCTCACGTGAAACCTCCGGTCAGGTGTGTGCCCCTCAGGGGCGCGGGGAACTGCGCGACCAGCCCAAACCAGCCCGCAGACAAACAACTACCGACTACGCCAGCCCAGCCTCACGGAACGACTCAAGATTGGGGCGAATGGTCGCGGTGAGCCCAGTCCCGGCGACCGCGTCAAGAGTCTTCAACCCATCCCCGGTGTTGAGCACCACCGTGGTCAGGCTCGGATCCAACACCCCGTTCTCAACGAGCTTCTTCGTCACGCCGACGGTCACACCCCCCGCCGTCTCAGCGAAGATCCCCTCGGTCCGGGCGAGCAACTTGATCGCCTCAACGACCTGCTCGTCGTTCACGTCCTCCACCGCACCCCCGGTGCGACGCGCGATGTCGAGCACATACGGCCCATCCGCCGGATTCCCGATCGCCAGCGACTTGGCGATGGTGTTCGGCTTCTGCGGCCGGACGACATCGTGCCCCGCCTTGTACGCGACGGAGACAGGGCTGCACCCCTCGGCCTGTGCGCCGAAGATCTTGTACGGCCTGTCCTCGACGAGCCCGAGCTTGATCAGCTCCTGCAGCCCCTTGTCGATCTTCGTGAGCTGCGAGCCCGAGGCGATCGGGATGACCAGCTGGTCCGGCAGCTTCCAGCCGAGCTGCTCGCAGATCTCGTACGCCAACGTCTTGGAGCCCTCGGCGTAGTACGGCCGCAGGTTGACGTTGACGAAGCCCCAGCCCTCGCCGGCCGGGTCGCCGATCAGCTCGGAGCAGAAACGGTTCACGTCGTCGTAGTTGCCCTCGATGCCGACGAGTTCGCCGCCGTAGATCGCGGCCATGACGACCTTGCCCTGCTCCAGGTCGTGCGGGATGAACACGCAGCTGCGGAAGCCGGCGCGGGCCGCGGCGGCGCCCACCGCGCCGGCGAGGTTGCCGGTGGAGGAGCAGGAGAGGGTGGTGAAGCCGAAGACGCGCGCCGCCTCCAGGGCCTGCGCGACGACGCGGTCCTTGAAGGAGTGCGTCGGGTTGCCGGAGTCGTCCTTGACGTACAGACCGCCGGTCACGCCCAGCTCGCGGGCGAGGTTGTCGGCCTTGACGAGCTTGGTCCAACCGGGGTTGATGTTGGGCTTGTCCGCCACGTCAGCGGGGACCGGCAGCAGGGGCGCATAGCGCCAGATGTTCGCGGGGCCCGCCTCGATGCGCTTGCGGAGGTCCTCGGGCTCGTAGGCCGAGAAGTCGTACGCGATCTCGAGCGGGCCGAAACACTCCTCGCACGCGAAGACCGGTCCGAGCGGTACGCGGTGCCCGCATTCGCGGCAGCTGAGGGCGGCGGCGGGGCCGAGGTCGACGGTCGTGGAGTCGGTGGTGCTTGCAGCAGTCTGCGCAGCCATGGAGGCGAGGCCCTTTCTCCTCATCTTCCTCACGGCGCATCTCGCCGTGAGACGGATTTGGCACCTTCCCTAGCCGGGGAGCCTCGCGGATGATCAACACTGATCGACGAGTACCGGCTGGAGGGTTGCCGGGGCTTCAACGGGCCGTTTCCCTCTGCCCCTCTGGATGAGCTGTATTCGATTGTGAGTCGCGGCGACCCCGCACAGCGATCGTCATCCGCGTTGTTCAAGACTGTAACCGACGGCCACGACAGTTGAGAGGGCCGTCCGTAACGCGAGACGACCGTGAGGAGCCGCCGACCGTGCTGGAAGAAGTCGAGCGCTGGCTGCGCACGCGCTCCTGGTCCGCCGCCGACCGCCCGCTCCACCGCATCCTCGCCGCCAAGCAGCGTACGGGCCAGACGGTCTCCGTCGTCCTGCCCGCGCTCAACGAGGAGGAGACGGTCGGCGACATCGTCGCCACCGTCCGGCGCGACCTCGTGGAGGAGGCTCCGCTGGTCGACGAGATCGTCGTCGTCGACTCGGGGTCCACCGACGCCACCTCGAAGGTGGCCGCCGAGGCGGGGGCGCGGGTGGTGCACCGGGACGCGATCCTGCCGCGCATCCCGGCCGTGCCCGGCAAGGGCGAGGTTCTGTGGCGCTCGCTGCTCGTGACGAGCGGCGACATCGTCTGCTTCGTCGACGCGGACCTGCGGGAGTTCTCCTCCGGCTTCGTCTCCGGGATCGTCGGCCCGCTGCTCACCGACCCCGGGATCGACCTGGTCAAGGCCATGTACGACCGGCCGCTCGCCGGGGCGGCGGGGCAGGGCGGCCGGGTCACCGAGCTGATGGCGCGCCCGCTGCTGAACATGCACTGGCCGCAGCTGGCGGGCTTCGTGCAGCCGCTCGGCGGCGAGTACGCGGCCCGCCGCGGCCTGCTGGAACAGCTCCCCTTCCCGGTCGGCTACGGCGTGGAGCTGGGCATGCTGGTCGACGCCCTGCACCTGGTGGGCCTGGACGGGCTCGCCCAGGTCGACGTCGGCGTGCGCAGGCACCGCCACCAGGACGGGCAGGCGCTGGGCCGGATGGCCGCCGCGATCTACCGCACCGCGCAGCTGAGACTGGCCCGCGGACATCTCGTGCGGCCGTCGCTGATCCAGTTCGAGCGGGGCGAGGACGGCTTCGAGCCGCGCACCTACGCGGTGGACACCGAGGAGCGGCCGCCGATGGCGGAGATCGCCGAGTACGCCGAGCGAAGGGTCGCCTGAGCACGGCGACGCGCCGTATGACGCCGCATGACGCGCCGTAAACGGTCCGCCCACGAGGGGCGACCGGACGTTTGAGTGTTTCCAGGCCGGGCTAGGTTGAGGCTTATGGCTTCCACGCACGGCGCTCATCAGGTGCTGGTCGCGTCCAATCGCGGACCGGTCTCGTACGAGGTGCAGGACGACGGCTCGCTGGCCGCGAAGCGCGGCGGCGGGGGGCTGGTCTCCGGGCTGTCGGCGATCGGTCCGGACGCGGGCGCGCTCTGGGTGTGCTCGGCACTGTCCGACGGCGACCGGGAGGCGGTGCGGCGCGGGATCGGCGAGGACGGCGTGCGGATGCTGGACATCCCGGGCGACGTGCACGCGGACGCCTACAACGGCATCGCGAACTCGGTGCTCTGGTTCGTCCACCATCTGCTGTGGCAGACCCCGCTGGAGCCGGTCTTCGACGCGGAGTTCCGGCGGCAGTGGGCGTCGTACGAGACCTACAACCGCGCCTTCGCCGAGGCGCTCGCCGAGGAGGCGGGGCCGGGCGCGGCGGTGCTGGTGCAGGACTACCACCTGTGCCTGGTGCCGGGGATGCTGCGGGAGCTGCGGCCCGACCTGAGGATCGGGCACTTCTCGCACACGCCGTGGGCGCCCGTGGAGTACTTCCGGCTGCTGCCCGACGACATCGCCGAGCAGGTGCTGCGCGGAATGCTGGGCGCCGACCGGCTCGGCTTCCTCACCCGGCGCTGGGCGGACGCCTTCACGGCCTGCTGTACGGCCTTCGTGGGCGGTCTGGGCGGCACGGAGGTCGGGGTGCACGGCCTCGGCGCGGACGCGGACTTCCTGCGCGAGCGGTCGCACCGGGACGACGTGACGGAGCGGATGGCGGCGCTGCGGGACGAGATCGGGGAGGGTCGCAGGACGGTCGTGCGGGTCGACCGCACCGAGCTGTCGAAGAACATCGTGCGCGGGCTGCTGGCGTACCGTCAGTTGCTCGACTCCCGCCCCGAGTGGCGCGAGCGCGTCGTGCACGTGGCCTTCGCCTACCCCTCCCGGCAGGACCTCGCCGTCTACCGGGACTACATGGCCGAGGTGCAGCGAGTGGCGGACGAGATCAACTCCCGTTACGGCACCCCGGGTTGGACCCCGGTCGTGCTGCACCTCAAGGACGACTTCGCCCGCTCGCTCGCCGCCTACCGACTGGCCGACGTGGCCCTCGTCAACCCGATCCGCGACGGCATGAACCTCGTCGCCAAGGAAGTGCCACTGGTCTCCGACAACGGATGCGCCCTGGTCCTCTCCCGCGAGGCAGGCGCCCACGCGGAACTGGGCGAGGACGCGATCACGGTGAACCCCTACGACATCGTGGAAACCGCCAACGCCCTGCACGAGGCCCTGACCATGCCCGCGGAGGAACGAGCGGAACGCGCCAAGCGCCTGTCAGCAGCGGCGACCGCGCTACCGCCGGCCCAATGGTTCCTGGACCAGCTGAACGCCCTGACGGGGCAGGCTGGTTGAGCCGACGGGGCGACGCAGCAACCGGTCCGCCCACCACGACGTCCCCGCGGCCCGGCAACGAGCAGCCCCGGGACGCCACCGACGCGCAGCCGGCCGACGACAGCCGGCCACCGCGCCGCCGCCCACGCAGTGGACCGGTCAGCCAAGCTGAGTCACGAAGGCCCGCGCCAGCGGACGATTCCCGCAGGTCCGACCACCACGACGCCTCCGCGTTCCCGCAGCCCCGCGACGAGCAGACCCGTGACGCCGCCGACCCGCAACCGGCCGACGCGGCCGACCGCGCCACCGACCGCGCACTAAACCGCTCAGCCCAGCCGAGCCGCCATGCCCAGCAGCGGCCGGACGACTCCCGCAGCCGCCCGCACAGTGGTTCCCGAACCAGCTGAACGCCCTGACCGGTCAGCCCAGTCGAGTCGCCAGCCCCCGTAGCAGCGCCACCACCCCCGGTGGGCCGTCCACCACCAGGTCTGCTCGGTCGCGCAGGCGGGTCACCTCGTTGTTGCCGCTGCATACCAGGAGGCCGGGGACGCCTTCGGTGCGTAGTTCGTCGACCGCGTCGAAGGCGGGGAGGTCGCCGAGGTCGTCGCCGGCGTAGAGGACGGACGAGGCGCCGATCTCGCGGACGTACTCCAGCAGGGCCACGCCCTTGTCCATGCCAGGGGGGCGCAGTTCCAGGACCAGGCGGCCGGGTTCGACGATCAGGCCGTGGCGGTGGGCGAGGTCGGTGAGGGGGGCTCGCAGCGCCTCGAAGGCGGCCTGGGGGTCCTGGGCGCGGCGGGTGTGGACCGCGACGGCGCGGCCCTTCTCCTCGATCCAGGTGCCCTGCCAGGCGCCGACGCGGTCGAGCACGCCGGGCAGTTCGGCCCGGACGGCGGCCACGCCGGGGTGCGGGGCGGGTGCGCTGACCTCGCCGCTGACGGCGTCCCAGCGCTCGGCGCCGTAGTGGCCGAGGACGAGCAGGTGCTCCAGGCCCGGCACGCCCGCGAAGCCGCCGTAGCGCACCGCGACCCCGGCCGGGCGGCCGGTGACCACCGCGACGGAGGCGATCCGCGGGGCGAGCGCGGCGAGCGCCGGCACCGCTTCCGGGTGCGCGCGGGCCTGCTCGGGGTCCGCCACGATCGGGGCGAGGGTGCCGTCGAAGTCGAGGCCGACGACGGCTTTCCCGGGGTTGGCGAGCAGCGCGGCGAGTCCGTCGCGTCCCGCCTGTGTGGCAGGCGTCGGCAGGGGGTCCATGGAGTGCGTCGAGTCCGTATCCGTAGGGGTGCCCATACGGCGACCTTAACGGCGAGCGCCCCTCTCAGCGTTCCGCCTGTCTTTGTTCCCTCACCCGCCGCAGCCTGTTCACGGTCACCGGGTCGTGGGCGAGGGCCCTTCTGTCGTCCAGGAGGGCGTTGAGCAGCTGGTAGTAGCGGACCGGGGCCAGGCCCAGTTCCTCGCGGATGGCGCGCTCCTTCGCGCCCGGCCCCGGAAAGCCCCGGCGCTCCAGGGCGAGGACGGCCCGCTCCCGCTCCCCCAGCTGCTCCTCATCCATGCCATGCACGGTAGCCCCCGCCACTGACAGCGCAGCGCCTCGCCACTGACATCACAGCGCCTACTGCGCGTTCTCCGCCATGGTGGCCGTCGACTGGAGCTGCGCGAGGGTGCCCGCGGGGCTGCCGTTGGGGGCGACGGCCCCGCCTATCTCCTTCTTGACGGCCGCGGCGACCTGGGCCCAGGAGGTGTCGCCGACCGGGTAGAGCTCGGACAGCGGCAGCTGGTCCAGGAACGGCTTGAGGTCGGCGTCCTGCTTGTCGTTGCTCATCACCTCGGACGCGGAGGTGGTGACCGGCAGCAGGTCGTACTCGCGGGAGAAGGCGAGCACGTTCTTGGTGCTGTAGACGAAGTCGAGGAAGTCGCCGACCTGCTTGGCGTGCCCGTTCTTCTTGAAGGCCATCATCCAGTCGGCGACACCCATGGTGTTCTTGCTCTTGCCGTCCACACCGGGCATCGGCACCATGCCGTACTTCACGCCCTTCTTCGCGGCGATCTTCATCAGCGAGGGGTGGCCGTTGAGCATGCCGACGTCGCCCTTGGCGAACGCGGCGAAGGCGTCGGCACGGTTGAGCCTGCCGGGCGCGACGGGACCGGTCAGGCCCTTGTCGACCAGGTCGTCCTTGAGCCAGTTGAAGGTGGAGACGTTCTGCGCGGAGTCGATGCCGTAGGTGCCGACGTCGTCGGTGTAGCCACCGCCGCCGCTCAGCAGCCACTGCATCGTCTCGGCCTGCGCCTCCTCGGGGCCGAGCGGCAGCGCGTACGGGTACTTCACGCCCTGCGCCTTGAGCGCCCTGGCGTCGCCGGCCAGCTCGTTCCAGGTCTTCGGCGGGGTGATGCCGGCCTGCTTGAAGAGGGTCTTGTTGTAGAAGAGCAGCCGGGTGGAGGCCGCGAACGGCATCCCGTACTGCACGCCCTTGACCTGGCCCGCGGTGGCGAGCTGGGAGGCGAGGTCGGCCTGCGCGGTGATGGAGAGCAGGTCGTCGGCGGTGTAGAGCAGGTCCTTGTCGGCGTAGTCGGCGTAGGCGCCGATCTGCGCCATGTCGGGCTCCTTGCCCGCGTCGACCAGCTCCTTGACCTTGCGGTCGACGTCGTTCCACGAGTAGACGCTGACGTCGATCTTCACGTCGGGGTGCTTGCTCTCGTACTCGTCGACGAGGTGGTCCCAGTACTTCTGGGAGCTGTTCGCGGCGGAGTCGCCGTAGTCGGCGGCGATCAGCTTCAGGGTGACGTCCCCCGATCCGCCGGTGACGCCGCAGCCGCCGAGGACCGCCGTCATGCCCAGTGCGGACACTGCCGCGATCGTTCCTGTCCTGCGCCGCTGCACTGCTTGTGACCCCAACCCTGCTGTCTGACCGTTCAATATATGGACACAATAGGTCTACACCACGTGAGTGGACTAGACCTCTCGCGGGTCCTGGGGTCACACTGTCCCCCGTGAGACATGTCATCGCCCTCGACGTGGGCGGCACCGGGATGAAGGCCGCTCTGGTCGCGGCCGACGGCGAGCTGCTGCACCAGTCCCGCCGGGCGACCGGGCGCGAGCGCGGGCCGGACGCCGTCGTCGAGGGCATCCTCGACTTCGCCGCCGACCTGAGCGCGTACGGCGCCGAGCATCTCGGCGAGCCCGCGGCCGCGGCCGGGGTCGCCGTCCCCGGCATCGTCGACGCCGAGCGGGGCGTCGCCGCCTACTCGGCCAACCTCGGCTGGCGCGACGTCCCCCTGCGCGACCGGCTGTACGCGAAGCTCGGCGTCCCGGTGGCCCTCGGCCACGACGTGCGCACCGGCGGCCTCGCGGAGGGCCGGATCGGGGCGGGCAAGGGCGCCGACCGTTTCATGTTCGTGCCCCTCGGCACCGGCATCGCGGGCGCCATCGGGATCGAGGGCCGGGTGGAGGCGGGCGCGCACGGCTTCGCGGGCGAGATCGGCCACATCGTCGTACGGCCGGGAGGCAGCCCCTGTCCGTGCGGGCAGACCGGCTGCCTGGAGCGCTACGCCTCCGCCGCGGCCGTGAGCGAGGCGTGGGCGGCGGCCTGCGGCGACCCCGAGGCGGACGCCGCGGACTGCGCGAAGGCTGTCGCGTCCGGTGACCCGAACGCCGTCCGAGTCTGGCAGGAGGCAGTCGACGCCCTGGCGGACGGCCTGGTCACCGCCCTCACCCTGCTGGACCCGCGCACGCTGATCATCGGTGGCGGCCTCGCGGAGGCGGGGGAAACCTTGTTCACACCCCTGCGGGACGCCGTCCGCCGCCGGGTCACCTTCCAGAAACTGCCGCAGATCGTTCCCGCGGCCCTGGGCGACACGGCAGGTTGCCTCGGCGCCGGCCTCCTGGCCTGGGACCTCCTCACTACAACTGACCGCACGGAGGTAACCACCTGATGGCAGCCCACCCAGGGGCGCGGGACAGCGCCGATTTGCGACTCCGTCGCGGGGCGCGACCAGCCACGACGCACCCGCAGGTACTCTCCGGCGGCCGGGTGGTCCTCCCCACCGGCACGGTGCCCGACGGCCGCGTCATCGTCGAGGGCACCCGTATCACCGCCGCGGCTCCCGAGAACGCCCAGGTCATCGATGTCACCGGGCACTACGTCGTCCCCGGCTTCATCGACATCCACAACCACGGTGGCGGCGGCGCCTCCTTCACCTCGGGCACGGTCGAGGAGGTCCTCAAGGGCATCCACACCCACCGGCTGCACGGCACGACCACCGTCGTCGCCTCGACGGTCACCGGTGACATGGACTTCCTCGCCCAGCGGGCGGGGCTGCTGAGCGAGCTCGCGGAGCAGGGGGACATCGCCGGCATCCACTTCGAGGGCCCGTTCATCTCGCCGTGCCGCAAGGGCGCCCACTCCGAGCCGCTGCTGCGCGACCCGGACCCGGCGGAGGTGCGCAAGCTGATCGACGCGGCGCGCGGCCACGCGAAGATGGTCACGCTCGCCACCGAACTGCCGGGCGGCGTCGACTCCGTACGGCTGCTGGCGGAGCACGGTGTGATCGCGGCGATCGGGCACACGGACGCGACGTACGAGCAGACGGTGGAGGCGATCGAGGCCGGCGCCACGGTCGCGACGCACCTGTTCAACGCGATGCCGTCGATCGGGCACCGGGCCCCCGGCCCGATCACGGCCCTCCTGGAGGACGAGCGGATCACCGTCGAGCTGATCGACGACGGCACGCACCTGCACCCGGCCGCGCTCCAGCTGGCGTTCCATCACGCGGGCGCGGACCGGGTCGCCTTCATCACCGACGCGATGGACGCGGCCGGCTTTGTCGACGGCAGGTACATGCTCGGCCCGCTGGAGGTCGAGGTCAGCGAGGGAGTGGCGCGGCTGGTGGAGGGCGGCTCGATCGCGGGCTCCACGCTGACGCTGGACCGCGCGTTCAAGCGGGCGGCGACCGTGGACGGGCTGCCGGTGGAGGCCGTGGTGGCGGCGATCTCGGCCAACCCGGCCAAGCTGCTCGGTATGTACGACACCGTCGGCTCGCTGGAGCCCGGCAAGGACGCCGATCTGGTGATCCTGGACGAGCGGTTCGAACTCAAGGGCGTGATGCGCCGAGGGGAATGGGTGGTCGATCCCCAACTGGGATGATCTGTCCGCCTGTTGAGGACGGCGGTTGTGCTGGGAGACTGGGACGGCCGCCGTCCGTTTGGCATGATCGCCTTTCCGGACGGACAGATGCATCTTCGGGGGAGGTCGGCGCGGTTGATCCTCACGGTCACGCTGAACACCGCTCTCGACATCACGTACCGCGTGCCGGTCCTCGAACCGCACGCCACCCACCGGGTCACCGAGGTGACCGAGCGGCCCGGCGGCAAGGGCGTGAACGTCGCACGGGTACTCGCGGCGCTGGGCCACGAAGTGACGGTGACGGGCTTCACGGGCGGCGCGACGGGCCGCACGGTCCAGGAGGGCCTGACCGCCGTTCCGCATCTGGTGGACGCGCTCGTCCCGGTCGAGGGCCCGACCCGCCGCACGATCGCGCTGGTGGACGACCGCACCGGCGACACCACGCAGCTCAACGAACCCGGCCCCACCATCACGCCCGCCGAGTGGGCCGCTTTCCAGGAGGCCTACGAGGACCTGGTCGCGTCGGCGTCCGCGGTGGCGCTGTGCGGCAGCCTGCCGCCGGGGGTGCCGGTGGGGGCGTACGCGGGCCTGGTGCGCGCCGCCAGAGCCGCCGCCGTTCCCGTCCTGCTGGACACCAGCGGGGAGCCGCTGCGCCGCGGGGTCGCCGCCCGCCCGGACATCGTGAAGCCGAACGTTGACGAACTGGCCGAACTCACCGGCTCCCACGAGCCGTTGCGCGCCACCCAGGACACCCGCCGCCGGGGCGCCCGCGCGGTGGTCGCCTCACTGGGCACCGAGGGCCTCCTCGCGGTGACCCCGGAAGGCCGCTGGCGCGCCACACCCCCGTCCCGCCTGCACGGCAACCCGACGGGAGCGGGCGACTCGGCGGTGGCGGGCCTGCTGTCGGGCCTGGTGGAACAACTCCCGTGGCCGGACCGCCTGTCCCGCGCCGTCGCCCTGTCGGCGGCGACGGTCGCGTCACCGACGGCCGGGGAGTTCGACCGGCGGACGTACGAGGAACTGGCGGAACGGGTCACCGTGACCCAGGAGGCGTCAGCCGCCTGATCCGACCCAGCCCTTGACCAGCCACATCTGGTCCAGCAGGGCATCGCACTGGTTGCCCTGCTCGCAGGACAGCTTGATGGTGTTGGTGCCCTTGTTGAGCTGGACGTAGTTGTACGTCTTCGTCCAGCCCTTCTCGTAGTCACCGCCGGAGGCGTTCGCCCAGTTCTTCAGGTCGACGGGCTTCTTGGACGCTGTGCCGTTGACCGTGAGGGTGGCGGTGGCGTCCTTGCCGGGCACGCTGTAGCCGACGTACACGCTGTACTTGCCGGACTTGGGGATGCCGTTGACGGTCCAGGTGAGCGACGCGCCGACCGCGTTGAAGCCCGTCACATAGACGCCGCCGTCCGCCTGCGCCCCCTTCACGTCCGACGCCGTCGTCGTCCCGCCGTCCAGGCGCAGCGCCTTCGCGTCGATCGTCGGCAGGTCGTCCTGCGCGGCGGCGCTGTTGCTGTTGGAGGGGCTCGGCTCCGAGCTCTGCTGGGCCGACGGCGTGCTGGAGGCGCCGTCGCTCGCCTTGTCGTTCTGGGAGTCGCCGTTCATCATCGCCACGCCGATGCCGATCACGACCGCGGCGACCACGGCGATCGCGCCGATCAGCAGGCCCTTGGTGTTGGGGCCTCGGCCGCGGCCGCCGGCGCCGCCGCTGTAGGCGGGCTGCTGCGGGGCGGTGGGCGCGCCGCCGCCGGGAAGTGTCTCCGGCGCGGCGTAGTGGGCGTTCGGCTGGCCGTAGGCGCCCTGCTGCTGCGGGATCTGGCCGTAGGCGGCCGTCTGCTGCCCCGGCTGCCCGTACTGCCGCTGGCCGACCGCGCGCACCCGGTTGACCGAGTTCGGGTAGCCGTAGCCACCACCGGACGGCGGCTGGGCTCCGTTGGCCTGCCCGTCGGCGTAGAGGTAGCCGAACGGGTCTTCGTCCTCGGGCGTACTGGCGCCGTTGTTGCCGGACGTCATCCCTTGGTACTCCTCAGCGGTGCGGGTCGGGTGCGATGCGTTGCGATGCATGGGGTCGGACTGGCGAGCCTACCCGCTCCCGCTGTGCCAAACGGGTGACTCGGATCGCATCGGGCCACACCCGGCTCGCTGACCTGGAGATCAGCCCGCGCGCCTGTGTTGTTTGGGACGAGATCGTTTCTCTACGTACATCCGCTCGTCGGCGGACTTCAACACTTCGTCCGCGGTCATTCCGCAGTGCGCCCAGCCGATGCCGAAGCTGGCACCGACGCGCATGGCCCGTCCGTCGACCCGGATGGGCTGGATGATCTCGTTGCGCAGCCGTACGGCGAGGTCCTGGGCGTCCGCCCGGCCCAGCCCGTCGGCCAGCACCACGAACTCGTCGCCGCCGAGCCGCGCCACCGTGTCCCCGTCGCGCACCCCGCGCGAGAGCCTGCGGGCGACCTCGATGAGGACGGCGTCACCGGCGTTGTGCCCGAACCGGTCGTTGATCGACTTGAAGCCGTCGAGGTCGCAGAAGAGCACCGCGAGCCCCTTGGTGCCGTCGTCGTGCTCCCCGTCCGGCGCGATGGTGTGCACATGGTGGTCGAAGCCTTCGAAGACCTCGACGTCGCCGCCCGGCCGGAAGTCGAAGCCGTGGCCGTTCGCGTCGAAGGCCGGGTGGCCGTACGCCGCGTCCAGGGACTCCAGGGCGCCGGGGAGGGTGGGGCGCTGGCACAGCCGCGAGGACAGCCGCGAGCGCAGCTCGGCGGAGTTCGGCAGGCCGGTGAGCGAGTCGTGCGAGGCGCGGTGGGCGAGCTGCAGCTCGCGGCGCTTGCGCTCCTCGATGTCCTCGACGTGGGTGAGCAGGAAGCGGGGGCCGTCGGCGGCGTCGGCGACGACGCTGTTGCGCAGCGACACCCAGACGTACGTGCCGTCCCGGCGCCCGAGCCGGAGTTCCGCGCGGCCGCCTTCGGCGGAGGTCCGCAGCAGGGTGCCGATGTCCTCGGGGTGGACCAGGTCGGAGAAGGAGTAGCGGCGCATCGCGGAGGCGGGGCGGCCCAGCAGCCGGCACAGGGCGTCGTTGGTGCGCAGGATCCGGCCGTGCTGGTCGCCGCCCATCTCGGCGATGGCCATGCCGGAGGGGGCGTACTCGAAGGCCTGCCGGAAGCTCTCCTCGCTGGCGCGCAGGGCCTGCTGCTCCCTTTCGAGCCGGACCAGCGCGCGCTGCATGTTGGCGCGCAGGCGGGCGTTGCTGATCGCGATGGCGGCCTGGAACGCGTACATCTGGAGCGCCTCGCGGCCCCATGCGCCCGGCTTGCGGCCGTTGCGCGGGCGGTCCACGGACAGCACGCCGATCAGCTCACCGCGGGAGGCGCTCGGGCCGCCGGGGGTGTACATGGGCGCGAAGAGGCGGTCGGCGGGGTGCCACTCGTCCTCGAAGCGGGGCGCGGGCCCTTCGGTGTACCACTGCGGGACGTCGTCGTCGTCGAGGACCCAGCCCTCGGTGTGCGGTATGAAGACCAGGTCGCCCCACTGCTCGCCCATGCCCAGGCGGCGGTCCCAGGACGGTCGGGGGCCGACGCGGCCGGTGATGAGCGCCTCGGCCGCCGCGTTGCCGGCGAAGGCGGCGACCACGAGGTCGCCGTCGGGGCGGACGAGGTTGACGGCCGCCAGTTCGTAGCCGAGGCCGTTCACCACGCCCTCCGCGACCGTCTGCAGTGTGTCCGCCAGACTGCGGGCCGTGTTCATGTCAGCCATGACCTGGTGCAGTTGCCGCAGGGTGGCAAGACGGACGTAGGGCTCCGACTCGGTCTCCATGCTCGCCCTCCCCCCGAGACCTCGCAGCGAATCAAGGGTTCTCATCGGCGTATCGTTCTGGCAGCTTCCCAGCCACTGAATCACAGCGCGCTGCCCACTCGGTACACAGGGTCAACAATTAATGGCCCTTGTGACTCAAGTCACAGCTAAACATGAACAATTGAGTGGGGTTTCTGCGTTTTCCCTGTGCGTTTACTGAATGCAAACTTTGTGGGTTTGTGGAGACCCGGCTCCGTCGGTGGTCCTAGGCCCGATCTCGGACCCGGGCCCGATGCGACCCGTGCACAGCGGACATTAGCGTTTCCGGCGTGCCGAACACTCGCCTTGCCGCATTCCCGATCACTGCTCCGACCGCCTCCGGGCATGCTGAGGGGGTGAGCAACGACGAGTTCCGCGCCGCCATGTCCCGGCTGGCCGCGGGCGTGGTCCTGGTGACCGCCCAGGAGCCGCCGCTGGACCCCGACGACCCGTCGGCGCCCGGCGGCGAGGACGTCGGCATGACGGCGACGTCCTTCATGTCGGTCTCCCTCGACCCCCCTCTGGTCCTGGTCGGCCTGCGCGAGGGCTCCCGCATGGACGACCTGCTCGACGAACAGCCCCTGTGGGGGGTCTCGGTCCTCGCCGAGAGCCAGCGCCACATCGCCGGCCGCTTCGCCATGAAGGGCCGCATCAGCGACCGCCTGCTCTTCGAGGACATTCCCTACGTCCGCGGCACGGTCAGCGGCGCCCCCCTGGTCGGCGGCGCCCTGGCCACCCTGGAATGCCGCACCGAGCAACGCGTCACGGCCGGCGACCACACCCTGGTCATCGGCCGCGTCCTGACAGCCTCCGTACCGAGCGCGGACGGCGGGCCTCTGGCGTACTTCCGGGGGCGGTACCGGCAGTTGGGGTGACCGGGGAATGGTGACCGGGGAATGGTGACCGGGGAATGGTGACCGGGGAAATACGTGGCACGCACGCGTGCCCGCCTTCTAACGTGCGCACATGACAACGCCAGAGCCTCACCTCGAGGAAGTCACCCCGCTCAACCTCGAAGCCGCGCTCGGCATCCGCATCAGGCCCGACCAGGAACACGCGGTCGAGCCCGTGGCGCACTCGCTGGCCGAGGCGTACGTGCGGCCCCCGGGGGTCGCCTGGCCCCGTCTGATCGTCGACGGCGACCGCGCGGTCGGCTTCCTGATGGCGTTCCTCGACATCGACTGGCCCGGCGACGGCACCCTGCGCCGCTCCGGCCTGTGGCGGCTCAACATCGCCGCCGCCGAACAGGGGCGCGGCTACGGCCGCTTCGCCGTCGAGTCCGTCGCCGCCGAGATCCGCAGCCGCGGCGGCACCCGGCTCTACGTCACCTGGCACCCCGGCCCCGACGGCCCGGAGGGCTTCTACAAGAGGCTGGGCTTCCGGGTCACCGGGGAGGAGAGCGGAGGTCAGACGGTGGGCGTCCTGGATCTCGACCGGTCCTGACCGGTCCCGGAGCCCCGGCTGGAGAAGCTCCCGCTAGAGAAGCTCCACGTCCAGGGCCGCCACCCGCTGCGGGTCCGTGACGATCTCGATCACGGCGATGCGGTCCCGTACGAACGTGAAGGACAGGGCCCGGTCCAGACGGTCCTCCAGGAACACCGCGAGGCCCGTCGCGCCGCCCACCAGGGCGTCGCGCGCCACGTACGCGAAGTGCGCGAAGCTCGACGCGCCCTTGGCCACGGCCTGCGCGCCGACGGTGACGCCCACGTCGGTGCGCGCGACGACGTCCGGGTCGAGCAGCTTCACCAGCGCCTCGAAGTCGCCCTCCCGGGCCGCCGCCAGGAACGCGTTCACGACCTCCCGCTGCCGCACCTGGACCCGGTCGGGCGCGTCGGCGCCCTGCACCCTGCGCCGCGCCCTGCTGGCCAGCTGCCGCGCCGCGACCGGGCTGCGCCCCACGATCTCCCCGACCTCCTCGTAGGACACCGCGAACAGGTCATGCAGCACGAACGCCAGCCGCTCGGCGGGCGACAGCGTCTCCAGGACGACGATCAGCGCGGCGCCCACGGAGTCCGCGAGCAGCGCGTCCTGCTCGGGCCCGGCCACGGCGGCGTCCGCGGGCACGGTGGTCTCCAGCGGCTCCTCCGCGCGCGACTTGCGGGAGCGCAGCATGTCCAGGCAGACCCGCCCGACCACCGTCGTCAGCCAGCCCCCGAGATTCTCCACCTGAGCGGTGTCCGAACGGCTCAGCCGGAACCACGCCTCCTGCACCGCGTCGTCGGCCTCGGCCCCCGAACCGAGCATGCGGTAGGCGACGGCACGCAGATGACTTCGGTGCGATTCGAATCGCCGGGCGAGAAATTCTTTGTCCGCCGCATTCCGGACGCCGTCCCCCACGGGAATTCCGTTGTCGTTCATCGCCACAGCTCCTCGCACGCGTTCCCCTGTCGACGACTTGACGTACGAGAGGCCGCGGATGTGACAGGGAACGTTCTACGACGACCCGAATGCACGCGCTTTCTCAGTGCCACTAGCGCTCAGTGCCAGTCGCGGCCGGACCGTCCCCGTTTCGTCTGCGAACGCTGCTTCTTCTCCTGCAGCCGCCGCTCATTGATGCCCCGCGGGATACGGGTCGGGCGGCGCGGCTTGGGCGGCGGCGCCGTCGCCTCGGCGAGCAGCGCGGCGAGCCGCACCGCCGCGGTCTCGCGATTGCGCCACTGCGAACGGTGCTCGGAGGCACGCACGGCGATCACGCCGTCGACGAGCCGGCCGGCCAGCTTCTCCAGCGCGCGCCGCTTCCACACCTCGGGCAGCGCCTCCGTGCCTGCCAGGTCGAAGCGCAGCTCCACCTGTGAGTCGCTGGTGTTGACGTGCTGTCCGCCGGGCCCGGACGACCGCGAGAAGCGCCACATGAGCTCGGCCTCGGGCAGGGAGACGGAGCCGCGGATGACATAGGGACCGGACATGTGCCCCATCGTCCCCTGGCTGACCCGCACACGTCACGTGAATAACGTTCACCGGGAGTTCGGTAAAGAAAGTAAAGGAGCGCGGAACCTTCCGTACCCCTCTTGGCGTTCATAGGGGTAGCTGTAGCTTCGTGCCGTACTGCCCGTGCGGTACCACTGCTGTACACAACGAGGGAAAGGACTCCCAACCATGGCTGTAAGCCTGTCCAAGGGTGGCAACGTCTCGCTCACCAAGGAGGCTCCGGGCCTGACCGCCGTCACTGTGGGCCTCGGCTGGGACGTCCGCACCACCACCGGCACGGACTTCGACCTCGACGCCTCCGCGATCGCGGTGAACCCGGAGGGCAAGGTCTACTCGGACGCCCACTTCGTCTTCTTCAACAACAAGCAGACCCCGGACAACACGATCGTCCACACCGGCGACAACCGCACCGGCGAGGGCGCGGGCGACGACGAGGCGATCAACGTCAACCTGGCGGCCCTCCCGGCCGACGTCGACAAGATCGTCTTCCCGGTCTCGATCTACGACGCGGAGACCCGCTCGCAGAACTTCGGCCAGGTCCGCAACGCCTACATCCGCATCGTCAACCAGGCCGGCGGCACCGAGATCGCCCGCTACGACCTCTCGGAGGACGCGGCCACCGAAACGGCCATGGTCTTCGGCGAGCTCTACCGCAACGGCGCGGAGTGGAAGTTCCGCGCAGTGGGCCAGGGCTACGCCTCGGGCCTGTCGGGCATCGCCCAGGACTTCGGCGTCAACGTCTGAGACACGCTGCGCTGAGCGCAGGCCCCCGGCTGCAGTCAACTGCGGCCGGGGGTTTTGGCGTTCAGTTCCCTTCAGTCCTTGAGGTGCGGCAGGAAGGTCGCCCACGCGGTGGGGGCGAAGGTGAGACGAGGCCCAGAGGTGTTCTTGGAATCGCGGACGTGAATCGTGCGGGGCGCTATCGCGATCTCGACGCAGGAGTTGCCATCGGTGCCGCTGCTGTAGCTGCTCTTGAACCACACCAGTTTGCGGATCATGTCTCTCCCAGCAGTTGCTCGACGAAGGCCTGCGACTCTCGGGACGGGAGAGCCTGAGCCCGGATGGTGCCATACCGCAGCTCAAGGACGCGGAGTTGTTTCGGATCGGTGATGGGGCGGCCGCTGAAAGCGCCGTCCGAGCGCCCCACCGCCGTACCGTCCGGAAACTTCAACAGCTCGATCCTGCCGTCGAGGCCGGGGTGGGCATCACTGTTCGTCGGCATGACCTGAAGCGTGACGTTGCGCAACCTCCCTACCTCCAGCAGGCGTTCGAGCTGCTGTCGCCACACCATTGTGCCTCCGACCTGTCGACGGACCACCGCCTCCTCCAGGACGAAGTGGAGGGAGGGAGCCGGGTCACGGTCGAAGACCGACTGCCGGGCCAGACGCGCAGCAACCATGCGTTCCACGTCCTCTTGCGAATACGGCGGTTGCGCCGCTTCGAAAAGGGTCCGCGCATGGTCCGGCGTCTGCAACAACCCATGCACGCTGTTGCACTCGTAGACGCCGATCTCAACCGCCTGGGACTCCAACTTGGCCAGTTGGCGAACCCTCTTCGGATACCGGACCTTCCTCACGTCCTCCTTCATGGCCGCGATGAGCCCGCCCGCGCCCAGCACCTCGTCGGCCCTGTCCAGATACTCCAGCCGGGGAATCCGTTTCCCGCCCTCGACCTTGTAGACCAGGTCCTCGCCGTATCCGACCGCCTCCCCGAACTCGGCGGCCCGCATCCCCACAGCCTCCCGCCGTAGCTTCAACTGCCGCCCGACGGTGGCAATCACCGCCACCCCCCACTCGTCGTCCGGGTCGACCTCCCACCCAGGCTCGACCACTTCGCCGTCCACACTCATCGCACACGCCTCCATCGCCGACAGCCCGGACAGCACCGGACAAGCTCCGGACAGTCACCGTACGTACCGGATCCGTCACTGTTCACAGTAAGCACGCGCCGCCACTCTGAGTGATGTGAACCAAGAAACCGCCGTCATCCGAAACTTCACGGTCCAGCTCTCCTGCACGCCACGTGGAGCCCGTCTGGCCCGGCTGCTAGCAAGGGAGCAACTCCGCATGTGGGGACTGCCGTTCGACCCGGCGGAGCACATCGTGGCCGAGCTGGCGACGAACGCGGCCACGCACGGGCGCGTACCGGGACGCGACTTCCGCCTCACGCTCTACGTGGTGGCAGACACCCTGCGCATCGAGGTGACGGACACACGGGGTGACCGCCTGCCTCAAACCCAACTCCCGCTGCCGGACTCCGAGTCGGGCCGTGGCCTCGTACTCGTGGACGCACTCGCGGACAAGTGGGGCGTCGCACCGGGCCTGTCACCACGCAAGACGGTCTGGGCCGAAGTGGGTCTCTCACCGCACGCCAAGAACCCTGACTTCGGCGCCACGGGCGGTCTTGTCCAAGAAACACGACGGTGAAAGAACCCCCGCCAAACCCCACCCCTCCTCCCGCGGCCGCCGCCGAAGTGCATCTCACCCGCCAGGGTGAACATCACCAACTCAGCTGGATTTCGGCCCGGTTGCTTGCTCTACGCTCGCCGCAACACGACCGCTGACATGCAGCACGCATGCAACGGCCCTCGCAGGGCTGGCATCCCAATGCGAGGGCCTGACCACCAAGGAAGAAGACCCTTCCCGATGGACACCGGAAACCCTAGCGCGCCCTCGCGCACCCAGTCCCGTATCGCGGGTAAAAACCACCCTCACGCGGGTGGCCTCATTCACGACAACGTCCGCCACACGTCCCGCTTCACGGTCATCGGCAACCACCTCGCCCAGCACCCGGAGCTGTCGGGCCTCGCCATCGGACTGGCCGTGTACATCCAGTCGCTCCCGGCCGGCGCCCGCGTCGACATCAGGACCCTCGCCGCCCGCTTCCCGGAGGGCACGACCCGTATCGCCGCGGCCCTGCGCGAGCTGGAGACCCACGGCTACCTGCGCCGCACCCGCGAACGCACCGGAAACGGCCGCATCGTCACCCGTACGGTGTCCTGCAACCAGCCGGGCCACGCCAGGGGCGCGCACACGCAACACCCCCGCAGCACGCCGCGCCCGAACAAGACAACACCCAAGCCCCTGCCGCCGGTGCCCACCCCGTCCTACCCCTCCCCCACCCTCATCCGGCAGGCCACGGACCTCCTGGCGGACCTCCACCGCCAGGACCGACGCCTGCTGCTCAGCGAACGCGACGCAGCCCATCTGGCGCCCGGCGTAGCCGCCTGGCTGGAGCGCGAGGTCACCCCCACCGCCGTACGCGAAGCCCTGACCGCAGACCTCCCCCGCGAACCCCTCTGCCGCCCCGCGTCCCTCCTGGCCCACCGCCTCACCACGCACCTACCGCCCCCACCCCCCTTCCGCACCCCACCCCCGCCACCCCAGCACCCCCTCCGCAACTGCGACGGCTGCGACCGCGCCTTCCGCGCCCCAGAACCGGGCCACTGCCGCGACTGCCGCTTCGCGCGCTAAGAGCCCGCCTAACGTGAACGCCGCGCTGCACCGGTACCGGGCCCTGCGGTCCTTCATTCAGTCCTTGGACGACTCCCTCCCCGGGAAGTTCGAAATCACCAAGGAAGGGCTCGTCCATGACCCGTTGTCGCCTGTCGGCCCTCATGAGCTGACCACCGTGCACCTGCGGAGGCGCCTGGAAAGGGTGATGCCGGAAGAGATCGTGGCTCACACGGGCGAACCGGATGTCGAGGACGAGTCCCAGGGCCTCATGCGCCGCCCTGACGTCATGGTGATCACCATGGAGGACATGGACGTCCCGGGCTCCTTCGATCCCCGCACTGTCATCGCCGCCATCGAGGTCGTGTCCCGCTCCAATCCGGACAACGACTGGATCACCAAGATGCGCGACTACCCCCTGATGGGCATCCCCGTCTACGCCGTCTTCGACCCCCGCACAGGCAAGGGCGCCGTCCTCACCGACATCCACCCCACCCCCGACGGCCCCCGTTACGCCACCCGAAAGGACTTCGTCTACGGCGAGGACATCACCATCGCCGACTGGACGATCTCTACCGCCCACCTGCCGCGTTATCCGGAGTGAACGAACCCCCAGGGCCTCGCGGCGTATACGGTCCGGGCATGTTCCTCGAACGGCTCGCCCCGACAGACGGCGCCCTCCCCGGTGAACTGCTCACTGAACTCACCGCCCTCTACGCCTCCAACCGCGAGTTCCACGCCCTGAGCGGAGACTTCCCGGACCCGGACGACATCCGCCCCGAGCAGGTCGCGACCGCGCTGGCGGACGAGTTCGTGAACCCGGACGTCGAGGTGCTGCTCGCCCGCAGCGAGGGGTTGCTGACCGGCATCGCCATCACCCTCGCCCACCACCCCGACCCGTCCGACCCGGACCCGTGGATCGGCCTGATGATGGTGGACGCCAGCCTGCAGGGCCAAGGCTTCGGCCGCCGCCTGGCGACGCTCGTCGAGGACCGCTTCCGTACGACGGGCCGGAACGCCGTCCGTATCGCCGTACTGGACAACAACCCGAAGGGCCTGGCCTTCTGGACCGCCCTCGGCTACGAGCCCATCGACCGCCGCACCGACCTCCAACTGGGCCGCCCCTGCACGGTGTTGCGCAAGGAACTCCCCACCCCGACCACCTGATCCGCCCGGCAGCCGGGCAAGATTCCGACGTGGAATGGACGACCTTGGCCGCAACCGGTCTCGGCGCGCTGATCGGCGTCGGCTCGACCCTGCTCGCCGACCGGGCCCGCTGGCGACGGGACGCGGCCGCGCGCGACCACCAGGAGCGCCGGGACATCTACGTGACCTGCCTGACGAAGTACCGGCAGGCATACGAGCTGATGCACGCGGCCGCCACGACGCACCGGGACCGGGACACGCTCGACGCGGCCGTACGGGAGGCGTTCCGGACCTCGGGCTGCGACGAGGTCCGCGAGTCGGCGCTGATCTGCGCGCCCCAGGAACTGTCGGACCTGCTCGAAGCCGTCTACGCCACCCTGCGCGAACTGCAGGAGATGTTCGCCGCCGGTGACCCGCCGCCGGACTCACCCGAGTTCCAGGAGCACCGGCTGAGGCACGGGCGGGCGGTCTGGGCGGCGCGGGCGGCGATGCGCCGTGACCTGGAACGCCGCGTCTGACCCCGCTGCCCCACGGGCTATCGGGTCTCCGGTTTCCCGTCCCCGTACAACCAGTCCCTCCAGATCGAGCCGAAGTCCTCATCCGGCGCCTGCTTCTCGACGTACGCCGTGAAATCGCCGGTGTCGGCGTTCCCGTGGCGGTGGGCGGCGGCCCAGCCCTGGAGGATGTGGTGGAAGGCGGGGTCACCGACCTTCTGCCGGATCTTGTGGAGGACCATCGCGCCGCGGACGTAGACCGGGTCGTCGGAGATGTGGGCGGCGCTGCTCGGTTTTGCCGGCGGGAAGGACCACAGGTGCGGGTGGTCGTCCTCGCCGTGGGCGTAGAGCGTGTCGAAGGTCTTCTGCGCGCTGTCGCCGCCGTGGTCCTCCGCCCACAGCCACTCCGCGTAGGTGGCGAACCCCTCGTTGAGCCACATGTCCCGCCAGGTGCTGGGTGTGACGGAGTCGCCGTACCACTGGTGGGCGAGTTCGTGCACGAGGGTCGTGGTGTCGGGGGCGCCGGGGAAGACGGGCCGGTTCTGGGTCTCCAGGGCGTATTCGGCGTCCTGCGGGCGGTCGACGATCACGCCGGTGGAGGAGAAGGGGTACGCCCCGAAGGTGTGCTCCTCCCACTCGATGATCTCGGGGAGCTTGGCGAGCACCTTGCGGCTCGCCTTCGTCTGCGCCGGGTCGACGGCCACGTACGCCGGCAGCCGGTCCTTGCCGATGGTGGAGCGGCTGATGTCGTAGTGGCCGACGGCGACCGTGGCGAGATAGCTCGCCATCGGCTCGGCGGTGTGCCACGTGAAGGTCGTCCGTCCTCTGCTGCTGTTCGTCTCGCGCGTCAACTCCCCGTTCGAGACGGCCTGCAGCCCCTTCGGCACGGTGATCGCGATGTCGTACGTCGCCTTGTCGGAGGGGTGGTCGTTGCCCGGGAACCAGGTCATGGAGCCGACGGGTTCGCCGAGCGCGAGCGCGCCGTCGGCCGTGCGCAGCCAGCCCTCGTGGGAGCCGTCGGGGTCGGTGAGGGTCTGCGGGGTGCCGGAGTAGCGGACGGTGACGTGGAAGGTCTCGTGGTCGCGGAGGTCGTCGTGCGGGCGGACGGTCAGCTCCTGCCCGGCGCGGTTCCAGCGGGCGCTGCGGCCCTCGACGGTGACCCCGTCGACGTGCAGCCCGTCCAGGTCGAGGTCGAAGGCGGTGAGGTCCTGGGTGGCGCGGGCGGTGAGGGTCGCGGTGCCGGTGAGACGGTGTGCGCCGGCCGGGTCGTAGGCCAGTTTCAGGTCGTAGTGCCCGACGTCGTACCCGCCGTTGCCCGCCCTGGGGAAGTAGGGGTCGTGCACGCCCGAGCCGCCAGGGGTGCCGTGGACTCCGCCGTCGCACGCGGTCAGGGTGAGGGCGAGGGCGAGCAGGACAGCCAGGACAACCGGTACGGATCGGGGCACGGCTGCGATCCTAGGGCGACCGGTGCTCGGTCTCGCGCGTCCGCGACGGCGTGACACCATCTCGTACGTGCTCGACATCGGCTACGCCCTCTCCAACCGCTTCCCGGACCCCCCGCAGACCGACTACCGCCGCGCGGACGTCCACGCGCTGCGCCACGATCTGTTCTGCGGCGACGTCTATCTCGCCGACAGCAAGGCGGACCGGGAACTGTCCACAGCCTGGGGATGGGTGCCGGTGCTCGACTTCGCGTGGGCGCTGTGCGACATCGTGGAGCAGCTGGACCGCGATCCGGCCGGGTCCCGCGCCGCCCGCCCGCAGCACGCCGAACTCGACTTCACCGAGTCGACCGACCGCATGCTCTTCGAGCGCCGCTTCGGCTGGGTGGACGTGGAGGCCGACTGGATGCCGGCGGAGGAACCGCCCCTCACCTTCTCCCACACCGAACTCCGCCGCGAGGCACGCGACTTCCTGCACGACCTGATCGCCGACCTGACGGACATGCACGAGGCCCTGGCCGAGAACCCAGCCATCTGGACCCTCCAGTCCCGCTTCCCCCGTCTGCCCTGACACGCGGACCACACGTCTGCTCTCGAAGCCCGGTCCGGAGACTCACCCCTCCACCCGAATCCCCATCTCCCCCGCCAGCACCAACGCCAGATCCATCAGCTGCGCCGGACTGATCACCGCCCCCCTCAGCCGGTCCACCCCCCGCGCGATCCCCAGCTCCACAGCCCCCCGAAGATCCACGTCCTTCAGCACCGCCGACGTCAGATCCGCCTCCCTCAGGACGCAGTCCACGAACTCCACGCGCTCCAGCACGGCACCCCCGAAGTCGGGCTCCACCAGGACGCAGTTGTCGAAGACGACGTCCTTGAGGCGGGCCGTGCGCAGGTTCAGGTAGTCGATCTTGCCGCCACGCACGACGACCCGTTCCAGGACCGCGCCGTGCAGCTGCACCCCGCCGAGGCGGGCGTCGAGCAGCTCGACGTCGCGCAGGGTGGCCTCGGCGAGGTCCGTGCCGACGCCTCTCAGCCCCGTGAGGACCGAGTCGAGGATCCGGGCCCTGCGCAGGCCCGTCTCACCCAGCGCGCACCCCGTCAGCGCGCAGTCCATGAAGCGCGCTCCCCCGCCGTCCTGCCCGGCGAGGTCCACCTCCCGGAACTCCAGCCCGTCGTAGTCCCCGTCGGGCTCCAGCTCCCCGCCCTCGAACGGCTCCAGCGCGGGCAGCCGCACCTCCGGCCGCCGCGCCCCCTTCACCGCCCGCCCACGAGCACCACCCCCACCGCTCCCCGCACCCGAACCACCCGCCCCACTCGAACCACTCCCCGCCCCACCCGCCGCTCTCCTCGCCATGACCTCATCCTGCACCCCGCCACTGACAATCCCCATGACAGCCACCTGACCTGCAAAAACCCCGACCGCTGTCACACTTCGGGCGCCGGCAACCGTCGTATGGGCAAAAGGCGACCCCAGACCCGAGGGAGACCCCCACCCATGCATCGCATCACCGTCATCGGCGGCGGTTTCGCCGGACTGACCGCCGCCGTCGCCGCTGCCGAGGCGGGCGCCAAAGTGACCCTGTACGAGGCCCACCACACGCTCGGCGGCAGGGCCCGCACGGCGGAGGGCCCGTACCGTACGAACGACGGGCCGCACGCCCTCTACAGCGGCGGCCCGCACTGGACCTGGCTCAAGCAGCGCGGTCTGCTCGGCCCGCTCGCCCCGATCCCGGCGCTTGAGGCGGCCCGGATGCGGCTGCGTCACCACGGCGTACTGCGCCGCACCCCACCCTTCGCGATGCTGAAGCTGCTGCGCCAGGGCATCCAACAGGCGCCCGTGGACAGCGACTTCATGACCTGGGCCACCCGGATCGCGGGCGACGAAGCCGCCCGAGCCGCCGCCCACTACTCCGCCGTCGCCCTCTTCCACCACGACCCCGGCGCCCTGTCCGCGGCGTTCGTGCAGGAGCGGCTGCGCCGTGCCACCAAGCTCCCACCCGAGGCGCACTACCCGCGCGGCGGCTGGGCGAGCGTCATCGACCGGATGGCCGCGCGGGCCTGGAACCTCGGCGTGCGGATGGAGACCCTGTCGCGCGTCGACACCCTCCCCACCGGCGGCCCGGTCGTCGTCGCCACCTCCCTCGACGCCGCCCGGCGCCTGCTCGGCGACGACTCCCTGACCTGGACCAGCGGCCGTACGACACTGATCGACCTGGCCCTGACGACCCGGCGCGGCGACGCCTTCGCGGTGTCCGACCTCGACTCCCCCGGCTGGCTGGAACGCTTCACCGCGCAGGACCGCACCCTCGCCCCGGCCGGCGAGCAGCTGATCCAGGGGCAGATCCCCATCGCCCCGTACGAGAAGAAGGCCGACGGCGTCGCCCGCGCCGAGGAGCTGCTCGACCTTGCCTTCGAGGGCTGGCGCGAGCGGGTCACCTGGCGCAGCGAGTCCGTCGCGAACGGCCGGACGGGCGCCGTGGACCTGCCCGGCACCAGCTGGCGCGACCGGCCCGCCGTCGACCGGGGCGACGGCGTGTATCTCGCGGGTGACCAGGTCGCGGCCCCCGGCGTCCTGTCGGAGGTGTCCTTCACCAGCGCGCTCACCGCGGTGGCGCTGGCACTCGGCCACCGCACACTTGACCTCAAGCAAGCTTGAGGTTGAAGAGTGGGCACCTCACGAACCGTTGGGGGATTCACCATGCACGCCATCCGTCTGCACGCCTTCGGCCCCGCCGAGAACCTCCGCTACGAGCAGGCGCCCGATCCCGTACCGGGCCCCGGTCAGATCCGTATCGCCGTCGAGGCGGCGGGAGTGCACCTGCTCGACACCGCCCTCAGAGAGGGCGAAAAGGGGCCGTTGCCCGAGCCCACCGCGCTGCCCACCATCCCGGGCCGCGAGGTCGCCGGTGTCGTCGAGTCGCTCGGCGAGGGCGTCGCCGGACTCTGGCTCGGCCGGCGCGTCGTCGCGCACCTCGGCTTCGCGCCCGGCGGCTACGCCGAGCTGGCCGTCACCGATGTCGACCGCGTGCACGAGATCCCCGCCAACCTGGACTGTGCCCAGGCGGTCGCCATGATCGGCACGGGGCGCACGGCGATGGGCATCCTGCAGTTCGCCGAACTCGGCCCGGAATCCGTGGCCGTGGTCCCGGCCGCGGCGGGCGGCATCGGCACCCTCCTCGTGCAGTACGCGAAGAACGCCGGCGCCGTGGTCGTCGGACTCTCGGGCGGCCCCGAGAAGGTCGCGCGCGTGCAGGCGAACGGCGCCGATCTCGCCGCCGACTACACCGACCCCGCCTGGCCCGACAAGGTCCGCGCCTTCCTCGGCGGACGGGCGGCCACCGTCGTCTTCGACGGCGTGGGCGGCGACGTCGCCCGCCACGCCACCGGCCTCCTCGGCCCCGGCGGCAAACACCTTGTCTTCGGCTGGTCCGCCGAGGGCATCCGCGGCGGGCGGCCGTACCTCGTCGACGGCGTGTCCGAACAGGTCCTCGGCCCCGCGATGATGCGCAAGGCCGGCGGCCCCAACCCCATCCAGACCCTCGAACTGCGCGCGCTCGCCGAGGCCGCCGAAGGACGCCTCACGCCCACCGTGCAGCGCTTCCCGCTCGCGGACGCGGCCGCCGCACACCGGGCACTCGAGACACGCGCAACGATAGGAAAGGTGGTACTGGAGCCGTGACCAGGCACAAGGCGCCCGAAGATGCCATACGCACCGATTCGTGGTCTTCTGGCCAGATGGGTATCACCCGGACAGGTGAATCTCCCCCGACCGCCGATCCCCGCCGCTGGTGGGGCCTGGTGATCATCGCGCTCGCGCAGCTCATGGTCGTGCTCGACGCGACCATCGTGAACATCGCGCTCCCCTCCGCACAGCACGACCTGGGCATGTCCGACGGCAACCGGCAGTGGGTCATCACGGCCTACACGCTCGCCTTCGGCGGTCTGCTCCTGCTCGGCGGCCGCATCGCCGACCTGGTCGGCCGCAAGCGGACGTTCATCATCGGCCTGATCGGCTTCGCCGGCGCCTCCGCGCTCGGCGGCGCGGCCACCGGCTCGGGCATGCTCTTCGGCGCCCGCGCCCTCCAGGGCGCCTTCGCCGCCGTCCTCGCCCCCTCCGCCCTGTCCCTGCTGACCACGACGTTCACCGACCCCAAGGAGCGCGGCAAGGCGTTCGGCATCTACGGCGCCCTGGCCGGCAGCGGCTCGGCGATCGGCTTCATCGTGGGCGGTCTGCTGACGGAGTACCTGAACTGGCGCTGGTGCCTCTACGTCAACATCCCCATCGCGATCGCCGCCGTCTTCGGCGCCTTCGCCCTGCTGCACGACCGTCCCGGTCACTCGAGCGCCCGCCTGGACGTGCCGGGTGCGGTGCTGGGCTGCGGCGGCCTGGTCGCGATCGTCTACGGCTTCAGCGAGGCCGAGCCGCGCGGCTGGACGGACCCGCTGGTGCTGACGCTGTTCGCGGCAGGGGTCGTACTCCTCGTGGCCTTCGTGTGGTGGCAGTCCCGGGCCCGCATGCCCCTGCTCCCGCTGCACATCGTCAAGGACCGCAACCGCGCCGGCTGCTTCCTGACCATGGGGCTCGCCGTGATCGGCATGTTCGGCCTGTTCCTGTTCATGACCTACTACCTGCAGGTGGTCCTCGGGTACTCGCCGGTGAAGACGGGCCTGGCCTTCCTGCCGCTGACCGTCGCGATCATCGTCGGCTCCACCCAGATCTCCGCCCGGCTGCTCAACATCGCGGCGCCGCGCATGCTGATGGTCCCCGGCATGATCCTCGCGGCGGGCGGCATGATGCTCCTGACCCGGATGACAATCGATTCGTCGTACACCACCGAGATCCTGCCCGCCCTGCTCCTGATGGGCCTCGGCATGGGCCTGACCTTCATGCCTGTCTTCGCCACCGCGACCGCGGGCGTCGCCCCGCAGGACTCCGGCGTGACCTCGGCGACCATCAACACCGCGCAGCAGGTGGGCGGTTCGATCGGTACGGCCCTGCTCAACACGATCGCCACCACCAGCAGCGCGGCCTATGTCACCGCCCATCTCCACAACCCCGCCCAGAAGGCCCTCATCCTCAAGGAGGGTGTGGTGCACGGCTACACGGTCGCCATCTGGTGGGCCGCCGACATCATGCTCCTGGCGGGCCTGGTCGCGGGCCTCATGGTGACGGCGAAGGCCCCCCGGCACGGCGCGCGAGCGGAGGATCCCGTACCGGAACCGGTGGCGTAGGCGCAGGCGCCCCGCTCTCAGTGCCGCCCCGCCACCCGGTCCGCGACCCGCGCGAGCCGCGACGACCGAGCGCTGTGCGTGCGCCGCTCGCGCCGGTCCGCGGCCCGGTAGGTGGCGTACATGCCCTGCACGCCCAGCCAGCGCAGCGGCTCCGGCTCCCACTTGCGCACCTTGTGCCCGACCCACGGCAGATCGGTCAGCTCGGTGCGGCCGCCCTGCCCGGAGTCGAGCTGCACCAGGTCCGTGAGCGTGCGCGCCGCGAGGTTCGTCGTGGCCACGCCCGAGCCGACATAACCACCGGCCCAGCCGATCCCCGTCGACCGGTCCAGCGTCACCGTGGCGCACCAGTCCCGCGGCACCCCGAGCACCCCCGACCAGGCGTGCGCGATCCCCACACCGGCCAGCGACGGGAAGAAGCGCACCAGGATCTCCCGCAGCGCCTCGATCGTCGCCTGCTGCGTCCGCCCGTCGCTGTCGGTCCTCGACCCGAAGCGGTACGGCGCCCCGCGCCCGCCGAGCGCGATCCGCCCGTCGGCGGTGCGCTGCGCGTACATGTACGCGTGCGCCATGTCGCCCAGCGTCTCGCGGCCCTCCCAGCCGACGGACTCCCACTGCGCGTCGGTCAGCGGCTCGGTGGCGATCATCGAGGAGTTCATCGGCAGCCAGGTGCGCCGCAGCCCCTTGAGGCCCGCGGTGAACCCCTCCGTGCAGCGCAGCACATAGGGCGCCCGTACCGTCCCGTACGGCGTCACCGCGTGCTTGGGCCTGATCTCCGTCACCGGCGTCGACTCGTGGATCGTCACCCCGAGCGCCTCGACGGCCGCCGCCAGCCCCTTCACCAGCTTCGCCGGGTGCAGCCGCGCCCCGTGCGGCGTCCAGCTCGCGCCGACCGCGTCCGCGACCTTGATCCGCTCGGCCGTCTCACCGGCGTCGTAGAGCTCACGGTCCTTCTCGCCGTACGACAGCTCGTGCTCGTGGAAGGCCCTCAGCCGCGCCAACTGCGCGGGTGTGGTGGCGACTTCGAGCACCCCGCCCTTGTGGACGTCGGCCTCGATGCCCTCCTCGCCGGCGACCCGGACGACCTCGTCGACGGTGTCGTTCATGGCCTTCTGCAGCCGCACGGCGGCCTCGTGGCCGTGCAGCTCGGCATACCGGTCGCGCCCGGCGATCCCGTTGTACAGCCAGCCGCCGTTGCGCCCGGAGGCGCCGTATCCGCAGAACTTCTGCTCCAGGACGGTGATCCGCAGGAAGGGCGCGGCCTTCTTCAGGTAGTACGCGGTCCACAGTCCCGTGTATCCGCCGCCCACGATCACGACATCCGCGGAGGCGTCGCCGGCGAGCGGCCGGCGCGCCGCCGGGAGCCCGTCGTCCGCGTACCAGAAGGAGATTCCACCGTTCACGACATTGCTCGCCGAGCTGCTCATGGCCGGAAAGTTAATGCCTCGGGGCAGCCCATGTCTCCCTCGGACTCCACGCTTCTCCACGCCCTCTGACCAGCGGATAGCAGGCGAGCCCGATCAGCACGGAGAGGAAGTGCCCGAAGTCGGTGAAAGTGGGCGTCGCGGCGAGCGGCCCCCCGTACACGACCAGCACGACGCCGAGATACGGAAACCGCCACGGCGTCGCGATCCGGTACGTCAGCACGGCCACCACCCCCGCGAGCGCGTAACTCACCCCGATGTCCAGGGTGTTGATGGCCGAGTACGGCGCCATCCCGTCCCGTACGGCCATCAGCAGCGCCCCCTCGCTGATCAGCGTGGCCAGCACATGCGCGGCCACGCACACCATCAGCCAGCGCAGCGTCCCGAGCCAGCGCTCGGCCTGCGCGTGGAAGAGGGTGTAGAGGACGGCGTACGGCACCCAGTGGCCGCCGTCGATCCACATCGCGCTCTGCACCAGCACCCGCGTGGGGTCGTTCGACAGCTCATGGATGTTCGTGGACCGCTGCCGCAGGAAGTCCTGCTCGAACTGCGGCGACATGTGGTGCAGGGCGACCGTGGTGACGAACAGAATCGCCAGCCACACGTACGTGCCGGGCGCACTGCGGACGTAGGCCCACACCCTCTCGCCGAGCCCCCGCTCAATTCGCATGAGGCGATTCACGCACGCAAGTATCGTCGCCCGCGTGATCGACATTCCGGAGGCGTTCATCGCCCGGCACGAGCGGTTCGGCGGCGCGGCGGGCCGCGCGTTCGTCGCCGGACTCCCGGCGCGGGCCGCGCGGTTGCTGGAGCTGTGGCGGCTACGGCCGGACGGCCCGTCCATGTACGGCCGTTGCGCGCTGGTCCTGCCCGTGCTGCGGGCCGACGGGACACGCGCGGTGCTCAAACTCCAGGACGTGGACGAAGAGACCGCCGGAGAACCGCTCGCGCTGCGGACCTGGCGGGGCGACGGCGCCGTACGGCTCCTGGAGTGCGACGAGGGGACGGGCAGCCTGCTGCTCGAACGACTCGACCCGGGGCGCCTCCTCGACGACCTGCCCGACTCCCGCGAGGCGACCCTGGTCGTCGCCCGGCTGCTGGCCCGGCTGACGGCCACCACGGCGCCGGCGGGGCTGCGACAGCTCGGCGACATCGCGACGCGGCTCCTGGAGCGGACCGCGGTGGCGCTGCCCGGTGTCCCCGGCCCGGAGCGAGGGCTGCTCGCGGACTGCGCGGCAGCCGTACGCGAGGTCGCCGACGAGCCCGGCGACCGGCTGCTGCACTGGGACCTGCACTTCGAGAACGTCCTCGGCGCCGACCGCGCGCCCTGGCTCGCCATCGACCCCAAGCCGCTGGCGGGCGACCCCGGCTTCGACCTCTTCCCGGCGCTGTGGAACCGCTTCGACGCGGACGAGGTGCGGTGGCGGTTCGACGCCATGACGAACGTCCTCGGCCTCGACCGCGCCCGGGCACGCGCCTGGACGCTGGGCAGGGTGCTGCAGAACTCGGTCTGGCAACTGCAGGAGAACCGGCCCCCGCTCCCGGAGCACCTGGAGATCGCCCGCCGCCTGCGCGACCCCGCCAGTTAGCCTCACCCCATGATCCGCGCCGCGACCCCCGCCGACATCCCCGTCATCCACACCCTGATCCGCGAACTCGCCGAGTACGAGAAGGCCCCGCACGAGGCCAGGGCCACCGAGGCCCAGCTCCACGAGGCACTCTTCGGCGAGCACCCCGCCGCCTTCGCCCACATCGCCGCCGACGACACCACCGGCGACCCGGTCGGCTTCGCCCTGTGGTTCCTGAACTTCTCCACCTGGCGCGGCGTCCACGGCATCTACCTGGAGGACCTCTACGTCCGCCCCACCGCCCGCGGCACCGGCCACGGCAAGGCCCTGCTCACCGAACTGGCCCGCATCTGCGCCACCCGCGGCTACGAGCGCCTCGAATGGTCCGTCCTGAACTGGAACACTCCCTCCATCGCCTTCTACGAGTCCCTCGGCGCCCGCCCGCAGGACGGGTGGACGGTGTACCGGCTGACCGACGAACCCCTCAGGGCGCTGGCCGACCACCGTCCGTCATGACATGCGAAAGCCCGGGACATGAAAGGCCCGGGACATGCGAAAGCCCAGGCAGGATCGCTCCTGACCTGGGCCTTCGCACCCCTGAAGGGGGAGCCGGGGAGGGTGCTGCGGAGAAGCGGTGACGCGACTGCTCAGAGGGCCTTGCTGTTGCAGCCCATGTCCGAACCGAGGTGGTGGTCCTGCGCACCCGGGTTGCCCTCACCGTTGAGCGCGTTGCCCAGCACGCCGTTGAGGGCGCCGACGCTGCCGAGGACGTCGATGTTCATGTCGTGCGAGCGGCACTCGATGCCCTGCGAGATGTCGAAGCCGCCGTCGTGCGCCCCCGCCTCACCGTGTGCGAAGGCGGTACCGGCACCGAAGGAACCGATGCTGCCGAGGACGGCGGCACCCACGACGGCTGCCTTCTGAAGCTTGCGCATTTCTTCTCCATTGATCGAGCGGGTGTGATCTGCAGCAGATCGGGTGGAAGCGGTGGACAACTACGGACGGGCCGTCAGCCGAGGCGCGGCAGACCCAACTGCCCGACGGGAGGCGCCGCGACCTGCCCGAGGCCGAGCCCGGGCACCTGCGGCGCGCTGGCCGGCGAGATCAGCGGATTGATCAACGGGTTCACCTCGGGGTTCACCTGCGGGTTCACCTGAGGCGCGACGTGCGGCGCCGGCTCGGGGTTGAAGACCTGCGGCATGTCGACCTGCGGGGCCACCTTCGGCACGACCTGCGGCGCGGTCTGCGGTGCGACCTGCGGCACGACCTGGGCCGCCTGCGGCTGGGGAGCGGCCTGCTGCTGCGGGGCGTACGACGGCGAACCGGCCTGCGCGGCACCGTTCGACGAGGCGAAGGCGGAGGCCTGGCCGACCTGCGGCGGCGCCGGAGGAGCGGCCTGCATCGCCGGCTGCACGTACTGCGGAGCGGCCTGCGCCATGCCCGCCGAAGTGGTCGCGGCCGAGGCCTGCGGAGCGCTCTGCTGCGGCGCGGGAGGCGCGTAGTACTGCGGGGCCGGCGGCGCGTAGTACTGGGGTGCCGGGGGTGCTTGGTACTGCGGCGCGGGAGGCGCGTAGTACTGCGGGGCCGGAGCCGGGGGCGCCTGGTACTGAGGTGCCGGGTAGTAGGGCGCCGGTGCAGGAGCGGCACTCGGGTAGTACCCGCTCATGGTCTCGGCGTGGCTGGCGCCCGCGCCGATGGCGGACAGACCGCCGGCCGCCGCTACGACGAGCGCGGCCTTGTGAAGCTTTCGCATGGAACCCTCGGCCCTTCAATACCTGTGCAGGGAAATCCGTTGTATTCAGCGCAGTCACGCCGGAGCCGACAGCGGATTGCGTGATCCCTCTCTCCGATACCTGTCCACTGCCCTCTCCCTGCTGGCAACGACATTTCCGCCGGGCCGGTCACGGGGTCGAAAAACCCGTCACCCGTTTGCCATTGATCGGATTACCGGCCCAATTGCCGTACGCCCCCCGGCAAATGGGTGACGGGGTCCCGGCTCCCGTGACCGGGCCGTCGGACAGGTCGTTGCCACAGGGCCAGAGCAATGGTCCATCCAGCATTTCCGTACGTCCCATGCACAGGTCAATGAAGGACCGAGGGTTCCATGCGCAAGTTCCAGCACGTCGCGCTCGTCGCAGCAGCAGCCGGGGGCCTGTCCGCCATCGGCGTCGCCCCCAGCTTCGCCGACGCCCCCATTGCGTACACCGCTCCGCCGCCCGCTCCACAACAGGACGCCCAGGCCGCGGCGTTGAGCAGCTCGCAGGCCACGTCGCACAGCTACGGCTCGCCCGCCGCCGCTCCGCAGCGGATGTCGCTGCCCACGCAGGGCGCCGAGGTCAGCCCTCAGCTCAACCCGCAGGTGAGCCCCAAGCTCAGCCCCCAGCTCAGCCCGCAGCCCGCCTCGGCGCAGTCCGGTCCAGTGGAGCAGAACAACCTCTTCCGCCCGTACCAGGAGTGCAGCCCGCAGAACCTGCTCAACGCCAACGTCCCGGTCGCCCTGCTCGCCGCCGCCGAGACCAAGGGCGTCGACTGCGGCCAGGCCAACAACCAGGCGAACGCCCTGGCCAAGGCACAGTCCAACTAGCACCCATACCGGGCCGCCGTTACGACAAGATCACAGGATTCGGCGCGTCGATGCCCGATTTGCTCATATTTCTTACTAATCTCCGTGGCTGTACGAAGTCGATCTGCCACAGATCGCATCCACTTCACTCCACCGGAGATGACATGTACAACCTTCGCAAGGCTGCCGTCCTGGTCGCCGCCATCAGCACCGTCGGGCTCCTCGGCGCCGGCACCGCCCAGGCCGGCGAGGGTGGCCACGGGGGCCAAGGCGGCGACCAGCGCACCAGCGTCCTGCAGAGCTCCAACTGCAAGTCGCACGACCTGAACCTGGACGTCCTCGGCCAGGTGGGCCTGCTCAACGGCCTGCTGGGCAACGCGCTCAACGGCGAGGGCAACCCGGGCGCCCAGGACACCCACATCGGCTCGAGCATGGGCTGCAACAACAGCGCCTTCTGATTCACGCGGCGATCAGGTCCCGGCACCGAGCCCGACTCGGCGCCGGGACCTTTTTGTCGACCAAGCCGGTGAGGATTGCCCGAATTCGGCGTGCCGTACGTATTTGCACAGATATTTCGTATTAGCCTCCGTAACTGCACGAAGTCGATCTGTGACAGGTCGCATCCACTTCACTCCACCGGAGATGACATGCACAAGCTTCGCAAGGCTGCCGTCCTGGTCGCCGCCATCAGCAGCGTCGGGCTCCTCGGTGCCGGCGCCGCGCAGGCCGACCAGGGCGGTTGGGGTTCGGGCGGCGAGGACGGGCACCGCGGGACCTCCAGCTTCAGCGTCCTGCAGAGCACCACCTGCCGCTCACACGACGCCAACGTCGACGTCCTCGGCCAGGTCGGCATCCTCAACGGCCTCGGCGGCAACCTGCTGAACGGCGAGGGCAACGCCGGAGCGCAGCAGACCTCGCTGGGCTCGGACATGGGCTGCAACAACAGCGTCGGCAAGTAAGGCCGTAGAACTCCCTCGGTGCCCCGGTCGAAAGGCCGGGGCACCGAGGTTTTTGTTTCGCCGGAAAACCCGGTACGTCAGAACTCGATGTGCGGGCGCTCGATCCGAGGGCGCTCGATGTGCGGGCGCTTGAAACCCTTCGGTACCGGCGTCGTGTTCGAGCACTCCACCTTGGGCCCGACCGTCGTGGTGCCGGGGCGGGTGAGCATCTCGTCGTCGGTCAGCACCAGTTGCGGCCGGTAGGTCGTCGAGCACTTCTGGTCCTGCTTGACGACGAAGGTGCCGCGCTTGTCCTTGTGGACGACCTCGCTCTTGTGCACGCAGGTCGTCTCCCCGGCGGCGGTGGTCTTGCAGTCCCCCGAGGAGTCGGCGGCGTACGCCTGCGCGCCGCCGACGTAGATCACGGCGATGCTTCCGACGAGCCCCGAGACGGCGGCCATTTTCTTTCGACTGAACATGCGCTGCTTTCCTTTGCAATTGATGCAGCCCGGGCGCGCACCCTGAAGGGTTCTGCCGCGCGTCCGGGCTGCTTGTTGCTCTGTGAGGATGTTGCGTGCGTCCCTGCTGGGCGCCTTACTGGCCGTAGCCGGCCTGCGGGGTGGCGTAGCCCGTCTGCGGAGCGGCGTAGCCGGCCTCGGGCGTGGCGTAGCCGGTCTGCGGGGCCGCGTAGCCCGCCTGGGGTGCCGCGTAGCCCGCCTGGGGCATGTAGTTGAAACCGTTCGTCGGCGCGAAGTACGGGGCGGCCTGCGGGGCCGCCTGCGGAGCCGCCTGCGGAGCGGACGGGGCGCCCCAGCCGGCCACGGCGTTGGCCTGCGAGGAGGCCACCGCGGTGACTCCGCCGAAGCCGTCGGCCATGCTGACGCCGGTACCGAGAGCGGACAGTCCCGCGACCGCAGCCGCTACGACTGCGGCCCGCTGAAACTTGCGCATATTGAGACCCTTCCCTGGCTGGGCTTGACGCCCTGGTTTGACTACTTAATGTGAGCATATACAGACGAAACGTAGTCATTTGGGATCTATTGGCTCTCTCAGCACCGTGTCGGTTTATGGTGATAAACATTTTTCTTATTCATCACCATGGAAAACGGCCGGTCCGAATAACCCCGGCCCGGCCGTTCACACATGACAGAGGGTCAGCCCAGCAGGCCACCGGGAAGCTCGAAACCGTCGTCGTTCTGGTCGTTCTTGGGCGCCGTGGAACCGTCCGGATTACAGGTCACCTCGGGACCGATCCGCGTGGCCCCGTTGTTCAGCAGGGGGATGACCGGAAGCTTCATGGGCTGCACCGGCACACAGGTCGTCGACTTGCGGACGGCGAACCCCCCGTCGCCCGCGGGCATTTCACCGGTGATGCGCTGGACACAGGTGACGTTGCCCTGGAGGTCGACGGAGCAGGCGCCCGGGTCCGCGGCGGCGTGTGCCTGGGTGACGCCGGCGCCGGTCATGATGAGGCCGCACAGCAGCCCGGAGACGGCCGCGGTCTTCTTTCCACTGAACATGTGATCCGTTTCCTTCGAGAGGGGCGCCCGTACGCCTCGCGCCGCGAACCGGCCGCGCCGGGCCACAAGTTGGGGGCGGCCTCGCACTCCGGGCCGCAGCACACGAACGGGCCCCGTCGGGGGTCGACCCCGAGGGGCCCGCGGGAGAGCGTCGCGCAGGACTGGGCTGCCGGCCTCAGTCGGTGAAGGCGTTGTTGAACTGGCCGCAGGTGGTGTCGTAGGTCTCGGACAGACCCAGCACGCTGATCGGCAGATCGCCCTCGGCGGCCGTCTGCGGGCTGCACTCCTGGTACGGGCGGTAGTGCTCGGTCGCCTTCGGCGCGTCGTCGTAGCCGTAGCCACCGGCATAGGCGGTGCCGGCGCCGATGGCGGACAGACCGCCGGCCGCCACTGCCGCTGCGATCATGGCCTGTTGAAGCTTGCGCATGGAACCCTCGGTCCTTCATTCGCCGGTAAATCGAGGCTGATTGCCTACTGTGACTGGACGAACACTATCAGTCACAAAAGGGGATTCCGTGCTGCCCAATGCCCCGTGTCCGAACGTGGACAAGGGAGTTGCGCCGTATCAAGCGCCGCGTGATGCCCGGCAGACCGATTGGCTCACAACCGCCGATCACTCAATCCACTCAAAAGTGGGAACACATCATGTTCCGGGCATCTCCTTTCGCGGTCGCGGCATTCCCTTGATCGGGTCCGCCCGATCCGGGCTCCAACTGCGAACGGAGACGCCCGTGCGAATGACCGACATCCAGCGTTGCGAGGTCCGGCCCGGACGGCTCGTCGAGTGGGCGCTCAGTCCGGCGACCGTCGCTGCCGCCGCGGACCTGCCGGCCGACCCCCGGCCGCCGGCGTACGTCCAGGAAGGACACATCAGGACCGCCAAGACCGTCCGGGACGACGGGCTGTTCGTGCCGACCTGGCTCGGCACCGCCTTCGACATCCCCGGCACCGTCGACCTCGACGCGCTGGAACAGGCGCTGCGCGGCTGGACGCTGCGGCACGAGACGCTGCGCAGCGGCTTCCGCTGGGACGGCGACGAGATGCACCGTTTCACCCTCGAACCCGAGGCGGTGTCGTTGCAGCGGGCGGACGTCGGTGAGTTCGCCGACGCGGACCGGCTCGTCCAGCACCTCCAGGACCGCTTCGACACCTGCGCGAACGCGCTGTGCTGGCCCAACTTCCTCTACGCGGCGGTGATCAGGGACGACTGCACCAGCGTGTACGTCGGCTTCGACCACAGCAACGTCGACGCCTACTCCATCCAACGTATCCCCGCCGAGATCCACGAGCTCTACGCGGCGGCCGTCGCGGGCCGGCCCACCGAGGCGGCGCCGGTGGGCAGTTACGTCGACTTCTGCGAGATCGAGCGCGCGGACGCCGACCGCATCGACGCCACCCACGAGATCGTCAGCCGCTGGCGCGACTTCATCGTGCGGTGCGACGGCAAACTGCCCAACTTCCCCGTGGAGTTGGGCCTCGAGCCCGGCGGCCCGCTGCCCACCCAGAAGCTGATGCGCGAGATGCTCGTCGACGCGGACACCGCCGCGGCCTTCGAGTCGTACTGCCGGCCCTTCGGCGGCAGCCTCGTCGGCATCCTGGCCGCCACCAGCCTGATCGTCCACGAGATCGGCGGGCAGCCCGTCTACCGCGCGGTCGTCCCCTTCCACACGCGGGTGAAGTCCAAGTGGTCCAATTCCGTGGGGTGGTACGTCGGCGGCGCCCCCATCGAGGTGGCGGTCGACCAGGCACCCGACTTCCTGGCTGCCGTCAAGACGGTGCGCGCCGAACTGCAGGCCAACAGGTCACTGGCACGCATGCCGCTGGCCCGGGTGCTGCGCCTGCTCGGCGCCGACTTCCGCCCCACCTCGCCCGACCTGTACTCGATCGTGTCGTACGTTGACGCCCGCGGCATCCCCGGCTCCGAGCGCTGGGACGAGCTGAGCGCCTACGGCCTCGTCAGGGTCTCCTACGGCGACCAGGTCTGCGTCTGGCTGAACCGGCTCCACGAGGGCCTGTGGTTCACCTGCCGCTACCCCGACACCGACGCCGCGTACAAGAACATGCGGCTCTACGTCGAGCGCCTGCGCGACGTCATCCTCACCGTGGCCCGCGAACAACACACCGCCGAACTCGCCCCGGCCGACCTGGCCGGATGACCCCACACCACGGCAGGCCCGCCCCCACCGGGGGGCGAGCCTGCCGTCCGCTCCGAACGTCAGTCACCGTCGGCGATTCCGATCGCCGGCATTCGATGCTCGTCCAACTCGGCGGGCACCGTGCACCTCAGTGCATGCTGGATGGCGCGTACGGCGTTGACGAAGGCGTCGGCGCGTTGGCCGCCGCTGATGGCTTCCCGATACCGGGTGAGTTGCTCCAATCGGGCAGTGTTATTTCCATAGTCGTCGTCGGGGAAGAGCGGGTCGAAGGAGGACAGGATGTCCCCGTCTTCCGCATAGGCAATCCAGGACGATCCCGAGTCGCTCTCCCGCAGGGACAAGGCGACCGTGTCGCGAGACATGGCGGCAAGAATCTCATCGGCAGCCAGGTGGACGCCCTCCGCCTCGACGGCGAAGGACCAGTCTCCGTGCCTGCCGGCGCGAAGCACGGTGCCGTGTCCCTCAAGAAGCCCTGCCTCGCGGAGTCCATCGGTGTCCAGGCCGGGCAGGTCGTCTGCGCCGATGTCATCCCCACGCATCGTGATGATGTCGGCCTCGGCCCGGCTCAATGCGATCGGCTGCGCGGAAGTGCCGGCCGCTCGCGCGAGGAGCTCTGTCGGGGAAGCACCTTTGACGAAGATCGCGCAGTACCCGAACGGGTACAGCCGCATGTTCGGAAAGGTTTCGTTGCTCATCATGGCCTCGGCGGATGTTTCATCGCACGTCCGCTGGCTGCCCGGCCACAACGGCTGGGCAGCGCAGTGGCGTGCGGAGGTTACTTTTTGTTCCCGGCGTCAACCCAGTATCCGTCGCCGTCGAGAAGACGCCACTGCTTGGTCTTGCGCCCGAGGTCCCCGCCGACGCCCTCATTCTGGGCCTTGGGCATGCTGGCGCGAGCGCACTGCGCGTTCGCAGGAGGCATCTTGCCTTGGCTGAAACCGGGCCAGGTCAACGACAGATACCTTTTGCCGTCGATCGTCTCGGACACCACCATGTACTGCTGGCATGTCTTGCCCGAGGTAACCCCCTGCTGAGCGCCGCTCTCCTTGGACTTGGCGAATGGGTACTCGTCGCATTGGGCCGGCTTGGGCGTGCTCGCATCGGCCTTGAACGTGCTGTCGCACACCTTCTCGCGGTTCTTGCGAGCGGTCGTCTCATTTGCCTCTCGGTGCAAGGGCTGCCCCCTGCCCTCCCAGCCGGGGTGGCTGGCCATGCTGGCCTGAGCCATGCCGATGAACTGCCGTGCCTCGCTGTACTTGGCAGGGATTTCGAGGGTCGGTGTGAAGGAGGGCACCACGCAACCGGGTGTCGTGCCACCGCCGATCTCGTTGTCGCAGCGAACTTCCCACCCGGCGCTCTGGTTTACGCCCCACGTGTAGGAGCCCTTCGCGTTGGCATAGGAGGCAGTGAGGGTGTACTCAAGCATCAGGTTGTCGTGCAGCGTGTTCTTGGTCCAGTTCCGCTGCCAGGTGCCCTCCTTCTCCGAAAGGATGGTGACTGGTGCGGCGCCGGTCCATGGGCCCGACCCCTGCTTGCACGCGGGAAGGCAGTTGGCCTTGACCGCTACGTTGAAACCGCTGGCCAGTGCCGCTGTGGCGCCCTGCACGCGGAGGAAGAAGTATTCGCCGAAGCTGGTGTCGGTGTTCTTTGTATCGACCTGCTGCTTGACGGTCAGATAGGCCGTTCCAAGGACTTCCTTGTTCTGTGTATCGAACAGTGTGAGGTTGACGACCTGGTCCTCGCAGATGGACGTCCGGGTCACGTGCACCACCCCCGACTGCTGGCCGTCGCACCACGTAATCCCGCCCCCTGCGGCAGCCGACCGCGCGATCTTTCTGGGCACCTGTGACGGTGCGACAGGTTCTATGCACAGCGCCGTCGTCCGGCCCACAGCCGCGGCCTGCTCACGTATTCGGTCACATGACGCAGCGCTGCCGACTGACGAGCGCGGCTGCACGATCTGCGATGAGCCAGCCGATCCGGCAGTCGGCGCCGAGGAAACAGCCGCCGCCCGCGTGGAACTGGCCGTGTCGTCGGCGACGGCGGTGCTACTTGCACCCGCCGCGAGGACGAGCGCGGGCACCATCATGAGGACTCGTCTGAGTCGCAAGTGTTCTCCCGTGTTGGCATGTCCGTACGCGCTGGTCAGGCGCGCACACCAAGCGGCCCGGAACGGATGAATCTCGCGCCGGGCCAGATGGATCCGATCACGATGCACACAGGAAGGTCAAAGAATCTGCACATAACCAGCCACTGGCGCCTGATGCGCGCAGGGACCCGTGGCTATCTCCTCAAGGGCGCCGATTGCTAGCGATCCTCCGTACCCTGCACACCGTCGCCACCGGAGGAGCGGCATCTTCAGCCCCACTACGGCCGAACGACCCAGCCCGCTCTTCGCTTTTAACCCAACGAGCATGAAGATCACGATGCACGACACTGGCATGAGCCGGCTCCACCGTGCTCATCATCTGAATGGGCAGCCTGACCCCCAAAACAGGGTCCTTCTCCTCGGCGGTCGACGGCTGCAGTCGCTCACGCTGCGCCGTGGTGACAATCTGCTCTGTCTCGACACCACAGAGGCGCCGGGCGCGTGTGATTCCGACTCCCCTGATGTGTGTGGCACCGCTCCGATGGCAGCGTCTACGGCAGGCGGCACAGCGCGCGACCGCCAGGAAGGACTGACACAGCAATCCGCAGGTTTACCGCAGGTCCGCTTCCGCGACACCCGGCACGGATGCGGGCACTCCTGTTCACGACCGGAGCGGCACCCGGACCGTGATGGAGATCCTCGAGCACTAGCAGATCGCGGTGACACAGGCGCCGCCGTCACAGGGCACTGCCGTCAAGAACTACCGTCAACGCCCCCGAGATCGAGGATCTCGGGGGCGTTGTCCCAGGCAGTGAAAGAGCCCCCTGTCGGATTCGAACCGACGACCTTCGCTTTACAAGAGCGGCGCTCTGACCAGCTGAGCTAAGGAGGCATGCACGTGTGTTTCGTGTGTGTGCCCGTGCAGTGTACCCAGGTCCGAGGGGGTGCCTGTCGAAAATTTCCGCGAAGTTCACTGGTCCTCGGGTACTGACAGATCGGGCGAACTCCAGGTAGCGTCCTGAGCCAGTTCACTCGTGTGGACTACACCACCACCTTCCTACAACGGATCGTCCGGCACGTTCCTGCCGGTAGAAGGGGGCCCTTCACCATGGCCACTGTTTCGTTCGACAAGGCGACCCGGATCTACCCGGGCACCGAGAAGCCCGCCGTTGACGGCCTGGAGATCGAGGTGGGGGACGGCGAGTTCCTCGTCCTCGTCGGTCCGTCCGGCTGCGGCAAGTCCACCTCGCTCCGGATGCTCGCGGGGCTCGAGGACGTCAACGCCGGCTCCATCCGCATCGGTGAGCGCGACGTCACCCACCTGCCGCCGAAGGACCGGGACATCGCCATGGTGTTCCAGAACTACGCGCTGTACCCGCACATGACCGTCGCCGACAACATGGGCTTCGCGCTCAAGATCGCCGGCGTCAACAAGGCGGACATCCGCAAGAAGGTCGAAGAGGCCGCGAAGATCCTCGACCTGAGCGAGTACCTGGACCGCAAGCCGAAGGCCCTCTCCGGTGGTCAGCGCCAGCGAGTGGCGATGGGCCGCGCGATCGTGCGTGAGCCGCAGGTCTTCCTCATGGACGAGCCGCTGTCCAACCTGGACGCCAAGCTCCGCGTCTCCACCCGTACGCAGATCGCCTCGCTGCAGCGCCGCCTCGGCATCACCACCGTCTACGTCACCCACGACCAGGTCGAGGCCATGACGATGGGCGACCGCGTGGCGGTCCTCAAGGACGGTCTGCTCCAGCAGGTCGACTCGCCGCGCAACATGTACGACCGCCCGGCCAACCTCTTCGTCGCCGGCTTCATCGGCTCCCCCGCCATGAACCTGGTCGAGGTGCCGATCACCGACGGCGGTGTGAAGTTCGGCAACAGCGTCGTCCCGGTCAACCGCGACGCCCTCAAGGCCGCCTCCGACAAGGGTGACACCACGGTCACCGTCGGTGTCCGCCCCGAGCACTTCGACATCGTCGAGGAGAACGGCGGCGGCGCCACCTCGTCCCTGTCCAAGGACACCGAGGACAAGCCGGCCGGTCTCGCCGTCTCCGTCAACGTCGTCGAGGAGCTCGGCGCCGACGGCTACGTGTACGGCGCGGCCCAGGTCGGCGGCGAGAGCAAGGACCTCGTCGTCCGCGTCGAGGGCCGCCGGGTGCCGGAGAAGGGCGCCACGCTGCACGTCGTGCCGCGTCCGGGCGAGACCCACGTGTTCTCGACCTCCACGGGTGAGCGCCTCAGCGACTGACGCAAACGTCACCCCGGAAACATCTCATCCCGGGTAATTCACCCAGGTTGACGAAAAGGGCCCCGCAAACCGCTGCGGGGCCCTTTTCGTTGTCGACAAATACCCCGGCAGACCGGTCATTTCGAGCAGCGTACGTCAACGCCGTACCTCGTCCGGGGCGGCTCTTCTTCCCTCGAACCGGTGACTAAATGTCGCCAAATCATCACCTGGCGCTACTCTCACTCGCGTGAAGCACTCCACTAACCAACAGAAGCGACGCGGCCGGGGCCCCGCCCGACGGATCGGCCGCACCCTCGCCCTCGTCCTGCCCGTCGTCCTGGTGCTTTCCGGGACCCTCGCGGTCACCCGAGTCAACTGGTCGGGAAACCCGTCGAGCTCGGTCCTCACCGCGTCCGACGCCTCGGACATCGCCGCGGACGCCAAGGCGGCCCACCGCGCCCCCCAGGACGTGCTGCGCGACAAGCTCCTGACCGAGCTCCAGGAGGACGATCCGGGCGTGGTGCTCACGCACCTCCAGCAGGCCGTGGCCGAGCGTCCATCGCTCGCGAAGCACTGCACGTCCATCGCCCGCGCCCTGGGCCGCGCCGCCGTCCGCATCTACGGCCCGACGCGCGCCCAGTCGTACGCCCGCCCGGTCTGCGACACGTCCTTCGCCTCCGGCGTCGCGGCTTCACACATCTGACGCGGCCCCTCCTCCCCCGCCGACGGCCGGGAGGAGGGCACCGGCCGGCCGAGGAACGGTTGCCGGCTCGGGCCGCGGGCGGGGCGCGCCGTACAGTTCGGTCATGACCGATCCGAACGCCGCCTCCCGCCCCGTTCAAGCCGTCGTCCTGGCCGGTGGCCAGGGCTCCCGGCTGCGCCCCTACACCGACGACCGGCCCAAGCCGATGGTCGAGATCCCCGGTACGGGGACTCCGATCATCGGCCATCAGCTCGTGTGGCTGGCCGAGGAGGGCGTCACGGACGTGGTGGTCAGCTGCGGCCACCTCGCCGAGGTGCTGCAGGACTGGCTGAAGTCGGCCGACCTGCCGGTGAAGGTGACCACGGTCGTCGAGACGGAGCCGCTCGGCCGCGGCGGCGGGCTGAAGTACGCCGCCGCCCATCTCCCGCACCCGGACCGGCCCTGGTACGCCACCAACGGCGACATCTGGACCCGCTTCTCGCTGCGCGACATGGCGGACTTCCACGCCGAGCGCGACGCGACGGCCACGCTCGCCCTGGCCCGCCCGCGCCTGCCCTGGGGCGCGGTGCAGACGGACGGCTTCGGGCACATCACGGACTTCATAGAGGCCCCGCCGTCGACGTTCGAGATCAACGCCGGGGTTTACGTCTTCTCCGCGGATTTCGCCGGGCTGCTCCCTGAGCGCGGCGATCATGAGCGTACGACCTTCCCGCATCTCGCCCGGGAGAACCGGCTGGCCGGGTTTCCGATTCCGCAGGGGGCGTATTGGCGTGCCATCGACACTGCCAAGGATCTGCGGGAGGCCGCTAAGGAGTTGGCCGCTCTCGGACGGTGAGGGCCGTCGTTTTTCGGGTGCGGGCTCGTGGGGGTTGCTCGCGCCGTTCCCCGCGCCCCTAAAAACGAGCAGGGCCCCGCACGTCTCTCGTGCGGGGCCCTCTGGGTGTCAGCCGGTGGGTGGGGTGAGGATTCCGCCCACCGGCCCGGCTACCCCAACAGGCCGCCCACCAGGCCCGGTTCGCCGGAGGTGGAGCCTCCGGAGCCGGTGCCGCCGCTCGATCCGGTGCCGCCCGTGCCGCCGCCGGAGGTGGGTCCGGAGCTGGTGCTGGGGGCGCCTCCGGTCGGTGAGGACTGCTGGGGCGGTGCCTGGCCTGCCGTGCTCTGGGCCTGGCTGGGCGCACCGCCGGTGGCGGTGGCGCCCGGCGTGGTCGCCGCGCCGGAGGGCGTGGAACCGGCGGTGGTGCCCTGCGTGGGCGAGTGGGAGGCCGACGGCGACTGGCTGTGCCGCTTGCCCGGCTGGTGCGGGAGCGGGGAGCCCGGCAGCTCGTTGCGCGGGGCCTCGCCGGGGCCCGGAACGGTCACACGGTCGGAGTCGCGGACCGCGCCGCCGAGCAGTGAGCCCAGCAGCAGCGTCACGCCGGTCACGATGGCCGTGACGAGGGCGCCGCGGCGCAGGACGTAGCGGCGCAGGTCCCAGATGTCCGAGGAGGGGCCGAGGCGCCGCCAGGCGTTGCCCGCGAGGCGGCCGTCGACGGAGTAGACGGGGGCGCCGGCGATGATCAGCGGGGACCAGGCGGCGAGTTGGATGATGTCGGGGGCGTCGTAGGCCGGGACGGTCTTCCAGCTGACGGTGACGATCAGCGCGGCCGACAGCAGCGCGCCGAAGACGGCGGCGACCCGCTGCCAGCAGCCGAGCACCGTGAGCACGCCGACGACGACCTGCGCGAAGGCGATGACCAGGCCCGAGCCGACGGGGTGGTGCAGGGCGAACTGGCGCAGCGGCTCGGCGACTTCCCAGGGGTGCAGGGTGTTGAGCCACTTGACCATCGAGCCGCGCTTGCCGCCGTCGAAGTAGACGGGGTCGCACAGCTTGCCCATGCCGGCGTAGATGGAGATGAAGCCGAGGAAGATGCGCAGCGGGAGCAGGACGACGCCGAGGTTCATCCGGCGGCCGGGGTAGTAGGCGTGCCGGGCGGGGTCGTCGCCGTGGCGCCTGGTCTGCCGCTCGCTGTCGTCCGGGTCGCCGGACTCGTCGAAGTCCTCGAACTCCCCGTCGCCGTAGGCGGGTTCCTCGTCGTACGCGCTGCCGACGGTGCGCATCGCGGGCAGCAGGCGGGTGCCCGGGGGGTCGTCGCGGTGGCTGCGCTGGGGGCCGACGACCGGGGTTTCGACGGTGGCGTCCAGCTCGTCGTAGATTTGGTCGTAGTCGCCGGGTCCGACGCGCGGGATGACCTGGGTCGCTCCGGCGTCGGCGGAGGGCTCGTCGGCGTGCCGGACGCTGCCGCCGCGGACGGCCTGGAGCAGGCGGTGCGCGCCCGTGTCGTCGGGGGCCGATCTGCCGCTCCACACGACGGGCCGGCGCCGGGCACCCGCCCCCGCTCCGCCTGCGGCGGTGCCGACGACGGGGCCCCGGGCGCCGTCCTGGGAGGCGCTCAAGTGCCGTGCGATCCGCGGCGATTGCGTACGGGTCGAGGCGCCCAGCATCACGCGGAAGCTCGCATGACTGACGATGACCTGCGCCGGATCGCTCGGCACCTTCACCATGGTCAGCGCCGGAGCGTCATCGAATCCCGACGGGCCGTCCCCCGAGGGTGTGCGGGGTGTTCTGGTGTCCACACTCATCTAACCGAGTGACGTGCGGATAGGACACTGCTTTGACTCGTGCCGGATGTGTCCGGACCGCGTCAATCTTGTCCGTGACGCCCAGATTGACCCGCACGGGTGAGAGTGCGGACAGGTGTTCAGCCGCGTCGGCGTGCGGCCTCGTAGAGGACGATGCCCGCGGCCACACCGGCGTTGAGCGATTCCGCGCCGCCCGGCATCGGGATCCGGACCCGGAAGTCGCAGGTCTCACCCACGAGTCGGGACAGGCCCTTGCCCTCGCTGCCGACGACGATGACGACCGGGCCGTCCAGCGCCGCGAGTTGGCCGATCTCGGCCTCCCCGTCGGCGGCCAGGCCGACGATCGCGATGCCCTCCTTCTTGTACGCCTCCAGGGCGCGCGTCAGGTTGGTGGCGCGGGCGACGGGCGTACGGGCGGCCGTACCGGCGGACGTCTTCCAGGCACCGGCGGTCATGCCGGCCGCGCGGCGCTCGGGCACGACGACGCCGTGGCCGCCGAAGGCGGAGACGGAGCGGACGACGGCGCCGAGGTTGCGTGGGTCGGTCACGCCGTCGAGCGCGACGATCAGCGGGTCCGCGCCCTCGTCGTACGCCGCGGCCGCGAGGTCCTCGGGGTGGGCGTACTCGTACGGCGGGACCTGGAGGACGAGCCCCTGGTGGTTGAGGCCGTTGGTCATGCGGTCGAGCTCGGGGCGCGGGGCCTCCATGAGGTTGATGCCGCCGCGGTCGGCCGCGAGCTGCAGCGCCTCGCGCACCCGCTCGTCGTTGTCGATGAACTGCTGGACGTACAGCGTCGACGCGGGCACGCCCTCGCGCAGCGCCTCGACGACCGGGTTGCGGCCGACGACCAGTTCGGACGACGACTTGCCGCCGCGGCCGCGCGGCGCGGGACGCCGTACCGTCTGCTTGGCCTTGGCGTTGGCGACGCGGTTCTTCTTGTGGCCCTTGCGCATCTCGGCGGGCGGGGTCGGGCCCTTGCCCTCCAGGCCCTTGCGCCGCTGGCCGCCACTGCCGACCTGCGCGCCCTTCTTGCCGGACATGCGGCGGTTGTTGGTGGCCATGACCTACCTGTCTGTCGTGAGGCGTGTGTGCGTACGTCTATGAAGTGTGCCGCCCGGGGGCCCGGACGGCACAATCGATCTTCCGCTCGGCGGCCGGGCTCAGCGCGGGCCGAGGCTCCAGCGCGGACCCTGCGGACTGTCCTCGATGGTCAGCCCGGACTGGCCGAGCTGGTCGCGGATGGCATCCGCGGTGGCCCAGTCCTTGCGGGCGCGGGCCGCCTCGCGCTGGTCGAGGACCAGGCGTACGAGGCTGTCGACCACGCCGTGCAGGTCCTCGCCGCGGTCGGTCTCACCGGCCCAGTGGGCGTCGAGCGGGTCGAGTCCGAGGACGCCGAGCATGGCGCGCACCTCGGCGAGGCGGGCCACGGCGGCTTCCTTGTCGTCGGCGGCCAGCGCGCTGTTGCCCTGCCGGACCGTGGTGTGCACGATCGCGAGGGCCTGCGGCACGCCCAGGTCGTCGTCCATCGCCTCGGCGAAGGCGGGCGGCACCTCGGGGGACGGCTCGACGACGCCGGCCTTCTCCACCACGCGCTGCACGAAGCCCTCGATGCGCGCGAACGCCGACTCGGCCTCGCGCAGCGACTCCTCGCTGTACTCGATCATCGAGCGGTAGTGCGGGGTGCCGAGGTAGTAGCGCAGCACGATCGGGCGCCACTGCTTGACCATCTCGGAGACGAGGACGCTGTTGCCGAGCGACTTGGACATCTTGTCGCCGGCCATGGTGACCCAGGCGTTGTGCACCCAGTACCGGGCGAACTCGTCGCCGTAGGCCTTGGCCTGGGCGATCTCGTTCTCGTGGTGCGGGAAGATCAGGTCCAGGCCGCCGCCGTGGATGTCGAAGGCGGAGCCGAGGTACTTGTGCGCCATCGCCGAGCACTCCAGGTGCCAGCCGGGACGGCCACGGCCCCACGGGGTCGCCCAGGTCGGCTCGCCGGGCTTGGCGGCCTTCCACATGGCGAAGTCGCGCGGGTCGCGCTTGCCGGTCTCGCCGGTGCCGGAGGGCTGCTGGAGGTTGTCGAGCTCCTGGCGCGACAGCTCCAGGTAGCCCGGGAAGGAGCGCACGTCGAAGTAGACGTTGCCCTCCGCCTCGTAGGCGTGGCCGCGCTCGATCAGGCCCTGCATCATCTCGACCATCTCGGTCACATGGCCGGTGGCCCGCGGCTCGTACGTCGGCGGGAGGCAGCCGAGCGCGGTGTAACCGTCGTTGAAGGCGCGCTCGTTGTCGTAACCGATCGACCACCAGGGGCGGTTCTGCTCCGCCGCCTTGGCGATGATCTTGTCGTCGATGTCGGTGACGTTCCTGATGAACGTCACGTCGTAGCCGCGGTACTCGAACCAGCGGCGCATGATGTCGAAGTTGAGCCCGGAGCGGATGTGCCCGATGTGCGGGGCCGCCTGCACGGTGGCACCACAGAGGTAGATCGAGACACAACCCGGTGTGAGCGGGGCGAAATCACGGATCTGCCGGGCGTTGGTGTCGTACAGGCGAATCGTCACGTGTCCAAGGGTAGTGGGCGGCGGGTAGTGCGTTGCGCCTTCCGCCGGTTTGGCCGTTGCGGCGTGCGGCGCCTGGCTTCGCGCCTCACCCCATGCCCCCGCCCGCGTCCCGCCCCAGGCCTCACCCCACGCGCACGACCAGCGCCGTGGCCACCGCCATCAGGCCCTCGTCGCGGCCCGGGAAGCCCAGCCCGTCCGTCGTCGCGCCCGAGACGGAGACCGGCGCTCCCGCCGCCTCCGACAGCAGCTTCTGCGCCTCGTCGCGGCGCTTGCCGATCTTCGGACGGGGGCCGACGACCTGTACGGCGATGTTGCCGATGCGAAAACCGGCCTCGCGGACGATCCGGGCGGCCTCCGTGAGCAGCGTGGTCCCGGACGCGCCGGACCACTCGGGGCGCCCGGTGCCGAAGTGCTGCCCCAGGTCACCGAGCCCGGCGGCCGAGAAGAGCGCGTTGCACGCGGCGTGCGCGACGACGTCCGCGTCGGAGTGACCGGCCAGCCCCGGGCCCTCGCCCTCCCACTTCAGGCCCGCGCACCACAGCTCGCGGCCCTCCTCGAAGGCATGGATGTCGGTGCCGATGCCGACCTGGGGAAGGACCAGGGGCGTCTGCGGCAGTCCGTCAGAAGCCATCGTTGAGCCTCCTGCGTGCGAGGACCGCCTCGGCCAGGACCAGGTCCAGCGGGCGGGTGACCTTGAAGGCCTCCTCGTGACCGGGGACGAGCAGCACCGTCCGGCCCAGCTTCTCGACCATGCCCGCGTCGTCGGTGACGTCCTCGGTGATCTCCTCGTGGGCGTGGATCAGCGTGGCCCGGTCGAAGCCCTGCGGGGTCTGCACCGCGCGCAGCCGGGCGCGCACCGGGGTGGCCACGACGGGCTCCGGCTCGCCGGCGGTCGCCGCCGGTTCGACTTCCTTGACGGTGTCGGCGAGCGGCAGCGCGGGCACGACGGCCGGCGCGCCCGACCGTACGGCCTCGATGACGGCGTCCACCGTGTCCACCGGCACCAGCGGCCGGGCGGCGTCGTGCACCAGCACGATGTCGTAGTCGGGCGGCAGGGCGTCGAGGCCGAGCTTCACGGACTCCTGGCGGGTCTCGCCGCCGGGGACGACCAGGAAGTCGGTGCGCTCGGGCAGCGCGTGGGCGTCCAGGAGCGACTTGACCTCGGGGGCGCCGTCGGGCGGCGCCACGACGACGACCAGGGAGACCGAGCGGGACGCGGCCATCGCGCGCACCGCGTGGATCAGCATGGGGGTTCCGCCCAGCGCGCGGAGTGCCTTGGGGGCGCCCGGACCAAGGCGTACGCCCCGTCCGGCGGCCGGAATCACGGCAGCTGTACGGGCTCCCGCAGGCGAAGGGCGCGAATCGTCAGACATCGGTTCCTGTCAGGTTTGTGTGCTCGGCCTGGGTGGGTATGGCCTGGGAAGTGCCGGGCGCGACGCCTTGACCGGACCCTTCCGTGACCCCGGTCGAGCCTGCAGCCCGGGCCCGGCACGCCATCAAGGGGGCCCCACCCTTCGACCGTAACTTTATGAACGGCGTCAGAGTGCGAACATGCCGCAGCGCCCGGCGACAAAAATACGTCATCGGGCACCGCGGCATTTCGATGTACTGAAGTGCTGAAGCGGGCTTGCGCCTGCGTCAGATTCAGGACGCGAGAACCTCGTCGAGCAGGGCCTCGGCCTTGTCCTCGTTCGTGTTCTCCGCGAGGGCGAGCTCGCTCACCAGGATCTGGCGGGCCTTGGCGAGCATGCGCTTCTCACCGGCGGACAGTCCGCGCTCACGCTCACGACGCCACAGGTCACGCACCACCTCTGCGACCTTGATGACATCACCGGAGGCAAGCTTCTCCAGGTTTGCCTTGTATCGACGCGACCAGTTCGTGGGCTCCTCGGCGTACGGCGCGCGCAGCACCTCGAAGACCCGGTCCAGCCCGTCCTGACCGACCACATCACGTACGCCGACGAACTCCGCATTGTCCGCTGGCACACGTACCGTCAGGTCACCCTGGGCGACCTTCAGCACCAAGTAGGTCTTGTCCACGCCTTTGATCTGGCGAGTTTCGATAGCCTCGATCAGCGCGGCCCCGTGATGGGGATAGACCACGGTGTCGCCAACCTTGAACGTCATGTGACAGGTACCCCTTCCGTGGCTATCCAGGGTAACACGGAAACGGCGGGTTCTGAATGGCGTTTTCGCAGGTCAGGGCATATCTCGGGGCTTGACAACAGCAACAGGAACGTGCTGCGCGGCCCTGGCGGAAGAAGGTATTCGCAGGTCGGAGCGGCTGTTCGGGGGAGGGGAAACGCGTACGTTACACGCATCCGGAGCCCTCCCCAAGGGGACGAACGTCCTCATATGTCCGGTTCCAGGTGTGCGACTTCCGCTACTCCGTTCGGTGCCATGAGTCTGTTCCGCGTCGAATCCGGAATTGATCACGGAGGCGTGTCGACGTGGTCGGCTGTTCCGGGGCGTGATCAATTCCGGGATGATCGCAAATTCCTTCACGGAAATTTTGCGCGCCGCTCTGCGAGGTATGCCGGGCGGTATGCCGGAGGTACTTATGTGAATGGCGGACGACTGGCTGCGCTACCCCCTGCCGGGCGATGCGCGGGGACCGGAGGGAGGGTCGGGTGCGGCGACTCGGGAACGGCTCGGTAACCTAAGGCCGCTGACAGACACTTAGGGCGGCTTTATCGGTCGCCACGCTCGAGTCAAGGAGTTGCCGCCGCCGTGAGCAGCAGCCTTCGACGCGGCGCCCTCGCCGCCGTCGCCATCGCGTTCCCGCTCGCCTCCCTCGCCGCCTGCGGTGCCGGCAGCAACGCCCAGACGCTTGAGGTCAAGCCCGACAACGCGGAGACCAAGGTCGGTGACATCAAGGTGCAGAACGCCCTGGTGATCACCCAGCCCGACATCCACGCGACCGGCCCGGCCGTGGTCGCGGCCGCCATCTTCAACAACGGTGCCTCCCCGCAGACCGTGGATTCGATCACCCTCCCGAACAACCAGTCCGCCCAGCTCAAGCCGGCCAAGGGCAAGAGCAAGCTCGTCGTCCCGGCGCACGGCTCCCTGGTGATCGGCGGCAAGGGCAACGCCAGCGCCGTACTGCCCAACGGGCGCGAGGCGGTCCAGGACGGCAGCGTGCGCAAGGTGACGTTCACCCTCAGCAGCAGCGGTGCCGTGAGCCTGCAGGCCTTCGTCGTCCCGGCCGACAACTACTTCTCCAAGTGGGGCCCGAGCTCGATCCCGACGTCCACCCCGACGAACACCGCGTCCAAGACGCCCAAGCCGGGCAAGAGCGCGACGGGGACCGCCACGCCGACGGGCACGCCGACGGGCACGGCGACCGGCACGGGCTCCTCGGCGAACACCCCCAACTCCTCGGCCACCCCGACGGACGCGACGTCCGCGAGCGCGACGCCGTCCGGGCGGTAGGACGCCGTCAGGCAGTGGAAAGGGGCGGGACCTCTGCGTGAGGTCCCGCCCCTTTCCACTGCCATGCTGCCGTGGTTTCTCCACGGCTGGTTTCTCTACGGCTCGAACTTGTATCCCAGGCCGCGGACCGTGACCAGGTAGCGCGGGGCGCCCGGGTCCGGCTCGATCTTGGCGCGCAGGCGCTTGACGTGGACGTCGAGGGTCTTGGTGTCGCCCACGTAGTCGGCGCCCCAGACCCGGTCGATGAGCTGCATACGGGTCAGTACGCGGCCCGCGTTGCGCAGCAGCATCTCGAGCAGGTCGAACTCCTTGAGGGGCAGGTCGACCTTGGAGCCGGAGACCGTGACCACATGGCGGTCCACGTCCATGCGGACCGGGCCGGCCTCCAGGGCGGCCGGGGTGACCTCTTCGGGCTCGCCGCGGCGGCGCAGGACGGCCCGGATGCGGGCGACCAGCTCACGCGACGAGAAGGGCTTGGTGACATAGTCGTCGGCTCCTATTTCCAGGCCGACAACCTTGTCGATCTCGCTGTCCTTGGCCGTCACCATGATCACGGGGACGTTGGAGCGGCCGCGCAGCTGGCGGCACACCTCTGTGCCGGGCAGCCCCGGCAGCATCAGGTCGAGCAGGACGAGGTCGGCGCCGTTGCGCTCGAACTCGTCGAGGCCGTCGGGGCCCGTGGCCGCGATGGCGACCTCGAAGCCCTCCTTGCGGAGCATGTACGACAGGGCGTCGGAGAAGGACTCCTCGTCCTCGACGACAAGCACTCGGGTCACGGAAGGACCTCCGGGGCGGGAAACGATTCGTACGTGGATGACTGGGGGGTGTCGCGGCCGGCCTCGTCGTCGAGATCGTCCGGGTCGGGATGCTGGTGCGCGCGGTCGCGGGCAGCTCCCGCCTCCGGCAGCCTCAGGGTGAACGTGGAGCCCTGACCCTCTGAGCTCCACACCGTGACCTCCCCGCCGTGCGAGGCGGCCACGTGCTTGACGATCGCCAGCCCCAGGCCCGTTCCGCCGGTGGCGCGGGAACGGGCGGGGTCGACGCGGTAGAAGCGCTCGAAGACGCGCTCCTTGTCCTTCTCCGAGATGCCGATGCCCTGATCGGTCACGGCGACCTCGATGTGGTCTCCGCCCGGGGCGCTCACCCGGCGGGCGGCTATGCCGACGCGGGTGCGGGCCGGGCTGTAGTTGACGGCGTTCTCGACGAGATTGCCGAGGGCGGCGGCCAGCTGGCCCCTGTTGCCCCAGACATGCAGGTCGGCGGTGCCGCCGGCGGCCATGGTGATCTGCTTGGTGCCGGCCTGGTGGCGGCAGCGGTCGATCGCCTCGGCGACCAGTTCGTCCACGCGGACGGGTTCGGCGTCCTCCAGCGGGTCGTCGTTCTGCACCCTGGAGAGGTCGATCAGCTCCTGCACCAGGTTGGTCAGCCGGGTGGCCTCGATCTGCATACGGCCGGCGAAGCGCTCCACCGCCTCCGGGTCGTCGGAGGCGTCCATGACGGCCTCGGACAGCAGGGAGAGGGCGCCGACCGGTGTCTTCAGCTCATGGCTCACGTTCGCGACGAAGTCGCGCCGGACCGCCTCGATGCGGCGGGCCTCGGTGAGGTCCTCGACCAGCAGGAGCACCAGCCGGGAGCCGAGGGGGGCGACCCGCGCGGAGACGGCGAGTGCCTCGCCCCGCCCGGTCCCCCGCCGCGGCAGGTCCAGCTCGACCTGTCGTATCTCTCCGTCCCGCCGGGTGTCCCTGGCCATCTGCAGCATCGGCTCGACCGAGAGCCGGCCGCCGCGGACCAGTCCGAGGGCGTACGCCGCCGAGCTGGCCTTGACGACCGTGTCCGCCTCGTCGAGGACCACGGCCGAGGAGCGGAGCACGGACAGGACGGTGTCCACACCCGGCGGAAGCACCGGGTCCGTGTGCAGGGAGGTACGAGTGGGGCGCTTCTGCTCCCGCTCGCTCCAGCGGAACGCCAGCATGGCGATCACGCCGGTGAGCACCCCGGCGATCGCTGCCGCTGCGGCGACCGCCGCGTTCACGTCCATGGCTCCAGGTTAGGCATGGCCTACGACATCCCCACAGCCGTCGAGGTGCGACCTCGAACACTCGTCGCCCAGAGTTCACCTTGGAGCCAGTATTGGTTCATTTGGGGTGGCGGAAAACGACGCGTACAAGCCGGACCGTGGGAGCGTTGGGTGCGAAGCGCCGGCTTTTGGACGACGACGGACGCAGGCTCCCTGCCCCCGGCAGCCCCGAAGAACACGTAAGAGAGGGAACCCTGATGCGGGACGCGTACCACGAGGAACTGGACTCGATCGGCGACGGTCTGGTGGACATGGCCCGGCTCGTCGGGTCGGCGATCGGACGCGCCACGACCGCCATCCTCGACTCCGACCTGAAGCTGGCCGAGAGCGTCATCGAGGCCGACAAGAAGGTCGACGAACTGCAGCACGACCTGGAGGCGCGGGCCATAGCCCTGCTGGCCCGCCAGCAGCCGGTGGCCACCGATCTGCGTATCGTCGTCACCTCGCTGCGGATGTCGGCCGACCTGGAGCGCTCGGGCGACCTGGCCCAGCACGTGGCGAAGCTCGCGCGGCTGCGCTTCCCGGAGCGCGCGATCCCGCACGACCTGCACGCCACCATCCTGGAGATGGGGCAGCTCGCGCAGCGTCTGATGGCGAAGGCGGCCGAGGTGATCGTCACCAAGGACGTCGACCTGGCGATGCAGCTGGAGCAGGACGACGACGACATGGACCTGCTGCACCGCACCCTCTTCCAGCACCTGCTGGACGACCGCTGGCAGCACGGCATCGAGACGGCGGTGGACGTCACCCTGCTCGGCCGCTACTACGAGCGGTACGCCGACCACGCGGTGGCCGTCGCCAAGCGCGTGGTGTTCCTGGTGACGGGTGAGCACGCGGACGAACTGCAGGCCGACGTCCAGCCCGAGATCCAGGCGGTGGCCGGGGGCGAGGGGGCGTAAACCCAGGGGCCCGGGCGTGTGGGCGCCACAGTGCGCCGTTGATGCGCCCAGCGGAACGGGCATGCAATGGGCGAAGGCACCAGTCCCCAGGTCTGGCGCCAGCCTCTAGGTCTCCAGGAGGACCCATGGCCGAAGCCCCCACCCCGCCCGACCCGACGCAGCAGCGCGAGACGGACCAGCCCGCCGAGACCAAGAGCCTCCCGCTCTTCGGCGCCTGCGGCTGCGGCTCGGGCTGCGGCTGCGGCTGCCAGTCGGGCAACCCGTGCCAGTGCGGCTGACCGAGCTGGACCGCTTACGTGACCGAGGGGCTCCGGTGGCGACACCGGGGTCCCTCGGTCACGGCGGGCGCGGAACGCTACTTCTTCTTCCCTTGGTTCTTGACCGCCTCGATCGCCGCCGCTGCCGCATCCGGATCGAGGTACTTGCCGCCCGGGGTGACCGGCTTGAAGTCGGCGTTGAGCTCGTAGTACAGGGGGATGCCGGTCGGGATGTTCAGGCCCGCGATGTCGGCGTCCGAGATGCCGTCCAGGTGCTTGACCAGGGCGCGGAGGCTGTTGCCGTGGGCGGCGACCAGGACCGTGCGGCCGGCCAGCAGGTCGGGGACGATGCCGTCGTACCAGTACGGGAGCATGCGGTGCACCACGTCCTTGAGGCACTCCGTGCGCGGGCGCAGCTCCGGCGGGATGGAGGCGTAGCGCGGGTCGTCCGACTGGGAGAACTCCGCGCCGTCCTCGAGCGGGGGCGGCGGGGTGTCGTACGAGCGGCGCCACAGCATGAACTGCTCCTCGCCGAACTCCGCGAGGGTCTGCGCCTTGTCCTTGCCCTGGAGGGCGCCGTAGTGGCGCTCGTTCAGGCGCCAGCTGCGGTGGACCGGGATCCAGTGGCGGTCGGCTGCCTCCAGACCGAGCTGCGCCGTGCGGATGGCGCGCTTCTGGAGGGAGGTGTGGACCACGTCGGGCAGCAGGCCGGCGTCCTTGAGCAGCTCACCGCCGCGGACCGCCTCCTTCTCGCCCTTCTCGTTGAGGTTGACGTCCACCCAGCCGGTGAACAGGTTCTTCGCGTTCCACTCGCTCTCGCCGTGGCGGAGCAAAATCAGCTTGTACGGTGCGTCGGCCATGCCTCAGAGCGTAATCCACGCATTCGGCCCCACAGCAGGCCCGCCCATCAGCCGGACAGTTGACTGGATCCGTTAATTGAGTGGCCGACGGCGGCGACGAATTCGTAAGGTGTGCGTGCCCAGTAGGGCACTTACATGCGCGCGTGCGTGCGTTCTTCGTCGTGGGGGAGATACATGGCCATCGCCGGTCTGAGACGTGCCGCCCGGGAGAGCGTCTCGGGGCTCCCCCGCGCGTTCTGGTGGCTGTGGACGAGCACCCTCGTCAACCGGCTCGGCGCCTTCGTCGCCACCTTCATGGCCCTGTATCTGACGGTCGACCGCGGATACTCCGCCTCCTACGCCGGCCTCGTCGCCTCCCTCTACGGCCTCGGCGGCGTCGTCTCCTCGCTGGGGGGCGGCGTGATGACCGACCGGCTCGGCAGACGGCCCACCCTGCTGATCGCCCAGTCCTCCACCGCCGCCTCGGTCGCACTGCTCGGCTTCATGCAGGGCCCGGTCGCCATCGCCGCGGTCGCGTTCCTGGTGGGCATGGCGTCGAACGCCTCGCGGCCCGCCGTGCAGGCGATGATGGCCGACATCGTGCGGCCCGAGGACCGGGTGCGCGCCTTCTCCCTGAACTACTGGGCCATCAACCTCGGCTTCGCCGTCTCCTCCACGGCCGCCGGCTTCATCGCCGAGGTCAGCTATCGCGCCGGGTTCCTGATCGAGGCCGGCATGACGACCCTGTGCGCCGTCGTGGTGTTCCTGAAGCTGCCCGAGTCGCGGCCGCAGCGGACGGCGACCGACAAGGCCGCGGACGAGGTCGGGCTCGGGACCGTGCTGCGCGACGGGCGCTACATGGGCGTCGTCGGCCTGTCCTTCCTCGTCGCCGTCGTCTTCCAGCAGGGCGCGGTCGGGCTTCCGGTCGCGATGGGCAAGGCCGGGTTCACCCCCGCCGACTACGGCATGGCGATCGCCGTCAACGGCGTCCTCATCGTCGCGCTGCAGATCCCCGTCACCCGGTTCATCGAGAAGCGGGACCCGCGACGGCTCCTCGTCGTCTCGTCGGTCCTGGCGGGCTACGGCTTCGGGCTCACCGCCTTCGCCGGGTCGGTCGGCCTCTTCGCGCTCACCGTGTGCGTGTGGACACTCGCCGAGATCGTCAACGCGCCGACGCAGACGAGCCTGGTCGTCCGGCTCTCCCCGGTGCACGGACGCGGCCGCTACCAGGGCATGTACACCCTGTCCTGGTCCCTCGCCGCGCTGATCGCTCCCCTGATGTCCGGCCTCGTCATCGACCGCTTCGGGGCCGAGTGGCTGTGGGGGCTGTGCGCGGTGGTCGGCACGGTGGCGGCGGCCGGGTACGGCGTCCTGATGCGGCGCCTGCCCGCGGCGCCGACGGCCACCGCGGTGCCCGCCACCACCACCGGGGCGGCGGAGGTCACCGCGGGCTGAGACCCCATGGATGCACCCTCGAACTGCAGCCTCACGGGTGCACCCTCGAACCGAAATCTCACGGATGCATCCGCGCCCCCTTGATCACCTTGTCCACCGCGTTCTTCGGCCCGTACACCGCCAGCCCCACCAGGTCCAGGTCGTCCGTGCCGACGGCCCGCACCGCCGCCCGGTTGTCGCGGTCGTTGCCCGTGGTGAACAGGTCGGAGGTGAAGAGCGAGCGCGGCAGGGCCCGGGACAGCGCCCGGCGGTGGGCCGCCGTCAGGGTCTCCTTGGTGCCCTCGAAGACCAGCACGGGCTGGCGGAACATCGGCAGGTACTGGACGTCGTCCGCGTCCACGTAGGGCTCGCCGATCACCTCGGGGATCTGCGAGCCCAGGCCGCTGACCAGGAACGCGGTGACGTTCAGGCGCTGCCAGGGCTCCAGGTCCTCGCGCAGCAGGACGGCGATCTTGGTGTCGAAACGGATGGGTGTGTCGTCGCTCATACACCGAGACTGCCGACCGGACCCCGCGCGCGTCTTGTACGTTCTTTGCATGGCCCCGCAGCCGGAAGTCTCCGCCTGGCGGCCCCGTGTACCCGGCGTCGTCGAGGTCTTCCACGCCCACTTCACCGAGTACGCCTACCCGATGCACGTCCACGAGGCGTGGACCCTGCTGATCGTGGACGACGGGGCCGTACGGTACGACCTGGAGCGGCACCAGCACGGCACTCCGCACGACACGGTCTCGCTGCTACCGCCGCACGTCCCGCACAACGGCTCCCCCGCCACCCCGCACGGCTTCCGCAAGCGGGTCCTGTATCTCGACGACACCCGCATCCCCGACGACCTCATCGGCGCCGCCGTCGACCAGCCCGACCTGCGCGATCCCGTGCTGCGGACCCGCGTCGGCCAGTTGCACGCGGCCCTGGCGCACGCCGGGGACGAACTGGAGGCCGAGAGCCGGCTGACGCTCATCGGGGAGCGGCTGCGCACCCATCTGCGGCCGCGCGACGTCGCCGACGCGCCCCGCTCCGACCCCGCGCTCGCCCGCCGGCTGCGCGAACTCCTCGACGAGCACGTCGTCGACGGCCTCACCCTGGACGAGGCCGCGGCTCTCGTGCACGCCCATCCCGCCCATCTGGTACGGGCGTTCAGCACCGCCTACGGCATCGCGCCGCACCAGTACCTGAACTCCCGGCGCGTCGGCCGCGCCCGCCGCCTGCTGCTCGACGGCCTGCCCGCGGGCGAGGTCGCCTCCGCGACCGGGTTCTTCGACCAGTCCCATCTGACCCGGCACTTCCGGAAGTTGGTGGGGGTCACGCCGGGCCACTACTCCCGGACGGCGCGCGGCTGACCCCACCCACCGGCGTCCCGGCGGCCTACAACTCCCGTTGTGCCTCGTACAAGTTGCGCGGCCTGACCGCGTCCGTCGTGGGATACAGCTCCAGCCGTGCGTGCAGATCGCCCGTGAAGTCGGGTACGTCGATCTGGTCGAACTCCCTTACCTCGTCGACGCCGACGGTGGCGGAGTACGGGGCCAGGTCGTCGATCTTCACCAGCCCCGCCCTGCCGTTGGTCACGCGCACGTTCCAGTGCGTGAACCGGGCGCCGAAGAGCGGACCGGCGCTCGCGTCGCCGCCGTGGCGGCCGTTGTTGTTCACCGTGATGTCGGTGCGGACGTTGGCGAAGGGCAGACCGCGGTGGCTGTCGAAGGTGCCCATCTGCATGTCGCCGCGCGACCAGACGTTGTGGGAGGAGAGGCCCTCGACGTTGATGCCGTGCAGCTGGGTGTCGGCGGGCGCCGGGACCGTGCGCTGCTCAATGGTGAAGTCCTCGATCAGGTTGTCGTGCGAGCCCTCGCGGCAGAAGTACGGGTGGTGCTCGCCGCGTCCGCCGACCCGGGTCCGGCGCAACGTGCACGCGGACGCGGCCACCAGACCGAAGCCGTTGTCCACGTCGCGGACGGTGACGTCGTCCACCCAGCAGTCGTACGTGCACTGCAGCACGACGCCGTTGTAGCCCTTGTCGAGCAGGTGCGGGGACTGCGGGGTCGGGATCGCCTGCAGGGTGAGGCCCTCCACGCCGGAGCCCGTCAGCTCACGTACGTGGGTGGTGAGTTGAGGGTTCCATTCAGGACGCACGTCCAGCGGGAGCGGGCGCTCCAGGGTGACGGTGCGGCCGTGGACGCGGGCGATGCGCACGGGCCACTCGTGGGGGACGTAGCTCAGGAGCTTGGTCTTGTCCTCCCAGTAGTACGCCGCCGGGCCGGGGCCGCCGCCCGCCATGTGCTGCAGGAGTGTGTGAGTGGCGTCGTCGACGAGGCGGAGCAGGACCAGGGCGCCTGGGCGCAGGCGGGAGGGGTCGGCGACCTCGATGGTCCAGGAGCCCTGGCGGGCCGGTTCGATCGCCGTCAGCGCCTGCCACTCGTCCCGCTTGTTGCCGGTCCAGCCCTCGAAGGGCCAGGCCTGCGCCTTGATGGCGGCGACCAGGGAGTCCCAACGGGCCTTCGGCGCAAGCCAGATGAGACCGCCCGCCCAGGACCAGGACGACTTGGTGCCGCCGTAGCGGGAGCCGTAGGGGCCGATGAGTTCGGTGAGGTTCTTCGTGGCGTAGAGGGTCGTGCGGCCGCTTCCGGCGCCGCGCAGCACCACGTTGTCGTAGCCGATCCGGATCAGGTCGTCGATGCGGAAGGTGCCGGGCGGGATGGTGACCGTGCCACCGCCGGCCCTTCCGGCGGCGGCGATGGCACGGTTGATCGCGGGCGCGGAGTCGGTGCTGCCGTCCGCCACGGCTCCGTAGTCGCGTACGTCCGCCACGACGGGGCGCCGGGGGAAGCGGGTGGCTCCGCCGCGGAAGCCGGCCCGGCCGACGTACGGGATCTGCGGGTGGGTGTACGGCGTGCGGGTGAACTCCCGCCAGAGGGTGGGGACTTGGCCGCCGTGCCGCGGGGTGGCGAGTGCGGGCGTGCCGGTCGCCGCGGCGGCGGCCACCGCCGTGGCGGTGACGAGGAGGCTGCGCCTGGTGATGCCGTGGTGCGCCGTGCTCATTCCGTACGCCCTTTCCATGCGGCTCTTCACGCTGCTTTTCATGGATGTGAACGACGTTCATATGTGCGTTGGTCGTGAGCATGGCATGGAGCCCCTGGGGCAGGGAAGAGCCCTGCAGGGGTTGATCGGGCGGGACAGTCGCGTCAGTCAGTCGGCCGCTGGGTCAGGTGCGTGAACGCGTCGAGGTTGCGGGTCGATTCGCCGCGCGACACCCGCCACTCGTACTCCTTGCGGATCGCGGACGCGAAGCCGAGTTCCAGGAGGGTGTTGAAGCTGCCGTCCGCCGCTTCCAGGACCTGGCCGAGGAGGCGGTCGAGCTCTTCGGGGGTGATGGCTGACAGGGGCAGCTTGCCGGTGACGTAGATGTCGCCGAGCCGGTCGACGGCGTAACTCACGCCGTACAGCTTGAGGTTGCGCTCCAGGAGCCAGCGGTGGACGCCGGGTTCGTTCTCGTCGGGGTGGCGGATGACGAAGGCGTTCAAGGAGAGGGAGTGGCGGCCGACGAGGAGGGAGAGGGTCGTCTTCAGCTTGCGGGTTCCCGGGAGCTGCACGACGTAGTTGCCCTCTGCGGGGCTCTCCCATTCGAGCTCGGCGTCCTTGAGGACGCCCTCGATCACCTGGGCCGCATTCTGTGCATCAGCCATGGTGGGAGCGTACGCGACGGCGGTGCGCCTGCATCGCGGCCGTGTAGACGTCCGCCGTCGCGGCGGCCGCGGTGTCCCAGCCGAAGCACTGCGCATGCCGGGCGGCCTCTCCGCCCATGCGCGTGAGGAGGGCCGGATCGTCGGCGAAATCGCCGAGTGCGCGCGCGTAGTCGGCGGGGTTGTGGCCGCGTACGAGGACTCCGGTCCGTCCGTCGCGGACGGCCACCGGGAGCCCGCCGACGGACGCCGCCAGTACGGGCGTGCCGGCGGCCTGCGCCTCTATGGCGACGAGGCCGAAGGACTCGCTGTACGACGGCATGACCAGGACGGAGGCCGCCCGGAACCAGTCCGCAAGCTGCTCCTGGTTCACGGGCGGGCGGAAGCGTACGACGTCGGCGATGCCGAGGCGGGCAGCGAGTTTCTGCAGGCCCTCGGGCTTGGCGAGGCCGCTGCCGCTGGGGCCGCCGACGATGGGGACCACGATGCGCGAGCGCAGTTCGGGGCGCTCGTCGAGGAGTGCCGCCACCGCGCGAAGGAGGATGTCGGGGGCCTTGAGGGGCTGGATGCGGCCCGCGAAGAGGGGGACGAGGGCATCCTGCGGGAGGTCGAGGCGGGCGCGGGCCGCCGCGCGGCCGTCGGCGGGGCGGAAGCGGCCGAGGTTCACGCCGGGGTGGACGACGGCGACCTTGGCGGGGTCGGCGCTGTAGTGGCGTACGAGTTCGTCGGCCTCTTCGGCGGTGTTGGCGATGAGGCGGTCGGCGGCGTCCACGATCTGGGTCTCGCCGATGACGCGGGCGGCGGGCTCCGGGGTGTCGCCGTCGGCGAGGTTGGCGTTCTTGACCTTGGCCATGGTGTGCATGGCGTGCACGAGGGGGACGCCCCAGCGCTGGGCGGCGAGCCAGCCCACGTGGCCGGAGAGCCAGTAGTGGGAGTGGACGAGGTCGTAGTAGCCGGGGCGGTGGCCTGCCCAGGCCTGCATCACGCCGTGGGTGAAGGCGCAGAGCTGGGCCGGGAGGTCCTCCTTGGCGAGGCCCTCGTAGGGGCCCGCGTCGATGTGGCGGACGAGGACGCCGGGGGCCAGCTCCACGGTCGGGGGGAGGGCGGCGGCGGTGGCGCGGGTGAAGATCTCCACCTCGATGTTGATGGCGGCGAGGCGCTGCGCGAGCTCGACGATGTAGACGTTCATGCCGCCGGCGTCGCCTGTGCCGGGCTGGTGCAGGGGGGAGGTGTGCACGGACAGCATGGCTACGCGGCGGGGGCGGCGGTGGAGCCTGAGTCGCGGGGGCGTTGCCTGGGAGCGTCGCCCGAGCCTGCTGACGTACTGGCTCACGTGGCGGTCCTCCTTGTGCGGGCATGCCTGGGGGAGGGTGGGGGCCCTCCAAGGGAGGAACAGCGGAGGGGTGGGTTCCCATTCCGGGGTGGGGGGATTTTGCCTAGGTATTACTGGGGGTCGGTCAACTGTTCGGGGGTGTGGTGCGTGGGGGGTGGTTTTTGGGCGGGGTGCCTGCGGCGGCCTGCGCGGGTTGTGGATTGCCTTGCGGCGGCTGCCTGCGGCGGCCTGTGCGGGTGTGTGGGGGTGCGCGATGCCTGCGGCGGCCTGAACGGTTTGTGGGAGTGCGCACAGAATGCCTGCGGCGGCCTGTGCGGGTGTGTGGGGGTGCGCGTTGCGCTGTCTCGTTCGTCGTGGGTCGGGGCCGCCCCGGGGGGTATCCGTCCTCGGTCGGGCGGTTCTGTTTGCTTGTGGAGTGCTGTGGGCGGACGCCCGCCGCTGCGGGCGGACACCCCCCGGTACGTCCCCTGCTCGCCGTTGCGCAGGTGCGACCCCCCATATCCTCGTGCGTATGACCTCCCGTGCTGCTCGTCCCGTGGGTGCGGTCACTCGTGGGACCACCAATCCGAATCGGTTGCGGCGGATGGATCGGTGGATCGTGGCTACGCATGGGGCTGCTTTGCGGCGGGCGGGTTCTTGTGTGGCTGTCGATCTTGGGTTTGGGGCTGCGCCTTGGACTGCTGTGGAGTTGCTGGGGCGGCTTCGGGGGGTGGCGCCCGGGGTGCGGGTGGTGGGGGTGGAGATCGAGCCCGAGCGCGTGGCTGCCGCCAAGGTGTATGAGCGGGACGGGCTTTCGTTTGTGCACGGGGGGTTTGAGGTGCCTGTGGGCGGGGCCTTGATGTTGGTGCGGGCTGCCAATGTGCTTCGGCAGTATGAGGAAGGTGCCGTTGCTGGGGTTTGGTCGCGTCTGTGCTCGCGGCTTGCGCCTGGGGGGATGGTTGTTGAGGGGACCTGTGATGAGGTCGGGCGGCGGCATGTGTGGGTGGCGCTCGGGGCGGAGGGGCCCCGGACCGTTACGTTCGCGGCGCGGTTGGGGTCGCTTGAGCGACCGTCCGATCTTGCGGAGCGGCTGCCCAAGGCGTTGATCCATCGCAATGTGCCCGGGGAAGCCGTGCATGCGTTTCTACGTGACTTCGATCGGGCGTGGGCTGCGGCGGCGCCGTACGCCTCGTACGGAGCTCGGCAGCGGTGGGTGCGGGCCGTGGGGGAATTGGGGAAGGACTGGCCGGTGGTCGATGGGCCGGTGCGGTGGCGGCAGGGGGAAGTGACGGTGGAGTGGGGAGCGTTGGCGCCTTGTGGGTGGGCAGCGGCGGGGTGACCTGCGAGGGAACGATCTCTGCGAGCTGTTCGTCACAGGGGTGGGGTGATCTTCATGGTGGGGGAAATCCGACTTGCTAGGTGCTCTGTCGTTTTGCGCTTCGCCGTGGCACTATCCCCCGTAAGTTACTGACGGTAAATCAGGTTGGGGGAAACGGGATGGGTGCGGGCAAGCGCGGGCTGATCGCGACAGCCGTGACCGTGGTCTGCGCGGTCACCCTGCTGGCGGCCCCGGGCACGGCGTTCGCCAGCCCCGAGCCCTCGCCGTCGGTTTCCGCCGCTCCCGTGCCGGACAAGGACCTTGACGCCGTACGGAAGAAGCTGGACAGGCTGTACCACGACGCCGCCGTCGCGACTGATTCGTACAACGCGGCTGAGGAGAAGGCCCAGAAGCAGTCCGCGGCGATCGTCGAGTTGGCGAAGAAGATCGTCAAAGGGCAGAAGAAGCTGGCCGAGCTGAAGAAGCGGGCCGGGTCCGCGGCCGCCGCGCAGTATCGGACGGGCGGGATGCCCGACGACGCCCAACTGCTGCTGAGCGACAACCCGCAGCAGTTTCTCGACGGCGCCGGCCGGACCCTGCAGGGCGAGCGGGCCATAAGAGGGCTGATCGGTGAAATGACCCGCACCCAGCAGGACTTGGAGCAGTACGCCAAGGACGCCTCGGCCCAGTGGAAGCAGCTGGACGCCAACCGCAAGGCCAAGGACACCGCCCGCAAGCGGATCAAGAAGCAGATCGCTGCCGCCGAGAAGCTGCAGGACCGGCTGGAGAAGAAGGAGAAGGAGCGCCTCGCCGCGCTGGAGGAGGCGGCCGCTCTCAAGGCGCAGACCGCCTGGCTGGATTCCGGGGTCCTCGACGAGATCAAGGGGAAGGCCTCCGCGGACGGCAAGAAGGCCGTCGCGTACGCCACCGCCCAGATCGGCAAGCCGTACGAATGGGGCGCGGAGGGACCGAAGACGTACGACTGCTCCGGGCTCACCTCACAGGCGTGGGCCGATGCCGGTCGTCCCATTCCGCGGACCTCGCAGGAGCAGTGGAAGCAGCTCAAGCATGTGGACGTCAAGGACATGCGGCCCGGCGATCTGATCATTTACTTTCATGACGCCACCCATGTCGGGATGTACATCGGCGACGGCGCGATCGTGCACGCTCCGCGGCCCGGACGGACCGTGACCATCACCGGTGCCGGGTCCATGCCGATCCTCGGGGTGGTGCGCCCCGACGCCTGAGAGCCAGGTCACGTGACCTGGCGCACGCCGAACACCGCGGCAAACGCCCGGCGGACGTGACCTTCGTCATTCCCGCTGACGGCCTCCGGTGTCCAACTGCGGTACGGATCGCGGCATATGACGCTGGCGCCTCTCCAAGCGGCGTGTCTCACACCATTCCTTTACGGCACCGGCACCCGCTATGGTCCCCGTCGGTGGATCGAGATCTCTCGTCCGCCATGCCCTCGGGGGGAGGGAAGGAACTCAACACCATGCCCGCACCCATACCGCGGCAGAGAGCGATTCCGGCCGCGGAAAGTGGTCAGGCTCCGGTCGCGCCCACCAGCGGCACCTCCAAGGACGACACCCCGCGCAAGGAAGCAAAGGTCGACAACAACCCCGCCAACCCCAATCTGACGCTGCTGCTGATCGAGGACGATCCCGGCGGCTCAGCGGTCGTACCCGAGCTGCAGGACGCGGCCGGGCGGCCGATCCGCGTCCGCACCGCCCGCAACCTCACCGAGGCCGAGCGGCTGCTGACCGACGACGTCCACTGCATCCTGCTGGACCTCGCGCTGCCGGCTCCGGGCCGCGGCGCCGACGAGGACGAGCTCGCCGTGCTCCGGCACGTGCTGGAGCTCGCGCCCCGGCACGCCGTGCTCGCGCTCACCGCGTCCGGCGATGCCGAGCGCGGCGCAGAGGCGGTACGGGTCGGCGCCCAGGACTACCTCCACCGCGACGAACTCGACGCCCGGCTGCTGAGCCGTGCGATCCGCTACGCGGTGGAGAGGAAACGTTCCGACTCGGCGGAGCGGCGACTCGCCGAGGGCCGGGTACGCGCCCAGGAGAACCGCCGCCTGGAGCGCGGGCTGCTGCCGACGCCGCTGCTGGAGGGCTCGTCCCTGCGGTTCGCCGCCAAGTACCGCCCCGGCCGCTCGCGCGCACTGCTCGGCGGGGACTTCTACGACGTCGTACGCACCCCCGACGGAACCGTCCACGCCATGATCGGCGACGTCTCCGGGCACGGCCCGGACGAGGCGGCACTCGGCGTGGAGCTGCGCATCGCCTGGCGCGCCCTGACCCTGGCGGGCCTGTGCGGCGACCAGCTGCTGGGCACGCTGCAGCAGGTGCTGGAGCACGAGCGCTCCGACGAGGAGATCTTCGCGACCCTGTGCACGGTGGACATCTCCCCCGACGGGCGCCGCGCCGGCCTGTGCCTGGCCGGGCACCCCTCCCCGCTGCTCGCCGGACCGGGCCGTCCCGCCCAGCTGCTTCCGTACGACAACAACGGCCCCGCGCTCGGCATGCTGCCGGGCACTCGCTGGCCGCGGATGCAGGTGGACCTGGGGCGGGAGTGGAGCCTGATGCTCTACACCGACGGTCTGATCGAGGGCCGGATCGGCCCGGGCAAGGAGCGGCTCGGCCAGGACGGCATGGCGGAGATGGTGCGGCGCCAGATGGCCGCCGGCCTGAGCGGGGAAGGGCTGCTGCGGGAGGCCGTGAACGAGGTGCGTGAGCTCAATGGGGGCGAGCTGGCGGATGACGTGGCGGTGTTGATGCTGAGTCGGGGCGTTTGAGCGGGGCGCGTGGGCTTCGACTTCAGCGGCCGCCGTTGTACGGGCCGTACGGGCCGTCGCTGCTGGAGCCGCGGCGACTGCGGCCGCCGCCCGGGAGGCTGCGCAGGGCCGGACGGACGTCGACCATGTACACGATCGTGGCGACGAGGCCGATGACCGGCAGGAACGACAGAATGTTGAATATCAGGTTCACCACGAAGGCGAGCCCGAGGACGATCAGCCAGAACGGCTTCGTCTTCTTGTCGGCCGCGCGATAGGCGTCCTCGCGGCGCGTGGCGGCGTCGATCAGCGCGAAGCCGCTGAAAAGGATCAGGGCCACGCTCAGCAGCCACATGAACCCTGCGAACCCCTGCATCAGCACTACGTCCACCACCAGACTCGGCTTGTTCCTACGCGGTCACCGTACCCGTTCCCACCAGACCGTTACACGGAGAACGGGCCGGGCTCCCAAGGAGTGCCCGACCCGTTACCGATCACCCGTTGGTGTTACTTCGCGGGCGGCGTGGTCTTCTTCGCGGTGGTGGTCTTGCGGGCCGGCGCCTTCTTGGCGACGGGCTTCTTCACCGGAGCCGGCTCGACCTTGGCCTCGGCAGTGGGCTTCGCCTGGGCGGCGGGCTTGGCCTGGGCGGGCTTGGTCTCCGTCTTGACCTGGACCGGCTCGGCCTTGGGCTCGACGGCGACCGCGAGGTCCTCGATGTCCTCGGCGGCCTCGCCGCGCCAGGTCCGCACGGCCTGCTCGCCGTGTTCGGCGACCTTCTCGTAGGTCTCGCGGGCCTTGACGGCGTACTCGGCGGCGACGCCGACACCGCGCAGCGCGAAGTCCTGGGCCGACTCGCCGAACTTCTTCAGGTCGGCGTCGAGGGTGGAGCCGAGCTTCTTGATGTCGCCGTCGAGGGCGGCGAGGAAGTCGGTGACCTTGGCCTGCAGGGTCTCCTGCGTCTCCTTGACACGCGCCTGCGTCTCCCTGACGCGGGCCTGGGCCTTCTCCTGGACGGCCTTCGTGTCGGTGTTGCGGACCGCCTCGAAACGGGCCGGGGCCTCGGCGCGCAGCTGCTCCACGAGGCCGGGCACCTTCTTGGCCTGCTGGAGGGCCAGGTCGGCGGTGCCGGCGGCGAAGTAGAGCGGCGTCGGGTCGCTGAGGGTCTTGCGGAGGTCGTCGGTGATGGCCATGGTGATGGTCCTCCCGGTTGCTTTGAGCTGAGGGTTTTGGGTTCCGCGGGCGGCTCGGCCGGTCTGCTCAACCGGTGGGCTGCTGCGGGTCGTGCGGTGCGGCATCGTCGCCGTCGGACGTACGGGTGCGGCGCGTGGCGGGCTTGCGTCCGCCGGCCGTGCGGGTCTTGCGGGGGCGGCGCTCGCCGGTTGCCTCGCCGGCGCCCTTGCGGGCGCGGCGTATGGCGGTGTCGTCGTCCTCGGTGTCGCCGGCGACTTCGGTGTCCTGAGCCGCGGCGGGAGCCGGGCCGGGCTCGGCGGCCAGAACCACCGCGTCGGCCTCCGGGGCCTGATCGGTCGCGTCGTCCTGGGCGCCGCTGCCGAATCCGTTCTCCTTGCGGAAGGACTCGTAGATCTGGAGCAGCACCTGCTTCTGCCGCTCGTTCAGCGTGGGGTCGGCGAGGATGACGGCGCGGGTCTCGACCTCGTCCCGGTCCCGCTCGGCGTCGAGGATGCCGGCGCGCACGTACAGCGTCTCGGCGGAGATCCGCAGCGCCTTGGCGACCTGCTGCAGCACCTCCGCGCTCGGCTTGCGCAGCCCGCGCTCGATCTGGCTCAGATACGGATTGGACACCCCGGCGGCATCGGCGAGCTGCCTGAGCGACAGCTGCGCGGTGCGCCGCTGCTCGCGCAGGTATTCACCAAGATTGCCGACGTTGAGCGATGCCATGCCTCCACCATGCCCCACCCTCGCTAACTATTGCAAGCACCCGCTTGCAAAAGTGCGCCACGCCACTCTTACGGGGGCTGTTGACCTAGCGTTCCGCCATGACCACACCAGACCCCGGCACTGACGATGAGGCCAGAGTGACCATCCGCTGCCAGGAGAACGCGTCCGTCGGCGTGACGTTCTGCGACCGGTTCAGCTTCGACGCTGACTCCGTGCACTACGCCGTTGAGCTGCGGGCCCCCGGTCTGACCGCTCGTGTCGACGAGGTCGTCGCCTGGGTCTGGGACAGCGATCTGGCCCCGTTCCTGGAAGAGCTTGCAGCCGACTACCGGGGCTGGGACGGCGAACGGAGCTGGCGGAACAACGACCGAGACCTGATGGTGTCGGCGGTCCACCGGTCCGGCGGCCACGTCGGGGTGACGTGGGCCGTGCGGCCGTGGCCGCAGGCCGCCGGCGGCTGGGGCGCCTCGGTGACCACCTGGCTGGAGGCCGGCGAGCAGATGGCTTCCTTGGCTGCCGATGTGCGGGCCTTCCTCTCCGGGGCACCACGGTGACAGCCGGCATACGCATCACCTGGACGCTGGGGGCACATGGGTGGGCCGACTGTGTCGTTGAGGACCATCAGGCGAAGGCGGAGCTGAGCGCGTCCTACATCAGCAACGCGCCCGAAGAGTTCCTGACGGCGGTGGCCCGGCTCGTCGCGGGCGAGATGGAGACCCGGGCCCAGTTCGAGGCCGAGCCGACCGCTTACCGGTGGATCTTCTACCGCGAAGCTGCGGCTGCGACTGTCCGGATCCGCTTGCTGGAACTACGTCGCGGCAGCGACCACGACGACAAGGGCACCGCAATCTGGTCGTCCCGACTCCCCATCGATGCCCTCGCCCGGGCTGTCGTCCGCTGCTTCGACGAGGTCGTGCAGATCTACGGCGAGAGCGGCTACCGAGGCAAGTGGGGCGAGCACTTCCCCCGAACCGAACTCGAAGCCCTGCGACGCGTCTGGCGCGCTCGCCGCCGGCCACAGTGACGGCGCATCGCCACGTGGCGTGGACGCGATGTCGGTCGTAGCGATGAGTTTTGGGTGCATCCGGGGTCGATACGGCTGGACACACCGACGGCGGTGGGCCTGCGCTGGAGCGTTCCAGTGCTGGAGGGCGCAGGGAGGCAGTGATGGGCGTCGATGGCTTCAGGCAGGAACGGACCAGCTCGGGTGGCGGGCCGGGCGGGCCCCGGGTGCTGGTGGCGGGGGCGAGCGTCGCCGGGCCCGCGCTGGCTCACTGGCTGCGTCGGTGGGGAGCCGAGGTGACCGTGGTGGAGCGGGCGCCCGAGTTGCGTCCCGGTGGGCAGGCGGTGGACGCGCGCGGGGTGGCCAGGGAGGTCATCGCGCGGATGGGGCTGGACGCGGCGGTGCGCGCGGCGTGCACCGATACCGCCGGCGCGCACACCGTGGACGCGGACGGGCACGTGCTGGAGACCTTCCGTGCCGACGACGACGGTGGCGACGGGTTCATCGCGGACATCGAGATCCTGCGCGGGGACCTGGCTCGGGTGCTCTACGACGACACCCGCGACCACGTCGAGTACGTCTTCGGCGACCGGATCGCCGAACTCGCCCAGGACGCGGACGGGGTCGACGTGACCTTCGCGGGCGGCGACCGGCGGCGCTTCGACCTGGTGGTCGGGGCCGACGGGCTGCACTCGGAGCTGCGGGCGATGGTCTTCGGGCCGCCCGAGCGATTCCTCCGCCACCTCGGGCACGTGCTGGCCTTCTACAGCGTGCCCAACGAGTTCGGGCTGGACCGATGGCTGTTGGAGTACCAGGACCAGGAGTCCGGGCGCTCCGCCCTCCTGCGCCCCATCCAGGACGCCACCCGGGCGATGGCCATGTTCTACCTCGCCTCGTCCGACTTCGGCGTCGACTACCGTGACGTAGCGGCCCAGAAGGACCTGCTGCGTGAACGGATGGCCGGCCTGGGCTGGTTGACCCCGGACATCCTCGCGCACCTGGACGACACCCCGGACTTCTATCTCGACCAGGTCGCCCAGGTGGTGATGGACCGCTGGTCGAGTGGCCGGGTGGGGCTCCTCGGGGACGCGGCCTTCAGCTCCTCGCCGATGTCCGGGCAGGGCACCGGGCTCGCCCTGGTCGGCGCCTACGTACTGGCCGGTGAACTGGCCGCCGCCGGATGGGACCCCGCCACCGGGTTCGCCCGCTACGAGGCCCGGATGCGCTCGTTCGTCGAGGCCAACCAGGAGATCGGCCGCTTGAACGCCCGAAGCCGCGCCGTCCCCGGGCCCGACGCCGAACCCGTCCCCGACTTCACCGGCGAATGGTTCACCGAGTTGGTCGGGCGTGCGATCAACGGCGTCGAGCTGCCCGAGTACGCGGGGGTGCCGGGCTTCAAGGGGGTGCCGGGCTACGAGGGGGTTCCGGGCTACGCGGGGGTGCCGGACTCCGCGGCATCCGCGGGACCTCGTTGAAGTCCGCCGGTCATCGGCGATCTGCGGCCCTGTCGAACAGTGACTTGGACCAGAAGTAGCCGAGTGCGGCCAGTGCCAGGGACCAGGTGACGGCGAGCCAGCCGTTGTGGCCGATCTCGGTGCCGAGGAGCAGGCCGCGGAGGGTTTCGATGGCCGGGGTGAAGGGCTGGTACTCGGCGATGGGCTGGAACCACCCCGGCATCGCGTGGACCGGTACGAAGGCGCTGGAGATGAGGGGCAGGAAGATCAGCGGCATCGCGGAGTTGCTGGCCGCCTCGGCGTTGGGGCTGGACAGGCCCATGCCGACGGCGATCCAGGTCAGGGCGGTGGCGAAGAGCACCAGCAGGCCGAACGCCGCGAGCCATTCCAGGGCGGTGGCGTCCGTGGAGCGGAAACCGATGGCCACCGCCACGACTCCCACCAGGATCACGCTCATCACGCACTGCAGCACACTGCCGACGACGTGCCCGATGAGCACCGACCCGCGGTGGATCGCCATGGTGCGGAAGCGGGCGATGATCCCCTCGGTCATGTCCGTGGCCACGGAGACCGCGCTGCCGATCGTGGTGCTGCCGATGGTCATCAGCAGGAGACCGGGGACGAGGTACGCGATGTACGCCGACCGGTCGGCACCGCCCCCCATGCCCGCGCTCATGGTGTCGCCGAAGATGTAGACGAAGAGCAGCAACAGCATGACCGGTGTGAGCAGCAGGTTCAGCGTCAAGGACGGGTAGCGCCGGGCGTGCAGCAGGTTGCGGCGCAGCATCGTCGTCGAGTCGCGTACGGCGAGGGGGAGGCCGGCGGCCGGACGGGCTGGGGCCGGACGGGCGGGGGCGGTTTGGGTGCTCATCGGGCTTTCTCCTTGGGCTCGTTGACGCTGCTGCCGGGCTCGGTGACGCCACGGCTGGACTCGTTGGAGCTGCTGCTGGTGAGGGCGAAGAAGACGTCGTCGAGGTCGGGGGTGTGCACGGTCAGCTCGTCCGCCTCGATGCCCGCCGCCTCCAACCAGTCGAGGATCGAGCGCAGTTCGCGCTGGCTGCCGTCGCTGGGGATGTGCAGGGCGAGGGCCTCGTCGTCGCGGGTGGCCTCGGTCAGTTCGGTCGCCGCGCTCCGGTAGGCGGCCGGGTCGGTGAAGCGGAGCCGGATGTGGCCGCCGGGGATGAGCCGTTTCAGCTCCTCGGCGCTGCCTTCGGCGGCGATCCTGCCGTCGTGCAACACCGCGATACGGTCGGCGAGTTCGTCCGCCTCCTCCAGGTACTGGGTGGTCAGGAACACGGTGACGCCACCGGTGACGAGGTCGCGGATGATCTGCCACATGTTGTGCCGGGCCCGCGGGTCGAGGCCGGTGGTCGGCTCGTCCAGGAAGATGATCCGCGGGTCGCCGACCAGGGTCATCGCGATGTCCAGGCGGCGCTTCATACCACCGGAGTAGGTGGCGGCGGGCTTCTTCGCCGCCTCGGTGAGGTCGAAGCGCTCCAGGAGTTCGGCGGCGACCCGTCGCCCCTCGCGCCGGGGCAGGTGGTGCAGGTCGGCCATCAGCAGCATGTTCTCCTCCCCGGTGATCAGCCCGTCCACGGCGGAGAACTGGCCGGTGACACCGATCGCGGCGCGTACCGCCTGCGGGTCGGCGGACAGATCGTGCCCCGCGACCTGGGCCTGCCCGCCGTCGGCGGAGATGAGCGTGGAGAGGATCTGCACGGTGGTGGTCTTGCCGGCGCCGTTCGGACCGAGCAGCGCGAACACGGAACCCGCGGGGATACGCAGATCGATCCCGTCGAGCACGGTCTTGTCGCCGTAGGACTTGCGCAGTCCGACCGCGGAGACGGCGGCGGACGACTGCGAGCCGTCACCGCGACTGGACGTGGGCATGACAGAGGCAGGCATGGCGCCCTCCCGTTCGAAGGGTGAGGTGGGAAATCAGGGGGGTTGGGAAGTTAGGGGGAGCTGGGGAACTGGGGGTACGAAAGGCCGGGGAGGGGAAGCCGGAACCCCCCTGCTCAAGGCCGGGCGCGGCGCACGTCGATGTTGCCCCAGCGGGTGCGGGCGTGGATCTTGACGGTGTCCTCGGTCTGCTCCGGGGCGTCGGAGGCGGCGAGCGAGTTGCGCACCTGGCCGTGTTCGGAGCTGACGTCGAGCCAGGCGGCGGTGCCCTCGCGGATGCCGACCTCGATGGCGCCGTAGGAGGTCTCCAACTGGAGGTTGCCTCGCGCCACTTCGGCCACGCGCAGGGTGCCGTGCGCGGTGGTGGCGACGACCGAGCCCTCGGCGCGCGTGATGTCGATGTCGCCGTTGGCCCCGCTGACCCGCAGGTCGCCGACCGCCGCGCCGACAGTGGTGGTGCCGTGCGAGTTCTTCAGTACGGCCGGACCGTCGACGGTGCCGACGCGCAGGCTGCCGGAGCTGGTGGTGATCTCGGCCATGCCCTCCACCCGGTCGACGGTGATCGAGCCGTGGGAGGCGGTCAGATGAAGCGGTCCGGTGGCGTCGAGGCGGACGTCGCCGCCCGAGGTCTTCACCCGGGCCTCGCCGAGCCGGCCCTCGCCGAGCACCTGGGTCCAGGAGCCGGTCACGTCGACGCGCGAGCCCGCGGGCAACTCGACCGTCACGTCGACGGCGCCGGTCGGCCCGATGAGCCGGCGTTCCTTGGTCCGCACGGTCAAGACACCGCTCGCGTACGAGACTTCGGTCTGCTCGGCGGCCCGTACGTCCTTGTCCCGCTTCGAACTGGCGGGCCGTACGTCGACGACGGTGTCGAGTCGGTCGCTCGCGGTGAACCGGAGGGAACCGGCACCCACATGAGCGGTGACCGAAATCGGTTCGGGAGTGTCGTAAGAAGGCATGGCTGTACCGTCCTATTGGGTCCTTGGGGCGTCCCCGCAGGTGGGACGTGGTGTGGGTGTGGGTGTGGTGCGGGTGTGGTTCGGCTGGAGTGCCTTGCGGCGAGGAGCGGGCGCGGTCAGCGCACCCAGCCCGTGAAGCTCTGTCCGACGTTGCGGGCCCTCTCCGTCGTACGCGGCTGCCCGCCGCCGTCGACCGCGGCCGAAACGGCCCGTACGAGCCAGGCGTTGACCGAGAGCCCCTCACGGCTCGCCGCCTCCTCGGCGCGCGCCTTGAGCTGGGCCGGCAGACGCAGGTTGACGCGGGCGGTGCCGCCCTCGTCGGCGTCGGCGGGCATCTGCGCCCTGAACGGTTCACCGGTCGGAACGGCCACCTCCGCGGGACCGCAGCCGGGCGGCAGCGTCACCACGAAGTCGGGGTCAAGGCCGCGCAGCCGTACGTCCACCGAGCCGGGGGCGAGTTCGCGGGTGATCTCGTCCATCGCCGCGGAGAGCACGTTGAGCATGGTCAGCCGGGTCGCCGACTCCAACGGAGCGGTGAGCCGGTCGGCCAACTCGCGAGCATCTTCCCCGCCGGCTTCGGCGGCCACCGCGAGTTCACGGCGGAGGTTGTCGACATACGGGGTGAGGTCCATGGCGTCATCATGGCACCACTATGGCGCCATGCGCAAGCTGCTGCGGCGCCGAACGTGACGCCAAGCACGCAAACACGCCTCTGACCTGGCCATACGAAGTTGACGCACAGGGTGCCACCACGGCGCCATATGCGCTCGCGGCCCGCACGTAGACATCAGAGTGGCACCATGTGGCGCCACGCGGCGCCACGCGGCGCCACGCGGCGCCACGCACCACCCCTGACCACAAAACGGACACCCGCCACATCACCCACCGTGGCGGTCCATCATCGATGGCGTGATGCCGATGCGGGGGCTCTGGTGGAGACGGTTCGTCGTCGTGCTGGGCGGGCTTGTGTGGCTCGCCGGTGTGGCGTACGGGATCTGGCTGGTCGTTCACGGGCGGTTCCCGATGGCTGCCGTCCTGATCGCGGTCGGTGCGCTATGCGTGCTCTACGTGGTGCCGTTCCAGCAGTCGAGGTCATCACGGCTCGAGATGCGATCGTGGCAGGCGAAGTTGCGCAAGAACCCGCGGAGCGAAAGCGCTGAAGCTGAAGCCATCCCGGACGAGCAGACCCGGCCGCAGCCCGACGGGGCCGTGCCCCCCGACACCGCTACCGCTACGCCCCGGGACAAGTGGCTCGAGCCTTCCGCGGATGACCTCCCTACGCGCGACCATGAACCGCCCATCCCCTTCACGTCCAACTCCATCCCCGAACTCCGCGAAGACGAGGACGAAGACGAGGTCTACCTCCGCGCCACCGGTCACCTGGCAGCCGTAAACGTGCAGTGGCCCATGGACGCGCCCACCCGCTACATCAACACCTTCGTGGCCCACCCCGGCGAAGAGGAAGCCGTCACCGCTCTCGACCTGTCCACCGACTACGAACTCCTCCTGAACATCGGCCGGTTGCACACCGCCAGCCTGTTGTCGGCGGCGCATGCGCGGTGGCCCTGGGAGCTGCTTCCCGGCGGCGGACACTGGCTGCGGGCGGCGCTGCTGCTGGAGGGCCGGCAGGAGGCGGTGACGGTGCCGTTCCATCTGCCCGCGACGGGCGAGAGCTTCGTGTGCGACTGCGAGGCGGGGCTGCCGCACACGGCGGTGTGCGCGCCGCGGACCTGGGTGCGGTTACCGGTCCGCACGCCCGACCGTCCGGGCGTACTGCGCGGAGAACTGCTCGTCTACTACGAGGCCGCCGCCGTTGTGGCCATGCGGGTCGAGCTGCCGGCCGGCACACCGGGAGCGGTCCCGCACCTGCCGGTCGTCAACAAGCTGACGAGGTCGTTCGGGGACCTGGGCAAGCTCGCGCGGCGCACCGCCTCGGTCGTGACCCTGGAGCGTGGCGAGCGCGTGGTGGTCAACGGCACCGGATTCCTCGACAGCCCCTTCGCGATCGGCGCCAACGCCGCGGACACCTCCGCCGCCAATGTCCGTACGGCCCTGTTCGACAGCCACTTCAGCGCGTTCGAGGAGACCGGGGCCTGGTCGGGCCGGCGGCAGTCCGGGCTGCGGTCGCGCTACGACGAGCGGTTCGCCAAGAGCCATGCCGAGTACGAGCGCGATCTGCGCCGACTGGCCGTGGAGGGATCGGAGCTGTATCTGGGACTGTTCTGCCCACCGGGCATGGACAGCACGAGCGCCTACACCCTGCCGGATCTGCTCCGCCACGAGGCCCGTATCCGCGCGAGACCGCCGCTCGTACAGATCGTCGACACCCGGACCGACGAACACGCCATGCTCTGGTCGGCCGTCTACGACCTGCCCGTGAGCGGCGACCCCGACCGGCACGACGTCTGCCCGTCCGTTCGGCGCTTCGGCCCCGAGGGCGATCACACCGGCCCGGTACCGCCCGTATGCCCCTACGAGGACACGCACACCGACAACATCCTGTGCCCCTACGGCTTCTGGGGACTGTCCTGCCTGCTGGAACAGCCCCCGACCGTCGGCCGCGACCTGGAGACGGTCGTGCACGACGGCACGGACGGCGTCGCCCTGCTGGCCGCCGTGGGCTCCGGCCTAGACGCGCGGCTCGCCGGGCTGCATGTGGACCGGCTGCGCGAGGGCCCGCCCACATGTCTGCTCGACAGGCCCTCGATCGCCACCGAGAGCGAACTCGTGGCCGCGCTGCAGCCGGAGGCCATGGACGTCGTCTACTTCTACTGTCATTGCGGATACGACCGGCGCTCTCCCCTCGCCGCCGCCGACCGCTATCTCGACTTCGGCGGCTTCACCGTCAAGCCCCTCGACGTCACCCGGTGGGCGCGCAGCCGGGACTGGGAGTTCCCGCACTGGCAAAGGCGCCGTCCGCTGGTCGTCCTCAACGGCTGTCACACCTCTGAGGCCAACAGCGGCACCCTCAACCGTTTCGTCCCCGCCTTCACCCAGTGGGCCGGTGCCTCCGGTGTCGTGGGCACCGAGGTCGCCGTCGAACAGGGCCTGGCCGGCTGGGTCATGGAGCTGCTTCTCGCCCGCCTCCTCGCCGGCGACTCCGCGGCCGACGCACTGCGCAGTGTCCGCTGGGCCATGCTGCGGCGCGGCAATGTGATGGGCCTCGCCTACACCGCGTACTGCCTCGCCAACCTCGCCCTACGACCGACCCCAACCCCGTCTCCGTCCCCGTCTCCGTCCCCGACCAACGAGGAGTGAATGTGGCTTCGCACGCCGTCATGTCCGTAGGCGCCTGCTGCTTCGGCGTGGTGATCGGTTACCTCACCTATCGCACCCTGGTGCGCACCGAGAAGTCGGCCGTCACGGACCTCACCACCGTCGTGGGCGCCGTCGGCGGCGGGGCCGTGACCGGCCTGTTCGATCCCCAGCAGGGCGATGCCTTCGGCTGGTACGCCATCGGCCTGCTGGCCGGGCTGATCGCGTTCTTCCTGCTCTTCCTGACCCTGAACGGCAAACAGCAGACGGCGTCGGTCATGGGCGGGAGGTCCACCGGTTCCGCCGGTGCAGCCGGTGCCGACGGTCCCGCCGGTCCCGCCAGTTCCGACGGGTCTCGGGCGCACGGCTCCCCCGCCGCCGACCACATCCAGCGGTGAAGCCGCCCGCCTTGCGTCCTGCCTGCCCGCCCTCCCCCTCTACCTCGCGAGTTCCGTAGGCTCCGCCAGCCGCGTCAGCTTCTGCGGGTTCGCCACCGCGTGGATCCTGGTGACCTTCCCGTTCTCCACGACGAGGCTGACCGCGGACAGCCGACCGTCGATCTCGACCCGGCCCGCGGGCGCGCCGTTGAGCCACACCACCGACACCGCCCGGCCCGGGCGGGCCAGCAGCCTCGCCACCGGTTCGGCCCCGTGGACCGGAGTGGGCGCGGCGGCCGCGAACCCGCCGCCGTCGGCGATCAGGACCACGTCCGGTGCCATGACGTCGAGCAGATCCTGCAGCCGGCCGGTGCGCAGCGCGGACAGGAACCGCTCCACCACGGCCTGCTGCTCCGACGGGCTCACCCGCATCCGTGGCCGCCGGGCCGCCACGTGCTCGCGTGCCCGCCGCGCGATCTGCCGCACCGCGGCCGCCGACTTCCCGACGGCCTCGGCGATCTCGCCGTACGGCATCTCGAAGACCTCGTGGAGCACGAACACCGCCCGCTCCGTGGGTCCGAGCGTCTCCAAAACGGTCAGCATGGCGATCGAGACGCTCTCCGCGAGCTCGACGTCCTCGGCCACATCGGGGCTGGTCAGCAGTGGTTCGGGCAGCCATTCACCGACGTAGTCCTCGCGGCTGCGCGACCTCGTCCGCAGCCGGTTGAGCGCCTGGCGGGTGACGGTCCGCACGAGGTAGGCACGCGGGTCGCGCACCTGCTCGCGGTCGACGCCGGCCCACCGCAGCCACGACTCCTGCAGTACGTCCTCGGCGTCGGCGGCGGAGCCGAGCATCTCGTAGGCGACAGTGAACAGCAGGCTGCGGTGGGTGACGTAGGGGTCCTCGGTCATGCCGCGGGGGCCGCGCCGGTGACCGCGGGACGCTCGGCGGGGGGAATGTCGCAGGCGTCGGAGTAGCCCTGCGAGGTGATCCCGTGGGCCGTGTTGCAGCGGGCCGCCATGTTGGCGAAGCCGATGTAGGAGTTGAGCTCGACCAGCCCCGGCGCGCCGAGCTGCTCCAGCAGCCGGGCCGCCAGCTCGTCCGTGACGGTCGTCGGGGTGTTCGTCATGGCCTCGGCGTACTCCAGGACGTCCCGCTCCAGCGGCGTGAACAGGTCCGACTCCCGCCAGCGCGGCACCTGACCGGCCTTGGCAGGGTCCAGCTTCTGGTTGATGGCGAGGAAGAAGTTGATGTCGAGGCACCAGCTGCAGCCGATCTGTGCCGCCACGGCCATGTGCGCGAAGCTCTTGAGGCTCGCGTCGACCGCGTCCCACTGCGCCACCTGGGCCGAGTGGTACTGGCTCGCCTCAGCGATCCTCGGATTGTTCCACAGCACTTCGACGGGCTCGGGCACGGCACCGAGCTGCTCGGTCAGAGCCGTTCGCAGCTCGGCCGGAATCTCGGCCTTGGGAACTCGTAGCGTCATGATGATCTCCCGGTACGTCGACGGGTTCGTGCCTTGTGGCTGCCTTACGCACGCCGTGGGCGTGCCTTGTCGGCATGAAGACACCGCCTGCGCCACGGATGTGACATCCGCCGACACAATCGGCTCACCGCCCGTCCCGCCGAGCACCGAGCCACTCCCCCACCGCCGCGAAATCCGCCTGGGTGAGCCCCGACCGGTGGTCGACGCGATGCAGCAGCGCGGGCGCCGGATGGTGCTCGGCCACCCAGTCGCGGTCGGCGCCGGTGATCTCGTCGTCGACCCAGACGAAGGGGCGGCCGTCCGCCCAGTCCACCAGGGGCCGGGTCTTCCAGTGCAGCGGCGCCGCCGGGTCGTCCTCGTCGGGCCAGTCCACAAGGGGCAGCGTGGGCAGGCCGAGCCAGGGCGCCAGGCACTCGTTCGCCTCGTCCATCCAGGTCGTCGCCCACACCAGTTCGCAGCCCAGCGCAGCGAGCCGCGCACCGAGCGCCGGATCGACGCGGCTGAGCAGCGGATGGCCGGCGGCTGCCGCCGGCAGGTCGAAGCGGGCGTCGTACGTCGCGTACGGCCCCGCCGCCCCGAACGGGAGCAGCGTGCCGTCGACATCGAGGAAGAGAAGCATCAGCCCCAGGATCGGCGAACGGGGCCCGCCGCGAAACCGGTCAGTCCTCGAACCCGTGCTCCGCCAGGATCTTGTCGATCCGCGCCCGGTGCGCCGCCTCCCACGCGTCCAGCGACTCGCCGGCCTCCTTCGTGAGCCTGGCCCGGGCCGCCGTGAGCACCTCGTCGCGGCGGGCGGCGGGCACGGCGACGACGCCCTCCTCGTCGGCCACGACGACGTCCCCTGCCTCGATCCGTACGCCGCCGCAGGTCACCGGTCCGCCCAGCGGCCGTACGGCCGACTTGGCGCCCGGGATCGGGACGACGCCCCGGGCGAACACCGGGAACCGCAGCTCCCGCACCTCCGCGAGGTCGCGGATCAACCCGTCCAGGACGAAGGCCGCGATGCCGCGTCGCTGGGCGACGGCGGACACGTTGCCGCCCGCGAGCGCCCAGTCCAGGTCCCCGGACTCCACCACGACGACCGATCCGGGCCCGGCGCGATGGATGGCAGCGTGCAGCATCAGGTTGTCGCCGGGCGGACAGCTGACGGTGAAGGCCGGCCCGGCCACGCGCCCGGCCGGCCCCCACAGCGGGCGGATTCCGATGTCCATGACCTGCTCCCGGCCGAGCAGGTCGGCGAGGGTGGTCGTGGGGACGGACTGGAACTCGGTGGCGTCGGTCATGCCCCGGACGCTACCGTCCCTTTTTATGACTGCCGGGTCGGCCGTGTGCCGTGAGCGAGTTGGGTGCCCGGCCTCTGAGTGAGGCCACGGCGGGCCAGGAGCCCGCCAGTTTCTCTGCGTTGCCTTCGAGAACGTTTCCAGAGCGTCCCAGAACCTCTCAGGACTTCACCTCTCAAGACTTCAGCGACAGAGAAAGAACAGAATGCCCAACGACTTCAATCAATCCGTCATCGACGAGTTCCGCTCCGCAAAGGGCCGCCTGACCGGCTATTTCGCAAACGCCCGGCTGCTCCTGCTGACCACCACCGGCGCCCGCACCGGCACCCGGCACACCACCCCCGTCGGCTATCTCCCCGACGGCGGCGAACGCGTCCTGGTCATCGCCTCGGCGGGGGGCTCCCCCAAGCACCCCGACTGGTACCGCAACCTCCTCGCCGACCCCCACGCCACCGTGGAGAGCGGCGCGTTCACCTACGAGGCGCGGGCCGTCGTACTGGAGGGCGAGGAGCGCGAACAGGCCTGGAAGCGGGCCGTGGAGGCCGACCCGGGCTGGGCGGCGTACCAGAGCAAGACCACTCGCGTCATCCCGGTGGTCGCCCTGTACGAGGTCGCCCAGGGCGGCCCCCCGAACGTCAACGCCGCCTCCCCCGGCGAGGCGATCAAGGTCGTGCACGACGCCTTCCGCCGCGATCTCGCCCTGATCCGCGCGGAGATGACGAACGGCAACGGCACCCTGGGCGCCCAGCTGCGCGTCAACTGCCTCACCTTCTGCCAGGGCTTGCACAACCACCACACCGGCGAGGACATGGCCCTCTTCCCCTACGTCGACGCCCACCACCCGTCGGCGTCCCCCGCGCTCGGGCGCCTGCGCGAGGAACACGAGCGGATAGCCGAACTCGTCGCGAAACTACGCCAGGCAGTGGCAGCCGAGAACGCCGATCCGGCGGCGGCACGTGCGGAGGTCGAGCGTCTGACACTCGACCTGGAGGCTCATCTCGCCTACGAGGAGCAGGAGTTGATCCCACTCCTGGACCCTGCCGCCGGCTGACGTGCCCCCGAACGTGCCCCCGCGGGCGGCCGCTGCCGCCTGGAGCCGATGCCTCTCAGAACGGCAGCGGCCGCCCGTGCACCACGTCCAGCCGCGACACCGCCCGGGTCAGCACGACATACAGCCGGTGCAGCCCGCGCGCCTCCGCCTCCGCGATGGCCGCGGGCTCGACGGCGACGACGTTGTCGTACTCGAGTCCCTTGACCAGCGTCGCCGGGACCACGGCCACGCGGGCGCGCAGGTCGTCCGGTCCCGCGGTCGCGATCCCGGCCGCGCCGAGCGCCTCGGCCACCTGCCCCACCTGGCCGTCGGCGGCGACCACCCCGACCGACCCCTCCCGATCGAGCGCATCCCGTACGGCGTCCACGACGGCATCCGGCACCTCGCCCACCGGCACCTCCCGCACCCTCAACTCCCCGTCCCTGCGCAGGGAACGACCGGCCGGAACATCCACGTCGAGACGCCGTAGCAGCCGGTTCGCGAGCGTGACGACGGCCTCCGGCACGCGGAACCCGGTCGTGAGCGGCACGACGGCCGCGTCCGGTTTCCCGAGGTGCCCGAGGGCCGTCTGCCACGACTGTGCCGCCCAGGGTGTGGTCGCCTGCGCCAGGTCGCCGAGGACGGTGAGGGATCCGAAAGGCGCCCGGCGGGCGATGGCCCGGCACTCCATCGGGGAGAGGTCCTGCGCCTCGTCGACGACGACATGGCCGTAGCCCTCGGGATGTTCGACGAGCCCGGCGACCTCGTCGAGCAGCACGAGGTCCGCGGCCGACCAGCGCGCCGACTTCCAGGACCGCGGCAACTTCGCCCACAGCAGCGCCTGCTGCTCCTCGGCGTCGAGCACCCCTCCTGCTGCCACCTCCAACGAAGCGCTGTCGCTGAGGAGTTCGGCAACAACCTCCTCGGGCCGCACCCGAGGCCACACGGCGTTCACGTACGCCGTGACGGCCCGCGCCCGCGAAATCTTCTGCACCCAGGCGGCGTTCTGCGGCCCGGCCCGCCGCTCGGCCTGCAGTTGCATCGCCCGCACGACCCGCGTCCGCACGCGCTCCCGGCCGATGCCGTAGGGCGGCTGCTCGGCCAGCACGTCCTCGACGATCCGCACCAACTCGTCGGCACGGACCCGCCAGTGGTACGAACCGTCCTTGACGGCAAGGGAGTTGACACCGGCGCTGGAGACGCGGGCGTAGAGGGCCTGGCGCAGCACGACGGCCATCCGGGCATCGTGCTTGACGACGGCGGCCCGCTCGCTGTCGCTACCCGTGACCGGGTGCCGCGCGATCTCCTCCTGCAGCGTGGACTGCCGCACACCGGTCTCGCCGAGCGCGGGCAGCACCTCGGAGATGTACGACAGGAAGGTGCGGTTGGGTCCGAGGATGAGCAGTCCGCCGCGCCGGATGCGCTGCGGGTGCGTATAGAGGAGATAGGCGGCTCTGTGCAGCCCGACGGCGGTCTTGCCGGTACCGGGCGCGCCCTGAACGCAGAGGGAGACCCCGATGTCTCCTCGTACGAGATCGTCCTGGTCGGGCTGGATGGTGGCCGCGATGTCCCGCATGGGGCCGACGCGGGGGCGCTCGATCTCGCGGGCGACGAAGGCGCTGACCGGCGATTGCCCTTGGCTGCGGTGCTGATCCTCGACGTACGCGTCCTGGAAGTGCTCGTCCTCCAGGCCGGTGAGGTCGGTGGAGTCACCGAGGCTCCCGGGCGCCCAGCCGAACCGCCGGCGCACGGCGACGCCCTGCGGATCGCGGGCGCCGGCCTGGTAGAAGGCGCGGGAGACGGGGGCGCGCCAGTCGACGACGAGCGGCGGGACGGTGGGCGCCTCGCTGATCCGCAGTCGGCCGATGTGGTAGCTCTGCCCGGAGTGGTGCCCCGCACCCTCGGTGAAGTCCAACCGCCCGAAGAACAAAGGCCCTTGAGGCAGTTCCCCCATCGCCTTGGCCCGACTGCGCAACTCGTACCCGAGCACCTCGGCGTCGGCCCCGGAGGCGGAGACGTTCTCCCCCGTGACGACATGCTCCCGCGCCCCGTCGACCATGGCGGCGAGGGCTACGCGGCAGCGGTCGTGGTGGGCGCGTTCGCGGCGTAGGGACTCGGTGAGGGCGGCGCGCGTGGTGCGCGAGGTGTCGGGGTCGGCTGTCATTCCGACGAGGATACCGGATAACATTACCGAGTTAAATTTCTTACCGGGTATCGCTTACGCGAGGGTGGGCAACCCGGCAGCAAGCTGCGCAAACGCCCGCTCAGCGGCAGCCACGGCCTCCGGCCTCACCTCCGCCACCGACTCTCCCTCGGAGATCCGCCGCCAGTTCTCCATAGCCAGAATCCGCTGCACGGCGAGGATCTGCCCAGCAGCAAGCCGCCCGTCCAACCCACCACCAAGCGCCTCGGCAAGGGCGACCTCGGACCGCTCGATGTGAGCATGGGCCCGGGCGACGAGCGAGGGCGACCCATACAGCAGCCGGTGAAACGCGAGCACCTGCGGATGGTCGCTCAGCCCGGTGACAGGATCCCCCTTCTCCATCCCCTCGATGAAGTGCCGGCGCAGAGCATCAATGGGATGCGCCTGCTCACTGACGACCCGCGCCGCCTCACCCTCATGATCAGCGATCCGATACAGCACGAGATCTTCCTTGGCCGGAAAGTACCGAAAGAGGGTGGGCTTGGAGATCTCGGCAGCCGCGGCGACCTCGGCGACGGAGACGGCGTCGAATCCCTTCTCCAGGAAGAGCCGAATGGCGACCTCGGAGATGTGCTCGTACATCCGCTGTTTCTTGCGCTCGCGCAGGCCGGGCTCGCTCATGGGCTTGCTCATGGGTTTGAGCCTACGGGGCCCTCGTACAGCGGCTGTCATCATCTGCGCCAGGACGGAGTCTCCGCGAGGTTCCACAAACCGTCGAGATGCCTGTTCCACGTGGCAACTACCGCCTTGGCGTCCTCCGACCCCTCCAGGGACCAGACATTGAGGTCCATGCGGTAGCCCTTGGGGTCGTAGAACTCCGGGTCCGAGCTGCGCATCACTGTGCGGGCCGTCACGTCGTAAAGACCGTGCAGAACCAGTTTCCGGTTGAAGATGCAGATCTTGTCCCTGGGGATGCCCGGATACAGGCGGTACTCGCACTGGGCCGTCACCCTCCCCAGCGCCGTCAGCCGCTCCGCGAGCCCGGAGAGTGTCCGGTCGTACTCCCGGCACTTGGTCTCCAGCCGCTTGCGGTAATCGGGATCGTCTACCGGCTCGCCCCCGGCACCGACCTTCGACGGCACCCTCATGGGTAACCCGAAGTCGGGGACGAGGACCCGTATGACGACCCGCCTTGTCGGCCCGGGATCTTCGAGGATGTCTTCAAGCCGGTGATAGAGCTCGTTGTAGAGGGTCTCTCCGGTGTAGCCGAGGAAGGCGATCTCCACCGTCCGCGAGTGGAACGCCTCGCTCACGAAGCGACCCAGCTCGGGCGACTTCAACTGTGGTCGGGTGAGCAATCGGAGCGATGCCTTCAGGTCCTTCACCGTGTCATAGAGGACGTAAGCAACCAGACTGAGCAATGCTCCGCCGAGAGAGGCTTTGCCCTCAAGCGCGTCTCCGAGTGGTTTGACGAACTGCGCCGTCAAACCGGTGGCGAAGATGCCGAGCAGCAGAATCCTGGTGAAAGCCGATTCATAGCGCGCCTGAAACCGTTTCAGACGTGCACCCATGGTGTCGCCGTCTAACCCATCCCCGCCGGACATGTACAGCCCCTCCCCCGAGCCGCGCTCCGGACGGAAGGTCAGACCTCCACCGTGAGCCCGGCCGTACGTCGGTTTTCATGGTCTCCGTGCGGCAGCGCGCGGGCAAGATAGGGGTTCACGGTCGAACGGTCGGGCAGGCCCAAGGCGGCGGTGGCCAGGGCCAGGGTCATGGCGTACGTCTCTACGGCCCGGCGCACGTTCGGGGCCTCCAGGCTGTCGCCGGCCACCAATCGGTCGAGGTCCACATACGCGGAGCGAATCACCTCGATCCGCTGGTACACCGGCCAGTCGTCCCGCCAGCCCTTCGTGCAGTCGTCGGGCAACTGCTGGAACCAGCGGTTCAACAGCCGACGACGGATATCGGTCCGAGTGGGTGTCAGGTGCACATGGCGGACCAGGTCGTACAGCGGGTCTCCGACCATCGCCATTTCCCAGTCGATGAGCGTCAGACCGCCCTGCCTGCGCACCAAGTTCCATGGGTTGAGGTCGCCGTGCAGCAGTACGGGCCGACGAGGAGCGAGGGTGTGGCGCGCAAGGATCGCGTCGAGTCGGTCACTGCTCGGAAGTCCGAGCTCCCTCGCCAGATCCCGGGTGCTTTCGGGCAGTTCACTCACCATGCGAACCAGCTCTGCCCGCAGCCAGGGATAGAAATCCCCTCCGCCTTGGAACTCCGGGTCGGCTTCGTCGCAGGGGACCTTGGTCAGCTCTGACAGTTGGTCCACGAGGTCGTCCGCCTCGTGCGGAAGCAGTCCGTCCGAGGGATGGTCGGGTCGGCGGATTCCGCCCGTCGGACCCTCGTAGGTGTGGATGGTGAACTGTTCCGACAGTCCGCTGGTGCCAAGGGCCAGTACACGTGGTGCCCGCACCCGGACCCCTGACCGCTCAATGGCTCCCAGGACGACGTGCTCGTTGAGGAAACGGCGCTCCAGAGGGTTCTCGGAGCCGACCTTGCGGCGGACCATGACCGGAAAGTCGAGTCCCTCCACCTCGACGGCGGTGTTGAGGTGCGCCGTTCCTTTGAACACCCTGTTCGACGAGGCGGCGCCCTCCTCGAACAGGGCCCGGCTCACTGCCCGGAGGGGAAAGTCCTCACGGATCCGCACCCGCCTGTCCCGCTGCCAGTAGATCTCGAACATGGTTCGATCGCTGCTGGGCCTGAAGCCGTACGACTCGTTCCAGCGGAAGAGGATGCGCTCGATCTCCCGCTCGTCCGGTACCCGCTTGAGGCAGAGTGGTTCCTCGGCGGCGAGCAACGCCCGGTGCACCGTCTGCGTCGCGGTGTCAAGGTCCCGCTGGTCAAACGAGTCTCCGAGCGAATCAGCCGCGCGCATCACATCCGGATAGACCGACTGGGCGCGCTCGAAGGCCAGATAGTGCTTCAGGTCCCGGTCCACACCGTCCACGGCGTTGCTACGCCGCTCCCCCATGACCTTGCACCAGGTCTCGATGGCCTCGGTCCACTGATGGTCGGGGTACTGCATGCGCACCAGATGGGTGGCGAGGTCGTGCAGCGGATCACCGTACGTCGCCAGTTCCCAGTCGACGCAGATCAGCGGCGGGTCACCGTGGTAGGAGACGATGACGTTGTCCCGGTGCAGGTCCGTGTGCAGCAGGCTGAAGGGACGTTTGACCAAGGCAGGGACCCGATCCGCAAACCGGATCATGGCGTCGTCGGGGATGCCGAGCATCGCGAACAGACCACCGAACTTGTCCCAGTTCCGACGCCTGATCTGCTCCTCCGCCGCATACGCCAGCGCCCGCAGGAACGCTCTGCTGTCCCGGCTCGAGCGGGGCCAGGACTGGGGCAGCGGCGGAAGGATCTGCTTGGGGACCTGGGTCATGTCCGCGAGCAGCCCGGCAAGGGCAGAGATGATGCCGGAGTCCAACGGTGTGCCGTTGGGACAGATACTCGACAGCGGTGCGCCCTCCACATAGCTGAGAACGAGGACGTCCTCATGCTTGGCCAGGCATCGTGGAACATGTGGCAGCACACCGCAGATCGCATTGAGGAGTTCGGCCTCGTCCTCCCATGTCCTGATGACCACCGGCAAAGCTGAGGCGATCCGCTGACGCACGGTGACAGATGCCCCGACCTCGCTCGCTAAGAATCGGGAATCGTGCGCGGTGCGCGGCCGGACCATGTAGTTCAGGTTGTGGTGGCCTCGGCCGATCGATCCGAAGGAGCGGGCGTAGTCCATGAACCTACTGAACTCGCTGTTCGCTGCCTGCTCCAGTGCACGACGGCGAGGCACTGCCAGACTGCCCAACGGTGGCTCCTGAATAGCTGTGCGACTGCGCGATACCCATGCGGCGAGCGAGGGTGGGCCAAACCATAGGGCATCCTGCGCAGTCGTGTGGTCGTCCACCGTCATTCGATACAGAACTGAACTACCCCTGCCACCTGACTGCGCCTCAATGGGCGCACAGGCGTCCCGAAGTGCCGAACGAGGTCAGGCGGTCTCCGCCAGCATGTTCCAGCAGGAGTCGAACCATGCCTGCATGCTTTCGATGAACACCGAACCCGGGGAGTCCGGGTCGCCCTCGTCGTTGACGAAGCGGGTGAGCGTGGACCCCAGCCCTAGCACGTCCTGGGCTTCAACCTCGGTGCCGTCCTCCAGCAGGATGGGGCGCTCGACCACTTCGTACGGCCCGAAAAGTGCTTCGGTGTCCCGGCGCAGATAGATCTTGAATGCCGGGGCCAGCGGAACGTGACGGACCTGGACCTTCACCGACGGCACGAGTCCCTCGGTCTGCAGATCGCGCAGGGCAGCCCGCAGCGAGCTGGTGTGCCGCCGGGTGATGCCCCAGAGCCGCTCCTGCAACTGAACCTGCAGTTCGTCCGTCGGCTCGCCGCCCTGATTCTCCCCTGTCCGCTTCACGCGGGGATACGGCAGCGTCAGCGACTCGGAGGGCAGCAGCAGGCGCAGCTCGATGCTCTCGGGGTACACCTCGCCCTTTTGAGGGTGGGGCTGGCCCAGGCGGATGCGCTCGGCCTGCAGTCGAATGTGGGCGTCGAGGCTCTCGGAGGTGAGGGTGAACACGTCCAATCGGACGCTCTGCTGGGCAAAAGCCCGAGCCATGAAGGGGCCCAGAGCGGCACGCTGGCGAGGTGCGGCCTGCTGATGCGTCGCAGAGTGTATGGGCCTCTTCACCACCCGGGAGCCGCTGCCCTGGCGGGACTCGATCCACCCCTCGCTCTTCAGCTCTCGAAGTGCGCGCTGCACTGTGTCGCGCGATACCTCGAACTCGTCCGCAAGTTCACGCTGCGGTGGCAGCAAGGCGTTGAGCGCGTACGTGCCGTTGGCGATGCGGGCGCGCAACTCCTCAAGGACACGTTCGAACTCCTTGCCGCCCCCTTCGACCCGTTCCGCGTTCACACCGCGACCGTACCTCGTCCAGCCGTCCGGCAAACCGCATCCGGTCAAATCACCAGTCGAACTTGAAGGTTGACTGGATTAGAAGCAGTCCAAGGGTTAAGGGATCAATCAGCCAGGGGACATCCAATATGAGGCAAGCAGTCCAATTGGAAGGCAAGTTGATCGATTCGCTGACATGGACGGGGGTGGACAGATGCTTCTCTTCGAACTGGTGGGTGCCGTGGTCCAGTACGCAGTGGCACGGCTGGTGCAATCGGAGCTCGGCCGGGTGGGTCTGGTGCTGCTGGCCCTGGCAACAGTGGGGCTCAAGGCCAAAAACGCGGCGCTGACCTACTCGGCAGCAATCTTCTTCGTACTGCTGATGGTCCAGGCGTGACTTCAGTTCTGAGCCCGCAACGTTTCCAGCAACGGCAGCAGCGACCCCACGATGTCCTTGGCACCCGCCACCTGAAGCAGCTCCGCCTTGTGCTCGTTACGCGCGTAGCCGAGGAAGGGAACACCGGCCTGGCGAGCGGCCTGCCAATCGGTAGGGGTGTCTCCGATGAACAGCGCGTCGCCGGGGGCGGCGCCCATGGCCGTCAGGGCTCGGTTGAGGTAGTGGGGGTGGGGCTTCAGGTACTGGAGGTCTCGACTGCGTCCGTAGATGTGCGGCCGAAAGCACTCCCACAGGTCGCGGCCGGCCAAGTAGGTGCGGACGACTTCTGGGGAGTTGTTCGTGGCTATCGCCAGCCGCGCGCCCACGGCCTTCCAGGTGCGGATCAGCGGATCGGCGAACGCGGTCGGCAGAGCCGACGGAACCGCGCGCAGCTCTTCCTTGGTGAGACGTTCCTCCAGCTCCGCGACGAGGTCACTGTCCGGGTGCCTGCGGTCGACAGCACGCAGGACCACATGAGGGTCTTCCAAGCCCTGCTCGTCCTCCGTCAGCAGACTGCGCAGACCCCGCGCTTCGAGCCACTCCACCAGGTCGCTCGCCACACGTTTCGCGGAGTAGCCGGCGAACAGTCGACAGATCGGCCCGTCGAAGTCCCAGAGCACCACACGGGTGCGCTCGACCAACTCCCCCAGTCGTTCCGCTTGTTCCGCCATCTGTTCAGTCTGTGCCGTATCAGAAGTCACTAAGAGAGTGTCAGGTCCGTGGTGATGGTTTCCCAGAGGGCGTTGAACCACTTCTGGGATTCCTCCACAAACGCCTCGTCGCGCTGACCGGCCCGTTTGAGGAAGGAGAACAGGACGGATTTGGAGCCGAGGATGTCGTACATCTCCAGGGTCTGGCTCTGCCACTCCTCGGCCCGCTTGGTCGGGATGTAGTAACCGAGCAGGGCTTCCTCGCCGTTGAGCATGTACAGCTTGACCGGCGGGGTGAAGGGCAGGGCGCGGAAGGCGATGTCCACGTCGATTCCGTGTGTGAAGCGGATGGCCTGCAGGTTGTGTCGGAGTACCTGCGCCTGTGCGTCGCGCATCGACAGCCACCTGCGGTGGACCGTGTCCTCGTCGCCGCTCCCCTCTACAGCCACGGGGAAGGCCAGATTGATGTCGCGGCTCGGCAGCAGGATGCGGAAGGTGATGGAGTCCGGGCGGATACGGCCCTCGTGGATGCGGCGGAGCGGTTCGCTGAGGGCGAGCAGGAGGGTCTCGGAGGTGTGGCAGACCACGTCCACGCGTACGCGCTGGGCCTCGAACGCCTCCGTCAGCCGCGGAGCCAACCCCACCATCGTCGGCTGAGGTTCCTCCAGCGTCGGCGCCGGTGGTTCCGCGATGCGTGGTGGGCTGCCCTTGCTGACGTTGCTCAGCAAGCCGTCTTCCTGGAGAGCGCGCAGGGCCTGGCGGACGGTGCCTCGTTCCACTCCGAACTCGTCGGCCAGTTCGGCCTGGGTGGGCAGGCGGTCTCCTGCCTTGAGGTCTCCGGTGCGGATGCGTTCCCGCAGGATGTCGGCGATCTCCTGGGGCGAGAGTCTTCTGCTGCTGCCGTTCACAGCCACGTTCTCCTGGGTCACAACCAAACGCTACAACTCAGATCCATCTGCAGGGAGTTGTACGCGACTTGTTTATGAGTAGGTGCCAAGTGGGGACAACTAAAACAGAGTTGGTTGCCAACTTGCAAGAGTTGGCGGAAGGTTTGCTTCCTGTCTGAGTCCGCCTCCGCTCCCCTCGCACAACCCCCCACCGCACCGTCCCGCCCGCGCAGCCTGAAGGGGGAAACATCGTGCCTGCTCTCGCACTCCTCTCCGCCGTCTTCGTCGTCGGCTTCGAACAGTTCGTCAGCTGGCGGTACGGCACCGCCGGCATCATCGGCCTGCTGCTGCTCGCCATAGGCATCAAGGCCAAGAACCCGGCAGTCAGCTCCATGGGGGCCGTCGTGCTCGCCCTGCTGGTCGCGGGGCCCGCTCTATGAGCAGGGAAACGGCCTGGTCAGTCACTGTGGGAGAGCTCAGCTCGTGAGCACCAGCTCCGAACTGATCGTCTCCCACAGCGCGTTGAACCACAGGTGGGACTGCTCGACGAAGGTGGTGTCCCTAAGCCCGGCGCCCTGCGCGAAGGCGAACAGCATCGACTGGGTGCCCTCGGCGTCGTACATCTCCAGCGGCTCGTGGTCGATCTCCTCCTCGCGCCGCGTGAGGGTGTAGTACGCGAAGAGCGCCTCCATGCCGTTGAGCAGGTACAACTTCACGGGCGGGGTGAAGGGCAGGGCGCGGAAGGTGACGTTCACATCGATGCCGTGCGTGGCGCGCAGCGCCAGCAGGTTGTGCCGCAGCACCTGCCCCTGGGCGTTGCGATGGGTCAGCCAGCGGCGCTGCAGCCGGTCGTCCGCCGACGCGCCCACCGGCGTCGGGAACGCGAGGTCGATGTCCCGGCTGGGTAGCAGGATCCGCACGTCGACCTTGGCCGGTTTCAGTCGCCCCTCGTGGATCCGGCGCAGCGGTTCGCCGATGGCGAGTGTCAACGACACCGAGGTCAGACACAGGGCGTCTATCTCGACGTGGGTGGCCGCGAAGGCGTCCTCTATACGCGGCGCCAGCGCCACCATCGTCGGCAGCGGCGGCGCTCCGGGACCCGCCAGCGCCTTGCCGAGGCCCAGGTCAGGGGCCACCGTAGCGGGGCTGCCCTTGGATACGTTGGTCAGCAGGTGCTCCGACTGCAGAATGCGCAGCGCCTGGCGGACGGCGCCGCGCTCGACGCCGAACTCGTCGGCCAGGGTGGCCTGCGTGGGCATGCGTTGACCCGGTCGCAGCTCGCCGGACCTGATACGGGCACGCAGCTCGTCGGCCACGTCCTGATGTGACGTCAGTGACGTACGTGGCCGCTGCGACCTCTTCCGTCCATTGGCGGAGACGTGTTTCGGGTCCACGACCAAACACTACAACTTCCCGCCATCTTTGGGCAGTTCCTGGGAAGGTGGTTATAGGCCTCTTCCAAGCGGAGATAAGTACTGTGGAGTTGGTCACCAACTTCAGCAACATGGTCAAACTTCAGGATGGTTGGCCGCAACCACGGGGTCCGCCTCCCCGTCCCGAAGGAGGGACCGTCATGCCGCTCATCGCCCTCGCCGCCGCCGCCCTCGCCATCGGATTCGAGCAGCTCATCCAGTGGAAGTACGGGCCCCTCGGCATCATCGCCTTCATCGCGCTCACCGCGGGGCTCAAGGCCAGGAACACCGCGATCAGCGGCTTCGGTGCGGTCATCCTCATCATGCTGCTCGCCCAGTCCGGCTGAGCCAGAACCGCTCGCCGGCCCAGAATCCGGCTGGCCGGGCTCCCTTCCGGAGGGGAGCCGGGAGCCCGTCCAGCCAGCACAAAGCACAGCCACAACTGAACAACGACAACTCAACAGCACAAGTGAAGAGCTCCACCTGCACAGTCACAACTGAAGAGCACCGTCACAACTGAATACGCACCACAACCGAACAGCACAGCTACGGATGAGTCATCAGTCGTCTCGCGGAAGGAGTCTCAGAACATGTCCGGGCACCAAGGCCGCCTGGACGTACGCAGCAGGGCGTCGGCCGACCGGGCGGCGCCCGCTCGTTCTTCCTGCACCCGGCCGAGCGCCACCAGCCGAGCGACCGACTCGTCGCCCAGCCACAGCCGCGCCAAGTCACCGGTGTCCAGGGTGAGTTCGGCGGACTCGGTGGTCGGCGTGCAGGACGCGCCCTGCGCCGACGCCTCCAGCCGGAAGCGGCCGCCCGCCAGTCCGGCCCGGTCGGCGATCTCGAGGACCAGGGAGCCCGTCCCCTCGTACGTACGCGACTCCAGCGCTCGTACGACATCCAGGATCCGCACCCACAGCCAGTCCGCTGTCGAGGTGAGCTGTGCGGCCCTGGCGTCCGGCAGGAGAAGCGGGAGCAGGTCGTCGGGGGCCCGCTGGCCGCTCTTGATCCGGGTGACCCAGTCGATGGAGCAGAGGTAGCTCCACAGGGCGCGCTCGGCGGCCGGCGTCGCGGCGAGCAGGTCCCGTACGGTCGCCGTGTCCTGCGGCTGCTTGGCGTCGCCCCACTTGTCGTCGACCTCGTAGGCGACCAGGCCCTGGACCTCGCCGTCCGCCGCGCGGTAGAGGGCGTAGAACGGCTCCTTCCACTTCGGGTCGATGCGCACGGCGCCCGTGTTCATCCGCCACCACCAGTCGTCGCGGTCGACGACGCCGGGTATGAGGCGGCGGACGCGGTCGTGCAGTTCGGGTCCGAACTTGCGTACGTCCTCGGCGTCCACGATGTCGATACGGCCGCCGTCGTCCGGGCCGGACCAGCGGGGGTCCAGGCCCGCGCGCGGGATGTCGACGGTCCACTCGGCGGCCGAGGTGGCGGGACCGAAGCCGTAGCGGCCGTAGATCGGGTACTCGGCGGCGATCAGCGTGGCCACGGTGTCGCCGCGCTCCTTCGCGGCCGCCAGATCCTGGTTCATCATGCGGGTGAGCAGGCCGCGGCGGCGGTGGGTGGCGGTGACCGTCACGCTGGACACGGCGTCGGCGGCGACGGGAGCGCCGCCGACCGCGGTGACCTCCTGGTCGAACGAACGGAAGGTCGCCACGCAGCGGTCCCCCTCGAACGCCCCGAGATAGCGGCAGACGTCGAAGCGTTCGCGCCGGGCCTCGAACTCCTCCTCGCTGATGACCGGGTCCTGCAGGAACCCGGTCTTCACGGCGCGGAGCCACTCGCGGTGCTCGGCCTGGGTGATCGGTCGTACGTCGATGTCGATGTGCGCGCGGGTCATGGGATCACGGTAGGTCTACGTGAGGGGAGTGTCGCCCGGATTTCCCGCGCCGCCCCCGCCATCCACGGTCCGATCAAGCCCCACCCGCGCCCCGCCCGCGCACCGTCACGTCAGCAGGTCGTCGACCTGCGCCTCCCCTTCCCGGTACCGGCGGGCGATCTCCGCGCTGCAGTCGTCCGCCGTGCGCTGCAGGTGCTGGCGCCGTTGGGAGACCTGCTGTTCGTAGCGGACGAGGCGAGCCATCGCCGTGGTCAGCTCCAGGTCGGTGCGGGCGGCGAGGTCGGAGAGCTCGACCTCGGCGAGCATGTCGGCGGCCAGGCGGCGGTACTCCTCGTTGAGCGGGGTGCCCAGGGTGACATGGCGGGCGGAGGAGCGCTGGCGGGCCGGCGCGTCCGTGAGGATCTCGGGGAGGCGGTCGACCACCGAACCGGCACCCGCCGGCGACCGGCGTGCCTGCTCCGCCCGCAGGATGTCGATACGGCCCTGCAGCAGGCGCCGTACATAGCTGAGGTCGGCCTCGTCGCGCTGGGCGTCCCGGCGCAGGGTGCGCAGTTCGGGCAGGCTCAGCGCGGTCAGGTCGTGCTCGGGCGAAGCGGCGGGCAGCTGCGGGCCCGAGCCGTTGGTTGGACTGTCGGCCGGGCCGTCGGCAGGACCGTCTGCCGGACCACCTGCCGAACCATCCTCCGGGCTGTCGGTGCGTTGCACGGGCGGCCGCAGGGCCATCCGCTCCCCCGTTCTGATCAACGAGAAAACCCCGGGCTGCTGCCCGGTACTCGGTGTGCTCATGTGCCTCTACCGTCCCCTCGACCGGCGTGTGGAAGCATCGTGCCACCCCAAGTGGCCGCTATGTGACCGAGTGCCCCCGATCGGCCCCAGATGGGGGGTTAAGGAGCAAAAAGAATGCCGGTGTGGTCTCCCCCGAACGGACCGGCATGATGGTCGTATGCGTGCAGTGGTGCAGAGGGTGGACGGCGCGAGCGTCGTCGTGGACGGCGAGACGGTCGGGGAGATCACCGGAGAGGGACTGTGCGTCCTGGTGGGGGTGACGCACGAGGACACCAAGGAGAAGGCGGCCCAACTCGCCCGCAAACTCTGGTCGATCCGCATGCTGCAGGACGAGCGGTCGTGCAGCGACATCGACGCCCCGCTGCTCGTCATCAGCCAGTTCACGCTCTACGGCGACGCCCGCAAGGGCCGCCGGCCCACCTGGAACGCGGCCGCCCCGGGCGATGTCGCCGAGCCCCTCGTCGAGGAGGTCGTGGCTCAGCTGCGGGCGCTCGGCGCGACCGTGGCGACGGGCCGGTTCGGCGCGCAGATGCGCGTCTCGCTCACGAACGACGGCCCGTTCACGGTGCTCCTGGAGATGTGAACCCCAGGGCCTTACGGCACTACGGCTCGACGACCGCTTCCTGCGCCGCCGCCGTATCCCCGGCCAGCAGCCGCGCGTCGACCGGGACGTTCCGCTTCACCAGGGCCAGCGCGACCGGGCCCAGCTCGTGGTGGCGTACGGACGTCGTGATGAAGCCGATCTTGCGGCCGTCGGGTTCGTCGTCAGCGAGGCGGATCTCGGTGCCGGGCGCGGGCAGATGGACCTCGCTCCCGTCCAGGTGCAGAAAGACCAGGCGGCGGGGCGGCTTGCCCAGGTTCTGGACGCGGGCGACCGTCTCCTGGCCGCGGTAGCAGCCCTTCTGCAGATGGACCGCCGAGTCGATCCAGCCCAGTTCGTGCGGGATGGTGCGGTGGTCGGTCTCGAAGCCGAGGCGCGGACGGTGCTGCTCGACGCGCAGGGCCTCATGGGCCAGGATCCCGGCGGGCGGCCCGGCCTTCTCGGCGTAGAACTCCAGGTCGGCGCGCGGCAGGAAGAGATCGCGGCCGTACGGGGTCTCCCGTACGGCGACGCCTTCCGGGACCTCGGCGATCGAACCGGCGGGCAGGTGCACCACCGCGAACTCGGCCGTGCGGTCGGCGACTTCGACGCGGTAGAAGAACTTCATCGACTCCAGGTACGCGATGAGCGCGTCCTGGGTGCCGGGCTCGACATGGACCCAGACCGTCTCGCCGTCGTCGACCAGATAGAGCGCGTGCTCGATGTGGCCGTGCGCGGAGAGGATCAGCGCCTCGGTGGCCTGGCCGGTCGGCAGATCGCTGACGTGCTGGGTGAGCAGCAGGTGCAGCCAGCTCAGCCGGTCCTCGCCGGTCACGGTGACGACGCCCCGGTGGGAGAGGTCGACGAAACCGGTGCCGTCGGCGAGGGCGCGCTGCTCACGGAACAGATCGCCGTAGTGGGCGGCTACGCCTTCGTCCACGCCCTCGGCGGGGACGGCGCCGGGAAGGGACAGCAGAGGGCTCTTCATGGGCACAAGCCTACGACTCGGTAGTTGAACCCTGCAGGGAACAGTCCCGGCATCTGCCGAAGATCGCGAAGTGCTTCATGTCCGTCTCGAAGCCGAACTCCCGGCGCAGCTTCGCGGTGAACTCCGCGGCGACCGACACATCGGCCTCGATCACGTTCTGGCAGTCCCTGCAGACCAGGTGGATGTGGTGGTGGCGGTCCGCGAGGTGGTACGTCGGCGCACCGTGCCCCAGGTGGGCGTGGCTGACCAGGTCGAGCTCCTCCAGGAGCTCCAGGGTGCGGTACACGGTGGAAATGTTGACCCCCGACGCCGTCTTCCTCACTTCCACGAGGATGTCGTCGGGGGTCGCGTGCTCAAGGGTGTCCACGGCTTCGAGGACAAGCTGTCGCTGCGGCGTCAGCCGGTAGCCGCGCTGCCTGAGGTCGCTCTTCCAGTCGGTGCTCACCACACCGACGAGTCTAGAGCTACTCGCAGAAGGCGCTCCCGGACTACTTGAAGAAGGCGATCCCGTCGTCGGGCATGTCGTCGGGGAGGGCCTTGGCCCAGCGCTCTACGTCCTCCGGGGTGACGACCTTCTTCAGGTGCGCCGACATGTAGGGGCGCAGCTCGACCTCGGGGGTCTGCTTCTCGCCGACCCACATCAGGTCGCTCTTGACGTAGCCGTACAGACGCTTGCCGCCGGTGTACGGGGCGGAGGCGGCCGTGCGCGCCACAGCGTCCGTGACCAGGTCGATCTGGGGCTTCTGGTGGGCCAGTTCGCCGTACCAGATCTCGATGACGCCGTCGTCGCGGGTCATCGTCACCTCGACCTTGCGGTCGGCGTCGATGCGCCAGAAGCCGGACTCGGACTCCAGGGGCCGCACCTTGTTCCCGTCACCGTCCAGGACCCAGGTGTGGGAGTGGTACTCCAGGAAGTCCCGGCCGTCGTGGGAGAAGGTGACCTCCTGCCCGAAGTTGCACTTCTCGGCGCCGGGGAAGTCGTGCACGCCGGCGCCGGCCCAGTCGCCGAGCAGGAAGGCGAGCGGGACGAGGTCCTTGTGGAGGTCGGACGGGATCTCGATCATGGGGTCGGCAGTTCCTTGATGGGGGTCAGCGCTGGCCCTGGTACAGCTTCTTCACGGTCAGACCGGCGAAGGCGAGGACGCCGACGCAGACCAGGACCAGCAGGGCTTCGAAGAATGCCTCAAGCACGGGGTGCTCCTCGGATGAGCGAATGGGCGGTACACAGGCCGACCTAAGCTTACGCGGCCTTGGCCGGCCCTTCTGCGCGAGGTGCGCCCACGCGGGAGTCACACGCCGACGTCAGCCGAGCAGCTCGCTCTGCAGGGCCACCGTCTGACGGAAGGGAACGGCCCTCGCGCCGCCCTTCCTGGACTGCACGATCACGGCGAGGACGTCACCGGCCGACAGGTAACCCTGCCGGACCTGCTCGGCGCCGTACGGCTTGGACTCGACGTACACGGTGCACAGCATGTCGGGGTCGTGGGCCCGGATCGGGTGGTCCACGTCGAAGACGGACGTGCCGGCGCCGCGCAGCTGCTGGTGAGGGGCGGAGGCCGGGGCGAGGTCCTGGAACAGCTCGTCCGTGACGGCCGCCGTGTTGAACTGGAGCAGGTAGACGCGGGTGTGCGTGCCGTCAGGGGTGGTCCAGCCGCGGGCCGCGACATGCCGCAGACCGTCGTCGACGAGGGTCCGGCCGAGTTCGTTGCGGGCGTCCTTGTCCGCGTACTCGGCCAGGAAGTCCTTGGTCTCCAGCCAGCCGTCCGTGCCGCGCAGTTTCTTGTTTTCCACCGCGCCTTTGGGCTCGGGCAGGACGAGCTTGCGCAGGTCGGCGTAGTGGGCGCCAGCCGTGTTGCGCTCGTCGAAGGGGGCCGGGCTGCCGGACGGCAGCGGCGGCTTCACCAGCGTCGGGTAGTCCCAGCGCCCGTCCGAGTGCGTCGCCAGTCCCGGTACGTCGGTCCGGTCCATCCCCGTGATGCCGTACGCCGTCCCCGCACCGACCGCGGCGAACACCACGACGGCCGCGGTCCAGCGCAGGGCGGCGCGCAGGAGGGGGCGGCGCTTTTTCGCGGGGGCGGGGGGCTGGGTGGAGTCCTGGAGCGGCGATGCGAGGACGTCCTGGGGTGCGTCAGGTGGAGCGTCCTGCACTACGGGTTCGGGCTGTGCTGTCTGCTCCGGCTGTTGGGTCTGCTCGGTCATACGGCCTCTCCCGGCTCGGCGATGCGGTCGAGCTGGTCCTTGAGCAGGTCCGCGACCGACTGGGCGTTGAACGGCTTGATGCCGTCCGCGACGACGGTGACCAGGACGTCTCCCCGGTAGGCGGAGCAGAGCATCGACTCGAGGCCCCCGCCGGACGTCTTGGGCGGGAGGAAGCACGCGGCGTCCTTGTAGCCCTTGATCTTCGGGCCTTTGCGGAAGACTCCGAGCCCTCTCAAGAGCGCGTTCTGGGACGTCGAGATGTTGCGGACGGCGGCCCGGTTCTTCATCCGGGACAGCTCGACGTCCACGGACACGGCCGTATCCGTGGCGAAGGAGCCGCCGGTCTCCCGGACGTAGCTGCGCATCGCCATGCCCTCGATGTGCTGCTTGTCGATCAGCTTTTCCAGCTGCCTGCGCTCGGTGCGCGGCAGGTTCCGTATCGCCTCCTTGCGCATGGCGGTGGCCTGGGCGCCGCTGAGCTCGGTGTCGGCGGCGAACTGGCCGAGGTCGGGGCCGGGCTTCCAGCCGTCGCCGTACGCCTGCAGCATCCCGTGGAGCCCGCTCGGGGAGGCCGCCTTCTCGGCGGGAGCACTCTTCTTCTGCGGGAACTGCCACTTGGCCGCACCGGCGTCGCGGTCGGCGCCGTGCACGGTGACGACGGTCCAGCCGACGCCGGCGATCACGGCCGCGACGAGCAGGGCGGATCCCGCGACGGCGGCGATACGGCCGCGTCGGCGGTGCTTTTTCGCGGGGGCGGTGGGCTCGACGGCAGGGTCGGCGGCAGATTCGTTGACCGGCTCGCTCGGCTCGGCAACCGGTTCGCTCGGCTCAACGGAAGACTCGACGGTCGGCTCGCTCGGCTCGGCGGACGGCTCACTCACGTTCTCGCTCACAGCCGCTCCATCTGCCGCTTGGCCAGGTCCATGATGCGGGCCTTGGTGATCGGCTTGCTGTCGTAGATCCAGACCTCCATGGCGACGTCACCGCGGTAGGCGTGCGCCTCGGCGCTGTACAGCGGCACATAGCCGGGCTTGGCATCCGGTCGGTGATGGACGTACGCCATGCCGTTCCCGGTGCCGGGGATGGACCAGCTGTCGGTCTCGGGCTCCCGGTCCGCCCAGTACTGGCTGCTGTCGGTGGAGTCGGAGGCCTCCAGGGACTCCTGCTGGCGGAACTGGATCAGCCGGATCTCCGCGGTCTGGGCGCCGCTCTGCCAGCCGGTGACGGCCGCGCGGCGGAACTCGTCCGTGATGAGGCGGCCGAACATGTTGCGAGGCTCTTCGTAGGTCTCGGCGTATGCGTACAGGTCCATCCAGCCGTCGCCGGGCACCCAATCCGCCGTCTTGGCGCCGCCCGGCTTCTTCAGCAGCAGTTTGCGCAGGTCACCGTCGGTTTTCACCTGCCGGTCCCGGGCGGCGGACAGCGGTTCGGGAGCCTTGCCCTTCGCCTGCGCCAGCTTGGGCTGGGACAGCGGAGGCAGCGCCGTCGGGCTGCGGTCGGCCTGGATGAGATAGCCGGTGCAGGTGCCGCCGACCAGGCCGAGCAGTGCGGCGCCGGCGATGAGCAGAGCGGTGCGGCCGCGACGGCGTACGGGTGCTGCGGGCTCTTCCCGCGCAACCTGTACGACCGGGGCGTCAGCCGCGTTTTCGGGTACTTCCAACATGTCCCCCCACGAACATGAAGCGTGCATGACGTATGCGCGCTCACAGGAGACTCATGGCCGGGGGACGGAGTTGTAGCAGCGTTGATTACGATTCGGACATGGCGAAGAAGCTCGTGATCAAGGTGACGGCGGGGGCCGATGCGCCCGAGCGGTGCTCGCAGGCGTTCACGGTGGCGGCGGTGGCCGTGGCCAGTGGGGTCGACGTCTCCCTGTGGCTGACCGGCGAGTCCGCGTGGTTCGCGCTGCCGGGGCGGGCCGCCGAGTTCGAGCTGCCGCATGCCGCTCCGCTGCCGGACCTGCTGGACTCCGTCCTCGCGGCGGGCCGGGTCACCCTGTGCACGCAGTGCGCGGCCCGGCGGGACATCACGGAGAAGGACGTCATCGAGGGCGTACGGATCGCGGGGGCGCAGGTGTTCGTGCAGGAGGCCCTGGGCGAGGAGACGCAGGCGCTCGTCTACTGAGCGCCGAGGGGGTCACTGCTGGCGGCGTTTCTTGCCGTCCAGCTCGTCCCACCACTCGTCGGACTTGGGGTCGCCGGACGGGTCGTCCCACCAGCGGTCGTCGGGGCCGCGCCGGTTGGCGACCATGGCGGCGACCGGAGGGATCAGCATCGCCACGACACACATCCCGACCGCGGCCGGAATCGACCAGATACGTACGACCCCCCACGCCAGGACGAACAGCCCGATACAGATGCCCATCATGACGAAGTACATGCGCCGTCGCCGTGCGTACATGTCTCCAGGGTAGGCCCGAGCCTGCCAAAGGGCCGCCGCACCGGGACACCACTCCAGGGGCGGCACCGGCACCGGCACCGCACGCGAAGGGGCCGCACCGAGATGGTGCGGCCCTTCGCGTGCCCTTAGCGTGCTTGGTCCTGGGCTCAGACCGCGATCGCTACCTCCGCCAGGCCCCCGGGCTGGGCGACGACCGTGCGGTCGGCGGTGGCGCCGGGGATGAGGGCGCGGACGGTCCAGGTGCCCTCGGCCGCGTAGAAACGGAACTGTCCGGTGGCGGAGGTGGGGACCTCCGCGGTGAACTCGCCGGTCGAGTCCAGGAGGCGGACGTAGCCCGTCACCGGCTCGCCGTCGCGGGTCACCTGGCCCTGGATCGTGGTCTCACCGGGCTTGATCGTCGAGGCGTCCGGGCCGCCGGCCTTCGCTCCACACATGTCTTTCTCCAGAAGGGGTCTGACCGGAAGGAAGGCCGGTCGGGTTTACGGGGCTGGTGGACTACTTGGCGGCGCCGAGCTCGATCGGGACGCCGACCAGGCTGCCGTACTCGGTCCAGGAACCGTCGTAGTTCTTGACGTTCTCGACACCGAGCAGCTCGTGCAGCACGAACCAGGTCAGCGCGGAGCGCTCACCGATGCGGCAGTAGGCGATGGTGTCCTTGGCCAGGTCGACCTGCTCCTCGGCGTAGAGCTCCTTGAGCTCGTCGTCCGACTTGAAGGTGCCGTCGTCGTTGGCGTTCTTCGACCAGGGGATGTTGCGGGCGGACGGGACGTGGCCCGGACGCTGCGACTGCTCCTGCGGCAGGTGCGCCGGGGCGAGCAGCTTGCCCGAGAACTCGTCGGGGGAACGCACGTCGACGAGGTTCTGCGAACCGATGGCCGCCACGACGTCGTCGCGGAAGGCGCGGATGGCGGTGTTCTGCGGCTTGGCCTTGTAGTTCGTGGTGGCCCGCTCCGGGACCTCCTCGACCAGCTCGCGGGCATCCAGCTCCCACTTCTTGCGGCCACCGTCGAGCAGCTTGACGTTGTCGTGGCCGTAGAGCTTGAAGTACCAGTAGGCGTACGACGCGAACCAGTTGTTGTTGCCGCCGTAGAGGATCACCAGCGTGTCGTTGGCGATGCCCTTCGCCGACAGGAGCTTTTCGAAGCCCTCCTGGTCGATGAAGTCGCGGCGGACCGGGTCCTGCAGGTCCTTGGTCCAGTCGATCCGGATCGCGTTCTTGATGTGGTTCTTGTCGTAGGCGGACGTGTCTTCGTCCACCTCCACGATCGCGATGCTGGGGTTGTCCAGGTTCTCCTGGACCCAGTCGGCATCGACGAGGACGTCGCTGCGGCTCATGCTCTTCTCTCCTCCGGGGCAGTTGCGGCGGGGCGTGCGAGTGCGAGGTTTGCGCGCGCAGGCGGCGGCGCGCAGAGGTGCCCTGGTCAGGGCGGCGGGGATGCGGGAGTCGGGGCTTCCGCTCAGAAGGGGCGACAGAGCATGGCGGCGACGCGGCACAGGTCGACTGCCCGCCGCTTCGTGAGATCCGCCTGTCGCTTCATGGCCTCGATCGTAGGGACGGACAGCCTGGCGTGTCACCGGTGTGTCGTATCGTGAGACGCGATTGTCCGCGATGTGGGAATCGATCTACGTCCGGGCCGTCCGCGCACGGCCTCCGGGTGGATGTATCGGTCATCACATCTACGGTACGGACGCGGACGTCTCACCTTCCGGACAGCCTCTGGTCGGTCGGGAGTCGAGTCGGTCGGGAGTCGAGCCCGCGTGCCGCCCGGCCTCGTACTACCCCGCCAGCTTGACGTTCGAACCCTTCACCGTGATCTCCACACCGTCCTGCGCGGCCTGCACGGTGTCCAGCTTCACGCCGCCCGGCAGCTCGTCGATCGTCTGCTGGAAGTCGGTGATCGAGCGGATACGGGAGTCGGCGATGTCGACGACCAGCTTGGGCAGGTTGTCGGCGTGCACCTTCACGTCGTCGCCCTGGACGGTCACCGTGCTGAGGACGGGATACGTCTGCGAGCGGCCCGCCGCCGAGATCTTGACGTCGACCTTGATCTTGCCGTTGCCGCCGTCGGAGAGGCCGACGACCTGGGCGGTGACGCCCGTGAAGACCTGCGTGGGCTGGGACTTGGCCGCTTTCAGCAGCTCGTCGTAGGCGATGGTGGCGGTGCCCGTGGCGCTGTTCGCGGTCGCGGAGCTGTAGTCACCGGAGAAGGTGACGCCCCTCATGTGCGCCTTCAGGTCGTCGATCCGGATCGTCGACGGTCCGCTGCTGCCGCTGTTGCCGGTGTCCGCCTCGTAGTCCTTGATGCCGACCTCGACGTCGTCCAGCTCTCCGGAGGCGACCTGGGTGAGGAAGGGGAAGCCCTTGATGGAGACGTCCGGGGTGGCCGCGAGGTTCTCGGTGTTCTTCAGCTTGGAGGCGGCCTCGTCCTCGGCGAAGTAGACCGCGACCCGGTCCGCCACCACGAACAGGCCGCCGAGGATCACGACGACGATCAGAAGTATTCGCAGCGCGCGCATCGGGTCTTCCCCCACCTGGCCGGACCATGACCACAGTTGCCGACGACCGGGCGGCCGTCCAGCGTGAGCGTAACCCTGGGCCCGACCCCGACCCCGGAATTGTCGATCATCTGTGACAGGAACTGCCGTTCCTTGTACGGCTCTTAACCGAGCGCCTTACCCGAGTCCTGGCCGAGCGTCCTACCCGAGCGCCCGTCCCAGCACGTACACCACCGGTGCCGCGGCCGTCAGCGGCAGGGCGACTCCGGCCGTGAAGTGCACGAACCGCGACGGGTAGTCGTAGCTCGCCACCCGATGCCCGATCAGCGCGCACACCGCCGCGCCCGCGCCCAGCAGCGCGCCGCTCGTGCCGAAGCCGGTCATCGAGCCGACCGCGATGCCCGCGCCCGCCGCGGCGAGCAGCGAGACGACAACCGACGCCGGGGTGGGCAGCGGCAGGGCACGGGCCAGTACGGCGACGGCCACGGCGGCCGCGCCGACGGTCGCCGCGTCGGCCGAGGCCGCGAGGTATCCGGCCGCGACGATTGCCAGCGCCGCCGAGGCGACGCCCGCCATCAGGCCGTACATCCGCTCGTCCGGGTCGGCGTGCGAGCGCAGCTGGAGGACGAGCGAGAGCAGGACCCACACGCCGAGGGTGCCGAGGATCGCCGCCGGGCCGTTCTCCCGGCCCGCGGCCAGCAGCGCGGCGTCCGCGACGAGCGCGCCGAGGAACGCGAGCGCGATGCCCTGCCGGGCAGGCCACATGCCGTTGAGCCGGAACCAGCCCGCAGCGGTGACCGCCTGCAGCACGACGAGCGGGACGAGCAGGGCGTACGAGCCGATCGCCGCCGTGCCCGCCAGCAGCAGCCCCAGCAGGGCCGTGAGCGCGGCCGGCTGCATGCCGGGCTCGATGATCGGGGACCGGCCCTCCAGACGGGCCCGCTGGGCGTCCGTCACACGGGTGTTGCCGGCGAGGGTGGCCGGGCCGTAGCCGGGGTCCGGTGTCTCACCCGCGACGGCGGTCGGCGCGGCCGCCTGCGGCTGCTGCCACTGCTGCGCCACGGGCTGGGGGGCCTGCGGGTGCGGCTGCGGCTGCGGCTGCGGGTGAGGAGCGTGCGGCTGGGGGGTCTGTGGCTGAGGAGTCTGCGGGTAGGGCGTCTGCGCCTGCAGATACGCCGTCTCCGCGGTCGACATGGGCGTCGGCCCCTGCGGCTGGACCTGTGTCTCCCAGGTCTGCCCGTGCCACTGCTGGGTGTACTGCTGGGCGGCGTAAGGGTCGTCGTACCCCTCGTACCCGTCGTAGGCCTGGTGCGGCTGCTGCGCGGGGTGGGGCTGCTGCGGCTGCGCAGGCCACCCCTGCTGCTGCGGCTGCTGATACGGGTCGTACGGCTGATCGGTCATCCTCACCCTCCTGCGAACGGCGGGAGCACCTCGACCGTGCCGCCGTCGGCCAGCCGTACCGTCTCATGTCCGCGGGTGCCCACGGGGGCACCGTCGACGAGGAACGAGCATCGCTGCAGGACGCGCGTCAGTTCACCGGGGTGTCGCGCCCGCACGGCGTCGAGCGCCTCGGCGAGGCTGTCCGCGTCGAAGGGCTCCTCGGCGACCCCGGCCGCGGCCTTCGCGGCGGCCCAGTAGCGCACCGTGACCTTTGGCATCCGGTTCCTCAATCAGCGGTCAATGGGCGGTCGGTCGGCTCTGTACCTCGTTAGGCTAGCCCGCCCGCGAGGCCGCCCAGCGCCCGATGCGGGCCAGCAGCTCGTCCGTGGCCGCGTGTTCGGCGTGGCCCATGCCGCCCTCGATCCACAGTTCGCCCTGCTCCCCGGCCGCGGCGGCGAGCATGCGGGGATGGTCGAGGGGGAAGTAGCCGTCGCGGTCGCCGTGCACGATCAGCAGGGGTGCGGGGGCGATGCGCGGCACGGCCTCCACGGGGGACAGCGGCACCGGGTCCCACTCCCTGTGGTGGATCCGCGTATTGAATCCGTAGCGGCCGACCAGCCGCCCCGCGGGACGGGTCACCAGCCAGTGCAGCTTCCGCATGGGGGCGGTGCCCCGGTAGTACCAGCGGGCCGGTGCACTCACCGAAACCACCACGTCCGTGGACGCCTCCGTGCGCCCCTCGCGCCCCGGACCGCCCGGATCGCCCGGACCTTCCGGACCGTGGAGCGCCGCGTGCCGCAGCACCACCGAGCCGCCCATCGAGAAGCCGACGGTCACCACGCGGCCGTGCCCGAAACCCCGCGCCCACTCCACCGCGGCCGCCAGATCGAGCACCTCCCGGTCGCCGACCGTGGAGTGCCCGCCGGAGGCGCCGTGTCCCCGGAAGGAGAACGAGACCACGGCTCCGTACTGCGCGAACGCCTCGACCACCCGGCGCACGTGCGGCTTGTCCGCGTCGCCCGTGAAGCCGTGCGCGATCACGAACACCAGGTCGCGGGAGGGTGGCGCGGAGGCGTCGCGCACCACGGCCGGCGGGTCGTACACGGCATCGATCGAGACGCCGTCCCGCGTGGTCAGGAACGTCCGGGAAGGGGCCCGACGGCGCGTCTCGACATGCGGACGGCCGGTGGAACGCGCCACATGACCTGCCGGAGTGCTGCTCATGTGGGCTATTCTGCTGGGCAGAGGACTCGGGCAGCGACGCCCCCGGGTCCTTTTGTGCTTTCGGAAGCGTTGTATACGAAGCGGGAACCGCCGGGAAACTCCAGGTGGCCGCGGGTGTACGGGCCCCGGGATCGCAGAGCAGGTGACCTACCGCACACGTCCTGGCAGGGACCGAGGAGGAACCAGACATATGAGTTCTCTGCTGCTCCTGACCAATGCCCTCCAGCCGTCCACGGAGGTGCTTCCGGCGCTCGGCCTGCTGCTGCACAACGTGCGAGTGGCACCCGCGGAAGGACCCGCGCTCGTCGACACCCCCGGTGCCGACGTGATCCTCGTCGACGGCCGCCGCGATCTCCCGCAGGTCCGCAGCCTGTGCCAGCTGCTGCGCTCCACCGGCCCCGGCTGTCCGCTCGTCCTGGTCGTCACCGAGGGCGGTCTCGCCGCCGTCACCGCCGACTGGGGCATCGACGACGTACTGCTCGACACGGCCGGGCCCGCGGAGGTGGAGGCACGGCTGCGGCTGTCCATGGGACGGCTGCAGATCGCGGGCGACGACTCCCCGATGGAGATCCGCAACGGCGACCTCTCGGTGGACGAGGCGACCTACTCGGCCAAGCTCAAGGGCCGCGTCCTGGACCTCACCTTCAAGGAGTTCGAGCTGCTGAAGTACCTCGCGCAGCACCCGGGCCGCGTCTTCACGCGCGCGCAGCTGCTGCAGGAGGTCTGGGGCTACGACTACTTCGGCGGCACCCGCACGGTCGATGTCCATGTACGGCGTCTGCGCGCCAAGCTCGGGCCCGAGCACGAGTCGCTGATCGGAACCGTCCGCAACGTCGGTTATCGATTCGTTACGCCCGAGAAGGGCGAACGTTCCTCCGAGGAGTCCAAGGCCAAGACGGACCGGGCAAAGCCGGACAGTGCGGACGAGGCGACCGCCCGTGGCGGTGCCGAGGTGACGGCGGAGGCATAGCGGGCCGCGAACGGGGCATTGCTTGGGCACAGGCAGTCCCGCGGGAAGCAGCTTTCGCCCTGCCCGGAGCCGGTATATCCGCGTAGACTCCGCGCGTGGCCAAGGTGACTCGGGATGACGTGGCACGACTGGCGGGTACCTCCACCGCCGTTGTCAGCTATGTCATCAACAACGGACCCCGGCCGGTCGCCCCGGCCACGCGCGAGCGTGTTCTCGCCGCCATCAAGGAACTGGGGTACCGGCCCGACCGGGTCGCCCAGGCGATGGCCTCCCGGCGCACCGACCTCATAGGACTGATCATCCCGGACGCGCGCCAGCCCTTCTTCGGAGAGATGGCGCACGCGGTCGAACAGGCCGCCTCCGAGCGCGGCAAGATGGTGCTGGTCGGCAACACCGACTACGTGGCCGAGCGCGAGGTGCACTACCTGCGCGCCTTCCTCGGCATGCGGGTCTCCGGGCTGATCCTCGTCTCCCACGCGCTCAACGACCTGGCGGCCGCCGAGATAGACGCCTGGGACGCCCGGGTGGTGCTGCTGCACGAGCGGCCCGAGGCCATCGACGACGTCGCCGTGGTCATCGACGACCTCGACGGCGCCCGGCAGGCCGTCAGCCATCTGCTCGGGCACGGCTACGAGTACGTCGCCTGTATGGGCGGCACCGCCGAGACCCCCGTCGTCGGCGACCCGGTCTCCGACCACGTCGAGGGCTGGCGGCGCGCGATGGAGGAGGCCGGCATCCCCACCGAGGACCGGCTTTTCGAGGCGCCCTACAACCGCTACGACGCGTACCGGATAGCGCTGGAGATCCTCGCCGGGCCGCGGCGGCCGCCCGCGATCTTCTGCTCCACCGACGACCAGGCCATCGGCGTCCTGCGGGCGGCGCGCGAGCTGCGCATCGACGTGCCGGGCGAGCTGGGGGTGGCCGGCTTCGACGACATCAAGGAGGCGGGGCTCACCGACCCGCCGCTGACCACGGTCGCCTCCGACCGCTCCGCGATGGCCCGCGCCGCCGTCGACCTCGTGCTCGACGACGGACTGCGGGTGGCGGGGTCCCGCCGCGAGCGGCTGAAGATCTTCCCGTCGAACCTGGTGGTACGGCGGTCCTGCGGCTGCAAGGGCTGAGCAGCACCGCCGCACACCTTCAGAACTCCTCACACCTCTTCAAGGCCTCTTCAGACCTCTTCAGGCGGTCTCAGAAGAGCAGGTTGTACTGGTTGAATCCGGTCCCCAGCTTGACGCGCGAGCCGAACAGGCTGCTCGACGCCTTGTTGGTACCGGGGTAGAGCCACAGCGTGCCGCCCGAGTCGCGGGCCATCACGTCGGCGATACCGTCGCCGGTCACGTCGCCATTGGCCACGTCGGACGTGAAGTTCCAGCCGGTACGGGCCTGGATGCGGGCCGACCACGGGGTGTGCTCCTGCTGGGTGCCGCGGTACAGGTAGAGCACGCCCGAGCTGTTGCGGACCAGCAGGTCGGCCTTGCCGTCGCCGGACAGGTCGCCGTGACCGAAGATCTTCACGCCCTTCCATGCCTTGTCGACGACCTTGACGCGGCCGTAGAACTCGCCGGTGCCCTTGCCCGGGTAGAGGTAGACCGAGCCGTCGGCGTCCACCGCGACCAGGTCGGGGCGGGCGTCGCCGGTCAGGTCGCCGGGGATGGCGTAGGACTTGTAGCCGCCCCAGACCGAGGTGATCGTCATCCAGGTGAACTCGCCCGAGGCGTGGTCGAAGTAGCTGCGGTGCAGCTTGCCGTCGGTCTTGTCGCGGATGATCAGGTCCTGGTAGAAGTCCCGGTCCAGGTCGGCCTGCAGGCCCCAGCTGATGTACTCCCAGCCGTTGCCGGTGTAGGCGCGCTGGGCGAGGGACGTGCCCTTGCTGTCCTGCTCGAAGAGGTTGCCGGACGGGGCGCGCTCCAGCAGGTCGGCCTTGCCGTCGAAGGACAGGTCGGTGTCGTCGATGCGTGGCTGGGCGGCCCAGGCGTACGACTTCACCTTGGTGAAGACGGGGTAGGCGCCCTGCGCGGTGCAGCCCTCGACGCCCCAGGACACGATGCCGATGATCTTGCCGCCGGAGACCAGGGGGCCGCCGGAGTCACCGTTGCAGGGGGTGGTGGTGCCGGCGTCGCCGCCGGTGGCCGGGGTGCCCGCGCAGAGCATCGAGCCCTCGGCGAAGTCGTCCTCACCGAGGACGCTCCGCATGGCGCTGTCGCAGGTCGAGTCGGCGACCAGGGACAGCGGCGCGCTCTTCAGCTTCGCCGACAGGTCCGCGCCGTCGGCGCCGGAGGTCAGGCCCCAGCCGTAGACCACGGAGTCGCGGCCTGCCGTGTACAGCGCGTCGTCCGTCGAGGAGGCCGACCGCAGGGTGGGCGTGTCCAGCGGGCGGTCCAGGGTGAGGACCGCGACGTCGTTCTGGATGGTCGCCGCGTTGTACTTGGGGTGGTTCCACTGGCGCCAGACGCCGGCCACGGTGCCGTTCGTCGAGTCGTACAGGTCGGTCGTCCCGGCGAGCACGGCGCCGTTCTTCGCCCAGTCCAGGCCCGCGACGCAGTGGGCGGCGGTGAGGACCTTGTTCGGGGCGACGAGGGTGCCGCCGCAGAAGTAACCGTCGCCGGTGGTGTCGTCGTAGTAGGCGAGCTGGACCATCCACGGCGCGCTGGAGATCGTGGTCTCGCTGCCGCCGATGATGAACGGGCTCGCCTTGGCCGTCCGCGGTGTGGCCGCCTTCTGCGCGGCCTCGATCACGCGGGAGTGCAGCACCTTGTCGGTGGCCGCGGGCTTCGGGGCGGTCTGCTGCTGGGCCTTCACTCCAGGGTCGGGCAGTCCGTCCGCCGCGCTCGCCGGCTGGGCGGCGAGCAGGCCGGCGCAGCTGAGGGCGAGCGCGAGGGCGGCCGCGGGAAACGCCGTGACGGGGCGTCTGAGGCGGCCGCGCAGGGCACGTATCACCTAGGTCTCCTGAGCTGGTTGATGAGTCAAGGAACGTGAACCCACCAAGATTGCGCCCCGGCGATCACTCTTTACACAGGTCTCACACAAACCGGATAAGTGTTCGTCCGCGGCCCGCCGTGATCTCACTCCACGGCAACGTTCCGTTTCCCTTTGGCCCGAGCCCGCCGCGTCTTTATATCGGGCAAACGAGGTTCTGCCGGGCTTCTCAGCAAGCACTCAGCCGACTCTCATGGACGCGGGACAAGCTCGTAGACATGACCGAGAGCTTCCGCCGCAGCGGCGAGTACGAGAGTTACGAGAACCCGTACCAGGGCGCTCCGCAGCATGCCTCCGCCCCGGTGAACCCCGAGTGGCCGCCCCCGCCGGGACAGCCGCCGGCGCAGCAGCCCGCTCCGATGCAGCACTCCGCTCCGATGCAGCCGGCCGATCCGGCGCAGCCGGTCGCTCCGGCGCCGAGGAAGCGGACCCGGGGCCCGGTCGCCCTGCTGGCCGCCGTGGCGATCGTCGCCGCGGCCGTCGGCGGGGGCACCGCCTACGCCTTCCAGCAGCTGACCGGCAGCGACACCGCCGCCTCCAGCAGCACCAGCACCAGCGTGGTGCCCTCCAGCAAAAAGGGCGACGTCGCCACCATCGCCGCGGCCGTGAGCCCCAGCGTGGTCGAGATCAAGGCCACCTCGAACGTCGGCGAGTCCACCGGCTCCGGCGTCATCGTCACCAGCGACGGCCAGATCGTCACCAACAACCACGTCATCTCCGGCGCCTCGTCGATCAAGGTGACGACCAACAGCGGCAAGAGCTACACCGCGAAGGTCGTCGGCACCGACAGCAAGAAGGACCTCGCGCTGATCAAGCTGGAGGGCGCCTCCGGCCTCAAGCCGGCCACCCTCGGCAACTCCGACGGGGTCCAGGTCGGCGACACGGTCGTGGCCATCGGCTCCCCCGAGGGCCTGAGCGGCACCGTCACCAGCGGCATCGTCTCCTCGCTCAACCGTGACGTGACCGTCTCCACCGACGAGAACCAGGGCCAGGGTCAGGGTCAGGGTGGCTGCGACGGCCAGTGGCCGTTCTCCTTCGGCGGGCAGCAGTTCAACGGCGACACCGGCAACTCGACGACGACGTACAAGGCGATCCAGACCGACGCCTCGCTCAACCCGGGCAACTCCGGCGGCGCGCTGATCGATGCCGCGGGCAACATCATCGGCATCAACTCCGCGATGTACAGCGCCAGTTCCCAGTCCTCCGGCTCCTCCGACGCCGGCAACGTCGGCCTCGGCTTCGCCATCCCGATCAACACCGTCAAGTCCGACCTGGCCAACCTCCGGGCGGGCGGCAGCGACAGCTGACTTCCCACCGCACCAGCAGGGAGTACGTCATGATCAAGCAGGTTTCCCACCCGGCCGCCGGCACCGGTCCGGCCGCACTCGCCCTGGCCCTGGAGGTGGCGCACGAGCTGCACGCGCCGGTGACCCGCGCGCCCGAGGTGGTACCGGCCCCGCAGCTGATGGGTCTGCACACCACCACCGCCCGCCCGCACCGCCGCAAGGTGCCGCTGAACAGGCTGGCGACGATGCGCGCCTGACCGCGGCCCCACCACTGCGTACGCGTCCGCAGGGAAACATGCGAGGCTGAAGGCATTCCGCAGGTTCGAGCAGGTTCACCTACCTTCAGCCCCCTGTCGTCCCACCGCACCCGAGGAACCAGAGCCCATGAGCCCCGCCGATGGCGACCGTGACCCCCAGCGCATCCTGATCGTCGACGACGAGCCGGCGGTGCGCGAAGCACTCCAGCGCAGCCTCGCCTTCGAGGGGTACGCCACCGAGGTCGCCGTGGACGGCGCGGACGCGCTGGAGAAGGCCACCGCGTACCAGCCCGACCTGGTCGTCCTCGACATCCAGATGCCGCGCATGGACGGGCTGACCGCCGCGCGGCGGATGCGCGGGGCGGGTACGACGACGCCGATCCTGATGCTGACGGCGCGGGACACGGTCGGGGACCGGGTGACCGGCCTTGACGCCGGAGCGGACGACTACCTGGTCAAGCCCTTCGAACTGGACGAACTCTTCGCCCGCGTCCGCGCGCTGCTGCGCCGCAGCTCCTACGCCGCCGCGGCCGTCGCCGGCACCGACCAGGAGAACGAGGCGCTGGCCTTCGCGGACCTGAAGATGGATCTGGCGACCCGGGAGGTGACGCGGGGCGGGCGTCCGGTGGAGCTGACGCGCACCGAGTTCACGCTCCTGGAGATGTTCATGGCGCACCCGCGCCAGGTCCTCACCCGTGAGCAGATCCTGAAGGCGGTCTGGGGCTTCGACTTCGAGCCGTCGTCCAACTCGCTGGACGTGTACGTGATGTACCTGCGCCGCAAGACCGAGGCGGGCGGCGAGCCGCGCCTCGTGCACACGGTGCGGGGGGTCGGGTACGTCCTGCGCCAGGGCGGCGCCGAGTGAGGAAGGTTCTACGGCGCTTCCAGACGCTGCCGATCCGGTCGCGGCTGGCGATGCTGGTGGCCGCGGCGGTGGCGTTCGCTGTGGCGGCGGTCTCGGTGACGTGCTGGTTCATCGTGCAGGGGAAGTTGTACGACCAGGTCGACAGCGACCTGAAGGACATGGCCCGGCGGCCCGGTACCGTCCAGGGGCTGCTGCGGGGGTGCACGCAGACCCCGGAGGAGAACACCCAGCCGTTCCACGGCCGGGACGAGTACGTCCAGGCGATCAAGGAGGAAGGCCCGCCCTGCGTCGATACGACGTCGCCCAGCACGGTCAAGGTCACCGGCACCGACAAACAGGTCATCAAGAACGCGAAGCCCTATGAGGGGATGTTCCGCGACGGCACGGACGACGACGGCAACCCCGTACGGGTGCTGACCCTGTACCTGGGAGTCGACCCGAGCGACTCGCAGGGCGTCGCCGTGATCCTTGCGACCCCTCTCAAGAGCACCCGGTCCACCCTCAACGAACTCGCCCTGATCCTCCTCCTCGTGAGCGGCATCGGGGTCCTCGGCGCCGGTGCCGCCGGGCTTGCCGTCGCGCGTGCCGGGCTCCGCCCCGTGGACCGGCTCACCGAGGCCGTCGAGACCGTCGCGCGTACCGAGGATCTGAGTGTGCGCATCCCCGTGGAGGACGACGCCGAGGACGAGGTGGCGCGGCTGTCGCGGTCGTTCAACTCGATGACGTCCGCCCTGGCCAGCTCCCGTGACCTGCAGCAACAGTTGATCGCGGACGCCGGTCACGAGCTGCGTACGCCGCTGACCTCCCTGCGCACCAACATCGAACTCCTCACTCGCAGTGAGGACACCGGCCGCCCGATCCCCCCGGCCGACCGCAAGGCGCTCCTCGCGTCCGTGAAGGCGCAGATGACCGAGCTGGCGGCGCTGATCGGCGACTTGCAGGAGCTGTCGCGGTCGGAGGGGCAGCGGGGCGAGCGCGTGCAGGTCGTGTCGCTGGAGGACACCGTCGAGGCGGCGCTGCGGCGCGCACGGCTGCGCGGACCGGAGCTGACGATCACGGCGGACCTGCAGCCCTGGTACGTACGGGCGGAGCCCTCCGCGCTGGAGCGGGCGTTCGTCAACATCCTCGACAACGCGGTGAAGTTCAGCCCGGAGCACGGCACGATCGAGGTGCAGCTCGGCAGCGGCATCCTGACCGTCCGCGACCACGGCCCCGGCATCGACGCCGAGGAACTCCCGCACGTCTTCGACCGCTTCTGGCGCTCCCCCAGCGCCCGCGCCCTGCCCGGCTCGGGCCTCGGCCTGTCCATAGTGGCCCGCACGGTCCAGGAGGCGGGCGGCGAGATCACCCTGGAACCGGCGGAGGGCGGCGGCACGGTCGCGACCGTACGGCTGCCGGGTGCGCCCACGCCACCACCCGAGGTGCCGTAGCGGCCGTCACGGCCGGAAGCACTCCCAGCCGCCGCTCCCCGCGAGCTCGGCGCACGCCTTGATCGCCTTCGTGTTCCCGGCGCGCACCGCGACCATCGGTGAGGAGCGCAGGATTCCGGTGGCGTACCGGTCCGCGATCACCAGGCGCTGTGCGGCCGAACCCGGTGCGGAGACCTCGAAGCGGTCGCCGACGTGCTGTCCGCTGACGCGTACCCACGCGGCGCCGCACTCGGGCTTGTAGCGGATCTGCATCTCGACACCCGATCGCCTGACCGTGCGCAGGACCTGGGGCACGCCCTGCACCTCCACGTCCCCGCAGCCCGAGGACAGGGGCGGCCGGCCGGTGCAGCCCGCGCCGTGGCACAGGACCTGGCGGACGGTGCTCTGCGTGCCGGAAACGGGGGTGGACCGCGGGTCGTCGGACGGGCGCAGCACCACCGTCAGCACGATCGCCAGGGTGCACGCCGCCGTCGCGGCCGCGATCAGGACAGGGCGGCGCCACCACGGTGGGGCCGGGGTGTCCTCCGGGGGCGCCTCGGCGGGTTCCGGCTCGGTCGCGGCGGGGCCGGGGCGGGCGCCGCGCCCGCTCCAGGCCACCTCCGCCAGCTCCCACAGCGCCACGTACCGTGCGGGCGGCACCCCCGCCACCCGGCACAGCGCCTGCACCGCCGAACGCGGCGGCAGCTTGCGGCCGTTGAGGTACCGCTCCCAGGACGACTTGCTGTACGCCGTCTTCGCGGCGAGCGCGGCCAGGCTCAGTTCCGTACGTCCGCGCAGTTCGCGCAGGGCCTCGGCGAGCCGTGCGCATTCCGGCGCCTGCCCGGTCATTTGCCGAGTGCCCCCCAGGTCTGCGGTCCGACCAGGCCGTCGACGTCCAGCTTCTTCTTGTCCTGGAACCGCTTGACGGCGATCTCGGTGTCCGGGCCGAAGCGGCCGTCGATCCGTCCCGACGGGAACCCCGCGTGCTGCAGCAGACACTGGGCCTCGACCACCGGCCAGCCCTGCACGTTGAGGCCGATCACCGAGGTGTGGTCCGTGCTGTGGCCGGCGTAGAGAACGCCGCCCCGCCGCTCGAAGTGGCAGCGGTAGGTGCCGCCGTAGGTGAAGGCAGCGGCGGAGGCGGTGGCCGACGCGGACGGGGTCGCCTTGCCGGTGTCCGTGCCGTCGTCGTCCCAGGGCGCCGAGACCAGCAGGGCGCCGATGACACCGCCCACGAGGGCGCAGGCCAGGCCGCCCAGGGCCAGCCGCAGCCGGTGCGGGCCCGGCGGTACCGCGGTGGGTGGCGGCCCGGGCTCCGTCGCCTCGCCCGCCTCGCCGTCGCCGTCGTTGCGGCTCGCCGCCGAGGCCGCCCACTCCGCCTCGGCGATCTCGTGCAGGGCCAGCAGCCGTTCGGGATCGGTGCCGCTGACGCTCGCCAGTTCCTCGACGGCGGTGCGCGGCGGCAGTGTCCGGCCGTTGAGATAGCGCTCCCAGGACGACTTGCTGAAGGTCGTCTTCGAGGCGAGCGCGCTCAGGCTCAGACCGGCGTGGTCCTTCAACCGCCGCATCTGTACGACGAGTTGCCACATCTGCTGGTCGAGCTCGGCCGGTAACTCCTTCCAACGCGACATGTTCCACCCCATGTCCGGTGCTCCGTGTCTCCATCAGGGAGGCACGTCTCCCCCCGCATGGTTCCCCGCGCGCCATGCGCAGCAAGGTGAGCCCCCGTCATTTCGGCCACCCGAGCACCGTACGAGAGCGGCTGAGGCGTCCCAGGGATGCCTCAGCCGTGCTGCCGTCCCCGCAGGTCAGCGCGTACGGCGTCCCACGATGGCCCGTCCGGGCCGAACCCACTGGCCCCACTGGTGAATTGGCCAGCATCGTCGGTGGGGCAAGCCGGGCGGCACGGTCCACCCCGTGCCGCCCCGCGACTCAAACGGAGGGAAGAACCACCATGCAGATCCACAAGCGCGCCGCTCTGGTCGCCGCGACCGCGGTCATCGGTACGGGCCTCGCCATCGCCCCCTCGGCCTCGGCGTCGACGCACGTCGGCAACATCGGCGTGGGCTCCGGCAACCACCACGGCGTGTGGTGCGTCCAGGCCGGCATCAACGCGCACTTCCACAAGAAGGTCGTGGCGACCGACGGCAAGTTCGGCTCGAAGACCAAGGCGGCCGTGAAGAAGTACCAGGCCGCCGAGCACATCCGCAAGGACGGGATCGTCGGCCCGCAGACCGGCAGCCACCTGTGGGCGGACAACAGCTACTCGAGCTACTGCTACAAGTACCTGCCCACCACCTACTGATCCGCCCGCGAGGCAAGCGGTCCGCCCTCCCGCTGGGGAGGAGGGCGGACCGCTTGCCGCTGTGCGGGGCCGGCTCTCAGCCGACGGCCAGCCCCGCCCCCTCGATCCGCATCCTGATCCCGTCCTTCTCCACCCGTACGTCCCGCACCCGCAGCGCCCCGTGGTGCGGTGCGGGCAGGCGGAAGCCGAGGGAGAGGCGGTCGGCGAGGACGGGGCGGGTGAGCCGGGGCAGGGCATCCAGCAGGGCCGGGTCGAAGCCGAGGCGCTTGAGCAGGGCGGGGTGCTCCAGCGCCAGGTCGATCAGGTTCAGCCGCATGGCGCGGTGGACGAAGCGCGGTGAGCCGGTCACCTGCGCCAGCTTGTCGTCGGAGCGCAGCGCCTGGCGTACGACGGGGTCGGGCACGCCGAGCCGCCGTATCACCGCGGGCACGGAGAACAGGGCCTTCGCCTTGCGCGTCTCGTGCGACAGCCGCGCGGCCGACCTGCGGGTCAGATGCAGCCCTTCGCTGGCGCGGACGCCGGGCCGGTAGGTCGCCAGGTCGCCGATGTCCAGCCGCATTCCGCCGATCTGCGTGGCGATGCCGTGCTCGCCGTCCCGGCCGATCCGGGCGTCGGCGCGCAGCCGCAGGTCGTGTCCGGCGACCGGGAAGGTGCCGCGGGCCAGCACCCGGTCGTGGCCGCGCCCGCTGAACCTGACCTGGGAGGCGCCGAGTTCGCGGTCCAGGTCGTCGAAGGAGAGCAGTACGTCGCCGTCGAGCCGGGGAATTCCCGCGCCCCGCACGGAGGTCGGCCCGTCGGGGTCGTCCAGCCGTACGTCGTGCGCGGTCGCGGTGACCTTGGCCAGGGTGACCCGGTCGGCCGCGACGTCCGGCACGGTCACCCGCACCGAGTCCAGCCGGTCGTCGGCGAGCTGGGTGAGGAAGGGAAAGCCCTCGATCTCGACCTCGGGCGCCGCGTTCAGCTTCAGCCGGTGCTCCAGGACGTTCGCCGCGCGGTGCTCGGCGTACAGCAGCGCCCAGCGGTCGGCGAGGGTGAGGAAGGCGGTGAGGACGCAGACGCCCACCACCGCCTTCAGCGCGAGCGGCAGTCCCGCGAAGCGGCCGCGTTTGCGGCGTCGGTTACCGCGGCGGTGGTTGGGCGGGGTCCAGGGCTCCTCTTCGTCCGCACCGTCGTTGGCGACAAAACCGTCGAAGGTGTCAAAGATGGTCAAGCCGGGATGCGTCGATATGTGGGGGGTACGCATCGAACCATCCGACCATGCGCACCGGCCCCACACGCAACCTCTACCCCACCGGTGCGATCTACCTCACCCTCAGGATCCGGCCGGCTCCCGGCGGTGGCATCCGGGTTCCCCATTGCCCCTCCTGTGACCCCCACTTTGCGGCCGGCTCCCTTTACTCTCGTACGCATGACCAGCGACGACACCGCCCGGCCCGGCCGGATCCGGTCCATCGAGACCCATGCCGAGCTGACCCCGGAGCAGACCGAGGCCGTGCTCTCCCTGCTCGCCGACGCCGCCCGTGAGGACGGGCAGCAGGCGGTGTCCGAACAGGGGCGGCTGCAGCTGCGCGGCGGGCCCCGCGAGGGCGTCTCCCATCTGCTGCTCACCGTCGGCGAACAGCTGGTCGGCTACGCCCAGCTGGAGGACACCGACCCGGTGGAGGCACCGGCCGCCGAGCTGGTCGTCCACCCCTCGTACCGCGGGCACGGGCACGGGCGGGCGCTGGGCTCGGCCCTGCTCGCCGCGTCCGGCAGGCGGCTGCGGGTCTGGGCGCACGGCGGACACGCCGCGGCGCGGCATCTCGCGCAGGTGCTGGGCCTCACGCTCTTTCGTGAACTGCGCCAGATGCGGCGGTCGTTGACGGACCTGAACCTGCCCGAGCCGGTGCTCCCGGCCGGGGTGAGCGTCCGCGCCTTCGAGCCCGGCACCGACGACGCCGCCTGGCTGGAGGTGAACGCCGCCGCCTTCGCCCACCACCCCGAGCAGGGCTCCCTCACCCAGCGCGACCTGGACGACCGCAAGGCCGAGCCGTGGTTCGACCCGGCCGGTTTCTTCCTCGCCTTCCGCGACGGGGAGCTCGTCGGCTTCCACTGGACGAAGGTCCACGCGACCGAGCGGCTCGGCGAGGTGTACGTCCTCGGGGTGCGGCCGGGGGTCCAGGGCGGCGGCCTGGGCAAGGCCCTGACGACGATCGGGCTGCGCCATCTGGAGGCGCAGGGGCTGCCGACGGCGATGCTGTACGTCGACGGCGACAACAAGGCGGCGGTGTCGGTGTACGAGCGGCTGGGGTTCGCTACGTACGAGACGGATCTGATGTACCGCACGGAGACCTGAGCCGCAGCGCCCCCGGCCCACGCCGCAGGGGTTCCGGCAGGCAGATCCCCCACAGCACCACGGCCCCCGCCAGCACTCCCGCCCACCGCTCATGGGCTACCCCCCACCGCTGGTCACCCGGCGGGACGAACAGGGCCCACTGATCCGGCAGGAGCAGGGGGGCCACGACGGCCGTGAAGAGGAGCGCCGCCGCCACCGACACTCCCGGCGCGGGGGCGTCCGTCAGACGGACGGCCGCCGCTCCCGCCGCGAGGGCCAGGACGCAGACCGCGGCCGCCTCCAGGGTGAGGTCGCCCGTGGGGGGTCGTATGTGCGAGGGGACGAGCAGCAGCGCGGCCGTCCACCACAGGGCGGTGACGGGGGTGATGAGAGCGAGCCGGACAGCGGTGCGCAGGGCTCGCCGGGTCGGCACCGTGGCCGTGGTGTGGCGGGCCGGGTCGTCCATCAGGAAGGCCAGGCCCACGGCATGGGCGAGGATCGCGCAGCGCAGCAGGACGAGGGCGAGCCAGGGGGCGGGCTCGGTGTCCGTGAGCCGGGGCACGGCGAGGATCAGCAGCCCCAGGCCGGCTCCCGCGGCGGGCGAGCGCCACGGCAGCGCACGCCCGGCGGGAAGCAGCAACTCCCGTGCCACTCGCACCTGTCCGCCCACTCGCACCTGTCCGCCCACTCGCACCTGTCCGCTCACTCGCACTTGTCCGCCGCCTTCGGCGCGGCCACCCCGAGCAGCTCCGCCACGTGCGCGGTCGTCACCTTCGGTGCCGTCAGCTCCGCCCAGTGCGCCCTGACCCGCGGGGTGATCTCACCGGCCGGCCTGCCGAGCAGCTCGCGTACGACATCGGTCTGGCCCGCGGTCATCGACATCGGGTTCGTGGGCGACAGGACGATCGCGGAGCCGGTCACGCTGTCGTCGAGTCGGACGTTGCGCAGTGAGGTCATGGGGTGGGGCAGCCGGTTCAGGGCGAGCCACATGACGGTGACCATCCGCCCGTCGCACAACGAGCCCGCCGCCTTCTCGTCGCCCGCGACCAGCACGGCGGCGACGGCGGCCGAGAACTCGGGGACGCGGTTGCCGCCCCAGGCGGTGCCGACCGTCACCTGGTGCGGGGTCGAGGACGGCTCGATGGCCGCGTCCGCGGTCAGGCCGTAGCGGGCGTCGATGCGCTGCCGTACGAGGAGGGGCTGGGTGCGGGCGGTGCCGCCGGCCGAGGACTGCACGTCGTGCACCACGTCGGCCCAGCTGTCCGTCCGTGCCGTCCAGTCCGGGAAGGCGCAGTAGGTGGAGGACCCGTGCCGCACGCACGTCTGAAGCTTCTCCGGGGACACCGAGGCCCGTTCGCGCGCCGCCCTGGTGTCCGCGCCGACCGGCGCGCACTGCAGGACGCCTCCGGTGACGGCGAGCGCCACCGCGCCCGCCGTGGCGGCCGTCAGCATCCAGCCGCGGCCGCCTCCCGCCAGCACCGCGAGCAGCGCCAGGGTCAGGGCGAGCCCGGCGAGATAGAGGGCGTGCCAGGCGGCGGGCCGGTCCAGCAGTGAGGCGGGCAGCGTCTGCGAACTCGCCTCGGTCACGACGGGCGTGAGCCAGCGCAGGCCGCGCTCGCCGTCGCCCGCGGGGAACCCTCCGGCGACGAAGAACATCAGAATCAGCACCACGGTGATCAGCGGCGCCGCGATCGGTGACGCCACCAGCCGGGCGAGCAGCACGCCCAGCGCGCCGAACAGCAGCACCGTCAGCGGTCCCACGAGCAGCTCGCCGGGCGAACCGCTGCCGACCGCGCCGGAGCGCAGCGCCGACCAGCCGAACTGGGCGAGCGTACAGACGGCGGTGAGCACGACCACCGGGACCAGGGACAGCGCGTGGGCCCCCGTGCGCCACGGCCCCGGCAGCACCAGAACGGCGAAGTGCCGCTCCGTGTCCCGCCGCTTGGCGCGCAGCACGGCCTGGTTGACGCACACCAGCACCGCGAGACCGACCAGCAGCAGGGTGCTCTGACCGGCCCGGTCGGCGTCCTGGAGGGCGGGGTAGCCGTCCTCGAAGTCCGGGGTCTGCCACACGATCCAGGCGACGTAGACCGCGAAGGCGAGCAGCACGGGCAGGCTCAGCAGCAGGCGGCGCGCCTCGAACAGGGCCAGCGCGAGGGCGGCCGACCAGGAGCTGCGGCGTCCCGTACCGTGCGTCGCGACGGGCGTCTCGTCCAGTACCGCGGTCATGCCGCCACCTCCGCGTCCGCGCCGTCCAGGGTGAGCAGGTAGCCGTCCTCCAGAGTGGGTTCGAGCAGGTCGGCGCCGTCGGGCGGGCTGCCGACGTTGCGGAAGGAACCGGTGCCGGTGCGCCAGCCCGCCTTGGCGGCCGGGTCCCGTTCGGTGCTGCTCCACACCCGTCCGGCGGCGCGTGCGGTCAGTTCGGCCGGGGTGCCGTCGAAGCGGATGCGGCCGCCCGCCATCACCAGCACGCGGTGGCAGAGCATCGCCACGTCCTCGGTCTGGTGGGTGGACAGCAGGACCGTGCGGCCCTCGCCCGCCTGCGCGATCAACTCCCGGAAGCGCATGCGCTGTTCGGGGTCGAGTCCGACGGTCGGCTCGTCCAGCACCAGAAAGCCCGGGTCGCCGACGAGCGCGGCGGCCAGCGCGACGCGCTGCCGCATCCCGCCGGACAGCTTCTTGATGCGCTTGCCGCGCACCTCGGCGAGGTCGACCTGGTCCAGGACCCGGCGCACCTCGCGGTGGCGTGCGGTCCGGTCGGTCAGCTCCTTGAGGATCGCCACATAGTCGACGAACTCGAAGGCGGTGAAGTCGGGGTGGAAGCCGGGCGTCTGCGGCAGATAGCCGAGCCCGCGCCGCAGTTCCTGCCGGCCGGCCGGTGCGGCGGGGTCGTGCCCGAGCACGGTGAAGGCGCCGCGGTCGGCGGGCACGGCCGTCGCCAGCACCCTCAACAGGGTGGTTTTTCCTGCCCCGTTGGGGCCGAGCAGCCCGGTCACGCCCTGTGTCAGCCGCAGCGACACGTCGTCGAGTGCCTGGGCCCGGCCGTAGCGCAGGCTCAGCCCCGAGGCGGAGACGGTGGGGATCATGCGGCACTCCCGGAGAAGACGTCGAAGCGGTCACGTACGAGGTAGAGCAGCCCCATGGCGAGGGCGGCCAGCGCGGCGGCGGCCCCCTGCCCGGCGGCGGTGAACGGCACGAGCGGGCCGTGGTCGCCCGCCTCGGCGAGCAGTAGCGCGAGCCAGGCCCCGCCGACCAGCGAGGGCGCGAGCACCGGCCCGAGCCGCGGGATCAGGGCGAGCCCGGTCGCGGTGAGGGCGAGGGCGGGCAGCAGCCAGGCCAGGGCGCGCAGCCCGTAGGACGGCAGGGCGAGCGTCGCCAGGCCGTTGAGGCCGATGCCGGCGACGAGCACGGCGACCGTACGGATCATCAGCAGCCGGAACCCGTGCACGGGCGAGACGACCGCCATTTCGTACGTCGGGTCGACGGCGGGCCCGTACGCCAGGGCGACCCCGGCCAGCGGCAGCAGCGGCGCGAGGGCGAGGAAGAGGGTGGGCGAGCCGGACGAGTACACCGCCCCGACGGTCGTCACCAGCAGGAACACCACCGCCGCGAGCCAGGAGCGGCGCAGCACCGAGGTGGCCGCGAGCAGCCGTGCGGTGTGGTCGGCGACCCCGAGCCGCAGCAGCAGCGACTCGAACAACCCCGGCCGGGGCGCGTCCAGTTCGGCGTCCAGCCGCGCCCAGCCCGCCTCCAGGCCGACGGGGTCGCCGGCCTCCGCGAGCCGGGTGCGGCACACGGCGCAGGCGAGCAGATGGCTGTCGGCGGACCAGAGGGCGGGCGGCGCCAGCTGGCCGCGGGCGTAGGCGGCGAGGTCCTCGGCGGCCACGTGCCAGGTGCCCCGATCGCGTTCCTGATCGCTCATGCCAGCGCCTCCCGCAGTTGCTTACGGGCCCGCATCGCCCGTGTCTTGACCGTCCCCGGCGGTATCCCGAGCAGCACGGCCGCCTCACGGGTGGTGAGCCCGTCGATGACGGTGGCCTGCAACACCGCCCGCAGCTCCGGTGAGAGCCGGACGAGGGCGCCCGCGAGGTCTCCGTGCTCCACCCCCGCGAGCACGCGTTCCTCCGCGGACGCCTCGTCCCGGTGGCGCAGCCGGGCCAGCGCCTGCCGCAGCCGCCCGCGTGCCCCGTCGCCGCGCAGCGCGTCGATCAGCCGCCGCGACCCGATCCGCCACAGCCACCCGGCCACGTCGATGTCCTGGTGGTAGCGGGCCTTGCCCCGCCAGATCGCGAGGAAGGTCTCCTGTACGACGTCGTCGACCACCCCGGGGTCGGCGCAGCGGCCGCGCAGCCGGGCGGTCAGCCAGGGGGCGTAGCGCCGGTACAGCTCCTCGAAGGCGCCGCGGTCGGCGTCCGCCGCGACGGCGCGCAGCAGCTCCCCGTCGCTTCTCGTTTCGCTCACATCACCTCATCGCTCGGCCGGGCCGATCCGGTTCACAGGATCGCCGCTTGACTTTGCCGCACCCCTGCCACCACCCTTTCACTACTCAATTAGTGAAAGGGTGGTTGTACGAGTGGTCGAGTACCGCATCGACCGGCGCTCCGGCGTCGCCACCTACGTCCAGATCGTCCAGCAGACCAAGCAGGCCCTCCGGCTGGGCCTGCTGGAACCGGGAGACCGGCTGCCCACCGCACGCGAGGTGGTCGAGGCCACCGCCATCAACCCCAACACGGTCCTGAAGGCCTACCGCGAACTGGAGCGCGAGGGCCTGGTCGAGGCCCGCCGGGGCCTGGGCACCTTCGTGCGCAGAACCCTCGGCGCGCAGCCCGCCGACTCGCCCCTGCGGGCCGAACTGGAGTCGTGGGCGCGGCGCGCGCGGGCGGCCGGACTCGACCGCGAGGACGTCGACGCCCTGTTCGGCTCCGTCCTCGACCAGCACTTCCCGACATCCGACGAGCTCTTCCCTGAGGGGGACCAGTGAGTTCCACGAGCACCACCCCGGCCGTCGCCCTGGCGGCGACCGGGCTCGGCAAGCGGTACGGCAGGAGGGCCGCCCCGGCCCTGGAGGACTGCTCCTTCCGGCTGCCCGCGGGCCGCATCAGCGCACTGGTCGGCCCCAACGGCGCGGGCAAGTCGACCCTGCTGGCCCTGGCCGCCGGGCTGCTGCAGCCCACCGCGGGCACCCTCACCGTGCTCGGCGCGGCACCGGGCGCCCTCCGCGACCGCGTGGCCTACCTCGGCCAGAACAAGCCGCTCTACCCGCAGCTGACCATCGCGGACACCCTGCGCATGGGCGCCGAGCTGAACCCGGCCCGCTGGGACGCGGCGTACGCGGCCCGCATCGTCGAGGAGGGCGCGCTGCGGCCCGGGCAGAGGATCCGCGGGCTCTCCGGCGGCCAGCGCACCCGCGTCGCCCTCGCCCTCGCGCTCGGCAAGCGGCCCGACCTGATGCTGCTCGACGAGCCGATGGCCGACCTCGACCCGCTCGCCCGCCACGAACTCATGGGCACGCTGATGGCGGACGCCGCCGAGCGCGGCACCACCGTCCTGATGTCCTCGCACATCGTCAGCGAGCTCGCCGACGTCTGCGACCACCTGCTGCTCCTGGGCGGCGGCCGGATACGGCTCGGCGGCGGCATCGACGACCTGCTCGCCGCGCACACCCTGGTCACCGGCCGTGGCACCGCCGCCGACCTCGCCCCGCACACGGTCGTCGAGTCCCGCACGGCGGGCCGCGGCCTGACCGCGCTGATCCGCCGCGAAGGCCCGGTCGACCCCGCCTGGCAGACCGAGGAACCGTCCCTGGAGGAACTCCTGCTCGCCCATCTGCGCTCCCCCGACGCCCCGGCCCTGCTCACGCCGGCCACCACCGCGGCACCCCTGGAGGTACGGGCATGAGCACCACCACCCTCACCGCCCCCGCCCCGTCCCGCCGTACGGCCACCCGCCCCCACGGCCTGGTCTGGTCGGTGCTGCGCCTGCACCGGACCGCCCTGTGGGTCTGGCTCGCCTTCGTCGTCGCCACCGCCGGCTTCCTGCTGTGGCTGACCGGTCCCGCCGCCCACGACGCCCAGCACCAGCTGGAGACGTACGGCTACGCCGGGGTCCTCGAGGCGGCCTCGTCCTCGGCGACGCTCTTCTCCTTCACCTCGGGCGCCTACAACGACCTCTTCTACGACCCCGACAACCTGATCACGCTCGGCGGCTTCGCCGTGGCGCTGTTCGCGGCCGGGCCGCTCATCGGCCGCGAACTGGAGAACGGCACCGCACAGCTCGCCTGGACGCAGTCCGTCTCCCCCGCCCGCTGGCTCGCCGCCAAACTCGCCGTACCCGCCTGCTTCCTGGTCCTCGGCAACGGCCTGCTGGCCGCGCTCTACCACCACCTGTGGAGCGCCCACAGCAATCTGCTGGTGGCCGGCATCACCCCCCGCGCCCTGTACTTCTCCCTCGGCCCGGCCACGGTCGCCGCACCCCTGCTGGGCCTGGCCCTGGGCGCGCTCATCGGCCTCACGGTGCGCCGCACGCTGCCCGCGCTCGCCCTCAGCGGGTTCGTGTACTTCCTCGTCTACGCGTTCCGCGGCAACCACTGGCCCTTCCAGGGCCGCTACACACAGCCGGTCCCGACCTCCAACAGCTGGGCGATCGACACCACCGGCGCCAAGGTCCCGGACCCGGACTGCTACCTCGACCGCGGCTGCCTGGCCAGTCACCACATCGCCCGCTTCGCCCGCGAGTACCTCCCCTCCCCCGACTACTGGCCCCGCCAGCTCCTGGAAACCGGCGTCCTACTGACCCTGACCGCACTCACCATCACCGCCGCCTTCACGGTGGTACGCCACCGCGCCGCCTGACCCACCCGGTTCCGCCCCCGTCCCTCCCCGGCCTTCCGCGCAGGGGAGGGACGCCCGTACTCCCGAAGCCGCCCCGCCCCGACCCGCACGTCCTCGCCCCACGCCACGCGACTCGACGGCGCCCCGCCCACCACCGGGACCCTCCGCCCACTCCCGCCCCCGCGACATCCGCCACCACCACCCCCGGTGCGCCGCCACACCCCGTGCCACACCCAATCCCCGCACCCCCCTCCCCGACCCTTCCGCGCGGGAGAGGGACGCCCGCACTCCCGAAGCCACCCCGTCCCGACCCGCACGTCCTCGCCCCACGCCACGCGACTCGACGGCGCCCCGCCCACCACCGGGACCCTCCGCCCACTCCCGCCCCCGCGACATCCGCCACCACCACCCCCGGTGCGCCGCCACACCCCGTGCCACACCCAATCCCCGCACCCCCCTCCCCGACCCTTCCGCGCGGGAGAGGGACGCCCGCACTCCCGAAGCCACCCCGTCCCGACCCGCACGTCCTCGCCCCACGCCGCGCGATTCGACGACGCCCCGCCCACCACCGGGACCCTCCGCCCACTCCCGCTCCCGCAACATCCGCCGCCCCCACCCCCGCTACGCCCCCACACCCCGCGACACATCCAAACCCCCGCACCCCCTCCCCAACCCTTCCGCGCAGGGCAAAGACGCCCGCACTCCCGAAGCCACCCCGTCCCGACCCGCACGTCCTCGCCCCACGCCGCGCGATTCGACGACGCCCCGCCCACCACCGGGACCCTCCGCCCACTCCCGCTCCCGCAACATCCGCCGCCCCCACCCCCGCTACGCCCCCACACCCCGCGACACATCCAAACCCCCGCACCCCCCTCCCCAACCCTTCCGCGCAGGGCAAAGACGCCCGCACCCCCCAAAGCCGCGCACGCGAACCCCCCGGGAGCCGCCCCCAGATATCCCGCACGCCATGTCGCCGTAACCAACGGTTCAGACGGACTTGCGACGCTCGGCCAATGACGCCCTCCGTGCCGAAGCCTTTGCCGCCCCCCGAGGGGACCGCGGGGAACGGGGACGCCCTCAGCGCCGCTCGCCCCGTGAATGCGCTGCCTTCCGGGGTTTCCGACGCGCCCGTATCGCCGTCGGCGCGGAAGAATGGGTTCATGAGTCAGCAAGTAGCCCAGGCACAGGCACACCCGTCTCCCGCCACCGCCCTCGGTGGCGGTCCCGTGGGCCGCGGCAGTGACGCGAACGCGCAGCCCTCCGTCGGCTCCATCGCCGCGCACCGCCCGCACACGGTGGCCGCCGCGGTGTCCGACCTGGAACCCGACCTCGACGCGGACCTCGACGCGTACGAGGAGTCGCCGTACGACGGGCCCCAGCTGCCGCAGGGCCGTTTCCTGGACCGGGAGCGCAGCTGGCTCGCGTTCAACGAGCGGGTCCTGGAGCTCGCCGAGGACCCGAACACGCCCCTGCTGGAACGGGCCAACTTCCTCGCGATCTTCGCCAGCAACCTGGACGAGTTCTTCATGGTCCGGGTGGCAGGACTCAAGCGCCGCATAGCCACCGGCGTGGCCACCCGCTCCGCGTCCGGCCTGCAGCCGCGCGAGGTGCTGGAGATGATCTGGGCCCGCTCGCGCGAGATCATGGCGCGGCACGCCGCCTGCTACCACGAGGACGTCGCCCCCGCCCTCGCGGAGGAGGGCATCCACCTGGTCCGCTGGGGCGAGCTGACGGAGAAGGAACAGGCCAGCCTGTTCACCCTCTTCCGGCACCGCATCTTCCCGGTGCTGACCCCGCTGGCCGTCGACCCCGCGCACCCCTTCCCGTACATCTCGGGTCTCTCGCTCAACCTCGCGGTCGTCGTACGCAACCCCGTCACCGGCCACCGCCACTTCGCGCGGGTGAAGGTGCCGCCGCTGCTGTCGCGCTTCCTGGAGAGCTCCCCGGGCCGCTACGTCCCCGTCGAGGACGTCATCGCCGCCCACCTGGAGGAGCTGTTCCCGGGCATGGAGGTCCTGGAGCACCACGCCTTCCGGCTCACCCGCAACGAGGACCTGGAGGTCGAGGAGGACGACGCCGAGAACCTGCTGCAGGCCCTGGAGAAGGAGCTGATGCGGCGCCGCTTCGGGCCGCCGGTGCGCCTGGAGGTCGAGGAGTCCATCGACCGCGAGGTGCTGGACCTGCTGGTGCGCGAGCTGAAGGTCAGCGAGGCCGAGGTCTACCCGCTGCCCGGCCCCCTGGACCTCACCGGCCTCTTCCGAATCGCCTCCCTGGACCGCCCGGAACTCAAGTACAAGAAGTTCATCGCCGGCGTCCACCGCGACCTGGCCGAGGTCGAGTCGGCGTCCGCGCCCGACATCTTCGCCGCGCTGCGCAGCCGGGACGTCCTGCTGCACCACCCCTACGACTCCTTCTCCACCTCCGTGCAGGCGTTCCTGGAGCAGGCGGCCAACGACCCGGACGTCCTCGCCATCAAGCAGACCCTGTACCGCACTTCGGGCGACTCCCCGATAGTCGACGCGCTCATCGACGCCGCCGAGGCCGGCAAGCAGGTCCTCGTGCTGGTCGAGATCAAGGCCCGCTTCGACGAGCACGCCAACATCAAGTGGGCGCGCAAGCTGGAGGAGGCCGGCTGCCACGTCGTCTACGGCCTGGTCGGCCTCAAGACGCACTGCAAGCTGTCCCTGGTGGTGCGTCAGGAGGGCGACACACTACGGCGCTACAGCCACGTCGGCACCGGCAACTACCACCCGAAGACGGCCCGCCTCTACGAGGACCTGGGCCTGCTGACGGCGGACCCGCAGGTCGGCGCCGACCTCTCCGACCTCTTCAACCGGCTGTCCGGATACTCCCGCCGCGAGACCTACCGCCGTCTCCTGGTCGCCCCCAAGTCCCTGCGCGACGGCCTGATCTCACGCATCAACAAGGAGGCCCAGCACCACCGCGCGGGCCGCCCGGCCTTCATCCGTATCAAGGTCAACTCGATGGTCGACGAGGCCGTCATCGACTCGCTGTACCGGGCCTCGCAGGCGGGCGTCCCGGTCGACATCTGGGTGCGCGGGATCTGCGCGATCCGCCCGGGCGTCGCGGGCCTGTCGGAGAACATCCGGGTCCGCTCGATCCTCGGCCGCTTCCTCGAACACTCCCGGGTCTTCGCCTTCGGCAACGGCGGCGAGCCCGAGGTGTGGATCGGCAGCGCCGACATGATGCACCGCAACCTCGACCGACGGATCGAGGCCCTGGTCAGGGTCACCGACCCGGCCCACCGCGCAGCCCTGAACCGGCTGCTGGAGACGGGCATGTCCGACACCACCTCCTCCTGGCACCTCGGTCCGGACGGCGACTGGGTCCGGCACGCCACGGACGCGGACGGCCAACCCCTGCGGAATGTCCAGGAGATGCTCATAGACGCCCGGAGGCGCCGGCGTGGCACAGCAACACCTTGACCCGACGGACCCCACGGCCACGCCCGTGACCGGGGAGGCCCTCGCGGGTTACCTCCGGGCCCAGGCCACGGAGTTCCTGCGCGCCCTGCGGCAGCACCGGGAAACCGGCGCCACCGCCCAGGGCGGCACGGAGGGTTCCGTCGACGCGGCGCGCGCCCTGCGCCGCTCGGTCCGCCGCATCAGCGGCAGCCTGCACACATTCCGTCCCCTGCTGGAGACGGACTGGTCGGAGGCCCTGCGCCCCGAACTGGCCTGGCTGTCGGGGACGTTGACGATGGAGCACGCCTACGAGGCCCGGCTCGAGCGGCTGCTGCTGGCGCTGCACCGGCTGTCGGGCGCCTCGGGACTCCCCGCCCAGACGGCCGCCGCCTCCGCACCACCGGCCACCGTCGGGAGCGGTCGCGCCTCCGTACTGGACGCCGCCGCGCTGCACACGGCCCACGGCGCCTCCGGACCCTCCGACGCGGCCGCGGCGGACCGCGGCAATCTGACCGTCGGCGCGGCCAAGGCGGGCGCCCTGCTGGAGCGTCAGCTCACGCTCGCCCGGACCCGCGCCCACAGCACCGCCCTGCAGGCCCTCGGTTCGAGCCGCTTCCACGCCGTCGCCGACAAGGTCGCCGTCCTGGCCAGCGAGGTCCCGCTCACCGGCGCCGCCCCCACCACCGACCTGCGCCCGCTGGCCGCCGCGGCCGAGGAACGGCTCACCGACGCCGTGGCCGCACTGCCCCTGGTCACCGCGGGCAGCCCGTACAACGCCGAGGCCCTCGTCCACGGCCTCTCCCCGGACCCTGCCCCGCACCCGCAGGACGCCCCCTGGCACCAGGTCCGGCTGCTGCTGCGCCTGCACCGCTACGCCCGCGAGGCGCTGCACGGCACCGGCGGCCCGGGCGGCCCGGTCGACGTACGCCTGCTGACCGCGGGCCAGGCCCTCGACCGCCACCGCGACGCCTCGGAGGCAGCGGCGGCAGCCGCCGCCTCGGCCCGCACCCCCCGTATCGCCCCGGCCACCGCGTACGCGCTCGGGGTGCTCCACGCCGACCAGCGGCACGAAGTGGAGGCCGCCCGCTTCGCCTTCCAGCAGTGCTGGCAGAAGCAGACGGTGCGCACGTCCTGACGATGTGAACCCTGCCGAAGGAGGCGGTGAGCCGGTGACCCACACCGACGACACCCTCATCCAGGCCGCCGGCTGCGTCCTGTGGCGCCACTCCCCGGTCGACGGCGCGCTGGAGGTCTGCCTGGTCCACCGGCCGAAGTACGACGACTGGTCCCACCCCAAGGGCAAGCTCAAGCGCGACGAGGACCCCCTCGCCGCCGCGCTGCGCGAGGTCGAGGAGGAGACGGGGTACGCCGCCGCCCCCGGAGTCGAGCTGCCGACCGTGCGCTACATGGTCAACGGCCGCCCCAAGCAGGTGCGTTACTGGGCGGCCGAGGCGCGCGAGGGCCGCTTCACGCCGAACGACGAGGTGGACCGCATCCTGTGGCTCTCCCCGGCCGCGGCCCGCAGCCGGCTGACCCAGTTCCGCGACCGCACCCTGATCGACGAGCTGCTGCCGCTGCGGACCCCGCCCCAGCCCTCGGCCGGAGTCGGCTGAAGCCGTTCAGTCCGCCGTCGACGCGTGCCCCGCGGCGTCCGTCCTGGCCTGGCTGCGGGCTCTGCGCGCCGGACCGCGCCAGCCGCAGCTGCATCGTGCGATACAGAACGGACCCTGTTCGACGGTCGTCGTGCGATGCTCCTGCTGCGCCACACCGACAACGTTACCCAGCCCCGGGTAAAGGCAGGCTCTGCGCGTGACGGCCCCCTCCACCCGTCGTTAAGCGAACCGAAGGGGACCCGCGACGGACGGACCGGCTGGGGGCAGCGATGGCTCAAGGGCAGCACAGGCGCAGGACCGTCGCGGCAGGAGTGATGGTCTGCGTCTGCATGGGCACCGGCGGCTGCTCCGGCACCGGGTCCGCCGCCGAGGACGCCCGCGCCTCCGATCCCGTCGGGACCCTGCACCGCGCCGCGGCCGCCCTGGTGGACGCGGGCACCTCGAAGGCCAGCACGTCGATGGAGATGGCCGCGGGCGGCACCCGCGTCACCATCCGCGGCCAGGGCGACTACGACTACCGCAGACGGATCGGCCGGCTGCGGGTGCAGCTCCCGCAGACCCCGACCGGCGCCCCCGAGCACCGCCCGATCACCGAACTCCTCGCGCCCGGCGCCCTGTTCATGAAGAACCGGGGCGCCGGAGTGCCCGCCGACAAATGGGTTCGGGTCGACACGGCCACCCTCTCCGACGGCAACCTGGTGACCGGCGGCGCCACCGACCCGTACACCGCGGCGGAGCTGCTGCTCGGCACGCGCACCGCGAGCTATCTGGGCCGGGCCCGGCTCGCGGGCGTCGAGGTGCGGCACTACCGCGGCACCGCGGATCTCTCGGCGGCGGCCGGGGCGGCCTCGAAGGACGTGCGGGAACCGCTGGCCGCGGCGGCGAAAGGGTTCGCCAAGGACGAGGTGCCGTTCGACGTCTACCTCGACGACCAGGGCCGGATCCGCAAGATCAGGAACCGGTTCAGCTTCGTCAACGACCGGGAGAAGGGCACCGTCGCGGTCGCCTCGACGACCCTGCTGTACGGCTTCGGCACCCGGGTCGACGTAAGGTTGCCGGCGTCCGAGGACATCTACGCAGGCAAGATCGCCGAGTAGGGGACCGTCCCCGCGGGGGACCGACGGGCGTCAAGAACTAGCCCGTCCGTGCCATGCGCGGTGCGTAGGCCGCTCCCTACTCTAGGAAGTCGGTAACGGCAGAGATGAGGTGATGCACGTGGCTCCGGTCGGCGGTACGGCAGTTCAGGACCACGTGGCTCTCGCCGAGATCGAGCTGTGCGGAGAACTGATCATCGCGGCCTCGGCCGCGGAGGAGCGGCTCAGCCTGGAGAGCATCGACGAGGTGCTGAAAGTGGCCGAGGAACGGGCCCGCGCGGGGGGCGCGGACGCCTGACCCCGGCGGCGCGGAGGGCGCGGCCGGGCCGCTGCCCGCCGCGCCTCGGTTCAGGTCCGCAGCAGCCGGCCGATCGCCTTCGTGGCCTCCTCGACCTTCGCGTCGATCTCCTCGCCGCCCTTGACGGCCGCGTCGGCGACGCAGTGCCGCAGGTGCTCCTCCAGGAGCTGCAGCGCGAAGGACTGCAGGGCCTTGGTGGAGGCGGACACCTGGGTGAGTATGTCGATGCAGTAGATGTCCTCGTCGACCATCCGCTGCAGCCCGCGGATCTGGCCCTCGATGCGGCGCAGCCGCTTGAGATGCTCGTCCTTCTGCTTGTGGTACCCGTGTGTCACGTTCTGTGTGCTGTTGTCGGAGGGCGCCGTCGCGCCGGCCTCGGTGGTCGTCATCGCGTCCTCCCACAAGACGTGCGGACATATACCCCAGGTGGGTATATGGTATCGAACTTTGCTGGGTATAGGGCCCTTGGCCGACGCCGCGACCGAAGCCTCGTACCGCCCCCGTGCCGAGCACTCTGCCCGATGGGCGACACTGGGGGACGGCCCATTAGCCGTGGCCGGATGATGCGCCTAGCATCAGCCTGACCGAAACCGAAGCACCTAGAGGACCCCACGTGCGCTTTCGTCTGACCCCCAGGGAGACGAGCTTCTACGACATGTTCGCCGCGTCCGCGGACAACATCGTCACGGGCTCGAAGCTCCTGATGGAACTGCTCGGGGCGGACACACCTGCCCGGGCCGAGATCGCAGAGCGTATGCGGGCCGCGGAACACGCAGGTGACGACGCCACGCACGCGATCTTCCACCAGCTGAACTCCTCCTTCATCACGCCGTTCGACCGCGAGGACATCTACAACCTCGCCTCGTCCCTCGACGACATCATGGACTTCATGGAGGAGGCCGTCGACCTGGTCGTCCTCTACAACGTCGAGGAGCTGCCCAAGGGCGTCGAGCAGCAGATCGAGGTGCTGGCGCGGGCGGCCGAGCTGACCGCCGAGGCCATGCCGAACCTGCGCACCATGGACAACCTCACCGAGTACTGGATCGAGGTCAACCGCCTCGAGAACCAGGCCGACCAGATCCACAGAAAGCTTCTTGCACACCTCTTCAACGGCAAGTACGAGGCCATCGAGGTGCTCAAGCTCAAGCAGATCGTGGATGTGCTGGAAGAGGCCGCGGACGCTTTCGAGCACGTGGCGAACACGGTGGAGACCATCGCCGTCAAGGAGTCCTGAGGCGTCGATGGACACCTTCGCCCTGATCGTGACCGTCGCGGTCGCGCTCTTCTTCACGTACACCAACGGCTTCCACGACTCCGCGAACGCGATCGCGACGTCCGTGTCGACCCGGGCGCTGACCCCGCGGGCCGCGCTCGCGATGGCCGCCGTGATGAACCTCGCGGGTGCCTTCCTGGGCTCCGGGGTCGCCAAGACCGTCAGCGAGGGCCTGATCGATACACCGCAGGGCTCCAAGGGGATGGGCATCCTCTTCGCGGCCCTGGTCGGCGCGATCGTCTGGAACCTGGTCACCTGGTACTTCGGCCTGCCCTCCTCGTCCTCGCACGCCCTGTTCGGCGGCATGGTGGGCGCGGCGCTGGCGGGCGGCACGGACGTCATCTGGCACGGGGTGATCGACAAGGTCGTCGTCCCGATGTTCATCTCGCCCATCGTCGGCCTGGTCGTCGGCTATCTGGTCATGACGGCGATCATGTGGCTCTTCCGCCGGTCCAACCCGCACAAGGCCAAGCGCGGCTTCCGTATCGCCCAGACGGTCTCGGCCGCGGGCATGGCGCTCGGTCATGGTCTGCAGGACGCGCAGAAGACGATGGGTGTCGTGGTGATGGCCCTGGTGATCTCCGGCCACGAGACCTACGGCGACCCGATCCCGGTCTGGGTCAAGCTGGTCTGCGCGATCATGCTGTCCCTGGGCACCTACGCCGGCGGCTGGCGCATCATGCGCACCCTGGGCCGCAAGATCATCGAGCTGGACCCGCCGCAGGGCTTCGCCGCGGAGACGACCGGCGCGTCGATCATGTTCACCACGGCCTTCATCTTCAAGGCCCCGATCTCGACGACGCACGTCATCACCTCCGCCATCATGGGCGTCGGCGCCACCAAGCGCGTCAACGCGGTCCGCTGGGGCGTCGCCAAGAACATCGTCATGGGCTGGTTCATCACCATGCCGGCGGCGGCCCTGGTCGCGGCGGCGTCGTACGCGATCGTGGACCTGGCGTTCCTGTAGCGCGGCAGCCCGGCCCGTCCGGGACCCGAGAAAAGACGACGACGGGCCCGCCCCCGGGAGCCAGGGGCGGGCCCCTCTCGTCCCCGCGGTGGCACCGCCATGCAGCACCGCGAGGCGTTCGTACCGGCGCGGTCTAGCCGAAGCGCCCGGAGATGTAGTCCTCCGTCGCCTGGACCGACGGGTTGGAGAAGATCCGCTCCGTGTCGTCGATCTCGATCAGCTTGCCGGGCTGGCCGACGGCCGCCAGGTTGAAGAACGCCGTACGGTCCGAGACGCGCGCGGCCTGCTGCATGTTGTGCGTCACGATGACGATCGTGAAGCGCTCCTTCAGCTCACCGATCAGGTCCTCGATGGCGAGGGTGGAGATCGGGTCGAGGGCGGAGCAGGGCTCGTCCATGAGCAGCACCTTCGGCTCGACCGCGATCGCGCGGGCGATGCACAGCCGCTGCTGCTGACCACCCGAGAGACCGGAGCCCGGCTTGTTCAGGCGGTCCTTGACCTCGTTCCACAGGTTCGCGCCCTTGAGGGACTTCTCCACGACGTCGGCGAGCTCGCTCTTCTTGTAGCTGCCGTTCAGGCGCAGCCCCGCCGCCACGTTGTCGAAGATCGACATGGTGGGGAACGGGTTCGGGCGCTGGAACACCATGCCGATCTCGCGGCGCACCGACACCGGGTCGATCCCGGCGCCGTACAGGTCCTCGTCGTCCAGCAGCACCTTGCCCTCGACCCGGCCGCCCGGGGTGACCTCGTGCATGCGGTTGAGGGTGCGCAGGAACGTCGACTTGCCGCAGCCGGAGGGGCCGATGAAGGCCGTCACCGTGCGGGGCTCCACGGTCATCGAGATGTCCTCGATCGCCTTGTGGGAGCTGTAGTAGGCGGTCAGTCCGCTGACGTCGATTCGCTTGGCCATGACTACTTCACATCCAGAATTCTTCAGTCGCCGGTCGGCCCCGCCCGGCGGAGCCGCGGAGTGTCGCCTCAGCGACCGGTCTTCGGGGCCTTCCAGCGGGCGATCGCCCGGGCCACCAGGTTCAGGATCATCACGAAGGCGATCAGGGTGAGCGAGGCCGCCCACGCCCGGTCGTACGCCGCGTTCGCACCAGCGCTGTTCGCGTACTGCTGGTAGATGTACAGCGGCAGCGACTGCTGCGCGCCGTCGAACGGGTTGTTGTTGATGAACCGGTTCCCGAACACGAGCAGCAGCACCGGAGCGGTCTCACCCGCGATACGGGCGACGGCCAGCATGATGCCGGTCGTGATGCCGCCGATCGAGGTCGGCAGGACCACCTTGAGGATGGTGCGCCACTTCGGGACGCCGAGCGCGAGGGACGCCTCGCGCAGCTCGTTCGAGACGAGCTTGAGCATCTCCTCGGTGGAGCGGACCACGATCGGCATCATCAGGATGGCCAGGGCCAGCGAGCCCGCGAAGCCGAACGGCTCCATGTCGAAGATCAGCATCAGCGACAGGATGAACAGACCCGCGACGATCGACGGGATGCCCGTCATGACGTCGACGAAGAAGGTGACCGAGCGGGCGAGCCCGCCGCGGCCGTACTCGACGAGGTAGATCGCCGTGAGCACACCGATCGGCGCCGCGATGACCGTGGCGAGTCCGACCTGCTCGATGCTGCCGATGATGGCGTGGTAGATGCCACCGCCCGGCTGGGAGTCGGCGACGATGCCCATCGAGTGGGTCAGGAAGTAGAGGTCGAGGACCTTGACACCGCGGGCGACGGTCGTCCAGATCAGGGAGACCAGCGGTACGACGGCGATCAGGAAGGCCGTCCAGACCAGTCCGGTCGCGATACGGTCCTTGGCCTGCCGGCGCCCCTCGACGCTCGCGGCGATGACGTAGGTGCCGACGAGGAAGAGCAGTGCGGCGATCAGACCCCACTGGATCTTGCTGTCGAGACCGGCGGCCAGGCCGATGCCCACGGCCACGGCCACGGACCCGGCGGCGATCGCCCACGGCGACCACTTCGGCAGGGCGGCGCCGCGCAGGGTGCTGGAGCGCTGTTCGGTGACGGCTGCTGCGTGGCTCATGCGTTGGCCCCCGAGTACTCCTTGCGGCGGGCGATGATCATGCGGGCCGCGCCGTTGACCAGCAGGGTGATGACGAACAGGACCAGACCGGAGGCGATCAGCGCGTCACGGCCGAACTCGTCCGCCTCGCCGAACTTGCTGGCGATGTTCTGGGCGAAGGTGCCGCCGCCCGGGTTGAGCAGGCTGGCGTGGATCAGGAAGTCCGGGGAGAGCACGGTCGCGACGGCCATGGTCTCGCCGAGCGCACGGCCGAGGCCGAGCATCGAGGCGGAGATCACGCCGGAACGGCCGAAGGGCAGGACGGCCATGCGGATGACCTCCCAGCGCGTGGCGCCGAGGGCCAGGGCCGCCTCCTCGATCATCCGCGGAGCCTGCCGGAAGACCTCGCGGCTCACATTGGTGATGACCGGCAGGATCATGATTGCGAGCAGGATGCCGACGGTGAGCATCGAGCGCGGGGCGCCCTCGTCCCAGGAGAACAGGCCGGTCCAGGAGAAGTAGTCGTTCAGCCAGCCGAAGAGGCCGTTCATGTGCGGTACGAGGATCAGCGCGCCCCACAGGCCGTAGACGATGGACGGCACGGCGGCGAGCAGGTCGATCACGTACGCGATGGGGCCGGCCAGGCGGCGCGGCGCGTAGTGCGTGAGGAACAGCGCGATGGCCACCGCGATCGGGACCGCGATGACCATGGCGATGATCGAGGAGATCACCGTGCCGTAGGCCAGCACCGCGATGCCGAAGGACGCCGGGTGGATGTTGGTGTTCCACTCGAAGGTGGTCAGGAAGTTGGAGTGGTCCTTGCTGATCGCGAGATACGCGCGATAGGTGAGGAAGACCGCGATCGCGGCCATGATCACCAGCAGCAGGATGCCCGACCCGCGGGAGAGACCGAGGAAGATCCGGTCACCGGGCCGGGTGGCACCCCGCGACGCGCGCTTTTGTTCGGTGGCGGAGGGCTGGGGTGCGGGAGGTGGGGTGTCGGCTATCTGCGTTGAGGATTCCATCGGGTTCTCCGGTCTGCGGAACCGTGCGCTCGGCGCGGCTCTGCGAAGCCGTAGGTCATACGGCTCATGGCGGCGGTGCACCGGACGGTGCGGTCCGGTCCCGGCTTCGATCCCGGGACCGGACCGCACCCGCAAGTCAGCTCAGGCCCTCGATGGTGGTGCGGACCTTGGCGATGATGTCGGCGGGCATCGGGGCGTACTTCAGACCCGAGAGCATGCCCTGGCCGTCCTCGGAGGCGATGTAGCGCAGGAACGCCTTGGTCGCGGGGAGGGTGTCGGCCTTGTTGCCCTTGTCACAGGCGATCTCGTAGGTGACCAGGGTGATCGGGTAGGCGCCGTCGGCCTTGGTGGCGTAGTTCAGCTCGAGGGACAGGTCCTTGCCCGTGCCCACGATCTTGGCGTCGGCGATCGCCTTGGAGGCGGCGTCGCTGCTCGGGGCCACCGGCGCGCTGGCGCCCGTGTTGATGCTGACGGCCTTCATGCCGTCGGCGACGTAGGAGAGCTCGAAGTAGCCGATGGCGCCGTTGGTCTGCTTGACCTGGGCGGCCACGCCCGAGGACTGCGCGGCGGACTGACCGCCCTTGGCCTGCCAGGCCTTGCCGCCCGAGTACTTCCAGTCGGTCGGGTCGGTGGCCTTGAGGTACTTGGTGAAGTTGTCCGTGGTGCCGGACTCGTCCGAGCGGTGGAACGCCTGGATCTTGAGGTCGGGAAGCTTCGCGTCGGGGTTCAGCTTCTTGATCGCCTCGTCGTTCCAGTTGGTGATCTTGCTGTCGAAGATCTTCGCGAGGGTCGGGGCGTCCAGGACCAGGTTGTCCACGCCGGAGAGGTTGTAGCCGACCGCGATCGGGCCGCCGACCATCGGCAGGTCGATGCCCTGGCCGCCGGAGCAGACCTTCTTGGAGGCGGTGACCTCTTCGGGCTTCAGCGCCGAGTCGGAGCCGGCGAAGGCCAGCTGACCCTGGGTGAAGGAGGTGACACCCGCACCGGAACCGCCGGCCTTGTAGTTGATCTGAACGCCACAGGCCTTGGAGAACTGCGCGACCCACGCGTCGATGGCGTTCTTCTGCGCGGACGAGCCGTCGGAGAGCAGCTGGCCCTTGGCGTCGTCGCACTTGATCGAGCTGGCGGCGCCCGTGGACGAGGCGCTGCCGCCGCCGTCGCCGCCGCTGGTGTCGTCCGAGCCGCACGCCGTGAGGACCAGGGCGCTCGACGCGGCGATGGCACCGAGGGCGATGGCCCGCCGATTCATGCGCTGAAGCTTCACTTGAAAGAGTTCCTTCCAGGAGCCGCCGTCCTGAATCGGCGGCGTGCGAAGTCGAGATACCACGGCGAGTCCGGGCCGCCTCCGTCGTAGGGCGACCCGCATCGCGTAAGGCCGAAATTAGGCAGATCAGGTGAAGCCGCCGATGGCCGCAAATGAACGCAGGGTGAACCCCTGCAGACTTTGTGGTTAGGTCACGGAACGCTCACGGGCAGAGCACACTCGGATCCCGGTTCACGGTGACACAGGTGTGACACCTCCCCCTGGAACCCCTGGGACCGGCGAGCCGTCTCGTTCCCCGAGAGCTATCGGGAGGCACAGCATGGAACGGCGTACGTTCATGGGCGGCGGCGCGGCCGTCATCGCCGCGGTCGCCACGGCCGCGTGCAAGGGCGGATCCGCCGACGCGGACGCGAGCAGTCCGGCGTCCTCCTCATCGTCCACCGGTACGTCGGTCCGGTCCACCGGAGCCCTGGCCGCCCCCGCGAACTGGACGGCCCTCGCCCACGACCTCGACGGCAGCCTGGTACGCCCGGGAGACGCGATCTGGGCCGCGGCCCACCAGCTCTACAACACCCGCTTCGACAACCTCAAGCCGGCGGCCGTCGCCTACGTCGCCCACGCCGACGACATCCGTACCACCCTGGCGTACGCCCGCGCCCACCACCTCCAGGTCGCGATACGCAACGGCGGCCACTCCTACGCGGGCTGGTCCTCCGGCAACGGCAAGCTGATCGTGGACGTCTCGAAGCTGAAGCAGATACGGGTCAGCGGCGGCCAGGCCGTCGTCGGCGCCGGTGCCAAGCTGATCGACGTCTACCGGGGCCTCGCCGCGAAGGGCGTGACCATACCCGCCGGCTCCTGCCCCACCGTCGGCGTCTCCGGACTGGTCCTGGGCGGCGGCCACGGCGTGGTCTCCCGGGCCTACGGCCTGACCTGCGACAGCCTCACCCGGGCCACGCTGATCACGGCGGACGGCAAGCAGGTGGTCGCCGACGCCACCGAGAACAAGGACCTGTTCTGGGCCCTGCGCGGCGCCGGCAACGGCAACTTCGGCGTCGTGACCGAACTGCACTTCAAGACCCACCCGGCCCCGCAGGCGGTCACCGGCTATCTCACCTGGCCCTGGTCCAAGGCGGCCGCGGTGCTCAGGGCCTGGCAGGAGTGGGGCCCGTCCCAGCCGGACGAGATCTGGTCCTCCCTGCATCTGGAGAACGCCGCGGGCGGCACCCCGACCGTCTCCGTCGCCTGCTTCTCCATCGGCACCTACGGCGAGCTGAAGAACGCGGTGGACCGCCTGGCCGACAAGGTCGGCGCGAACGCCACCAGCGTCTCGCTGCGCCGCCGCGGCTACGAGGAGGCCATGGAGATCTACGCCGGCTGCTCCTCGTTCTCCTCCCAGGCGCAGTGCCACCTCCCCGGCACCACCCCCGGCCGCTCCGCCCAGGGCGCCCTCCAACGCGAGACCTACGCGGCCCGCTCGGACTTCTTCGACCGCTCCCTCTCAGCCACCGGCATCCAGACCCTGCTCAAGCAGATCAGCTCGGTGCGCGGCGGCTCCGGCAGCATCGCGCTGACCGCCCTCGGCGGCGCCGTCAACCGCGTCTCCCCCACAGCCACGGCCTTCGTCCACCGCCGCTCCCGGATGCTCGCCCAGTACATCGCCTCCTGGCGCCCCGGCACCACAGCCCAGTCCTGGCTGACCACGGCCCACAACGCCATGACCCCGCACGCCTCCGGCGCCGCCTACCAGAACTACACGGACCCCACCCTCAAAAACTGGCGCAAGGCCTACTACGGCGAAGCGTCCGCCCGCCTGACAACAGTGAAGAAGCAGTACGACCCAACGGGTTTCTTCGCCTACCCGCAGTCCCTGTAGGGCCCCACTGCAGGGTTTTCAGGGGCGCGGGGAACTGCGCGAGAAACCACAACGAACCCGCACCCGCCAACCAACCCCCGCCGGGCTGATCAGGCGGCGAGATCCCGCTCTGCAGCCCCAGCAAGCTCAGACCGGGCCCCCGGAACAATCGCGCCCTTCGCAGACCGCGACCGCGACCTCACCAGCCGCCCGCCCCAAGAAGACCTCTCCACCGCTCCGACCAACGGCGTGAGCAGCGCCATGGCAACCGGCGACAACAACAACGCCACCGCCGTCCCCAGCGCAAACCCCCCCACCACATCCGTCGGGTAGTGCACCCCCATGTACACCCGGCAGAACCCTTCCAACAGAGCCAGCCCGATCCCCACCAGCCCCAGCTTCCGGCTGGCGACGAACAGTCCGACCCCCAGCGCCATGGTGATCGTCGCGTGATCACTCACGAACGAGTAGTCGTTCTTGCCGGACACCAGAACATCAAGCCCCTGATGCGCACGGAACGGCCGGGGACGTTCGACGAACCCCCTTATCGGCACGTTCACCAGAACCGCGAGCGCCGCCGCCAGCGGCGCCCACACCACGGCGGCCATGGACGAGGCGACGTCCACCCCGCCCTGGCGCCGCAGCGACCACCAGCACCACAGCACGAGCAGCGCCATGGCGACCAGCAGGCCGTACTCCCCGACGAACTCCATGACCCGGTCGAACCAGTGCGGTGCGTCCTTGGCCAGGCCGTTGATGTCGTAGAGCAGGTCGACGTCGGGGTTCGATCCGGATGCGGCGAGTCCAGCCATGGTGCTGCGGCCCCTTCGTCGTCTTGTGCCCGGCGCGTTCGCACACGCCTCCATGGAACAGGAACGCATGCTCCCGCTTACTACGTTCCACACTCCACCGAATGATCACTCAGACGTTATCGAAGAGAGACTCATCCTTGCAGCTCAGGGGGTGGGTTCACGCTCCGCTCACACGGTCGTGGGCAATGCTTTCGCGCCATCTTCGGTGACCCTCGTGGCACCGAAGTAGTCCCCGGTGTCGATCGGGTCGAACCGGATCACGGCACCGGTCCGCGGCGCGTCGATCATGTACCCGCCGCCGACGTAGATCCCCACGTGGTGGATGGCCCGGGAGTCGGTGGGGTCGTTGGAGAAGAACACCAGGTCGCCGGGGAGCAGCTCGTTGCGCTTCGGGTGCGGCCCCGCGTTGTACTGGTCGTTGGCGACCCGCGGCAGCGTGATCCCCACGCTCTCGTACGCGGCCTTGGTCAGCCCCGAGCAGTCGAACCGCCCGTTGTCCTGGGCCGTGCCGTTGCCGCCCCACTGGTAGGGGGTGCCGAGCTTCTTCTGCGCGTAGTCGATGGCGCCCGCGGCCTGCTTGGAGGGATCGACCCTGGTGACGGGCGCGGCGAAGCTCTCCTCGAGCGTCGTGATCGTCTTGACGTAGTTCCGCGTCTCCTTGTACGGCGGCACGCCCCCGTACTTGATCACCGCGTAGGACCCCGCGTTGTACGAGGCGAGCATGTTTTCGGTCAGATTCCCGGGTACGTCCTTCACGTACGAGGCCAGCTGGCAGTCGTACGACGCGGCGGACGGGATCGCGTCCTGCGGGTCCCAGACGTTCTTGACGCCGTCGCCGTTGCCGTCGATGCCGTGCGTGGCCCAGGTGCCCGGGATGAACTGCGCTATCCCCTCCGCGGCCGCCGCGCTCTTGGCGTTGGGGTTGAAGCCGCTCTCCTGGTAGAGCTGGGCGGCGAGCAGTGCGGGGTTGAGGGCGGGGCAGAGGTTGCCCCACTTCTGCACGACGGCCGAGTACGCCGCCGGCACGGCTCCCTTCGCCAGGGCCTTGGTCCCGCCGCCCACGCCGTTGATGAGGTTCCCGGCGACGATGTACACCCCGACGACGAGCAGCATCACGAAGGACAGCGCCGAGCCGACGGCCACGGTCGCCAGGATCCATGCCTTACGCACAGTCAACCGCCCCTCGCCGCCCGGGAGTCCGTTCGCCCACGTCAGTGTAGGGGCGACTGCCGCGATCTGGGGTGATCACACAGAAGGTGACAGCCAGTCAGCACTATTCCGGCCAGGGCTCGCTACGACTCTTCGGCCGCGTCCCGGTACAACTCGGCCGCCTGCGCCCCGAGCACCACGCTGTAGGAGACGTCGTCGGTCTTCCCGCCCTGCTCGTATCCGCCGAGGACGCCGACGACCTGACGGTCCCCGTTGACCCAGGGGCTGCCGCTGGTCCCTCCGGAGAGCCCGGGGCACGCGATGCGCTGCTGGGTGCGGCTGTGCGGGGTCGGCTTGTTGGTACAGCTGACGGGGGCCTCGCGGGAGTCGGGATAGCCGGTGACGGTGACGGCGGTGGCCCCGGTCGCCATGCCGGTCACGAAGCGGTTCGCGCCGACCACGTCCTCGACGCCCTTGCCGTCCCGGTCGCCGAGGACGGCGAAGGCGACGTCGCTGTCCTCGTCCTGCCCCTCGGACCAGCCGTCGGGCAGGAACGTCCGCCGTATCTCCCATGTCCCGTACGGCGCCCGCCCGTTGCGGTATCCCGGCACGAACACGAGGTCGCCGTCCCCGTCCAGGCAGTGGGCCGCGGTGACGACGAGGTCCCGGTGCGGGCTGTGCACCACGGACGCGGTGCAGAAGTGCCCCCCGGCGAGCGAGGCTGTGCGGTCGGCGTCGAAGAGCGCCCCGACCCTCGCGTTCTGCAGGCCCGCCGCCGCGACCACGGTGACGCCGAAGGGGCCCGGGCCGTCGTCGGCGGCCGCGAGCGAGGACGAGGTGACGGCCGAGACCAGGAGCACGATTACGGCGTACACGGGGCCGGTGAACCGGCTGCCGATGCGCGAGACGGCCACCACGCACTGCCCTCCGTCCCTCGAACCCCCGGGAACCACTTCCACCGTACTGTCGAACCGCGCTCCCCGCCTCCCCTGCGGCCACCCCGGCCACACCTCTGCACAAACATCCCCGTCGAGCCGCTGACGGGCGACACTGCCCCCGCGGGCTGACTCTCCGTCACCGGCCGGGCCGCGGCGACCAGTCGTGGCCCGTTCCCGCTGCCGGGATACTCTTCGTACGTCAGGTTCCGGGCCCAGGCCTCATTGCCCGGCGTAACCTGCCGTGATACACAGAGTGACCTAACTGCTATTCGTACGAAACCCGCCAAGCAATGACGCCAAGTCGACATACGACGGCAGAATTGTCGGCGAGAATGAGCCCGACCTCTGCATGCCCGCAGAGGAACTGCGGAACTACCCACCAGGGGCGGTGACTTACATGCTCTTTGCGGCCGACAAGGGAGACATCAACACCATCATCGGCGGGATCGCTCCGGACTGGGGCCCCTTCGGCAGCCTGGGCAACGAGGCCAAGGTGATGATCGAGGTCGTGATGGCGGTCGCCATCCTGCTCTGCCTCGGTCTTGCCGTCTGGGGCGCCGCCAAGCAGCGCATCGGCGCGACGGCACTGCGCGACACCTTCAGCGCGGAACAGGGCAAGGGCCTCATCATCGCCGGCCTCACCGGCGTCTTCATCATCGGCTCCCTGGGCACACTGTTCACCATCGTGTACGGCATGGCCGTCTAACGTCCGTTCGCGGCAGACGTCCTCCGGTCCGCCCCGGGCACGCCCGGCCCCCCTCCACCCCACCCGCCCGTCGTGCCCACCGGCTGAGGTTGCATTTCCCTGATGTCGAGTCACCACAGCGCGCACGCGCGCGAACCAGCACGGCTACCGTCGTATGTATACGAGGTGGAGAGGGCGTACGCGGTATGAGTCTCGGAGACGAGGGGCAGACCCGGACCAGGCTGCCCGACAGCGGCGGCGACGTGTACGGCGGCGCGCGGCGCGGCGGCCGCACCCCCTCCAGAGGCCTGGTCACCGTGGTCGGCGTGGTCGTCCTGCTGATCGCAGCGATCGCCTTCGCGAACCGTGGAGGAGACGATTCCTCTTCCACGTCCTCCGCCAACGACCCGAAGACCTCCGCGACATCGGCCACCGGCAAGACCCCCGTGAAGACGAAGGCGGCGGGGATCCCGACCGGGTACGCGCACGACCAGCAGGGCGCACAGAGCGCGGCGGCCAACTACGCGGTGGCACTGGGCTCGGCCGACATGTTCAACAAGGTCAGGCGCGACGCCATCCTGCAGACCGTCATCAGCCCCTCGCGGGTCGCGCACTTCGTGTCGAGCCTGGACAAGGCGTACACCCCGCAGTTCAACAAGAACGTCGGCCTGACCGAGGACGGCACGGCCCCGGCGGGATCCACGTTCGTCTCGCGTACGAGCCCGATCGGCACCAAGGTCACCGCGGCCACCGACAGCCACGCGACCGTCGAGGTGTGGTGCAGCGGCCTCCTCGGAGTCGCCGGGGAGAACTCGACCAACCCCGTGACCAACAGCTGGTTCACCACCACGATGCAGCTCGAGTGGACCGGCGGTGACTGGAAGATCGTGACCCAGACGCAGAAGGAAGGCCCCGCGCCCGTCCCCGGCGACGAAAAGGCCTCCGGCGCTGACGACATGGCAAAGGCCGTCGAGGAGTACGGAGGCTTCACTTATGCCCGGTAGCCGTCGCCTCGCACTCAGGCTCACCACCGCGGTGGCCGCCGTACAGACCGCCGCCGTCCTGCTGGCCACCCGCGCCGCGGCCGACCCCTCGCCGTCCCCCACCAAGTCCGCCGACAACTGCGGCCTGCTGTCCGGCCAGGCCAGGCAGATCTGCGAGGGCGACTCCGGCGGCGGGTCCTCCGGCGGCGGGTCCTCCATCGACCCCACCTCCACCCTCGACCCGCTCTCCTCCCTCGCCAAGGGATGCGCCGACGCCGCCTCCTGGACCATCGACAAGCTCAGCGACGCGGTGAAGGACACGGCCAACGTCGACTTCACCAACACCAAGTTCCTGCAGCAGTACGCGGTCGTCTTCGCCGCGTCCACGGTCCTCACCCTTTTGCTGTGGCTGCTCGCCGTGGCCAAGCGGGCCGTACGAGGTGTCCCCCTCACCACGGCCATCTCGGAGGCGATCGGCTTCCTGTGGCTGACGGTCCTCGCGTCCGCCTTCACCCCGCTGATCCTCTACACCGTCGTATCGGCCACCGACGGCATCACCGACGTCCTCGCCAAGACCACCGGCGACCAGACCGACACGTTCTTCGGCACGTTCTCCGGCGCCCTCGACAAGGGCAACGACATCGGCGGCGGCCCCATCATGCTGATCGTGGTCTCCCTGGTCAGCATCCTCGCCGCCGGTGTCCTGTGGCTGGAGCTCGTCATCCGCGCCGCCCTGCTCTATGTCGGCGCCCTCCTCGGCACCGTCGTCTACGCCGGCCTGGTCGACAAGAACCTGTGGAGTCACGTCCGCCGCTGGGCGGGCATCATGATCGCCGTGATCCTGGTGAAACCGGTCATCGTGATCGTGCTCGGCCTCGCGGGCGCCCTGTCCACCGACGGCGGCCCCGACTCCTTCTCCGCCGTCGTCTCCGGCCTCGCGATCATCCTGCTCGCCATCTTCGCCAGCGCGATGATCTACCGCTTCGTCCCCGGCTTCGGCGACGAGATCGCCAGCGGCCGCAACAACCGCATCATGCAGGGCGCCGAGAGCAAGGCCGCCGCCGTCATCAGCTCCCCGGCCACCATGGTCGCGCAGGGCATCAAGACCCACAGCGCCCGCGCCAACGACAGCGGAGGCGGCGGCCAGTCGTCCTCCGGCGGCGGCGCCCGCCCGGCCAACCCGGTCAGCGGCGGCGTGGCCGCCCACTCCACCCGCACCCCGACCGGTGGCGGCGGCGGAGCAGTCCCCTCCGCCGCACCCGCACCCCGTTCGCCCAGCCCGGTGAACACCCCGCACGCCGGCAACAACCGCAACAGCAGCAGCAGCAACCGCACGGGAGGTGAAGGGCGTTGACGACCGAGTCCCACCTGTCCCATCCGGTCACGCCCCGCCGTACATATCTCATCGGCCGCGCCCGGCCGAACGCGATCGTCGGCCGCAACCGCGAGTCCGGCGAGATCGTCCTGATCATCGCGGGCGCGTTCCTCGGCATGATGTGCGGGCTCCTGGTCCCCGTCCTCTCCCTGCGCATCGTGCTGCTGATGGGCTTCCCGCTGCTCGCGCTGGCAGCGGTCTACGTGCCCTACAAGCACCGCACGTTCTACAAGTGGTTCGAGATCAACCGCAGTTACAAGCGCACCCTCAAGCAGGGCACCCTGTACCGCTCCGGGGTCATGGAGGCCGGCACCCGCCTGGACGGCCGCGAGATCGAGATCGGGCCCCCGCCCGGCATCGGCCGCATCACCTGGCTGGCCGCCCCCTTCGGACCCGACGAGATCGCCGTACTGCTGCACGCCGACCGCAGGACGGTCACCGCCGCCATCGAGATCGAGGGCCCCGGCGTCGGCCTGCGCGACTCCGAGGACCAGGAAGCCCTCGTCGACCGCTTCGGCACCCTGCTCAAGCACGTCGCCAACGGCGACGGCTTCGTCACCCGCCTTCAGATGCTCGCCCGCACCCTGCCCGCCGACCCCGACGCCCACGCCAAGGACGTCGCCCTGCGCGGCGACGACAAGGCTCTGGGATGGCTGCAGGGCTCGTACGACCAACTGCAGTCCATGGTGTCGACGAGCAGCGAGCAGCACCGCGCCTACCTCGTCGCCTGCATGCACTTCAGCCGAGAACTGGCCGCCGAGGCGAACGCGATGGCGCGCGCCGCACGGCCGCAGAACGGCCGCAAGGTGGACCGGGACGCCGGTCTCGCGGTCGTCATGGCCCGCGAGCTCACCGACATCTGCTCGCGCCTGCAGGAGGCCGACATCCGCGTCCGGCAACCGCTGGGCCAGGGCCGGCTCGCCTCGCTCATCCACTCCATGTACGACCCCGACCACCCGATCGACCACATCCAGGCGATGACCAAGCGCAACGCCTGGCCGGCCGAGCTGGACGCCATGGAGCCGACCTACCTCCAGGCCAAGACCCGCGAGTCCTCCACCCGCGCCCCCTGGTGCCACGCCACGGCCTGGGTGAAGGAGTGGCCGATGACCCCGGTGGGCGTCAACTTCCTGGCGCCACTGCTGGTCCACACCCCGGACGTCATCCGAACGGTCGCCGTGACGATGGATCTCGAGCCCACCGAGGTAGCCATCGAACGCATGCTGACCGAAAAGACCAACGACGAGGCGGAGGCCTCCCGCGCCGCCAAGATGAACCGCACCGTGGACCCGCGTGACGTAGCCGCCCACAACCGTCTCGACCAGCGCGGCGAGGACCTCGCCAGCGGCGCGGCCGGCGTGAACCTCGTCGGCTACATCACCGTCTCCTCCCGCTCCCCCGAGGCCCTGGCCCGCGACAAGCGGACCATCCGGGCATCGGCCGGAAAGTCGTACCTGAAGCTGGAGTGGTGCGACCGGGAACACCATCGCGCCTTCGTGAACACACTTCCGTTCGCCACCGGCATCCGAAGGTAGGGGCTGAGCTCTGATGCGGGATCCGCTGTCCGTCCTCACCGACGCCTTCACCGGCTTCCTCTTCGGGAAGGTCGAGACGACCCGTCTGCCGGTGCGCACCTCCACGGGCCAGGCCCAGGCGGTCTACCTGCCCACCGCAGCCCCCGGCCTCGGCGACTCCGGCGTCATCATCGGCCGCGAGGTCTACTCCGGAAAGGGCTACATCTACGACCCCTTCCAGCTCTACGGCCAGCAGCTGCCGGCCCCGCACTGGCTGGTCCTCGGCGAGTCCGGCAACGGCAAGTCGGCCCTGGAGAAGACCTACGTGCTGCGCCAGCTCCGCTTCCGCGACCGCCAGGTCGTCGTCCTGGACGCCCAGGGCGAGGACGGCGTCGGCGAGTGGAACCTCATCGCGGAAGAGCTGGGCATAACTCCCATCCGGCTCGACCCGACGGCCGCCCTCGACCACGGCATCCGCCTCAACCCCCTCGACCCGGCGATCACGACGACCGGCCAGCTCGCGCTGCTGCGGACCATCATCGAGGTCGCGATGGGCCACGGCCTCGACGAGCGCTCCGGCTTCGCCCTCAAGGTCGCGCACGCCTACGTCAACGAGACCATCGTCGAACGGCAGCCGGTCCTCACCGACATCGTCGAGCAGCTACGGCACCCCGAGCCGGAGTCCGCCGAGGCGATGAACGTCGCCATAGACGACGTACGCGCCTGGGGCCTGGACGTCGCGCTGGTCCTGGACCGCCTGGTCGACGGTGACCTCAGGGGCATGTTCGACGGCCCCACCACGGTCGGCATCGACCTCGACGCGCCCCTGATCGTCTTCGACCTGTCCCACATCGACCGCAACTCCATCGCCATGCCGATCCTGATGGCGATCGTCGGCGTATGGCTGGAGCACACCTGGATCCGCCCCGACCGGAAGAAGCGCATCTTCCTCGTCGAGGAGGCCTGGCACATCATCAACAGCCCCTTCGTGGCCCAGCTGTTCCAGCGCCTGCTGAAGTTCGGCCGCCGCCTCGGCCTGTCCTTCGTCGCGGTCGTCCACCACCTGTCCGACGTCGTCGACGGCGCGGCGGCGAAAGAGGCCGCGGCCATCCTGAAGATGGCCTCCACTCGCACCATCTACGCCCAGAAAGCCGACGAAGCCCGGGCCACGGGCCGCGTGCTGGGCCTGCCCCGGTGGGCGGTGGAGATCATCCCCACGCTCACTCCGGGTATCGCGGTGTGGGACGTCAACGGCAACGTCCAGGTCGTCAAACACCTGATCACGGAGACGGAACGCCCCCTGGTCTTCACCGACCGCGCGATGACGGAGTCGTCCGCCGATCGCGAGCTGAACGACGACGTCCTGCGCGCCGCCGAGCTGGAGGCCGAGGAGCGCGCGGCCGCCTTCGTGGAACAGCAGCTGAGCGACTTCGAAGGCCCGTCCGAGTCGACGGTGGCGTAGGGGGAGGCAGGACGTGGTGAGACCGGACGACCGCGGACGGGACGGCCAGGGCGGCATCCCGGACGGCCTGCTGATCGGCATACTCGCCTTCCTGCTCGGCATGACCCTGCTGGTCTGGTCGGCCACCGGCCTCGCCGGCTGGTTCGCGCAGGGCGGCTGGCCGGACGACGTCACCTTCGCCCGTACGCCCGTCGCGATGCGCCACCTCATCGGCGAACCGCACGACATCCCCGGCGCCTGGCCCGCCACACCGAAGACACAGCTCTCCGGATACGGCCTGTTCTGGGGCCTGTTCATCGGCCAGCTGATGGTGCTGGTCGTCCTGACGATCTTCGTGATGGGCACCCTCGCCCGCTGGCGCGCGGTCCGACTCAAGCGACGCACGGCCCCCACGTCGTACGAGAAGCCCACGTCGCCGGAGAAGCCCACGCCGGCCCCGGAGCCCACGCCCGAGCCGCTGCCGACGCACCACGAGGTACCGACACCCAGGACGGCACCACCGGAGCCGACGGCCTTCGACCGGGAAGCCGCGCCGCCGGCCGAACCGGCCACCCCCCTCGTCGGCGAGCCCTTCGCGGGCGGCCAGGAAAGGATCGTCGTGGGCCCGCGGGACAGCCGCCAGGCGACCGCGACGCAGGCCGTACGGGACGCCGAGGGTCCGGCCGTCGTCATCACCTCGAACCCGGCCGTCTGGTCGGACACCAAGGACGCCCGCGCGAAACTGGGCCCCGTCCTCCTCTACGACCCCGCCCACATCTGCGACACCCCGGCCCGTCTGCACTGGGCCCCCACCGCCGGATGCGAGGACAAGCAGACCGCGACAGCCCGAGCCGCCGCGCTGCTGGCCCCGATCCGCCCCACGGCCAAGCTCGACCAGGCGCTGGCCGCCACAGCCGAAACGCTCCTGCGGTGCTATCTGCACGCCGCCGCCGTCGACGGCCGCACCACCCGCCACGTCCACCGCTGGGCCCAGGGCGCCCAGATCCAGGACGCGGTCCGCATTCTCCGCACCAGCCCCAAGGCGGCCCCCGGCTGCGCCGGCGAACTCGAGGCGGCACTCACCGCGCACCCCGAACGCCGCGACATGGCACAGGAGTTGACCAGCAGAGCACTCGCCGCTCTCTTCACGGTCAACATCCGCGAGGCGTGCACTCCAAACCGAACCGATGCCCTCGCCTTGGATTCCTTCGTCCATGAAGGGGGCACGCTTTATGTGGTGGGGGAATCCATCGAGGACCCCAGGACGAACCCGGGCGCCATGCCCCTCCTGACGGCCCTCGTCGCAAGCGTGGTCGAGCGCGGCCGGCACATGGCCGAACGGTCATCCTCCGGTCGCCTCGACCCACCACTGACCCTCGTCCTCGACGACGTCGCCGCAGTGGCTCCGCTTCCCCAACTACCGGAGCTGCTGGCCACCGGAGCGGAGCGGGGCCTGCCGACCCTGGCCCTGCTCCGCTCCCGGGAACAGGGCCGCTCACGCTGGCCGCACGACGAACTCCCGGTCTGAATCCCGGTCTGACCAACGCTCAGTCGCGCTCCAGGGCGAACTCCAGCTCCTTCTCGTCGAGCTTGTCGGACAGCGGCACGATCCGCCCGGTGGGCACGAACCCCGCCCTGCGGTAGAAGGCCTGGGCCCGACCGTTGTCCTCATGCACGATGAGCCGCACCCGCTCGGCCCCACGCCCCCAGGCCCACTCAAGTCCGGCGTCGAAGAGCACCTCGGTCAGCCCGATCCCACGCAGCTCGGGCCGTACGAACACCCCGACGACATGCCCCTGCATCCGCTCGATCGGATAACCGGCCCAGTCCGTCGTCCCTGGCTCCTCCATCAGCACGGTCAGGGTCGCCACCCACTCCCCGTCCGGCCCCTCGGCGATGAACTGCTGCGCCCCCAGAGCCCCTTCGGCAGCGCCGGCCGTACGCTCCTGCCAGAACGAGTCCGGGTGCTCCAGCGCCTCCGCGTAGGTCTCCAGGTAGGCGAGATGCGCGATGGGATCCTGCAGTGCGACGAGCCGCAGCGCCTTCGCGGCCAGCCATTCGTCGGCACGTACGGGACGGATCTTGTAGGTCATACCAGTTACGGTAGCCGAACGCAGAAAACCCCCGTATCGATTTACGATACGGGGGTTTTCTCAATGATTGTTCGGCGGCGTCCTACTCTC
>NZ_JAFJSY010000090.1 GCF_019857225.1 Streptomyces plumbidurans
TCGACGGACGACCGGCGGGCACGGCGCCGGCCGCCGGAACCCTCCTCGCCGCCCGCGGCCTGCGCCGGGGCCTCGGCGGCCACGGCCCCGGCCCCGCCGCCGATGGGCACCTCCAGCACATAGGCGCTGCCGCTCATCCCGGGCACGTCGTGCGTCTGCAGCACACCGCCGTGGGCGCGCACGATCCCGCGCACGATCGGCTCGTGCACCGGGTCTCCCCCGGCGTACGGCCCGCGCACCTCGATCCGTACGACCTCGCCGCGCTGCGCGGCGGCCACCACCACGGTGTTGTCCATGTAACCGCCCGCCGACACGGGCGCGTTGCCGGTCGCGTCGACGCCCGCGACGTCCGCGATCAGATGCGAGAGCGCGCTCGCGAGGCGCTGCGGGTCGACCTCGGCCTCGATGGGCGGCGCGTGCACGGCGAACTGCACCCGTCCGGGTCCGATCAGGTCGACGGCGCCGTCGACACCGGCCGCGACGACGGCGTCGAGCATCACCTTCACCCGGGCGATCTGCTCACTGCCGGCGTCGAGCAGCTGGTAGCCGAGGACGTTGTCGATGAGGGTGGTGATGCGCGAGTAGCCGGCCGACAGATGGTGCAGCACCTGGTTGGCCTCGGGCCACAGCTGCCCGGCGTCGTCGGCGGCGAGGGCGGCCAGCTCGCGCCGCAGCTCGTCCAGCGGCCCGCGCAGCGAGCGCCCCACCAGCGTCAGCAGCTGGTCGTGCCGGCCGGCGAGCGCCTCGTAGCGGTCCTTCTCCCGCTCACCGAGGGCGGCGTAGCGCTCCTCGCCCGCGCCGAGTTCCTCGTCGTGCTGCTCCTGCAGTTCCTCGAGCTCGGTGACGTGCTTCTGGCGCAGGGCGGTGAGTTCGGAGGCGTGCTCCTCCTCGATCCGCTCCAGCTCCTCGGCGTGCCGCTGCTCCAGCTCGGCCTTCTCGTCGGCGAGCAGATCGTACTGGCGCCGGTCGGTGAAGGTCATCACGGCGCCGACGAGCTGGTCGCCGTCGCGCACGGGCGCGGTGGTCAGGTCGACGGAGACCTTGTCGCCGCCCTTGGCGTACAGCACCTGCCCGCGCACCCGGTGCTTGCGCCCGGAGCGCAGGGTGTCGGCGAGCGGCGACTCCGCGTACGGGAAGGGCGAACCGTCGGCCCGGGAGTGCAGCACGAGGTCGTGCAGCGCCTTGCCGCCGAGATCACTCGCCCGGTACCCCAGGATCTGGGCGGCAGCCGGGTTGACGAGCACGATCCGCCCGTCCGTGTCGGTCCCTACGACACCCTCGGAGGCGGCCCGCAGGATCATCTCGGTCTGCCGCTGCGAACGCGCCAGCTCCGCCTCGGTGTCGACGGTCCCGGTCAGGTCCCGTACGACGAGCATCAGCAGCTCGTCGCCGCTGTAGCCGTAACCGTCGTAGGCCTGCTGGCCGTTCTCGAGATTGGCGCTGGTGACCTCGACGGGGAACTCCGCGCCGTCGGTCCGCCGCGCGATCATCCGGGTCGGCTTGGTGCGTCCGGCGGGGTCCATGTGGTCGGGCCGCCGCATGGAGCCGGGGATCAGCTTGGAGTCGAACTGCGGCAGCAGATCGAGCAGTCCCCGCCCGACGAGTGCGGTCCCGGGCGCTTCGAAGGCCTCGAGCGCGATGGTGTTCGCGTTGACGACGGTCCCGTTGGCGTTGACCAGCACCAACGCATCGGGCAGCGCGTCCAGTATGGCTGCGAGGCGAGCAGCGCCTCGGGATGGCCTGCTGCTCACGAGACGCTTCCTCCCTGTTACCGCATCTTGCCGACCGCTCGGGCCATCTTGCCAACCGGCCCGCGACGTGTCACGCGAGCGAGTCTACGGGCACGAATTGTGCTCGCGGCGGCGGATGAGAGGGAGGTCGCACGAGGAAGTGAAGTAGAACGTGTGACCGCATCCCCTGGCCTGCACCGAGCCCTACGGCCGCCACCCCTGCCCACCCACCTGCTCCCCCAGATCGGGCAGCAACGGCACGAGCCGGTCCCAGCGACCGATCTCGCACCCATTGCTCCGGTCGTACGAGGCGTCAACGGGCCGCCCGGCCCAGACCCCGGTCACATGCGCGGTGGCCGGCCCGCCGTACTGCATGGTGCAGACGCTGTCCCCCGGCACCGGGGCGAAGGTGTCCTTCCCCCACGTGGTCACCCGGTCCAGCGCCGCACACGCGCGATCGGCGTCGGGGTGGGTGCCCCCGCCGGGGTGGCAGAGCAGGCGATACGTCCCGTCCGCGCCGCCGCCCGCGTGCCGGACCGTGACGGTGAGGTGGTCGCGGGGGTGGGTGGGGGTTTGGTCGTGGGGCTGGGCGTGGGGTTGGCCGCCGGCCTCGGCACCGTGTTGGCCGCCGGCCTGCTCGTCCTGCTGGACGGGAGGCGGGGCGAGGGGGGTGCGGCCGGGGCCGGCGGAGAGCGGGGAGCGGCCGGGGCCGTCGGTGAGTGGGGTCCGGCCGGGGTCGGCGTCGGCGGCGGCGGGCACGACGGAGGTGAAGGCGGTGGTGGCGGTGGCAGCGGTGGCGGCGGCGACCAGAAACCGGGCGAGCAACATGACCTGCCTAACGCCCCACGCCCCGGGACGTTGCGGCGCCCCACTCCTCAGGACGCTGCACGCCCCACCCCACCCCACCGGGGGCGACGCCCCGGCACGGACAAGAAGGGCTTTGCCCTGCGGCGGGCCCGCCTAGTACCGTGGGAGCCGATTGGTGACACCACGCTCGACTGTGTCATCATCTGCACGCACCACTCGCGCTCGCGCGAGCGGCTGTGCTGGAGGCGTCGCCTAGTCCGGTCTATGGCGCCGCACTGCTAATGCGGTTTGGGCCTTAAAGCCCATCGAGGGTTCAAATCCCTCCGCCTCCGCACCTGATCACCATGATCACCGAAGCCCCGGTCCACCCGACCGGGGCTTCGTCGTTCCGACGCCCGCCACAGACCCGTTTGCCCAGCTCACAAGGGGTACGGCAAACGGATTTCACATGGCGGCGGCAGTCATGTAATGTTCTTCCTGTCGCCGCGAACGGCCCCAAAGAGCCGGGACCGGCAAAAACAAAACAAGCACTCGTAGCTTAACGGATAGAGCATCTGACTACGGATCAGAAGGTTGCAGGTTCGAATCCTGCCGAGTGCACACAGGTAAGAGGCCCCGCAGAGATGCGGGGCCTCTTGCGTTCCGGGGGCGTACGGCAGCGAAGTACATCAACCCGGCTTGATCAGCCGGTGCCGCCACCCGGTCAGCCGTTGAGCGTCTCTGCGAGGAGCATGGCGCCGCCTGTGGAGAAACCCGCTCCCCAGAGCATCAGGAAGTACGGGAGGGACATGGCGATGATTCTCTGAACTGCTTGGCGGCCGCGCGGGTCAGGCCCGGTCGGCTTCGGGGGCAGGCCGTCCCGGCGCAACTTGCGGTGCATGGCCACGCCGAACCCGAGCGCGGCCACCCCGAGCAGGAGGAACGGAAGATCGAAGGAAAGGGGTGGCGCCCCCACGTATTGGCAGTACCCGTCCCGCCACACCGTGCCGTCTGCGCACCTGGACACGTCTTTCCCCCTGTCGACCGCCTGGGATCGTAGCGCGCAGGAGCCGTCAGCCACGTCGTCTCGGCGAACAAACGTCCGCTGACGGACGGCTCACCCACCTCACGCTTCACATGTGCGGTCGGGAAGACGGCGCGACTCACGTCCTTCACTTTGCTCCGCAGCTCGATCATCTTGAGCTGCTGTCAACGATGTTGACGGTTCAGCAGCGCCGTGCACCAGCGGAAGTGGCCGTCGCTGCCGTCCGGGCTGAAGAGGTCGTAGGTGGTCAGGGCATAGGCGGCCTGGTACAGCGCCAGAACCTCTGCGTCGTACCCAAGTGCCGCCGCGAACAGGCGCGTCAGCTCCGTTGTGTGGTGCTCCGCGTGGGGTCCGTACATGTCCCAGATCGCCGCTGTCACCGCCGCTTCGAACGCCGGGTCGCCGGCCGTGGTGAAGAATCCGAAGTCCAGGACCGCCACGGGGACTGCGGCGTCGTCGACGTGGACGTTGGGCGGGACCAGATCGCCGTGGACGGCGGTGACGGGCGTGTCCGGCAGGGGGCGCAACGACTTGGTGACCCGCTCGACCGCCACGGCCCACCCGGGTACCGCCGCGGCGAGCACGTCCTTGTGCCGGCTGGCGGCACGCTCGACCAGAGCGGCAAGCGCGTCGGGGAAACGGGTGTGCCCGTGCCACAGCGGGCGGTCGTCGCCCTGGACGGTCAGCCGCCGCATGGCGGGAGTTCCGGGGACGGACGCCAGGCCGCGCAGCACAGTGAGCAGGGCGTCGGTCTCGTGCGTGGGCAGGTCCCGGGCCGGGGGCGTGGTGCCCGCCTCGCGGCGCAGCGGCGCTCCGGGCAACTCGCGCTCGTAGGTGACAAGCACGCCGTCATGCTCCTCGGTGGCGAGGATCTGCGGAGTGGCAAAAGGCAGCGGGTGCGCGGCGATGTCCTCGTAAACCTCACGGACCAGGCCTAAGGCAGCCGGCGGCCGCCCGCTCCACACCTTGGCGACCAAGCCTTCGCCGAGTCGGTAGACCGCGCCTTCGACACCTGATGCCAGCGGCTGCGGGACGCGGTGGCCCCGCGCGGCAAAGTACGCCAGCCAGTCGTCACTGTGCCGTTGAAGGTATTCCGCCATGGGCGGCAGTACATCCTGCGCAGTGTGTCCCGTGCACTTTTATTTCCGGAGACTTATTTCCGGAGAGTGCTCGGGGGCCGTATGGAAGGCTTGGCCGCCCGGAACCGTCGGTGTCCAACCCTCACATCACACAGGGCAAGCCGCCCCGATTGCTCGGATGCCGCTGGTCGGTGGTGCACAGGTGAGAGGCCCCGGAAGGGTCCGGGGCCTCTTCATGGCTACGTCGTGCGGATCCTGTTGCTCGGCAGCCCTAGTCGCAGTGTGAGCCCACTGGGGCCACCTGTGCGCCTGGGTTGCCCTCGCCGTTGAGGGCGTTGCCCAACAGGCCGTTGAGGAGGCCGACCTGGCCGAGGATGTCGACGTTCAGGTCGTGGGACTTGCATCCCCCGTCGCCATGCATGGCTTCCGCGCCGTGGGCGCTGGCGGTGCCGGTGCCTATGAAGCCGACGAGGGCGATGACGGCGGCCGCGACGGCCGCCTTGGGGAGCTTGCGCATTTCTCCTCCTTGGGTTGGGGTGAGCGCACCGTCGAAAGATCCACTTCACAAAGATCCGCTTTGCGCTCAATTCGGAGGCTAATCCGATATGCCCCAAGGCGCCCTTCGAGGCTGCCATCCGTGATCGAGGGCACGGCCGGTTGGCTCTCAAGGTGCGGAGAAGGGTGTGCGCGGAACGTGTTGTGCCGTCAGGCGTAGGCCCAGCGCCATGCGTTCGGGTTGTAGGGGCGCTTGAGCGCTACGCCGCCTCCGCCAGTCGGTGGAATGCCTGGGTGGTGCGGGGGTGGGCGATCTCGTCCAGGATGTGTCGCCACTCGGGGTCGGGGAGGTCCGGGTGGGCCAGGTCCCAGGCGGTCAGGAGGGGAGCCAGTTCGCTCTCGTCGGGGCCTGTGACCAGGCTGTTCAGGGTGATGCTCGGCCGGGGGGACTGCTGCGGCTTCATGGGAGTCTCCCTTCGGAGAGTGTGGCTGAAGGTGTCGGTCCGTCGACTTCTACGATGCTCCCGCCGCCGTTCCCTCACCATGAAGCGTCCTACCGGACCGGGGGTGCGGTGAGCCGTACCCCGGAGGGGGGCTGCCCCCCACGGGCCACCCCGGCGGTCCGCCATCCACAGCCCGGGGCCGTTGTCAGTGCCGCCCTCTAATCTCGTGAGCGATGGCACAGGCATGGAAGTGCTCGGGGCTGCGGTGGTCGGAGGGCGGCCCTGAGCTGGTGTGGGACGGCGGGCGGCGCAGTGTGCTGGCCCGGGGGAAGCGGGTGGCCTTCGGGGTCGCGGACGGGGGTGTACGGACGTGTGTGGGAGCGCGGGGGCATGCGTGCCCGAGGCGGGTTGTCGTGCCGGGGCGGAGCACGGGCGCGCGGTGCGAGGAGTGCGCGCGGCTGGACCGGGCGCACTCGGTCGCCGCCGACACGATCGCGGACGACCCGCGGCCGTACCACGTATATCTGGCCTGGTTCGGGCCCGGCATGGTCAAGGTGGGGATCACGGCCGGGGAGCGGGGCTCGGCACGGCTCTTGGAGCAGGGGGCCGTGTGCTTCAGCTGGCTGGGCCTCGGTCCGCTGATGGCCGCCCGGCGCACCGAAGAGCTGCTGCGTGCCGCGCTCCAGGTGCCGGACCGGATTCCATACGCGCAGAAGCGGGCGGTGCGCTCCCGGCTCTGGGCCTCCGCGGCAAAGCGCGCGGCCGAGATCGAGGCGCTGCACGCACGGGCGGTGGGGCTGGACCAATGGCCCGAGTCGCTGGCGCGGGAGCCGTGTGAAGTCGTCGACCACTTCGGGGCGTTCGGGCTCAACGGCCTGCCGGACGCGGCCGGTGCGGTGAGCGAGCTGGTCGCCGGAGGCGGGGTGCGCGGGGAGCTGCTGGCGGCCGCCGGGCCCGACCTGCACCTGGCGGCCGGGCGCGAGATCGTCGTGCTGGACACCCGTCTGATGACCGGGTGGGAGATCGTCCCGGGTGTGGGTGAGGATGGGTGCAGCGTTCCCGTGCGGGAGTTCGGCGAGGTGGCGAGCGGCAGCATTCAGGACGGGCTGTTCTGAGTTGGTCGCGCGGGCGCAGGCGAGGGCGCGGGCGCGGGCGGGGGCGGCTGCGGGTTCGGAAGTCGGCGCGGGGATCGGGTACGGCTGCCGGTTCGAAGGCGGACGCGGGTCCAGACGTGCCGTTGGGCTCGGAAGCGGCCGTAGGTTCGAAAAGCGGTCGCCGGCCCCGTCGTGGCCGTGGGTGCGGTGAACGGTCGCCGGTTCCGTCGTGGCCGTGGGTGCGGTGAACGGTCGCCGGTTCCGCCGTGGCCGTAGGTTCGAAAAAGGGTCCCGGTCCCGACGTGGCCGTAGGTTCGAAAAAGGGTCCCGGTCCCGACGTGGCCGTAGGCAGAGAGTGCGTAGGCGAGAGGGCGTATGGCTGAGGCGGTGGAGGTTCGGGAGTTCTGGCGGCGGCTTGGGGTGCCGGGGCTTGTTGATGTGCATACGCACTTCATGCCGGAGCGGGTGCTGCGCAAGGTGTGGGAGTACTTCGATGCGCTCGGGCCCTTGACCGGGGGTGTCGAGTGGCCGATCAGCTACCGGGAGGGGGAGGGTGAACGGGTCGCGCGGTTGAGGGAGTTCGGGGTGCGGGCCTTCACCGCCATGCTCTATCCGCACAAGCCCGGCATGGCGCAGTGGCTCAACGGCTGGGCGGTCGACTTCGCCGGCCGGACACCCGGCTGTCTGCACACCTCCACCCTGTTCCCGGAGCCCGGGGTCGAGGCCTATGTCCGGGAGGCGGTCGAGGCGGGTGCCCGGGTGTTCAAGGCCCATGTGCAGGTGGGGGCGTACGACCCGGCGAGCGAGCTGCTCGACCCCGCCTGGGGACTGCTCGCCGAGGCCGGGATCCCGGTCGTGATCCACTGCGGCAGCGGACCCGCGCCCGGCAAGCACACCGGGCCCGAGCCGATCGCCCGCGTCCTGGCCCGCCACCCCCGGCTGCGGCTGGTGATCGCGCACATGGGGATGCCGGAGTACGAGGACTTCCTCGACCTCGCCGAGCGGTACGGCGAGGTGCGGCTGGACACGACGATGGCGTTCACCGACTTCAGCGAGCGGATCGCGCCGTTCCCGCGGCGGGCGCTGCCGCGGCTGGCCGGCCTCGGCGAACGGATCCTGCTGGGCAGCGACTTCCCCAACATCCCCTATCCGTACGTCCATCAGCTGCACGCCCTGGAGGCACTGGGGCTCGGGGAGGAGTGGTTGCGCGCCGTCTGCCATGACAACGGGGCTCGGCTGTTCGGGGTGTGACCCCCCCACGACGACCGAGAGCCTCCCCGAGCGTCTCAGGGCCCCCAGGGGGTTCCTGAGAGGCACCTGTGCGTTTCTCAGGCTATTCACAGGTTGCCGAAAGGACGTTCTCAGAGGATCCCGACAGTGTGTTCAGCATGACCACGACCTCGCCCCAGGGGCGCACCGAACTGCTGAGGCCGGACGGGAGCCCCGTCCGAGTGCTTGTGGTGGACGACGAGATGTCGATCACCGAACTTCTGTCCATGGCCCTGCGCTACGAGGGATGGCAGATCCGCAGCGCGGGGGACGGCACGGGTGCCATCCAGACCGCGCGCGAGTTCCGGCCGGACGCCGTCGTCCTGGACATGATGCTGCCCGACATGGACGGCCTGACCGTGCTCGGGCGGCTGCGCCGCGAGCTCCCGGACGTTCCGGTCCTGTTCCTCACGGCCAAGGACGCGGTGGAGGACCGTATCGCCGGTCTCACGGCGGGCGGCGACGACTACGTCACCAAGCCGTTCTCCCTGGAGGAGGTCGTCGCGCGGCTGCGTGGTCTCATCCGCCGCTCCGGTGCCGCCGACCGGCGCTCCGAGTCCGTCCTGGTCGTCGGTGACCTCACCCTCGACGAGGACAGCCACGAGGTGTCGCGGGGCGGGGACAACATCCACCTCACCGCCACCGAGTTCGAGCTGCTGCGCTTCCTGATGCGCAACCCGCGGCGTGTGCTCAGCAAGGCACAGATACTCGACCGTGTGTGGTCGTACGACTTCGGCGGCCAGGCCAATGTGGTCGAGCTCTACATCTCGTATCTGCGACGGAAGATCGACGCCGGCCGTGAGCCGATGATCCACACCCGGCGCGGCGCCGGTTACCTGATCAAGCCCGCCGTGTCATGAGCGGACGACGACGACCGCGCGCGCAGAAGCGACGCGCGGGCCAGCCGCGCACCCTGCGGGCGCGGCTCGTCGTCGCGTCCGTCGTGCTGATCGCCGTCGTGTGCGCGGTGATCGGCACGGTCACGACCCTCGCGCTGCGCTCGCATCTCTACAGCCAGCTGGACGACCGGCTGATGGAGGTCTCCGGCCGGGCGGCAGGGATCGGCGGGCCGATCAGCGGTGGTGCCCCCGAGAAGAAGAGCGGTGGTGCCCCCGAGAAGAAGAGCGGGGGTGCCGCCGAGAAGAAGAGTGGAGACGAGAAGACCTACCCGCAGACCCTCGACCTGGGCCAGTTCGTCACGCGTGGCCCGCAGCCGGAGCACACGGTCATCGCCCGGGTCCGGAACGGCCAGATCACCGACGGCAAGTACGGCGAGAAGTCGGACGACAGCCCCGACATCAGCGGCATGGCCGCCAGCGACCTCAGCGAGGCGGCCCGCACCTCGCTCAACACCGTTGCGCAGGACGGCAGGATCCACACCGTGGAGATCAGCGGGCTGGGCTCCTACCGCGTCAAGTACGTCACCGGCGCCACCGGCAACTACTACGTGGCCGTCCCCACCAGTGATCCCGACAGCACCATCAACACCCTGATCCTCGTGGAGATCAGCGTCACCGCCGCCGGCCTGGGCGCTGCCGTCATCGCCGGGTACGTCCTCGTGGGCGTGGCCACCCGTCCCCTGCGCCGGGTCGCCGCGACCGCGACGCGGGTCTCCGAACTGCCCCTGCACACCGGCGAGGTGAACCTCAGCGAGCGGGTGCCCGAGCCCGAGACCGACCCGCACACCGAGGTCGGCCAGGTCGGGGCCGCGCTCAACCGGATGCTCGACCATGTCCACGGCGCCCTGCACGCACGGCAGCAGAGCGAGATGCGGGTACGGCAGTTCGTGGCGGACGCCAGTCATGAGCTCAGAACACCGCTCGCCTCCATCCGCGGGTACGCCGAGCTGACCAGGCGCGGCAGGGAGCAGGTCGGCCCCGACACCCGGCACGCCCTCGGCCGTATCGAGTCCGAGGCGGGCCGGATGACGCTGCTCGTCGAGGATCTGCTGCTGCTCGCCCGGCTGGACGCCGGACGGCCGCTGCAGTTCGAGCAGACCGACCTGGTCCCGCTGGTCGTCGACACGATCAGCGACTCCCGCGCGGCCGGCATGGACCACAACTGGCGGCTCGACCTGCCCGACGAACCCGCGCTGGTCAGCGCCGACGCGGCCCGCATCCAGCAAGTGCTGGTCAATCTGCTCGGCAACGCCCGCAAGCACACCCCGCCCGGTACGACGGTCACCGCGCGCGTACAGCGGCGCGGGCCGTGGATGTGCGTGGACGTGGAGGACAACGGCCAGGGCATCCCGCCCGAACTGCTGCCGCACGTCTTCGAGCGGTTCGCGCGCGGTGACTCGGCGCGCTCGCGGGCAACGGGCTCCACCGGCCTCGGACTTGCGATCGTCGAGGCCGTCGCGACCGCGCACGGCGGCGCCGTCACCGTGGACAGCGTTCCCGGACGCACGGTGTTCACCGTGCATCTGCCTGCGCTCGCCCCGGCGGTGCCGCACCCGGCCCCCGAAACGAACTGGCAATCGCACTCACAGGCGCACCACAGTGCCACCACATGGGTGCAACAGGGGGCTTGACCACAGTCGCTTGCATGCGAAGCGACTCTTCTCCCGGCACCCTGCCGGTGCGGGAGCACCTCCCGGCCGGCGCCGCCGGTACGCCCGTCCTGGATGTAGTGATCCCCGTCTACAACGAGGAGAAGGACCTCCAGCCGTGTGTGCTCAGACTGCACGAGCACCTCAGGCGCACCTTCCCGTACGAGTTCCGCATCACGATCGCGGACAACGCCTCGACGGACACCACCCCGCAGGTGGCGGCGCGGCTGGCGGCGGAGATACCGGAGGTCTTCAACTTCCGGCTGGAGCAGAAGGGCCGCGGCCGCGCCCTGCGGACGGTGTGGTCCGCCTCCGAGGCGCCGATCCTCGCCTACATGGACGTGGACCTGTCGACCGATCTGAACGCCCTGCTGCCGCTGGTGGCGCCGCTGATCTCGGGCCACTCCGACCTCGCGATCGGCTCCCGCCTCGCCCGCTCCTCGCGCGTCGTGCGCGGTCCCAAGCGGGAGTTCATCAGCCGCGCCTACAACCTCATCCTGCGTGGCTCGCTGCAGGCCCGCTTCTCCGACGCGCAGTGCGGCTTCAAGGCGATCCGGCGTGATGTCGCGCAGGTGCTGCTGCCGATGGTCGAGGACGCCGGCTGGTTCTTCGACACCGAGATGCTGGTGCTCGCCGAGCGCGCGGGCCTCAGGATCCACGAAGTGCCGGTCGACTGGGTCGACGACCCGGACTCGACCGTCCACATCGTCAAGACGGCGACCGAGGACCTCAAGGGCGTGTGGCGCGTGGGCAAGGCGCTGGCCACCGGCTCGCTGCCGCTGGACCGGATCACCCGGCCGTTCGGCGACGACCCGCGCGACCGCGACATCCAGGACGTACCGAAGGGGCTGGCCCGCCAGCTCGTCGGGTTCTGCGTCGTGGGCGGTCTGTCGACCCTCTTCTATCTGCTCCTCTACAGCCTCTTCCGGCAGTTCAGCGGCGCGCAGATCGCCAACGCGCTCGCGCTGCTGGTCTCGGCCGTCGCGAACACGGCCGCCAACCGGCGCCTGACCTTCGGGGTCCGCGGCCGGGGCGGCGCCGTCCGCCACCAGGCCCAAGGACTCGTCGTCTTCGGGATCGGCCTCGCGCTGACCAGCGGTTCGCTCGCCGCCCTGAACGCGGCGACCTCCCACCCCGCGCACTCCACCGAACTCGCCGTCCTGGTCGCCGCCAACCTCGCGGCCACGGTGCTGCGCTTCCTGCTCTTCCGTGCCTGGGTCTTCCCCGACCGGGGCGAGGGCCGACCGTCCACGGTGGTGGCCTCGCGCACCCCGCCCCCGCCGACGTCCTCGGCGACCTACTCCACGGCCGCGTACCCGCAGTACCAGCCGCAGCCGACGACCCCGTTCCGCGCCGGTGAAGTCGCGGACCGCAGCTGGGAGGACGCCACCATGCATCTGCAGCCGGTGCGTCCGACCGACACCGATCCGAGGGATCCCCGATGACGACCCACTACGACCGGACGCCCTACGACCGGACGGGCCACGACCGAACGACCTACGACCGAACGACCTACGACGGCGGACCCGCACCGTCCTCCTGGGGCCCGCCTCCCGCGGCGGCCCCGGCCGAGGCGCAGCCGACTCCCCCCGCGGCCCCGCAGGCGGGCGAGCCGAAACAGCCCTTCGTACGCAGGCTGTGGCGCGGACGCCCCGAGGACCCCCGCTGGGCGCGCCCGGCCTTCCTCGGCCTGCTCGCCACCACGCTCCTGCTGTACCTGTACAACCTGAGCGCCTCCGGCTACGCCAACTCCTTCTACTCGGCGGCCGTCCAGGCCGGCAGCACATCCTGGAAGGCGTTCTTCTTCGGCTCGCTGGACGCGGGCAACGCCATCACCGTCGACAAGCCCCCGGCCTCGCTGTGGCCGATGGAGCTGTCCGTGCGCATCTTCGGCCTCAGCTCCTGGGCGATCCTCGTCCCCGAGGTCCTGATGGGCGTCGCGACGGTCGCCGTCGTGTACGCGGGTGTACGGCGCCGGTTCGGCCCCGGCGCCGGTCTGATCGCGGGCGCGGTGCTCGCGCTCACTCCGGTCGCGGCACTGATGTTCCGGTTCAACAACCCGGACGCGATGCTGGCGCTGCTGATGGCCGTCGCCTGCTACCTGGTGGTCCGCGCGGTCGAGGACGGCCGGACGAAGTGGCTGGTGTGGGCGGGTGTCGCGATCGGCTTCGCGTTCCTCGCCAAGACGCTGCAGGCGTTCCTGATCCTGCCGCCGCTGGCGATCGTGTACGCGGTCTGCGCACCGGTGTCGCTGCGCAAGCGGCTGGCCCAACTGGCCGCCGCGACCGGCGCCTTGGTCGTCTCCGGCGGCTGGTGGGTCGCGATCGTCGAGCTGTGGCCGGCGTCCTCGCGCCCCTACATCGGCGGCTCGCAGAACAACAGCTTCCTCGAACTGACCTTTGGCTACAACGGCTTCGGCCGCCTCAGCGGCGACGAGACCGGCAGCGTCGGCGGCGGTGGCGGCGCGGGCGGCACCGGGCGGTGGGGCGAGACCGGCTGGGACCGGATGTTCAACTCCGAGATCGGCAGCCAGATCTCCTGGCTGCTGCCCGCCGCGCTGATCCTGTTCGCCGCCGGTCTGGTGGCGACGCGGAAACTGAAGCGGACGTCCGTGACCCGCGCCTCGTTCCTGGTGTGGGGCGGCTCGCTGCTGATGACCGTGCTCGTCTTCAGCTATATGGCGGGCATCTTCCACCAGTACTACACGGTGGCCCTCGCGCCCTACCTGGCCGCCGTGATCGGCATGGGCTCCGCGCTCCTGTGGGAGAAGCGGCGGGAGACCTGGGCCTCGCTCACCCTCGCCGCCGCGGTCGTGGCGAGCGCCGCATGGGGCTACGTCCTGCTCAACCGCACCCCGGACTATCTGCCCTGGCTGAAGAACCTGGTCCTGGTCGGCGGCCTGGCCGCCGCGCTCGGCCTGATCTTCGCGGGCCACATCAACCGCCGGCTCGCCCTCGGGGCGGCGGCCGTGGGCCTGGTGGCAGCGCTGGCCGGCCCGACCGCATACACCATCAGCACCCTGCGGCAGGGCCACACCGGCTCCATCGTGACCGCGGGCCCGGCGGGCGCGAGCATGATGGGCGGCGGCCCCGGCGGCGGTGGCGGTGGCGGCATGCGCGGCGGCTTCGGCGGCGGCATGCCGGGCCGGAACCAGCAGGGCCAGCAGGGCGGCCAGAACCAGCAGGGCCAACAGGGCCAGCAGAACCAGCAAGGCCAACAGGGCCGGCCGAACGGCAACGGCTTTCCCGACGGCGGCTTCGGCGGCAACGGGGGCCGCATGGGCGGTGGAGGTGGCGCCGGCGGTCTGCTGAACGGCGCGACCGTCAGCTCCCAGGCCAAGAAGCTGCTGGAGACGGACTCCGCGAAGTACACGTGGGCCGCCGCCGCCATCGGCGCCCAGAACGCGGCGAATTACCAGCTCTCCACCGGCGACCCGGTCATGGCGATCGGCGGCTTCAACGGCACCGACCCGTCCCCGACGCTCGCCCAGTTCCAGGAGTACGTGTCCGAAGGGAAGATCCACTACTTCATCTCGTCCGGCACCGGAGGTGGCATGGGCGGTGGCATGGGTGGTGGCATGGGTGGCAGCAGCACCGGCACGTCCTCGCAGATCTCGTCGTGGGTCGAGAAGAACTTCAAGAAGGTGACGGTCGGCTCGGCCACCTTCTACGACCTGACACAGAAGGCGAGCAGCTGACGGAAAGCCGTTGACGAAGAGCCCTGACGGAACGGTGTGTTGGCTGCCGCGTTGCTGCCGCGCCCTGAGCGGGCAGACTCGGGGGTGGTGGTCGCCTGAGAGCTCGGTGGCATCGACGGTCCGGCGGGCGCGGGTCGAACTGGGCTGATCGCGCAGTTCCCCGCGCCCCCTTCGGGTCCGCTGCCGCCTAGCATCTTGATCAGTCAACGGACCGTCTAGGAAGGTGCGCCAATGGTGAGGGCAGCCGAGCGTGCGGCGCGGACCAGCGTGTGGCTGGAGGGCAAGGTCCGCCGGAGCGGTCGCGGCGGTCAGCCGTCGGGGCTCGACCGGGACCGGATCACCGAGGTGACCGTCCGGCTCCTGGACGCCGAGGGGCTGGCCAGGTTCTCGATGCGCAGGCTGGCCGGCGAGCTGAACGTCACGGCGATGTCCGTCTACTGGTACGTCGACACCAAGGACGACCTGCTCGAACTGGCCCTGGACGCCGCCTTCGGCGAGCTGGAGCTGCCCGACCCGGAGGCCGACGAGGACTGGCGCGACCAACTGCGCGCGCTGGCGAAGGAGTACCGCTCCCTGCTGGTCCGCCACCCCTGGCTGTCCCCGCTGGCCGGCACGTTCCTGAACATCGGCCCGAACTCGCTGGCCTTCTCCGAGGTCGTCCAGCACATCGTCCGCAAGACGGGCCTGCCCGTGCACGGCCTGTCCGGCGCCCTGTCGGCCGTCTTCCAGTTCGTCTACGGCTTCGGCACGATCGAGGGCCACTTCATCGCCCGCTCCGCCTCCGCCGGGATGACCCAGGACGAGTACTTCCAGCACGCCATGAGCGCGGTGACCCAGGCCCCCGAGGCCGCCGCGATCATCCAGGGGAACGCGGACATCATGGCGGCCCGGGGCGGCGACACGGTCCAGGAGATGCGCGAACGGGACTTCACCTTCGCCCTCGACCTGCTGGTGGCAGGCATCGAGGCGATGGTGGCCCGCAGCTGACCCCGCCCGACTCCTGTCTCCTGCCCCTGCCGACTATTCGGCGGCCAGCCGTGCCGGGAACCCTCCCGTGGCCACCGGCCCCCACCGCACCGGTGTGACCCGGATGATCGACTTGCCCTGCTTCACCATGGCCGCCCGGTACTCGTCCCAGTCCGGGTGCTCGCCGGAGATGTTGCGGAAGTACTCCACCAGCGGTTCCACGGAGTCCGGGGAGTCGATCACCTCGGCGGTGCCGTCGATCTGGACCCAGGGGCCGTTCCACTCGTCGCTGAGGACGACGAGGCTGACCCGTTCGTCCCGCTTGGCGTTGCGGGTCTTGGCGCGCTCGGGGTAGGTCGAGACGACGATCCGCCCCGAGTCGTCGACCCCGCAGGTCAGCGGCGAGGCCTGGGGGCTGCCGTCGGTGCGGCGGGTGAGCAGGATGGCGCGGTGCCGGGGCCGTACGAAGTCCAGCAGCTCGTCGCGGGAGACGGCGGTGTTCGTAGCGATGTTGGGTGCCATGCCGTCAGCGTAGGCGCCCGGCCCCGGCTCAGCCTGCTCCTGCCAGGACTACGCACACGCCCGCCATCACGCCCGCCATCCCGCCTGCCGCTACGCCTCCGGCAGCGACTCCCCCTGCACCGCCTGGATGTCCAGCTCCACCTTCAGGGTGGTGCCGATGGCAGCGATGCCCGCCTGGATGACCTGGTTGTAGTTCATCGCGAAGTCCTCACGGTGCAGCTCCGTGGTCGCGCGGAAGGCGGCCCGGGTGCCGCCCCACGGGTCCGGGCCCGTGCCCAGGTAGGCCAGGTCCAGGTCGACCGGACGCACGACCCCGTGCAGGGTCAGCTCGCCGTGCACCGTCCAGCGGTCGGAGCCGGACGCCGTCAGTCCCGTGGACCGGTAGGTGATCTCGGGGTACTTCTCGGCGTCCAGGAAGTCCGGCGACCGCAGATGGCCGTCCCGCATGCCGTTGCCCGTGTCGATGGACGCGGCCCGGATGACCGCCTCCACCCGGGACTTCTCGACCTCGTCCGGGGCGATCTCGATGCGCCCGGCGAAGTCCGTGAAGCGGCCGTGCACGCTGGAGATGCCCAGGTGCTGGGCGACCGCGCCCACCGAGGAGTGCGCCGGGTCGATGGTCCACGGACCGGGCGGCGGCAGCTCGGTGCCACCCTGCCGGGCCAGGGTCACCGCCCCGAGCTCGGCGCGTCCGCTCGCGGTGACGAGCGCGCTGGAGGCGACGGGCGCGTACCCGAGGGCCGTGACGATGACGGTGTACGCCCCCGGGGCGAGCTCGGTGGTGTCCCGTACGGCCCCCTCGGCGTCCGCCTCTGCGCGCAGCACCTGTGTGCCGGTCATGTCGGTCACCGTGACGACCGCGTGCGACACGGCCCATCCGTCCCGCGTACGGATCTTCGCGGTCAGTCCCATCCCGTTTTCTCCCTGCAAGTGCTACTGGTCATGAAGAGTCCGGCCCGTGGCAGGTGTACCGCCGCGCGGGGTGCACCTGCCACGGGCCGGAGGTCGGACTACTCGGCCGGGTGGGCCAGTTCGATGTCGTGGTCGTCCACGCCGCGGCCGCCCACCGTCAGTGCCGTCGCCACCGGCGCGTAGCCCGTCGCGATGACGGTGTACTCGCCGCTGTCGAGGTCGGTGAAGGCGTACGCGCCGTCGGCGCCCGTGGTGGCGGTGCCGACCACGTTGCCCGCCCCGTCCACCAGGGTCACCCGTGCGTCGGCCAGCGGACCGTGCGGCGCCCGCACGACGCCCTGGAGCTGGGCGCCGGAGTCGAGGTCGACCTCGATCCGGGTGACGCCGGTGCCGCCCACCTCGACGGGCAGCGCCCGCGGCCTGAACCCGGCGGCGTTGACCGCGACGGTCACGGCGCCCGGCACCAGCTCCGCGAAGGAGAACTCGCCGTTCTCACCAGTGGCCTGGGTGGCCAGCAGATCCCCGCGCACATCGGTCACGATGACCATCGCGTCCTTGACGGGCAGCGCGGTCGCGGCGGCCCGCACCACGCCGGTCAGCCCGCTGGTGCCGCTGAGCAGGATGTCGTACGAGACCGGCTCGCCGTTCACCACGACGGTGGACGCCTGCGGCTGGAAGCCGTCGGCGGAGGCGATCAGGACGTACGAGCCGGTGCCCGGCGCCTCGAGCGTGTAGGAGCCGTCGGCCTGCGCGACCGACCGGCCCAGCTGCCGTCCCGCGAGCGAGATCAGCGTGACCGCGGCCTGCGGCACGGGCGCGCTCTCGTTGCCGCGCACGAAGCCGCGCACCGGGGTGCCGCCGGAGGAGGCGGACTCCTCGGGCCGCGCGATGGTCGCCACGGCGCCCAGCCGCTGGGTGCCGTCGGCAGCGGCGGCGGTCTCCGAGACGGCCCAGCTGGGGATGGACTCGGTGACCGGGGCAGCGGCTGTGGCGGGGGCCTCGGCTGCGGCCGGAGCGGCCTCGGTGTCCGCGTCGGCGTCCGGGGTCTCCTCCACGGCAGCGGCCTGTGCCAGTCCGCCCTTCGTCCGCAACGGAACCTCCTTGATGAATAGGCTGATCAGGAACGCGATGGCTGCCAGGCCGGCGGCGATCAGGAAGACGTCGGCGATGCCGTGGCCGTAGGAGCTCTGCAGGAGCGTGCGCAGCGGCGCCGGCATCTTGCTGAGGTCCGGGATGCTGTCGCTGGAGTTGCTCGAACCGGCCAGCGCGGCCCGGAACTTCGGGTCGAGGGCGGCGGCGCCCTGCTGGACGTAGTGGGTGATCCGGTGGGACATCACCGCGCCGAGCGCCGAGACGCCGACCGCACCACCGAGGGAACGGAAGAAGGTGACCGTGGAGCTGGCCGAGCCGAGGTCGCCGGGGTCGACCTGGTTCTGCGTGCACAGCACCAGGTTCTGCATCATCATGCCGATGCCGAGACCCATGAGGGCCATGAAGATGGCCATCTTCCAGTAGTCCGTGTCGTACCGGATGGTGCCGAGCAGGCCCAGGCCGGCCGAGACGAGCACGCCACCGCTGACCAGCCACACCTTCCAGCGCCCGGTCCGGGTGATGAACTGGCCCGAGACCGTGGAGGAGACGAACAGACCGCCGATCATCGGGATCGTCATGACTCCGGACATCGTCGGCGACTTGTCGCGGGCCAGCTGGAAGTACTGGCTGAAGAAGACCGTGCCGGTGAACATCGCGACACCGACGAACAGCGAGGCCATCGACGCGAGCGTGATGGTGCGGTTCCTGAACAGGCGCAGCGGGATGATCGGTTCGCTCGCCTTGGACTCGACCAGGATGAACAGCAGGCCGAGCACGATCGAGCCGCCGACCATGGTGTACGTCTGCCAGGAGATCCAGTCGTACTTGTCACCGGCGAAGGTGACCCACAGCAGCAGCAGCGAGACGGCCGCGGCGACGAAGGTGGCGCCGCCCCAGTCGACCTTGACGTCCCGCTTGACGACCGGCAGGTGCAGCGTCTTCTGCAGCACGATCAGGGCGATGACGGCGAAGGGGACACCGACGTAGAAGCACCAGCGCCAGCCCAGCCACGAGGTGTCGGTGATGACACCGCCGAGCAGCGGGCCGCCGACGGTGGCGACGGCGAAGGTCGCGCCGAGGTAGCCGGAGTAGCGCCCGCGCTCGCGCGGGGAGATCATCGCGGCCATCACGATCTGGGCGAGGGCGGACAGACCGCCGACGCCGATGCCCTGGAAGACACGGCAGGCGATCAGCATGCCCGGGTTCTGCGACAGGCCGGCGGCCATCGAGCCCAGGACGTAGACGATCAGGGCTATCTGGACGAGCGCCTTCTTGCTGAAGAGGTCGGCGAGCTTGCCCCACAGGGGCGTGGTCGCGGTCATCGCCAGCAGCGAGGCGGTGACGACCCAGGTGTAGGCCGACTGGCCGCCCCCGAGGTCGCCGATGATGTGCGGCAGGGCGTTGGTGACGATCGTGGACGACAGGATCGCCACGAACATTCCGAGCATCAGCCCGGAGAGCGCCTCCATGATCTGCCGGTGCGTCATCTGGCCGTGTTCGGAGGAGCCTCCCCCGTGCTTGGCATGAGCCCGCACACCGGCTGGTGTGGTCGTTGCCATGGGCTTCCTTTTCTCAAGTGCTAGCGGGTGTACGGGTGGTCGTCTCGAGTGCGGCTTGCGGCGGCGGCAGCCGGGGCGGCACGGCGCGGCAGTCGTCGAAGCTGGCACGCAGCCGGGTCATGAGCCGGGTCAGCTGGGCGACCTCCTCGTCGCTCCAGTCGGCGAGCCGCTCCGCCAGCAGCTGCGTGGTCCGCTCGGACAGCTCCTCCAGGCGGGCGATGCCCGTGGTGGTGAGGTGCACGATCCGGGACCGTTTGTCCGCAGGGTCGGGGGAGCGGTCGATCCAGCCGCGGTCGGCGAGGTGCGCCACATGGCGGCTGGTGACCGACATGTCCACGGCGAGCAGCTCCGCGAGCTTGCTCATGCGCATGTCGCCGTAGCGGCCCAGAAGGGTCAGTACGGCGGCGCTGCCGCTCGGGCAGTCGGACGGCAGGATCCGGCCGAGCTCCCGCTTCACGGCACTGAAGGCACCGAACTGCCTGATCAGCTCCTCGTACTGCGCCTGCTCGGCCATCCCACCTCCCGCATTCGTTGCTTAGGGCAACCATACGAGTTATTGGTTGCTGCAGGCAAACAATAACGGGGGGTGCGGTTTAAAAACTTGGCAAAGACAAGTATTGCGAACGTAAATACGCAGGTGGCGGCGGATGCCCAGGTGAGAGGCCCCCCACTTGGGCCACACCCACTGATTCGCTAGGGTCTGCTGCCATGGCTAACCCCCAGGGCCCCCAGGGCAACCACGACCCCGCAGGCAGCACCCAGATGTTCCGCGCGTTCGTCGACGAGGGCCCGCAGGGCCGCCAGACCCGGCAGCAGCCCGCCGCTCCGGCCGGCCCCCGCATCGGTCTGATCGTCGGCATCGTCGTCGCGGTGGCGGTCGTGGCGGCCGTCGCGTGGCTCGCGATGATGTAGCGAGCGCTCAGCTCACTTCCACCGGACGGTTTTCCACCGGACGGTTCATTTCCACCGGACGGTGACGTCGCGCGTCTCGATGTGCATGCCGAGCGGCACGCGCCAGGCGTCGACGCACACCGTCCAGGTCTTCTTCCTGTGCGCCCCGGCGTCGATCGGCGCCGGAAGCCGCACGTCCGACGTCACCGTCGCCCAGTCGATGCCGAGCGCGCCGATGACATGCGTGCCGAACGTGACGGTGCCGGAACGCACCGCGGTGCCCCCGGAGTTGGTGAAGGTCAGGGCCACGTCCTCGCACCAGCGCTGGTCCGTCGCCTTCCGCTTCGGCTCGCTCCAGCTCAGATCCGCCGGACCCGCGGGCCCTGCGGGAGCCGTACGGCCGGGAGTTGCCGTCGCCGACGGTGAAGTGGTCGTCGTAGAGGCCGACTTGGTGCCGCTGCCGCCATCACCGTGGGCCGACGGGGTTCCGGCGGGAGGCGCGGGTACGGTCCCGGCCGGCAGCTCGTCCGCCCCCTCGTGTGAACTGCCGCCCGCCGAGGGGGAGTCGCTCCGCTCGGGGTCCGTATCCAGCGGTACGAACGTCACGCCGCCCGTCGGAGCCGCCGTACCGGAGGTCCGTGGTGCGCCGCCGGCCGCTCCGGTGGCGACATAGCCGCCGTCCGTGCCACCGCCCCCGCACGCCGCCAGTACGGCGCCCAGGCAGACGACGGCCGCCGACGCAGCCGTAACGGCGCCTCGACGGCCATGTGTCCCTGTCGTCCGAGGGGTCCCGGAAGTCCCACGCAACATCGCGCCATGGTGGCTGACGCACCGTCAAATAGGAACCCCCGGGCGGGGCCTCGCTCAGTCCGAGATGAGCCCCTCGCGCAGCTGCGCCAGCGTGCGGGTCAGCAGGCGGGAGACGTGCATCTGCGAGATGCCGACCTCCTCGCCGATCTGCGACTGCGTCATGTTGGCGAAGAAGCGGAGCATGATGATCTGCCGCTCACGGGGCGGCAGCTTGGCCAGCAGCGGCTTCAACGACTCGCGGTACTCGACGCCCTCCAGGGCGGTGTCCTCGTAGCCGAGGCGGTCCGCGAGGGAGCCCTCGCCGCCGTCGTCCTCGGGGGCCGGGGAGTCCAGTGAGGAGGCCGTGTAGGCGTTGCCGACCGCGAGGCCGTCGACGACGTCCTCCTCGGAGACGCCGAGCACGGCGGCGAGTTCGGGCACGGTCGGCGAGCGGTCGAGCTTCTGGGAGAGCTCGTCGCTGGCCTTCGTCAGGGCCAGGCGCAGCTCCTGCAGCCGGCGCGGCACGCGCACCGACCACGAGGTGTCGCGGAAGAACCGCTTGATCTCGCCGACGACGGTCGGCATCGCGAACGTCGGGAACTCCACGCCCCGTTCGCAGTCGAACCGGTCGATCGCCTTGATCAGGCCGATGGTGCCGACCTGGACGATGTCCTCCATCGGTTCGTTGCGCGAGCGGAACCGGGCCGCGGCGTAGCGCACCAGGGGGAGGTTGAGTTCGATGAGGGTGTCCCGCACGTACACACGCTCGGGGCTGTGCTCGTCGAGTGCGGCGAGCCGCAGGAAAAGGGAGCGGGACAGGGTGCGGGTGTCGATGTTCTCCGGACTCGGAAGAGCCGGGGCCTGGGGGGCCTCCAGCACCGGAGCCTCGACGAACACGGCGTCAGCGGGTGCGGACTCGCTCTTCGCGAGTGTGAGCACCTTCGAGCTGCCCTGGTCTGCGGACATGCCACCCCCTCTGGGTCGCGGGACGGTCGCGGCCGAAGTTCCTCTGCGAGGAGTTCAGCCTTCACCTGAATACCGGAGCCGACGCCCCGGCAAACGCGTCTGGGGAAGAATGTCACATGTCGGCAACGCGCTGTAGTGACATGTCGACACGTGAGATGCGAATCGGCCCTGGAAAGAGGGGGTCTGACGCTTTTTTGACACAGAAATGCCGGGAACGTCCCTGGTGAGCGATTCGCTCTTGCCGGTTACCCGTCGATCCTGTTTGCGAACTGCGGTGTTCCGGAGTGTGCGCCCGTGCGCCTCTTATGCCTCGATCCGATTAGCGGATCGCAGCCGCTGGAAGCTACGCGCGAGTAGCCGTGAGACATGCATCTGGGAGACGCCGAGTTCCGCGCTGATTTGCGACTGGGTGAGGTTGCTGTAGTAGCGCAGCAGCAGGATTCTCTGTTCCCGCTCCGGGAGTTGTACGAGGAGATGGCGGACGAGGTCGCGGTGTTCGACGCCGTCCAGCGCCGGGTCCTCGTAGCCGAGCCGGTCGAGCAGGCCCGGCAGCCCGTCGCCCTCCTGCGCGGCCTCCAGGGAGGTCGCGTGGTACGAGCGGCCCGCCTCGATGCAGGAGAGGACCTCCTCCTCGGTGATGCGCAGCCGTTCGGCGATCTCGGCGGTCGTCGGGGTGCGCCCGAAGGCGGTCGTCAGGTCCTCGGTGGCGCTGTTGACCTGCACCCACAGCTCGTGCAGCCGGCGCGGCACATGGACCGTGCGGACGTTGTCGCGGAAGTACCGCTTGATCTCGCCGACCACGGTCGGCATCGCGAAGGTGGGGAACTGCACGCCGCGGTCCGGGTCGAAGCGGTCGATCGCGTTGATGAGCCCGATCGTGCCGACCTGGATCACGTCCTCCATCGGCTCGTTGCGGGAGCGGAAACGGGCGGCGGCGTAGCGCACGAGCGGGAGGTTGGCCTCGATCAGCGCCCCGCGCACCCGGATGTGCTCCGGGCTGCCGGGGCGCAGTGTCTTGAGCTCGCCGAAGAGCACCTGTGTGAGGGCCCGGGTGTCGGCACCGCGGCTGCGCGGCGGAGCGGCTTCCACCGGCTCCGGTGCGGCTTCCTGGGGCGGTGCTTGAGGCGCAGTACTGGCCGGCACGGTCAACTCCGCCTCGCAATCGGTCAACTCACCCGTCAAAAGTGGTCATAGCATCACAAGAGATGTGCACTCTGTGCAAGCACCTCATTACGCCGTGTTGACGTCAACTTGGGACAAAGGACGCAAAAAGGCCCCACGCCGGTTCCGGCGCAGGGCTCTGGGTCACGTTCTCGAGTGCGGCGGGCTAATGGGCCCCGTTGGCCAGCCAGGTGAAGAAGTCGCCGATGGCCTTCGCGGCGTCCGAGATGCCCTCGAACCCTATCTGGACGTAGTCGGCCGCCTTGGCCGGATCCGTGATGATCAAATACAGGGCGAAGACCACGAGCACATAGATGGCGATCTTCTTCGCATTCACCGCCATCGCGGCCTCCCGAGTCGCTGAGTCCCAACGACCGCACATGATCGCACGAAGGGCCCCGTCTCTCGACGGGGCCCTTCGGTGAGCGGTAGCGGAGGGATTTGAACCCTCGGTGACTTGCGCCACACTCGCTTTCGAGGTCTGTTCGTGCTGGTCAGAGGGGGATTCGGAGCCGTTCAACCTCGTTCATTCGCGTATCTGCGTCCGTCGCGTGAACCCCTCTGAACGGCTCCGGACGGGGATGAATGAGACGGAAACTGAGACGGAGTACGGCGGGGCTGACCTGCGCTTAAGCGTGTAGTACGTCAGTGGCGTGAAGCTTCCATGGCCGCGATCACGTCCGTAGCGTCGCCCTCGTAGAGGAGGTGCGGTTCATCTGCCTGCGGGGGGATGAACCGGGTCCGGTACCGCTGTAGGTCGCTCTCCGAGAAGTAGATCGAGTTCGGATCGTCTGCATGGAAGTCGTTTCGCCTGCTGATCCGTGCCCAGAGTTCATCATGGCTGGCTTCGAGATAGACCAGCACAGGGGTGGCGCCGGCGTCGGTGGCGATGGCTCGCCACCTTGCCCGATCCTCCGGGGTCCAAAAGCCGTGGTCGACGACGACGTCATGTCCGGCCTTGAGCTGTTCCCTGAGTTCAACCGCCACGTCTTCAAGTACTGGCCGCTCTAGGGTCGGGAACGTGCCTCGCGGGAAGTCGACTCCGTAAACGCCATGCCGCCGGTACATCTCTTCATCCGGGCACAGACGAACGAACCCGCGATCCGTAAGGGCGCGGGAAAGAGTGGTCTTGCCGGAGCCGGGGAGCCCGGCCATAAGGACGCAGAACGGTGGACGTGGTGACATCGGTCTCGTCATGGTCTGGGAGATGGCTGCCATCTCCGCTTCGGCTTCGGGCGTGATTGTGCCAGCCCTGCGGGCTGCAAGTAGTGACCCTAGGCGCTCCTCCAGCACGTTCGCGAGCGTGTCATCCATCACCGTCATGAGGTGACCTCCGACTCTGTGCGCCATGTGCGGCCAGGGCCGCCGAGGTCCACGCCGTATTCAACGATGTTCCCCTCGCTGTCCACGAACTTTGCCGTCATGACGACCACTGGTTCTGTCGGAGGATGTTCGGGGTCCAGTTCCAAGAGCTGCGCGTACTCCGGTGTCACTAGACGTGCTGAGGCTGTGTCGATGCGGTGGCTGATCGCGTGGCCCGTCGCTTGGGCAATGAGTTGGAGCGACGTTCCTCCGGTCAGACGCTCGCTCTCCGCCAGTTGCGGGATCAGCTTCCCGTAGCGAGCGGGAATCCATGACGTGCTGTGGGCAACGATGCCGTGCCGGTCTCGGTAGACCCGGCTCCGGCGGATCACATCGGAGCCAGGCTGAATGTCCAGCGCTTGTGCCACTTCGGCGGGTGCGGACACGACGGCGGCCTGATGCGAGTCGGACCTTTCACCGGCTCCCCAGCTAGATCCGGTACGGCGCCCTCGGTCCTGGCGCTGAGAGCCGGACGACATGGGAGCAGGCTGGTCCAAGACCTCTGTACCGATCCCGTGGATCCCTCGTACAAGTCCCTCGTTGCGCAGCTTGCGCAGGGCCTTTTCCGCCGTTGCGGTACTCACTTTCCACTCTTCCGCGAGGTTCTTGATGCTCGGCAAGAGGGTTCCTGGCTCTAGCTGACCAGACGTAATCAGCTCTGTGTAGTGGGCGGCAATCTTCGCGTACGGCGCCCGGTTGTCGGCCTGGCCTGCCATCACGCCTGCTCCTTTTCGTCACTTCCCTGAGGTTCCCTACCTTACCGCTTGACACCGCAGGGACCCCTAGGGAACCTTAGGGATGTGCCCACCGGGCGGCTCAGCCGATCGGGGGGTGCAGGACCTCAATGCGCCCTGCTTCAGGGCCGCTTGAGGTCAAGGGGCCCGGGACAGAGCGGGCCGAGGGCGCACCCGACCCTGGTCATTCGGGAGGGCTTAGACCGAAAGGTCACGTCTCCATACGCCTACAACGGGGTCATGCCGCGCTACCTGATACGGGCGCGGCACCCCCGAAGGAGACACGTTCATCGCCCCGGCGTTCTGCCGTGAGGGCGCGAGATCGAATCTCGCCCGGGGCACTCCGGCCACCTTCAGTGGCCGTGCCGCGCGCTTGGCGCGGCTGTCACCCACAACGGCAAGCGCCCCCGGTGCTGGAACACCGGGGGCGCGGTTCGGGCCGTTCCCCTCCTGAGAGGAACCACGACCCATGAGCCCCATCGTTACTGTTCAGGACGCTGTTACCGCGTTCGCCGACTGGATCGAACCGACGAACGCTGAGCTGGACGCGATCGAGCAGGAGTTGCCCGCGATCCTCGCGGACGTCGACCTGCTGGACGCGCAGATCATCACCCTCGACCGCATCCCGACTGAGCTGGACGCCCGGCGCATTCGCCGCGCGCACCGCAAGGTGCTCGCCGCGCGGCGCACGCTGGCCAACCGCTCCAACGCGACGGGCGGTGCGGCATGAGTGCCACGCCTTCCCCGCGCGGCTGGGCTCTCCTGCTCGTCCTGGCGGGCGCCCTCGCTGCGGTGACCGGTACGACGGCCGCGTACGTCACGCACGACCACGTGTGGCGCTACCTGGTCGTGGCCGGTTGCTTCGTGCAGTGCGTCGGTTGGGTGCGTCACGGCCGCCGCCAGAGGGGCGGTGCGCGATGAATCGCACGGGCCGCATCCTGCTGGTGGCCGCGCTGGTCGGTGTGGTCGGCATGGCGTTTCGGGTCTCCTGGAACGCGCTGCGCGACATCGCCAACGCGATCGGCGCGGACCACACCGCCGCCACCCTCTACCCGTTCGTGGTCGACGGACTGATGGCGCTGGCGCTGGTCGCCACCCTCGTCCTGGTCGGCCAGGATCGGAAGTTCGCGCTGCGGGTGCTGGGTACCTACACGGGCGCCTCCCTTGTCCTCAACTACGTCCACGGTCTGGTCCCCGCGCTGCACGGCCGTGCGGTCGACTGGGGACGGTTGGCCGACTGGGACCCCGCCAACTGGGCGCTCGTCCTGCTCGCCACGTCGCTTCCGGTCGGGTCGATCTACTTCGGCTCCGACTTGGTCGCCAAGGTGCTGCACCATCGACCGGCCCCGATCCTGACCGCAGACACGAATGCGGAGGAATCCACCAATACCGAGAGGTATCGGTCTACGGCTGACCTGCCGGAATCGACCCCCGCTCCCATCACGCTGACCCGGCTGCCGCTGCCTGCACCGGTCGCCGTCGACCTGGGCAAGTCGACCCCGCACAAGCCGATCCGGGCCATCACCCCCGCGCCGGTCACGTCGACCGCGCGCGCCACGGTAGCGGCCACCTCGTCCCGTCCGCGACGGGCGACCGGTCGAGTCCCCGCCGCCGCGAAGTCGACCCGACCCAAGCGCACCCCGGAGCAGCTGCTCACCGAGGCGCGCACCGTGACGGCCGGTTGGCCGGACGCGCAGATCACCGCCGAGGGCATCCGCCGCGAGGTGCACACCTCGCCCGCGAACGCCCGCACCCTGCGCGACACGCTGCTCGCCGAGCGGGCCGCCTGATGTCGGCCGCGTGGGGCAAGTGCTTCGACCCGTCCGGCGCCCGCTACGGGGTGCCCACCTACCCGTGGCGGCTCGCCCCGGACGGGCTCGCCACACGCCGGCAGTTACGGGCCCGGGGCTTGCGTCCGGGCGGTCAGCCGATCGCCGCGCAGGTCATGCGCATCAACCGCCGTGCTGGCGGGCCGCGCGTCGCCTTCCTCTACCGCGAGGACCTGGCGCTGCCGGTGCGGCCGATGACGTCGCGCAAGTGGGGCGCGCTCGCCCTGGCGATGCTCGCCCGCCGCACCTGCCCGTCCTGCCGGATCACCTACGACTACTGCATTTCCCGCCGCTACGGCCTGTGCGGGCTGTGCATCGACGCCAACACCCCGACCCCGGAGGGGGAGTGACCATGGGCAAGCCCAACACCCGCCGCCTGGACAAAGAGATCCAGCTGACCATGCGCAAGCTGGAGGCGGTCCGCAACGGCGAATGGTGGCCGCTGACCGGCTCCGAACGGCGCGCCATGTTCGCGGCCGTGGCGGGCGGCTCCGTGCGCGCCGCACGCGGCAAGAGCACCGGCCGCGCCGAACGCCGCATGGACACCACCGCGAGTGCCGCCGAGACCCGGCTGACCGCCGAACTGACCGCACTCCAGATGGAACGGCAGCGCATCGTCACCGAGGCCGCCCGCGACAAGGCCGCCAAGAAGTCCTCGGGGTGGTGGTGACCATGGCCGTACCCGAGACGCCTCCGGGCGCGTGCCCGCAGTGCTGGCAGCACGCCTACGACAAGAGCATCCACCGCAAGCTCAAGCCGCGCGAGGACTGCCAGCCGTGCCTGGACCACATGCGCAACGGCTGCCCCTACCTCGTGCCCAAGAAGCGGTCGAGCTGGTGGTGACCGCACCGGCCCCCGTCTGATCCGCACGTTCCCGCTCGGGGTGGCCGCGCCCTCCCGCGAGTCCGGCCGCCCCGGCGCCCCTCATCCTCCACCAACTCCCGCCCCCATGAGGGCAGTCAGGAGTCAGTTCCGCATGTCCGAGAACGTCGTACGCCTGCACAAGAACCCCGAACCGCCCGCCGATCAGGCGGCCGTGACCACACTGACCGTGGTCCCCGAACCGGCACCCCCGGCGCCCGTGCCGCTGTGGGTGCGCTCCGGCCGCGCCGTCCGTGCAGCGGTCACGCACGACACCACCAAGACCGCCGCCCGCGCGGTCGCCCGGCACTCCCTCTACACCCTCAACGGCGGCCGGATCGTGGTCCGGCGCACCTGGGACGGCCGCACCGGCGCACGGTATGAGCGCATGCTGCGCGCCGCCGAGGCCGCCGGGAACTACGAGGTCGCCGAGGAGTGGGAGGAGCGCCTGCAGCGCTTCCGCGAAGCGAGGCACCGCCGCCGCATGGACCTGCTGCACTCGCCCGGCGACGCCGCCAAGGGCGTCGGCGTCGCCGCCGGCATGAGCGTCGGCGCGCTGGTCGCGCTCGGGGTCGTGATGGCCATCAACAGCGGCGACGTGCGTGACGTCATCACCCCGCTCGCCGCCACCATCGAGTTCATCGGTCTGCTCATCCGGATCGTGCAGATCGTGTGGGGCCCGGCGCTCACGATCGGCCCGCTGCTCGCCCTGCTCGCGCTGTGGGCCGTCGGCAAGCACCAGCAGGCCGCCCCCGCGTGGTCGATGCCCGACCAGGTCCGATCGAGCGAGGGTGAGCCGATCACCCCGTCCATCGTCGTCAAAGCCCTGCGCGACCTCGGGGTGCCCGCCCTGCGCAAGGCCATCCAGGAGATGGGCGACGCCGGCGCCTCCATGCTCGGCCCCATCCGCATCGCCGGATGCGGCGTCGAGGTCGACGTCACGCTCCCCTCGGGGGTGTCGACGATCGAGGTACAGAACCGGCGGCGCAAGCTGGCGGAGAACCTGACCCGGCACGAGCACGAGGTGTTCATCACCATCCCGCAGGCCGCGCGTACGGTGCGGCTGTGGATCGCCGATTCCGGCGCGCTGGATGAGCCGATCGGCCCGTCCCCGCTGGTCACCGACGAGACGATGACCGCCGACTACGCCAAGGGCCGCGCCCCCTGGGGGCAGGACCTGCGCGGCGACGCGGCCGCGCTGAGCCTGTATCAGCGCCACCTGCTCATCACCGGCCTGTCCAACCAGGGCAAGACCGTGGCCCTGCGCTCCCTCGCGCTGTGGTTGTCCCTGGACCGCTCGGTGCAGTTCCTGATGGGCGACCTCAAGGGCGTGGGCGACTGGGCCATGTTCGACGGACTGGCCACCACACTGATCCAGGGGCCGACGGATGAGCACGTGATCCAGGTGACGGAGATGGTCGAGGGCGCGGTGGCGGAGATGAACCGCCGCATCCAGGCTCCGCCCGGCACCACCTTCCCTCCGCTGATCGTGCTGGTCGACGAGGCGCAGGTGGCGTTCATGTGCCCGGCCAAGGACGAGGACAAGCGCCCCTACGGCGGCTCCAAGGCCAACTCCCGGTACTTCATGGCCGTCCGCAAGATTCACAACCAGGGCCGTGCGGTCAACGTCCTGATGTGGCAGGGCACCCAGGACCCCACCAACGAGAACCTGCCCAAGCTCGTGCGCGAGGGCGCCCACACCCGCGCCTCACTCGCCCTGGGCACCGAATCCCAGGCCCGGATGGCCCTGGGGGACAAGGCGGTCGACGGCGGGGCCGCGCCGAACCTGCTGCGTCCGGGCCTGGACCGGGGAACGCTGGTCGTCGCTTCCGACGGCATCGCCATCCCGGCCGGACAGTCGTCCATCACGGTGCGTACGCACTACATCGACGACGACGCGGCCGAGGCCATCACCGACCGCGCCAAGGCCCTGCGCGACGGCGTGACCACCCTGCACGCCATCGACAAGGGCGAGCAGCGCGATCCGCTCGCCGACATCGCCTCCGTCATCGGCACGGCGGAGCGGGTGCGCACCAAGGACGTGCTGTCCCGGCTCGGCACCCTCAATCCGGGCGCCTACGGCGGCTGGTCGTTCCTCGACCTCAAGCGCGTGCTAGAGGGCACCGGCGCGGAGCCGTACAAGTCCGACGGCGTCATGGTCGTCGGCCGCGACCGCCTCGCCCGCGCGCTCGCCAACCGCGACGACGAGGGTTCCGCTTCCGCCTCCCAATGACAGGGAGCCGACCCCCGCCGGGGCAGGGAGGCAGGGAGAACTCCCTGACCCCCTCCCTGCCCCGCCTCCCTCGCCTTGACCTGCACAAATGATCGTCCAGGGAGGCAGGGAGGCACCCCAGGCCAGACCCCTGAAACCCCCTCCACAGCACACCTTCAAGGGTGTGTCTCCGCCTCCCTGGAACCGGCACCGGAAGGGATTCCGCATGTACCCCGAACGCGTTCCGCAGACGCCCGCCGCGCGGGCCGTCGATGTCCACCAGCCGACCCCGATACAGCCCGCCCTCGTCCACCAGGCGGCGCCACTGGTTCCCGTTCAGCCGGGCACCGTGCCGTCTGTGGCGAGCATCGTCCTGCCCGACGGCCGCGTCGTCACCGGCTACGCCATCGAACCCGCCAAGCCCGAACCGGTCGCCGCCAAGCCGCCGGTCTCCCGCGCTGCGGTGAACGTCGCGCTTGGGGGCGTCGGCTTCCTTGCGGTGTGTGGTGGCCTGCTGCTGCTCACCACCTTCATCACCGCGCTGACCGCGCTCATCACTCAGCTCATCACCCTCGCGGCCGTCATCTTCGGCGGCTGGATCGCCGTGCAGGTCTTCAGCACGAGCGGGCACCGCGAGTCGACCACGGTCAATATCCGCAAAGCCATCTTCAAGCGCAACCACTTCCACGGCTAGCTACGCCAAGGGCGGCCCCACCTCACGCCAATGACAGCGGGACCGCCCTTGCCCAACCAGCACCTTCACGGAACTGGAGACCTCCCAGCATGACCCAACCCACCGACATCCGGCGAGTGCCGGAACCCGAGCGCCTGCTACGTGCAGCACTCGACGCCGCCGCGCGCGGCTGGCACGTCTTCCCCCTCCGCCCCGGCACCAAGCGCCCCGCGCTGCACGGGGAGGCCGCCTGCCCGCGCACGGGTGCGTGCGCGAGTGGCCACCTGAAGTGGGAGCAGCGCGCGACCACTGACCCGGACCGCATCCGCGCCGCCTGGTCCCGGACGCCGTTCAACGTCGGCATCGCCACCGGCCCATCCGGCCTGCTGGTCGTCGACCTGGACGTACCGAAGGACAAAGGCAGTTCGGACGCGCCTTGCGGCGCGGCGACCTTCGGGGCGCTCTGCGAGCGCACCGGGCACGCCGTCCCCGACACCTACCGGGTGCGGACCGCGAGCGGCGGGGAGCACCTGTACTTCACCGCCCCGCACGGGGTGCGGCTGACCAACACAGCGGGAACCGTCGGGGAGTTGGTCGACACCCGCGCATGGGGCGGCTACGTCGTCGCCGCCGGATCCACCACCCCCGCCGGAGCCTACGAAGCGCTGTGCGGCTCTGTGGCGGCCCGTCTGCCCGATTGGCTGCAAAGCATCCTGCGACCGGCCCCCAGGGCGTCTCAGACGCCGTCAATCGCCGTAGCGGGGCAATCACGACGATATGCGGATGTAGCGCTCGGCAACGAGACGCGCAACGTCGCCACGGCCCAACACGGGGAGCGCGAGCGGACGTTGTTCACCGCAGCGCGCGCCCTGGGACGGTTCGTCGCGTGGGGCGACCTCCCCCGGCACGTGGTTGAGCAGGCTCTTCAGGAGGCGGGGGAGGCGGCCGGACTCACCGTCGCCGAGTGCCGCTCCACCCTGCGCAGCGCCCTGAACTGGTCCATCGCCCACAACCAGACCGGCAGGAGGGCGACGGCATGAACACCCCTGCCCGCCCCCGCCTGAAGAGCATCACCCCCACCCCCGGCGGGCCGCCGCACGCGCCACAGCCTGTGGACACGACGGCCGTAGGCGCGCCGAAGGGCGCCGCCCGCCAGGGCGTCCGAACATGCCCTGACCCGCAGACCGCCGCCCCGGGCGACCCCACGCCGGAGCAACCCGGCATCCGCATTTCCGCCCCGCCCGTCTACCGGCACCACTACGACGGCGCTCGCTGGTCCAAGCGCTTGGGAGCAACCCCGACCGCCGCCTACGCCTGCGCGTGCGGGCGGACCGGCAACGCCAGCGGCCGTGACTCCGTGGCGGCTCTGGCCGCCGCGTACGACGCCCACCGCGACACCTGCCCGCTCCGTGCTCCCCAGGAAGGGAGGGCCGCCGCATGACCGACACCATCGACGGGGCCGCGCTGCTGGACGAGGTGGAAGCCTTCCACCGCCGCTTCAACGTCTTCCCCCACGAGGCCGCCTACGTCGCCGTCGCGTTGTGGGATGCGCACGCCCACCTGCTCGACTGCTTCGACTCAACCCCCCGCCTGGCGTTCCTCTCACCCGAACCAGGCTCGGGGAAGTCGCGGGCACTGGAGATCGTGGAAACCCTCGTCCCCGCGCCGATGACGGCCGTCAACGCGTCCGCCGCCGCCCTGTTCCGGTCCGTGTCCAACCCCAACGGCCGGCCGACAATCCTGTTCGACGAAATCGACACGATCTTCGGCCCCAAGGCAGGCGACAACGAGGAGCTACGCGGGTTCCTCAACGCCGGTCACCGCCGCACCGGGGTCACCTACCGCTGCATCGGCGACGGCGGCAACCAGACCGTGCAGGCATTCCCCTCGTACTGCGCGGTCGCGGTCGCCGGACTGGGAGCCCTGCCCGACACGATCATGACCCGCTCGGTCATCATCCGCATGCGCCGGCGGGCGCGGAACGAACGCGTGGAGCCCTTCCGGGCCCGCAGCCATGAGGCGGAGGGGCACAAGCTCCGTGACCGGCTCGCCCAATGGGCCGAACACGCTCGGGACGTCGTCACGGGCGCCTGGCCCGAGATGCCCGACGGCGTCACCGACCGACCGGCGGACGTGTGGGAACCCCTGCTCGCCATCGCCGATGCCATCGGCGGCAACTGGCCCGAGCGGGCACGGCAGGCATGCGTGACCCTGGTGACCGCCTCCAAGGCCAACGACAAAGGCAGCCTGGGAATCCGGCTGCTGACCGACCTGCGCGACCACGTCATGACCGGCATCGACCGCCTGCCCACCGTCGCCATCCTCGACCGGCTCAACGCCCTCGACGACGCCCCGTGGGCCGACCTGCACGGCAAGCCGCTCGACAACCGGCGCCTGTCGCGGATGCTCGCGGAGTACATGACGGCCGACAACGAGCCCATCACCTCCCGCAACATCAAGACCGCCGGGAGCGTCCTGAAGGGCTACTACGCCGTCGATCTCTGGGACGCGTGGGCCCGCTACTGCCCCCCACCCCCGGAAAGTCCGCTACCTCCGCTACCCGGCACCGAAAACGCTGCCTGACCAGCAACAACGAGGTAGCGGCAACCGGCACTGATTGCCGCTACCTCCCCGCTACCCATCCGCTACCGCTACCCCTTCCCGCTACCTCGAACAGGCCCCTGACCTGCGAGGTAGCGGCGGTAGCGGAAGTAGCGCCCCTCAGAGAGGCCCCCGAAGGACTGCCCCGAGGAGATCCCGCATGAGCATCGCCAGTGTGGAGACGGCCCGACTCGTTGAGGTCGACGGCCCTGCCCCCGTTCTCCTGACTGTCGAAGAGGCCGCCTACTGCCTCCGCATCGGCCGGACTACGTGCTTCGCCCTGATCCGCACCGGGGAGCTGGAATCCCTGATGGTCGGCGGGCTCCGCCGAGTCCCCGCCGACGCCCCGGCCGCCTACCTCGCCCGCCGCCGCGCCGAACAACGCGCAGCCTGACCCATCCCTCACCGGAGCACCACCCCACAACGGGGTGGTGCTCCGACTGTTTCACCCTCACTCGAAGGAGAGCCCGCCCGTGGCGGAAGACAAGAAGCGCACCCGACAGCCCAACGGCCGATCGTCCATCTACCTCGGCAAAGACGGGAAGTGGCACGGACGCGTGACGGTCGGCGTGTGCGACGACGGCAAGCCCGACCGGCGACACGTCGAACGCAAGACCCGCGCCGAAGTGACGGCGGCCGTCCGTGAACTGGAGAAGCAGCGCGACGCCAAGACCCTTGCCAAGCCGGGCAAGCCCTGGACCGTCAAGACATGGCTGACTCACTGGGTGGAGACCATCGCGCCACTCGCGGTGAACGAAAACACCATGGTCGGCTACGGGGTCGCCGTCCGGAAGCACCTGATCCCTGCCCTCGGGGCCCACCGCCTCGACAAGCTCAGGCCGGAGCACATCGAGCGCTTCTACGGGCAGATGCAGGCGGCCGGTCGTAAGCCGGGCACGATCCACCAGATCCACCGCACCTTCCGCACGGCGCTCAACGAGGCCGTACGGCGTGGCCACCTGGGACGGAACCCCGTCCAACTCGCCAAGGCACCCCGTCTCCGGGAAGAGGAGGTGGAGCCGTACACCGTCGACGAGGTTCAGCGGCTCTTGCGGGCCGCCGACGACCGCCGCAACTCCGCCCGTTGGGCCGTGGCGCTCGCGCTCGGTCTCCGGCAGGGAGAGGCCCTGGGCCTCAAGTGGGCTGACGTGGATCTCGAACGGGGCGTCCTGATGGTTCGCCGGAGCCGTAGGCGCCCTCAGTACGCCCACGGGTGCGGCGACACCTGCGGCAGGAAAGCCGGGTACTGCCCGCAGCGTCAGCGGACGAATCCCGAGACGGCCGACACGAAGTCCCGCGCGGGTCGGCGCGCGGTCGGGCTCCCTGCTCAGCTTGTCGACCTGCTCAGGGTCCACCGGGTCAAGCAGGACGCCGAACGCACGGCGGCCGGCGACAGCTGGTCTGACGAGGGATGGCTGTTCGCGACTCCCACGGGTCGGGGCACGTCCCCCCGGACGGATTACGACGACTGGAAGGAGTTGCTTGACCACGCGAAGGTGCGGGACGGCCGTCTGCACGATGCCCGCCACACCGCCGCGACGGTCCTGCTGATCCTCGGAGTGTCGGAGCGGGCCGTCATGGGACTCATGGGGTGGTCCACCACGGCCATGGCCGCTCGGTACCAACACATGGTGGACACCGTCCGGAACGAGGTCGCTGAACGCGTCGACGGGCTCATCTGGAAAGTGACCTTCAACGAGCCGGACGACGATGACGAGGGGCCCGCCGGAGCGCTCGTACGGGCCAACTGAGACGGAAACTGAGACGGAGATGCGCGAAGGGCCCGGCGCGATGCGCCGGACCCTTCGTCTACCTGCGGTAGCGGAGGGATTTGAACCCTCGGTGACTTGCGCCACACTCGCTTTCGAGGCGAGCTCCTTCGGCCGCTCGGACACGCTACCGAGGGAGACCTTACAGCACCTCCAGCGGTGCTTTGAAATCGGTATCGGGTGGTCGGGGAGTCAGCGGGAGCGGAAGAAGTCGGTGAGCAGCCGGGCGCACTCGTCGGCGCGTACGCCCCCGATCACCTCGGGGCGGTGGTTGAGCCGCCGGTCGCGTACGACGTCCCACAGCGAGCCCGCCGCTCCGGCCTTCTCGTCGCGGGCGCCGTAGACGACGCGGTCCACGCGGGACTGCACGATCGCGCCCGCGCACATCGTGCAGGGCTCCAGGGTGACGACGAGTGTGCAGCCGGACAGCCGCCACCGGCCGAGCCCGGCGGCGGCCCGGCGGATCGCGAGGATCTCGGCGTGCGCCGTCGGATCGCCGGTCGCCTCGCGCTCGTTGTGCCCGGCCGCGAGCACGGCCGACCCGTCCGGAGCCAGCACGACGGCGCCGACGGGGACGTCCTCGCCGGCCCGTTGGGCCTCGTCCAGGGCGAGCCGCATCGCGGCCCGCCAGCGGTCGCGCACCGGGTCCGGGGTGCCCGCCGCGCTCGGTGCGGTGGTCAGCGGACGGTCTCCAGGACCTCCGAGGCGCCGAGGGCCTCGGCGATCGTGCTCAGGGCGTCCTCGTCGAGCGTGCGCAGCTCCTTGGCGCTCACGCCGAGGTCCTCCAGGATCTCGACGTCGCCGACGGGGCTGTGCGGCACCGCCTCGGCGCCCGTGCTGCTGCTGCTGTTGTTGTCGTCGTCGGTGGCGGGCTCACCGTCCTCTGTGCCGTCGAGGTCGAGGGAGTCCAGGTCGGAGACGTCGTCGCCGGGTTCCCTTCCGAGCAGTTCGTCGGTGAGCAGGATCTCTCCGTAACTGCTGCGGGCGGCGGCCGCGGCGTCCGAGACGTAGATACGAGGGTCGTCCTCGCCGTCGACGCGGACGACGCCGAACCAACCGTCTTCCTGCTCGATCAGTACGAGCACCGTGTCGTCCTCTGTCGACGCCTCCCGGGCGAGGTCGGCCAGATCCGACAGGGTCTCCACATCGTCGAGCTCTGTGTCGCTCGCTTCCCACCCGTCTTCGGTGCGCGCGAGCAGTGCGGCGAAGTACACCGTGACTCTCCCACTGGTCCTAGGCGTGCCGGTTGGGGGTCCCCCCGGCGGAGGTTCTGGGCGGGGAGAGCTGGGCTCCGAGCCCCACCCACTCGGAATCGTGGCAGAAACAAGGCCGTGAGGGGACGTCTTCGGCTCCCTGTGTCCGCCCGTTTTGATCGACCACGAGCGGGATCGTACGCGGCGATCCTGGTGTGCACGCACCGGGTCGCCCCTCAACGACCCAGCTGACGGACCGGAGTTGCCGCCCCGGTCACCAGCGGAAGGTGCGCATGCGCATGGCGTGGCGCAACCGGGCGGTCTTGGCGCGGCGGGGCTGGACACGGTCGCGCAGTTCGCGCGCCTCGGCGAGATCCCGCAGGAACTGGGCCCTGCGCCGCCGGCGCTCGGCGTCGTCGTCCGCCGGCGAGTCCTTGCGCGCGTCGCTCTCAGGCAGGTCAGGCATGGGCACACCACCCCCCGGTCCGTCCCTCCCACTTTCCCTCCGAAGAGCGGTTTGATGCCAGCGCAGGGGGTGTGAAGAGCGGTTCGGCGCCCGGTGCGAGGGTTCTGGAGAGCGGTTCGGCGCCAGCGCCAGGGTCATGGGGGCGCGGTTACTGTTAGGGCATGCGTCTTCACGTCGTCGACCACCCTCTGGTCGCCCACAAGCTCACCACGCTGCGCGACCAGCGCACCGACTCCGCGACCTTCCGCCGTCTCGCCGACGAGCTGGTCACCCTGCTCGCCTACGAGGCCACGCGCGACGTGCGCACCGAACAGGTCGACATCCGGACGCCGGTGTCCCCCACGACCGGCGTGAAGCTCTCCTACCCGCGCCCCCTGGTGGTGCCGATCCTGCGGGCCGGTCTCGGCATGCTGGACGGGATGGTCCGGCTGCTGCCGACCGCCGAGGTGGGGTTCCTGGGGATGATCCGGAACGAGGAGACGCTGCAGGCGTCGACGTACGCCTCACGTATGCCGGAGGATCTGTCCGGGCGACAGGTCTACGTCCTCGACCCGATGCTGGCCACGGGGGGCACGTTGGTCGCCGCGATTCAGGAGCTGATCAAGCGGGGGGCCGATGATGTGACGGCCGTGGTGTTGCTTGCTGCGCCTGAAGGGGTGGAGTTGATGGAGCGGGAGCTGGCGGGGACGCCGGTGACTGTGGTTACCGCTGCTGTTGATGAGCGGCTGAATGAGCACGGGTACATCGTGCCTGGGCTGGGGGATGCGGGGGATCGCTTGTACGGGGCTGCTGAGTAGCCCTTTCGCCGTGGGGGTGCGGGGTGAGTGGCGGCTGCGGGTGCGTTGTGGCTTGTCGCGCAGTTCCCCGCGCCCCTAAAAGCCAAAAACCTGGCTGCTCAGCAAGCCTTCTTTGTCGTTGACGTTGGCTTGGGGTTGGCCAAGGCCGTCAGGGCTTTGTCTGCTGTGGGCTTTGCTGTGAGCGTCTTGAAGGCGTTGCCGATGATGAGGTCTACGGCGGTGTCCTTGCGGGAGGCGTCTGTGCGGCGTTCCGCGGTGGGGAGTTGGGTGGCCAGGACCGGCAGGGACGTGTTCAGGGAGGACGTGGGGCCGAGCAGGACGCCGGTGCCCTTGGTCTTCTTGTCGAACTCCTTGGTCGCGTTGCCGACCTCGCCGATCTTGAAGCCGCGTTTCTTCAGTTCGTCCGCCGTGCTCTTGGCCAGGCCGCTGCGCGTGGTGGCGTTGTAGACGTTGACCGTGATCTGGGCGGGCTTGGGGGCGGCGGCGCCCTTGGTGCCGGCCGACGGGCTCGCCTTGGTCGAGCACTCCGCCGTGGAACCGGCCGCCGCTGCCTTCTTGCCGCCGCCGGTGAAGACGTCGATGAGCTGCAGGGCGCCCCAAACGACCAGACCGAGCGCGACCACGGAGGCCACCATGGCGGCCATCAGCCTGCCGCGCTTCCGGCGTGGTCGCATTCGTGGGTATTTGTCCCCCGTGATCCGGTACTTCCCGCCCATGCCCGGGGGAGTCAGCATGCTCATGAGCGCAGCGTAGTGCGCCTGAGCGGCAATGCCTACTAGATGATCATTGCTCGCCGCGCAGGTGGACCCGAAAGGGCCAAGCTTTTACCGGCGGGTGCCGCTCGGGCGCGCGTCAGTCCAGTTCGAGCACGCGCGCGTGCAGGACCTGACGCTGCTGAAGCGCCGCCCGCACCGCGCGGTGCAGACCGTCCTCGAGGTACAGATCGCCCTGCCATTTGACGACGTGTGCGAACAGGTCGCCGTAGAAGGTCGAGTCCTCGGCCAGGAGGGTTTCGAGATCGAGCTGTCCCTTGGTGGTGACGAGCTGATCGAGGCGGACCGGGCGCGGCGCGACATCCGCCCACTGCCGGGTGCTTTCCCGGCCGTGGTCGGGATACGGCCGGCCGTTTCCGATGCGCTTGAAGATCACACGGAAAGCCTACCGGTCAAGACGTTCCGGGCGCAGCCATGGAGACGGAGTGCGACGCTGGAAAAGACGTTACGAAAACGGGCAAACGGGAATAGGGGCTCGATATGAGTGACAGCGAGACCGCGCGGCCGGCCACTGCTCCCGAGGCGCCCGGAAGCGCGCCCGCGCTCCCCCGGGAGGCCCTGGAGATCGCCTCCGGGTACGCGTTCACCGGGCCCGCGCTCGACCTGGGGGCTCTGCTGTGGGACGGCGAGTGCCTGCCGGACGCGCAGATCCGCATCCCGCTCGCCGTGCTCAACCGGCACGGCCTGGTCGCGGGCGCCACCGGCACCGGGAAGACCAAGACGCTCCAGCTCGTCGCCGAGCAGCTCTCGGCGCAGGGTGTGCCCGTCTTCATGGCGGACATCAAGGGGGACCTGTCCGGGGTGTCGGCGCCCGGGCAGCCCAACGACAAGGTGCGGGGGCGGGCCGCGGAGGTCCGCCAGGAGTGGGCGCCGGGCGGCTTCCCGGCCCAGTTCTACGCGCTCGGCGGCCTCGGCCACGGCATCCCCGTACGGGCCACGATCACCAGCTTCGGACCGGTCCTGCTGTCCAAGGTGCTCGGGCTGAACCAGACCCAGGAGCAGTCCCTCGGCCTGATCTTCCACTACGCCGACACCAAGGGCCTTGAGCTGATCGACCTCAAGGACCTTCGGGCGGTCGTCGCGTTCCTGACCTCGGACGAGGGCAAGGCGGAGCTGAAGAACATCGGTGGGCTCTCGACCGCCACGGCCGGGGTGATCCTGCGCTCGCTGACCGCCTTCGAGGGGCAGGGCATGTCGGACTTCTTCGGGGAGCCGGAGTTCGACACCGGTGAGCTGCTGCGCATGGCCGAGGACGGGCGCGGCACGGTGTCCGTGCTCGAACTGCCCGCCGTGCAGGACAAGCCGCACCTCTTCTCGACGTTCCTGATGTGGCTGCTCGCCGACCTCTTCCACGACCTTCCCGAGGTGGGCGACGCCGACAAGCCGAAGCTGGTGTTCTTCTTCGACGAGGCGCACCTGCTGTTCAACGACGCCTCGAAGGCCTTCCTGGACTCGATCACGCAGACCGTGCGGCTGATTCGCTCGAAAGGGGTCGGCGTCTTCTTCGTCACGCAGACCCCGAAGGACGTACCGTCCGACGTCCTCGGCCAGCTCGGCAACCGCGTGCAGCACGCCCTGCGGGCCTTCACGCCCGACGACCAGAAGGCGCTGAAGGCGACGGTGAAGACGTTCCCGAACTCCCCCTACGACCTGGAGGAGCTGCTCACCGGCCTGGGAACGGGGGAGGCCGTGGTGACGGTGCTGAGCGAGAAGGGTGCCCCGACCCCGGTCGCGGCGACCCGGCTGCGCGCTCCCGCGTCCCTGATGGGGCCGGTCGCCACCGCCGATCTGGACCGGGCGGTCCAGTCCTCGCCGCTGCACGAACGTTACGCACAGGCTGTGGACAGAGAATCGGCGTACGAGAAGCTGACGGCCGCGGAGCGCGCGGCCAAGGGGCCCGAGGAGGCGGCGGCGCCCGCGAGGACCGAGCCCGAGCACGCCCCCCGGGACAAGGCAGGCAAGGTAGGCAAGGCCGAGGAGGAGCACCCGATCGTCCAACAGGTCGTCGGCAGCAGCATGTTCAAGTCCCTCGCCCGCTCGGTCGGCTCGCAGGTCGGCCGGGAGATCACCCGCTCGCTCTTCGGGACGGCCCGACGGAGGCGGTAGGCGCGTCCCTGCCGGGGCGGATCAGCGACCGGGGCGCGCAGGACCGCCGTGCGCGGAGCGGGCAGGGCGTACGGCGGCCGCGGCGGGGCGGCCGCGGGTCAGCGGAACGGGACGCC
>NZ_JAFJSY010000091.1 GCF_019857225.1 Streptomyces plumbidurans
CGCCGCCGCTGCGCCGGGCCCCTCGGGCCCCCAGGCCGCCCCGACCGTCCCTCCGCAGTCGGCCGGCGCCCAACCCGTTCCCGCCCCCCTCACCACCGGCCCCGGCGGCGGTCAGTCCTCCTGGGCGCAGCAGGTGCACCGGCTCGCGGGCGCCGACGAGGGGCAGCCGGTGGCCCCCTGGAAGCCGCCCGTCGAGGACATCTTCACGGCCGCGGCCCGGCGTCAGTCCGCCGCGCGCCCCGCGGGCCTGGGCAGGCGGCTGGCCGCCCGGCTGCTGGACACCGTGGTCCTCGCGGGCGTCACCGCCGTGGCCGCCGTTCCGCTGGGCACCAAGGCGCTCGACCACGTCGACGAGAAGATCGACGCGGCCAAGCTCTCCGGCGAGACCGTGACCGTATGGCTGCTGGACGGCACGACCTCGGTGTATCTGGGCATCGTCCTGGCCGTGCTGCTCGTCTTCGGCGTCCTCTACGAGGCGCTGCCCACCGCCAAGTGGGGCCGCACCCTGGGCAAGAAGCTGCTGGGGATCGAGGTGCGGGACATCGAGGCGCACGAGCCGCCGTCCTTCGGCGGCGCGCTGCGCCGCTGGCTCGTCTACAGCGTGCCGGGTCTGCTCGTCGTGGGGATCGTGGGCATCGCGTGGTGCCTGTTCGACCGCCCCTGGCATCAGTGCTGGCACGACAAGGCGGCGGGTACGTTCGTCGCGGGATGACCGCATCCGGCGTACGCAGCAACTGATTCGGTCATCCGTACGGCCGTCCGCCGGATGCGGGGCGGTGAGGTTCGCGGTCCACTCGGGCCATGAGCACCGAACCGCCCCCGGACTCCGGCCCCCCGCCGGAGAACGACCCCCTCCGAAAGCACCCCCCGCCCGGCCAGAGTTCGGGCTCACCGCACGACGTCCCCGACGGCGGGCAGCAGCCGCCGCCAGGTCAGGAGCCCCCTCCCTACAGCCAACCGCCCCCCGGCGGCGCCGGCCCGCACGGTGCCAGTAACCCCTACGGTGGTCCCCCGTACCCCGCCGACCCCCTCGCCGGTATGCCCCCGCTTGCCCAGAGCGGGAAGCGTACGTTGGCGCGGATCATCGACCTGATTCTTGTCGGCATCGTCGTGTGGCTGCTGACCTGGCCGATGGGGGTGCACGAGTACAGCGTGGACGGGGGCAATATCGAGTACGGCAAGTCCTTTGCGCAGTCCGTCGTCGGGGCCGTGCTCTACATCGCCTACGACACCTTCATGATCAGCAGCTCGGGGCAGACGCTCGGCAAGAAGTGGCTGAACATGCGCGTGGCCAACCTCAACGACGGCTCCACGCCCTCCGTGCAGACCTCGTTGGCCCGCGCGGCGGTGCTGTGGATCCCGTTCGCGTTCTGCTGCGCCTGCATCTGGACCGCGATCTGCGGCGGCTGGAGCTACTTCGACCGGCCCTACAAGCAGGGCCTGCACGACAAGGCCGCCAAGACGGTGGTGGTCAGCACCCGTTGACGCAGCACTCGTTGACGCCCGTGCGCGGCAACCGCGGTCGCCGTGGCTCAGGAAGCGGCGCGCTCACGCACCGGCTCGGACGCGCCGGACGCGACCGTGGCCGGCACCGGCTCCTTGTGCTGGGCCGGCTGCTCGACCGCGACGACCCTGGGCCTGGGCAGCGGGACCGTCATGGCGACCAGGAGTCCGAGGACGAGTGCCGAGGCGGCGATGACGGCGATCCCCACGCCCGAACTCGTCTGTGACAGCAGCAGCATGGCGAGCGTCGAGAAGATCACGGTGCACGAACCGTAGACGAGCTGGGCGGGCGTCGGACGAGGCATAGCAATCGTGTCCTCGGAAGTGGGGGTCCACGGGGGTGTCGGCCTGGCTTTCCGCCGTATCAGGGCTGTCCGCCAACCGACTCTAATCGCGTGTGTGCCCGAGCGGAACGAACAGTAAGCGTGACCTAACCAACAGTGCCGGTGCACAGGGGGCGCACGGAGTCATGGCGTCCAGCACGCGGACAGCAGAACGCGCCGGTCGTGGTGTTCGTAAAGCGGACTTCACATCCGCATAGTGCACTTGTTCTGTTCAAGTCAAGGTCTGTCTTTTCTTACCAGCCTCTAGTCAAATTGCGTCACTTGACATGCACCTTGACTCAGAGGATCTCAAGTGACCCATAGACCTTGGACGTTCAGAGCAACCGCGATCGGTGTCGCCCTCGCGGCGGCCACCGCCACGTTCTCGACGTTCGCCGTGGCCCAGGCCGCCGACCCGGCGAAATCCGCCACCGTCGAGCGCCACGACCCGGCGGCGGTCAAGAACATGGCGGAGCACAACCTCGACGGACCGCTCTCGAAGACCCAGGAGGCCCAGCGCCAGGAGGCCTTGAACGAGGTCATATCCGGCCGGGCGCAGGCCAAGGACCGGCACGGTTCGCAGGTCGTCCAGCTCAAGAGCCGCAAGGGCGACAGCAAGTACGTGGAACTTGGCCGGGAGAAGACCGACAAGATCTTCACCATCCTGGCCGAGTTCGGCGACCAGACGGACCCGAAGTACGGCGGCACCCCCGGCCCCCTGCACAACCAGATAGCCGCGCCCGACCGCTCCAAGGACAACTCCACGGACTGGCGGGCGGACTACAACCAGAAGCACTTCCAGGACATGTACTTCGGCACCGGCAAGAACACCGAGTCGCTGAAGAAGTACTACGAGAAGCAGTCCTCGGGCCGCTACTCCGTCAACGGCGAGGTCAGCGACTGGGTCAAGGTCCCCTACAACGAGGCCCGTTACGGCAACAACGCCTGCGGCTCGACCACCTGCTCCACCGCCTGGAACCTGGTGCGCGACGGCATCAACGCCTGGGTCGCCGACCAGAAGGCGGCCGGCAAGTCCGACGCCGACATCAAGGCGGACCTCGCCCAGTACGACCAGTGGGACCGCTACGACTACGACGGCGACGGCAACTTCAACGAGCCCGACGGCTACATCGACCACTTCCAGATCGTGCACGCCGGCGAGGACGAGTCCGCGGGCGGCGGCGCTCAGGGCACCGACGCGATCTGGGCCCACCGCTGGTACGCCTTCGGCACCGACGCCGGCGCCACCGGCCCCGAGAACAACAAGCTCGGCGGCACCCAGGTCGGCGACACCGGCATCTGGGTCGGCGACTACACCATGCAGCCGGAGAACGGCGGACTCGGCGTCTACGCCCACGAGTACGGCCACGACCTCGGCCTGCCGGACGAGTACGACACCAACGGCGGCGAGAACTCGACCGGTTTCTGGACCCTGATGTCCTCCGGCTCCTGGCTCGGCACCGGCGAGAACGCGATCGGCAACCTGCCGGGCGACATGAACGCCTGGGACAAGCTGCAGCTGGGCTGGCTCAACTACGACACGGCGCAGGCCGGAAGGAAGTCGAAGCACAAGCTGGGCGTCGCCGAGTACAACACCAAGGACAAGCAGGCGCTGGTGGTTTCGCTGCCCGACAAGGCGGTCACCACCGAGGTGGTCACTCCCGCCGAGGGCTCGACCCAGTGGTGGAGCGGCAGCGGCGACGACCTGAAGAACACGCTGACCCGTGAAGTCGACCTGACCGGCAAGAAGTCGGCCGCCCTCACGCTCGACGGCTGGTACGACATCGAGGCGGGCTACGACTACCTCTACGCCGAGGTGTCGACCGACGGCGGCGCCAACTGGACCGCCCTGGACGGCACGGTGGACGGCCAGGCCATCCCGCGCGACGGCAGCGACAAGCCCGCCCTCACCGGCACGATCGACGCGTACAAGAAGCTGTCGTACCCGCTGGACGCCTACGCGGGCCAGAAGGTCCAGCTGCGCTTCCGCTACCAGACCGACGGCGGTGTGGCCCAGAAGGGCTTCGCGGCCGACGAGATCACCGTGACCGCCGACGGCGCCCCGGTCTTCTCCGACAACGCCGAGTCCGCGGACACCGCTTGGACCGCGAACGGCTTCTCCCGCATCGGCGCGTCCTTCACCAAGGACTACAAGCAGTACTACGTCGCGGAGAACCGCCAGTACGTGTCGTACGACAAGACGCTGAAGACGGGCCCGTACAACTTCGGCTTCTCGACGACCCGTCCGGACTGGGTGGAGCACTACCCGTACCAGAACGGCCTGTTGATCTGGAAGTGGGACACCTCGCAGCAGGACAACAACACCGGCGACCACCCGGGCACCGGTCTGATCCTTCCGGTCGACTCGCACCCGAAGGCGCTGAAGTGGTCCGACGGCACGCTGATGCGCAACCGCGTCCAGGCCTACGACTCGCCGTTCAGCCGCTACCGCACGGACGGCATGACGCTGCACAACGCGGACGTGGCGACCAGGATCAAGGGCTCGTACGGGGTGCCGGTCTTCAACGACCGGACGAACACCTACTACGACCCGTCGAACCCGGCCGGCGGTGTCAAGATCACTGACACCAACACCAAGATCAAGATCGTTCAGGAGGCCTGGAACGGCTCCACGATGCGGCTCGAGGTCGGCCCTGCGGTGAAGTAGTCGGCATTTCTGCAGGTCAGAAGCGTATCGGCGGTGACCCCCTGGCGGGTCGCCGCCGATCGTGTTTAGGTGCGTCCTGTGCTTCTCTTATTGACAGTCCCGCCGACTGTCCCATCGACACCGACTCGCACGGGGGTGTGACCTGCATGGCCGCAGGAGGTTTCTGCAAGCTGCCGACCGGCAGCGTGGTGGTGGCTCTGAACCTGCCCAGACCCACCGCCGACGGCACGGGCTGCGTCCGTGTCCTCGTCCACGCCCACAACCGGGCGCGCGCCCTGACCAGGCTGCGCAACCTGGGCATGCGGGCCGTCTACCTGCGCGGCAACGGGGCCCCGCCGACCCCGGACGAGATCACCGCGGTCCTGCACCACCCCGACGGCGTCATATGGCGCACGGCCCCCGACAACGGTGTCAGCACCGACCTGCCGCAGGAGCTGTGGCACCCGATGAGGGCCCTGCTGCGCCGCCCCACGGCACCGGCCTAGGCCCGGCCTCCCGCTAAGCCACGACGGGCTTCCCGGACAACTCCACGCCCGCCTCCCGCATCTCCTCCAGTGCCCGCTCGGTGGTCTCAGCGGCCACCCCGGCGGTCAGGTCGAGCAGCACCTGCGTGCGAAAGCCCTCCCGTACGCCGTCCAGGGCGGTGGCGCGTACGCAGTGGTCCGTGGCGATCCCGACCACGTCCACCTCGCTGACATCCCTGGCCCGCAGCCAGTCGGCCAGCTTGACGCCGTTCTCGTCGGCGCCCTCGAAGCCGCTGTACGCCGCGGCGTACGCCCCCTTGTCGAAGACGGCGTCGATCGCGCCGGAGGCGACGGCGGGGGAGAAGTTCGGATGAAAGCCCACGCCCTCCGTGCCCGCGACGCAGTGCGCGGGCCAGGAGTGCACGAAGTCCGGGTTGTCGGCGAAGTGGCCGCCGGGTGCGATGTGGTGGTCGCGGGTGGCCACCACATGCTGGTAGCCCGAACCGGCCGCCTGTCCGATCAGCTCGGTCACGGCGGCGGCCACGTCGGCACCTCCGGCCACGGCGAGGCTGCCCCCCTCGCAGAAGTCGTTCTGCACATCGACGACGATCAAGGCGCGGCGCATGGCGGTGTCCTTCGACTATGAGTGGCTTACGGGACTGAAGATTTCGCGGTCGCTCCGGGAGAGGGCGCGGGGGTGCACGACCGGCCATCCCCCTTCGGCCACCCCCCTGGGCTGTCAGCTACCCGTCGGCGTGTGCAGGTACTCCGTGGGGAGCACCGGTTCCCCGCGCGAGAGCTGGGTCGCCGACAGCGGCAGACCGGCCCGCGCGGCGACATGACGGTCCCGTACGGCGTCCAGCGGCTCGCGGGCGATCACGTCGCCGCCCTTGATCAGCTCGACCAGCAGCTGCCGGTCGGCGAGCTCGGGCGGGACCGGTCCGGTGCCCACGACCTCGGCCTCCGCGACCCCGTCGGCGTCCGCCCGCCGCGCGGCCCACTTGCGGCCGCCGATGGAGGTCTTGCCGCCGCTGGACTTCTTCGCCACCGGCACCAGCGGCGCCCGCGGGTCGTCGGACTCCGCGCGGGCCACCAGCTTGTAGACCATGGAGGCCGTGGGGTGCCCGGACCCGGTCACCAGCTGCGTACCGACGCCGTACGCGTCCACGGGCGCCGCCGCGAGCGAGGCGATGGCGTACTCGTCCAGGTCCGAGGTCACGATGATCTTCGTGTCGTGGGCGCCCAGCTCGTCCAGCTGCTGGCGCACCCGGTGCGCGACCAGCAGCAGGTCGCCGGAGTCGATGCGCACGGCGCCCAGCTCGGGTCCGGCGATCTCGACCGCCAGCCGTACCGCCTCGGCGACGTCGTAGGTGTCCACCAGCAGGGTCGTGCCGCGGCCGAGGGAGTCGACCTGCGCCTTGAAGGCGTCCCGCTCGTGGTCGTGCAGGAGGGTGAAGGCGTGCGCGGAGGTGCCCACGGTCGGGATGTTGTAGCGGAAGCCGGCCGCCAGGTCGGAGGTGGAGGCGAAGCCGCCGACGTAGGCGGCGCGCGCGGCGGCGACGGCGGCCAGCTCGTGCGTGCGGCGGGCGCCCATCTCGATCAGCGGGCGCGAGCCCGCGGCCGAGGACATGCGGGAGGCGGCCGCGGCGATCGCGGAGTCGTGGTTGAGGATCGACAGGATCACCGTCTCCAGCAGCACGCACTCGGCGAAGGAGCCCTCGACCCGCATGATCGGCGAGCCCGGGAAGTACACCTCGCCCTCGGGATAGCCCCACACGTCGCCGCTGAACCGGTAGCCGGCGAGCCAGTCCAGCGTCACGTCGTCGACGATGGAGCGCTCGCGCAGATACCGCAGGACGTCCGCGTCGAACCGGAAGTTCTCCACGGCGTCCAGGACACGCCCGGTGCCCGCCACGACGCCGTAGCGCCGTCCGTCGGGCAGTCGCCGGGTGAAGACCTCGAAGACGCTGCGCCGCGCCGCGGTACCGGCCCTGAGGGCGGCCTGCAGCATCGTGAGCTCGTACTGGTCCGTGAAGAGCGCCGTCGAGGGAACGTCCACCGGCAGCCCTAGGTCCGCTGTGTTCATGGCAACAGATGCTACCGTACTTCGCGTCAGTGTGACGATTTGTGGGAGCCGTGGCAGCATGGGCCTTGTGACGTCACCCGCTCCCCTTGAGATCGAGAAGACCGAATCGGCGGAGGAGGTCTTCGCCGTACCCGAGCCGGACGTCCCGTGGGTCACGATCGTGCACAACGACCCGGTCAACCTCATGAGCTATGTGACGTACGTCTTCCAGACGTACTTCGGCTACAGCAAGGACAAGGCCACCAAGCTCATGCTCGACGTCCACCACAAGGGCCGTGCGGTCGTCTCCAGCGGCACTCGCGAGGAGATGGAACGCGACGTGCAGGCCATGCACGGCTACGGCCTGTGGGCCACCCTCCAACAGGACCGGAAGTAGCGACATCTTCTGATGCCAGGACACTTCGAACCGCTCCCCGACGGCGGCGCGGCCGTCGCGCTCGACGACGTCGAGATCTCCATCATCCGGTCGCTGGCCGTCCAGCTGCTGGAGCTCGTCGGACCCGGCCCGGGGGAGGACGCCTCCGACGACCCGCTGGCCGAACTCTTCGCGGACGGGCCCAGCGAGCCCCCCAGGGACCCGGTGCTCAAACGGCTCTTCCCGGACGCCTACAGCGACCCCGAGGGCGAGCCCGCCGACCCCGCGGCGGCCGACGAACAGCGGGCGTACTCCTCGGAGTTCCGCCGCTACACCGAGAACGACCTGCGCGCCGGCAAGCGCGAGAACGCGCTCGCGGTCGTGCGCTGCCTGGACGCGCTGACACCTGCCGCCGACGGCGGCGCCGTCCTCAAGCTGTCGGTCGAGGAGTCCCAGCAGTGGCTGAAGGCGCTCAACGACCTGCGCCTCGCGATCGGCTCCCGGCTGGAGATCACCGACGAGGACGACACCGAGGTCCTCTACCGGCTCCCCGACGAGGACCCGCGCAAGCCCATGGTGATGGCGTACCTGTGGCTCGGCGGGCTCCAGGAGACGCTGGTGAGCACCCTGATGCCGTGATCCGGGACGGTGGTGCGTTCGCTCAGAGGACGCTCAAATCCGGATAACGATCACGTCACCGCCGCGGCCGTGAATGCGGCTGCGCGAACCCCTTTGTCCCCTTCTTCCTGTGGGGTGCGCCACATGTCGCTGCGGTGATCAACATTGCGGCCGTGATAAATCTTCACGACCGCCCGGCGAACACCACCCATGTTCGTCCGGGTGCGCCACCGAGCCGGCGGATCGCCGGCCAGGCACGGACGGGCCCGCCCGGCCCGCCCAGCTCCATCAATCCGGGGGGATCGAGACCCGATCCGAGGCCGACGAGAGGCCCGGGTCGGCATGGAGAAAGGCGCACCACAGATGACCTCCGCTCAGGTCGAGAACGAGGAGGCCCCGCAGCGGGCCGAAGAGGGCTACGAGCGCGGACTCGGCAGCCGCCAGGTCCAGATGATCGCCATCGGCGGCGCCATCGGCGTCGGCCTCTTCCTGGGAGCCGGGGCGAACATCGCCAAGGCGGGCCCCAGCCTCATCTTCATGTACGCCCTCGCGGGCGTGATCATCTTCTTCATCATGCGGGCGCTCGGCGAGCTGCTCCTGTACCGCCCGGTCTCGGGCTCCTTCGCGGAGTACTCCCGCGAGTTCCTCGGCCCGTTCTTCGGCTACTTCACCGCCTGGACGTACTGGCTGATGTGGGTCGTCACTGGGATGGCCGAACTGACGGCCGCCGCGATCTACGTCAACTACTGGTTCCCGTCGATCCCGCAATGGGTCACGGCCCTGGTCTTCCTGGTGGTCCTCTTCGGGGTCAACCTGATCTCCGTCAAGGTCTTCGGTGAGCTGGAGTTCTGGTTCTCGATGGTCAAGGTCACCGCGCTGATCGGCATGATCGTGATCGGCCTGGGCGTGCTCACCTTCGGCTTCAGCTCCGCCGGCGACACCGCGGCCGTCTCCAACCTCTGGCAGTTCGACGGCTTCTTCCCCAAGGGCATCGGCTCGTCCCTGATGACGCTGCAGGGCGTCATGTTCGCCTACCTCGCCGTCGAGCTGGTCGGCGTCACCGCCGGCGAGTCCGAGAACCCCGAGAAGACCCTCCCCAAGGCGATCAACACCCTGCCCTGGCGCATCGCGCTGTTCTACGTCGGCGCCCTCACCGTCATCCTGTGCGTGGTGAAGTGGACCGAGTTCGCGCCGGGCGTCAGCCCCTTCGTCGCGGCCTTCGCGAAGATCGGCATCCCGGCGGGCGCCGGCATCGTCAACTTCGTCGTCCTGACCGCGGCCCTGTCCTCCTGCAACTCGGGCATGTACTCCACGGGCCGCATGCTGCGCAACCTCGCCGACAACGGCGAGGCCCCGAAGGTCTTCAGCAAGCTGTCCGCCTCCCGCACCCCGGCCTTCGGCATCACGGTCTCGGTGCTCTTCATGGGCATCGGCGTGGTCCTGAACTACGTCGTCCCGGAGAAGGCCTTCGGCTACGTCACCTCGGTGGCCACCGCGGCCGGCATCTGGACCTGGCTGATGATCCTGATCAGCCACGTCCTCTACCGCCGCGCGGTCGACGCGGGCCGGCTGCCCGCCTCGTCCTTCCCGGCCCCCGGCGGCGCGGTCTGCTCGTACATCGCCATCGCCTTCCTGCTGTTCGTCACCGCCCTGATCGCCTACGACGCCGACGCCCGCGTCTGCCTGTACGTGATGGCCGGCTGGGCGGTCGCGCTCGGCATCGGCTGGGCGGTCCTCAAGAACCGCAACCCGGAGGTCACCCAGCGGCGCGAACCGCAGCTGGAGAAGATCGGCTGACCCTTCCGTCCGGCATTCGGGCAGGCCCGTACCACGCCTCGGTACGGGTCTGCCCTTCTGCTTATCCTTTCGCACATGCTGACCATCACCCAGGCGCTCGTCGACCGGATCGTCGCGCACGCGCGCAAGGACCACCCCGACGAGGCGTGCGGCGTCGTCGCGGGCCCGGCCGGCTCGGACCGTCCCGAGCGCTTCATCCCGATGCTGAACGCGGCCATGTCGCCCACGTTCTACGAGTTCGACTCCGGCGACCTGCTCAAGCTCTACCGCGAGATGGACGACCGCGACGAGGAGCCGGTGATCGTCTACCACTCCCACACCGCGACCGAGGCCTACCCCTCGCGCACCGACATCTCCTACGCCAACGAGCCCGGCGCCCACTACGTCCTGGTGTCCACCGCCGACACCGACGGCCTCGGCGACTTCCAGTTCCGCTCGTACCGCATCGTGGAAGGCGAGGTCACGGAGGAGGAGGTCACGATCGTAGAAGCCTATTGATCCCGCATTGCGGTCAGAAATCATCCAGGATGCGAGACGCTACTCCGGCCCGTGGACTGGGAATCGATACGATGACCCCATGGTTCTGAACGACGTGAGCATCGAGGCGCCGAGCACCCTGCTCGTGGCGCGGCTGCACGTCGACCTGTGCAGGCTGAACAGCGCCATCTGTTGATCTTCCCTGCCGCCGTACGGCCGTGAGCCGCGGCGTGCTGTCGTGCGCCCACCGTTTCGACCCTTCCCGTACCTCCCGACAGGAGCCCGCAACCATGGCCATCGAGGTCCGCATCCCGACCATCCTCCGCACGTACACCGACGGCCAGAAGGCGGTGGAGGCCAACGGGGACACCCTCGCCGAGCTCTTCGCCGACCTCGAGACCCGGCACGCGGGCATCCAGGCCCGCATCGTGGACGGGGGCGAGCTGCGCCGCTTCGTCAACGTCTACCTCAACGACGAGGACGTCCGCTTCCTCGACGGCATCAACACCAAGGTCGCCGACGGCGACAACGTGACGATCCTGCCGGCCGTGGCCGGCGGCATGGCCTGATCCTCGATGCGCTACGACTCCCCGCTCGCCGCGGTGGGCAACACCCCTCTGGTGCGCCTGCCGCGGCTCTCGCCGTCCGCCGACGTCCGCATCTGGGCCAAGCTGGAGGACCGCAACCCCACCGGCTCCATCAAGGACCGCCCCGCCCTGCACATGATCGAGCAGGCCGAGAAGGACGGCCGGCTCACCCCCGGCTGCACCATCCTCGAACCCACCTCCGGCAACACCGGCATCTCCCTGGCCATGGCAGCCAAGCTCAAGGGCTACCGCATGGTGTGCGTGATGCCCGAGAACACCTCGCAGGAGCGCCGGGACCTGCTCGGCATGTGGGGCGCCGAGATCATCTCCTCACCGGCCGCGGGCGGCTCCAACACCGCCGTACGGGTCGCCAAGGAGCTGTCGGCCGAGCACCCGGACTGGGTGATGCTCTACCAGTACGGCAACCCCGACAACGCCGGCGCGCACTACGCCACGACCGGCCCGGAGATCCTCGCCGACCTGCCCTCCGTCACCCACTTCGTCGCCGGCCTCGGCACCACCGGCACCCTCATGGGCGTCGGCCGCTATCTGCGCGAGCACCGGCCGGACGTGAAGATCGTCGCCGCCGAACCGCGCTACGACGACCTGGTGTACGGCCTGCGGAACCTCGACGAGGGCTTCGTACCCGAGCTGTACGACGCCTCCGTCCTCACCACCCGCTTCTCGGTCGGCTCCGCCGACGCGGTCACCCGCACCCGTGAACTGCTGCAGCAGGAAGGCATCTTCGCCGGCGTCTCCACCGGCGCGGCCCTGCACGCCGCGATCGGCGTCGGCAACAAGGCGCTCAAGGCGGGCGAGAGCGCCGACATCGTGTTCGTGGTCGCCGACGGCGGCTGGAAGTACCTCTCGACGGGCGTCTACACGGCGGCCACCACGGAGGAAGCGATCGAGACCCTCCAGGGCCAGCTCTGGGCGTGAGGGTTCTGCTCTGGGCGTGGAGGCCCGCTACGTAGCCAGGTGCCGGACCTGGTCCCACAGGACCGGGTCCACCACACCCACCCGGCGCCGGAACTCCCACACCGGCACCTCGCGCAGCTCGTCCGTCTCCAGGAAGCTCGTGCGCCCGTGGGCGTCGCCCACCGCACCCGGGGGCAGCGGGATCACCCCGGACCGCTCGTCGTGGTACTTGCTGGTGATCTTCGCGACCGTCGCCCGCTCCCCGTGCACCACCAGCACCAGACAGGGCCGGTCCTTCGCGCCGGGCCCGTCCTCGTAGGGCACGTTCGCCCACCAGATCTCCGCCGGCCGGGGCCGCGACCCCTTCCGCACACCCGGCCGCCCCGGCGGACGAGTCCGGCGCCCCGCGGGCCGCCGCCCCCGCCCCCAGCCGTCGACGAGCGTGGCGACCAGCGCGAGCAGCACCACCGCGGCGAGCGCGAGCCACCATGACGTGTCCATACGGACGACGGTACCGGCGCGCAATGTGCGCCGCACAGGCTCCAGTCGAACCCGTGCTCGCTTCCGCGCGCCCCACCCATCCCGGTTCCAGCCGAACCGGTGACACCACAGGTGAGTTCGCCCACAACAGCCCTTGCCGGAGGAGCGACCGGGCGTTTTGCGCCTTACGCTCGACGGACCGCACGACCCCCGTCTCCCGCCAGAAAAAGTTCCCGCCCGCGGAGGTTTCTGCTCCATGAAGCTCACCGTCGTCGGTTGCTCGGGGTCGTTCCCGTCCGCGGAATCGGCCTGCTCGAGCTACCTCGTAGAGGCCGACGGCTTCCGGCTGCTTCTCGACATGGGCAACGGTGCCCTTGGCGAGCTGCAGCGCCACTGCGGTCTCTACGACCTCGACGCGATCTTCCTCAGCCATCTGCACGCCGACCACTGCATCGACATGTGCGCGTACTTCGTCGCGCGCTACTACCGCCACGACGGCGGCCGCTGCGACCCCATCCCGGTCTACGGCCCCGAAGGCACCGAACACCGCCTGACCACGGCGTACGCCGACACCCCCACCGCCTCCTCCATGAGCGAGGTCTTCGACTTCCACACGGTCAAGCCGTCCACCTTCGACATCGGCCCGTTCACGGTGCACACGGAACGCGTGGCCCATCCCGTGGAGGCGTACGGCATCCGCGTCGAGCACGGCGGGTCGTCCCTGACGTACTCTGGCGACACCGGAATCAGCGCCGCGCTGGACCAACTCGCCCACGGCACCGACCTGTTCCTGTGCGAGGCGGCCTTCACGCACGGCAAGGAGAACATCCCGGACCTGCACCTCAACGGCCGCCAGGCGGGCGAGACCGCCGCCAGGGCGGGGGTCGGGCGGCTGGTGCTGACCCACATCCCGCCGTGGACCGACCCGCAGGTCAACCTGCGTGACGCGCGCGAGGTCTTCACCGGCCCGGTGGAGCTGGCCGCGCCGCGCCTGGCGTACGAGATCTGACGCCCCCGCGCACCCGAAGGCCCCGGCACCACCTCGGTGCCGGGGCCTTCGTCATGCCCTGAGGACGCTCACGCCTTGGTGAGGTCCTCGACTTCTTCCTCGGGTTCGCGGCCTGGGGTGGGGAGGTTGAATTTGGTGATCGCGACGCGGAAGAGGATGTAGTAGAGCGCGCCGAAGACCAGACCGATCGGGATGATCAGCCATGGCTTGGTGGCGAGGTTCCAGTTCAGCGCGTAGTCGATGAAGCCCGCCGAGAACGTGAAGCCCGCGTGGACGCCCAGGGCCCAGGTGATCGCCATGGACAGGGCGGTCAGCACCGCGTGGATCGCGTACAGCACCGGCGCGATGAACATGAAGGAGAACTCGATCGGCTCGGTCACACCGGTCACGAAGGAGGTCAGGGCGAGCGAGACCATCATGCCCATCACGGCCTTGCGGCGCTCGGGACGGGCGGAGTGGGCGATGGCGATCGCGGCGGCCGGGAGGCCGAACATCATGATCGGGAAGAAGCCCGACATGAACTGTCCGGCGGTCGGGTCACCGGCGAAGAAGCGGGTGAGGTCACCGTGCACGACGACGCCGGCCGAGTTCTTGAAGTCGCCGATCTGGAACCAGGAGACCGAGTTCACGAACTGGTGCATGCCGACCGGGATCAGCGCGCGGTTGATGAGACCGAACAGACCCGCGCCGAACGCGCCGAGGCCGGTGATCCACTCGCCGAAGTTCGAGATGCCCTCACCGATGGGCTTCCAGATCAGGCCGAAGAAGACACCCATGGCGGTGCCGACGAACGCCATGATGATCGGCACCAGCCGGCGGCCGTTGAAGAAGCCGAGCCAGTCCACCAGCTTCTTGCGGTGGAAGCGCTGCCACAGCACCGCGGACAGCAGACCCATCAGGATGCCGCCGAGCACACCGGGGTTGTTGTAGGTCGCGGCTATGTCCGCGCCCTTCTGGATCTTCGCCTCGGTGACCGGGAACGCCTTGAGGACATTGCTGTAGACCAGGAAGCCGACGAGCGCGGCGAGCGCCGTCGAGCCGTCCGACTTCTTGGCGAAGCCGATCGCGACACCGATGCAGAACAGCATCGGCAGATTGTCGAAGATCGCGCCACCGGCCGTGGCGAACACCGCCGTGACCTTGTCGGGCAGGTTCAGCTTGTCGTGGATGTCCTGCTGTCCCAGACGCAGCAGGATGCCCGCGGCGGGCAGCACGGCGATCGGGAGCTGCAGGCTGCGGCCGACCTTCTGCAAGCCCTGGAACAGGCCTGAGCTCCACTTCTTCGTGGGGGCCGCCGATGGCGCGGTGGCGGTGCTCATATACTTCCTCCATCGGGTGGTGGTCTACACCACTCAGTGGTGTAGACCTGTTGTAGCAGATGAAGTCGGCATAAAGGAACCCGCGATTCCTGCTACCGCAGCGCTACGCACCGTTGCATGACAAAGGCCCCCTGACCTGCTGGTCCGAGGGCCCAACTCCCTTGCTGCGTAAGGCCTTGTCAGGCCTTCGTGACGTCCTCGCGCTCCTCCTCCGGCTCCCGCCCCGGCGTCTTCAGATCGAACCTCGTGATCGCCAGCCGGAAGACGACGTAGTACACGGCGGCGAAACACAGCCCGATCGGGACGATCGCCCACGGCCGCGTCGCCAGGTTCCAGTTGATGACGTAGTCGATCAGCCCCGCCGAGAAGCTGAATCCGTCATGCACGCCCAGCCCCCACGTCACCGCCATCGACACACCCGTCAGCACCGCGTGCACCGCGTACAGCAGTGGCGCGATGAACAGGAACGAGTACTCGATGGGCTCCGTGATGCCGGTGACGAACGACGTCAGCGCCACCGACAGCATCAGCCCCCCGACCTCCTTGCGCCGCTCCGGCCGCGCGCAGTGCGTGATCGCCAGCGCCGCCGCCGGCAGCGCGAACATCATGATCGGGAAGAAACCCGAGGTGAACTGGCCCGCGTGCGGATCACCCGCCAGGAACATGTTGATGTCACCGTGCACCACCGACCCGTCCGGCTTCGTGAAACTGCCGAACTGGAACCAGATGGGCACGTTCAGGAACTGATGCAGACCGATCACCAGCAACGCCCGGTTCGCGACACCGAACACACCCGCGCCCCACGCGCCCAGACCGGTCATCCAGTCGCTGAAGCTCTCCAGCCCGTCACCGATCGGCGGCCAGATCCACAAGCACAGCGCCGCGAACACGATCGCCACGAACGCCATGATGATCGGCACCAGCCGACGGCCATTGAAGAAACCCAGCCAGTCCACCAGCTTCGTACGGTGAAAACGCCGCCAGAAGTACGCCGACAGCAGCCCGATCACGATGCCCCCGAACACCCCGGGGTTCTGATACGTGAACTCGACGACCGAGTTGTCCTCAAGCCGGCACCCCACCTTCACGGCCGTACTGCCCGACGGACAGTCCTCGGGGAAGGCGCGCAGCACGCTGTAGTAGACGAGAAAACCCACCACCGCCGCCAGCGCCGTCGACCCGTCCGCCTTCTTCGCCATGCCGATGGCCACGCCCACGCAGAACAGCAGCGGCAGACCCAGCTGACCGTCCAGCAGCGCGCCGCCCGCCGCGCCCATCACCTTCGAGACGTTGTCCCAGCCGAGCCCGTCCGCACCAAACACATCGGGCTGACCCAGCCGGTTCAGAATGCCCGCCGCGGGCAGCACCGCGATCGGCAGCTGAAGACTGCGGCCCATCTTCTGCAGGCCCTGGAACGCAGACTGCCACCGGCGACGGGCGGGGGAGATCTCCATGTCGGCACTCATGAGTTGGCGACCGCCTGCGAGGTGGTGTAGACCAGTTACGACGATTGGGATGCTGTGACGCCATCATTGGCTACGCGCGGCGCCATCGCTCGTGAAGTTGGGCCAACTGTGCGTGAGGAGACGTCATGGCCAGCAAGGCTGAGAAGATCGTTGCCGGGCTCGGCGGCATCGACAACATCGAAGAGGTCGAAGGCTGCATCACCCGCCTGCGGACCGAGGTCGTCGACGCCGCCAAGGTCGACGAAGCCGCACTCAAGGCCGCCGGCGCACACGGCGTCGTCAAAATGGGCACCGCGATCCAGGTCGTCATCGGCACCGACGCCGACCCCATCGCAGCGGAGATCGAAGACATGATGTGACACCCGGCCCGGTTCCCACGAACGAACCGGACCACCGGCACCACCGGCAGAACCGGCAGGGGCTCCTTCCCACCACGGGGGGAGTCCCTGCCTTTTGCCGCGGGGGAGCCCCTGCCTTTTGCTGCGGGCGGAGCCCCCACCGCATCTGCGACTAGGCTCGACACCATGTCTCGAATCGACGGTCGCACCCCCGACCAACTCCGCCCCGTCACCATCGAACGCGGCTGGAGCAAGCACGCCGAGGGCTCCGTCCTCGTCTCCTTCGGCGACACCAAGGTCCTCTGCACGGCCTCCGTCACCGAAGGCGTCCCCCGCTGGCGCAAAGGCAGCGGCGAGGGCTGGGTCACCGCCGAATACGCCATGCTCCCCCGCGCCACCAACACCCGCGGCGACCGCGAGTCCGTCAAGGGCAGGATCGGCGGCCGCACCCACGAGATCAGCCGCCTCATCGGCCGCTCCCTGCGCGCCGTCGTCGACTACAAGGCACTCGGCGAGAACACCATCGTCCTCGACTGCGACGTCCTCCAGGCCGACGGCGGCACCCGCACCGCCGCCATCACCGGCGCCTACGTCGCCCTCGCCGACGCCATCGCCTGGGCCCAGGGCAGGAAACTCATCAAGGCCGGCCGCCAGCCCCTCACCGGCACCGTCTCCGCCGTCTCGGTCGGCATCGTCGGCCAGGTCCCCCTCCTGGATCTCTGCTACGAGGAAGACGTCCGCGCCGAGACCGACATGAACGTCGTCTGCACCGGCGACGGCCGCTTCGTGGAAGTACAGGGCACCGCCGAGGCCGAGCCGTTCGCCCGCGACGAGCTCAACTCCCTTCTCGACCTGGCGGTTTCGGGCTGCACAGAACTCGCTGTCCTCCAGCGCAAGGCTCTTGATACGGTCCTGGAAAAGTAAAGGACGCACCAAGAGAAACGGCGGGCCGGGGCAACCCGCCCGCCCGCCCTCGCGTCCCTACGAATGCGGGCGCACGGCACACCACCGTGCGCCCGACCAGTACGGGGGGCCTCACCGGGGCCTGGACGAAGGAGGGACCGCAGTCATGGCCGTGAGCCGAGGCCGCCGCATCACCATCACCGTCGCAGCACTCGCCGCCGTAGGACTGACCGCCGGCCTGACCACGGGCTGCGACGCCGTCGACAAGGCCCTGGACTGCGTCCAGACCGCCGACACCATCGCCGACAGCGTCACCGACCTCCAGCAAGCCGTCGAGAACGCCTCGAACGACCCCAGCCAGATCGACCAGTCACTGGCCTCCATCGACAAGAACCTCGACAAGATCGGCGACAAGACCGACAACGCCGACGTCAACAAGGCCGTCGACAACCTGGACAAGGCCGTCGGCAACGTCCGTACGGCCATCAAGAACGGCGACAACACCCCGGACATCAGCCCGGTCACGGACGCGGCAGGCGAACTGACCAAGGTCTGCACCTCGTAACGTCGTACCTCGGGACCTCGTACCCTCGTCCCCATGACGCGCTTGATCCTCGCCACCCGCAACGCCGGGAAGATCACCGAACTGAGGGCCATCCTCGCCGACGCGGGCCTCAGTCACGAGCTGGTGGGCGCGGAGGCCTACCCGGACATCCCCGACGTCAAGGAAACAGGCGTCACCTTCGCGGAGAACGCCCTGCTCAAGGCGCACGCCCTGGCCCAGGCCACCGGCCTGCCCGCCGTCGCCGACGACTCCGGCCTCTGCGTCGACGTCCTGGGCGGCGCCCCCGGCATCTTCTCCGCCCGCTGGGCCGGCCGCCACGGCGACGACCAGGCCAACCTCGACCTCCTCCTGGCCCAGCTCTCCGACATCACGGACGAACACCGGGGAGCCCACTTCGCCTGCGCAGCAGCCCTGGCGCTGCCGGACGGCACGGAACGAGTGGTCGAGGGCCAACTCCGCGGCACCCTCCGCCACACCCCCAAGGGCACCGGCGGCTTCGGCTACGACCCCATCCTCCAGCCCGACGGCGACACCCGAACCTGCGCGGAACTGACCCCGGCCGAAAAGAACGCAATCAGCCACCGGGGGGAGGCGTTTCGGGCGTTGGTGCCGGTGGTGCGGGAGCTGTTGGGCTGAGGCGCACAGAAGGGCGCGGCGCCCAGTAGGGAGCCGCGCCCTGAAGATGGGGCCGACGAGACTCGAACTCGCACTGTTCACTACCTAAAAGTGATGCCTCCTGCCAATTGGGCTACGGCCCCGCGTACAGCTTACTGGCACCCGGTGAGCGGTCGTCGCTGGTCGCCTCCCCTGCACCAGGTGCTCGTGATCGCGTGACAGTTCGGGCACAGCAGCCGCAGGTTCTCCCGCCGGTCGTCGCTCCAGTCACCGTTGATGTGATCGATTTCCAGCGTCATGGGCTTGCCGAGCCACTCGGGGCCGACACCGCATTCGGCGCACACCTCCGCCTCGCCCACCTCCAGGAGCGCCCTGCGCAGCAGATGAGTTCGCGTCCGACGGGAGCCGTCGTGCTGGACGAGGATGTCGGCTGCGCGCTTCAGCGGAACGGTTCCTTGCTTGCCTCGTCGGTGCGCTTGCCCCAGAAAGTGGGAGGTGTCGAGCCCATCGTGGGCGATCCAAGTGCGGAGCTGACTGCGCAGTGTGCTGTTGTACGGCTCCATGCCCAGGGCGCGGAGCGTGTCTGCGACCGAAGTCGCCCCCTCGACCGCATGGCGCAAAGCGTCTGAGGTCGGTCTGTCGGACGTTGCCCTTCTGCGGCGGGGCGTGTGCGAGACGTCAACGCTGCTCATACGGCGCCACCTCGGGCCTTCCTCTTGCCGCGCCCGCGATAACTGTCCGTCACCGAATGGCAGTTGGGGCACAGGAAGCGCAGGTTCTCGATTCGGTTGTCGCGCCAGTTGCCGTCGATGTGGTCGACCTCCAGTGGGAGCGGCCGCCCCCGCCACACCGGCTCCACGCCGCACATCGCGCATCGCTCGGGCAAGCCCGTCGATGCCATGGCCCATCTGAGCCGATCACTGGGGATACGCCGGACCCGGTCGGGCCGCTGTTCGATCAGTAGGCCCTCCGGTGTCCGAGGACGCCATGCGTTGCCCCGCCGGTCGGGCTGCTGGAAGTGTGACGTGTCGATCCCGTACGCCTTGATGCGGCGGCTGATGTGCGTGTGATGTCCGCCGACCACCTCGAGCCCGAGGCGACGTAGCACCTCGCACATGTTGGTCGACGACGAGACCGCCGCCTGGAGGATCTCCCGCGTCCACTTCACCCCCTCCCGCTCGAAGTGCGAAACATCCACCCCGAGCTTCTTCATCCGCCGCGACACGTATTGCCGGGTGGAGCTCCGCGGATCGACCCCCAGCCTTCCCAGCGCCTCCGACAACGTCCGCGCCCCGCGAACCGCCGCCTCCAGCCGCTCCTTGGTGTAGGCGCTGGCCCCCATGAAAGTCCCCTCCGTCCCGGCCGCGTGTTCGCAGCCCGTACGGAGTAACGAACCGTTTGTCGGACAGTCACGCCCGGAACGTAAAACGGCCCGCACCCGGGGCACCCCGGTGCGGGCCGTTCGCTCAGCCGGTGAAGGGCGGTCAGATCCCCAGGTCCTTGATGATCTTCGCCACATGCCCGGTCGCCCGGACGTTGTAAAGCGCCCGTTCGACCTTGCCCTCCTCGTCCACGATGATCGTGGAGCGGATGACGCCCAGGTAGGTCTTGCCGTAGTTCTTCTTCTCGCCGTAGGCGCCGTACGCCTCGGTGACGGTTTTTTCGGGGTCGGCCAGGAGTGTGACCTTCAGGGACTCCTTCTCGCGGAACTTCGCCAGCTTCTCGGGCTTGTCCGGGGAGATGCCGATGACGTCGTAGCCCGCGCCGGCCAGGACGTCGAGGTTGTCCGTGAAGTCGCAGGCCTGCTTGGTGCAGCCCGGCGTGAGGGCCGCGGGGTAGAAGTAGACGATGACCTTGCGGCCCTTGTGGGCCGACAGGGAGACCTCGGTGCCGTCGGCGTCCGGGAGGGTGAAGTCGGGGGCCACGTCCCCGGGCTGCAGTCGCTCACTCATCGGGCCAGCGTAACCGGGGGTCCTGACAGTGCAGGCGCGGGCGGAGCTGACAGACTGTTCGGAACAGGCAGCATCAGGTACCAGCTGACTTCGGAGGCCCCACGGTGGCGCACACGTCGGACACGCCGGACACCAGAACCCCGGCGCAGATCGAGGCGGACATCAAGAGCCGCCGCGCAGTGCTGGCCGAGACCCTCGACGAGATCGGGGTGCGGGTGCACCCGAAGACGATCGTCGGTGATGCCAGGGCCAAAATCGCGTCCAATGTCGATCACACCCTCGGCCGGGCCTACGTCGGGGTCAACAAGGTCGTCAGCGACGTCAAGGGGAAGTTCGTCGACGAGGACGGCTCTCCCCGGCTGGAGCGGATCGTGCCGGTCGCGGTCGTCGCCGTGGGTCTCGTGGGTCTGCTCGCCCTCGGTACCCGGCGGCGCAAGAGCTGAGCGAGAGTTGTAGGTTCAGGGCGTGAGCGCCAACAGAAACGAGCCGAGTCACCACGACAAGCTGCCCATCCGGATGCTGCACGACCGGGTTCTCGTGCGGCAGGACGCGGGTGAGGGCGAGCGCCGGTCCGGTGGGGGCATCCTGATTCCCGCCACCGCGGCGGTCGGCCGGCGGCTGGCCTGGGCCGAGGTCGTGGCCGTGGGGCAGAACGTACGGACGGTGGAGCCGGGCGACCGGGTGTTGTTCGACCCGGAGGACCGGGCCGAGGTCGAGGTCCGGGGTGTGGCCTACGTGCTGATGCGCGAGCGCGATCTGCACGCCGTGGCCGCCGACCGGTTCGAGGGGTCCGAGGACACCACGGGGCTGTATCTGTAGAGCGATTGCCGTGGCAGTGCCGGCAACAGCATGAGGGGCTGGTGACCGTCGTCACCAGCCCCTCGTGTGTCCGTTCCTATCGTCTGCGGGTGGCCTGCGGGCCGCCCGGGCCCGCTGTCGTGCCGCCGGTGTCGGGGCCGTTGGTGGCGCCGCCGTCCGTGGTGCCGCCGTCGGTGCCGGTCGTGGTGCCGCCGTCGGTGGTGCCCCCGGTGGTGCCGCCGTCAGTGGTCCCGCCGTCGGTGGTGGTGCCGCCGTCCGTCGTACCGCCGGTGGTGCCGCCGTTGGTGGGGCCGCCGGTCGTGGGGCTCTGGCTGCCGGTGGTGCCGCCGTTGTCCTGGCCCTGTGTGCGGCCCTGGTTGTCGCCGCCCGTGGTCGTCGTGCCGCCGTTGTCCTGGCCGCCGGTGCCCGGTTGTTCCGTGGGCTCGTCGGTGGCGGGCGGTTCGGTCTCCTCGGCGCCCGACTGGAGCTGGAGGTCGAAGTCGGAGACCGGCTTCCCCTTCAGTGCGTTCCTGGTGTACTGCGCCCAGATCTGGGCGGGCGGGCCGCCGCCGTTGACGCGTGACAGGCCCATCGCGCCGTACAGGGACTCGTGGTGGGCGGTCTTGGGGTTCTGGCCCATGACGGAGACGACGGTCGCGAGGTCGGGTGTGTAGCCGGCGAACAGGGCGGCCGTGTCCTCCTCGGCGGTTCCGGTCTTGCCGGCGGCGGGGCGGTCCGCGGCCTGGGCGGCGGTGGCGGTGCCGTTGTCGACGACGCTCTGCAGCATCGACGTGGTGGTGTCGGCGGCCTCGCGGCTGACGGCCCGGGTGGTCTTGCTCTGGGGCAGGTCGACCACGGTCTGCCCGTTCTTGGTCATCTTGTCGATCATCGTGTACGTGGCGCGTTCGCCGTGGTTGGCGAGCGTGGCGTACGCCTCCGCCATGTCGAGGACGCTGGCCCTGGCGACGCCGAGCGCGATGGAGGGGGTCGGGGTCAGTTCGGGGGTGTCGGAGGGCAGGCCGAGGTCGATCGCGGTCTGCTTCACCTTGTCGGAGCCGACGTCGACGGCCATCTGTGCGTAGACCGCGTTGACGGACTTGTCGGTGGCGGTGCGCACGGAGATGTCGCCGTAGGAGACGTCGTCCTCGTTGGCGGGTGCGTAGCTGCCGCTCCAGCCCTGGACGGGGCGTTTGTTGGTGCCGTCGTAGGTGGTGTTCGGGGTGATGGTCTCGCCGTCCTGGGTCTCGGAGTGGTTCTGGACGGCCGAGGTGAACACGAACGGTTTGAAGGTGGAGCCGACCTGGAAGTCCTTGCGGGTCGCGCCGTTGGTGTACTGCTTGACGAAGTCGATGCCGCCGTACATGGCGACGACCTTGCCGGTCTTGGGGTCGACGGAGGCGCCGCCCGCGCGGACGTAGTTGTCGACCTTGTTGTTCTTCTTGTCGAGTTTGGACATCACCTGGTCGTCGACGGCCTTGACGAAGGCGTTCTGCTTGCTCTTCTGCAGGGTGGTGGTGATGCGGTAGCCGCCGGCGTCGAGTTGGTCGGCGGTGACGACCTTGTTCTCGATGAGGTAGTGCTTGACCGCCTCGACGATGTAGCCGCGCTGTCCGGACATGCCGGTGGAGGCGGTCTGCTGCTTGGGCATCGGGAACTTCAGGCCGGCGCGCTTGCTCTCGGTGAGCCAGCCCTTCTTGACCATGCCGTCCAGGACGTAGTTCCAGCGGGCCACGGCCGCGGCCTTGTTCTCGGGGTGGGCGACGACGTCGTACTCGCTGGGGGCGTTGACGAGTGCGGCGAGGTAGGCGGCGTGGGCGGCGTCGAGGTCGGTGGCGTCCTGGCCGTAGTAGGCCTGGGCGGCGGCCTGGATGCCGTAGGCGTTGCGGCCGAAGTAGCTGGTGTTGAGGTAGCCCTCGAGGATCTCGTCCTTGGACTTCTCGCGGTCCAGCTTGATGGCGATGAAGAACTCCTTGACCTTGCGGGTGACGGTCTGTTCCTGCGCGAGGTAGTAGTTCTTGACGTACTGCTGGGTGATCGTGGAGCCGGACTGCTTGCCCTTGCCGGTGGCGGTGTTCCAGCCGGCGCGCAGCATCGCCTTGGGGTCGATGGCGGACTCGGTGTAGAAGTCGCGGTCCTCGGCGGCGAGTACCGCGTGCTGGGCGGACTTGGAGACCTGTGCGAGTGAGACGTTCTCGCGGTTGACGTCGCCGTCGCGGGCGATCTGGGAGCCGTCCGCGTAGAGGTAGACGTTGGCCTGCTTCATGGCGAGGGCGTTGGCCGGGGGGATCTTGACCAGCGAGTAGCCGAGGTAGAAGAGGCCGATCAGGAGCAGTACGCCGATGACGAAGGTGCCGAGCACCATGCGCCAGGTCGGGATGAGCCGGCGCCAGCCCGTCCTTTTGGGCCGCTTCGGCTTTCCGCCCCCCTGGCCGTCGGCCTCGGCGGTCGCCTGCGGTTCTCTCGGTGCCCAGCCCTGGCCCGGCTGCTGCGGCTGCGGCTCGTCGCTCATCTCGTGCACGGACTCCTGTTTCGCGTCGTACGTTGCCGTACGCCCTCGTGTGGGAACATACGTTCCCGAACGCCCTCGTACGCCTTCTGCGCCCCCTCTTGAAGACTCTCGCACCATGCGTTCCGTTCCCGGATCGCGGCACGCGTCCGGCCCGGAAAATGCGTGGTGTGCGTCACCACCGGCGGACTAGGCTCCTGCGCTTCGGTGTCAAGAGGTCCGGGGAGGTTGACCGACGTGGGCTCGGGACGGTTGTACACGGCCGTCGCAGCGGGCGGTTTCAGACGGTACGCGACGTATCGGGTGGCGACGGCGGCGGGGGTGTTCACCAACACCGCCTTCGGGATCATCCTGGTCTACACGTATCTGGCGCTGTGGGACGAGAAGCCGCACCTGGGCGGGTACGACCAGGCGCAGGCGGTGACCTATGTGTGGCTGGGGCAGTGCCTGTACGCGACGCTCGCCATTCAGGGCGGCGGTTTCGAGAAGGACCTGATGGCCCGTATCCGCACGGGCGAGATCGCGGTCGACCTCTACCGGCCCGCCGACCTCCAATTGTGGTGGCTGGCGAGCGATGTGGGGCGGTCGCTGTTCCAGCTGCTGGGCCGGGGCGTGATCCCGTTCGTGTTCGGTGCGGTGTTCTTCCCGATGGCGCTGCCGCGCGACGTCACCACCTGGGCGGCCTTCGCCCTCGCACTGCTGCTGGCGATGGTCGTCAGCTTCGGGATCCGCTATCTGGCGGCGCTGAGCGCGTTCTGGCTGATGGACGGCATGGGCGTCACGCAGGCCGTGATGATCACTGGGGTCTTCTTCTCCGGCATTGTGCTGCCGCTGAACGCCTTCCCGGGAGCGCTGGGCGAGGTGGTGCGGGTGCTGCCGTGGGCGGGGCAGGTGCAGATGCCGGCGGATGTGCTGATGGGCGAGACCGATCCGCTGGGGGCGTTCGCCTTCCAGGCGGTGTGGGCGGTGGCGCTGCTGGCGGCGGGGCGGCTGCTGCAGTCGGCGGCGACGCGACGGGTGGTGGTGCAGGGTGGGTGAGCGCGGCACCGTGCTGGAGGGGCTGCGGGCGTTCCGGCTGATCGCCGGGATGTGGGTGCGCTCCAGCATGACGTACCGGACCTCCTTCGTCGTCACGATGGCCGGCAATCTGCTGATGACGGCCATGGACTTCGTCGGGATCCTGCTGATGTTCGCGCAGGTCGACTCGCTGGGCGGCTGGTCGCTGCCCGAGATCGCGTTCCTGTACGGGCTGTCGGTGACCTCGTTCGGCGCCGCCGATCTGCTGCTGGGCTCGATGGACGTGCTGGGCTCCCGGATCCGTGACGGCTCCTTCGACATCCTGCTGCTGCGGCCCGTCCCGGTGCTCGCGCAGATCGGCGCGGACCACTTCGCGCTGCGCCGCCTGGGCCGGATCACGCAGGGTGCGCTGGTGCTGGGCTGGGCGATGTGGTCGGTCGACGTCGACTGGAGCGTGGGCAAGCTGCTGCTGGTGCCGTTGATGCTGGTCAGCGGCGCGGCGATCTTCAGTGCGCTGTTCGTGGCGGGCGCGGCGTTCCAGATCTTCGCGCAGGACGCGGCGGAGGTGCAGAACGCCTTCACCTACGGCGGCACCACGCTGCTGCAGTATCCGCCGACGGTCTTCGGCAAGGACTTCGTGCGCGGGGTGACGTTCGTGCTGCCGCTCGCCTTCGTCAACTGGGTGCCGGCCTGCTACGTGCTGGGCCGGGCCTACCCGCTGGATCTGCCCGGGTGGGCGGCCTTCGCGCCGCCGCTGGTGGCTCTGGTGTGCTGTGCGGCGGCCGGCCTGGTGTGGCGGGCGGGCCTGGGTTCCTATCGGAGTACGGGGAGTTGAGCGTGAGCGTGACCGAGCGGCCGCTGATCGAACTCGACGGGGTCGAGAAGGTCTTCGACGTGCGCAGGAAGACCGGGTTCCTGAAGCGGGAGCGGCGGCAGGTGCGCGCCGTGGACTCCCTGTCCTTCACCGTGGCGCGCGGTGAGATGGTCGGCTACATCGGGCCGAACGGCGCCGGCAAGTCGACCACGATCAAGATGCTCACCGGCATCCTGACGCCGAGCGCGGGCAGGCTGCGGGTCGCGGGCATCGACCCCTCGCGCGAGCGCACCCGGCTCGCGCACCGCATCGGGGTGGTGTTCGGGCAGCGTACGACGCTGTGGTGGGACCTGCCGCTGATCGACTCGTACCGGCTGATGCACCGCATGTACCGCATCCCCGACGCCCGTTACCGCGAGAACCTCGACCGCTGTGTCGAACTCCTGGAGCTGGGCGACCTGTTGGCGGCGCCGGTGCGGCAGCTCTCGCTGGGGCAGCGGATGCGCGGGGACATCGCGGCGGCGCTGCTGCACGACCCGGAGGTGCTCTACCTCGACGAGCCGACGATCGGCCTGGATGTGATCTCCAAGGCCAAGGTGCGGGGTTTCCTCAAGGAGTTGAACGCCGAGCTGGGCACCACCGTCCTGCTGACCACCCATGATCTGCAGGACATCGAGCAGTTGTGCTCACGGGTGATGGTCATCGACCACGGGCGGCTGATGTACGACGGCGCGCTCGCGGGGCTGCACGAGGTGGGGGAGAGCGAGCGGATCCTGGTTGTGGATCTGGAGCGGGAGCTGCCGCCGGTCGAGGCGCCGCCCGCGCGGGTGGTGAAGGTGGAGGGGCCGCGGCAGTGGCTGGCGTTCCCGGCGGGCGAGTCGGCGGCGGCGCTGGTCGCGCGGATCGCGGCGGAGTATCCGCTGGTGGATCTCTCGGTGCGCGAGCCGGACATCGAGGACGTCATCGCCCGTATGTACGCGGGTGCGGTTCCGGGACGCACGGAGAAAGCGGTCTCGTAGCCTCCGGCCGGGCCAACTCGTAGGCTGGCGTCCATGAGCGATGACGCCGCAGTCCCCGAACTCAGGGCATCCGACGCCGACCGTGAACGAGTCGCCGAGGTCCTGCGGGACGCCCTCGCGGAGGGCCGTCTCGACATGGCGGAGTTCGAGGAACGGCTGGAGGCCACCTACAAGGCGCGCACGTACGGTGAGCTGGCGCCGATCACCCGTGATCTCCCGGTGGGCGGCATCACGCCGCCGCCGGTCGTGTCGCTGACCAAGGAGCCCGTCGAGAGCGGGAGTTGGGCCGGGCGGGTCAGCGGCGGCGAGGGGTCCTCGTCGTGGGCGGTCGCGGTGCTGTCCGGGTTCGAGCGCAGGGGCCGCTGGACGGTGCCCAAGCAGCTCACCTGCGTCACCTTCCTGGGCGGCGGCGAACTCGACCTGCGCGAGGCGAACTTCGCCGACCGCGAGGTCGAGATCAACTGCGTCGCGATCATGGGCGGGGTGAACATCATCGTGCCGCCCGGCGTCGAGGTCGTCGTCCGCGGCATCGGGATCATGGGCGGGTTCGACCACCGTGAGTCGGGCGTGCCCGGGGAGCCGGGCGCGCCGCGCGTCATCGTCAACGGCTTCGCCTTCTGGGGCGGCGTCGGCGTCGAGCGCAAGCTGACCCGGGAGGAGCGGCGCCGCCTCAAGGAGGAGCGCCGACAGGGCAAGCTGGACCGAAGGTCGTCGCTGCGGGAGCTCGCGGAGGACTACCGCGAGGACGCCCACGACGCCCACCGCCGCCTGCTGGACAGCCACCACGACCTGCTGCGCGAACGCCACGAGGAGCGCCGCGAGCGGCACGAGGAGCGGCGCCGCCGGCACCGGGAGCGCCGCGAGGAGCGGGACAGGCGCCGCTACGGCGACTACTGACCTCTAGAGTTCCGCGGGCGCCGAGCCCTTGAGGTCGCCGAGGTCGAAGACGTCCGCCATCTTCGCGTACCCCTTGTCGCTGGGGTGCAGATGATCGCCGGAGTCGTAGTCGGGGCGGAGCCTGCGCGGGTCGTACGGGTCGCGCAGCGCCTTGTCGAAGTCGACGACGGCGTCGTAGACGCGGCCCGAGCGGATCTCCGCGTTGACCTGCTGCCGTACCGCCTCGCGGGCCGGGGTGTAGCCGCGGTGGCCCTCGAAGGGCATGAGGGTCGCGCCGATCACCTTGATGCCGCGGGAGTGGGCCTCGCGCACCAGGGTGCGCAGTCCGCCGAGGATCTTGTCCGGGTCGGCGAGCCGCGGGTTGCGCAGGATGTCGTTGACGCCGAGGTCGATGACGACGACCTTGACGTTCGTGCGGTCCAGGGCGTCGCGGGAGAAGCGCAGCAGGCCGCTGGGGTTGTCGGCGGGGCGGCCCAGTCCGTCGGCGAGTATCTGGTTGCCGCTGATGCCCTGGTTGACGACGCTGTAGCGGGGCAGGTCCTGGCCGGACTCGATCGCGGTGCGCAGCCGCTGCGAAAGGACGTCCGTCCAGCGGTGGTTGGCGCCCAGGCTGGAGGTTATGCCGTCGGTGAGGGAGTCGCCGAAGGCGACGACGGTGCCGTCCGACTCGTTGCTGAGCACGTCCAGCGCGGTGAGGTAGCGCCAGTACGGCGTCTGCTCGGTGTAGCCGGTGCCGGTGACGTCCTCGGTGCGGTCGCCCTGGGCGACGTAGGAGATCTGGCGGGCGTGCGGGTGGTAGGTGACCGGGCCGGAGGAGCTGGGGGAGTAGGTGGTGACCAGCACGTCGCTGCCCTGCGGGACGACGATGCGCACGGCGTCGCTGAGCACCTGGTGGCCGGCCGGGATGACGACCGTGGGGTTGCCGCCGAAGGTCAGCCGCCGCATGGTGTCGGCGTTCGCCTGCGGGGTGTTGTCGGCGTAGGCCACGGCGATCGAGGCGTGCGTGATCGTCAGCGGTGACTGGCCGTAGAGGTTGGACAGCGTGATGCGGGCGCTGGTGCCGCCCACGCTCGCGTGCACGACGTTGCGCACGGAGCGGCCCGCCATGCCGGTCGTCTCGGTGCCGGGCTCGGCGCCCGCGGGGGAGGCCGACCAGGCGCCGACCCAGATGCCGGTGGAGGCGGGGGCGGCGGAATTGTGCGGGGCGCGGCCCCCGGCGAGGCTGTTCTTGCTGTCGCTGCCGTCGTCGGCCGCGACACCGGCGTATATGGCGGCGGAAAGGCCCACGATCACGGCGATGATCGCGGCGAGCAAGGCATAACCGGAACGCCTGGTCATGCGGTGCGGGTCTCCTCGAGCGAGTGGGAGCCCGAGGCTCCGATGTGATCACCCCATGATGCGTCATGGGATGTGGGGTAGATGAACCGGACCCCCCCCTCTCGGGCCACCGGAGTTCATACCGGAGTTCATGACGAACTCCCCCTCCGACAAGACGCCGGGAACTCATCTTCCGTTCCAGGAGTCGGTCAGGAAGGGACAATGTGTGCAGGGGATCACGAACGGGTGGAGTGGATGGAACGCACGAATCCGGAAGAAACGGGTGAGCGTCGCCTCATGGAGCATGCCCACCCTGCGGCGCCCGGGAACCGCACCGTGCCCGCCGCTGCCGCACGCGCGATGACGACCTTCAGCGCCGCCGACGAGGAGAAGCAGCGCGGGGTGCGCCGCATGAAACTCACGGCGACCGGGCTGCTGCTGTTCGTGGCGCTGGTCTACGTCCTCGCCAAGTGGGCGGACAACTCCGGCGCCGGCGCCTGGGCGGGCTATGTCGCCGCGGCCTCCGAGGCCGGCATGGTCGGCGCGCTCGCCGACTGGTTCGCCGTCACGGCCCTCTTCCGCCACCCCCTCGGCCTGCCGATCCCGCACACCGCGATCATCCCGACGAAGAAGGACCAGCTGGGCATCTCGCTGGGCGAGTTCGTCGGCGAGAACTTCCTGTCCCGGGATGTCGTACGGCAGCGGCTGCGCGCCGTCGGCATCGGCAGCCGGCTGGGCGCGTGGCTGGCCGAGCCCGAGCACGCGGACCGGGTGACCGCCGAGCTGTCGGCCGCCCTCAGGGGCGCGCTGACGGTGCTGCGCGACTCGGACGTGCAGGCCGTGGTCGGCGAGGCGATCACCCGCCGCGCCGACGCCCAGGAGATCGCGCCCGGCATCGGGAAGATGCTGGAGAAGGTCGTCGCCGACGGCGGCCACAACCGGGTCGTCGACCTGATCGTCACGCGGGCGCACGACTGGCTGGTCTGGCACGACACCGAGATCATGGACGCCGTCCAGGGCGGCGCCCCCGGCTGGACCCCCCGCTTCGTCGACAAGAAGGTCGGCGAGCGCGTCTACCGCGAGCTGCTGCGCTTCGTCACCGAGATGCGCGACATGCCCACCCACCCGGCGCGCGGCGCGCTGGACCGCTTCCTCACCGACTTCGCCTCCGACCTGCAGTCCGACACCGACACCCGCGCGCGCGTGGAGCGCCTCAAGGGCGAGGTGCTGGGCCGCGGCGAGGTGCAGGACCTGATCGCGTCCGCCTGGACCGCCGTACGCTCCATGATCGTCTCGGCGGCGGAGGACGAGCGCAGCGAGCTGCGGCTGCGCGTGCGGGCCTCGCTGCTGTCGCTGGGGTCGCGGATGGCCGTGGACCCGAAGGTGCAGTCCAAGGTCGACGGCTGGGTGGAGAGCGCCGCGGTGTACGTCGTCAGCACCTACCGCAAGGAGATCACCTCGCTGATCACGGACACGGTGGCGAGCTGGGACGCCGAGCACACGACGCGGAAGATCGAGGCCCACATCGGCCGCGACCTGCAGTTCATCCGGATCAACGGCACAGTGGTGGGGTCACTGGCGGGACTGCTGATCTACGTCGTGACGCGGGTGCTCGGGGCGTAGACGAGCCGATCACGGGCACTCTATGAGCGTTCCGCTCGACGAGGAGGGAGCCCATGTCCACTGCTGAGGCCGACGCCGGCCGCACCGTGACCACGAACATCCCAGCACGCCTGGACCGTCTGCCCTGGTCGCGCTGGCACTGGACGATCGTCATCGGGCTCGGGACCGTATGGATCCTCGACGGCCTGGAGGTCACGGTCGTCGGAAACATCGCGAGCCGTCTGTCGGAGCCGGGCAGCGGTCTGCCGATCTCCTCCGGACAGATCACCGGCATCGCGGCCGCCCTGTATGTGGCGGGCGCGTGCGTCGGCGCCCTGTTCTGGGGCCGGCTGACCGACCGCTTCGGCCGCAAGAAGCTGTTCATGATCACGCTGGTGGTGTATCTGGCGGCCACGGCACTGACCGCGGTCTCCTTCTCCACCTGGTGGTTCTTCGCGTTCCGCTTCCTGACGGGCTTCGGCATCGGCGGTGAGTACGCGGCCATCAACTCCGCCATCGACGAACTCATCCCGGCCTCCTACCGCGGCCGCGTCGACCTGATCATCAACGGCAGCTTCTGGCTCGGCGCGGTCGCTGGTTCCCTGCTGTCGATCGTCGCGCTGAACACCGCGATCTTCCCCAAGGACGTGGGCTGGCGGCTGACGTTCGCGCTGGGCGCGGTGCTGGCGCTGGTGATCCTCCTCGTACGACGCCACGTCCCCGAAAGCCCACGATGGCTGCTGATCCACGGCAGGGACCGAGAAGCGGAGGAGATCGTCACCTCGATCGAGGAGCGCGTGGAGGAGGAGAAGGGGAAGGAGCTGGACCGCCCCGAGAGCGAGATCACGATCAACCAGCGGCGCAGCGTGACCTTCCGCGAGATCGCCCGCACGCTGTTCAGGGACTACCGCAAGCGCTCGGTGCTCGGCTTCTCCCTCTTCATCGGCCAGGCGTTCCTCTACAACGCGATCACCTTCGGCTTCGGCGCGATCCTGACCAAGTTCTTCGACGTGCCGACCGGCGACACCGGCTACTACTTCGCCGTCATCGCGATCGGCAACTTCTGCGGCCCGCTCCTGCTGGGCAGGCTCTTCGACACCGTGGGCCGCCGCGTGATGATCTCCGGCACGTATCTGCTCTCCGGCGTGCTCCTGTTCGGCACGGCCTGGCTCTTCGACCAGGGATCGCTGAGTGCGACCACCCTGACGGCCTGCTGGTGCGCGGTCCTGTTCTTCGCCTCGGCGGGCGCCTCCAGCGCCTACCTGACGGTCTCCGAGATCTTCCCGATGGAGACCCGCGCCATGTCCATCGCCTTCTTCTACGCCCTCGGCACCGCGGCCGGCGGCATCAGCGGTCCCCTGCTCTTCTCCGATCTCACCAGCACCGGCAAGGTCGGCGACACGGTCCTCGCCTTCCAGATCGGCGCGGGCCTGATGGTCGCGGCCGGCCTGGTGGCGGCCTTCCTGGCGGTACGAGCGGAACGCCGCTCCCTGGAGGACATCGCCAAGCCCCTTACAGCGGCGGCCAGTTCGGCGGCGTCGTCGGTGCGGGGCAAGACGGGGGGACCGACGGCGGGGTCCAGTCCGGCTACGGCGTAGGGGTATGTCTTTGAGCCGCGGCGCCATGTTGCGGGGGCGCCGCGGCCACCTCATGGGTGGCGGCTGACGCCCGCTTCAGTCTGGTGGCTTTGCGCCCGCCTCGCGCCTGGCGGCCGACGCCTGCCTCGGCCTGGTCGCGTCGCGCCCGACTGCCTCGCGCCTGGTGGCTGACCGCCTGCCTCGGCCTGGTCGCGTCGCGCCCGACTGCCTCGCGCCTGGTGGCTGACCGCCTGCCTCGGCCTGGTCGCGTCGCGCCCGACTGCCTCGCGCCTGGTGGCTGACCGCCTGCCTCGGCCTGGTCGCGTCGCGCCCGACTGCCTCGCGCCCGACTGCCTCGCGCCTGGCGGCTGACCGCCTGCCTCGGTCTGGTGGCATTGCGCGTGCCTTGCGCCTGGTGGCCGACGTCGGCCTCGGCCTGACCGTGTCGCGCCCGACTGCCTCGCGCCTGGCACCCACCTCATCCTCGCCGCGTCGCGCCCGACTGCCTCACAAACCTGGCGGCTGCCTCAACCTGGCCGTTCACGCGCGCCTCACTCCCGGCTGCGTCACGCTCAACCCTCACGCCCGCCCGCTGGTCCGCCGCAGATGTTCGTCGATGAGGCCGAGAGTGATCTCCGGCTGCTCGATGTGCGGAAGGTGCCCCGCCTTGGGGACGACCTCGAGACGCCCGTCCCGGAAGGCGGCGGCGTAGGCGGCCCCGTAGGCGGGCGTGACGATCCGGTCGCTCTCTCCCCACACCAGCAACGCGGGCTGCCGCACCCGCCCGAGCCTGCGCAGCAGCTTGGGGTCGTGCATGTACGGGTCGCCGGCGAGGACGCGCATGGTGGCCATGTTGGTCTGCCGGACGGCGAGTTGATCGGCGGGCACCGCGGACGGGTCGACGTGGAAGCGGTCCGGGTCGTGCCAGGAGAGTTCGGCCGCGGCGCGGGGATCCAGCGCGAAGTAGTCGGTGATCGGCTCGGACTCGACGTGCACTCCGACGGCGTCGACGAGCACCAGCCCGTTGATGCGCTGCGCGGTGTCCCGTACGGCCATCTCGGCGGCGATCCACCCACCGAGCGATGACCCGACGACCAGTACGTCAGTGAGGTCACGGTCCTGCAGGAGGTGGAGGTAGGCGAGGGCGAGATCGTCGACGCCGGTCAGCCAGTCGGGCCGGGGGGTGCCGTCCCAGCCGGGGTGGACGGGGGTGAGGGTGCGGGCGGTCGCGGCCAGGTGCTTCGCGATCCCGGCGACGGTGGCGGGACCGCCGCCGCCGTGCAGGATGAGAACGGGGCGGGCGGCCTCGGGTCCGGCCTCGGCAACGGTCAGGGACAGGTCGGCGTACAGCTGCGAGCTGTGTTCTGAAGTCATGCCCGAAAGCCTAACTAAACATCCTTATATAAGCAAGCTTGGTCTTCACGTAAACTACCTCCATGCACACCGACACCCCCGCTGACCTGCAACTCCTGGGCCGAGCGGTCAAACAGGCCCAGTACCGCCAACACCGCGCCATGGACAGCGCGTTGGCGGAGGTCGGCACGACCCTTGCCCAATGGGACGCCCTCCGCGCCATCAGCCGCGCCCCCGGCTCATCGGCACGCGACCTGGCCGCAGCCACCTTCCAGACAGAACAGGCCTTCGGCACCCTGGCATCGCGCCTCACCGCCCAAAACCTCATCGAACGCCGCCCCGGCCACGGCCGCCGCATCGAACACCACCTGACCCCGGAGGGCGAGCGCATCCTGGCCGCGGGACACAAGGTGGCGGACGAGGTCCTGAAGCGATGCTTCGCCCCACTCCCGGAGCCGGACCGCGCGACCTTGCTGGAACTCCTGCGCCGCTTGAACGAGGCGTCGAGCGAGGCGCCGTAGGAGCCGAAGCCGCATTTGCACCCACCCCGCAACCGTATCCCCACGTCTCATAAGTCCTTTGCTACGCAAGCACTTACCTGCGTAGCATCCCATTCACTATCGCGAATTCTTAAGCGCAACACTCAATCGTTGATCCGGTGTGGCGGGGGCCTGGTGTGACATTGGTGATGGCGGTCGCGGCCGCTTGGGGTGTGCTGCAGCTGTTCGCGGTGTCCTGGCCGACGCGCTCGGTGCGGCTGTCCACCCTGCTCCTGGCGCTCGTGGTGGGGGCGTACGGATGCGGCGTGGCGACCGCGCTCGTACAGCTCGCGTACACCCGCCTCTACGCACACCAGTCGGGCCAGTCACTGCTCGCGGTCGTGAACACCACCAGCTACACGGTGGCCCCCTGGGTGGAAGAGCTCATCAAGATCTCACCACTGCTGCTGGCCGGATGGAGCGCGAAGGTCCGACGCCAGTGGGGCCTGACCGACTTCGTGGTGGTGGGCGCGGCCCTGGGCGCCGGATTCGGCCTGCTGGAAGCCGTACTCCGCTTCGGCCTGGACGCGGACCGCGCGATGCCCCGCGGCGGCGGTTGGATCATCCCGGACAGCCTGTCCCCGCCCTATGTGCCGGGCCTGGAACAGGTGTTGACGTCCTGGCTCCCCGCGCCGTTCAGCCAGCTCGACCTGGGCGGGCCGCCGGGTACGGAGACCTTCTCGCACCTGGTGTTCACAGCGATGGCCGGTTTCGGCGTCGGACTGCTGTGGCGCGGGCGGGGCTGGTCGCGTCTGCTGTCCGTGCTCCCGATAGCCGCCGCGGCCGCCTACCACACGGTGACCAACTACGCCGTGCAGAAGCCAACGAGCCAGGCAGCAAACTGGCTTGAGCCGCTGGACGGCAAGGCATGGGCAGCACCCCTCGTGTGCCTGGCCGTGGCCATGGCCATCGACCTGCGCCAACTCCACCGCGGCAAGCGCACGTTGCCCGGCGTACTCCTCGCCTCCGAACGCGCCGACGGCGACAGCCTCGCAGCCCTTCTCCGCTACGCGAGTTGGCGCCTGCCATGGAGCCTGCGCATCACCCTGCGCTACGTCGCCCTGCGGCGCTCCCTGCTCTACGCAGCCGCGTCGGCCCCCGTAGAGGATTCGGCGCCCTTGCACCGCGCGCTCACCGACATCACGGCTCGGATGGACGCGTCCGACAACTCACACAGCTGGCGGGCCCTCGACATCCGCGCCCTGCTGACGGCAGCTCGCCCCGCCCACGCCACCCGCAGGCGTTGGCTGCTCCTGCTGATCCCGTGCGTACTGGTCCTGCCCGCCCTACTGTTCCTGGGCGTCGGCTCCTTCACCTCAACCGCGGGCCTCCAGAAGTTCTTCAGCACCGGCCCGGGCCCGAAGATCCTCCTGGGCTTCGGCATCGCGGCCCTGGTCTGGATCGCCTACCAGCTCACCACGCTGTTACGCACCTGGCGCGCGACATCGCTCCAGCCCCTGGCCGAGCCCCTGGCAGCCCACCGCTTCCGCCTCACCATCGCCCTGGGCTCCGCCACCACAGGCACCCTCCTCCTGTGGCGCGCCACAGGCCCCGCGGGCCCCGACGGCAGCACGATCCGCACCTTCCACCTCCTCGACGCCCTCAACAACTTCCTCGCCTACCTCGGCTTCGCCCTCCTCCTGCTCTCCCTCCTCGCCCTCTTCCCACCGGGCGCCCTGACCCTCGCCCTGGCCGGCGGAGAAGCCCTGGGCACCCTCACAGCCGAAGCCGCCCTCAACGCCGCCCTGTTGGGCACAGCCGGCCTCGTCCTCATGGGCCTCGGCGCCTCGAACGGCTCCGGCGCCGACTACAACGCCTGGCCCAGAAACAAACGCAAGGGCCGCACCAAGCCCCAACACCGCGCAGACGTACGCGGCGACGAGGGGAAGAACTTGGGCGGCAAGAGCGAGGCGCACACGATAAAGAAGCACGTCAACAAGACCATTGACGACATGCGCAGACGCTTCCGTGAAGATTCTGACCTCACGGAGGACTCGCGCTACGTCGACCTCGATTCGGCGCAACGCTTCACGGACAGGACCCTTACCTCTCAGAAGAATCAGCGGAAGATTTCGTCCTGGCTGAGCAAGGGGGCGAAGGGGCCACTGCGTCTGGAGGAGAAATTCGACGAGAACACGGGCCTCCACCTAACCCGCTACGACTTCACGCATGGACAACCGACGACATGGGTGAACCGTGTCCGGGTCATCCTCAAAGCCGACCCGTCCGCACCCTCCGGATACCGTGTCCTCACCTCGTTCCCCACGCCTTGACGCACACACTTGGAGCAAGTCATGAGTCAGCCACCTGCACAAGAACCGCGCTTCTACGAACTCGGCGAACTGCTCGAGGCGTATGCGGAAACCGGCTTCGAATTCACGGACACAGCAGAGACGCCGGGACCTGGCCTGGCCTCTTACCTGCGAATCGCCGCACGAGATCCCGCACGAGGCGAAACGGCGGTTCGACAGATCGACGACCTGCTCTCCGCCGGACTCTTCTCCGAGGAGATCGCGGACGACATCGAATCCTTGCCGCACATCCGTCCCCCCATGGGGACCAGCGTGGAGGACTGCCTGCGCATCGCGCGAGAACACCTCACCCGATTCCTACAGAACCCGTCACAGGTTCCGTCGATGAAACCGCAGAACCATTGGGAATGGAACGAGCGCTTCCCGGGCCTGGCGCAGCTACTGGGAGCCTACTTCCACCAGAATTTCTTGTCCTTCTACGCTTCTTACGACGAGGCTCTCGTGGATTACGTCAGCGAGGCCCTGCCGGGAGACCAAGCGCAGACAGCGCAGGAGATCGATGAACTCCTGGCCATAGTGGACTCGGATCAAGAACTCGAATCTGTGATGTCCATCCTGGGGCTCGGCTATCGGCCGCCGCACGGGATGACTCACCGCCAATGGCTGCAGCAGATCCGCCGGACACTCTCTGCCGAGTAGCGATACCGCACGCCCCTACAACTGCTTGACGTACCGATGGCAAGGAACGGAAATCGGCCCATCGGGCCCAACCGCCGGATAGTCGAACGCCCCCTCGTCGACCCACCCCTGCCGCTCATAGAACCGCCGAGCCCGAGCATTCCCGCTGGCGACAGCGAGCCACACCCGCTCATGCCCCGCCTCCCGCCCAAGCCGCTCGGCATGCGCAAGAAGCGCCCCCGCCACCCCCGCCCCGCGGCTGGCAGCCCCCACATACAACTGCTCCACCTCGTCCCCGACCACCATCACGAACCCCACAACACCCCGCCCACCGACGACCGCCACCGTCGTATCCGCAACCCGCTCACCGGCCCGCACCACAAACGACTCCGGCGTACGAACGGCAACCAGCTCCTCAGGCACGTGCCCCAAATGCCCATCGATCCACCCACTCCGCCAGATCTCCGCCACAGCCGCCGCATCGGCGGGCTCGGCGGGACGGAGGGTGAGGGGCGACTTGTCGGATTCGTTCATGGGGCCAGATTAGCCATAGTGCCTCCCGACGTCGGAGCAGTAGGCGAGCCGCCGAAAAGGAGCTCGCCAACTGCCTTGGAGTTCGGGAAGTCAGTGGCAAGATCGACCGACATGGAATTCTCCGAGGTCGTACGTCGACGCCGCATGATCCGGCACTACTCCGACAAGCCCCTGTCCCCGGAGGTCATCGAGCGCATCCTCGCCTCCGCGCTCCGGGCCCCCTCGGCCGGCTTCTCGCAGGGCTGGGCCTTCCTCGCCCTGACCGACCCCACCGACCGCGCCCGCTTCTGGCGGTTCGTCCCCACCCGGGTCGAGCAGACCCCGACCATGCAGGACGCCCCGCTCGTCGTCGTACCCCTGG
>NZ_JAFJSY010000092.1 GCF_019857225.1 Streptomyces plumbidurans
AAGGATTACCGCGTCATCGTGCCGGACGGCTGGTTTCAGGTCCCGCTCGATCCACCGGACGACCGCGACCGTGCCATCGTGGCGCTCGCGGATCTGACGTTCCGTGGGGTGGACAATGCGCCGCACCTCAAGAAGGAGCTCATGCGGGACATCCAGCGGAAGGCGAAGGACGCCTACCAGGTCGGCGGAACCGAGCTGTACCTGTCCACGCTCTCCGTGGGCCCGGTGCCGCTTGCCTCCTCATTGCTGATCAGCGTCCCGGCGCTGGACGAGTGGCCGCGCACCTCCGACGCCGAGGAGCTTGCGGAGCACCTGGCCGGAGATGGCCACGGCAGGTACGGCGAGGTGGGTGTGGCGCAGCTTCCGGCGGCCGGCAAGGCGGTGCGGTCCCGACGCAGGGAGGATGCGGACCCCCAGGCGCAGCTCGGCAACACCATGCCTACGACGACGCTCACGTACTACGTGCCGATCCCGGCGAGTGAGCGGTGGTTGATGCTGAATTTCGCCACTCCGGTCGATCCGCTCGCGGATCAGATGGTGGAGCTTTTTGACACCGTGGCCCGAACGTTGCACTTCGAGTAGTCGACGATGAGTGAGCCGACCAAGGGGTCCGACGCGAAGGTGAGGAGCCTGCGGTGATCCACAGCGAGGAAAGCGTCGCTGCCGAACTGGACCGTGTCATGCAGCCTCCCGCGATCGAGTCGGCCCCGCCGGTTCTGGCTGCTTTCACCGTCGACGTATTCGAGGGGACTCTCGAGGCGTACGCGCTGCGGGTACGCCGCGTCCTGTCGGCCGCGCTCCGCCTGGCCTTTACGGCGGAGTTCGATGACGAAGATCTGCCGACGGACGAGTTCCCCGACTGGTTCAGGACGGTGTCCGTCCGGGACGGCGAGGCGTCGTCACCGATTTTCGCTCGACAGGGCCGCTCTACCTACATGGACCGTAGCGGCGGAGGCCCTTGGTCATTGCAGAACTGGATCTACCGGTTCGACCCGGACGAGGAGTCCCGCGGCTGGGAGTTCTGGGACATCGTCCCGGCGGGGCCGTCGCGGCTCCGCGTCTGGGTCGACAGTCGGGGGGAATCCTTCTTCGGCTCCCTTGAGTTGCTGTGGCTGTTGTGCACGGCCGGTGCCGCACAGGTCGAGGGTCCGGAAGTCCGCAAGGCGGGGATGTGGGCATCCGAGGTGCGATTGGCGCCTGATGTACCCGGCCTGCCGGTCAAGGGTTCAGGTGGGCCAAGAGCTTGTCGCCGGCAGCGTATGCCTGCTCCTGAGGGAGTAGTTGGGTCGCTGAGTCCAGTTCGCCGTTCCTGACGAGGGCGTGGATCTCGTGGGCGAGCGGGGTCACGTCGCTGATGGACACGATCCAGTCGTCCGCGTAACGAGATGACGCCTCGCCCGAGAGCCCCAGTTGCAGCGAGCGGTGCGGCAAGGGGCGCAGGTGCAGGTCGCGTTCGGGGTCCCACTGGACGCGGGCCGGGGCGCGCTTGAGGTCGCGTTGCCAGGTGTTGCGATCAGGGTGCAGTCCGCGGACGTAACTCGACAGGCAGGCATGGCGCAGAGCCCAGTCGAAGCCGTCGCGCGTGATCTCGACGGACAGGACGGTCTCCTGGCCGTCCTTCGTGCCCCAGCCGGAGCGGTACATCATCCACAGGAAACTGGGCTTGATCCACGTCATGCGGCCACGCCGCCACGCGGCGGGGAAACAGCCGTCCCGGGCGGCGGGCAGTCCGATCTCGGGGGAGTACGCCTGGTAGACGGTGATCTTGGACGCCGTGTGGAGTGCGCGAATCCTGCGGAGCGGTTCTTCCATGGCGTACAGCGTGGGCTCACCCGGTGCAGTTGACCACCGGTTTTCGCCCCGCCCCTACGCCCCTACCTACGCCAGCGCCCCGCGCACCGCGTCGACCAGCGAGGCTGCCCGGAGATCCTCCGCCCCTTCGATGAGGTGGTTCATGGCGTAGCCGAAAGAGATGCCGTGTTCGGGGTCGGCGAAGGCGAGGGAGCCGCCTCGGCCCATGTGGCCGAAGGCGTGGGGGCCGGTCATGGGGAGGTCCTGGGTGGGCAGCATGTAGCCGGAGCTGAAACGGCTCGGGAGGAGCAGGACTTGGTCTTTTCCTCCGGCCTGTTCCTTGGTCGCCGACTCCAGGGTCTCCGGGGTGAACAGGCGTACGCCGTCGACCTCGCCGATCAGGGCGGCGTACATGCGTGCCAGTGCGCGGGCCGTGCCGATGCCGTTGGAGGCCGGGAGTTCCGCGGCTTGCAGTTCGGGCGAGTTGAAGTCCATCTCGGCGGGGTCGGTGACCGAGAACGACTTGGTGTAGAAGGAGTTCGGGTCGCTCATGGCGGCGACCAGTTCGCGGAACTCTGCGGGAATCGACTCGATGGGCAAGGTCGTCAGATCGATCTCCGACTGCTGGTAGACCATGCGGCTGACCCGGTGGCGTTCGGACGCCGGCAGTCCGATGAAGAAGTCCAGCCCGAGGGGGCCCGCGATCTCGTCGGCGAAGTAGCGGCCCGGCGTGCGGCCGGACACTCGGCGGATCACCTCGCCGACCAGCCAGCCCCAGGTCCGCCCGTGGTAGCCGTGAGCCGTTCCCGGCTCCCAGAGGGGGCGCTGCGCTGCCAGCGCGGCCACTATGGGGTGCCAGGCCAACGCGTCGTCCAGCGGCACCGGTTGATCCAGCGCGAACAGGCCCGCCTGGTGGGATATCAGCAGGCGTACGGGGATGTCCGCCTTGCCGTTCGCGGCGAACTCCGGCCAGTACGTCGCCACCGGTGCGTCCAGGTCCAACTCGCCGCGCTGGACGAGGAGATGAGCCGCGGTCGCGGTCGCGCCCTTCGTGGCCGAGTACACCAGTTGCAGGGTGTCCCGGGTCCACTCGCGACCGGTCTCCGTATCGGCGACGCCGCCCCACAGGTCCACGACCGGTTGACCGTGCCGGTACACGCACACCGCCGCGCCGATGTCCCCGCGCTCGGAGAAGTTCGCCTCGAACGCCTCACGCACCGGCTCGAATCCGGCCTCTACCTCACCCTCGATCATCGTCATGTCGTCCATCCTGGCACCGGCGGACGTTCCGGGTCACGGTGTTACGACGACGACCAGCCGGGTCCACAGGCGCACTCAGGACGGCACCGTCCGCCACCGTTGTCGGCAGGAAAAAATGACAGGCGGGACGGGGAATATTCCCACCTGAGCCTACGGGACCCGATTTTTTTGCGGCCCAGGCCCGACTATTTCGTGCTAGTGTCGAAGCAGGTTGCAGTTGTGGTTGCCAAAAGGGTTCATTTTCCGACGGGTTGATCATCACGGCGACACGGAGCCGCACAAGGCGCGCTTCGAGCACCGTTTCCGAAGGAGAAATGACATGGCCACAGGCACTGTGAAGTGGTTCAACGCCGAAAAGGGCTTCGGCTTCATCGAGCAGGACGGCGGCGGCGCCGACGTCTTCGCCCACTACTCGAACATCGCCGCCCAGGGCTTCCGCGAGCTGCAGGAAGGCCAGAAGGTGTCGTTCGACATCGCTCAGGGCCAGAAGGGCCCGACGGCCGAGAACATCGTTCCGGCCTGACGCCTGCTCTGACGCATACTTCGCAGCTGGGGCCCGCACCTTGGGGTGCGGGCCCCAGCTCGCTGCATTTCCAGGGGGATTCGCCCCCGCTGTCTTCGGCTCGTTCTCGTGATTCTCTGCGCCGTTCATCGTGCTGCGGGAATTCCTTGATACGCGCCAACATCGAGGAAGGTTCCGCATCAACCGAGCACGCAATTCACGCGCCGCGCGTACCTCACGCACCGCAGGTACCGCACATACGTCACGCACCACCACCCGCGCCTACGACCGCTTCGAGAGCCCCGCTGCGGGCCGCGCAGGCACCCGGCGCCGCCCCGAGCCCAGCGGGCAGGGCAGCCGACGGGCGAGCGCACCCAGCGCCGAGTTCGCGCCGCTGAAGACGATCGAGCCCGCTCTGCCCGCGGTCGAGTCGTTCGCCGAACTCGCCCTCCCCGCACCGCTGTTGGCCGCACTCGTCCACGAAGGTGTGACCGTACCCTTCCCGATCCAGGCGGCCACCCTGCCGAACTCGCTGGCCGGCCGGGACATCCTCGGCCGTGGCCGCACAGGTTCCGGCAAGACCCTCGCCTTCGGCCTGCCGGTGCTGGCCCGTACGGCCGGTCGCCGAGCCGAGCCCCGGCAGCCGCTGGCCCTCGTTCTGGTGCCGACCCGTGAGCTCGCCCAGCAGGTCACCGACGCCCTCACCCCGTACGCCCGTGCAGCGCGGCTGCGCCTGGCCACCGTGGTCGGCGGCATGTCGATCGGCCGGCAGGCGAACGCGCTGCGGAACGGAGCGGAAGTCGTCGTCGCCACGCCGGGGCGGCTCAAGGACCTCATCGACCGGGGCGACTGCCGGCTGGGCGATGTCGCCGTCACCGTCCTGGACGAGGCGGACCAGATGACCGACATGGGCTTCATGCCCCAGGTCACCGCGCTGCTCGACCAGGTGCGCCCCGGCGGCCAGCGGATGCTGTTCTCGGCCACCCTCGACCGCAACATCGACCTGCTCGTGCGCCGCTATCTGAGCGACCCGGTGGTCCACTCCGTCGACCCGTCGGCGGGTGCCGTCACCACCATGGAGCACCACGTCCTCCATGTGCACGAGGCGGACAAGCACCGCACGACCACCGAGATCGCGGCCCGCGACGGCCGAGTGATCATGTTCTTGGACACCAAGCACGCGGTGGACCGGCTGACCAAGCACCTCCTCGGCAGCGGCGTCCGCGCCGCCGCCCTGCACGGCGGCCGGTCCCAGCCGCAGCGCACCCGGACCCTCACCCAGTTCAAGAGCGGGCACGTGACCGTGCTGGTGGCGACCAACGTCGCCGCGCGCGGCATCCACGTCGACGACCTCGACCTGGTCGTCAACGTGGACCCGCCCGGCGACCACAAGGACTACCTGCACCGTGGCGGTCGTACGGCACGCGCCGGTGCGTCCGGCAGCGTCGTCACCCTGGTCACCCCCGGTCAACGTCGCGAGATGGCCCGGCTGATGGTCTCGGCCGGCATCAACCCGACGATCACCGCGGTGCGTTCGGGCGAGGCGGAGCTGAACCGCATCACCGGCGCCAAGACACCGTCCGGTGTGCCGGTCGTCATCGCCGTGCCGACCGCGACAACGGACGCGGAGAGGTCCCGCCGGGCCACGGCTGGTGGTACGTCGTCCTCCGCCCGAGGCCGTCGAGGACGCGCCGCCCGCGGCGGGTCCGCCGGGAAGCGCCGCGCGGCCTGACATGCCGCTGTCCGTCGCCGGCCGGCCAGTCGGCCTAGGGCCAACAGTCGGCGACGGGCGGCCTGCGCAGCACCATCGCGACCAGAACGTTCGCTCGCCCGTACCGCAGGAGGCAGCTGTGACACCGGTTCAGATGCATCGCAACCCGACCGCTTCCGACCTCACCATCAGGGCCTGGGACCGGGACCTGGACACCACCGAGCTACGGGTCGGTGACGACATGACCGTCGAGGTCGCCCTGTCCATCATGGTCGGCGCCGACGTGGAGTACCTGCTCCTGTGCGACGGGGACGACGAGCGCACCGGCTCGGTCACCCGGGCCCAACTCGCCCTGCACCGCGACAGTTCCGCCTACACGGACCGCGTCCAGCTGCGTGACGTCCTCGGGTGCTGTCTGCCCGCGTGACGCAGGACGCGTGACGCCTCGCGATCGGTCGGGCGGCCGGGCGCGAGGTGTTCGGCCGTGTGCCGCGCGCTGTGTGCCGTGTGCCGCGCACCGGAAAGTGCAGACCGGCCAGAGGAGTTGGGCGCCATGCGCCACCGTCCCTCCGACCCGCCCGATCCCTGCCGCGTCCCGCCCGACCTGTTCGACGAGTGCCGGATGGTGCGCGCCCGCGGTGAGTTGGACCCGACCACCGCGGCAGCCCTGGCGCACGCTCTGGAGGAGGCCCGCACCGGATACGGGCGTGTCTTCCTCATCGTCGACCTCAGTGAAGTGACCCTCACGGACGCAAGCCTCCTGCGGCCGCTGTGCGCGGCGTGGGACGACTGTCGGGCCAGGCAGGGCTGGGTCCGGATCGTCCACAGCAGCACGGCGATCGACCTGGTCCTGCTGGGCGGCGGCGTCCTTACCCGCTTCCCCGCCCACGCCAGTGCCCAGGACGCGTGGCGGGGAACGACTACGGCGTCCCGTACCGGCCATGCCCCTCCGGCCCCTCCGGCCCCGCCGAGACCAGATCACCTGCCGCGCGCTCCACATCCCCCTCCGACACCAGCACCAACTCGGCCGCCTTCCCCAGGGGTACGAAGCTGTCGGCGCTCGTGACCCGTCGCACCGCACCGCGGAACCCGGCGTCGACCAGGGCGGTGACGACCCCCTCCGACACGCCTCCCGTACGGCGGGTCTCGTCGACCACCAGCACCCGTCCCGTCGCGCGTGCCTCACGCAGCAGGTCGTCGACCGGCAAGGGCGCCAGCCAGCGGAGGTCAACCACCCTGCATCCGATACCCCGTTGCTCCAGGCGGCGGGCGGTTCGGAGGGACAGGGGGACGCCGTTGCCGAAGGTGACGAGGGTGAGGTCGTTGCCGGTGCCGTAGGTGCGGGCTCGGCCGATGGGGACGTGGCTCGCGGGGGTCGGGTAGGGCGCCAACCAGGCGTTGTCGCCGTCCTCGTGGAGGTCTCGCGTGTGGTACAGCGCGATCGGTTCCAGGAACGCGCACACCGTACCGTCCGTCTTCGCCGCCGCCACGCACGTGCGGAGCATCGCTGCCGCGTCGTCGGGGCGGGACGGGGAGGCGAGGACCAGGCCGGGGATGTCGCGCAGGGCGCCGACGGCGTTGTCGTTGTGGAAGTGGCCGCCGAAGCCGCGTTGGTAGCCGTAGCCTGCGATGCGGACCACCATCGGGTTGCGGTACTGGCCCTGGGAGAAGAACTGCAACGTGGCTGCCTCGCCGCGCAGTTGGTCCGCGGCGTTGTGCAGGTACGCGAGATACTGGATCTCCGGGACCGGGAGCAGACCGGACAGTCCCGCCCCCAACGCCAGCCCCAGGATGGACTGTTCGTCCAGAAGGGTGTCGAAGACGCGAGCGCTGCCGAAGCGGCGCTGCAGGCCCCGCGTCACGCCGTAGACACCGCCCTTGCGGCCCACGTCCTCGCCGAAGACGACCATCTCCGGGTGGAGGCCGAGCAGGTCGGCGAGGGTGTGGTTGATCGCCTGGGCGACGGTGACGGGCTCGCCCACGGGGGCGGTGGGGGGTTCGGTCGTACGGCGGCGGGCCGTCGTTGCCACGAGGTCCGGGCGGCGGGGAGCGATCGGGGCGGTGATCTGCGGGGCGGTGGTCAGGGGCTCGCTGTCGAGCATCTCCTTGGCGACCGCCAGCACCCGTCCGCTCAACTCCTCGTACCTGTCGAGGACTTGCTGCGGGGTGAGGACGCCTGCGGCTGTCAGGAGGCGGGCCGTGGCCAGCAGAGGGTCGCGTTCCAGGTCCGCCGCCACCTCGGCCGGCGTACGGTAGGCGGCCTCCGCGTCCGAGCCCGCGTGGCCGAGGAAGCGGACCATCGACAGGTGGAGGAAGGCCGGTTGGCGGTTCTTGCGTACGTACGTCACCGCCTCGTACGCCGTCTCGAAGGCGGCCGCCGGATCACAGCCGTCCGCGGCGAAGTACTTCAGGGACGGCCGGTCGCCGTACGCCTGACGTACCCAGTCGTGCGGTGTCGGGACGCTGATGCCCAGGCCGTTGTCCTCGCAGACGAAGAGGACGGGCATCGGGAGGCCCTGATAGGCCGCGTTGCAGGCGCTGTTGATGGCGCCCGCCGCCGTGGAATGGTTGACGGAGGCGTCACCGAAGGTGCAGCAGACCACGGCGTCGGCGGGCCAGGCGCAGTCCGTCCCGAGGCGTTTCGCGCGGGCGATGCTCCAGGCCACTCCGACCGCCCGCGGGAGGTGCGAGGCGATGGTCGACGTCTGGGGGACGACGGCCAGTTCGTGGCGTCCGAACACCTTGTGCCGGCCGCCGGCGATCGGCTCGTCGGCTGCCGCGGCCACACCCATCAGCATGTCCCGGACCGCATCCACGCCACCACCCGCAGCCATGCCACTACGCGCATCCACGCCACCACCCGCCTGCCGGGCTCGGGCGCAGTAGAAGGCGCCCGAGCGGTAGTGCAGCAGGGCCGGGTCGGTGGGGCGCAGGGCGAGGGCCAGCGCGGCGTTGCCCTCGTGGCCGCTCGAACCGATCGTGTAGTAGCCGCGGCCCTGCTGTTGCATCCAGCGGGCGGCGAAGTCCGTGTGCCTGCTCTCCAGTTGGGCGTCGAACAGGTCCAGTGCGGTGCGGGAGTCCAGGCCGCCGTCCGGCAGCTGAAGGGGCTGATCCGCGGGCCGCAGACCGGCAACCCCATCGCGGAAGTGCCGGTCCAGGTCGTCCGCGGCGCTCACAGGCGGAAGGAGAGGTCGGGCTCCAACGTGGCCACGTCCATCTGCGCTTTCTGCAGACGACCGGAGTAGTCCCAGTTCATCGACTGCCAGCGGGTGAACTGGTCCAGCACCCACTGCCCCGACTGCCGACTGCCGTTGCCCGACTTGCCGTTGCCGCCGAAGGGGAGGTGGGCCTCGGCTCCGGAGGTGGTGTTGTTGACGCTGACCATGCCCGCGGAGATGCCGCGGCGGTACGACCAGACCTCGTGCGGATCGGTGGTGTAGATCGCGGCGGACAGGCCGTAGCCATGGGCGTTGGCCAGCTCCAGCGCCTCGTCGAAGGTGCGGTAGGTGGCCACCGAGACGATGGGGCCGAAGGTCTCGTTGAGGAAGAGGTCGTCGTCGCGGCGCACCCCGTCGACGATCACCGGGTGGTAGAACAGGCCCGCCTCCGGGTCCCCCACAAATCCCTTGCGGGGGTTGGCGGTTGTGATACGCCCGATGCCGTCGGAGCCGTACGTGCGGTGGTGGTCCTTGATCCAGCCGAGGAAGGACTCGTAGCGCTGCGCGAAGCGCTCGTCGAGCATCGGGCCGTAGAGGACGTCCTCGAACGCGTCGCCGACGCGGGCAGCGCGGCTCGCGGCGTCGAAGCGGGCGAGGAAGTCCTCGTGGACCGACTCGTGCACGATGAGCGTGCCGAGCGAGGTGCAACGTTGCCCCGCGGTGCCGAACCCGGAGAACAACGCCCCCTCGACCGCCAGGTCGAGCTGCGCGCTCGGCGTGACCACCTGGGGGTTCTTGCCTCCCAACTCCAGGCAGGGGGTCTGGAGATGGCTGCCGCACAGGGCGCCGATCTTTCGGCCGACGACCGTGGAGCCCGTGAAGCCGACCTTGTCGATCAGTCCGGCGTCGAGGGACGACTCCAGACCGGCGTACGTCTGCTCCCCGTCGGCGAGGACGAGGTTGAGTACGCCGTCGGGCAGGCCGCCTCCGTGCACGAACAGGTCGTAGAGGGCCTTGGCGCTCGCGGCCGCGTACTCGGCGGGTTTCCACACCACGGTGTTGCCGGTGACGAGCGCCGGGACCAGGTACCAGGACGGCACCGCCACCGGGAAGTTGCCGGCGGTGATCACCGCGACGGCGCCCATGGGGTTGCGGAAGGTGAAGAGCTGCTTGTCGGGCATCTCCGACGGCACCGTCTGGCCGTAGAGCCTGCGCCCCTCGCCGAGGAAGAAGTCGCAGGTGTCGATGATCTCCTGGACCTCGCCCAGCGCCTCGGCGAGCGGCTTGCCGATCTCCTCGGTCACGATGCGGGCGAGCCGCTCCTTGTTCGCCTCGACGAGTCGTCCGATCTTGCCGATCGCCGAGCCACGCACCGGCGCCGGGACGTCGGCCCAGGCGCGTTGGGCCTCCTTCGCGGCCCTGGCCGCCCCGACGAAGGTCGAGGCGTCGCCGAGCGAGACCTCGGTGACCACGTCGGCGGTACGACCGGGATTGGGGCGCCGAAGAGTCCCGCCGGGAGCGCCGGCGACCGGATGACCGGCAACGATCGAGGCGACGGAACGGGCCATGTCTTTGCCCTGCCTTTCGGTGGGGTGCACGTGGAGTGGGTCGTACGAGTCAGCTCAGGCCGGCCAGGACACGATCAGCTCAGGCCGGCCAGGACTCGGTCGAGGGCCCGCAGGGCGAACGTGAGCTCGTCGCGGGTGATGGACAGGGCGGGGCGGAAGCGCACCGTTCGCTCGCCGCACGGCAAGGCGATCACCTGCTCCTCGGTTCGCAGCCGGCGTACCACGTCGTCGCGCACGCCGCCGTCGGACAGATCGATGGCGCACATCAGCCCGCGGCCTCGTGCGTTGGCCGCCACCGGTGTGTGCCGGGCTTCGAGAGCATGCAGCTCGTTCAGGAACCACGCTCCCACGTCGGCGGCGTTGGCCACCAGATCGTCCTTCTCGATGATCTCCATGATGCGGCGGGAGCGGACCATGTCGACCAGTCCGCCGCCCCAGGTGGAGTTGATCCGGCCGGAGACCTGCAGGACGTTGTCGGGCACCAGGTCGACCCGGCGCCCGGCCATGATGCCGCCGAGCTGGACCTTCTTGGCGAAGGCGACGATATCCGGCTCGAGGCCGAGTTGCTGGTAGGCCCAGGTGGTGCCCGTCATGCCCACGCCGGTCTGCACCTCGTCGAGCACGAACAGGGCGTCGTACTCGTGGCAGAGCGCCTGCATCGCCTGCAGGAACTCCGGGCGCATGTGGTTGTCGCCGCCCTCGCCCTGGATCGGCTCGGCGATGAAGCAGGCGATGTCGTGCGGGTTGTCCTCGAAGGCGCGGCGCGCCTGCGCGAGGGACTGGCGCTCGGCCTCCTCGATCTCGGCGAGGTGGGCTTCGAGGGGGAAGCGGACGGCGGGTACGTCGATGCGCGGCCAGTCGAACCGGGGGAAGCGGGCCGTCTTGTTGGGTTCGGTGTTGGTCAGGGAGAGGGTGTAGCCGCTGCGGCCGTGGAAGGCCTTGCGCAGGTGGAGGACCTTGGTGCCGAGCTCGGGGGAGCGGCCCGCGGCCTCGTTGCGGCGGCTCTTCCAGTCGAACGCCACCTTGAGCGCGTTCTCCACGGCGAGCGCTCCGCCCTCGACGAAGAACATCCGCGGCAGGTCCGGGTCGCCCAGCACCCGGGCGAACGTCTCGACGAACTCGGCGTAGTGCGTGGTGTAGACGTCGGGGTTGGCGGGCTTGTTCGCCGCGATCCGCGCCAGAAGGGTCATGAACTCCGGGTCGTCCACGATGCCCGGCGCGTTGAGTCCCAGGGGGGCGGAGGCGAAGAACGAGTAGAGGTCGAGGAACTTCTCACCGGTGCGCGCGTCGACGATCCATGATCCCTGGCTGTCGAGCGGGTCGAGCACGAGCTTGAAACCGTCGGTCAGCACATGCCGCCCGAGCCTTTCGTGCACCTCGTCGGGGCGGATCGTCGACGTCGCTGCAACCGTCATGGAGGCACCTACTCTCGATAGCCGTCTACCGAAGACCGAAGAAACTTCGTTGAACGCGAGATTCAGCGACAATATTTTAGATATGGGGCGAGTGGGGCCGCAAGGTTTCGTGCAGTCGCTGGGCGGCGCGTCGATGATTCTCCGCCGCAGGCGGTCGTCTGCGTCGGTGGTCCGCGTGTCCGCTCGCTCATCGCTGGGGCTCCCCTGGCGCCCGTCGGAAACGGCTGTGGCGGCGCACCGGGCCGGACGGGCGCCCGGGCCGGCCGGCAAGGTTCTGCGGTCGGCACGGTGCGCCGCGCTTACGGGGGCAGAGACCGTGGGTCCGTCGTCGGATGCGGGGGCGTACCTCTCGCGCCACCGACCCCCTATGCCGACCTCCGTACCTGCCCCGCGTCGCCCGCCTGATGCAGCGACCGGTCCGCGGTCAGGATCGCGCGCTGCAAAGCCTGAACCGACGGAGACGGTTCGAGGCCGAGTTCATTGACCAGCTGGTGGCGCAGGTTGCGGTAGACCTGCAGTGCTTGGACGCGGCGGCCGACGCGGTACAGGGCGAGCATCAGGTGGGCGTGGAGTTGTTCGTCGGTGCGGTCGGCGGAGGCCTGGGCGACGAGTTCGCCGAGGAGTTCGTAGTGCCGACCGAGACGGAGTTCCGCGGCCACGCAGCGTTCGTAGGCGGACTTGCGGCACTCCTCCATTTCGGCCCGGCGGCGCTGAAGCAGCGGTCCGGCTTCGATGTTGGACAGTGCGGTGCCCTTCCAAAGGGCTAGTGCGCGGCGGAACTGTGCCGAGGCGGCCGCGTCGGCACCGGACGACGCAGCGCGATGCCCGCGTTCGACCAGTCGCTCGAACTCCTCCTGATCGCTGCTCCAGTTGCGCGGCGTCAGTACATAGCCACCGGGCCTGGTGGCGACGACCGACTTGGGATCCATATCGGGCGCGGCGACGGCAACTGCCTCGCGGAGCTTGCTGATGTAGGTGTGGATGGCGGCGTTGGCCGTGCGTGGTGCCCGGCGTGACCACAGTTCGCGGATGCAGTCGTCCAGGCCGACCGTGCGTCCCCTTTCGATGGCCAGCAGAGCGAGTAACTTGGCGGGTTTCGCCGCGGTGGGCGTGATCGGGCTGCCCGATATCCGGACATCGAAGGGTCCGAGTATGGATATGTCCACTATTCCCCCGTCGATTTAGTGGTTACTTACCACTTAGTAGAGCTTAGAAATCCGGTTCGGCGGATGTCAACGGCTGCTGGTGGAGGCCCGGTCGGGCCCGGGCGGCCACCTCTCTCGCATTACGCCTGACCAGGCTTTCCCGAGCCTTGACTCCTGCCCGCGGGTCGGTGTGACGTGCGGCACCCGCGAGCCATCAGGCGTAGTTCCAAATCGGACTCTTGTCGTCCGCAAGAGGTTCCAAAGCCGTCCTTAAGCGCCGCTCCACTGTCACGCTACGCAGCTCCCGCCGAGGCGACCGGTTTTCGTAGTTTCGACACTGTTCGACGCGGCCGACGTGGCCGATCCCGCCGATGCGGCCGACGCCTTTCTCGACCCGGACGCGCCCCATCCCGCCGGGACGCCCTGTCCGGGCCCTCGCTCTAGGAGTGATGAATCTTGCTGGCAGACAACGCCCCACCGGACGGTGAGGCTTGGCAGTTGCTCACCGAGCACACGGTGGGCGGCGAGCTGCTGCGCGTGCTGGAGCGGTCGGCCGCTTCTCCCGGCGCGGCGCGTCTCGTGCTGGTCCATGGCTTCGACGAGAACCCCGGCAGCTGGACGCCCCTGGCCCGCTGCCTGCCCCGGCAACTGCATCTGTACGCACTCCAGTTGCCCTGGTGTTCCGGCTCCTCGCACCGCTGGGCCGACGAGGGCGGATCGGCGCTGTGGCTGAAGCGTGCCCTCGCCCTGTTGCCGGACTCCCCGGACCTGATCGTCGCCCACTCCTTCGGCGCCACCGCCCTGCTCGACCTGCTCGCGCGCCGCACAACAGGCGCCCCGACACCGGCCGTTCTGGTGGCTCCCGTCTACCGGCCGCATGACCGGCCCCTGGACCCGGAGTTCTTCGCCGAGGCCGTACGTCGCTTCCGCACGGTGCTCGACGAAGGACTGCGCAGCCGGATGGGACCGCGCGCCGCCACCGTGCCCGCAGACATCTTCGAGGCCATGACCGGCAAGGTCAGGGAGCGCGTGGAACCGCACGGATTCCTGCAGTTCTACGCCACACTCGCACGCGCCGCCGAGCTCCCGCTGCACCGGATCACTTCGCCCGTACGCCTGGTCAGCGGTCCCCACGACCCGTCGGCGCCACCGGACGCGGTCGCCGAACTCCTGCGGCGCATCCCCGTCGCCGAGGCCCGGCAGGACCCGTCCTTCGGCCACTTCTGCCAGGTCCAGGCGCCGGACGCGGTGGCGGCGCACATCGTCGAATTCCTCGGCCGGCTCGGTCTGTTCGAGCCCGATACGGAGGCAGTCAGCGCATGACCCAGCAAAAACGTTCCTACGACGTCGTCATCAGCGGAGCCAGCATCGCAGGCAGCACTGCCGCCATGCTGCTGGCCCGGCGCGGAGCCCGGGTCGCCCTGCTGGAGCGCCGCTCCGACCCGGCCGCGCACAAGGTCCTGTGCACCCACTACCTCCAGCCGTGCGCCTACCCGGTGCTCGACGAGCTGGGCCTGATCGAGGACCTGGAGAACGCGGGCGCCGTGCGCAACGAGGCACGCTGGTACACCCGTTGGGGCTGGATCGAGCCCAGGGCAGCTCCCGGCGGCCCTGCACTTCCGTACGCCTACAATGTGCGGCGCAGCACCCTGGATCCGCTGATGCGCCGCCGCGCGGCCGAGACACCCGGTGTCGATCTGCTGCTCGGCCACACCGTGACCGGGCTGGTCAAGGAGCACGGCCGCACCGTGGGCGTACGCCTCACCAACCGCGAGGCGGGCGAGAGCGAGATCCGCGCCCGGCTCGTCGTCGGCGCCGATGGCAAGGACTCCGCCGTAGCCCGCTTTGCCGACGTGCCCGGCCGCAGCTTCACCAACGGCCGCTTCAGCTACTTCGCGCACTTCCGTAACCTGCCGCTCACGGACGGCATCACCCACTCCTGGTTCCTGGAGCCGGACATGGCCTACGCCATGCCGAACGACGACGGCGTCACCGTGGTTGCCGTGATCCCGGACAAGAAGCGCCTGCCGGCGTTCCGGGAGGACTTGGAGGGCGCCTTTTTGCAGTTCGTCCGCGATCTGCCCGAGGCCCCACCGATCGACCTTGCACAGCGGATCACCAAGGTCACCGGAACGGTCAACTACCCGCTGCACAGCAGGCGTCCGACCGCGCCCGGCGTCGCCCTCATCGGGGACGCGGCCCTGTGCGGCGACCCGCTGTGGGGCGTCGGCTGCGGCTGGGCGCTGGAGTCGGCGCAGTGGCTCGCCGAGTCGACGGGCGACGCGGTGACCGGACGGGGAGACCTCTCCGCCGCACTCACCGCCTACCGGCGGCGGCACCGCAAGGCCCTGGGCGGGCACCAGCACCTGGCGGCCGACTACGCCAAGAGCCGCCCGTTCAACCCCTTTGAGCGGCTGATGTTCTCGGCCGCAGCGCGCGACGAGGCGATGGCCCGGCACATGCACATGTTCGCCTCCCGCCTCATCGGCCCGCTGCGCTTCCTCAGCCCGGTGGCCCTGGCCAAGGCGTCGGTCGTCAACCTCCGCCACCGCGGCGTGCCCTCGCGGCCGGCGGTCGCCGACGTCGGCCGGATGCACTGACGGCCGTCGCCCGCCGGGCGCGCACCTCGTGGACCGCCCGGCACACACGCTGCCAACGACGTCAGCCGCCACGCGCGGGCCGACCTCCCGCGATCTTCTGTCTCCGCCTCCATCCAACGCCCTTGTCACGAAAGGCAGTCGTCATGCCCCGCACCGCTTCCGCCCTCACCACCGAGCAGGACGAAATCCTTCGCGCGATCGTCATTGACGTCCTGGAACTGGAGCCCGAGGAGCTCACCGACACCAGCAGCTTCGTCGATGACCACGACGCCGACTCACTGCTCGCCATCGAGATCCTCGCCCGGATCGAGAAGGACCTCGGCGTCGCCATCCCGCAGGACGACCTGACACAGATGACCAACCTCGACGGGGTGCGCTCCGTCGTGTCCCGCTGCCTGAAGGAGGCGGCCGATGTCTGAGCGCGGCCCCCGCCGGGTGGTCGTCACCGGACTCGGCGCGGTGAGCAGCGCGGGCATGGGCGCGGACGAGTTCACCGCATCCATCCGGGCCGGACGACGTACCACCTCTCCCGTACGGTCCTTCGACACCACCGGGTTCCCGCACGTCCACGCCGGTGAGGTGCACGACTTCGAGCCCCGCCGGTGGCTGCGCGGCATCGACCCAGGGCAGTGGGGCCGCAGCAGCCAGTTCGCGGCCTCGGCCGCCCGGCTCGCCGTCGAGGACGCAGGACTTGCCGCCGACGACCTGGCCCGCACCCGGGCCGGCTCGGTCATGGGCACCACCAGCGGCGAGTCCGCGGTGATCGAGGAACTCGTCGGCGCCTGGGCGGCCGACGGCCTCAAGGCCCTGCCGCCGGACCTTGTCGGCTCGGCGCCGGCAGGCCGGATCGCCGCCGCCGTCAACAGCGAACTGGGACTGCCGGGCGAGGCGTTGACCCTGGCCACGGCGTGCTCGGCGAGCAATTACGCGTTGGGCTACGCCTTTGACATGGTGGCCTGCGGCGACGCCGACTACATGCTCGCGGGCGGCGCCGACTCCCTCAACCGCTGGGCCCACGCCGGTTTCTACCGGCTCGGCGCTCTCGCGGAGGAGATCTGCCGCCCCTTCGACACCGACCGCAGCGGCATCCTCACCGCCGAGGGCGGGGTCGCTCTGCTCCTCGAACCGTATGAACGGGCCGTCGCACGCGGCGCCCGCATCTACGCCGAGGTGCTGGGCTACAGCGTCAACTGCGACGCCGAGCACATGGTGCACCCAGATCCGACAAGCATCGCCGCCTGCATCCGCGCGGCACACCGCAGCGCCGGGGTCGAGCCGGAACAGATCGACTACATCTGCGCCCACGGCACCGGCACCCGTACCAACGACGCCACCGAAGTCGCCGCCGTCCGTGAGGTGTTCGGCGAGCGCATCCCACCGATCAGCTCCATCAAGTCCATGATCGGCCACACCATGGGCGCGGCCAGCGGTTTCGGCGCGCTGATCTGCTGCCGGGCGCTGCACGACGGCTTCCTGCCGCCCACGGCGGGTGTGCGACGCACGGACCCCGACCTCGGCCCGGGTGTCGACCCGGTACCCGGCCAGGCGCGCCTTGCGCAGCCGAGCATCGTGGAGAACCACGGCTTCGCCTTCGGCGGCAACAACGCCATCACCATCCTCGGGAGGGTCACATGACCTCGGCAGCAGTCGCCCCGGCCTCTGTCGCCACCGCGCCGCGGCGGACCACCAACCCGCTCGCCGTCACCCCGCTCGCCATCACCGCGGTCGGCGCGGTCAGCGCCGCGGGCATCGGCCTGGAGGCCCTCGGCCGAGCCGTGGTCGAGGGCGCCGCGGGGTACACCGACCCGTCCGGCATCGGCGAGGAGAGCCTGCCGCCCCGCCCGGTGCGCATCGTGCCCGACCTGCCCGTGGCCGAGCTGCTCGGCCGCAAGGGCACCCGGCACCTGGACCGCACGACCAAACTGGCTCTGGTGGCCTGCCGGTTGACCCTCGATGCCCATCCCGGACAGACCGGTGAGCGTTCGGGTGTGGTGCTGGGCACCAGTACCGGCAGCATTCGCAGCTCCAGCGAGTTCTCACTGGAGACGTTGCGCCAGGAGCGGCCCTATCTCGTCAACCCAAGTCTCTTCCCCAACACCGTGATGAACTGCGCGGCAGGTCAGATCGCCATCCGCCACAAGCTCCACGGAGTCAACGCCACCATCGCGGGTGGTCATCTCTCCGGCGTGCAGGCCCTCCGATACGCCCGCAATGCCCTGCGCCAGGGACACGCGGACCGCATTCTGGTCGGCGGCGTCGAGGAGTTCTGCGCGCAGAGCGCATGGGGCTGGCATCTGTCCGGGTCGCTCGGTACCGACGTGCCGGTCGGCGAGGGCGCCGCCATGCTGATGGTCGAACAGGACGCAGATGCCTCGGCCGCCGGCCATCCGGTGCTCGCCCGGGTGCTCGCCTGCGAGACCGGATACGGCACACCGGGCCGCCTGGCCGACGCACTGGCCTCGGTCGTCAGCACCGCCCTGGAGCGCTGCGACCGGCGGCCGGAACAGGTTGGCGCCGTGTCCTACGGGGCCACCGGGCTGACCGGCCTGCAGCGGATCGAGGAGCGCGGGGTACGAGCGGCACTCGGCGACCGCGTACCGGGCCGTCGCGTCGCGGTGAAGGAGCCGGTCGGCGAGTGCTTCAGCGCCACTGGGATTCTGCAGATCGCCGGGCTGATCGGGGCATGGCGGCACACCGCCGCCCTGGCGGGCGAACTCGCCCTGGTCACCGCGGTGGCCCGGGACGGCAACGTCGGCTGCGCGGTCCTGGAGGCCGGCCACCTCGGCTGACACCAACCTCTTCACGGGTGCCGGGCCGCGCAGTTGCGTCCCGGCACCCGCCCCACTCGCTGCGCAGGCGACCCCGCCGCCCGACTGCTGGAAGGAACGCTCTGGTGCTGCCTACAACCGACGCCCCCACCCTGTCCGACGCCGAGCTCGTCGCAGACTGTCTGTCGGGAAGTCAGCGGGCGTGGGCCGCACTTGTCGAGCGGCATTCGTCGCTGGTGTGGACGGTGGCCCGCTCACACCGCCTCAGCCCCGCCGACTGCGAGGAGGTGTACCAGCTGACGTGGCTGTGCGTGTACCGGAGCCTGGCCCGGCTGCACTCCCCGCACCGCATTCCCGCCTGGATCACGACGTGCGCCCGACGGGAGAGCATCAGACAGTACCGGCGCACCGGCCGCTGCATCCCGGTCGGCGACGGCTCGTTCTTCGACCGCCCCGCCACCGGCAACGGCCCCGAGAGCACGGTGCTCTTCGGCGAACGTCGATCCGAGGTGCTCGCCGCCCTGTCCCAACTCCCCTCCAGAGACAGGGCGTTGCTCACTCTGCTCAGCGCCGATCCCGCCCCCGGATACGACGAGGTGAGCCGCACTCTGGGCATTGCCCGCGGGTCCGTGGGACCACTGCGAGGCCGCGCCCTGCGCCGCCTCGCCGAACGGCTCGCAGCGCGGGGTGTGCTGACGGCCGCCGACGCATAACCGTCCTTTCGCCGACGTCAGTTCGGGGTGCGTCCCGCCCCGCCCGGCGCAGGCCAACTCGCCACCTCCGTCAGCAGCTTTCGCGGGACCTCCCCGACCGCCTCCCGCACCGCCGCCGTCAGCCATGCCTCGGACACGGACGAGCCGTCGCCGACACCGCCGTGGCGGGGACGGTCATCCGGTTCACTTCTACGCTGCATCACACCCCTCCAGTCACGGCAGTCATGGCCATTACGGCGACGTCGTCATCGTCACCGCCGATGGTGACAGCGAGCTGCTGCGCAGCGTTCCCGGCGCACCCCCGCGTACTGCCGCGGCGGCAACGAAACCCCCGGGCGCACCGAGGTCCAGCAGCGCCCACGCGTCGTCGTAGGAACCGGGCGGACCGCCCACCCCATGTGCGATGCCCGTGCCGATCCCCTTGAGATAGGCCTCCTTGCGCACCCACAACCGCAATAACGCACTCGGTCGTTCGGCCTGCCGGAGTCTGTGGAGCTCCTGCCGTTCGCCGGGGTGCAGCCACCCGCCGACCGTGCGTTCCAGGCCGGGACGGGCCGGTGCCGCCTCCACGTCGACGCCTACGTGAGAGGTCGAGAAGGCGTAGAGGACTGCGGTTCCCGAGTGCGCCATGGAGAAGTGCAGTCCGCCACCGTCGCGCAGCCGGGGCCGGCCGTGACCGGCCCCGCAGAGCGGACACGGCGCACGCTCGAAGGTCACCTCGCTGGGCGCGGCGCCGAGATAGCGGCCGCAGAGCAGACGCAGTCCGGCGTGGGCCAGCACGAAACGGTGCCGACGCTCCGGACGGAGCAGCCGGCCGGCCCGCTCGGTCTCCGCCGGGTCGAGTACCGAGCGGGCGCGCCCCGAGGACGTGCCCGGCGGCACCGGCAGCCACCACACGTGCAGCTCGCCGGGGAGCGGGCGCCCGTGCGGCTGGGTCACAGGGCCACGCCTCCGTCCACCTGGAGGATCTGCCCGGTGATGTACCCCGCCTTGTCCGACAGCAGGAAGGACGTGAGGTCGGCGACCTCCTGCGCGGTGCCGAAGCGGCGCAGCGGTACCGAGGCGACCGCGTCCTTGCGTGCCTTGTCGCTGAGCGTGTCGGTCATGTCGGTGTCGATGAAGCCCGGGGCCACGGCGTTGACCCGGACGCCCTGTCGCGCCAGCTCCTTGGCGAGCGTTCGGGTCAGACTGTTCACCCCGCCCTTGGACGCGGCGTAGTTGGCCTGGGTGGCGTGCCCGTAGACCCCGGCCACGGACGAGATGTTGACGATGACGCCCGCCCGCCGCTTCAGCATGCCGAAGCCGACCGTGCGGCAGAAGTTGAAGGTGCCGGTGAGGTTGGCGTCGATGACCGCGCCCCAGTCCTCCACCGGCATCATCACCAGATGGCTGTCGCGGACGATGCCCGCGGAGTTCACCAGGCCGTACACCGGCCCGAGTTCATGCTCGGCGTTCTTGACGAACGTCTCCACCGCCTGATGGTCCGCGACGTCGCACGGCGCGTGGAAGCAGGCCGCTCCCTGCGCGCGGACGAGTTCGGCGGTCTCGTCGGCGGCGGCGGAACGGCTGCGGCCGCAGAAGGCGATGTCGTGGCCCTCCGCGGCGAGTTGGACGGCGATGGCGCGGCCGATGCCGCGTGATCCGCCCGAGACGATGACTACACGACGCTGGTGGTCCGGCATGACGTCGGTTCCCTCCACATACGGTCTCCGCACTCTCGGCACGGAGACGGGCCGCGCACGGCCCCTGACGGTTCGGTCACCGGGGGACGGACCCTCTAGGTCGAGCCCCACCGGCCCCCGTACAGAGGCGGTGGAAGGTACGTCGGATACAGCGGCGCGGGCGAAGCTTCAGAACGGACGCGGGAACCGTGGTTGCAACGGATGCAGGAACGGTGTCACTTCTCGGTGTCGTCCAGCGACCCCAGCGCGGCGAAGACGTCGGCGTCGATGACGGTGTAGGCGTCGTGCACCCACTGCTCGTCCGTGCCCGACGGGTTCTTCGCGTCGATCATCGTCAGGTTGTTCAGCAGCAGTCCGAGCGCCATGTAGATCTTCATCTGCACGGCGTCCACGCCGGCCCGCTCGGCCAGCTGTCGCCACTGGTCGCCGTAGGCCTCACGGACGGCCTCGCGCACCTCGTCGTTGGCGCATGCGGCGAAGGCCTGGACCTGGATGAGCACGTCGGGATTGTTCTCGAGGTTCGAGCGGTACTGGTTGCCCATGGCGACGAGGGCATTGACCCCGGACAGCCCCTCGGCCGCGTCCAGCATGCGTGTCGTCGACTGGGCAAACGAAATGCGTACGCATTCGGTAAACAACTTCGTCTTGCTCCCGAACAGCCGGAAAACATATGGCTGCGTCACTCCGGCGGCCTTGGCGATCACATCCACGGGGGTGCCGAAAAGCCCGGTTCGGGCGAATTCCAGCATGGCGACATCCAGAACCTGTGCTCGTCGCTCTGCTGCGGACATGCGGATTTTTTGCATAGCTCATTGTGTCACATGCCCCAGTCGGGGTCCCAGGGTCCCGAGGCGGGTTCGTGCTCTGCCCGCACCAGAGGTTCCCGGGCCCTTGGCGAGCTGCGCTTGATGGATGCTAGTACTAACTAACCCCATCTCACGATGTCTCTTCGAACGGCGTTCGGCGCCTGTTTATGCAGTCCAGAGGGCATGTAATGACCTCTCGGCATTAGTATGCAGCTACTTACTTAGGGGTTGCGAGGGGTGTCGGGCTCGGCTATGGTCGATCCCGCGGAGGCGAGTCGCCGCCACGGAGAGTCACGGTGTTCCCTGGAAGCGTGAGCGGGGGGTGTAAATGGCTGACAAGGATTTGTGAGCCGTCCCGAGCTATGCATTCGTAATCCGCGTGCCGCTCACGAGATGTGCAGGGCGCCGTCGAAACTTTTCGCGGCGACAGCGAAGGAGAAGGACGATGCAACCCACACCATCCTTGTTAAGCGTGCCGCCGGCCGACGTCGCGCACACGATCTGGAATTGCTGGACGGGTCTGTGGAACGGCACGGGCCGAACCGACCCGGCAGAATTCATCGCCGACGACGTGACCGTCCACCTGCCGACGTTCGGAATGCCCCCCTCCTCCTCGCTGACGACACGCGACCACGTGACCGGCTGGATCGAGGGATTCCGCAGCTGCTACCGCCCAGGTGCGCGCTTCGCCGCCGAACTCGGCCCGTGGCTCGCCGGGGGCCAGTTCGTCGTGGCGCGATGGCGCTTCACCGGGACATGGCAGGGCGGCGTCCCCGCGACCGCCACCGTCGCGCCGGGCACCGACGTCTCGATCTGCGGCGTCGACATCCTGCGCCTTGAGAACGGCCATATCGCCGAGTACTGGCTCAGCGACGACCAGCTCGACCTGTACGGCCAGCTCGGGGCGGCGATCCCGGCGGGAGCCCGATCCTGATGGATCACGCCGCATTCGTGATCGGCAGCGCCGTCGTGCTGCCGCCCGCGGTGGAGTACGCCACCGAAGCCGTTCGGTCGGGACGGATCACCCAGGACGAGGGGGAGCGGCTCGGGGTGCGCAGCGTCCATGCCGGCGCCGAGCCGCCCCCCGCGCTCGCCGCGGCCGCAGCCCGTAGCGCCGTCGCCGAGGCGGGCGTAGAACCGGACTGCGTCCGCCATCTGATACACGCTCACACTTATTACCAGGGCCACGACTTCTGGTCCCCTGCGCACTTCATCGCGCACGAAGCCGGCTTCGAGGCCTGTGTGCCGATGTCCGTCGGGCAGATGTGCAACGGCGGAGCAGCAGCCCTGAGCATCTGCCTCGACCGAGTCCGCGCGGTGACCCCCGGCGCATCGGCTCCGGACAGGCCGGTCCTGGCCGTTGCGACCACCGCGGACTCCTTCGGCGGCAGCGGTTTCGACCGATGGGCCGGGGACTACGACACCGTCTACGGCGACGGCGGCACCTGCGTGATCCTCTCCCCGCGGGCCGACGCCACGACCGGGCCCGCGCTGCGCGTGCTGGCGCTGGACTCGCGCGCCCGCCCGCAGTTCGAGGCCATGTACCGCGAGGGCGACGCCTTCGGCAGCACCCCGCACCAGCTGCGGGCGGCGGTCGACGTGAAGGCCACCAAGCGCGCCTTCTTCCAACGCTGCGGCGGGACCGACGAGTTCCGCGAGGCCGCCGTCAAGACGATCGGTGAACTGGTCGCCGGTGTCGTCGAGTCGGCCGGTGCCGAACTCTCTGACGTGGCAGCCACGATGCTTCCCCGGCTCAGCCCCAAGGTGCTCGACCTCATGTACTCCGAGGCGATCGACCCCCGACTGAGGCCGACGCTGCACTGCGAGCGCGAGACGACCGGACACCTGGGCGCGGGCGACTTCCTCGCCAACCTCGACCACCTGCGCCGCACGGATGCCATCGCCGACGGACAGTGCGCCCTCGTCATCGGTGGCGGCGGCGGGTTCACGTGGTCGGCCGCCCTCGTACAGAAGCTCGGCCCTGCGATCCCGCGGCCCTGACCTCCAGCACCCCTGTCCGTCAGCACCCCCGACCCACCACGCAGTCACACCTCGACCGGCAACGCACTGACTCCCTGAAAGGACCCACCCATGTCTGTCCCCGGCGCCCCCGACTGGTCGATCCTGGACATCGATCCGCTGCAGCAGACCGTCACCGACGCCGACGCCTATGTGCGCACGCTCATGCAGTGGCACTTCGGGGCCGAGACGGGGACGCCGTTCTGGCTGAGGCGCAGGGCCGAGCTGGACTTCGACCCCCTCACCGACGTGAAGTCCGTTGAGGATCTTGCCCAGTTCCCCAATGTCGTCGACGAGTTCCGTGACATCGCCGCCGAGGACCTCGTCCCGCGCGGCCTCGGCGACTCCCCGAAGATCGCGGCCATCTTCGAGAGCGGCGGCACGACGGGCCGGCCGAAGCGATTCGTCATGTTCGAGGACTGGTTCACCCGCTACCTGGCCTGGGCGGGCCGCAAGGCCGCCTCGGGCCTGGGCGGTTCGGGTATCAACCTGCTCGCCACGACACCGTCCGGCCCGCACATGATCGGCGAGGTCACCGTCCGCCAGTCGCACGCGCTCGGCGGCAAGCGGTTCACCATCGACATCGACCCGCGATGGGTCAAGAAGCTCATCGAGCGCGGCCAGACCGACGAACTGCGCGCCTATGTCGACCACCTCGTCGACCAGACCGCCGATGTCCTGGCCACCCAGGACATCGGGATGATCCAGACCATCCCGATCCTGCTGGCGAAGATCGCCGAACGTCCCGAACTCGTCGACCTCGTCCGCTCCAAGGTCAAGCGCATCGCCTGGGGTGGCGCACACATGGACCCGGACACCCGCGCCATCCTGCGCGAGGAGGTCTTCCCCGGCATCCCGATCGTCGGCGGCTACGGCAGCACGACGATCCTCAGCGTCGCGGTGGAACGCAAGGAGGAGCAGCCCTCGGGCCTTGCGACCTTCGACCCGTTCTCGCCCTACGTCTTCTTCCGGGTCGTCGACCCCGAGACCAGTCGGCCCGTCGCCCACGGCGAGCGCGGACAGATCGTGATGAACCACATCACCAAGTTCGCGTTCATCCCCAACAACCTGGAGCGCGACACCGCGATCCGGGTGCCGGCCGAGGCCGGTCACATCGGTGACGCGGTCGCCGACGTCGCACCGGTGAAGACCTTTGACGGCACGAACATCACCGAAGGGGTCTACTGACGATGAGTGCCACCGACGGCGCCCCCCCGTCCGCCCACGTCGACGCGATCACCGACGCGGGCGAGTACCGGGCCCGTGGCAGCAAGCCGCTCCGCCTGCCGGACGGCCGTGAGATCGGCGCCATCTCAGAGGTGCCCCGGCTCTATGTCACCCGCGCCTTCGCGCGGCTGGCCCAGGCCCCGGTGCTGCCGTACGCCACCCGCCTGGAGATGCTCGCCAAAGCGGCCGACCTGTTCGAGAACGCTGTGCTCGAAGGGCAGTCGATCGACGACTACCTCGACCTGGTGAGCCTGTGCGCCGGCGTACCGCGCGTGGTCGCCCAGGCCTCGATCGCCGCCATCGGCAGGACTTTGCGCGCTCTGCCGGACACCCTCGCCAAGGAGATCCCGCAGGGAGCCGTCACCGGCCTCGACGACCCCCGGGTGCGGGAGGGCGCCGCCTACTGGGCCCGCCAGGGCCGGACCCTCGCCGTCCACGCCTCCGGCAACACCCCGGGCGTGCACGGCCTGTGGCCCAGCGCGCTGGCCCTCGGCTACTCGGTCGCCGTCCGCCCCTCCAGCCGCGAACCCTTCACCCCGCAGCGCCTCGTGCGCGCTTTCCGGGAGGCGGGCCTCGCCTCGCACGTGGCCCTGCTGCCCACCGACCACGAGGTCGCCGACGTACTCATCGAGCAGGCCGACCGGGCGCTGGTCTACGGGGGCCAGTCCGTCGTGGACAAGTACGCCGCGAACCCCGCGGTCCTCACCCAGGGACCGGGGCGCTCCAAGACGGTCGTCACCGACGACGTCGACTGGCGCGCCCACCTGGACACCGTCGCCGCGTCGGTCGCGAACCTCGGCGGCGCCGCCTGCACCTGCACCACCGCAGTGCTCGTAGAAGGAGACCGGGCCCGGGCCGAGGAGTTCGCCGCCGCCCTGGCCGAGCGGCTCACCGAGCCGGAGGCCGGCAGGCACCGCACCGAGCTGCCCCTGGCGACGGCCCGCCAACTCGCCGAGTACGTCGAGCGGGTCGGACAGGGCACCACCGCCCACGGACGCACGGCCATCGTGGAGACGGTCGCGCCGGACACCGCCGTTCTGCACCCCGTCGTACGCGTCGCCGCCGACGCCAAGGCCCCCGTGCTCGGCGTCGAACTGCCCTTCCCCTGTGTGTGGATCGCGCCGTTCAGTCGGGCCGACGGGATTGCGCCGCTGGCCGACTCGCTGGTCGTCGCCGCGATCACCGAGGACATGGAGTTCGCGCAACGCCTCCTCGACGAGCCGAGCGTCGCCAATGTCTACATCGGTGCCCACACCACGACCTGGATGAGGGCGGGGGTGCCCCACGACGGCTACCTGTCCGAGCACTTGATGAGGACCAAGGGCGTCATCCGATGACCCGGCCGCAGTAGAGCGACCATCCGAACACGACCGAAAGAACTGACCATGAGCGCCGACTCGCCCGCCCTCGCCGCCACCGCACCGGTGGACAAGGCGACCGACCGCCGCCGAGCGATCGTCTTCGCCGTCCTGTGCTGTGGATTCGTGCTGACCAGCCTCGACATGATGATCGTGAACGTCGCCTTCCCGGCGATCGAGCACGAGTTCCCCGGCTACAGCAACGCCGTCGTCAGCTGGACACTGAACGCGTACACGATCCTCTATGCCGCCGCGCTGATCCCGGCGGGCAGACTGGCCGACCACCTTGGCCGCAAGCAGACCTTCCTCGGCGGGTTGGTGCTCTTCACCCTGGCCAGCGGGCTGTGCGCGTTCGCGCCGTCCCTGCCGGTACTGATCGCCGCACGAGCCCTGCAGGCACTCGGCGCCGCCGCCCTCACCCCCACCTCCATGGGCCTGCTGCTGCAGGTCAACCCGCCCGAGCTGCAGCAGCGCGCGATCCGCAGCTGGACGGCGGCCGGCGGTATCGCAGCGGCCATGGCACCGATCGTCGGCGGCGTGCTCGTCCAGTACGACTGGCGGCTGATCTTCTTGATCAACGTGCCGCTCGGAGCCGTGGCCGTGGTCGTGGGAGCGCGCGTACTGCCCACCTCGGAACAGAACTCCGCGGCGCCGCGTCCTGACCTGATCGGCGCGCTCGCCGTCGCGCTCTTCGCCGGCGCGGTCGTCTTCGCCCTGGTCGAGGCGCCCGACGCCGGATGGGGCTCGGTGACCACGCTGTCGGCGTTCGCCTGCGCGGTGGTTCTGCTCGTCGTCGCCGTCGTCCGCAACCTGCGCCACCCCTCCCCGGTCGTCCCGCGCGAACTGCTCGCCATTCCCGTCTACGTCCGCACCAACATCGCGGCGTTCGTCTACAGCGCCGCCTTCGCGGTGATGCTGCTCTCGGTCGTCCTGTGGACGCAGAACGTACGCGGCTACTCCGCTATCGAGACCGGTCTGGCCATCGCGCCCGGCACCGTACTGATGCCGGTCTTCGCCATGCTCACCGGCCGGATGGGCCGCAGCATCGGCCTGGCCGCAACGGCGGCACTGGGCTGCGTCGTCCTCGGCCTCGGCATGGTCTGGTGGACCGTCACCGCGCCGACCGACCTGCCGTACGCGCTGGCGATCATGCCCGGCTCCATGCTCACGTCCATCGGCACGATCGTCGCGATGGCCGCCTTCGCGGGCCGGGTCTCCGCCACCATCCCGCAGGCCTTCTACGCCTCCGGTTCGGCCGTGCACACCATGGCCAAGCAGATGGGCATTGCGATCGGTGTCGCCCTGCTCCTGGTCATCCAGGACAGCGCCGCCCACGCGGGCCGGTCACCGGTGCCGGCGCTGCGCCACGCATGGATCGCCGCCGCCGTCCTCACCGTCCTCGCCGCCGCCGTCGCCCTGGCCGGCCCGCGCAGAACGGCCGCCGCTCCCACGGCATAAACGGCCATCGCCCTCACGCCGTCAACGACTTCTGCGCCATCACCGACTTCCGCATCCACGGAACAAAAGGAATGCATCAATGTTCAGGCTGGACACGTCCGTCGCGGACAAAATATGGAAAAACTGGCTGCGCATGTGGAACGAGGATTCCGACGTGGCCCACGAAATCATCTCCCCGGCCGGATATGTACTCCACCTTCCCGACGTCGGCGCCACCATCGACCCGTCGAAGATCTTGGGTCCGGCGGAGATGTCGCAGTGGGTCTCCGGCTTCACCGGCAAATTCCACGGACTCCGCTACGCCACGGACTTCGGGCCGTTCGTCGACGAATCCGAGCGCCGTTTCGCCTACCGCTGGGTCGGCACGGGCACCTGGACCGGCGCCACCGGTTGGCCGCACGACATCCCGGGCCAGGAAGCGCTCTTCGTCGGGGTCGACATCTTCCAGGTCGACGAGTCCCTGCAGATCACCGAGTGCTGGTCCCAGGGCGCAATCACCAGGACTACCTGAGCCCGCGCGCAGGATCCCAGACCAACGGAGGAGCATCTCATGGCAGTGCAGACAGGGACGGTCGAGCCACTTCTCGGTATCAAGGCAGCTCGCTGCTGGTTCCCGGAGAAGACCCGTAGGCCCCAGGACGAGGTGCGGACCGGGAACCTCACGGCCGAACAGGCGGCCCGCCACGGCGATGTGACCTTGCACATCGGTCGCGGCTGGGACACCGAGTCCGCGCCGGCGATGGCCGTGGCCGCGGGCCGGGCGGCACTGTCGGCGTCGGGCGTGCCCGCCGACCGCATCGGGCTGCTGGCGTACGCATGGACGAACTACCAGGGCAACCCCTTTTTCACCGCCGGGCACTGCGTCGCGGAAGGCCTCGGCCTGCCGCGCTCGGCCGCGCCGGTCGGCGTCCAACAGGCTTGCAACGGGGCCGCGATAGCCTTCACCCTCGCGGCAGGGCAGTTGCGGCTGGACGAGCACTCCCACGCACTGATCGTCGCGGCGGACCGCTTCGGCTCACCGGCCGTCGACCACTGGCGCAGCCACGTCATGCTCGCCTACGGCGACGGCGCCTCCGCCGCCGTCGTCGGACGGCCGGCCCCCAGTGACGCCTTCCATGTGCTGGCCGTCGAGCACGTCGCCGCACCGGAGCTGTGGCGCACCCGCGACGACTACGACGGCTTCGGCCCGCAGCCACTCGCGTCGCCGCCGTACATCAACGCGATGCCGACCGAGAAGTTCTCCGACGAAGGCGGCCGCCCCCGGCTGCGCGCGATCTCGCACGAGTGCATCACCGAGGCGGTGGACAAGGCCCTCGACCGCGCCGGGCTGGCGCCCGGCGACCCGCGGATCACCCAGGTGCTCGCCCCGCGGCTGAGCGACAAGGTGCGCGAACTCATGATCGGGCCTGTCGAGGAGAAGTACAGCGACCGGATCGTGTGCCACTACAGCCAGACGGGCCACCTTGGCGCGGGCGACTTCCTCGCCAACGTCGCCGACGCCGAGGCCGCGGGCGACCTTGGACCTGGCGACATCGCCCTCGTCCTGGGGGCCGGCGGCGGCTACTCCTACACCTGCGCGGTGCTGCAGGTACCCGGGGAGCGTGCGGCATGACGCGCCTCGCGATCACCGGGATGGGGTTCACATTGGCCGGCGGCGTCCGCACCGCCCACGACTTCTGGCAACGGGTGCGCGAGGGGGACTCGGCGCTCACCGCGCACACGGCGTTCAACGGCCGCGGTGTGCCGACCGTGATGGCGGGACAGCTCACCCACGACCCGGTGGTCGAGGGCCTGGACCCCAAGCACGCGAGCAAGTACTCACGGGAGATCCTCGCCGCCCTCGCGAGCATCGACGAGGCGCTGGCAGACGCCGGTGTCGGCGACTTCGACCCGCACCGCGCCGGTGTCGTCGCCTCGTCCTCCCGCGGCCCGCTGCAGTGGTGGGAGCGCGAGTTCGACTCGGCGTCCGGGATCGGCCGGGTCCTCGGCGGCCTGCCCGGCGCCCCGGCGAGCATCGCGGCCATCCGCACCGGCGTCCAGGGCTACGTCACCACCGTGTCGTCGGCCTGCGTCGGCGGCACCCACGCACTGCGGTCGGCCGCCGCGGAACTGCGCTCCGACGAGGCCGACGTCATGGTCGTCGTAGGACACGAGTTCCCGCTGACCGCCAACCTGCTGCAGGTGTACACCGACCCGAAGTCACGGGTGCTGAGCCTGGGCACCACGGCGGCGGACTCGATCCGCCCCTACGACGCCGACCGCGACGGCACCGCCCTCGGTGAGGGAGCCGTGGCCCTCGTCCTGGAGCGAGAGGCCGACGCGGTGGCCCGCGGCGCACACGTCTACGCCTGGGTGCTGGCGACCGGCGTCGCCAACGAGGCGGCTCACCCGACGACGATGGAGCTGTCGGGCGAGAAGACCGCGGTTCTCGCCGAGCGGGTGATCAAGAAGTCGAACCTGTCCGTCGGTGATATCGGCCATGTGTGTGGACACGGCACCGGCACCCGGTCCAACGACGTCGCCGAGAGCCGGGCGGTCCGGCGCGTCTTCGGCGACGACACCGATGTGACGCTGACCTCGGTGAAGCCGATATTCGGGCATCTCTTCGGAGCCTCGTCCCTGGTCAACATCGCCGCGACCGCCTCCATGCTGGACGCACAGACCATCGCGCCGACGGCCAACAGCGTGCGGGCCGACGCCGAGTGCGGCCTCGACTCCGTCTTCGGCGGCGCTCGCCGTACCGACGTGCGGGCGGCGCTGTCCTTCGCGTTCGCGCTGGGCAGCCAGTCCTCGGTGGTGGCCCTGGAGGCCGCGTGACAGGCAGCACCGGGTGAGCGTCCGAGGCAAGACAAGAACCAGAACAAAACAGTACGAGAACGCGACAAACGGAGCTCGGGATGATCGACCTGAAGAAACTGGATCAGTGGAACGACATGTGGAACGGCGCGTTCGATCTCGCGGACGAGCTCTGCTCCCCGGAATTCTCGATCTTCTTCGGTCGCGATGCCTCGACCCACAGCGGGGACGACATCAAGAACGCCGCACAGCTGAAGACGTTCATGCGCGAGTTCCGGGCCTCCCTCGGCAATGACCTCGAATTCACGCTCGTCCGCACCTTCGCGGACGCCGGCGCCGAATTCGCGGTGTCCCTGTGGAACCTGCGCGCCGGACCTGACCGCACCGTCGGCGGCATCGACGTCTTCCAGTTCGACGAGGCGGGCCGAATCCGCAGGGTGCACTCGGTGACGGGGCAACGCGGCATCACCGAGTGAACACGCCCATGACGCCCGCGTCTTCGGCGGGGCGCCGCCTTGGTGCCGCAGGACGCGTCGCGGGCGCCTTGTGCACACCGCCCTCGGAGTAGTTGCGGGCCCGGATGCCGGCCACATGACCGGCGCCGGGTCGAAGGTCTTGACCCAGGGGTAGTACAGGGCCGCGTACTTGGAGTCATCACTGGCCGTCTCCTGACGCCACGCCGCAGGGCTCGTACCTGGGCCCGGTGCATTGTTTCGGCGACTTCGCCGAGCGCACGGTGGAGGCCGTGAGCCGTACAGCTCGGCCTGATCGAGGCCTCGACGGACTCGACTGTCGGCGACCTCGACGCTCGGCGAGCCGTTCCTGGCGGACGCGATGGCCGTCACGGTGAACGTGCCGTGCTGCGCCGGCGCGGCCGAGGGCGGTGCACGCTTGGCGGCGGAACCGGTCACGGCGGCGGGGGCCGAACCGCCCGCCACGGCGTCCTCGGACGATCGGCCCATACGGACGACGTAGGCCTCCGTGCCGCCGTTCTGGAAGAAGCCGTGGACGGAGTGCGCGAGCCGCCGGCCACCTCATCGACGTAGACGCCGGGCGCCAGGTGGGACGGCGGCGGCCGACTGAATCTTCTGAGGCGGCAGCTCGAGCTAGTGCGTGAGGGCGCGGGGGCCGCCCAGGGGCGGGCCGTGATCATGACCGGCGCCGCCGGGTGAGCAAGTCGCGCCTGGTGCAGGAGTTTTGGGACCGTTCCCCTGCTCTGTACCTGGTCCTGCCGTAACGCCGTCGCCGAGCGGGCGGACTTCGCCGCCGTGCTCACGCAGTCCGCGATGCCGGGCGGGGAGCTGGTGGCCGGGTTGCAGTCCGCGGACTGGAACCAGCGTAGTTCCGGACGGAAGCGGTCGCGTCAGGCAAGGATGGCGGCGATGCGCGGGATGAACTTTCGAACATGATGCCCACGACCATGTCACCTTCGGTAGAAACAGCCCGCTGTGCGTACTCGCGGGCGACGTCGAAGTCGTAGCGGAAGCGGTGGACGGGCGAGCCGCACGTAGGAACTCCTCGACCGCCGTCGAGGCGCACCTTCACGGTGGCCATGTCTCCCCGGCGGCCCGCTCCGCCGATCTGAACCGATGCAGGTCACACCGTCCCCAGCGCCACCTCCGTAGCCTTGATCAGCACCACCACCGCTGAACCGGCCTCGAGGCCCAGATCGGTGACCGCGTCCTTGGTGATCGCGGCGGTGAGTTCGACCCCGTCGACCGTGACCTTGACCGCGGCCATGGCGCCGCCGGTGGCGATGTCGCGGACCGTGCCGGGGAGTTGGTTGCGGATGGACAGGCCCTCCACGCGGGCACTCGCGAGTGCGACCTCGGTGGACTTCACCAGGGCGCGCACGGCCGAGCCCTCCGCGAGCCCCAGGTCCTCGACGGCGTCCACGGTGATCGCGGCGGTGAGTTCCTGGCCGCCGTCGAGGCGCACCTTCACGGTGGCCATGGCCTCCCCGGCGGTGACGGAGGTGACGGTGCCGGGGATCTGGTTCCGGATGCTCAGGCTCATGACGGGACGCCTCACAGGGGTGCGGAAAGCGGTGGAATGCCGGGATTTGTGTTGACTGTGCGACACAACCTAGCCGGTTCCGCCACGCCCGTTGCGCGCCTGCTCGCGTCAGTCACTCGCGTCAGTCACTCGTGTCCGCCTCCTCCCGCAGCCGCCCCGCCGCGTACTCCTCCCGCAGCACGTTCTTGCGGATCTTGCCCGACCCGGTCAGCGGGAAGTCCTCGACGAAGACCCAGGTACGGGGGGTCTTGTGCGGGGCGAGATGGGCGCGGACGTGGTCGAAGAGTTCCTTCTCGGCGACCGTACGGCCGGAGGTGCGGCGGACGAAGGCGGCGACCCGTTCGCCCCAGACGGGGTCGGGGACGCCGACGACGGCGACCTCGGCGACGGCGGGGTGTTCGGCCAGGACCTGCTCGATCTCGCGCGGATAGATGTTCTCGCCGCCACGGATGATCATGTCCTTGAGGCGTCCCTCGATACGGCAGTAGCCGCGTTCGTCCATCGAGGCGAGGTCCCCGGTGTGCAGCCAGCCGTCGCCGTCGACCGCCGCGGCGGTGTCGGCCGGGGCGTCGAGGTAGCCGGTCATGACGTGGTAGCCGCGGGTGCACAGTTCACCGGTGACCCCGTTCGGTACGACCGTGCCCGCCGCGTCCACGATCTTCACCTCGGACAGCGGCAGCGGCCTGCCCACCGTGTGGGCGCGGTCCTCGGGACTGTCGTCGAGCCGCGTGATGGTGATTCCGGGGGAGGCCTCGGTCTGGGCGTAGATGATGCACAGCGGCACCCCGAGAATCTCCTCGACCCGGCGCACCAGCTCGGGCGGGACGAAGGCGCCGCCCGACAGCACGTACCGCAGGGACGAGAGGTCGGTACGGGGGAGCGCGGGGTGTTCGAGCATGGCGATGAGCATGGTCGGCACACCGCCCATCACCACGCACCGTTCGGACTCGGTGAGTTCGAGCATCAGCCCCGGCTCGAAGTACGGAGGCAGCACCTGGGTGCCGAGGCTCACGATCGCCGAGAGGGTGGCCAGCACGCAGCCCGCCGTGTGGAACAGCGGCATCGGATTGAGCTGGGCCTCGCCCGGCCGCAGCCCGAAGGTGCGGACGTAGGACAGCCGCGCGTTGTTGGTGATGCCGCGATGGTGCAGGACCACGCCCTTCGGTACGCCGGTCGTGCCCGAGGTGTACTGGATCTGCGCCGGTGACGAGGGGTCGGTCTCGGGCAGCTCCCGGTCCGGCGAGCCCTCGGCGCAGAACTCCGCCCAGTCCTCGAACAGCACGCTCGTGCGCAGGTGGGGCAGGTCCGCGCGGATGCCGGCCAGGGTCCGGGCCATCGGATTGCCGCGGTACTCCCGGCGCAGGAAGACGCCCGCCGCCCGGGAATGGCCGAGCACGTGCCGCAACTCCGCCTGGCGCAACGCCGGGTTGACCGTGACGAGCGTGATGTCCGCGAGGGCCGCGGCGAGTTCGAGGATCACCCACTCCGGGATGTTGTTCGCCCACACCGCCACCCGCTCGCCCGGCGAGAACCGTCCGAGCAGGGCCCGGGCGGCGCGCTCCGCCTCGTCGAGCAGTTCGGCGTACGTCCACCGTCGCCGCGCGGCGGGGTCCGGCACCCCCTCCACCAGTGCGAGCGTGTCCGGTGCCTGCTCGGCCGCCCTGCGCAGCAGCGATCCGACGGTCTCGTCCAGCAGTTCCTCGCCGGGCTCGCCCGGCCGGTACGACGTGCCCACCATGTCAGCCCCCGGGGTCGAGCGTGCCGTGGTCGGTCGGCCACGACGCCAGTATCCCGGACCCCGGCCCGCCGCCCAATGCCCCGAGCGGGCCGGTCAGTTGCCGGCCGACGGGCCCAGGGAGCGGGCGGTGACCCTCGCGAGATGGCGGGTGAACACCTCGCGGGTGTCGGGGGTGAGGGTGCGCAGGGCGACCAGCGCGGTGATCACCACGTCGCACAGCTCGCCCTGGACGTCGTCCCAGGTGTGGGTCACGCCCTTGCGCGGGTTCTGCCCGGTCGCGCCGATCACCGCCTGCGCCACCTCGCCGACCTCCTCCGACAGCTTGAGCACGCGCAGCAGCAGACCCTCGTCGCCGCCGAGGGGGCGGTTGTCGTCCAGCCAGGCCCACAGGGCGTCGATGGAGGGCCAGATGTCAGGAGAGCGAGGTAGTTCGGTCATGCCACGCAGCCTGCCCCATGCCACGCAGCCTGCCCCATGCCATGCACCCTGCCCCATGCCATGCACCCTGCCCCGCCGGATCACTTGCCGAACAGCGCCTCTTCCTCCGCGAACAGCGCCTCCTGCTCGTCCTGTGCCGCCTTGCGCACCCGCTTGTTGCGCGCCCCCACCACCAGCGCCGTGACCGCGGCGGTCGCGCCGAGGGCGGCCGGGACCATCCAGCCGCGGTCGAGGACATGGCCGAGCGCGTGGTCGAGGGAGAGCCGGCCGGGTCCCCCGACCGCGAGGCCGGTGGCGGCGAGGGCAAGGGTCGCCGCGTACTCGTAGCCGCCCTCCATGGCGAAGAAGCCGTTCGGGGCGTGCACCGCCGCCGCGCCCACCATCGCGCCGGCCGCCGCCGCGCCCGCGGCGGGGGTCGCCAGGCCCAGCGCCAGCAGGGCGCCGCCGCCGGTCTCGGCGAGGCCCGCCGCCGTGGCGCTCGGCCTGCCCGGCGCATAGCCGACGGACTCCATGAACTGGCCGGTGCCCTCGATCCCGTGCCCGCCGAACCAGCCGAACAGCTTCTGCGCGCCGTGGGCCGCCAGCACGCCGCCGGTACCCAGCCGGAGCAGCAGCAGCCCGAGATCGCGGCGGTCGTAGCAGGTCATGGTCTCTCCCGGAACAGACGGCAGGAACAGCCCCCTGCGTCTCCCCTCCGCCTGTCCACCGTCGCACCTCGCGCCGCCCGTCACCCGCTCGGGCCGCCGTACGGGTGGCGGGTGCCGGTGCCCGGTGTGAGTCTGCTGGCATGACGATTCAGCCTGCCAAACTCACCGACCCGGCCGTCCGTGCCTTCGTCACCGCCGTCAACGCCCATGACCGCGCGGGCTTCCTGGACCTTCTGACGGAGAACGCGACCATGGCGGACGACGGCTCCGATCGCGATCTGAACGAGTGGATCGACCGGGAGATCTTCTCCTCCAACGGCCATCTGGACGTCGACAACGAGTCCCGGGGCGGCCGCGCCCTCCTCGCCCACTACCGCAACGACACCTGGGGCGAGATGCGCACGCGCTGGAGCTTCACGGTCGACGACGACGGGCGTATCTCCCGCTTCGAGACCGGGCAGGCCTGACCCCCGGAACAAAGAAGGAGCCCGAAGGAACCCAGAAGGAGCCCGAAAGGGCTTGCCCTGGCGTGCGCTCCAACTCCTAACGTCTTCGCCCATGGAGACGAACAGAACTCTCGGCAGCAGTGGCATCGACGTGAGCGCTCTCGGCTTCGGCTGCTGGGCGATCGGCGGCGAGTGGTCCACCCCGGACGGCCACCCTCTCGGCTGGGGCAAGGTGGACGACGAGGAGTCCGTACGGGCGATCCACCGCGCCCTCGACCTCGGTGTGACCTTCTTCGACACCGCCGACACCTACGGCACCGGGCACAGTGAACGCGTGCTCGGCCGGGCGCTCGGCAAGCGGCGCGCGGACGTGGTCGTCGCCACCAAGTGGGGCAACGTCTTCGACGAGAGCACCCGCACCTCGCTCGGCCAGGACGACTCCGTGGAGCACGTCCGCGAGGCGCTCACCGCCTCGCTCGCCCGGCTCGGCGCCGACTACGTCGACCTGTACCAACTGCACATCTCCGACGCCCGGCCCGACCGGGCCGCCCGCCTCCGGGACGTCTGCGAGGAGTTGGTGGGCGAGGGCCTGATCCGGGCCTACGCGTGGAGCACCGACGACCCGGCGCGGGCCGCCGTCTTCGCCGAGGGCGCCCACTGCGCGGCCGTGCAGCACGCCCTGAACGTCTTCCAGGACGCCCCCGAGATGCTCGCCCTGTGCGAGGAGTCGGATCTCGCGAGCATCAACCGCAGCCCGCTGGCGATGGGGCTGCTGGCCGGAAAGCGCCAGGGCCCCCTGGAGGCCGGGGACATCCGCAGTACGCCGCCGGAGTGGCTGCCGGGCTTCACCGCGGGCACCGGCGCCGACGCCGACTGGCTCTCCCGCGTCGACGCGATCAGGGAGATCCTCACCAGCGGCGGTCGTACGCTCGCCCAGGGCGCCCTCGGCTGGATCTGGGCCCGCAGCCCGCGCACCGTGCCGATCCCCGGCTTCCGCTCGGTCGCCCAGGCCGAGCAGAACGCGGGCGCGCTCGCGAAGGGGCCGCTCACCCCCGCCCAGCTGGCCGAGATCGACGGCATCCTCGGCAGGTAGAGGGCGGGCGAAGCTCCTGTTGGGCGCGGTGTACGGTCCCTTGATGCACGATTTCTCTCCGCTGACGCGGCGAGCCGCTCTCGGCCTGACCGCAGCCGCCGTCCCGCTCGCCGCGGCGGCCCCCGCCTCCGCCGCGACCACCGTCGTGGGCGGTGCGCGCCTCGCCCGCAAGGGAATTCAGGTGAGCGGTGCCACCGGACTGCCGGAGAAACTCAGCGCGAACGCCTGGCTCGTCGCGGACTGCGACAGCGGAGAGGTGCTCGCCTCCTACGGCGCGCACCGCCGCCTGGCCCCCGCGTCCACGCTGAAGATGCTCTTCGCCGACACGGTGCTGACCAAGTTCCACCGCAGCGACCGGCACAAGGTGACCGCCGCCGACCTGGCGGGCATCCCGCCGGGCTCCAGCCTGGTGGGGATCAAGCCCGGGATCACCTACACCGTCGAGCAGTTGTGGCAGGGCGTCTTCCTGCGCTCGGGCAACGACGCCGTTCATGTGCTCGCCCACATGAACGGCGGAGTGGCGAAGACGGTCGCCGAGATGCAGGCCAGGGCCGCGGACCTGCAGGCGCTGGACACCCACGTGGTCAGCCCCGACGGCTACGACCACAAGGGCCAGCTGTCCTCGGCCTACGACCTCACCCTGTTCGCCCGGCACGGGCTGAAGAACGCCGACTTCCGCGCGTACTGCCACACCAGGACCGCCCAGTTCCCGGCCGGCGGGAAGAAGACCTTCCAGATCCAGAACACCGACCGGCTGCTCACCGGCGCCTGGGGCGTGAAGACGTACGACGGGCTGATCGGGGTCAAGAACGGCTTCACCAGCCATGCCGGCAACACCTTCACCGGCGCCGCCACCCGCGACGGCCGCACCCTGCTGGTCACCGTGATGCACCCCACCAGCGGCTACAACGCCGTCTACGAGGAGACGGCCGCGCTGCTCGACTGGGGCTTCACGAAAGGGAGTTCGGCCAAGGCGGTGGGCACGCTGGTGCGGCCGCTCAGCGAGGGCGGTGCGCGCACGACCCCCACGCGCAAGGCGGCCCGGGCGGCGGCGGGCGCTCCGGGCGCACCGGCGGGCGGCCCCACG
>NZ_JAFJSY010000093.1 GCF_019857225.1 Streptomyces plumbidurans
CTCGCTGTGTTGTATTTCAAAGGAACCTCGACCATCCGAAATCCCCGAAGGGATCCGCATGGACGGGGCATCAACATATCTGGCGTTGATTTTTGGCACGCTGTTGAGTTCTCAAGGAACGGACGCTTCCTTCGTACTCACCCTCACGGGCTTTCCTCCGGGCGCTTCCCTTCGTTCTTGCGTTTCCGACTCTATCAGATCCTTTCGGCGTCTGATTCCCAGTCAGAGGGGGTTGCCTTCCCGGCTGTTGGGCCGTTCCGACGAGTGAGACTTTAGCGGATTCCCGACCCCCGCGCTAATCGGGGGCCTGCGTCCTTTCGAACGCGGATTCCTCATTTCGTAAATACGCATGCCAATAAAACGACAGCCGCCGGATCGACGGAAGTCGAACAGTGGTTGGTACTTACGGAATGGCTGTCCGGGGACCGACCGGAGTCGGCGCTCACGTCGGACAACTCGGAGAACACTACGTACCGGTCCTGGGCGTGTCAACTCGCCTGCGGACCCCACTCGGGAGGCGTAACCTGGGCTCATGACTACGCGTACGTGCACCCAGCTGTGGTGGGCCGCCTGACGGCGGCCGGACTCACGTATGCACTCAACGGCCGCCGCCTCGGCGGCCGTTCTCGTATCTCCTCCGGATCTCCGAGGGGCGGCCGCCCGGGACGGCGGCCCGAATCGGAGAGGGAGTAGAGATGACACGGGTCTTCAGTGGGATCCAACCGACCGGGCACCTGACGCTGGGGAACTACCTGGGGGCCATGCGGCGGTGGGCCGAGACCGACCAGCATCAGGCTGACGCGCTGTTCTGTGTCGTGGACCTGCATGCGCTGACCGTGGAGCACGATCCGGCGCGGGTACGCAGGCTGAGCCGGCAGGCGGCGACGCTGCTGCTCGCGTCGGGGCTGGATCCCGAGCTGTGCACGCTGTTCGTGCAGAGTCATGTGGACGAGCATGCGCGGTTGTCGTATCTGCTGGAGTGCGTGGCGACCGACGGCGAGATGCGGCGGATGATCCAGTACAAGGAGAAGGCCGCGAAGGAGGCCGCCCGCGGCAGGAGTGTGCGGGTGTCTCTGCTGACGTATCCGGTGCTGATGGCGGCGGACATCCTGGCGTACGGGACGGACGACGTGCCCGTCGGGGAGGACCAGGCGCAGCACGTGGAGCTGGCGCGGGACCTCGCGGTTCGGTTCAACCAGCGCTACGGGCACACGTTCACGGTTCCGCGGGCCACGCTTCCGAAGGTCGCCGCGCGGGTCATGAACCTGCAGGAGCCGACGCGGAAGATGGGCAAGTCCGACGACTCCGGGCTGGGGGTCGTCTATCTGCTGGACGAGCCGGACGTCGTGCGGAAGAAGGTCATGCGCGCGGTGACCGACAGTGGTCGCGAGGTTGTCTACGACCGTGAGGAGCAGCCCGGCCTCGCGAATCTGCTGGAGATCCTCGCGGCCTGCACAGGTGGGAACCCGGAAGCCCTGGCCGGTGTATATGAGTCGTACGGCTCCTTGAAGAAGGACACCGCAGAGGCCGTGGTCGAGTTCCTCAGGCCCGTACAGGAGAGGCACAGTGCGCTGTGCGCCGATCCCGGCTATGTGGAAGGGGTGCTGCGGGATGGTGCGGACAAGGCTCGGGCGATGGCCCGGCCCACGGTGGATGCCGCTTATCGCGCGATCGGGCTGCTGCCGGCTGTCCCGGAGACCGGGGTGGTCGGGGGCGATACGGCCGACGGGGCGTTGGTCGATACGGGCGTCGTTGATACGGACGTCGTTGATACGGATGTCGTCGATACAGGCGTCGTCGATACGGACGTCGTGCTGAACGCTGCCCGGTAGGCGCGTGGGCTGGTGGCGAGGCGCGATGCGAAGTGCTGGCGCATCGTGACCTCGCTGCCGAAGCCGGCGCGGCGGGCGATCTCGGGCATGGGCAGGTCGGTGCGTTCGAGGAGCCTCTGGGCTGCTGCGACGCGCTGATCGAGGAGCCAGCGCAGCGGCGTCGTGCCGGTCTCGGCGGTGAAGTGGCGGGCGAAGCTGCGTGCGGACATGCCCGCGTGGGCGGCCAGATCGGCGACGGCGAGCGGTTCGTGGAGGTGGCGCAGGGCGTATTCGCGTACGTCGGCCAGGGCGTTCGCGTCGCGGTCCTCGTGTGGGGTGGGGTGTTCGATGAACTGCGCCTGGGTTCCGGTGCGGAAGGGCGCGGTGACCATCGAGCGGGCGATGGTAGCTGCCGCTTCTGCGCCGTGGGCCCGGCGGACGAGATGGAGGCAGAGATCGATCCCGGCTGCGGTGCCGGCGGCGGTCCAGATGTTGTCGTCCTCGATGAAGAGGGCGTCGGGGACGACGGTGATGTGGGGGTGGTGCGCGCGGAAGACGTCGATGAGGTTCCAGTGGGTGATGGCGCGGCGGCCGTCGAGAAGGCCGGCCTGGGCGAGGGTGAAGGCGCCGCCGCACAGGGCCGCGATGGTGGTGCCGCGGGTGTGTGCGCGGCGGAGGGCGTCGAGGACGGGGGTGGGTGCGGGGGTGAGGTGGTCGTCGAGGCCGGGGATCACGATCAGGTCGGCGCGGGAGAGCCAGCCGAGGGTGCGGTCGGGAAGGAGGGTGAGGCCGCCGCGCATGGGGACGGGTGTGGTGTCGGCGGCGACGCGGCGCAGGTCGAAGGCGGGGGCTCCGCGGTCGGTGCGGTCAGTGCCCCAGACCTCGGTGATGACGGAGACGTCGAAGGCGCGGATGCCTGGGAAGGCGACGAGGGCGACGCGATAGGCGTTCTTCGCTGCTCTCTCCGTGTTCTCCGTGTTCTCCGTGCTCCCCATGCCTGGCAGTAAATCATCGATCGCTGTCTTTTCGCCCTCTGGGGTGGGCAGGCCTCCGGCAGGAGGATCGACGGTATGGAGATCGCAGAGAACGCAGCGCTGGTGGTCGTGGACGTGCAGAAGGGCTTCGACGAGGCCGACTTCTGGGGCACGCGGAACAACCCGGAGGCCGATGACAACATCGCTTCGCTCATCGACGTGTGGCAGTCGACGGGGCGGCCGGTCGTGTTCGTACGGCATGACTCGTCGAAGCCCGGGTCGCCACTGCGGCCGGGGTACGAGGGGAACGACTTCAAGGAGTACGTGGAGCAGCGGCGCGGAAAGGGGGCCGGTGGGGCTGAGTTGCTGATCACGAAGACCGTGAACTCGGCGTTCTACGGCACGCCGGACCTGGACGCCTGGCTGAAGGCGGAGGGGAGCGGGCAGTTCGTCCTGGCCGGGATCCAGACCAATATGTGCGTGGAGACGACGGCACGGATGGGCGGGAATCTGGGGTACGACGTGGTGGTCGCGTACGACGCGACGTACACGTTCGATCTGGAGGGGCCGTTCGGCTGGCGGCGGAGTGCGGACGAGGTCGCGCAGGCGTCGGCGGTGTCGCTGCACGGGGGCGGCTTCGCGCGGGTGGTGACCACCAAGGAGGTGGTGGACGCGGCTAGGTGACCGCCCCCGGTGGGCGTCAGTCCTTCTTGCCGGTGGCGAGCGCGCGGCTGCGGTCGCGGGCGGCTTCGAGGGCGGCGATCAGGGCGGCCCGTACGCCGTGGTTCTCGAGTTCGCGGATGGCGTTGATGGTCGTGCCCGCGGGGGAGGTGACGTTCTCGCGGAGTTTGACGGGGTGTTCGCCGCTGTCGCGGAGCATGATCGCCGCGCCGATGGCGGACTGGACGATCAGGTCGTGGGCCTTGTCGCGGGGCAGGCCGAGCAGGATGCCGGCGTCGGTCATGGCTTCGACCAGGTAGAAGAAGTACGCGGGGCCCGAGCCGGAGAGGGCGGTGCAGGCGTCCTGCTGGGACTCGGGGACGCGGAGCGTCTTGCCTACGGCGCCGAAGATCTCTTCGGCGTGGGTGAGATGGGCGGCGGTGGCGTGGGTGCCGGCGGAGATGACGGACATGGCCTCGTCGACGAGGGCCGGGGTGTTCGTCATGACGCGGACGACGGGGGTGCCGGCGGTCAGGCGCTCCTCGAAGTAGGAGGTGGGGATGCCGGCGGCGCCGCTGATGATCAGGCGGTCCGTGGGGACGTGCGGGGCGAGCTCGTCGAGCAGGGTGCCCATGTCCTGGGGCTTGACCGTGAGGATGAGGGTGTCGGCGGTCTTGGCGGCTTCCGGGTTGGTGACCGGGGTGACTCCGTATCGGCTGCGGAGTTCTTCGGCCCGTTCCTGGCGGCGGGCGGTGACCAGGAGGTCGGCCGGGGCCCAGCCTGCGCGGATCATTCCGCTGAGCAGGGCTTCGCCGATCTTTCCGGTGCCGAGGACTGCGACTTTCTGGGTCATGGCTGCGGTGCCCTCCGGGGGTTGCGTCGTCCGGGTTCATCCTCGCACCGGGGGTGGGAGGACGGCTCGGTTGTCCGGTGGGCGGGACGTCGGCGAGGGCCTGCGGTGCGGGGCCGGATCAGGCCGTCCTGCGGCGCAGGGTCGCCGCGCCCAGGCCCAGGACCAGGAGGGCGCAGCCCGCGACGATCAGGGCGTCGCGTACGAAGTCGGCGGTCATGTCGGTGTGTTTGAGGACTTCGTTCATGCCGTCGACGGCGTACGACATGGGCAGGACGTCGGAGATGGCTTCGAGGGCGGGGTGCATGTTGGGGCGGGGGGTGAACAGGCCGCAGAGCAGGAGTTGGGGGAAGATCACGGCCGGCATGAACTGGACCGCCTGGAATTCGGAGGCCGCGAAGGCCGAGACGAACAGGCCGAGGGCGGTGCCGAGGAGGGCGTCCAGCAGGGCGACCAGGAGGAGCAGCCAGGGGCTGCCGGTGACGTCGAGACCCAGGAACCAGACGGCGAGACCGGTGGCGAGGGCGGACTGGATGATCGCGATGATGCCGAAGGCGAGGGCGTAGCCGGCGATCAGGTCGCCCTTGCCCAGGGGCATGGCGAGGAGGCGTTCGAGGGTGCCGGAGGTGCGTTCGCGCAGGGTGGCGATGGACGTGACCAGGAACATCGTGATGAGCGGGAAGATGCCGAGCAGCGATGCGCCGATGTTGTCGAAGGTGCGCGGGCTGCCGTCGAAGACATAGCGCAGCAGGAACAGCATCAGGCACGGGATGAGGATCATCATCGCGATGGTGCGCGGGTCGTGGCGGAGCTGGCGCAGGACGCGGGCCGCCGTGGCGGTGGTGCGGGAGACGTTCAGGGCGCGGGCGGGGGCGGGCGTGGTCGCCGTACCGGCCAGGGGGGTTGTGGTGGTCACCGGGTGGTCTCCTTCTCGCGGGCGGCGGCCGTCGCCTCGTCGACGAGGTGCAGGAAAGCCGCCTCGACCGTCTCGGAGCCGGTGCGGGTGCGCAGGGCGTCGGGGGTGTCGTCGGCGAGGATCTCGCCCTCGCGCATCAGCAGCAGGCGGTGGCAGCGCTCGGCCTCGTCCATGACGTGGGAGGAGATGAGGAGTGTGGCGCCGCGGTCGGCTGCGATGGAGTGGAACAGGGCCCACAGGTCGCGGCGCAGGACGGGGTCGAGGCCGACCGTCGGCTCGTCGAGGACCAGGAGTTCGGGGGTGCCGAGGAGCGCGACCGCGAGGGAGACGCGGCTGCGCTGGCCGCCGGAGAGGTTGCCGGCGAGGGCGTCGGCGTGGCTGGTGAGGTCCACGTCGGCGAGGACCCGGTCGACTTCCTGGCGGCGGTCGGCGGTGGCGCGGCCGGGGGCGAGGATCGAGGTGAAGTAGTCGAGGTTCTGGCGGACGGTCAGGTCGTCGTAGACGGAGGGGGCCTGGGTGACGTAGCCGATGCGGGTGCGCAGGGCGGGGTGGCCGGCCGGGCTGCCCAGGACGTCCAGGGTGCCGGTGACCTTGGCCTGGGTGCCGACGATCGCGCGCATGAGGGTCGACTTGCCGCAGCCGGAGGGGCCGAGCAGGCCGGTGATCTGGCCGCGCGGGACGGTGAATTGCAGGCTCCGCAGGACGGTGCGGGAGCCGCGGACGACGGTGAGACCTTCGGCCCGGACGGCGGGGGCGGAGGGTGCGGGGGGCTCGGTGGGCGGGCCCGAAGAGTTATTCACCATACGATGAATAATGGGCGGCGGCGAGGGCGCCGTCAAGCGCCGCGGGTCGCCGCGCGTGGTCATGAGCGCGGGCCGCCGCGCGTGGTCATGAGGTGGTGGCCACCAGGAGTTCGACGACGTAGGTCTCCTCGACGATTCCGTCCGGGAAGACCGTCAGCAGATGTTCGCGCTCCTCGCCGAGGAAGGCGCTTGCGCGCTCCTCGCCCTGGACGAGGAAGATCGAGTGGCTGCCGATGTTGGCGAGATGGGTGTCGACGGGGACGTGCCGGCTCCAGCGGACCCGGCGGTGGGTGAACCGGAGGCGGCCGCTGGGATCGGCGAGGGCCGTGCGCACGCCGCTGCCGTTTCGGTCCACGACCCCGTCGGCGCCGAAGTGGCGCCCGATCCGGACGGTCTGCGCATCGATCCACGGCACGTCCAGGGCGCTGGTGTTCCACCACAGCGCGAGCGCGCCGCCGGGGCGCAGTACGCGCAGGGCCTCGGGGACGGCGCGGGCGGTGTCGGTCCAGTGCCAGGCCTGGGCGTAGGTGAGGAAGTCGGCGGAGTCGGTGGCGAGGGGCAGGGCGTTGCCGTTGCCGCGGACGATCGGGATGCCGGGGTGTGCGCGACGGAATTCCGCCGCCATGCCCGCACCGGGCTCCACCGCGACGACGTCCGCGCCCCGGGCGGCCAGCAGCGAGGTCGCGATACCGGTCCCGGCGCCGACGTCCGCGACGACCGCGCCGGCGAGGGGGCGGCCGGCCAGTTCCTCGACGGTGTCGAAGAGGGCCGGCGGGTAGGAGGGGCGGTTCGCGGCGTACTGGGCTGCGGCGGAGTTGAAGGAGTGGGCGCGAGTGGTGCGGGAGGAGGCCGTCATACGGCCATGGTGACGCCGCTGCGTGCGGGGGGCAGCAAGTTTTCGCTGAGAGGCGGTTCCGTCGGCGGCGAGCCGGTGCCCCCGTCGCTCAGTTGCGGCGGCGCTTCTTGGCCGGGTGGCCCGAGCGGCGGGTGCCGCGCTTCTCGTGCCGTGCGCGGGCCGCCTCGTACTCCTCCCGGTGGAGCTTCTCTCCCGGGGCCTCGGTCAGGGTGCGGAAGAAATAGGCGAGGAGTGAGCCGACGAAGCCGATGGCCAGCAGGCCGCGCAGGGATGCCTGCCGGTCGGGGTCGGGGCGGCGGGTGAAGGACTCCCAGGTGTTGCGGAAGGCCAGCGCGCTGCAGATCGCGAACATGGCGACGACCAGGACGGTGACGAAGGAGCCGATGTCGGCGATCTCGAGGCCCTGGAAGGCGAAGCGGAGGATCAGACAGGAGGCGACGGCTGCGACGAGCGAGCCGACGGCCGCGCCGACCCTGCGCAGGGTGTAGCCGTCGTCGTGGTTCACCCAGGTGGTGCCGAAGAAGCGCAGGGGTTCCGGGCGGGGGCCCGGGGAGCCCGCGGGGGGTGCCGGGGTGCCGTTATCGTCGCTCACGTGACGATTATGGCTCCGGGGCGGGGGCGGGCTCCCTCGGGGAGGGGGCGCTCGACGCTCCACGGCGGCGGGCGTCACCTCTGGTGAGGAGGATCAGGACTCGTGAGTCGGATCAGGAAGTGCAGCGGTCGGCGACGTAGCCGTCGCTGCCGGTGAGGACGTAGGAGTCCGAGACGAACTGGCCGTTCGCGATGTTGTCCCAGATGTTGGAGGTGCCGTAGGGGCCCGTGACCCTCGTGCCCGGGGTCTGGCAGTAGATCGGGACCCTGGAGCCCTCCGGCAGGACGCGTACGACGCTGTAGCCGGTGCCGGGGCCGTTGCGGACGTTCAGCCGGACACCCGGAGCCACCGAGTAGTAGCGGACAGAGGCTGCCGCCAGGGTCTCCGCCCCGTCCGCACCCTGGGCACCCTCGGCTTCCCCGACTCCTTCGACGCGGTCAACAGACATGTAAAACCTTCCCCGTTGGTCCCCATGGCTGTCATGGGGTCCCATTGATTCCCTTAAAACACGCCATGAAACACATGTACGTAACTCGCACACGGAGACTAGCAAGCCGCCTCTGTCCCGTACGGCACATCGACTAGGCTCCGAGCGTCGCGCGCGCGGACGAACAGCACGGGGGTGGTCCCATGGCGCCACAGGGAAACACCGGAGCGGGCGCGGAAGCGGAACTTCCCGAGTACGCCGGTCACTACCGCCTGGAGTCATGCCTCGGCTCGGGCGGCATGGGTGTGGTCCACCTTGCGCGCAGCACCTCGGGGATGAAGCTCGCGGTGAAGGTCGTACACGCCGAGTTCGCCAAGGACCCCGAGTTCAGGGGCCGTTTCCGACAGGAGGTGGCGGCCGCGCGACGGGTCAGCGGCGCCTTCACCGCACCTGTCGTGGACGCCGACCCGGAGGCCGAACGGCCCTGGATGGCCACGCTGTTCATCCCCGGCCCCACGCTCTCCGACGAGGTGAAGCGGAACGGCCCCATGCCCGCTGCACAGTTGCGCCGGCTGATGGCCGGGCTGGCCGAGGCGCTGCGCGACATCCACCGGGTCGGCGTGGTGCACCGGGACCTCAAGCCGAGCAACGTGCTGCTCGCGGACGACGGTCCGAAGGTCATCGACTTCGGCATCTCTCGGCCAAAGGACAGCGAACTGCGCACCGAGACGGGCAAGTTGATCGGCACCCCGCCGTTCATGGCGCCCGAGCAGTTCCGGCGGCCGCGGGAGGTCGGTCCGGCCGCGGACATCTTCGCGCTCGGGTCGGTTCTGGTGCACGCGGCGACGGGGCGGGGTCCGTTCGACTCCGACAGCCCGTATGTCGTTGCCTACCAGGTCGTGCACGACGAGCCGGATCTGACCGGCGTACCGGCCAACCTCGCGCCGCTGTTGCTGCGTTGCCTCGCCAAGGAGCCCGAGGACCGGCCGACGCCCGACGAGCTCATGCGTGAACTCCGGTCGGTGGCGGCCTCGTACGACACGCAGGCCTTCATACCGGCGCAGCGCACGATACCGACGCAGCGCACGGACGGCGTGCCGAAGCCCGCCGGGCCCCGGGAGCCGCAGCGGCGGCCCCGAAGACGTTCCGGCAGGAAGGCGATCCTGACGGCGGCCGCGGCACTCGTCCTGGTGGCCGGCGCAGCACTCGCCTCGGTCCAGCTGCTCGGCGGCAGCAGCCCCGCGTCCGAGGACGGCCACTCCCCTACGGCGTCTGCAGCACGGCCCCGCGCATGGTCGGTGAAGCCGGTGTCCAAACACCCGGGCGCACCCCAATGCTCGTACGGGACACGGCAGTTGATCTGCGCCAGACCCGGGGTGGTCTTCGCGCTGGATCCGTCCGACGGCACCGTCCTGTGGCGCCATGCGGTCGCCAAGGGGTTCAGTACGGTGCCGCCGGTCCTCGCGGGCGGCCTCGTACAGCCGCAGACCCAGCAGGGGCCGCGGCTGGAGGCGCTCGACCCCGCGTCCGGCAAGGCGCGCTGGCAGCGCGGGACGTCCGCGTACACCGGCATACGGGCCGCCGGGGGGATACTGCTGCTCACGCACGCCGACGGGACGGTCACCGCCGTGGACGCGGCGTCGGGGAAGACCAGCTGGAGCCACCGGATACCGGGCCAGGCCAAGCCCTACTTCGTCTCCTTCACCGGGGACCCGCTGGCGTACACGGCCGAGTCCCCCGACGGTTCGAAGACCCGGGTCACCGCCGTGGACCCGGCCTCGGGAACCGTGCGCTGGACGGCCCGCCTGGCCGGCAACCTGAGCCCGGTCGGCGTCCACGACGGCTCGCTCTTCTTCCTCTCTGTCAGCAAGGCCTACGGCGACACGGACGCCGTCGTCCGCTACGACCCCGCGTCCAGGACCACGCGCCGGGTGGCGCTGCCGGTCGCCCGGTCGAACGCGCAGGCGACCGTGCGGGGCGACGTCGTGTACGTCCTGGGCACGGACGGCTCGCTGGACGCCATCGGTGTGGACGCGCGCAAGCGTCTGTGGCATCTGGAGACGTCCGTGAGCCGCAGTTCGGCCCCCGTCGCCGACGGCGGGCACGTGTATCTCTCGACGGGCGACGGGCGGCTGCTCGCCGTCGACGCCGCCAACGGGCGCCTCGTCGGACAGACCCCGGCACGTCCGGGCGCCGAGTCACAGGTGGCCTCGTCGCTGCCCGGTCCGGTGGTCGCCGACGGTCGTGTCTACGCCACCGCCGGCGACGGCACGGTCTTCTCCGTCGACGCCCGCGACCCCGGCGCCTGGTGACGGGCTGGGGGGCTAAGGAGCTAAGGGGCTGGTGAGGGGCTGAGGCAGGCGAAAGGGCCGCCCCCGAAGGAGCGGCCCCCGCACGATCGTTCACCCCGGATTCAGCCCAGCTTCGACACGTCCCGCACCGCGCCCTTGTCGGCGCTGGTGGCCATCGCGGCGTAGGCGCGCAGGGCCGCGGAGACCTTGCGCTCGCGGTTCTTGGGGGCGTGGACGCCGCCCAGGGCCGCCTCGCGGCGGGACAGTTCGGCGTCGTCGACCAGCAGCTCGATCTGCCGGTTGGGGATGTCGATGCGGATGCGGTCGCCGTCCTCGACCAGGGCGATGGTGCCGCCGCTGGCCGCCTCCGGGGAGGCGTGGCCGATGGACAGGCCCGAGGTGCCGCCGGAGAAGCGGCCGTCCGTGACCAGGGCGCACGCCTTGCCGAGGCCGCGGCCCTTCAGGTACGAGGTCGGGTAGAGCATCTCCTGCATGCCGGGGCCGCCCTTGGGGCCCTCGTAGCGGATGACGACGACGTCACCCTCCTTGACCTGCTGGGTGAGGATCTTCTGGACGGCCTCCTCCTGCGACTCGCAGACGACCGCCGGGCCCTCGAAGGTCCAGATCGACTCGTCGACGCCGGCGGTCTTCACCACGCAGCCGTCGACGGCGAGGTTGCCCTTGAGGACGGCGAGGCCGCCGTCCTTGGAGTACGCGTGCTCGACGCTGCGGATGCAGCCCTCGGCCGTATCCTCGTCCAGCGCCTCCCAGCGCTCGGACTGGGAGAAGGCCTCGGCCGAGCGGACACAGCCCGGGGCCGCGTGCCACAGCTCCACGGCCTCCTGCGACGGGGAGCCGCCGCGGACGTCCCAGGTCTTCAGCCAGTCCGCGAGGGAGGGGCTGTGGACGGCGTGCACGTCCTCGTTCAGCAGGCCCGCGCGGTGCAGCTCGCCGAGGAGGGCCGGGATGCCGCCGGCGCGGTGCACGTCCTCCATGTAGTACGTGCGGTTCTTGGCGACGTTCGGGGCGACCTTCGCCAGGCACGGCACACGGCGCGAGACCGCGTCGATCTCCTCCAGGCCGAACGGGACGTCCGCCTCCTGGGCCGCGGCCAGCAGGTGCAGGATCGTGTTGGTGGAGCCGCCCATCGCGATGTCGAGGGCCATGGCGTTCTCGAACGCGGAGATGGAGGCGATGCTGCGGGGCAGGACCGTCTCGTCGTCCTGCTCGTAGTAGCGCTTGGTGATGTCCATGACCGTGCGGGCCGCGTCCACGTAGAGCTGCTTGCGGGCCGTGTGGGTCGCCAGGACCGAGCCGTTGCCCGGCAGGGAGAGGCCGATGGCCTCGGTCAGGCAGTTCATCGAGTTGGCGGTGAACATGCCGGAGCAGCTGCCGCAGGTCGGACAGGCGTTCTCCTCGATACGGAGCATGTCCGCGTCGGAGATCTTGTCGTTGACGGCGTCCGACATCGCGTCGACCAGGTCGAGCGTGCGGACCGTGCCGTCCACGAGCGTCGCGCGGCCGGACTCCATGGGCCCGCCGGAGACGAAGACCGTGGGGATGTTCAGGCGCAGGGCCGCGTTGAGCATGCCCGGCGTGATCTTGTCGCAGTTGGAGATGCAGACCAGGGCGTCGGCGCAGTGCGCCTCGACCATGTACTCCACGCTGTCCGCGATCAGGTCGCGCGAGGGCAGGGAGTAGAGCATGCCGCCGTGGCCCATCGCGATGCCGTCGTCGACCGCGATCGTGTTGAACTCGCGCGGGATGCCGCCCGCCGCGATGATCGCCTCGCTGACGATCCGGCCGACCGGCTGCAGGTGGGTGTGGCCCGGCACGAACTCCGTGAAGGAGTTGGCGACCGCGATGACCGGCTTCCGGCCGATGTCCGCACCGGGTACACCGGAGGCGCGCATAAGGGCGCGTGCGCCCGCCATGTTGCGGCCGTGGGTGACTGTGCGGGACCTCAGCTCGGGCATCGTCGCTCGCTCCTTCAGACAGATAGGGCTGCCCACGAGGTTACGCCCGTCATCCAGAGGTCGGGACGCAGTGTCCGCAATACGGGACGTGCGTCTCGGAGTACCCGATGAGAATCGGATCAGGGCCCGGTCGAATGTCTCTGTACGACCGGGTCAGGGACCGGTCGAATGTCTCTGTACGACCGGATCAGGGACTGGTCAGATGCCCCTGCACCACCGGCGCCACCCGCGCGATGACCTGCTCGATGTCCGCCGAGACCAGCGGCTCCACCTTGATCACGTACCGCAGCATGGCGCAGCCCACGAGCTGGGCCGCCGCCAGTTCGGCGCGCAGCTCCGCGTCCGGCAGATCCAGCTGGGAGGCGATCCGGCGCAGCAGCTGGGAGGCGACGAGGCGGCGGAAGACGGCGGCCGCGGCCTCGTTGTTGACGGCGGAGCGCACGATCGCCAGCAGGGGCGTACGGGTGGTGGGGTTCTCCCAGATGCCGAAGATGAAGCGGGTCAGCCGCTCGCCGACCTCGGCGGGCGAGCCCTCGGCGAACGCCTCCGGCGCGTTCAGCGCGGGCGCGAAGGCGACCTCGATGGCGGCCTCGAAGACCTGCTCCTTGGTGCCGAAGTAGTGGTGCACCAGGGCCGGGTCCACGCCGGCCGCCTTGGCGATGCCGCGCACGGACGTCTTCTCGTACCCCCGCTGGGAGAACTCCTCGCGGGCGACGCTCAGGATGCGGTCGCGGGTGCCGGCGGACTCGGTACGGGTACGGCGGCCCCGGCGCCGGGACGCGGTGTCGGTCACGGCCGGGGCACCTTCACCGCGGACGCGAGATGGAGCCGGGTGAAGGCGAGCGCCTCCGCCAGATCGGCCTCGCGTTCGGCGCCGGACATCGCGCGCCGGGTGTTGACCTCGATGACGACATGGCCGTCGAAGCCGCTCAGCGCGAGCCGCTCCAGCAGCTCGGCGCAGGGCTGGGTGCCGCGCCCGGGGACCAGGTGCTCGTCCTTGGCCGAGCCCCTGCCGTCGGCGAGGTGGACATGGCCGAGCCGGTCGCCCATCCGGTCGGCCATCTGCAGCGCGTCGACCCGGGAGGTCGCGCTGTGGCTGAGATCGATCGTGAAGTGACGGTAGTCCTCCTTCGTCACGTCCCAGTCGGGGGCGTACGCGAGCATCTCGCGGTCGCGGTAGCGCCACGGGTACATGTTCTCGACGGCGAACCGCACATCCGTCTCCTCGGCCATGCGCCAGATGCCGGTGACGAAATCGCGTGCGTACTGCCGCTGCCAGCGGAACGGCGGATGTACGACGACCGTGTCAGCGCCGAGCTTCTCCGCGGCCGCGCGGGCGCGCTGGAGCTTGACCCAGGGGTCCGTCGACCACACGCGCTGCGTGATGAGCAGGCAGGGGGCGTGAACGGCCAGGATCGGGATGCGGTGGTAGTCGCTGAGTCTGCGCAGCGCCTCGATGTCCTGGCTGACCGGGTCGGTCCACACCATGACCTCGACCCCGTCGTACCCGAGGCGCGCGGCGATCTCGAAGGCCGTCGCCGTGGACTCCGGGTACACCGAGGCCGTGGACAGCGCGACCTTCGCATCCGGGATGCGCACGACTGGCTCCGCCATGCTGGACAGATTACGGGTTGGGGTTGGCTGCCGAGGGACGCCTCTGCGCCGTTGTGAGGTTCGCCATAGAGGAGTGCCGCTCGCAGCCGGCGCTCGCGCTGTTGCCCGCGCCCCTTCGGGCGCTACATCGACCCCATGTGATCCAGGTGCCGCAGGATGACGCCCTCGCGCAGCGCCCAGGGACAGATCTCGAGCTTGTCCACGCCGAACAGGTCCATGGCGCCCTCGGCCACCAGGGCGCCGGCGAGGAGCTGGCCCGCGCGCCCCTCGGACACGCCCGGGAGTTCGGCGCGCTGGGCCGCCGTCATCCCGGCCAGCCTGGGGACCCACGCCTCCAGGGACTCGCGCTTCAGCTCCCGCTGGACGTACAGGCCCTCGGTGGAGCGTGCGGCGCCCGCGATACGGGCCAGCTGCCGGAAGGTCTTGGAGGTGGCGACCACGTGGTCGGGGGTGCCGAAGCGGGTGAACTCGCCCACCGTGCGGGCGATCTGGGCCCGCACATGGCGGCGCAGGGCACGTATCGAGTCCGGGTCGGGAGGGTCGCCGGGAAGCCAGGCGGCGGTCAGCCGGCCCGCGCCGAGCGGCAGGGAGACCGCGGCGTCGGGCTCCTCGTCGATGCCGTAGGCGATCTCCAGGGAGCCGCCGCCGATGTCCAGCACCAGCAGCTTGCCCGCGGACCAGCCGAACCAGCGGCGGGCGGCGAGGAAGGTCAGCCGGGCCTCCTCCTCGCCTGTGAGGACCTGCAGCTCGGCGCCGGTGTCCTCGCGCACGCGCGTCAGGACGTCGTCGGCGTTGCTGGCCTCGCGCACGGCGGAGGTGGCGAAGCAGATCAGGTCCTCGACGCCCTTGTCCTCGGCCGCCTGCATGCACTCCTTGACGACGTCGATCAGCTTTCCGACGCCGTCGGGGTCGATCGCCCCGCGGGTGTCGAGGATCTGGGCGAGGCGCAGTTCCTCCTTGTGCGAGTGCGCGGGCAGCGGGCGTGCGCCCGGGTGCGCGTCCACCACCAGCAGATGCACCGTGTTCGATCCCACGTCGAGGACACCGAGTCTCATGTACGGAACGCTACTGCCAGCTGGGCGCTCCTCCGTAGGGGACGGTGCCTCGGGAGCCGTAGGCTGGTTCCGTGCCAAAGACGAAAACGGCGAAGAAGGACAAGTCCGCCAAGGGCTCTTCGAAGGTGAAGCCGGCCAGGACGGCGAAGCAGTCGAAGAAGGACCTGGAAGCCGACGAGAAGGGCCTCGATTTCGCGCGCGCATGGGTGGAGTTCCCTGATCCGGCGGACGACGAGCAGGTCTTCCGGTGCGATCTGACATGGCTGACCTCCCGCTGGAACTGCATCTTCGGCAGCGGCTGCCAGGGCATCCAGGCGGGCCGCGCGGACGACGGGTGCTGCACGCTCGGTGCCCACTTCTCCGACGAGGACGACGAGAAGCGCGTCGCCGGGCATGTGGCGAGGCTCACCCCGGAGATCTGGCAGCACCATGACGAGGGCATGGAGCACGGCTGGGTCTCCGAGGACGAGGACGGCGACCGCCAGACCCGCCCCTTCCAGGGCTCCTGCATCTTCCAGAACCGCCCCGGGTTCGCGGGCGGCGCGGGCTGCTCGCTGCACATCCTGGCCCTGAAGGAGGGCCGGGAGCCGCTGGAGACCAAGCCGGACGTCTGCTGGCAGCTGCCGGTGCGCCGGACCTACGACTGGATCGACCGGCCCGACGACACCCGCGTACTGCAGGTCTCGATCGGCGAGTACGACCGCAGGGGCTGGGGCCCGGGCGGCCACGACCTGCACTGGTGGTGCACCTCGGCAACCTCGGCCCACGGCGCGGGCGACCCGGTGTACATCTCCTACCGCGCAGAGCTGACCGAACTGATGGGCAAGGCAGGCTACGACCGCCTGGTGGAACTCTGCGAACAGCGCCTGGCCGCCCAACTACCGCTGGTGGCACCGCATCCGGCGGACCCGGTCGCGTAGGGCTGCCCGCAGCTGGAAGCTGCGCCCGCGCTGGGGGCGGGGGCCGTCCAGGGCACAACTCCCGATCAGGGCCCGGCGCCCATGCAGGATTCGGCGCCCGGCCCGGGGACGACTCCCGCCCGGAGGGCCCCATCCGCTCTAAGTGTTCGCTCGCGGCGGCGTGCGGCTCGGGTCGCCGCCGACGTAGGGCAGGGCCGAGCTCGCCGGTTGCTGACACGCCATCCGGACCCGATCGGCTAGGACCGTCCGCACCCGTCGTCCGCGCCAGCCGCGCCCGACCAGGCTCCGGCTCCCTCCAGGGGCCCCGCGTCCGCCCGGAGGGCCCTATCCGCCCGAGGTGTCCGCTCACGACTGCGTGAGGCTCGGATCCCCGCTGCCGGAAGGCCACCGCGCCGAACTCGTCGCCTGCCGGCCCCGCCGCACCCGGTGAGCCCGGTGAGTCCGGTCGACCGGAACCGCCCGCACCCCCGATCCCCGCCCGCCCCGCGTCCGGTGCGCGCTCAGTGCCCCGCTCCCGCCCGGAGGGCCCCATCCCCCCGAGTCGTCCGCTCACGACTGCGACGGACTCGGGTCCCCGCTGTCCGAAGGCGGTGGGGTCGAGCTTGTCGGCGCCGTCGGGGTGGGGTCGGTTGGAGACGGGGACGAGGACGAGGGTGGGGGGCTCGACGGGGGGTTTGAGGAAGTTGGGGCGGTCGGGGTGGGGTCCGGGTCCGGGGAGGTCGGCGGGGTTGACGGGGTGCTCGGGGATGAGGAGCCGGGGGCGGGGGCGTTGCCGTAGCCCTCGATGGAGATCACGGCGCCGGCCGGTGCGACGGCGACTCGGGCCCTCCAGGGGCCGGAGGGCTCGCGCAGGTGGTCGACGTACACCTTGATCGTCAACGAGTGGCCGGGCCTGAGCGTTCCCGAGGACTGGCTCAGATAGAGCCAGGAGGCTCCGGTGGACGCGGACCAGTGCACCGGCGCAGGTCCGGTCGCGGCGAGCGTGACGAGTGTGGTGTCGCCGCTGTTGCCGGCCGAGACGTCGAGATGGCCGCTGCCCTTGCGTCCGGTGCCGGCGACGCTGACGACCTCCACGGAGACGTCCGGGGCGTTGCCCTTGCCGAAGCGGCCGCCCGGCTTGTCGCTGGCGTTGCCGGCGTTCTCGTAGCCGCCGCCCGCCGCCTCGCCGTCGAGGCTGCCGGGTCCGTGCGCCTCGCTGGCGGTGGCGGAGCGGCCGTCCGCGCCCTCGCCGGCCGGTTCGCCGCGGTAGGCGGCCCACAGCGCGAGCACCGGGGCGGCCACGACGGTCGCGACGACCGTGGTGGTGACGGCACGCGCGCGTAGCCGGTCCCTGCGGGCGGCGCGGTCCTTGGGGTCCATCGGGAAGCCGCGCCGGTCGAACCGCGGTACGGCGACGCCACGCGCGCGTGGATGGTGCGCGATCGCCCGGTGCAGGAGCGCGCGGGGCGCCTCCAAAACCGGCAGTTCGGCCGGGGTGACCATCGCGCCGGGCCAGCGCCCGGGGATGGCGCGCTCGGCGCTGCGGCGGCACCGGGGGCAGTCGTCGACGTGCCGGACGAGCTCCCTGCGCAGGGCGGAGCTGAGCACCAGCTGGTTGTCCCCGGTGAGCCGGGCCACCCCCGGGCAGCCGCCCGCCTCGACGACCGCGAGCGCCGCGCGCGTGCGCTCGACCTCGCAGGCCGCGGAGGCCAGCAGTTCGCGCGCGGTGGCCAGGTCCAGGCCCAGCACGGCGGCGACCTCGTGGGCGGCGAGGTGGTGGCGCACGGCGAGTTCGAGCGCCTCGCGCTGCTCCGGAGTGGTGCCGGCGGCCTCCGGCCAGGCGAGCAGGGCCAGTTCGCGCCCCCGCTGCTCCTGGACCTCCTCGGCGACGGGCGGGCTGTCCGGGTGCTGCCGCTCGGCGCCGCCCGTGCGGCCCGCCGCGTGCGTGCCCTGACGTTTCTGCTTGGCCTCGGCCAGCTTGCGCAGACACGACCAGCGGGCCAGCGCGTACAGCCAGGCCCGGCGATCCCCCGCAGCGTCCGGACCCCGGCGCCGCTCGGCGAGCGCGAGGGCGTCGCCGAGGGCCGCGGTGGCCGCGTCGTGGTCGCACAGCACGGACAGGCAGTAGGTGAACAGCCCGTCGAGATAGGGCTCGTGGCGCTCGGGCGGCCGCTGCGCCAGCGTGCGCGCCGCGGCGCGGTCGCGTGCCTCCCGGCGCGCCCGGTGTGCGCCGGTGATACGGGGCGAGGTCTCCGAACTGCTGCTCATCACCCGTGGACCGTAGGCGGCTCGGGATGGCCCCTTCTTCCCCCTTGAGCACTTTTAATCCGTACGGGTGAAACGATCCCTCAATCGGGGACAGGAACGGTTCGTTCCGTGGCCGGTTCGAGTCGGTGATGGCTTGTTCACGGCGCGAGAGAAGGCGGCGCGGTCCGGGATCCTCCGCGCCGCGGGGCGTTGTCAGTGGCCTCGGTTACGGTTCTCGACATGGCTGCCCGCACCAAGACCACCAAGGACCGTCCGTCCTACCGCTGCAAGGAATGCGGCTGGCAGACGGCCAAGTGGCTCGGTCGCTGCCCCGAGTGCCAGGCCTGGGGGACGATCGACGAATACGGCGCGCCCGCGGTGCGTACGACGGCGCCGGGGCGCGTCACCACCTCCGCCGTGCCCATCGGCCAGGTCGACGGCCGCCAGGCCACCGCCCGCAGCACCGGGGTTCCGGAGCTGGACCGGGTGCTCGGCGGCGGTCTGGTGCCCGGCGCGGTGGTGCTGGTCGCGGGCGAGCCCGGCGTCGGCAAGTCGACGCTCCTGCTGGACGTGGCGGCCAAGGCGGCGAGCGACGAGCACCGCACGCTGTATGTCACGGGTGAGGAGTCGGCGAGCCAGGTGCGGCTGCGCGCCGACCGCATCGGGGCCATCGACGACCATCTGTATCTCGCCGCCGAGACCGATCTGGCCACCGTCCTCGGCCACTTGGACGCGGTGAAGCCCTCGCTGCTCGTCCTGGACTCCGTGCAGACCGTCGCCTCCCCGGAGATCGACGGCGCCCCCGGCGGCATGTCCCAGGTCCGCGAGGTCGCCGGGGCGCTCATCCGCGCCTCCAAGGAGCGCGGCATGTCCACCCTCCTGGTGGGCCACGTCACCAAGGACGGCGCCATCGCCGGGCCGCGCCTGCTGGAGCACCTGGTGGACGTCGTCCTCAGTTTCGAGGGCGACCGGCACGCGCGCCTGCGCCTGGTGCGTGGCGTCAAGAACCGCTACGGCACCACGGACGAGGTCGGCTGCTTCGAACTGCACGACGAGGGCATCACGGGCCTTACCGACCCGAGCGGACTTTTCCTGACCAGACGTGATGAACCGGTCCCCGGCACCTGTCTGACGGTCACGCTGGAGGGCCGCCGCCCCCTGGTCGCCGAGGTCCAGGCGCTCACCGTCGACTCGCAGATCCCCTCCCCGCGCCGCACGACCTCGGGCCTGGAGACCTCCCGCGTCTCGATGATGCTGGCCGTCCTGGAGCAGCGCGGCCGGATCACCGCGCTCGGCAAGCGGGACATCTACTCCGCGACGGTCGGCGGCGTGAAGCTCTCGGAGCCCGCCGCCGACCTCGCCGTGGCCCTCGCGCTGGCCTCGGCCGCGAGCGACACCCCACTGCCGAAGAACCTGGTCGCGATCGGCGAGGTCGGCCTCGCGGGCGAGGTCAGACGGGTCACGGGCGTGCAGCGCCGGCTCGCCGAGGCGCACCGCCTGGGCTTCACCCACGCGCTCGTTCCGGGCGACCCCGGCAAGATCCCTCCCGGCATGAAGGTCCTGGAAGTCGCCGACATAGGAGACGCTCTGCGGGTCCTTCCGCGCTCCCGTCGCCGAGAGGCCCCGCGGGACGAGGAGGACCGCCGGTAGACTTTGCCCAGGTCTCGCCCGTCCGTCCGAACAGAGTGTGCGATACGGGGGCGCCCCAGAACCTGCGACCGGAGGAGTGCAGTGGCAGCCAACGACCGGGCAGCAGCTCCCGGAAAATCCGGTGGGAGTTCCGGTGCCGATGGCCTGATGCGCGCCTCACTGAGCGCCGTGGCACCCGGCACGGCACTGCGCGACGGGCTCGAGCGGGTACTCCGCGGCAACACCGGCGGTCTCGTCGTGCTCGGCTTCGACAAGACCGTCGAGTCCATGTGCACGGGCGGCTTCGTGCTGGACGTCGAGTTCACGGCCACCCGCCTGCGCGAGCTGTGCAAGCTCGACGGCGGCATCGTGCTGAACTCCGACCTGTCGAAGATCCTGCGGGCGGGCGTGCAGTTCCTGCCCGACGCGACGATCCCGACCGAGGAGACGGGCACCCGCCACCGCACGGCGGACCGGGTCAGCAAGCAGGTCGGCTTCCCGGTCGTCTCGGTGTCGCAGTCCATGCGCCTGATCGCCCTCTACGTCGACGGCCAGCGCCGCGTCCTGGAGGACTCCGCGGCGATCCTCTCCCGCGCCAACCAGGCCCTCGCGACCCTGGAGCGCTACAAGCTCCGCCTGGACGAGGTCGCGGGCACGCTGTCGGCACTGGAGATCGAGGACCTGGTGACGGTCCGGGACGTCTCGGCGGTGGCGCAGCGCCTTGAGATGGTGCGCCGTATCGCCACCGAAATCGCTGAATACGTGGTCGAACTGGGCACGGACGGCCGCCTGCTCGCCCTGCAGCTCGACGAGTTGATCGCGGGCGTGGAACCCGAGCGCGAGCTGGTGGTCCGGGACTACGTCCCCGAGCCCACCGCCAAGCGCTCCCGCACGGTCGACGAGGCGCTCTACGAACTCGACGCGCTCACCCACGCCGAGCTCCTGGAACTGCCCACGGTGGCACGGGCGTTGGGCTACACGGGAGCTCCGGAGACGCTGGACTCCGCGGTCTCGCCGCGCGGCTTCAGGCTGCTGGCCAAGGTGCCGCGGCTGCCGGGCGCCATCATCGACCGTCTCGTGGAGCACTTCGGCGGCCTGCAGAAGCTGCTCGCCGCCAGCGTCGACGATCTGCAGACCGTCGACGGCGTGGGCGAGGCCCGTGCGCGCAGCGTGCGCGAGGGCCTTTCGAGGCTGGCGGAGTCGTCGATCCTGGAGCGGTACGTCTGAGGACCGCCGGGGACGCTTCCGCCCCGGTGGACGGCGCTCGGCGCGCCCCCGCCCCCGTACGCCCCTCAGTCCGCCTTCAGCAGGAACGACGTCTGCGCCTTCGTGAACCCGGGTGCCGCCACCTCCACCAGGTAGGTGCCGGCCTTGGCGGATCCCGCCGGAGGTGTGGCGCACTCGGGGGCGCTGGGCTTGCGGTTCCACTTCAGCGTGTAGGTGATGCTGGTGTCGGCGGGCGCCCGGAAGACCAGGTGGCCCGAGCCCTTGGGGCAGTCGGCGGAGGACCAGTAGTCGTCGTCGCTGCCGGCCTGCGTGATCGTCAACACCGCGCTCTTCGGGCCGAGATCGATCTTGCAGTCGTAGGCGGAGGTGTTCGCGGCGGTCAGCAGCAGGGTGGGCGTCTGGCCGGGCGAGTAGGTGTTGTGCAGGCTGCGTACGCTCAACCGCACCGCACTCGCGGAGCAGTTGGGCAGCGTGGAACCGCCCGCGACCGTGTCGCTGTCGCCGACCCCGACGCCGGAGCCGGTACCGGCCGCGCCGCCGCCCCCCGCACCTTCGGAACCTCCCGTTCCGGCACCGGAACCGCTTCCGTCCCCGGCGCTGCCCCCGGAACCGCCCGCCGAGCCGCCGGAGGATCCCGAACCGCCCCCGGAACCAGCCCCGCTGGAGCCCGCGCCGCTCGACTCGTCGCGTCCGCCCGGCGCTTGACTGATCGCGGGACCCGAACCCGACGGCCCCGCACTGATCGTGGGCGCGGGAGACTTGCCGTTCGACTGGTCGTCCTTCTTGCCGCCGCCACCGCCCGAGGTGACGATCCAGGTGATCAGCAGCGCCAACAAGGCGGCCACAGACACGAGTACGGCCCTCCGGCGCCAGTAGATGGAGGAGGGAAGCGGCCCGACAGGATTACGCAGAGATCCCACGGCGCAAACTGTACGAGAGATCGGCGCGTTCGCTTGCCACACCCGCCGCCGGGGGCTCAACTTTTCCGGATCATCATCCCGGTCCGCACATCGTCGGAGTTCGTGCGACGCACCGCGGGTGGCACGACGGCCCAACCACCCGCCGCCGTGGCAGGATCGAAGGCGCCATGACTGCGCCAACGAAGCCTCCGCACAGCAGCCCCGCCGACGGCCCCGCGGGGCCACCTCCCGGCGAGGGCCTCCACTCCCCCGTCATCGACTGGTTCGACGAGCACGCCAGGGAGCTGCCCTGGCGGCTCCCACAGGCCGGCGCCTGGGGGGTGATGGTCAGCGAGTTCATGCTCCAGCAGACCCCCGTCAGCCGCGTCCTGCCCGTCTACGAGCAGTGGCTGGCCCGCTGGCCGCGCCCCGCCGACCTGGCCAAGGAGGCCCCCGGCGAGGCGGTCCGCGCCTGGGGCCGGCTCGGCTACCCGCGCCGCGCCCTCAGACTGCACGGCGCCGCCGTCGCCATAACGGAACGGCACGGCGGCGACGTACCGACCGACCACTCCCAGCTCCTGGCGCTGCCCGGCATCGGGGAGTACACGGCCGCGGCGGTCGCCTCCTTCGCCTACGGCCAGCGGCACGCGGTGCTCGACACCAATGTCCGCCGGGTCTTCGCGCGCGCCGTCACCGGCGTCCAGTACCCGCCGAACGCCACCACCGCCGCCGAACGCAAGCTGGCCCGCGCCCTGTTGCCCGAGGACGAGAGCACGGCCTCGCGCTGGGCCGCCGCCTCGATGGAGCTCGGCGCGCTCGTGTGCACCGCCAAGAACGAGTCCTGCCACCGCTGTCCGATCGCCGTGCAGTGCGCCTGGCGGCTCGCGGGCAAGCCCGCGCACGAGGGTCCGCCGCGGCGGGGGCAGACGTACGCGGGCACCGACCGTCAGGTGCGGGGCAAGCTGCTCGCCGTGCTGCGCGAGGCCCATCGGCCCGTGCCGCAGGCGGTCCTGGACCGGGTGTGGCACGAGCCGGTGCAGCGCGCGCGAGCGCTCGACGGGCTCGTCTCGGACGGTCTCGTGGAGCCGCTGCCGGGCGGTCTGTATCGCCTTCCGTCGACGTAGGGCGCCGCAACCTCACGGCCCATCACAGCCCGCCTGCGCTCCAAATCCCCCTGAAACGCCGCACTTCGGTGCGCGTGCTTACCCCGTTCCTACGTTCGTTACACAACCGACGGACAGCCGATTGCCAGCCGCGGGCTGCTTCGGACAACGCCGTGACAACGCCTCCGTAGCTTCTTTCGCACAAGGAAGAAACCGACGGCGAGGGGCCGGTCGGGAACGGGGATCGGGAGGCGGTTGGCATGGCGCAGGGAGAGGTGCTCGAGTTCGAGGAGTACGTCCGCACCCGGCAGGACGCGCTGCTGCGCAGCGCCCGCCGGCTGGTCCCGGACCCGGTGGACGCCCAGGACCTGCTGCAGACGGCGCTGGTGCGGACGTACCACCGCTGGGACGGCATCGCGGACAAGCGCCTCGCCGACGCCTATCTGCGCCGGGTGATGATCAACACCCGTACCGAGTGGTGGCGCGCGCGGAAGCTGGAGGAGGTCCCGACCGAGCAGCTGCCGGACGCCTCGGTCGACGACTCCACCGAGCAGCACGCGGACCGCGCCCTGCTGATGGACATCATGAAGGTTCTGGCACCCAAGCAGCGAAGCGTCGTCGTCCTGCGACACTGGGAGCAGATGTCGACGGAGGAGACCGCCGCCGCCCTCGGAATGTCGGCGGGAACGGTCAAGAGCACGCTGCACCGGGCGCTCGCCCGGCTCCGTGAGGAGCTGGAGAGCCGCGATCTGGACGCACGTGCGCTGGAGCGTGGGGAGCAGGAGCGTTGCGCGGTCTGACGGACTCGGGCCGAGGGACCTTGCAGGCGGCGTTCACGGCGGTGGCCGTGCTCGCCGCCCTTGCCCTTTTCGTCTCCGCCTGCGCCACCGGCGGCACCGGCGCCCGTGACGAGGGCCCGGCGCACCCGGCCTCCGACTCGGTGGCGGGCGCGGCCGTCTCCCCCACGCCCAGCCCCTCGAAGGCCCCCGCACGGGTGGACGCGGTCAAGCTGGTCAAGGACGACCCGAGGGTCTCGGCGGAGGTCAAGCGCGATCTCAAGCCGTGCGTCGCCGACGAGTACCCGGTCGACGTGTCCTACGGCGAACTGACCGGAGGATCGTCCGACGACATAGTGGTGAATGTGCTGACCTGCGGTGACGCGGTCGGCCTCGGCTCGTATGTGTATCGCGAGGACGGCGGTCGGTACGAGAATGTGTTCAAGGCCGAGGAACCCCCGGTCTACGCGGAGATCGACCGCGGCGACCTGGTGGTGACCAAGCAGGTGTACGAGAAGGGTGACCCGGTGTCGAGTCCGTCCGGCGAGATCGTGACGACGTACAGCTGGACGGCGGGTCGCTTCCTCAAGCGGTACAACACGCGCAACGACTACAGCAACGCCGTCGGGGGCGGGGCGACGCCCTCGCCGTCGGCGGCGCAGTGAACCGTCCGGGCCGCTCGCACCGATCCACCGGCGGGGGCCGCCGGCCGCACGCACGCCACGACCCATACGAGAACTGAGAGCACCGGGATGGCAGACCAGACCCATGTCCTGTTCGTCGAGGACGACGACGTCATCCGCGAGGCCACCCAGCTCGCCCTGGAGCGGGACGGCTTCGCGGTCACCGCGATGCCCGACGGGCTGTCCGGCCTGGAGTCGTTCCGGGCGGACCGCCCCGACATCGCGCTGCTCGACGTCATGGTGCCCGGCCTCGACGGGGTGAGTCTGTGCCGCCGTATCCGCGACGAGTCGACCGTGCCGGTGATCATGCTCTCCGCCCGGGCCGACTCGATCGACGTCGTGCTGGGCCTGGAGGCGGGCGCCGACGACTATGTGACCAAGCCGTTCGACGGTGCCGTGCTGGTCGCCCGGATCCGTGCGGTGCTGCGGCGCTTCGGGCACGCGAGCGGCGGCGAGAAGGGCGACGAGGGGGACGCCGCGATGAGCGGCGGCGTGCTGACCTTCGGCGACCTGGAGATCGACACCGAGGGCATGGAGGTGCGCCGGGCCGGGCAGACGGTGGCGCTGACGCCGACCGAGATGCGGCTGCTGCTGGAGTTCTCCTCCGCGCCCGGCACGGTCCTCTCCCGCGACAAGCTGCTGGAGCGGGTGTGGGACTACGGCTGGGGCGGCGACACCCGCGTGGTGGACGTCCATGTCCAGCGGCTGCGTACGAAGATCGGCCAGGACCGGATCGAGACGGTCCGCGGCTTCGGCTACAAGTTGAAGGCCTGAGCGGGGACACCAGGGACATGCGGGGGACATTGGGGCGCCCGAGCAGTGCCGACGCGGCGGGCGGCACGGGCATCCGTACGGGCCTGAGGTGGAAGCTCAGCGCGGCCATCGCCCTGGTCGGCGCGCTGGTGGCGATCGCGCTCAGCCTGGTCGTGCACAACGCGGCCCGGGTCTCGATGCTGGACAACGCGCGCGATCTCGCCGACGAGCGCGTCCAGATCGCCCAGCGCAGCTACGAGCTGTCCAACCGGCCGAACTTCCCGAACGTCAAGCTCGACGACCCCCGGCTGCCCCCGGCGCTGCGGGCGAAGGTCCGGGAGGGCCGCCGGGCGACGTATGTGGCCGACGGACGCGACGGTGTGCCGGACATCTGGGCGGCCGTACCGGTCAAGGACGGGCACATCCTGTCGCTGCACACCGGCTTCACCGACCGCAGCACGGTCATCCTCAAGGACCTCGACCAGGCCCTGGTGATCGGCTCCATCGCGGTCGTCCTCGGCGGCAGCGCGCTGGGCGTGCTCATCGGCGGCCAGCTCTCGCGCCGGCTGCGCAAGGCGGCGGCCGCGGCCAACCAGGTCGCCAGGGGCGAGTCGGACGTACGGGTGCGGGACGCCATCGGCGGGGTCGTACGCGACGAGACCGACGATCTGGCGCGTGCCGTGGACGCCATGGCGGACGCCCTGCAGCAGCGTCTGGAGGCCGAGCGCCGGGTCACCGCGGACATCGCGCACGAGCTGCGCACCCCGGTCACCGGGCTGCTGACGGCGGCCGAACTGCTGCCGCCCGGGCGCCCCACCGAGCTGGTCCTGGACCGCGCGAAGGCCATGCGCACCCTGGTCGAGGACGTGCTGGAGGTGGCCCGCCTGGACGGGGCCTCCGAGCGGGCCGAGCTGCAGGACATCATCCTCGGCGAGTTCGTCTCCCGGCGGGTGGCGGCGAAGGACCCGGCCGTCGAGGTACGGGTGGTGCACGAGTCGATGGTGACGACCGATCCCCGGCGTCTTGAGCGGGTCCTGTTCAACCTCCTCGCCAACGCCACCCGGCACGGCAAGCCGCCGATCCAGGTCACCGTCGAGGGCCGCGTCATCCGCGTCCGCGACCACGGCCCCGGCTTCCCCGCCGACCTCCTCGCCGACGGCCCGAGCCGCTTCCGCACCGGCAGCACCGACCGCGCGGGCCACGGCCACGGCCTGGGCCTCACCATCGCCGCGGGCCAGGCCCGCGTCCTGGGCGCCCGCCTCACCTTCCGCAACATCCGCCCCGCAGGCGCCCCCGACGACGTCCCCTCGGAGGGCGCGGTAGCGGTCCTGTGGCTACCGGAACACGCCCCGACGAACACGGGCAGCTATCCGATGCTGCCGTAACCACTTCACCTACGCCCGCACACACGGTTCGGGCGCATGAAGAAGGCCCCCCGGGGCGGACACCATCCGGGGGGCCTTCGGCTCACGGTCGAAAGATCACACGGCTTCGACGACCGGCGCCGGTGCGCCCTCGTCCTCGCCCGTCTTGGGTGCGGCCGGTCCGGCCCCGCGCAGCGTGACCTCCTTCACGAACACCGCCGCGATCAGCGCGCCCACGGCCACGATCGAACCGAGCAGGAAGGCCGAGTGCACACCCGCGGACACCGCGTGCTGGTACGCCTCACGCGCCACGGCCGGCAGCTTCTCCAGGCTCTTCGCGTCCAGCTGCGCCGACTTCTCGGTGATCTTCGAGCCCAGCGAACCGGCCCGCTGGGACATGACGTCCTGGACCCGGTTGTTGAACAGCGCGCCCATGATCGCGACGCCGAAGGAGGAGCCGAGCGTACGGAACAGGGTGGTCGACGAGGAGGCGACGCCCATGTCCTTCATCTCGACGCTGTTCTGCGCGACCAGCATGGTGATCTGCATCAGGCAGCCCATGCCGAGACCGACCACGGCCATGAACACACCGGACGTGAACCGCGAGGTCCCCGTGTCCATCGTGGACAGCAGATACAGGCCGACGATCATCAGCGTGCTGCCGACGACCGGGAACACCTTGTACTTGCCGGTGTTCGTGGTCACCCGCCCGGCCACCATGGAGGTGACCAGCATCGCGCCGAGCATCGGCAGCAGCAGCAGACCGGAGTTGGTCGCGGACGCGCCCTGCACCGACTGCTGGTACAGCGGCAGGAACAGCGTCGCACCGAACATCACGAAGCCGGTGATGAAGCCGATGAGCGACATCAGCGTGAAGTTGCGGCTGCGGAAGATGTGCAGCGGTACGACCGGCTCGGCGGCCTTGGTCTGCCAGAACACGAACCCGATCAGGGAGGCCACGCCGATGCCGATGAGCTCCATGATCCGCGCGGACGTCCAGGCGTACTGCGTGCCGCCCCAGGTGGTGACCAGCACGATCGCGGTGATGCCGACGGTCAGCAGCACGACACCGAGGTAGTCGATGCCCGCCTTGGACCGCTTCTTCGGCAGGTGCAGCACCACGCTGATCAGACCGAACGCGAAGATTCCGAGCGGCAGGTTGATGTAGAACGACCAGCGCCAGCCCCAGTTGTCGGTGATGGTGCCGCCGACCAGCGGACCGCCGATCATCGCCAGCGCCATCACGCCGGCCATCATGCCCTGGTACTTGCCGCGCTCACGCGGCGGGATCAGGTCGCCGATGATCGCCATGACGCCGACCATCAGACCGCCGGCGCCGAGGCCCTGCACGGCCCGGAAGCCGATGAGCTGGCCCATGTTCTGGGCCATGCCGCTGAGCGCGGACCCGATCAGGAAGATCACGATCGAGGTCATGAAGGTGGCCTTGCGGCCGTACATGTCACCGAGCTTGCCCCAGATCGGGGTGGCCGCCGCGGTGGCCAGTGTGTACGCCGTCACCACCCACGACAGATGCTCCAGTCCGCCGAGCTCGCCCACGATCGTCGGCATCGCCGTACCCACGATCATGTTGTCGAGCATCGCGAGCATCATGGTGATCATGAGCGCGAGCAGGACGACCCGTACGCTCCTCGGTTTCTTGTCCGGCTTGGCCTCGTTTTTGTCTGGCTTGGTCTCGACCGTCTGTGTGTCCGCCATGGTGCCCACTCCCCTGAAAACTCTTGAAACTTCCCGCATCCCCCCGGGTCAGCCACTTACTTGCCGCCCGGCTAGCTGTCTACACTGGGAGAAGTTAGACTACTTACTTGCCGGGCGTCAAGTAAGTTTTCTAGTCGGGCGGCAAGTAAGTTTCCGTGTGAGCGCGAGGAGTACGAGGATGGGCGTCACCATGGACGGCACCAAACAGCAGCGCCGCGGAAACACGCGCCAGCGCATCCAGGACGTGGCCCTCGAACTCTTCGCGGAGCAGGGCTACGAGAAGACGTCCCTGCGCGAGATCGCCGAGCGCCTCGATGTCACCAAGGCCGCGCTGTACTACCACTTCAAGACCAAGGAAGAGATCCTCGTCAGCATCTTCGAGGATCTGTCCGAGCCGATAGTGGGCCTGATCGAGTGGGGCAAGGCGCAGCCGCAGACGCTGGAGACCAAGCAGGAGATCATCCGCCGCTACAGCGAGACGCTGGCGGGCGCGACCCCGCTCTTCCGCTTCATGCAGGAGAACCAGGCGACGGTGAAGGAACTGCGCATCGGCGAGATATTCCGCAATCGCATGATGGGCATGCGCGACATCCTCATCGACCCGGACTCCGAGCTGATCGACCAGGTGCGCTGCGTCAGCGCGATGTTCACGCTGCACGCCGGGATGTTCGCCCTCAACGACCTGGAGGGCGACCCCGAGATCAAGCGCAAGGCCGTGCTCGAGGTCGCCACCGATCTGGTGACCCAGGCGCACCGGGCCACCAACTCGCCGTAGGCGAAGGCGTACTAGAGGCTCAGGCCCTTGGCCCGCAGGAAGGAGACCGGGTCGATGGCCGAGCCGTAGTTCGGGGTCTTGCGGATCTCGAAGTGCAGGTGGGGGCCGCTGGTGTTGCCGGTGTTGCCGGACAGCGCTATGTGCTGGCCGGTGGCGACGACCTGGCCGATGTGCACGTCGATGCGCGACAGGTGGGCGTACTGCGAGTAGGTCCCGTTGCCGTGCTTGATGACGATGGCGTTGCCGTACGCGGGGCCGTCGCCGGCGCCGTTGCCGCCGGCCTTGACGACGGTGCCGCCGTGCGCGGCGACGACGTTGGTGCCGGTCGGCACGGCGAAGTCCTGCCCGCTGTGCTTGTGCATCCACATGCCGCCGGCCTGGTCGAACTTCGCGGTCAGCGAGTACTTCTTGACCGGGTGCATCCAGGAGGCGGCCTTCTTGGCGGCCGCGGCCTTCTTGGCGGCGGCCTTCTTCTTCGCGACCGCCTGCGCCTTCGCCTTCGCGACGGCGGCGGACTTGGCGGCCTTGGCCTGCGCGGCGGCCTGCGCCTCTACGGCACTCGCGGTGCTGGAGGCGGACGAGACATCGGCAGCGGCCGCGACCCCGGCACCCAGCACGACCGATGCCCCCAGTCCTGCGGCCAGAACGGCGGCACGGGTGCGGAGCTGGGACGTACGGGTGAAGCGGGACGTGACACGCGAAGACATAGCAACCCTCGGGGAGTCGGGGACAGAAAAAGTCCACCCGACACACATGCGGCGGCCGGGTGGGCCATTCCTTGGTAACCCGGGGACCCGCCCAACCCAAAACATGTGATCTACGACGGAAGCTAGTACTTCACCCCATTACTCACCGTTAAAATCCCTTTTGCCATACCCACACATCCACTATTCCGTGTAGTAACGGACAATTCGCCTGTGCCGCATGTCACCGGGCTCCGGATTTCAACCGCCCGATGTGCAGCGGAACTTGTGATGCACGTCTCTGGCTACCTACCCCTCGGTAACCCTACGGTTCCTCTCGTGCCACCCTCGCCACCGAACATGCACCAGACAACGGCATACGGACGAGAGGACCCCCCACCCATGACAGGACGACGCCCCTGGGCACGCCGTGCAGTGGTCGCCGCAGTCTCCAGCGCTGCCCTGGTGGCACTGGCCGCCCCCGCGGACGCGGCGACGAGCAGCGAGGACGTCGATTACGCGACCTGGCAGAAGGACTGCCAGGCGGTGATGGACCAGGCCCTGCCCTATCTGAAGCAGCGCATCGCCGCGGCCACGCCGGGCGAGAAGCAGGCGATCGTCTTCGACGTCGACAACACCACGCTGGAGACCGACTTCGGCTTCAGCTACCCGCAGCCGGCCAACAAACCGGTCCTGAACGTCGCCGAGTACGCCCAGGACCACGGCGTCTCGATCTTCTTCGTCACCGCACGCCCGGGCATCATCGAGGCCCCCACCGAGTGGAACCTCGAACACGACGGCTACGAGGTCTCCGGCCTCTACGTCCGCGGCCTGTTCGACCTCTTCAAGGACGTCGCCGCCTACAAGACCGCCCAGCGCGTCGACATCGAGAACAAGGGCTACGACATCATCGCCAACATCGGCAACAGCACCACCGACCTGTCGGGCGGCCACGCCGAGAAGACGTTCAAACTCCCGGACTACGACGGCCAGTTGTCGTAACCCCGCCCCCGCGGACATACGAGAGGGGCCGGCGCCCGAAGGCACCGGCCCCTCTCCTCAGCGCTGTCCCCGAAGGGTCACGCCTCCTTGCTCAGATTCGGCCCGGCCCCGCCGGCCGCCTGCTCGATCGGCGGAACGTCCGGCAGTGCCGACTTCTCCTCGCCGCGGAAGGTGAAGGTCTGGGCCTCGCCCTCGCCCTCGGTGTCCACGACCACGATGTGGCCGGGACGCAGCTCGCCGAAGAGGATCTTCTCCGAGAGCGAGTCCTCGACCTCGCGCTGGATGGTGCGACGCAGCGGACGCGCACCCAGCACCGGGTCGTAACCCTTCTTGGACAGCAGCTCCTTGGCGGACTGGGAGAGCTCGATGCCCATGTCCCGGTCCTTCAGGCGCTCGTCGACCTTGCCGATCATCAGGTCGACGATCTTGAGGATGTCCTCCTGCGTCAGCTGCGGGAAGACGACCACGTCGTCGACGCGGTTGAGGAACTCGGGACGGAAGTGCTGCTTGAGCTCGTCCGACACCTTGTTCTTCATGCGCTCGTAGTTGGACTTCTTGTCACCCGAGGCCGCGAAGCCGAGGTTGAAGCCCTTGGAGATGTCCCGGGTGCCGAGGTTGGTCGTCATGATGATGACCGTGTTCTTGAAGTCCACGACCCGGCCCTGGGAGTCGGTCAGGCGACCGTCCTCCAGGATCTGCAGCAGCGAGTTGAAGATGTCCGGGTGGGCCTTCTCGACCTCGTCGAACAGCACGACGGAGAACGGCTTGCGGCGGACCTTCTCGGTCAGCTGGCCGCCCTCTTCGTAGCCCACGTAGCCGGGAGGCGAGCCGAACAGGCGCGAGACCGTGTGCTTCTCGCTGAACTCCGACATGTCGAGGGAGATCAGCGCGTCCTCGTCACCGAAGAGGAACTCCGCGAGGGCCTTGGACAGCTCGGTCTTACCGACACCGGACGGGCCGGCGAAGATGAACGAACCACCGGGGCGCTTCGGGTCCTTCAGACCGGCACGCGTACGGCGGATCGCCTTCGACAGCGCCTTGACGGCGTCGACCTGGCCGATGACCCGCTTGTGGAGCTCGTCCTCCATGCGCAGCAGACGCGAGGACTCCTCCTCGGTCAGCTTGAAGACCGGGATGCCGGTGGCGGTCGCGAGGACCTCGGCGATCAGCTCGCCGTCGACCTCGGCGACGACGTCCATGTCGCCGGCCTTCCACTCCTTCTCGCGCTTGGCCTTGGCGGCCAGGAGCTGCTTCTCCTTGTCACGCAGCGAGGCGGCCTTCTCGAAGTCCTGCGAGTCGATCGCGGACTCCTTGTCGCGGCGCACGCCCGCGATCTTCTCGTCGAACTCGCGCAGGTCCGGCGGCGCGGTCATCCGGCGGATGCGCATCCTGGAGCCGGCCTCGTCGATCAGGTCGATCGCCTTGTCCGGCAGGAAGCGGTCCGAGATGTACCGGTCGGCCAGGGTGGCGGCCTGGACGAGGGCCTCGTCGGTGATGGAGACGCGGTGGTGGGCCTCGTAGCGGTCGCGCAGACCCTTGAGGATCTCGATCGTGTGCGGCAGGGACGGCTCGGCGACCTGGATGGGCTGGAAGCGGCGCTCGAGGGCCGCGTCCTTCTCCAGGTGCTTGCGGTACTCGTCCAGCGTCGTCGCGCCGATGGTCTGCAGCTCACCGCGGGCCAGCATCGGCTTCAGGATCGAGGCGGCGTCGATGGCGCCCTCGGCGGCACCCGCACCGACCAGCGTGTGCAGCTCGTCGATGAACAGGATGATGTCGCCGCGGGTGCGGATCTCCTTGAGCACCTTCTTCAGGCGCTCCTCGAAGTCACCGCGGTAGCGGGAGCCGGCGACCAGTGCGCCGAGGTCCAGGGTGTAGAGGTGCTTGTCCTTGAGGGTCTCGGGCACCTCGCCCTTGACGATGGCCTGGGCGAGGCCCTCGACGACGGCGGTCTTGCCGACGCCGGGCTCGCCGATGAGCACCGGGTTGTTCTTCGTACGGCGGGAGAGCACCTGCATGACCCGCTCGATCTCCTTCTCGCGCCCGATGACCGGGTCGAGCTTGGACTCACGAGCGGCCTGGGTGAGGTTCCGGCCGAACTGGTCGAGGACCAGGGACGTCGAGGGCGTGCCCTCGGCAGGCCCGCCGGCGGCGGCGGTCTCCTTGCCCTGGTAGCCGGAGAGCAGCTGGATGACCTGCTGCCGCACCCGGTTGAGATCGGCGCCCAGCTTCACGAGGACCTGGGCGGCGACGCCCTCGCCCTCGCGGATCAGGCCGAGCAGGATGTGCTCCGTGCCGATGTAGTTGTGGCCCAGCTGAAGGGCCTCGCGGAGCGACAGCTCCAGGACCTTCTTGGCACGGGGGGTGAAGGGGATGTGCCCGGACGGGGCCTGCTGGCCCTGGCCGATGATCTCCTCCACCTGCTGGCGGACCGCCTCGAGCGAAATCCCGAGGCTCTCAAGGGCCTTGGCGGCGACACCCTCACCCTCGTGGATCAGGCCCAGGAGGATGTGCTCGGTGCCGATGTAGTTGTGGTTGAGCATCCGGGCTTCTTCCTGAGCCAGGACGACAACCCGCCGCGCGCGGTCGGTGAACCTCTCGAACATCGTTAATCGCTCCTCAGAGCGGTCAGGCAGTGGGGGGAACTTCCCCTCCCTGTCCTTCCGCAGCTTAGTCCCGCAAGCGGGGACCGCTCATTCCAACTGCCGACACCGGTGCGAGAACCAACACTGCCTCCTGACCCCGAACGCCGACATCTGCTCCAACCCGATGGTGCGAGACGATGTTCCCGCAGGCCAGACAGTTACCTCCACCATCAGTACGCCGATGGCGAACGCGAGACGTCCCGTCCTGCGTGTCGCCCCCTCCCACTAGGGATGTCTTACCCGCCGTCACTGACACTCCATGCCGCGCGGCCCGGTTCCCTCCGCTACGGGCGAACAACCTTGCACCACCCCGCGCCCCCTCACGCCCCCGATTTCGGCACTCAGCGCGTTCAGCGGACCACCCAGCGTAACTCGGGGGCTGTTCGGACGGTTGCACTTGGCATGGTTGGCACCCTCCTCACGGTCCCGCTCCCCCGTCGGCCGCTCGATCACCCCGATCCGGTCCGCGGGTGGTACGAGAACGAACTGGGCTGGGCGACGGTGCCCGCACCCGCGCAGCGCCCCGTGGATCCGGTACGGCTGCGGGTGGGCGAGCGCTTCGACGTCCTGGACGTCCCGGCCGAGGCGGGCCGGGCGGCTCTGCGTCATCTCGCGCAGGCCTCTCCGGTGGCGCTGCAGGGCGACCGGATGCGGCTGCTGGTGGCGGCGGGCAGCGCAGAGGAGCTGCCGGGGCTGCTGGAATGGCTGGAGTGGGGCGCGCTCGCGCTGGATCTGGCCGTGACCGGCGAGGGCGGCGTCATGGACGCGCCGCTGCCCCTCGGGAGCGGGCCGGCCGGTCTACGGCCTCCGGGCGACCCGGGCGCCCTGCAGGGGGCCGCCGTATGGCTGCGACCCCCCGAGCCTGGGTGCGAGGTCGAGGCCTCGCTGCCGACGCTGTCGGCCGTGGGGGGCGGTGGGGGCGCCCCCGACCTCGTACGACTCGTGGACACGGTGGCGACGCAGTGCCACCGGCTGCGGCTGCGGCGCACGGACCTCCGCCCATTGCGCCTGCCGTAATGGGCGATCAGGCGTTTGCCTTCTCATAGGCCTCGCGGATGGACGCGGGAACACGGCCGCGGTCGTTGACCTCGTATCCGTTCTCCTTCGCCCAGGCGCGGATCTGCGCGGTGTCCTGGCTGCCGCCGGAAGCGGCGCGGGCCTTTCCACGCCCGCCCGAAGCACGACCTCCGGTACGCCGACCACCCTTCACGTAAGGCTCGAGAAGGCCACGGAGCTTGTCCGCATTGGCAGTCGTGAGATCGATCTCGTACGTCTTGCCGTCCAACGCGAACGTAACGGTCTCGTCCGCCTCGCCGCCGTCGAGGTCGTCGACAAGAAGGACCTGAACCTTCTGTGCCACCGGATTTCCTTTCATCGATAACTTGAGGACCTGGGGTCTGCGGCGTCCGCCGTTTCGCCGTCCCCTGTTATATGCAGTACTGCAGTACGTCGGAAAGCAAACCGCTTTTGCCGGAAAAACACAAACCCTTCGGAGAGACCGGCCTCGGGACGGACTGCGGGACCGAGTTGGGGACCAAGCTCGAGAGGGACACGGCACCCCGACCGGAAACGTGCGCGTTTCGGACATAGGGAACCTGGGCACGCCCGCGGAATACACCGCGGTCATCGGCGATCACAGATGCAGAAGCATCCGGCTGTTGCCCAAGGTGTTCGGTTTCACCCGTTCGAGACCGAGGAACTCCGCTACGCCCTCGTCATAGGAACGCAGTAGCTCCGCGTAGACATCGGTGTCGACGGGTGTCTCTCCGATCTCGACGAAGCCGTGCTTGGCGAAGAAGTCCACTTCGAAGGTCAGACAGAAAACGCGTCGAACGCCCAGCCAGCGCGCGGTGTGCAGCAACTTCTGCAGCAACTGGTGCCCGACGCCGGCGCCCTTCAGGCCGGGCTTGACCGCGAGAGTGCGGACTTCCGCGAGGTCTTCCCACATCACGTGCAGCGCGCCGCAGCCGACCACCTCGGCGTTGTCGTCACGTTCGGCGACCCAGAACTCCTGGATGTCCTCGTAAAGCGTCACCGTTGCTTTGTCGAGCAGGATGCGGCCGCGGACGTAGGTGTCAAGGAGACGGCGCACCGCCGCGACATCGCCGGTACGGGCCCGCCGGACAGTGATGGCTTTAGCACTGACTTCGGGCTCTTCGGGGCCTACACGACTCTCTGCTGACATGTGCGGACGCTATCGCCCGTCACCCTCCCGCGCCGAGCCGGGGTTCTCACCGGCACTTTCGCCGGCGGTATCGGAGGGAGCTTGGGAAGTTTCCGGGCCTTGCACCATGCGTACGGCGTCTCTGAGGGCCAGGCGCTGTTCCTCGCTCATCATCCCGAAGAAGGCGACGAGGGCGGCTGCCGGGTTGTCGCTCTGCGCCCAGGCGTCGTTCATCAGTGCCGCCGCGTAGGCGGCGCGGGTGGAGACGGCCTCATATCGATAGGCCCTGCCTTCTGCCTCTCGGCGCACCCAGCCCTTCTGATGGAGATTGTCCAAAACGGTCATCACCGTGGTGTATGCGATGGACCGTTCCTGCTGAAGATCTTCCAGGACTTCTCGGACGGTCACCGGGCGGTTCCACTTCCACACCCGCGTCATGACCGCGTCTTCGAGTTCTCCCAATGGGCGAGGCACAGTTCAGCACAATAGTGGGAGATGTCTCCATTCGCGTGCCGGACGGGCACATGCATCAGCAAATGGGGACAAAAAGGCCGTAGCCGGGGAGGAGTCAGCCGTCGGTCTTCGCGGAGCCCTGGCGGGCGCCCTCCGCGCGCGCGATCGCGGCGTCGACGGCCGCGTCCTCCTTGGCCTTGTTGGCCCCGCCCTGGGTCTTGATCATCACCCTGATCACGCCGATGAAGAACACGGCCATGACGACCGGCGGCACGAGCGCGGAGAAATAGTCCATGCCTTCCAGAGTAGCCACGGGCCGAAGGGGCGGACGGGGCGGGGTTGGGGGATTCCTGGCGGTACGGGCCCCGTCAGCCCGCGGCGAGGTGCCGGCGCTGCCCGGAGGCGGGCGGCGGGGTGGGCTTCCGGCGCGGGAAGACCTCGCCCGGGGTCGGGATCGGGCGGGCCGGCTTCGGCTCGGCCGGGGCGGGCGACGGCTTGGGGGCGGCGGGCTTGCGGGCGGGTTCCGTCTCGGGCTTCTTCGCGGGATCCCGCTCCTTGGCCGCGGCGGGCTCCGCTCCCGCGCCCTTCAGGCCGCCGGGAAGGGCCGTGAGGCGGCTGCGGGCGGCGGGGACGGTCGGGAGGGCCCTGCGGGCCGGACCGTGCGCGAGAGGGGCGCGTGCGTCCTGTTCCGCGAGCATGCGGCAGCGTCCCAGGAGGACGGAGGCGGCCGGGTTGCCGCGCAGGGCCCTCAGGGCGGCGAGATCGTCGGTCTGCGGGCGGTATCCGGCCCCCAGCGCCTCCTCCAGGAGCGTGAGATAGCCGGTCGCCGTGCCGGGCAGGGCGGTGCGGTAGCGCGCGAGGTCGGCCAGCAGGAAGGCGCGCAGCCGGGCGCCCTCACGCATCGCCTCGTCCAGGGACTCGGCGAGGCGCAGGCAGTCCCTGACGTCCTCTGCGGGCGTGGGGCCGGGCTTGAGGGCGAGGGCGAGAGCGCGGCGGAGCACACGCAGCTCCTCCGCGCCGAACGCCATGCCGCCGCGGGATCCGTATGGCGTGGGCATGCGGCGACACTACGCGCTAATCAGACAAACTTGACATAACGGGCGGGTGTGGCGCGAGCGCGCCACCCGGTTGGTCCGCGGGGTCTGGTTAGTCCGCGGGGCCTGGCTGGTCCGCGGGGCCTGGCTGGTCCG
>NZ_JAFJSY010000094.1 GCF_019857225.1 Streptomyces plumbidurans
ATCCGTACGAGGTGGTGCACGTTCGCTTGTACGCCGACAGCTGCCGACGAGAACAGCGAACACGCCGTCACCGTCCACTCCGGCGACTACCTGTCGAAGATCGCCGAGGAAGAGCTCGGCGACGGCGACCAGTGGCCCGAGCTCTTCGCAGCCAGCAAGGACACGCCTCAGCCGCACGGGCTGCCCCCCCATCACCGACCCGGACGTCATCCGCCCCGGACAGCGGGTCACCGTGCCCGGCGCCCCACCTGATCGGCCGTCCACGGACCCGGACCGGGACGATGAGGCAGGCAGCCATAAGACCACTCCCCCGCACGGCCAGAACCCGGACGGCCAGAACCCGCACGGCGAGCAGAAGCCGGGCGCAGGCACGGGTGCCGACCAGACGCCCGCGCCGGACCAGACCACCACGCCCGCACCCCAGCCGTCGGCCCCCAGCGCTCCGGCACGCCGCCCGCCCAAGCAGCCCGAGCAGCCCGAGCAGCCCGAGCAGCCCGAGCAGCCCGAGCAGCCCGAGCAGCCCGGACAGGATCAGGCATCGCCATCGGCACCCGCCTCCGCCGCCCCAAAACCCAGCGCCAGCGCGTCACCGTCT
>NZ_JAFJSY010000095.1 GCF_019857225.1 Streptomyces plumbidurans
GACAGGATCAGGCATCGCCATCGGCACCCGCCTCCGCCGCCCCAAAACCCAGCGCCAGCGCGTCACCGTCTGCCGCCTCACCGTCGGCGCCAGCTGACGGGTCCGGCGCCGCTGCAGCCCCCTCCCCCGCCCCGACCACGTCCCCAACCCCGGCAAGCGCTCCCGCCGGCAGCCCGCTGAACCTGCGCACCGTTCTCGGCGCCGGCGCGCTGCTGGCGGCCGCCATCACCGGTGCACTCGCCCTGCGCCGCACGCTGCAGCGCCGCCGCCGCAAACCCGGCGAGACGATCGCCATCGCGCCCGAACCGTCCACGGCCGAGGCCCAGCTGGCGGCGGCCGCCGAGCCGCGCGGCGCCGCCCGCCTGGACGCGGCACTGCGCACGCTCGCCCACCACGCGGCCCAGAAGAACGCGATCCTGCCGCCGCTGCGGGCCGCCCGGATCGGCACCCGCACGGTAGAGGTACTGCCCGAGGACCTCACCGCAGCCCCGGCGGCGCCCTTCACGGCCGGGCAGGGCGGATGGTGGGCCCTGCCCACCGGCGCCGGCCTGCTGGACGAGGACGACGCCCGCCAGGTGCCGGCCCCCTACCCCGGGCTGGTCACCCTCGGCAGCACCCCGACAGGCGATCTCCTGCTGCTCAACCTCGCCCAGCTGCCCGCGCTGCTGCTGGACGGCAACCCCGTCCACATCACCGAGGTGTGCACCTCCCTCGCGCTGGAACGCGCCATGAGCCCATGGGCAAGCGACGTCGAGATCGTCACCGTGGGATTCGGCGACGACCTGCCCCGCCTGCTGCCCACCACCCGGATCACCCACATGCACCACGCCGCGCACGCCCTGCGCGATCTGAGCGAACGCCTCCTGGAAGCACACCAGATGCCCGACACCGCACACCACCCCTACCTGCTGCTGTGCGCAACAGCGCTGGACGCGGACACGGCCTGGCAGTACGCCGACCTGATCGACCGGGCAGAGGCGGCACCCGTCACGCTGATCGCCCCCGCAAACACAGCCGCCCCCCACTTCCCCGAGGCCGAAATCCTCAACGCCTCGCTCCACGAGCCGCAGCGCCTGCACTACACGGGCACCGACATCACCGTGCAGCGCCTCGAGCACGCTGCCTACCAGCAGATCACCACCGCACTGAACGTGTCCGGGCAGCCACCCCACCCGGCCGAAGGACCCTGGCACCACATCCCCGACGAGCCCGGCCACACGCAGCCATCCGGGCGGACCGCGCCGGACAAGCCAGCCGCGGCGGAGACCGTTGCCCCACCAAGCGTCTCGTGGGCGGCAACGTCCGTCGCCGCCCACGGCGTGTTTCCGGCACTGCTGACCACGAGTGCCGATCGGTCCGAGCCAAGGCTCCTGGCCACTACTGCGCCCTCACCCCCGGCAGGCGATCCCGGCGCAGACACCGAGGCCGCGCTCCCTGCCCCAGAGGGTGCCGTGCCCTCGGCCGTGGCCGAGACCGCCGACAGCGCCGAAACCCCCGACCCCGACGCCGGTGCAACCTTCCTCGAACGCGCAGTACCAGGAGGGGGCGAGTGCGAGGCGCACGACCTGCACGCGCCGGAGATTAGGGTGCTGGGCCCCATCGAGGTGACCGGCGTGGACCACACCGGCCACGGCCCGCGGATGGCGCAACTCGCCGCACTGCTCTACTTCCGGCCCGGCCGCAGCGCCGAGGCACTGTGCGCCGCCATGGACCCCGCACACCCCTGGACCACGAGCACCCTCAACGCCCGCCTGCAGGGCCTGCGCCGCTGTCTGGGCCATGACCCCTCCGGCAACCCCTATGTACCGCGCCGCACCTCCAATCAGGACCCCTACCAGCTCGCCCCCGCGGTGCGCTGCGACTGGAACCGCTTCCTGCAACTCGTCGAACACGCACTCCCGTTAGGCCCGAACGGCCTGACCGACCTGGAAAAGGCCCTCACCCTGGTGCGCGGCCGGCCGTTCGGAGCAACCGCGCCGCCCTGGGCCGACCCCTACCAGCAGGACATGATCACCCGCATCATCGACGTCGCCCACACCGTGGCCACCCACCGCACACCCCCAGGCCCCCACCACAACCCCAGCGCCGCCCGCCAGGCCATCACCACCGGCCTCGAGGCAGACCACACCGCCGAAATCCTCTACCGAGCCTGGATGCGGTTGGAGGCTGCCTGCGGCAACCGCACCGGCCTGCACACCGCCATCACCCGCCTCCAACACATCAACACCACACTCGACTGCTCACCCGAACCCGAAACCACACAGCTCATCAACCAGTTACTGAAGCCCACACCACACGGTGAGACACCCCACCCATCACCCCCACACCCACCCCACCTTGCGCCGCAGGAGAGGAATTCGTCTCATCCCGCAGTTCAGTGCATAGATAAGCAGGTCACAGGGCAGGCCAGCAGCTTCAGGGGAAAGCATGATGATCGGTGCCGACTGTGGCCGACACCGACCGCCGTGGACCTTACGGGCGGTCGACCGTAGCGATTTGACCAGCAGGTTCTCGTCACGCTGTGACTGAGCGCTTCATTTGGCCACCCTGAGCGGCACCTCTGGCCGGTCTAGAGTGTGACGCCAAGATGAGTCCGAACGCAGAAGGACGTGTGACCGCCGCCGAACGCGACGCCACGGATGTAGTTCCAGGAGGCCAGGAGCTGGGCGGCTGCGGCCAAGAAGCCCACCAGGAAGATCTCCTGAGTGTCTGCCTTTGCACCGGAGTCCACCTGCCGCGCCAGGCACGCCGCAAGTTCGCTGTTGATCAGCTCTTCTCCTTCTGGTCCTTGAGCTTTTGCGACGTCATCCTCATGTCCTGAGCGTATGGAACCGGGAGCGTCTTCTTCGGCTACAGCCCGAATAGGCTCATCAGGTCTGTGCGCAATTCGTCAGCGCTGCTGCGTCATTCGCCATCGGCCGATGCAGGGAAGAGCGCGGTGTGCGCGGGTTGGAGATGGTGGGGCCTGCGGGTGTACGGCGGTTCCGTCTCCGCTCCGTCTCGCCAGGTAGAGGTGAGCGGCGTCATGGCTCTGGGCTTGTCCGGGGATGTCGGCCTGGTCGGCGCGGACCGCATCCGACGGCCGAGTCGATGTGGTCACGCAGGCCTCCGTCGGACGATGTTCGAGGGAAACCGCCTTCCTAGCCGACCCGCTTCGCCGCGATGTCGAACTCAGTGCCTTCCTCGGAGCTGACGAGCTCGGCGATCGCACCGAAGAAGGCAGCGGTTCCGGGAAGGTTGGCACCCTTGGCCCGCGAGGCGGCGAAGTCCTGCGAACTCCGCCAGACCACCATGTCGAGCCACTCGTCGTCCGGCAGTTGGATCAAGTGCGCGTCGAGGAAGCTTGCACGGTCCGCCCGGAAGTCGGCGAGCATCGCGGGACGAGCTGCCAGCAGCCCGGATGCGCGGCCGGGTTCCACGCGGAACCGGGTGAGTTCGATGGTGGGCACAACAGCCCCCCGGACAGTCGCCAAACAATCTTGACCGTACGGGAAAGCGTGTACGGCAACGTGGCCCCGGAACGACGTGCACCGCGACTCGCGCCGTCGCCCCATGCGCGTGGCAGCGGCTACCGAGCTTGGACTCCGTCGGCGTCCGGAGACGTCGCGAAGGTCTGCAGGTGGTCGATGGCCGCCTGCAACGCGTCCTTCAGTGGAGCGATGTCCCGCGCGACCTGGGCGAGGAGCATGCCGCCCTGGAAGGCGGCGAGGAACAGATGGGCCAGTTGCGTGGGGTCGGCCTCGGCGCTGATCCGGCCGAGTCGCTGCATGCGCTCGATTCCATCGCGGAAGATCCCCCGCCACTGGTCGAACGCACTCGCCAGCTCATCGTGAACGTCGAGGTCCGTCTTGATGATCTCGCTCGCCAGGGAGCCGAGCGTGCAGCCTTCCTGGTAGGCGCGCTCGTAGCCGACGTAGAAATCCGCCCACTCCCGGAGCGCTTCGAGGTTGTCGAAGCCGGTGAACCGCTCGTCGCGGTGGAATGTGAGGACGCGCTCGGCCTGCCAGGCGATCACGGCCAGGACGAGACTCTCCTTGGTCGGGAAGTAGTGGTTGAGCTGCGATCCGCTGACGCCGGCGGCGCGGCGGAGCTGCTCGTTGTTCGTCGCGTGGACTCCCTTGGCGTAGATGAGTTCCGCGGCGTGCTCCACGATGCGGGCGCGCGTCGCCCGCCCCTTCGATGTGAGCTCGTGAGGCGCCGGAGCTGCCGTAGTCGTGACCATGCTTCGACGATACATCAGATTGGGCTTGACAGCCCAGAACGAGTGGTGTTCACTCCAGGAAGTGGGCTGGAAAGCCCAAAAAAGGGCCGCAGGGTTCGTCGTCACCACGGCGACCGGCTCTCCGCAGCAGTAAGAACCGCCCTGGGCCCGACGCTGACCTTTCACAACTCACCGGAGGTTGATTCGCCATGTCACGCCTGACTGTTCCCTCTCCCGACGACGTCCCGGACGGCGCGAAGGGCATCCTCGACACCATCGGCGGGCAGTTCGGCTTCGTCCCGAACATGTTCACGACCCTCGCGTCGAACCCGACCGTCCTCGACGTCGTCATGACCCTGCAGAGCACCTTGAGCCGGGTTCTGGACGCGAAGACGCGGCACACCATCGCACTGGCCGTGTCACAGGCCAACGACTGCGATTACTGCCTGGCGATGCACACCTACGTATCGTCCGAACTCGGCGGCATGTCGAGCGACGACATCGACCTGGCCCGGGCCGGCGGTTCGACCGACCCCCAGCGTGCCGCGGTCGCTCGTTTCGCTCAGCAGGTGGTGGAGAGCCGCGGTCAGGTCAGTGACGCCGACCTCGCGGCCGTACGAGACGCCGGGTACACCGACGCGCAGATCCTGGCGATCGTGACGGTGGCGGTGCAGGCCCTGCTGACCAACTTCATCAACAACGTCAACCAGACCGACGTCGACATCCCCGCCGTCAACCCGGCCGCTACGACCGTCTGATCGCCGACGCTCGTCGCGTCTGCGCACTCAGCCGGCAACTCCTTCACCGCCCCACAACGATCACTCGGAAAGGTTCGACATGTCGGGCTCCGAACTCTATGAGCGCTTCATGGCGCTACACACCCGCGACGGTGGCCTCGTCATGCCGAACGCATGGGACGGCCTCTCGGCCCTGATGCTGGCCGACGCCGGCTTCGAGGCGATCGCGACATCATCGGCAGCGCTCGCCACCACGCTCGGCCGGTCCGACGGGCGACACGAAGTGACCCGTGGCGAACACCTCGAGCATGCACGGCTGCTGGGCCGGCTCACCGGGCTGCCCGTCAACGGGGACTTCGAGGACGGCTACGGCGACACGCCTGAAGACGTCGCCGCAACCGTGGAAGCCGCCGTCGGGTCCGGCCTGGCCGGTATCGGGATCGAAGACACCTCGGGCAATCCGGAACAACCGATCCGCGACTTCGACGAGGCAGTAACCCGCGTACACGGCGCCGTTCACGCGGCCAAGGGGCGCATCGTCGTCACCGGCCGTACCGACAACTTCCTCCAGGGGCGGCCCGATCTCGACGACACCATCCGGCGTCTGACGGCCTTCGCCGAGGCCGGCGCGGACGTGCTCTACGCCCCCTTCCCGCCCGACCTCGACGCACTCGTCGCGATCGTCACCGCTGTCGCACCGACACCGGTGAATGTCCTCATCTCGCCGGCGGACACGGTGCTGACCGTTGCCGAGCTGCAGAAGGCCGGGGTCAAGCGCATCAGTGTGGGTCCGGCGCTCTACGCCCACGCGGTGGAGGCACTCGACCAGGCCATCAAGGCTCTGGTCGCGGGTGACCTCGCCTCGGCGACGACAGGAATCAGCTTCGAGCGCATCAACGAACTACTCGCCCGCGGCACGAACTAGCCCAGACCCTGCGGACCACCGTCCCTCCGCCCCTCACCCACTCATCGCACGAAGAAGGCGGACATGAATCTCGACAAGCTCATGAGCAAGCACCTCACCAGGTATTTCGACCCCAGCAGGACCATCCCGGAGGAAACCCTTCAGCAGCTGCTGCGGTTCCTGCGTTCCACGCCGTCATCGGTGAACGTACAGCCCAACCACTTCTACGTCCTCGCCACGCCCGAAGGCAAAGAGCGGCTCGCCGACAACCTGGGCGAACGGTTCCAGGACAACGCCGAGAAGATCCTGAACGCGTCGCACACCATCATCCTCACCACCCGGGCAGACGTGCCGGACAGCCACATCGAGGCGGTGTTCACGAAGGAGAAGGCCGACGGCCGGTTCCCCGACCCGTCCAAGCAGGAGCTGTGGGAATCCATGACCCGGGACTTCCTCAACCTGCGCAACTACGGCTACAAGGACCTGAACCACTGGATGGAGAAGCAGACCTACATGGCGGTGGGCCTGACCATGATGGCGGCCGCCGAACTCGGCGTCGAGGCCACGCCGCTGGAGGGGTTCGACCCGACCACTGTCGACAAGGCCTTCAAGATCCGTGAGAGCGGACACTCCACCACGCTGCTGCTGGCCCTCGGCTACCCCGACCCGGAGAAGGTGTACACCACTCCGATCTCGCGCTTCGACGCCGACGAGCTGTTCACCTTCATGTAGGAACCCGCCCGGAAACCGGCACCCACCACACATCCGAGGAAGAAGCATTTCGATGAAAGCCATTGTGGTCACCGACCAGGCCGCGGGAACGGCCGGAATGACACTGACGGAGCGGCCTGAGCCGATCCCGGCGATCAACGACGTCGTCGTTCAGATCCATGCCTCGGGCTTCGTCCCGACCGAAATGGAGTGGCCCTCGACCTGGGCCGATCGCGCCGGCCACGACAAGACACCGTCGATCCCCGGCCACGAGCTGGCCGGAGTGGTCACTGCCCTCGGCTACGGCACGACGGGCCTATCGATCGGGCAGCGGGTGTTCGGCCTCGCCGACTGGCACCGCGACGGGACCCTCGCGGAGTACGTGGCGATCGAAGCACGCAATCTCGCACCGCTGCCGGGCGACGTCGACTTCACGGTGGGCGCGTCCCTGCCCATCTCAGGTCTGACCGCGTGGCAAGGACTGTTCCAGCACGGCCGCCTCCAGGCCGGCCAGACCGTCCTCGCCCATGGCGCGGCCGGGGCGGTCGGGACGATGGTGACCCAGCTCGCACGTGAAGCGGGCGCGTACGTCATCGGCACCGGCCGCGCCGCCGACCGCGACAAGGCACTCGACTTCGGTGCCCACGAGTTCGTCGACCTCGAGAACGATTCACTCAAAGACGTCGGCGACGTCGACCTGGTCTTCGATGTCATCGGTGGCGACGTCCAACAGCAGTCCGCCGCCCTGATCAAGGCCGGAGGCACCCTGGTGTCCATCGTCGGCCCGGTGGAAGCACGGCCCGCTGACGGCCTGGCCGTGGACTTCGTCGTCGAAGCTGATCGCGCCGAACTCGGCGAGATCGTACAGCGGGTGCGGGACGGACGGCTGCGGACCAACATCGGCGACATCGCGAGCCTCGACGACGCCATCGGCGCCCTCAACCCCACCACGCGGCGCCTCGGGAAGACCGTCATCCGGGTCCTCCCGTAGGCAGTGGACGGCCAGGATCCTACCGGCAGGTCATCTGCCTGCTCCACGCCACGGTCGGCGACCGGCGGTAGGACCCGAACCGATACACGCCAGGCACTCGAACCGACAGAGGAGTTGATCACCTTGGACGGACAGGAACTGCAGAAGATCGCACGTGACCATACGGCGGACCTGCCCGGCGCCGACCAGGAGCAACGTTTCGACCCCGACTGGGAGCTCCACAAGGTAGGCGGCAAGGTCTTCATGCTGATGACCGACATGCCGGGACGTCCCGTGGTGATCCTCAAGGCCGATCCGGACGACGCCACCGCCCTGCGTGAGCAGTACGCGGACATCACCCCTGGCTACCACATGAACAAGAGGCACTGGATCACGGTGGAGGGCGGAGACACCGTCGACGGCAACCTGGTGAAGGACCTCGTCACCGACTCCTACTGTCTCGTGGTCGGCGGGCTTCCCAAGTCCAAGCGACCCGTGGATCCACAGACTTACCACCGCCACGCCTGACCCTCGCCATACCCATCCTGCGACGCGGCGTCGCACCAGTCATCCGGAGCCTCCCATCCGCGTATTCGTCACTGGCGCCAGCGGCAGCATCGGTTCGGTTGTTGTTCCCGACCTCATCGCCGCGGGCCACGAGGTGCTCGGCCTCGTCCGCTCCGATACGGCGGCTTCGGTCCTCGCGGCCGCCGGCGGGACGCCGCTGCGCGGAGACCTCACCGACCTTGACGGCCTCCGCGCCGGCGTCGCGCAAGCCGATGGTGTCATCAACCTCGCCTTCAGCAACGACTGGAGCAACTTGGAGCAGGGCATCTACGAGGAAGCGCGCGCCGTGCAGACCCTCGCGACCGAACTCGTAGGCAGTGGCAAGCCGTTCGTCCACGCCGGCCTCACGCCGATGGTGCCAGGCCACATCTCCGCCGAGGAGGACCCCAACACCACCAAGGGGCCGGTCGGTGGCCGCGGCCGCAACTCCGACGCGGTGCTGGCCCTGGCCGCCCAGGGCGTCCGCTCCTCCGTCGTGCGACTGCCCCGCTCCGTGCACCAGCGCGGGTTGGCATACGGCTTCTGCACGGCACTCATCGCCGCGGCGCAGAAAACGGGCGTGTCAACGTACGTCGGCGACGGCACGCAGCGGTGGCCGGCGGTCAACCGGCTCGACGTCGCCCCGCTGTTCCACATCGCACTCGAGGACGCTGCGCCGGGCACGGTCCTGCACGCGGTGGCCGACGAGGGCGACACCATGAGGTCGCTGGCCGAAGCCATCGGCGAAGTCCTCGCGATGCCGGTCGAGTCGGCCCCGCCCGAGCGCTTCGGCCTCGTCGGTCGACTGTTCGCCCTTGACATGCCGTCGTCGAGTGCACGGACCCGCGAACGGTTCGGTTGGAAGCCCGCCCACCCAAGCCTCCTCGACGACCTCGCCGCCGGCGACTACCCCGCCTTGGGCTGACATCCTCAGGATGCCGCGGCAACAGGTGGTTCGTCCGGTCAGGTCCTCCCACCGGCGTCCGTGGTCCATCGACCAGCGCACCACTGTCCGTTGCGCCCAGGTACCAAGGCACCCTCGATCCGCAGGCCTGAACGGGCGCGCTCGGCCGACGAGTTGCGCACCCGCGCCGCGGCCGCCGCCGGGTGGATGCGGCTTCTTCGCGGATCAGCAGAACGAGTACGAGAACAACCTGCCCCGTGCCAACTCGATCCGCGTCCGTTCTCTGCCGCCTCGCGAGATCGGCTCCTGGGCAACGAACTCCCCATCGTCGTCCTGCTCGTTGGCGCAGGAGAGCCTTGCGTCCCGCCACCCACTGTCCTCACGGACCTGGAACCGACCGCCAACGGTCCCGACGTAGACGGCGTGTCCCGGGTCACGGCCGGAGTCACGCCGGCCGCGACGCCCCGACGACGGTACCCCCGCGGCCGGCCCTCCCCCACTCCGCCGCCGCCCCGGCCCGCGCGCCCCGCCCGACGTTACGATGTGCAAAGCGACGGGCGCCCGGGCAACGGAGAGCAGCGTCTCTCAACAAGGCCGATGGGCTCAGTACTTGGCCAACTCCACAATCAGGCCAACTGCAGCCGCTTCGCGCGATGTCCCAGGTACAGGACGATCAGTCCGCACAGCGCGGTGGGGACCATGAGAATCATGAAGAGCTGCTCGTGGCTCATGCCGTCGGCCAGCAGACCGCCGACGATCATCGGGCCGACGATCCCACCGACGCGACCGATGCCCAGCGCCAAGCCGATGCCGGTGGAGCGTACCTCTTCGGGATAGAAGGCCGCAGCGAGCGCGATGACACTCTTCTGCCCGCCGCTGATGGTGCAGCCGATCAAGAAGATCGACGCCAGGACCATCCAGACCGGCGAGCCCAGCACCAGGCCCATGAGGACCAGGAATCCGCAGCCGGCGAAGTAGAGCGCACTCAGGGAGCCGCATCCAGGCCGCCCGAGCGGCGGGCATGGCGATCAACTCCGAAGAGCTCGAGGTCGGACTGCTCTCCATCTCCGTACCGGTCCACGATCCGGACGGCCGGCTGGTCGCCGCCGTCTCGGTCAGCGCCTCCAGCTCCCGCGTCACCGTCGATGAACTCCGCGACCGGTTCGCCCCTGTGATGAAGGTGCACGCGGCAGCGCTCGGCCGGCAGTTGTGAGCGACCGGTCACTGCTCAAGGACACGCACGCAGGGAACGACCCTGTTCGCGGTTCATGCGCTCAAGCGAGAGAGGTCGTGGGCCATGGTGTGAAGCAGGCGCTTCTTGCGGGTGAGGGCTTCGAGGTCGAGCTGGAGTGAGGGCGGGGGGACGGCGAGGACCGGGCAGGTGGCGTGGGTGAGGCAGTAGCGGGCGACAGGTGATCGCCGGCGGCGGAGTCTCCTGTGGTGTCCGGCGCCGACGACCAGCAGGTCGGTTTCCTTGTTGGCGATCTGCACAAGGGTGCGGCCCGCGTTGCCGGAGATCACCAGTCCACCGATGGGGACGCCGTCGTCAGAGGCGGCGAAGACATCGTTGAGTATGTCTTTCAGCAGGCTCATGGCTGCGGTCCTGGTGCCCTTGAGGGTTGATCGACCGGTCCCGACAGGTGGGTCCGTGACGTGGGGACGCCAGACCATGACTGCCAGGAGCCGGCGCTCGGTGAGCCGGGCTTCGGTGCCTGCCCTCCGCAGCGCGACAAGGCTGTTGAGCGATCCGCTGATCCCGACCACGATGCGCTGCTGCTGTGATGCGCTGTCCATGAGGCTCCTTCTTTCGGCCCGGAGGACGCCTTCATCGTCACTTTGAGGACGTCCAAGGAGACGTCGCGACGTTCACGCTCGGCCCCAACACCGGACGGTTACGTCAGGTCGCGCTCGACCGCGGTGAGCTCCTCGTCGGGTCCGGCTCCCGCGCGTTCCGGCTCGGGGTGGGCGCCGGCACCGGGGTGGACCTTGTCGATGAGGTCGGCGTACTCCGGGTTGCGCTCGATGAACTCACCCACCACCGGGCAGATGATGGTGATCTTCTTCCCGGTTTCGCGGATCTCGTCCAGCACGCGAGCGACGAGTTCCGTGGCCACCCGATGATTGCGGTAGGCCGGGTCGACCCAGGTCGTCAGCAGCACAACGCGGCCGCCCACGAACCGGTACGAAAGTTCGCCGATGGCTTCGGGACCGAGGGCGGCGACCCAGCGACCGTGCTCCGCGTCGTTGAGCACGTCGAGCTCCCAACTGGACTCCACCTCACTGAGAGTTGACCCGTCCAAAGCGGCGATGAGTGCAGCGTTGTTCTCTTCCCTCACGGAAGCCTCGGCTTCGGGATTGATCGCCATGGTCACACTTTCTGTCGGGGGACCCTTCGTACAGGCCCCGTCTCGGTCACGACCTGAGCCAGTCCCGGTAGGTGGTTTGGGCGACGACTGCGTCCCCCTTGGCTATGAGGTCGTCTCCCGAGGCGGCGGCGTATATGCCGGCCGTGCTGTCGGTGACGACGCTGCGCTGGTCAGCACGCGCGGCCGGAGTGATCCGGCCCAGCTCGTCGAGGGTGGAGGCCTCGGGGCCGGCGACTTGCGGGTGCCCCTCAGCGGGGCACCGACGCAGACCGCGGCTACGGCCTGAACGACGCCGCGGCTATGGGCTGGAGGCGCGTGGCGGGCAGCCGGACGGTCCTGCCGTCGGAGGTCCACGACATCACCGTATCCATGAGCTCGAAGAACTGCGTGGCGCTGACGATCGAGTACGGCACGGAACCGGTCTTGACGATGTCCTCCTGCACCACCTTGGCGCGGTCGTACACGAGGCCCGGCACGAGATCGACGCCGACGATCGAGAGGACCACCGCGTGGCCGACGTCGGCGGACTCGGCGGCCCGCAGCAGGCTTTTCGTCGTCGTCCGGAAGAACGCGAGAGCGGCCTCGTCGGAGGTCGGCGAGTCAGTCAGGTTCGCGACGACATCGGCTCCCGGCAACGCCTCGGACAGACCCTTCCCGCTCAACAGAGCCAGTCCGGTGGACGGTGAGTGCGGCACGGCCTCGTGCCCGCTCGCGTTCAGGACGTTCACCACCCGCGACCCGATGAGCCCGGTTCCGCCGATCACGGCGACTTTCATGCGTCCTCCCCTTCGTCAGGCGCCGGTGGCCGCGGCCCTGTCCGGAGCGAGGAGGACGGCCGTGTGGCTGGCGTGCGTGACGATGTCGCTAACGCGGGGATTGAAGAGGGCGGCGACGACTCCGCGGTGGTGCGGGCTGAGGACGATGAGATCGGCACCGAACTGTCCGGCCGTTTCGTTGATCAGGGCCGGTACATCGTTGAGCAAACCGTTCGCGAGCGTGCCGTCCGCCTTGACTCCTTCGCCGCGCAGAGCGAGGACGGCCTCGTCGAGGATCGCCCTGGCTTCGGCGTCGTCCTCCAGGCCTACGACGGTGTCGAGTGTGGCGGTCGCTGCGACGACATGCAGGACGTGGACGGAGGCACCGGCCAGCCGGGCCAGCTCACCGGCCATACGTACGGACGTGAGACGCGAGGGGCTTGGATCGACCGCGACCAATATGCGACTGAACATGTATACGCTCTCCCTAAGAAACGAAGTTCGTTCGGCTACTGGACGTCCTGGCTGTTCGCGATCGCACTGAGCTGCGGGTTGCGGGCGCGGAGGACGGTGAACAGGGTCGAGACCAAGGCAAGTGCGCCGTAGGCGAGCGAGATCTCTGGCAGCGAGAAGATGTGGGTGAGTTGGCCGGCGATGAGGGCAGGGATCATCGCCCCGCTGTAGGAGAACAGGTAGATCACGCTGAAAGTCGGTGCCCTGTCGGCCAGGATGCTGCCGTGCAGCAGGCCTCGGGTTGCGGCGCTGATGGCGATGCCTTGACTGGCGCCGGCGACGACCGTCGCGGCGATGAAAAGCACCAGCGTGCCGGTGCCGATGGCTGTGATGACACCGATCATGCCGACCAGGAAACCGATCATGCCGACGCGCTGGGCTCTCGCGGATGTGAACCGGCCGCCGAGGGGAGCGCCGAGGACGCTGGGACCCATGTAGGCAGCGAATGTCACTCCGAGGACGAGTGTGCTGCGCGTGTGCAGTTGGTCTTCGACCAGTGCGGGCACGAACGCTTGGTAGAAGGCCCCGGCCGCCCAGGTGGCCAGGAACACCGCTGCCGCGACGGGGAGCAGCCGCCTGACCCGCGCGGGCAGGCCGACCCGCGGCCGCAGTGATCGCCAGGCGCCCGGCATGGGAGTAGCGGTTTCCGTGCTGACGGCGATGAGTGCGACCGACAGGAGAAGGAGACCGATGACAACCAGGTAGATCAGGTCCCGCGGCCACGGCCCGTACTGGACCAGGGCGCCGGACGCGACGGCGCCGACGGCGAGGCCGAGCATGACCGTCTGGCTGGAGGCGACCGACGCCAACCAGGCCGGCTTGGGGGGTGCGGCGTCGACGATGTAGGACGTCAGGCTACTGCTGGCGAGTCCGGCGCCGAGGCCCATCATGACCCGACCGGCGATCAGAATGCCGATGTCGTGCACGTCCAACAGCAGCAAGCAGCCGAGCAGGAGCAGGATGAGGCTGGCGATCGAGACGGGCCGCCGACCCAGATGACCGGACAGTCTGCCCAGGAACAACAGTGTGGCGAGGGTGGCGACGGAGTAGGCGACGACGGTGATCGAGATCTCGGCGTTGGTGAACCCGTTCTCGGCCCGGTAGACGTTGAACAGCGGGATAGTCGAGCCCACGGCGGCAAAGACGGCCACCAGGGAGATCACCGCTGAGAAAAAAGCAAGCTGGTGCGTTCGTACCCTGACGACAGGGTCGGTCACTGGCGCCGTGTTGTGCATCGAATCACGTCTTTCTCTTGTCCTGGGAGCCCCGGTCCGGTGATGCACAACGGCCGGCGTCATCGTGCAGGCAGTTAGTGTCGGCTCGTCGCGCCGTCTTACCGACGGCGTCGCGATCTTGTTCGTATCCGGACGCGGATCGCGGATCGCGGATCGTGGATCGTGGATCGCGGCGGTGACGGTCCGGGAGGTCGCGGCGGCGGATGACGACTCACTGTCATGGCACTGGTCGTCGCCATTCACCCGGCGCCGGGCACCACAACGGACGCGCGCGCCTGGCCGGCCTCGTTGTCTCAGGTGGCCAAGATCGGGGGTCAAGGCCCCAAAACATTAGGGGCCACCCCTAATGCCCGGCTTGATCGAGGCTCGTAGAACAGAGGGCGTAAGGATTTCGCCGAAAGGGCCCGAGATCGATGAGGCCGTTTCCCGCAGTACGGGAAGTGATCGCCATGCACGCCACCGTCGAGGACCTGGTGCGCCCGGCCCTGGACACGTGCCCGACGCTTGACCGACCGGACACCGTGGTGTCCGGGCCGGGTGCAGCGGTCGGTGGCGCGGTGAGCCGGGCGCTGGAGCACCGGCCGGTCGCCGCGGGTGCGGCGCGAGCGATCACCCGTACCGTCCTTGAGGACTGGCACGTGGACCAGGACGCCGCGCAGTCGGTGCTGCTGGTGGTGTCCGAGCTGGTCACCAACGCCGTCGAGCATGCCTTGGCGCCGGTGACGCTGCACCTGTATCGGGATCGGGCCGCAGAAGTCGTGTGGGTCGGCGTCACCGACGGAGGCCCGGCCCAGGACGACGGCGCCTGGACCTCCTCCTGCACTCGCGAGGAGCACGGCCGTGGCCTGGCCCTCGTCGAGGTGCTGGCCACCAGCCACGGCACCCGGCCCCACCCCGGCGGCACCGCCACGCACTGGGCCCTCCTGACCGTTCACGAAGCGCCGGCCTGAAGCGGCCTCCTTTGCGCACTGCCCTCCACATCCCGGTGCGCCCGCCCCTGACCAACCTCCACCTTCCCGACCCGCTCCACCCTGCGCATCGACCACAGAACAGGAATCACCATGAGCTCACCCGACCTGGAACTCACCATCGACAAGGCAGTCACCGTCACCTCCGACCTGCACGTGCGTGTGCCCGGTCGATTCCCGTATGCGTGTAGCGACCCGCACCCCGTTCGGGGCAGCGAGACGGTCCTCCCGGACATCGACCGTTTCCCTGACAAGCATTCAGGGCGGTAGAAGTCATGGACGCGGACATCCAGATCTCGGTCCTGGGCCCGGTCCGACTGCACAAGCAAGGGCTGGAGGAGGCGGCCGGCCAGCCCAGGCAATGCGCAGTACTCGCCTCGTTGTTGCTCAGGGCGGGCAGGCCGGTGAGTCTCTCGAGACTAGTGGAGGACGTGTGGGGCGATGAGGCCCCGCTGTCGGCCATAGGCTCCGTGCGCACCTATGTCTACAGGCTCAGGCGAGCGCTGGGTAAGCGGAGTGACAGCTCACTGAACCTGGTCGACGGAGGCTACCTTCTGCGCATCCCACCGCACGCCGTGGACCTGAACAGGTTCAAGGAGACGACGACCGAAGCACGAGAGGCACGCAGCGCCGGCGACCCGGAGGCCGCGGCGAACCTGCTGTGCATGGGCCTCGAAATGTGGAAAGGGGAGGCCCTCGCCGGAGTCCCGGGACCGTTCGCAAGCCAGCAGCGCAGGGTCCTGGGCGAGTTGCGACTCGCATGCGCCGAAGACCAGCTGGCCTGCGAGGTGGAGAGGGGGCGCTTCGCCGAGGCTGCCGCTGAACTGTCCGCTCTCCTTGCCGAACACCCGCTGCGCGAGCGCGTATGCGCCCTCCTCATGACCGCGCTGTACGGCGCCGGGCGGCAGTCCGAGGCGCTGACGATCTACCACTCGACCAGTCACCGGCTGCGTCAACGCCTCGGCGTCAACCCGTCTCCGGAACTGCGGCACGTCCACGAGCGCATCCTCTCCGGGCGATTCCAGCTGCCGGAAAGCACCGACCGCACCGTCGGCGGGCGGCATACCGCCTCTCCCCGGCCGCCGGCCCAACTGCCGGCAGCCCTGCCCCATCTCGTCGGGCGCGAGAAGGAACAAGAGCAGGTCGAGCATCTGATCGCCGATGCCGACGCGTCGTCCTCGGTGGCCATCTGTGTGGTCGGCGGGGCGGCAGGCGTCGGCAAGACAGCCTTCGCCACCACTGTCGCCCATCGTCTGGCAGACCGCTTCCCGGACGGCCAGCTCTTCGCCGACCTGCACGGGGAGGGGCCAGGAGCCGAGCCGAGGGACCCGGCAGGGGTCCTCGCGGACTTCCTGCAGTCTCTGGAGGTCCGGCCCGAGGTCCTACCCGAGACCACGCAGGCTCGTGGGCTCATGTTCCGGGACCTGCTGGCCAAGCGCCGCATGCTCGTTGTGCTCGACAACGCCTGGAACGCGGACCAGCTGAAGCATCTCCTCCCGGGGAGCCCCGGTTCCATGGCCCTCATCACCAGCCGCATGCAGCTCCACGCGCTGGTGGCTGCCCACCAGGCGCTTCCCCTGACCCTGCTCCCCCTGAGCCAGGACGACGCACGCAGCTTTCTCGCCCGGCGCCTCGGAGCAGCGAGGACGTCTGCCGAGCCCGAAGCAGTCGACCGCATCATCCACCTCGCCGGACGCCTCCCCCTCGCACTGGCCAATGTCGCCGCCCGCGCGGCCTACCGCCCTCAGATGCCTTTGGCGAGCCTGGCCGACGAATACGCACCGTCCGAACACGGCCCCTTAGATGCTTTCACCAGCGAAGTGGACCCAGTGCTCGACGTGCGCGCCTCCATCGCCCGGTCGTACCGTCTGCTCGACCCGGAGGCCGCCTCGCTCTTCCGCGCCCTCGGCGCCTGGCCTGGCCACGTGTTCGCCGCGGCCGACGCCGCCAGAACAGCCGCGCAGCCCGAACACTGGGTGCGTCAGACCCTTTCACGGCTGATCCGCGCACACCTCGTCTCGGAGATCATGCCGGGCACGTACGACTGGAACCGACTCGTGGCCGCCTACGCCGCAGAGCAAGCAGGCTCAGGGATGTCGGAAGCATCCGCCCAGGCCGCCGGCGACGATCCACCAACGGCTTCCGGTTCTGCCCCAGCCACGCCAGTGGACTTCCCCTCGTGAAGTCTCCACCTCATTCACGACGCACCCAGTGCGGCGGGAAGCTGTACGCGGCTGGTAACGGACAGCTTGCGATAACAGTTTGAAAGGTGGACCTCAACAGTCTTCGGGGTGACGAAGAGAGTTTGAGCGATCTGCCGGTTCGTCTGACCGTGTGCCGCCAAATCCGCGACTCTTCTTTCGGACGGGGTGAGCGCGCCTGGACCGGTGAGTGCTGTGCGTCGACGGCGGGCTCCTGCGGTGGCGAGTTCAGCACTGGCTCGGTCCGACAGGGGTACTGCGCCGCAGCGGGTGGCGAGATCAAGGGCCTGTCGTAGGGGCGGACGAGCGTCGTTGCGGTGACCGGCCTTGCGTAGTGCGGCACCGAAATCGACCAGGGCTTTTGCATACTCAAGGTGCGCAGGGGAGTCTTTGAGTACGCTTACTGCCGCTTCGAATAGTTCGATTCGGTCCCGTTCCGGCGAAATGAGGCCAGACACACGCAAGGCCCGACCCAGAGTGCGAGGCGCGCCCCACCGTCGAGCACGGTCGAGATTCTCATCCGCGATGACGCGAGCCTCACTGTCGCGATCAAGGTAGTGAAGAGCCAGTGCTGCCAGTGTTCTCCAGTCCGCCACTGCGGGATTCTGAATCTGATAGAGACGGCATGCCTCCTCTGCCTGTAGGGCAATTTCAAGAGCCGTTTCATAGTTGCCACGGACTCTTTGCAGTCGGCTGAGCGCCGTCAGGGACAGGTACACCGGACCTGGAGGGCAGGTTGTTGCGGTGACTCCCACCTCGGCCAGAGTCCGCTCAGCCTCGTCGAGACGTCCTTGCTCGATCAAGGGCTCGGCCAAAACTGTGCAGCCCAAAAGGCGGGTAACCGCCGAACCGTTCAGTTGTCCCACTCGAATTGTCTCGCGTCCATCTTGTTCGGCCCCTGCAAGATCACCGTGCCACAACAAGGTGTAGCCGCGATGAATGTAGACGGAGGCCAATGTGAAGAGGGAACCGCCCACGTGAGCTCGCTTCACCGCACTGTCCAGGCTGGCTATTGACATATCGTCGTCAGCCGCCGCCAGGGACCACCATCCGCAAGCCAGCGGCCCGTTGGGATCTGCTTGGTCGACGAACGCATCATCTGCGAGGGTCTCGCGCGCGCGAAGCACTCCGGACGGATCTCCAAGAGCGGTATTGCGGCCGGCGACCGCACAATACAGAAGGCGGTCTCCGTAGCCGTCGCCGTGCGGGAGTTGACGTAGTTCTGGCAAGCAGTCGACTATGTCTTCCCTACCGGGGACATACCACGTACTGGAACTGAGGAGGCAGGCCTGAAGGCGCTTCCTGAGATCCTCATCAGTGGCCGGAAGGCCCGAAATTGTCGATTTTTGTATATCAACGCCGGCGTCCGGCCGTGCGAGGTAAATATAGGCCATGCCCAAATAGGGCGCAATTTCCGCGCGTTCAACGGGGCCCATACCTTCCCACGCTTCCTGCAGAAGACGAGCCCCGGTCACGACATCAAACAGCAGCGCCGTCTTCCCGGCTTCCAGAAGAATCGCTCGCCGCTCGTCGCCTTTGGGCGCCTCGTCAAGACTTCGACGCAAGTAGACATAGGCGCTCTCCGGAGCGCCGCGCGCCGCTGCAGCAGCGGCGGCAGCACGTAGGTCCGTAACGGCCACCGGATCCATGGTTGCCGGTATTCGCATCAGATGGTAGGCCACCTGCTCCGCGGGAGAACCACTCTCCCGCAGAAGTATTGCGGCACGGTGATGTGCTGTGGTGCGGTCGGCGCGGTCGAGGGATTCATAGACCGCATTACGCACAAGGGGGTGCACAAAGGAGAGAGTCGGAGACCCGTACACCTCGTCGATACGCACAATTCCCCTCTGCTCCAAGAGGATGGCGCACTCAAGAGCCCTGCTGATGGAATCCTGCCCTGCCAGGCGCGCAGCGCGCATCAGCGGCGAGCGGTCGCCCAGAACTGCGACCGCCCGAGCCAGTGGTGCGCAAGCCGCCGGCAAAGCCATGAGTCGAGAGGCGACCAGATCGGCCACCGCAAGCCCCCCGAGATCGGCCACCCGTCCGGCGTTCCTGTCGCTGGCTGACAAGCCCTGCGCGGAGAAGGTAAGGCCGAGTTCACGCAACAGCAACGGGTTTCCACCGGCGGCCCTGTGACAGGTAATTGCGAACTCTTCCTCCACCTCACCATCCATTACCTGCTCCAGCAAGGTTGCGGTCGCCTGGGCGCTGAGCTCCTTCGGATTCAGCTCCACGAGCGCCGGAGCGGAGATTATGTGCTGCAGCAGTCGCTCATCAGTAGCGTGCTCGCCTGTGCGTAGCGCAACAGCTACCAGCAACGGCTGCGTCTCAATGCGGGGTAGGAGGTAAGCCAGATACCGCAGTGACGGCCTGTCGCACCACTGAATGTCGTCCACCAGCAATACGAGTGGGCGGTCCTGACATGCGTTGATGGTGAGCCAATAGAGACCGTGCAGAACCGCGAAATCGCCAGGTTCACCAGCACTGGAGATGGCCTCAATGGCTTCTCTCGCCTGCTTGGCCGCCCCGGTCCACAAGGACTCCCGAGCGGTCCGATCGGCCTTCAACGCCAACTCTTCAAACAGTTGCCGCACTACACCGAAGGCAAAATCCTGTTCGAATTCCGTGCTGCGTGCAGCGGTCACACCGAAACCGGCCTGGACCGCCCCGGTCCGGACCTCTGACAGCAGTCGGCTCTTTCCGGTACCAGCCTCTCCCTTCACCAGGAGCAGGCCGCCGCCCTTCCCAATCCCTTCAATGATGTTTGTTATGAGGGCAGACTCTGTCGCTCTTTCGAGCAGTTCAAGTTCCCTACGAAGCATTGCTCCAGTATTCCCCCTGTATGTCCTGTTCATCAAGGCTCAGGGGTATTTGCAGCAGCTGTAGATCTTGGCTGTGCGGGGCGGGCCGCTGGATGAGCTCTTGGGAGTGGCGCCGCAGTCCGCCAGGCCGGTAACGTCCGGCCGCACGCCGCGTTGACGTACGGGCCCGGCGCCGTAAGGCAGTTGGGCCGATCGGACGCTCATGCCAGTGCGAGGCCGACCAAGGCCCGTACGCGGCGTGGCGGCGGCAGAGACCGCCGCCACGCAGAACGAGGAGACCGATGAAGAAGATGAACAGGATCGCCCGGTCCGCCACCACGGCGGTCGCCATTGCAACCGGCGTAGCCATGTTCACCGCTCCGCGTCGGCGAGCCCGCATCACCCGAGGCAGGTAGCCTCCGATGCGCCGGTGTTCATGTAGAGCGACGCGCAAGACGGCAACACTGTCGTGGCCTACGACCGTGCGGACGACGGCACGTTGAAACAGCAGGGTGTGTACGCGACCGGAGGTCTGGGCGGCAAGCTCGACGGGGCCGTCGTGGACAAGCCGGCTTCCCAGAGATCCCTGACGTACGACCCGGCGCACCGTCTCCTGTACGCGGTCAACGCCGACAGTGACACCGTCACCGTCTTCGCCGTCCGGGGCGATCGCCTCCTGCGGCGTCAAATCGTCACTTCCGAAGGCGAGTTCCCGGTGAGCGTCACCGTGCACGGCAACCTCGTGTACGTCCTCAACGCCCTCGACGGTGGCTCGGTGCAGGGCTACCTCAACGTCGCCGGGCATCTGGTGAAGGTGCCGTCATGGCATCGAGGTCTGGGGCTGGACCCGGCAGCGACACCGCAGTTCACGCACACTCCGGGACAGATCGGCTTCACCCCGGACGGCAGCAGGCTGATCGTCACCACCAAAGCCGGAGGCAACAGCTTCGAGGTCTTCCGGGTCGGTCTGCCGGGTATCGCCACCAAACCCGTGATCACGGGCGCGCCCGGCTCGGTGCCCTTCGGGTTTTCCTTCGACCGCGCCAGGCGGCTCGTCGTCACCGAAGCCGGACCGAACGCGGTTGCCACCTATCGGGTCGACGGCGACAACCACCTCACCAAAGTCGACGAGAAGGCGACCGGACAGGCAGCCACCTGCTGGGTGGCCACCGTGGGCAACGACATCTACGCGGCGAACGCCGGAAGCGGCACGTTGAGCGGGTTGCGGACGGGGCAGGACGGCACACTGACCTCGCTCACCACCACCCCGACCGGGGCCGGCACGGTGGACGTGTCCGTCTCCGGCGACGGCAGATTCCTCTACGCCCAGACCGGCGCCGCCGGCGGCGTCGACGCCTTCCGTGTGAACGCCGACGGGTCCCTGACCCGGACCGGATCGGTCGTCGTACCCGGCGCGGTCGGCGGCGAAGGCATCGCCGCCCTCTGAGCCATGGCGTGGAGGCCACCACCACGAGCGACAGTGGCCTCCACGCCAACCAGGTTGTCGCGCCCGGTCGTTCCCGGGCACGCCGGTCGTTCTCAGGCACGCCGGAGGATCAAGCAAGGCCGCATGGAGGTGGGCACGTCCGTCCCCGTCGGATCCGTAGGCCCACTCCATGCGGCCATGCGATGGTACGAGCGAACACCTCAACGGACGATGCCCGAGAGCGGTCCATCAGCGGCGCGACCGGATGCCGGGGCGTTCGGGGTCGACGACACCGGCGTACTCCGGATGATCGTCGATGAAGGAGCGGACCACCGGGCAGATGATCGTCACCTTCCGTCCGGAGTCCGCGACGTCCTCGAGCGCGCCGGCGATCAGCTCGCCCGACACACCGTGATGCTGGTACTCCGGTTCAACCGCGACCGAGATCATCGCGACCCTGCCGGCCGTCAACTCGTAGACCAAGGTTCCGATGCGGTCCGGTCCCAACCAGGCGTCGTAGGTCTCCGACTTGGCGTCCTTCGCCACGCGGATGTCGAGGTCTGAGTACTTGATTCTGTCCACGTCATGACAGCGCCGCGGTGCTGGTGCTTCTTACTCGTAGGAACCGCTGAAGGGCAGGTGGAGGTCACAGTAAGACGCTGCTCCTCCCGGACGCTCACCTCCGAAGAGGTGTCCAGAGCCAACGACAGAAAAGTATGGGGAGGTATCTGTGCCTCTGGAAGGTGAGTACGAGCCGAGCCCGGAGCAGTGGGTAGGCGATCAGGTGGCGTTGTACGAGAGTTCCGGCGGGTCGAAGGGGAACGTCTCGCCCGACATCGGGCCGAGGCATCCCGCCTGGTATTTCAACGTCAAGGCCGACCCGCATATCGAGCTGCAGGACGGCCCGGTCAAGCAGGACATGTGGGCGCGCGAGGTCACCGGGGCCGAGAAGGTCCGGTGGTGGGAGCGGGCGGTTGCCGCGTACCCGCCGTATGCCGAGTACCAGCGCAGCACCCAGCGGGAAATCCCGGTGTTCGTGCTGGAGCCTGCCACCTCCATCAGCCGATGAGGGCAGTTGCCGACCGGGCACGTGACCGGATCCACGTGTCTGCGGAGAGGCATCCGGAAACGGCAGGAGTGCCCGCGTCCGGAGAGAAGAGCGCAAGGTGACGATCAATAACCTCAGAGACCAACGCGATTCACCCCGGGGTGAGCGCATAGCGGACTGGGCGGATTCCCGGCTTGGCCTCTACACCATCGCCAAGGCCAACATGCGGAAGATCTTTCCGGACCACTGGTCGTTCATGCTGGGCGAAGTGTGTTTGTGGAGCTTCGTCGTGCTGATCCTGACCGGGATCTATCTGACGTTCTTCTTCCACCCGTCGATGAACGAGGTTGCCTACCACGGCAGTTACGCGCCGCTCAACGGCATCACCATGTCCGAGGCCTTCGCCTCCACCCTCGACATCTCCTTCGACGTGCGCGGTGGCCTGCTCATCCGTCAGATGCACCACTGGGCCGCCCTCATCATGGTCGCGGGCATGCTCATCCATATGATGCGCCACTTCTTCACGGGCTCCTTCCGCAAGCCCCGCGAAGTGAACTGGATGTTCGGCTGGACCATGCTGGTTCTGGGGATGTTCGAAGGTTTCGTCGGCTACTCCCTCCCCGACGACCTCCTCTCCGGCACGGGGCTGCGCTTCGTGGAGGGCGCCATCCTCTCCGTGCCGATCGTCGGCACCTACCTGGCCATGTTCTTCTTCGGCGGAGAGTTCCCCGGCACCGAAATCGTCCCCCGGCTCTACTCGGTGCACATTCTGCTGCTCCCCGCTCTCATCGCCGCGCTGATCGTCGTCCACATGATCCTTCTCGTCTACCACAAGCACACACAGTGGCCCGGCCCCGGCAGGACCAACCGCAATGTCGTCGGCATGCCCTTCCTGCCCGTGTACCTCGCCAAGACCAGCGGCTTCTTCTTTCTCGTCGCCTCCGTGATCGCCGCCATGTCGGCCATCGCTTCCATCAACCCCGTGTGGACGTACGGCCCTTACCGCCCCGACCAGGTGTCCACGAACGCCCAGCCGGACTGGTACATGGGCTTCTCCGAAGGTCTCATCCGCGTCATGCCGGGGTGGGAAATCAACGCGGCAGGCCACACCCTCAACCTCGGTGTGCTGATTCCACTGATCGTGTTCCCGACCGTCCTGCTGGCCATCGGCCTGTACCCCTTCTTCGAAAGCTGGATCACCGGCGACAAGCGCGAACACCATCTCCTCGACAGGCCGCGCAACCGACCCGTGCGGACCGGTCTCGGCGTCGCCTGGCTCAGCGTGTACTTCCTGCTCCTGGTCGGCGGCGGAAACGATCTCTTCACGACCCGATTCCACCTCTCCATCAACAGCGTCACCTGGTTCATCCGCATCGCACTGTTCGTCGGCCCTGTAGTCGCATTCCTCATCACCAAACGCATCTGCCTCAGTCTCCAGAACCGTGACAAGAGGAAGGTCCTCCACGGCAGGGAGACAGGCACCATCCGTCGCCTGCCGCACGGCGAGTACATCGAGGTGCACCAGGACCTCTCCCCCGCAGAACGTCACACCCTGACCGCGCACGAGCAGTACCAGCCCCTCGACCCCGGAGCGGCCGAGGACGCCAACGGCATCCCTCGCAAGCTCTCCCGCCGCGATCAGCTCAGAACACGCCTGTCCCGCGCCTACTTCGGGCCGTCGGCACAGGTCGCCAAACCCACCAGAGAAGAACTGCGGCCCAACGAGGAAGAGACCACGCACAGCATCGAGCACTGACGAGATCCACCTGGACGCCGACGACGTCATCGTCACCAGTGCCCACGGAACCTGCGGGCCGCTCTGCCGAAGGTGACGACGGCGAGGTGGGGCGTTCGGGTGTCACTGATGGTCCTTGCCGAAGGAGCGAGTGCGTCGGGGCCTGCGGGGGCGCGGGCGGAGTCGTGATCGGATCGCCGCCCGTGATGACCTCGCCCCACGGTCCGACTGGGTGCTGCCTGGCCCAGCGGAAGGTGAACTCCTGACCGGGCGCATCACCGCCCGCGGCATCGCCGAGTGGGCCCGCATTCACGGTCACGGTCGGAGCCGGCGATGGACTGGCCGCCGAACTCATCCGCGGCGCCCTCAATGGTCTGCCGCACCCCGCCCGGCCGGCCCGCGCCGCCGCGGTGGGAGCACTCGCCACCGAGCAGAGCCTCGGCGCCGGCATGGAGAAGCTGCTTCCCCACACCAGTCCGGGGGTTGCGCTGTCCAACGGCCGTTGCCTGCATGACGCTGGCGTCGCCGAACGCGCAGTGGCTCTCGTCCTGGCCGCCCAACGAGACCTGCCCCGCAGGATCCGCGACCAGCACGTCCGACGCCGGGCGCCCCCATTGACCCGGTCACTGGCCGACACCCGCGCGATCACCATCGGATACGGCTCCATCGCGGCGGCGATCGAGCACCGGCTGCTCGCCGGCGCCGACATCGTGAGGCTTGCACTGCTGTAATCCCCTGCCACCGGCGGTCTGATGCACGCCGGCCCGCCTTCACCGCGTCGGCGCCTACCACCACCCGATCCACGGCACGAGCGAGGCCCGTCACGTGCACCCCTCCACCCGACGTGGCGAACGTGCCATCCACAGCGCGTCTACTCCACGTCGACGTGCGGCTCTTCCCTCTGCCCCTGCGCAAAAGGGCGCATTATGCTCGAGCCGTACCGAGGCGCCTTCAGCTTGTGGTCGAACCACCGGACGCCTTCGGCACCAACCCCGTAGAACGGCCCCTGGGCCGGCGCAGGCGCGCTCTGTGCGCATGGGTCGCACTGCGGCCGCCGATCCGCAGACGTGAGCACGCCCGGGCGGCCCGTGCCGCAGCCGCCTCGCCACCCCCGGAAGGTGTGGGACACATGACGAGCATGTTGAAGGATCTGTCGGACGCCGGTGTGTCCGTGTGGCTGGACACCCTGTCCCGTGGGCGGATCAAGTCGGGAAGCCTGTCGGAGCTGATCCGCAGCCGCCGCGTGGTGGGCGTCACGACAAATCCGACGATCTTCAGGGACGCGATATCGCACGGCGTGGAGTACGAGGTCCAGATGTCCGAACTCGCGGTGCGCGGCGTGTCCGCCGAGGAGGCAGTCCGGACCGTCACAGCGACGGATGTGCGCGACGCCGCCGACCTACTTCGCCCCGTCTTCCTCGTATCGCCCGCCGGCCAGGACGGCCGCGTCTCCATCGAGGTCGATCCGCACATGGCTCACGACACCACGGCGACGATCGCCGAGGCACGTCACCTGACCTGGCTGGTCGACCGCCCGAACATCTACATCAAGATCCCCGCAACCGAGGCGGGCCTGCCCGCCATCACCGAGACCATCGCCCAGGGCATCAGTGTCAACGTCACCCTGATCTTCTCCCTGGCCCGCTACCGGCAGGTTGCCGAGGCCTATGTGGCAGGCCTGGAGAAGGCCCGTGCCGGCGGCTTGGACTTGTCGCAGATCTCCTCGGTGGCATCGTTCTTCGTCTCGCGCATGGACACGGAGGTCGACCGGCGCCTCGACGCCCTGGGTACCCCCGAGGCCAGAGCCCTCCGGGGCAGAGCCGCCGTGGCCAACGCCCGCCTGGCCTACGAGGCCTTCGAGGAGGCCTTCTCCGGTGAGCGCTGGAACCGCCTGCACCGTGCCGGGGCGAACAAGCAGCGCCCGCTGTGGGCCTCCACGGGTGTCAAGGACAGGGCGTACGAGGCCACCAAATACGTCTCCGGACTCATCGCCCCGGACACCGTGAACACCATGCCCGAGGCGACACTGCTCGCCGTCGAAGCTCAGGAACACGCCGCAGGTCGCGACCTCCGCAGCAGGTACGACGAGGCGCGGGCCGACATCGAAGTGATCGAGCGCCTGGGCATCTCCTACGCCGAAGTCGTCCAGCAGCTGGAGGACGAGGGTGTGGCGAAGTTCCAGGAGTCCTGGGACAGCCTGCTCACCGCGACCGAGTCCCGGCTCGAGGCCTGCACGCGCAGATTGCACACATGGCCATGAGCGACGCCACCTTGGGAACACCTCGGTCCTGGCTCCAGCCCCGGGCGAGCGGCATGCTGACATGGCTCGACAACGCGGGCTGCCGGGGCCTCGACACCGAACTGTTCTTCCCCGCAGGGCCGAAGGGCCCCGGCCGGCGTGAGGCCGACGAGGCGAAGGCCGTGTGCAAGACATGTCCGGTCCGCCGGCAGTGCGCCAGTTGGGCGCTCGCCACAGCACAGGAGTACGGGATCTGGGGTGGAATGGACGAGGAAGAACGGGTGCGAGCCCGTAGGGAAAGACTCCTCAGCGCCCGGGAGAACCGCCCCCGGGGAAAGAAGGGAACTGACTCGGCTTGAGCTCCCCAGACGTCACCCACGACGAGCCGGTGCAGGTGGTGCAACTCCTCGTGTCACCCGTACACCGGTACTCCGGAAGGCCTGCTGAGGGGCCGTCAGCAGACCCTGTCGGTGGGCTGGTGCAACACATCCGGGTACGCCGTCACCTCGGAATCGTCGGCGACCGGTACTTCGCCCAGCCGGCTCACCGGGACGCCTCCGTGACCATCATGGCGTCGGAGAATCTGCCCACACACATCGACCCCGCGGTCGGCCTGCAGCAGACACGACGGAACATCCTGCTCCGAGGTGTCGACATCGACGCCTGCATCGATCGGATCGTGGAGCTCGACACCGGCGACGGCCCGATCGCGTTCGCGGTCAACCGTGCCGCACGGCCCTGCGCGTGGATGGACGCTGCCATCGGACCCGGGGCGCAGCGAGCGCTGCGCGGCAGGGGCGGCGTGCGGTGCACACCGCTGTCGGACGGCGTCCTCCACGTCGGCGAAGCCGAATTCCGCGTGATTGGGCCGCGCGACCCGCGCTGAAGACTGAAGTCGTGGGGACGATGTCCGCCTCGGGGCCGCCGGCCTCTACGGACGCCACCTCAACATCCTGCGTCAGCCAAAGCGTTCAGTACAGGGGTACGAGTCCCGATCCGATCCCCCCGCTACGTTCGTCGCCGACTCCGCGCGTAGGTCCGTCACTTCCGCGGTCCGCCGCCGGAGTCTCTCGCCTAGTCGCCCTGGTACCGCTGCTCTCGCCACGGGTCGCCGTAGTTGTGGTAGCCGGCGCTCTCCCAGAAGCCGGGCAGGTCACTCTGTCGCAGCTCGATGTCGCGCACCCACTTCGCGGACTTCCACAAGTACAGGTGCGGGACCAGCAGTCGAGCGGGGCCGCCGTGTTCGGGCGCCAAGTCGCCGCCCCCGTAGCCGTAGGCGATCCACGCCTTCCCGTCGACCAGGTCGGCGAGGGGGATGTTCGTGGTGTAGCCCCCGTAGGAGCTGATCAGGACGTTCTCTGCGGCCGTCTCCACGTCCGCGAGCAGCACGTCCAGGGACACGCCCCGCCATTCGGTGCCGAACTTCGACCACTTCGTCACACAGTGCAGGTCGACGGTCGGGGACTCGGCCGGGAGCGCCATCAGGCCCGCCCAGTCCCACACGTGCCGCTTTCCGGTTTCGCTGCTCACCGTCAGCTGCCAGTCGTTTTTCCGGATGCGGGGAGTGGGCCCTGCGGACAGCACCGGGAAGCCGGTCGTCTCGTACTGCCCAGGCGGCAGCTTCGTACCCGCAGACGGCCTTCGGCCGTGGAAACCACGCGAGGCGAACGTCATACTCGCCGTCCTTGTCAGTCCGGGGCGGCCCCTGCGGCCCCCTCGGAGGTCAGCGCCCGTAGGGAGTGACGTCTTACCTCCGGCGCCTCGCCACCTGTACGACCGCGGTCGCAGCCCGGCGGTCATCGCTGCGGCAGACCGGCGCGGTGGCCGCTGCGTCAGCCCGCGGTGCCGAGGTGTCCACCGGCAACGAGCCGAGCCCGCAGCTTCTTACGGGCGTCGAACATCGTCTTGTAGAGCGCGTTCCGGTTCGTCTCCAACTCGCTGGCGAGCGTATCCAGGGGAACACCGTTGACGACGGCGACGAAGACCTTCCGCTGGTGGGCGCTCAGTGCTGTCGCGACCGCGTCGCGCACGGCCTCGACGAGCTCGCGTGCCTGCCAGTAGCTGACGGGGTCCACGCCGGCCCGGTCGGGCACCTGCGCCCATTCCTCCGAGTCGAAACGCGCATTTGACGCGCGCCAGAAATGACGCCCCAGCTTGTTGGACACTTCAAGGACGACAAACCGGTACGCCCATGTGGTGAATTTTGCTTCGCCTCGGAATCCATGGATTTTCCGCGTGATCCTCATCAGTGCGTCCGCAGCCGCCTGATGGGCGATGTCATCCAGTTCGGGCCCGGAAATTCGATAACGCGAACCCCGGCGGAACACCTCGTCCATAGCAATCCGCACCAGCAGCTCGTGCAGTCGCGTGCAGGCCTGCTCGTACTGGGGTCCACAGGCGTTCTCCAGCGCGTCGACCCAGGCGGCGGACTCAGGGTCGAGTGGGCGTCGCTCTGTGGCGGGCCCCGCTGCTGGAGCGCTGCCGTTGGTTCCGGCAAGTCCGCTCGAATCCGTGCGGCACGTTTTTCTGACATCCGTAGAGTGCATGGCCTTCAGTCCCCAAATCATCTCGTACGAACGAGACAATCACGGGACCATCTACAGACCGTCTACGCGAAGTCGCTGTTCTCATTCTCGCCCTGTGCGCCTTCCTGGACTTCACTGACAGGGGTTCCGGCCTATTCAGCGAGCGATGCACGTGCCGTGTTGAGTGCGCTTTTTGGGCAGGCAACCGAAGGGCCGCCCCGGCGGGCGGCCCAGGTGCGACTCGCCTGGTCCCGGACGGGCTCTTCGGGCAGGTCGAGGCGTCGTACTCGTCGCTGAGGTAAGGAATCCCCGATCGATGCAGCTAATGGTGGACGAGCCAGCGGTCCGGCCGCGCTGCGTCCAGGCCCCTGTACGGCTGCCACGACCACGCGAAGGCGCGGACCTTGGCCGTCCGGGCCGGTGCAGCACCGGAGGTCGGTGGATTCCAAGGTCACAGAAGGGGAATGCAGCGTGTTAGCGGCAAGGGAGTATGCCGTGTTGGCGGGCGGATGCTTCTGGGGCGTACAGGAGCTGTTCCGCAGGTTTCCGGGTGTCGTGGACACGCGTGTCGGCTACACCGGTGGCGAGGTGGTGCAACCGACGTACCGGAACCACGGGAACCACGCGGAGGCGGCCGAAGTCACCTACGATCCGTCCGGCACGGACTACCGCAGCATCCTGGAGTTCTTCTTCCAGATCCACGATCCCACCACGTTGAACCGGCAGGGCGACGATGTCGGTGTCAACTTCAGGTCCGCCATCTTCTACCTGGACGAGGAGCAGCGGCGCACCGCACGGGCGATGATCACGGACTGCGACGCGTCCGGATCATGGCCGGGGAAACTGGTCACCGAGGTTGTCCCGTCCGGCACGTTCTGGGAGGCGGAACCTGAGCACCAGTACTACCTTCAGCGCCACCCCGACGCGCACATGAGCCATTACGTCCGGCTGGACTGGAAGGTGCCCCGAACACCGGCCTGACCCGTCTCGGCGCCTGCCGCACCAAGGTGCGGCAGGCGCCGAGACGGACGCACACCTTCAGAGCCCACTCACTTCAGGAAATCCTGCAGCTCTCGCTCCAGCACCGACTTGGGCCTGGCTCCGATGACCGTCTTGACGACCTTGCCGTCCCGGTAGACGTTGAGCGTGGGGATGGACCTGACGTCGTACTGCTCGGCGGTGAGCGGGTTTTCGTCGACGTTCAGCTGGACGATCGTGATCTTGTCGCCGTGCTCGGCGGCGAGCGCCTCGAGGACCGGCGCCACAAGGCGGCACGGACCGCACCACTCGGCCCAGAAATCGACGAGCACTGGCTTGCCGCTCGTGAGCACCTCGCCTGCGAAGGTCTCGTCGGTCACGCTTTTCAGACTGCCTGCCATGCGGGCTCCTTCGTGCGCTGTCGGCATGGATCGATGCCTTGGGACGGCCCCGCCCGGCGCAGTTGTCAGGTGGCCGTGCTGGACGGGGCGTGAGGCTGCTTCTAGTTGCGGCCGGCCATGACCCCGCCGTCGACGTTGAGGATGGCTCCCGTGGTCCAGCTCGAGGCGTCCGAGAGGAGGAAGACGATGGCTGAGGCCAGGTCCTGGGGGGTACCGACCCGGCCGAGCGGGTGCAGGCCGCTCAACTGGTCCATCGCAGCGTCCAGTTGGTCCGCGGGGAAGACCTTCTCGAACAGCGGCGTCCGGGTGACGGCCGGAGCCACGGCGTTCACCCGGATGCCCTCGCCGGCGAGCTCGATGGCCAGGTTGTGGGTGAGGGCGTGCAGGCCCGCCTTGGCCATCGAGTAGGCGGACGACGGTGTCACGGCGAGGGCCTGGTGCGCCCACATGCTGCCCACGTTCACGATGGCGCCGCCCTGGCCGTAGGCGACCATGCCCCGGACGATGGTCTGGGTCAGCAAGAAGGTCGCCCGGTTGAGGTCGTGGTAGGCGTCGTAGTCCGCGACCTCGTGGTCGAGGAAGGGCTTGGGCTTGAAGAATCCCGCGGCGTTGACGAGGAGCGTGGCGTCGGGGTGGTCCTCCGCCAACTGCTTCTGCGCCTCGACGACCTGGTCCTGGTCGGCCAGGTCGGCCTCGACTGCCCAGGCACTGCCGGAGCGGGACAGCGCGGCCACCGCGTCGTCCAGCTTCTGGCCCGCACGGCCGACGATCACCGCGCTGCCGCCTCCGGCGATCACGTTATCGGCGGTCTGGAGGCCCATGCCGCTGGCGCCGCCGATCACGACGAGTTTCCTGCCTTCGAAGTCCGTGGCCACGGGAATCACTCTCCATCGGATGGTGAACGAACACTCCTTGCTGTGATGCGACGCTTCCACGGCAGGGTCTACAACAGCTCTACAAGGCCTCTACAACGCCAACCACACCGAGTCGTGCGGGCGATTTCCCTCCCTCCGGGTTCGGACGAAGGTCAGGTGCCGACCGGATACCTGCTGGTGATGGCGACGCGGTTGAACGCGTTCATCACCGTTGCCAGCCAGGCGATGGCGGAAATCTGGTCTGCGGTGAGTACGGCCGCGGCCGCGTCGTAGTCCTCGTCGCTGACGTGTCCGTCCGGCACGCAGGTGATCGCCTCGGTCAGGCGGAGAGCGGCGCGGTCGGTCTCGGAGAAGTAGCCCGTCTCTTCCCATGCGGGCAGCACGGCGATCCGGTCGGGGTTCTCGCCCTTCTTGAGCGCGTCGCGGGTGTGCATGCGCAGGCAGAAGGCACATCCGTTGATCTGGGAGGTGCGGATCCTCAGCAGCTCGACCAGGAGCGGGTCGAGACCCGCTGCGGCGACGGCCACTTCCGCCTCCGACGACAGGGCGATGAGGGCCTTGTAGGCGGCCGGGTGCTGCTTGCCGATGTTGACGCGTGGGGAGTCGGTCATTGTTCCTCGAATATCGTTCGTGTGGCCTGCCGTGCCCGCTTCGGGCGCGCCTTGGTGGCCGGTGGTGCGTGCTCTGGCAGGGGCGGCAAGAGGCGATGCAGGCGCACGACCCGTGCACCCGCGGAGTTCATTGCAGTTCCTTCGTCGCCCGTTCTTCTGTCTCACCAGGGAGACGAGGCAACCCCTCCTGGTGTGACAGCTCAGACGCGTGCGAGTTTTCCGGGATTCATGACCCGGCGGTACGCGGTGATCAGACCATCCGTGATCTGGACCGTGTCCACGGAGAAGACGCGGCCTTCGCGGTGGAACACCAGGGCGAGCTCACCGCCGATTTCGACGAGGTCGATGCGGTCCGGCTGCCGCTGGCGCCCTACACGCACCATCACCTCGGCGACGCTCTCGCCGCCGTGGATGAGCTTGCGCGCCGCGGACACTTGGCCGTCGCCGTCGGTGACGTAGACGGCCTCCGGGTGCAGGGGTCTGACCAGGCCGGCCAGGTCTCCGGCTTCGTATGCGGCACGGAAGACCGTGCGGACGCGTTCGCGCTCGGCATTCGATGCCTGTGGGGTTGACTGCTTCGCTTTGACCACCCGACGGCGTGCCCGCGAGGCGAGCTGCCGGGCACCGGGCACGGAGACGTCCAGGACTTCGGCGATCTTGCCGAATCCAAGGCCGAGGACGTCATGCAGGACGAAGGCCACCCGTTCCGGTGGGGACAGCTCCTCCATGATCAGGAGCATCGCCGACGTGACCGATTCACGACGAGTACCGGCTGCGACGCGTCCGGTACTCGTCAGCAAAGGTTCCGGGAGCCACGGTCCTACGTAGGACTCCCGGCGGAGACGGGCGCTCTTGAGGATGTCGTACGACCGCCGCGCGGCCACCGTCACCAGCCAGGCCCCTAGATCGCCGATGTCCCGCAGATCTGCTCCCGCCGCCCGCAGCCACACGTCCTGGGCCACGTCCTCGGCATCGGCCACGCCCCCAGCAGCCGGTAGGCGACGCCGAACACCGCGGGCCGGTGCCTCTCCCATTCGGCTCCGAGCACGTCCTCGTGCTCGGACCGCTCAGGCCCGTGCCCGTCGCCCATCAAGATCGCAGCCTCCTCCAGTCGGCGGATCCGGCCTAGCCATCCGAACTCGACGTCTTCGGCGACAGCACCGCCGCGTGACGACTTCAAGCGCGTGGAAGCGTACGCCGGTGAACGACGGCACCGAACTCCGGTCCGTCGCGGGAGCCAGGCTCCGGCCGCCGCCGCCGGCGGCGTCGTCGTCTCCGCAGAACGCCTGGGATCCGCAGAATGCCTGGGCCGCATGGTGACGGTGTCTGCTCGCCCTACCAACCCGTCAGTTCGCCCTGGTCGAGGAGCCCGTTCCGTGCCTGCTCCGCTGCGTACGCCGCCACGAGACGGTTCCAGCTGTATCGGCCTGGGCCGACCTCCGAGACGAGGTGCGCCCGTATGAGGCGCGACAGGACCTTGCGGACCCGGCACTCGGGTCGCCCGGCCAGGTCCGCGACCTGCGATGCCGCGAACATGGGGTCCGGGCAGGCGCTCAGGTCACGGAAGAGCGCGGCCGTCTCCGTGTCGAGCAGGCGGTACGAGCGAGTGAGGGACGCGCGGACGTCGAGCGCCTGGTCCTCCTCGCTCGCGAACGCATCAAGGGTTCGGTGTTCCGGCGCCTCGTACTCGTCGGCCAGGCTCGCCAGGCGCAGCTGCGGTCGGTAGGCGGCGCGGGCGGCGACGTTGGCCAGGGCCAACGGGAGCTGCCCGGCCAGCCGGACGATGCGGTCGACGGCCTCTGGTTCGGCTGCCGTCCTCGCCGCACCCAGCCGGCGGGCCAGCAGGCTGCGTGCGTCCGCCTGGCTCAGGGGCATGAGCGTCAGGGGAAGCGCCTGGTAGGCCGCGACGAGCGCGTGCAGTTGCATACGACTGGTGACGAGGGCCATGGAGCCGGGCCCTCCGGGGAGGAGGTGTTTGACCTGGTCCGTGTTCCATACGTTGTCGAGCAGGACGAGCACGCGACGGTTGCCCAGCAGGCCGCGGAACATGAGTCCTCGTGCCTGCGTCGTCTCGGGCATGTCCTCGGGGCGCACTCCCAAGGACTGCAGGAAGTCCTCGAGCACGTGCGCGGGGTCCCGCGGCTCGACCTCGGGCCCGGCTCCCTGCAGGTCGGCAAAGAGCTGTCCGTCCGGGAAGCGGTCCGCCAGACGGTGGGCCACAGTCGTCGCGAACGCTGTCTTGCCGACGCCGGCCAGTCCGCCGATCGTGCAGATGGCCACGGACGACGACGCTTCCGCGTCGGCGACCAACCGCTCGACCTGCTCCTGCTCCCTCTCGCGGCCGACGAGACTCGGCAGGGCGGCCGGGAGCTGGGCCGGAGCGTGAGGCGAGGGTGCGCGCGGCGCGCTCTTCGGTAGGTCGGTGGATTGCGCGAGCTCGAGTCGCCCGGACAGGATGCGCTCGTGGACCTGCTGCAGTTCCGGCGACGGGCTGACACCGAGGCGTTGACGCAGCAGATGACTGGTCGTGTGGAAGATCGTCAGGGCCTCGGACTGCCGGCCGGCACCGTAGAGCGCCGTCATGAGGAGGCCGCATACGCGCTCTCGTAGCGGGTGCTCGACAAGCAGGGCGGACAGTTCCGCCGCGGCTTCGGCGTAGCGCCCTCGCTCCACCTCGCAGGCGAGCTGCTCCTCGGCACAGGCGAGACGCAGCTCGCCGAGGACGCTGCGCTGCTGGTCCGCGAACGGCCCCGGGACACCGGCGAGAGCCACTCCCTTCCACATCTCCAGGCCCTTGGTCAGCAGGCTCGTCGCAGACGCCAGGTCGCCGGTGCTGCGCGCCTCTCGCGCCTTGGCCGCGGTCTCCTTGAACCTGTTCAGGTCCAGAGCGTCCGGTTGGATGTGCAGCCGGTAGCCCCCGTCGACCAGGTGTACGGAGCTGTCGCTCTGCTCTCCCAGTGCCTGTCTGAGCCGGTAGATGTAGGTGCGCACGGAGCCTATGGCCGACGGTGGGGCTTCGTCCCCCCACACGTCCTCCACCAGTTTCGAGAGGCTGACAGGCCGGCCGGCCCTGAGCAACAGCGAAGCAAGGACTGCGCACTGCCTGGGCTGACCAGCTCCGGCCTCGACCCCCTGCCTGTGTAGCCGGACCGGGCCGAGAACTGAGAACTGGACTCCCGCATACATCGTGCCTACCGCCCTGGGGATCCTTGTGAGGCTTCGCTGCTCGACCGCCCGCAAGGGACCGCCGTCCCCCCAACGTACCCCAGGTTCGTTCATTTTTCAGGACTAAATAGTCCTCTACTTGTCGAAGCTGTGCGTCTTTCGTGCAGAGGGCCGACGCGTTTCGGTGACGGCTGATGCGCCTGTGAAAGATGAGACATGCGGACGAACGCGTTCGCCGATGGCCGTCACACCCCGAACCCCGCCGGGAGGACGGCAAAGTCCAGCAGATGAAGGGACTGCACTCACCCTTCAGACGTATCCGCATCGTCGTCCTCAGCGGGCACGGCATAAGCCCTGACGTGGGCGATCGCCATGTCGAGGGCGATCCTCATGGGTGTGACGTCCTGAGCGGTCCGCGCGAGGAGGTACCCGCCCTGAAGAGCTGCCATGAGACCGGTGGCGAGCTCTTTGGCGTCCGCATCGGCGCGCAGGACTCCCGAGTCCTTCATCCGCACCAGACCGGCCTCGAGGAGCCCCTCCCAGGTGGCGAAGTGCTGGGCGATGGCCTTCCGGGCCTCTTCGTCCTGATCGGCCAGCTCGCTCGCGAGGGAGCC
>NZ_JAFJSY010000096.1 GCF_019857225.1 Streptomyces plumbidurans
GCCGGCCCCCCGCACCCGCGCGGCCCGCGTCCGCCGGTGCGGCGCAAGAAGCCGCGCTGGGCGATGCGCGCGGCCACGACCCTCTCCGTCGTCGTCCTCGCCTCCGCCGGGATCGGGCACGCGGTGGTCAGCAGCCTCGACGCGGGCATCGCACGCGTCGACCCCTTCAAGGACATGAAGAACCGCCCGCAGGCCGGGCACGGCATGAACGTACTGCTGGTCGGCACCGACGGCCGCGACCGGATCAGCCCGCAGGAACGCCGCCGCTACCACCTGGGCGGCGCCCCCTGCCACTGCACCGACACGATCATGATCGTGCACATCTCGGAGGACCGGGAGCGGGCGAGCGTGGTCAGCCTGCCGCGCGACTCGCTCGCCATGACGCCCGCGCAGACCGACGAACGGACCGGCAAGCAGACCCCCGGGCACGCCATCAAGATCAACGCGGCGTACGCGGAGGGCGGCCCGAACCTCACCGTCCGGACCGTCGAGGACATGACCCATGTGAAGATCGACCACTACCTGGAGGTCGACTTCACCAGCTTCATGCGGACCGTGGACGTGCTCGGCGGGGTGCAGATCTGCACCGCCGCGCCGCTGAAGGACTCGTACACCGGACTCGATCTGTCCGCCGGCACGCACACCCTCGACGGCGGCCAGGCACTGCAGTACGTCCGCGCCCGGCACGTCGACGGGGCCTCCGACCTCAGCCGGATGAAGCGCCAGCAGCGCTTCCTGGCGGCGCTCGTGGAGCGGGCCACGTCCTCCGGGATCCTGCTGAACCCGATGAAGTTCCGGGACGTGACGCGCGCCGTGCTGGGCTCGGTGCGCGCCGACAAGGGCTTCGGCACCGACGAGCTGCTAGACCTCGGCCGCGCGATGCGCAACTTCTCCCCCGCCTCCTCCGAGTTCACGACCGTGCCCATCGCGCAGATGGGATACGTCGTCAAGGGCCTCGGCGAGACGCTGAAGTGGGACACCGCCAAGGCCGCCCGGCTCTTCAGGTCACTGCGCGACGACAAGCCCCTGACCGTGCACGAGGCGCGCCCCGCCACCGTGCCGGTCGAGGTGGCCCCGCAGCAGATCCGTGTCCAGGTCGAGAACGGCACGGCCGCCGAGGGGCTCGGCAAGCGCGCGGACGCGGCGCTGGCGGGTGCGGGCTTCCGGACGACCGGGAAGCCCGCCAACTCCGACGACCGCACGGTGAAGCGGACGGTCGTCGCCTACGACCCCGGCTGGGACCGCTCCGCCAAGTCGCTCGCGGCCGCCCTGCCCGGCAGCCAACTGCGCCCGGTCAAGGGACTCGGCCCGCAGCTCAAGGTGATCGTCGGGGCCGACTTCAAGGGAGTGCGCAAGGTACGCGCCGAGAGCGCCGATCTCGCGGCACCCAGGGTGGTGACGGGCGACCAGGTGGCGTGCTCGTAAGGCACGGCCTGCGGTCGGGGCTCAGCCGTCCAGGCCGTCGACCACGCGGGACCTGCCGTCGGCGGACCAGACGGCGCACGACCTGCGGCACCCGGCCAGTGCGGCCGGACGCTCGGTCGTCCAGGCCCTCGGCCGCGCGAGCCCTGCCGCCGGCGGACCAGGTGGCGCACGACCTGCGGGCCGCGGCGCGGCTTGCCGTCCATGGACCAGGCGGCGTGCCAGTGAGGCGCCCGCGGGCGGCGCCTGGCGCCGCCCGGCTCAGTCGTCCAGGCCCTCGGCCGCGCGCTTCTGACGTAGCTCCATGATCGCCCGTCGCCTTGCCAGCCGGTGTGTGCGGCGGATCTGGGCCTCCTGGCAGCGGCGTCGGTCCTTCTCGGTCTCGGGGAGCACCGGCGGCACCGGGCGGGGCTTGCCGTCGGCGTCGACCGCGGCGAAGACCAGGTACGCGGAGCCGACCTGGGTGGGAGGGGTCGACTCGTTCCAGCGCTCGGCGAGGACCCGTACTCCGACCTCCATGGAGGTCCGGCCCGTCCAGTTGACCTGGGCCTTCACATGCACGAGGTCCCCGACGCGGACCGGCTCCAGGAACGCCATCTCGTCCATGGAAGCGGTGACGGCGGGCCCGCCGCTGTGCCGGCCGGCCACCGCGCCCGCCGCGTCGTCCACCAGCTTCATGATCACCCCGCCGTGCACCGTGCCCAGAAGATTCGTGTCGTTGTGGGTCATGATGTGACTCAGCGTGGTCCGGGAGGCCGAGGTGGGCTTGCCCGGGATCTGCGGAGTGTCCGCGTCCACGGCGGGGGCCTGGTGTGTCATGGCCTCCACCTTATGCCGCCGTGACATCTGCGGACTTTGTGTTGGGTTCGCAACAGCCGTGACCTGATTTTCCGACGACCCTTGTAAACGACACCTCCGCTGCCTGCACACTGGGGCCCATGAACGATTGGCCCGAGGCATGGTCCGACGACAACCGCAACCGGTACGGACGCGGCAGCGCGAGCGCGCACCCCGAGGGTGCCCGCGCGATGCGGCAGGTCCGCCGGCCCGCCTCGGGTGCCTATGGAGGCCCGGGCCGGTCCGCCCCGCCGTACGGCGGGGTCCCCCAGCAGCCCACCTACGTCGACGGCCAGGGACACGGCGGCTACGACGACGGCCAGGGCGACGGCTACGACAGCGGCTACAACACCGGCCACGTCTACGGTGGCGGCGGCCCGGGCGGCCCCGGCGGCCAGGACATGCGGCCGCGGCCGAACTGGCGGCGCCGTATCAAGTGGACCGCGATCACCCTGGTGACGGTGCTGGTCGTCACGTCGGTCGCCACGTACTTCTGGGCCGACTCCAAGCTGCACCGCGACGTAGACCTGTCCAAGGTCATCGACCGGCCGGCGACCGGCGACGGCACGAACTACCTGATCGTCGGCTCCGACAGCCGTGAGGGACTGTCCGCCGCGGACAAGAAGAAGCTGCACACCGGCTCCGCCGAGGGCAAGCGCACGGACTCGATGATGATCCTGCACGTCGGCGACAACGGCGACACCCTGATCTCGCTGCCGCGCGACTCGAATGTGACGATCCCCTCCTACAAGGGCTCGACCTCCGGCAAGACCTACCCCGCCACCGGCCGCCAGACGAAGCTGAACGCCGCGTACGCCGAGGACGGCCCGACCCTCCTGGTCCGCACGATCGAGGCCAACATGGGCCTGCACATCGACCACTACGTCGAGATCGGCTTCGCCGGCTTCGCGAACATCGTGGACGCGGTCGGCGGCGTGACGATCGACATCGACAAGGGCTTCAAGGACAGCTACTCGGGCGCCGACTTCAAGGCGGGCAAGCAGAAGCTCAACGGCGACCAGGCCCTGGCCTTCGTCCGCACCCGGCACGCCTTCGCCGCCTCCGACCTGCAGCGCACCAAGAACCAGCAGAAGTTCCTGTCCGCGCTGGCCCACCAGGTGGCGACCCCGTCGACGGTCCTGAACCCCTTCAAGCTGTACCCGACGATGAGCGCCGGCCTGGACTCCCTGACCGTCGACAAGGACATGAGCCTGTGGGACCTGGCCTCGATGTTCTGGGCGATGAAGGGCGTCAGCGGCGGCGACGGCGTCTCGATGAACATGCCGATCTCCGGCTCCACCGGCGGCAACCTCGTCTGGGACAAGGGGAAGGTCAAGACGCTGGTGAACGAACTGAACAACGACCAGAAGGTCACGGTCTCGAGTGAGTGACGGCAGCAACGGCCGCAGACCGCCCTTCGGGGCGGTTCTGTGCGATGTGGACAATGTGATCCGGCTCTACGACCCCTCCCGCCTCCAGGCGCTGGAGCGCGTCGCGGGGATCGCCGAGGGCACCACGCAGAAGGTAGCGTTCGCGCAGGAGACGGTCGAGCCGCTGCTGCTCGGCGAGATCACCTCGCAGGAGTGGGCGGAGACGATCGCGGAGGGCCTCGCGGGGCTCGTGGCGGAACAGCAGGTGGCGTACGACCTGGCTCTCGCCCTGATCGAGTCGCCCTTCCACGCGGACGAGGAGGTCGTCGCCCTGCTGCGCCGGGCCCGGGTCCGGGTGCCGCTGGTCCTCGTCTCCAACGCGGCCCTGGAGCTGGAGTCCGACCTCGACTCCATGGGCCTGGCCGACCTCGCCGACCACGTCGTCAACAGCGCCCGCGTGGGCCTCGCCAAACCGGACCCGCGCATCTACCGGCTGGCGGCGGACCTCGCGGGCACACCGCCCGAGCGCTGTCTGTTCGTCGACGACGGCGAGGAGAACGTCGAGGCCGCGACCGCCCTCGGCATGCAGGCCGTCCACTTCCGCGAACCGGCGGACCTGGAACGGGCGTTGGCACCGCTGTTCATGTGAGAAATGCCCCCGGAATCGCTCCGGGGGCATTTCATTTCCGTGACCGAGCCGGCCGGCGACGGGACTGCGGCTTAACTTGAGCCTGAACTGGCCTGCCCTGTTTCCTTGGTTGGTTAGAGCAGTGCGCGGAAGGGGTTGAGTCTGCGAGTGGCTCCGAGTACTTCGGTCCAGGCGCGGGCTCGGGGGCCTGCTTCGTTCCGGGCGGTAGGCGCGGGGCCGGACAACGGACGCGCGGTTCTGCTCACGCTCCGCGCTGGCCACTGCTGCTCTGCCCCCCTCAATTAACGAAAGTCGCAAGGACCTCCGTGGCCTTCTCGGTAAGTTCACCGCCGGCCTTGCCCGCAACTGTTGTCAGGTAGCCCTCTCTTCGCGCGCGCTTGAGATGGTCCTTAACGGTCTCGGGACGGCGGCCGACAAGTCGGGCCAACCACGGAACAGGGGCCTGAGCGCCCAGATCGGCCATGGTCTTGTAAGTCGAGGCGAGCATGGCCAAGTACGGCTCTGACACACCTTCGTTGGTGAGCAGCAGGCCCGCCGCCGATCCCGCTTCCTCGACCTTCGCCGTCACCTCCTCCATGCCTTGCTGGAGCTCAGGCGCCTTCCCTGCCAGCTTCATGGCGGCCGCAAGGTCGAGCCTCCGCAGAACAGTTGTGGAGATCCCACGCGCCACGTCACGCGTGGCGGAGCCCTCCGCTGCCTCGACAGTGATCCGCTGCGGCCCTCCGGTGATCGGTCCCGTCGGCCACCACATGCGGATCACCCAAGCCCCTTGCTCCTGGGTGATCTCGAACCCGCTCTCGTTCGCTACCACGCTGTCGAACGTACCACACAGGGTGAACCACCCCGTGTTGACATCCCAGGGTGGACCATGCGCAGACTGGACCACGCCGAGCAACTGGCGCGACGCCGGGCCGTCCGTGCGTCATCGACAAAGGGGGGCCGCCTCAGTGGCAAGGGCACGGGTCGCGCGATCCAAGGACGACCCGAAGAAATGGACGATGTGCTGGTACGACCCGGACGGCGAGCAGCGACAGAGGACCTTCGGCACCAAGACGCGCGCCGACGACCACCGCAAGCGCGAGGAACAGGAACTTGACGCCGGGACCTGCCTGGACGACCGATTGGGCAAGCAGCCCGTGACGGCTGTCTGGGAGCAGTGGACGAATCAAAGGAAGCTGGAGAACAGCACCAAGAAGCAGTACCGGTCCATCCAGAGGACGACCCTTGAGCCGTTCTTCGAGGCTTGTTCCATCGCTTCCCTGAAGGTCGCTGATGTAGAGCAGTGGCTCTTGTGGATGGAGCAGGAGCGGAAGCTGTCCGCCCGCACACGCCGTCAGCGGTTCTCGTTTTTCTCCGGGATGATGGACTGGGCTGTCGTCAACGAGATCGTCGGCCGGAATCCGTGCAAGGGGGTCAATGGCGCGGGCAGCCGCGCCAAGGAGATCCGGGAGCAGAAAAGCACTGCAAGGCGGCTCACGACGCGGGAAGTTCTGGCGATGCTGAGTGCCGCTCCTCCGCGATACCGCGCGATGCTGTGGCTCATGGCCGGGTGCGGCCTGCGGCTGGGTGAGGCCATGGCGGTGTCCCGCGATCAGATCGACTTCAAGGCCGAGACACTTCGCGTCGACTTCCAGATTGCGGAGGACGGCGACACGGAGTCGGGCAAGAACAGTGCGATCCAGCGTCGGCACATCAAGGCTCGGGACGAAGGCGAGCCAGGGCGTACCGTCCCCCTCCCGCCGAACGTCGCCTTCGAGCTACGGCGGCACATCAAGAACCACGGCGTATGGGGGCCGGAGCGGCTTCTCTTCCCCAACGTGACGCGGGCCGGCTACCTCTACGCGTCGTACTTCTACCCGAAGATCTGGATGGAGGCTCTGGCCAAGGGACAGGTGAAGTACTGCACGGCGCACTCACTCCGGCACTACTACGGGTCGCGGTTGCTGTACGCCGGAGTCCCCGAGAACGACGTGGCCGACTGGATGGGCCACAGCAGTACGGACGTACTGAGGGAGCACTACCACTACATCTTCGAAGGAGCCGAGCAGCGCGGCCGGGCCGCCATCGCAACGATGTTGACGCCCGGTGCCGACGACCCCACGGAGGCGTCAGAGGTCGCCTGATCCGCGTACGACAACAGCCCCCGGCGCTATGCCAAGGGCTGTGTCGTTTGTACAGGTCAGTGGCTGTTTTTAACCCGGACATCTACCCATGATTCCCCCAGCGTGACGCCCAGGAACGGCCCCTGATCGGGCTGCAACGGGGCAGGAAGCCGAGGGTCTCCCTCCGGACCTTCGAAACAGCTTTTGACCTGCGAAAGCCCTTCTAGGGAAGGTTCCTTGCCATCACGATCCGCTGTACTTGATTCGTGCCCTCGTAGATTTGCGTAATTTTGGCGTCGCGCATCATGCGCTCCACCGGGTAGTCGCGGGTGTAGCCGTAGCCGCCGAGCAGCTGCACGGCGTCCGTGGTGACCTCCATCGCGACGTCCGAGGCGAAGCACTTGGCGGCCGCGCCCTGGAAGGTGAGGTCCTTGTCGCCGCGCTCGGAGGCGGCCGCGGCCTGGTAGGTCAGGGCGCGGGCGGCCGAGACCTTCATGGCCATGTCGGCGAGCATGAACTGGATGCCCTGGAAGTCGGCGATCGGCTTGCCGAACTGCTTGCGCTCCTGGACGTAGCCCTTGGCGTAGTCGAGGGCGCCCTGGGCGACGCCGAGGGCCTGCGCGGCGATGGTGATGCGGGTGTGGTCCAGCGTCTTCATCGCGGTGGCGAAGCCCGTGCCCTCCTCGCCGATCATGCGGTCGGCCGGGATGCGGACGTTGTCGAGGTAGACCTCGCGGGTCGGGGAGCCCTTGATGCCGAGCTTCTTCTCCGGGGCGCCGAAGGAGACGCCCTCGTCGGACTTCTCCACGACGAAGGCGGAGATGCCCTTGGAGCGCTTGGTGGGGTCGGTCACGGCCATGACCGTGTAGTACTCGCTGACGCCGGCGTTGGTGATCCAGCGCTTGACGCCGTTGAGGACCCAGGAGTCGCCGTCGCGGACCGCGCGCGTCTTCATGCCGGCCGCGTCCGAGCCGGCGTCCGGCTCGGAGAGGCAGTAGGAGAACATGCCCTCGCCCTTGGCGAGCGGGGTCATGTACTTCTTCTTCAGCTCCTCGGAGCCGGAGAGGATGACCGGCAGCGAGCCCAGCTTGTTCACGGCCGGGATCAGGGAGGAGGAGACGCACACGCGCGCCACCTCCTCGATCACGATCACGGTGGCCAGCGCGTCCGCGCCCGCCCCGCCGAACGCCTCGGGGACGTGCACGGCGTGCAGGTCGTTGGCCACGAGGGCGTCGAGCGCCTCCTGCGGGAAGCGGGCCTCCTCGTCCACCGCGGCGGCGTAGGGGGCGATCTTCGCCTCGGCCAGTGAACGGATCGCGTCGCGGAGCATGTCGTGCTCCTCGGACGGGCGGTACAGGTCGAAGTCAGCCGATCCGGCCAAGGTCTCTCACGCTCCAAGGACGCTTGATGACGAACGGTGGTGGTGGCGCTAATTACCGTTAAGTAACTCAAATTTTAGGGGGAGGCTCACGGGAGTGATACGTGAGCTTGGCGACAGCGGGAAATGTGCCCACCGCAGGGCCGCGGCACGCCCCGGATATGCTCGGGCACCGCAGCGAACGCCGTACCCCCAATGGAGCATCCATGAGCCTCAAGATCACCGTGATCGGCACCGGCTATCTCGGCGCCACGCACGCCGCGGCCATGGCCGAGCTGGGCTTCGAGGTGCTCGCCCTGGACATCGTGCGGGAGAAGATCGAGAAGCTTCAGCGGGCCGAGGCTCCGATGTTCGAGCCGGGCCTGGAGGACCTGCTGCGCAAGCACGTGGCCGGCTTCGAGGGCTCCAGCGGGCGGCTGCGCTTCACGCAGGACTGGGCGGAGGTCGGCGCGTTCGGCGATGTGCACTTCGTGTGCGTGAACACCCCGCAGAAGCACGGCGAGTACGCCTGCGACATGTCCTACGTCGACGCCGCGATCGCCTCGCTCGCCCCGCACCTGAGCGGCCCCGCGCTGGTCGTCGGCAAGTCGACCGTGCCGGTGGGCTCCGCGGACCGGCTGGCCGCCTATCTCGCCGAGCACGCGCCGGCCGGGCAGGACGCCGAGCTGGCCTGGAACCCGGAGTTCCTGCGCGAGGGCTTCGCCGTGGACGACACCCTGCACCCGGACCGGATCGTGGTCGGGGTGCGCAGCGAGCGGGCGGAGAAGCTGCTGCGCGAGGTGTACGCGACGCCTGTGTCCGAGGGGACGCCGTTCGTCGTCACGGACTTCCCGACGGCCGAGCTGGTGAAGACCTCCGCGAACTCCTTCCTCGCCACCAAGATCTCCTTCATCAACGCGATGGCCGAGATGTGCGAGGCCTCCGGGGGTGACGTCGCCAAGCTCGCCGAGGCGATCGGGTACGACGACCGGATCGGCAGGAAGTTCCTGCGGGCCGGTATCGGCTTCGGCGGCGGCTGTCTGCCCAAGGACATCCGGGCGTTCATGGCGCGCGCCGGTGAGCTGGGTGCCGACCAGGCGCTGACCTTCCTGCGCGAGATCGACTCGATCAACATGCGCCAGCGCGGCCAGATGGTGGAGCTGGCCCGGGAGGCGCTCGGTGGGGGTTCGTTCCTGGGCAAGCGGGTCGCGGTGCTCGGCGCCACCTTCAAGCCGGACTCGGACGACGTACGCGACTCGCCGGCGCTGAACGTGGCTGGGCAGATCCACCTGCAGGGCGGTCAGGTGACCGTGTACGACCCCAAGGGCATGGAGAACGCCCGGCGGGTCTTCCCGACGCTCGGTTACGCGCAGAGCGCGACCGAGGCGGTGCGCGGCGCCGATGTGGTGCTGCATCTGACGGAGTGGCGGGAGTTCCGGGAGCTGGATCCGGCGGAGCTGGGCGCGGTCGCGACGACCCGGCTGATCCTGGACGGGCGCAACGCCCTGGACCCGGAGCTGTGGCGCAAGGCCGGGTGGACGTACCGGGCGATGGGCCGTCCTACGGCCTGAACCTCCTGGCCGTCCGACGGCCTGATCCCCTCGCGCGGGACGACGCCGGTTCGGCCGAGGCTCAGTCGGCCGAACCGGCGTCTCGTTGCATTCTGCACCACCGGCCTGTGCGGCCGCGGGGGAACTACTTCGCGCGGTAGCGGCGCATCTTCTCGCGCGCCCCGCACACCTGCATCGAGCACCAGCGGCCGCGGCCTGCCGGACTGCGGTCGTAGTACGCCCAGTGGCAGGTGGCGGCCTCGCAGGCCTTCAGCCGGGCCCAGGTGCCCTCGACCAGTGCGCCGGCGACGGCGGCCGCGACGCGGGAGAGCAGGGGGCCGTGGTCCGCGGGGGCGAGGGCGGCGGCGCCGTCCCGCTCGTCGACCGTGACGACCAGCGGTGCCCGCGCCAGCAGCTGCCCGAGGGGGGTCACCGCGCGGTGCGGCGGGTGCCCGGCGTGGGCGAGCAGGGCCGCGCGCAGCGACTCGCGCAGTTCGCGGGCCTGCTCCAGCTCGTCCTGAGCGAGGCCGAAGGGGGCCCGGCCCTCCGCCGTGTCCAGCGCGTCGGCGCCCGACTCCAGGTCCAGCGTGTTCACCAGGGACTCGACCAGGGTCAGGCCGCCGGGTGCGGCGGATCTCTCACTCATGCTTGCGACGTTACCTCCAATGCGCCAGTATGCAGTAACCGTTACCGGTTGCCGACGCCTATGGGTAACCGGCCTGTGGGTGACCGCACTCAAGGAGGAAGTCATGGCTCTCGCCAAGCTGGGCCCCGTCGTCCTGGACTGTCCCGACCCGGGCGCACTGGCCGGGTTCTACGCAGGGGTGCTGGGCGGCACCGTCGAGACGGAGGACGGGTGGGCGGACCTCACCACCCCCGACGGCCGCGCGCTGGCCTTCCAGGCCGCCCCCGGCCATGTGGCCCCCGAGTGGCCCGCCCCTGACCGCTCGCAGCAGTTCCACCTGGACCTGACCGTCGACGACCTGGACGCGGCCGAGGCGGCCGTCCTCGCCCTCGGCGCGAAACCCCTGGACACCGACGACCGCTCCCGCACCTTCCGCGTGTACGCCGACCCGGCTGGGCACCCGTTCTGCCTGTGCGCCTGCTGACCCCGACCGAGGAGGACACCATGGCCGTCGCCCGCTTCCGCTCCGTCGTGATCGACTGCCCCGATCCGCACGCGCTCGCCGAGTTCTACGCCGCGGTCGGCGGCGGCACCCCTGAGGCGGCGGACGACGACTGGGTCGTGCTCCACGTCCCGGACGGGCCGCGGCTGGCCTTCCAGCGGGCGGAGGGCTACACCCCGCCCGAGTGGCCACGCCCGGACCGCTCGCAGCAGTTCCACGTCGACTTCGACGCCGGGTCGACCTGGCAGGAGATCGACGCGGCGCACGAAAGGGTGCTGGCACTGGGCGCCCACCCGCTGGACCTGGAGGACCGCGAGAAGAAGGACTTCCAGGTCTACGCCGACCCGGCGGGCCACCCGTTCTGCCTGTGCCGGATCGCGGAACCGTAGGCCGGGGCCGCCTCAGCCGTCCAGGTCGGCGATCCGTGCCGTTGAGGGCTGGCGGCGTTGTTGGGCCGCGCGGGCGGTGAAGTCGGCGCCGCGCAGGACGCGTTGGACGTTGCCCCAGGTGAGCAGGGCGATCTGGGACTCGGTCCAGCCGCGGTGCAGCAGTTCGGCGATGAGGTGCGGGTAGCGGGAGGCGTCGGCGAGGTCCTGGGGGTGGGCGGTGCCGGCGTCGAAGGTGCCGGACAGGCCGACGCACTCCGGGCCCGCGACCTCGCGCACATGGTCGAGATGGTCGGCGACGGCCCGCACGGACGGCCCCGTCTGCTCCGGGGTGAGCGGCACCATGCACAGGCCCTTGGCGGCGCCGAGACCGGCGAGCAGGTCGTCGGGGAGGTTGGCCGGGTGGGGGCGCAGGGCGCGGGCGGCGGAGCGGGTGAAGAGCACCGGCGCCCGGGAGACCGCGAGGACGCGGGCGACGGTGTCCGTGGAGGCGCCGGAGAGGTCGGCGAGGACTCCGAGCCGGTTCATCTCGCGCACCACCTCCTCGCCGAACCGGGTGAGCCCGGTCTGCCCCGCCCAGGACACCCCGGTCAGCGTCAGGACGCGCAGGCCGAGCGAGTGCAGGGCGCGCAGGACGCCGAGGGAGTCGTCGAGGGCGGCGGCCTGCGCGGGGCCGAGCAGCACGGCGATACGGCCGCAGTGCCGGGCGTCGGTGGCCTGCCCCGCGGTGCACACCAGCCGCAGGCCGTCCGGGTGGGCCCCGACGACGCTCTTGACCAGGTCGAGCTGCTCCAGGGTCGCGCCGACGGCCCGGTCCCGCACGATGCCCTCCGGCAGGTGCAGCGACCAGAACAGCGCGCCGACATGGCCCGCGCGCAGTCGCGGCACGTCCGTGTCGACCGAGCTCTCGCCCAGCTCCAGGTCGTACCAGTGCAGATGCCTGAGGGCCCAGGGCAGTCCGCTGTAGCCGTCGGCGACGGGGTGGGCCGCGAGGACGGCGCGGGCGCGCTCCAGCTGGGTGCCGTCCGGGTCGCCGACCGGCGCGCGCGGCTCGTCCTCGAAGAGGTCCGGCACCGCGTCGAGTCCGCCGGTGGTGTGCAGTTCGTCCTGGAGGTCTGCCATGGGCGCTCCGTACCTCGTGTTCTTCCCCAGGGGGGTACGGCTCACCGTCGCACGGCGGCGCGGGCGCTTCCTGGTGGGTGCGGCGTTCGGGGGTACGCCGCCCCACTCAGGCCTCCCGGGCCGCCTCGATGACCTCGTCCAGGGTGTCCCGGGAGCGGATCAGATCGGCGATCATGCGATCGATACGGTCGCGTTCGGCGGTGAGGTCTGCGACCAGCCGCGGGGTGGCGATCGCCGAGGGGCCGCCGTCCCCGTCGCGCATACAGGGCAGCAGCTGCCGGATCTTCTCGCTGTGCAGCCCGGCCGCGTACAGCTCCTGGATCCGGATGACCCGGTCCACCGCCCGCTCGGGGTAGTCCCGGTGTCCGCCCGGCGTACGGTCGCTGCTCAGCAGCCCCTGGGTCTCGTAGTAGCGCAGGGACCGCTCGCTCACACCGGTTCTCCGGGCCAGTTCACCGATCCGCATCCAAACCTCCGACCGGTCCGCGGCTTTCGGGCTTTCGGGCTTTCGGGCTTTGGGGCTTTCGGGCTTTGGGGCTTTCGGGCTTTCGGGCTTTCGGGCTTGAATCTGACACCAGTGTCAGGTTCTAGCGTACGGCCATGACACGGACAACCGACTTCCTGGCACCGGCCCGGCTCGGCCGGCTCGAACTCCCCCACCACCTCGTGATGGCGCCGCTGACCCGCAACCGTGCCGAGGCTGACGGCACCCCCACCGACCTGATGGTCACCTATTACGCGCAGCGCGCCTCGGCCGGCCTGATCATCGGCGAGGCCTCGACGCCGAACGCGGTCGGGCAGACGTACCCGAACGTCACCGCGATCCACAGCGACCGGCACACGGCAGGCTGGCGGCGGGTGACCGAGGCCGTGCGGGCCGGTGGCGGGCGGATGTTCCTTCAGTTGCAGCACGGTGGCCGGGTCAGTCATCCGGCGACCACCGGGCTGACACCGGTCGCGCCCTCCCCCGTACCGCTGCCGGAGACGATCCACACTCCCGAAGGCCGCCAACCAGCAGTCGTACCGAGGGAGTTGACCACGGACGACATCCGGGCCACCGCCGCCGACTTCGCCGCGGCCGCCCGCCGGGCCGTCGACGCGGGCTTCGAAGGGGTCGAGGTGCACTCGGCCAACGGGCATCTGCTGCACCAGTTCCTCGCCGGGAACACCAACCGCAGGACGGACGGCTACGGCGGCTCCCCCGGGCGACGGGTGCGGTTCACCGCGGAGGTGACCGAGGCGGTGGCCGACGCGATCGGGGCTGGGCGCGTCGGGGTGCGGATCTCCCCGGGCACCACGGTCAACGGCATCGAGGAGGACGACACCGCCGTCCTCTACGCGGCGCTGGTGGACCGGCTGAAGGGCCTCGGGCTCGCCTATCTGCACATCGTGCACGCCGACCCCGGCACGGAGGTGTACCGGCGCATCCGCGCGGACTGGCCCGGCGTGCTCATCGGCAATCCGGTACTGCCCGCGCTCACCACCGAGGCCGTCGGTCGCGCCGCCCACGACATGCTGGCCGCCGGTGCCGACCTCGTCGCGCTCGGCCGGCCGTTCCTCGCCAACCCGGACCTGGTGAACCGGCTGTGCCTCGGCGCCCCGCTCAACCCGGTCCGGGACCGGTACCTGATGTACGTGGGCGGGGCCGACGGCTACACCGACTACCCCGCCCTCGGCGATCAGCCCTCGCGGCCGTCCAGCGACTCGATCGTGGCGTTGGACACCGGCCGGGTCGCTCGCAGCTCGCGCGCCACGTCCTCCGCCGCGCCCAGCACCCGTACCGAGTTCTGCCAGGTCACCTTGGCCAGGTCGGTCTTCGACCAGCCGCGGTCCAGCAGCTCGGCGATGAGGTTCGGGTAGCCGGAGACGTCGCCGAGGCCGTCCGGGGTGAAGGCCGTGCCGTCGTAGTCGCCGCCGATGCCGAGGTGATCGACGCCGGCGACCTCGCGCATGTGGTCGAGGTGGTCGGCGACCGTGGAGACGGTGGCGACCGGGCGCGGGGTGCGCTCCTCGAAGGCGCGGTGGAGCTTCATCGCCTCCGGGCTGGTGTCCAGGTGGTGGAAGCCGTGGGCGCGCAGGTTCTCGTCGGCCGCGAGCGTCCAGTCCACGGCGGCCTGCAGCACGAACTTCGGCACGAACGTCACCATCGCCACGCCGCCGTTGCCGGGGAGGCGTTCGAGGACGTCGTCCGGGATGTTGCGCGGGTGGTCGCACACGGCGCGCGCCGAGGAGTGGGAGAAGATCACCGGCGCGGACGTGGTGTCCAGCGCGTCGCGCATCGTCGTCGCCGCGACGTGCGAGAGGTCGACGAGCATGCCGAGGCGGTTCATCTCCCGCACGACCTCGCGACCGAAGGCGGACAGGCCGCCGACGTTCGGCTCGTCGGTCGCCGAGTCCGCCCAGGGGTTGTTGTCGTTGTGGGTGAGCGTCATGTAGCGCACGCCCAGCTCGTACAGCCCGCGCAGCGTGCCGAGCGAGCAGTTGATGGAGTGGCCGCCCTCGGCGCCCATGAGCGAGGCGATACGGCCGTCCCGCCGGGCCTGCTCCATGTCGGCGGCGGTCAGTGCGGGCGCCAGGTCCGCCGGGTGGCGGGCCAGCAACTGCCGTACGCAGTCGATCTGTTCGAGGGTCGCGGGCACCGCGTCCGGCAGGTCCGAGCGGACGTAGACCGACCAGTACTGCGCGCCGACCCCGCCCTCGCGCAGCCGCGGGATGTCGGTGTGCAGATGGGCGTTCTGGTGCCGGGAGATGTCCCGGGCGTCGAGGTCGTAGCCGATCTTGCGCAGTGCCCAGGGCAGGTCGTTGTGCCCGTCGACGACGGGGAACTCGCGCAGCAGCGAGCGGGCCTCCTCCAGCGAGGTCATCCGCGTCACTTCCCCGAGCCGAATCCGAAGCCGCCCGAGCCGTCGACCTTGGCGCGCAGGCGCTTGCCCTTCTCGGTGGCCTGGTCGTTCAGCTCCTGCTGGAACTCGCGCATGCGGGCGAGCAGGTCCTCGTCGTGGGCGGCGAGGATGCGGGCCGCGAGCAGTCCGGCGTTGCGGGCGCCGGCGACGGAGACGGTCGCGACGGGGACGCCGGCCGGCATCTGCACGATGGACAGGAGGGAGTCCATGCCGTCCAGGTACTTCAGCGGCACGGGCACGCCGATCACCGGCAGCGGGGTCACGGAGGCCAGCATCCCCGGGAGGTGGGCCGCACCTCCGGCACCCGCGATGATCACCTTCAGCCCGCGCTCGGCGGCCTGCTCGCCGTAGGAGATCATCTCGCGCGGCATGCGGTGCGCGGAGACGACGTCGACCTCGTATGCGATCTCGAACTCGTCGAGGGCCTGGGCGGCGGCCTCCATGACGGGCCAGTCGGAGTCCGACCCCATGACGATGCCTACAACAGGGCTCATTCTGTGATGGTGCCTCTCAGGTAGCCGGCTGCGTGACGGGCGCGCTCCAGCACGTCGTCCAGGTCCTCGCCGTAGGTGTTGACGTGGCCCACCTTGCGGCCCGGCTTCACGTCCTTGCCGTACATGTGGATCTTCAGCTGGGGGTCGCGCGCCATGCAGTGCAGATACGCGGAGTACATGTCCGGGTAGTCGCCGCCGAGGACGTTGACCATGACCGTCCACTTGGCGCGCGGGCGCGGGTCGCCGAGGGGCAGGTCGAGGACCGCCCGGACGTGGTTGGCGAACTGGCTCGTGATCGCGCCGTCCTGGCTCCAGTGGCCGGAGTTGTGCGGGCGCATCGCCAGCTCGTTGACGAGTATGCGGCCGTCGCGGGTCTCGAACAGCTCGACGGCGAGATGGCCGACGACACCCAGCTCCTTGGCGATGGTCAGGGCCATCTCCTCGGCCCTGAGCGCCAGGGACTCCTCCAGGTCCGGGGCCGGTGCGATCACGGTGTCGCAGACGCCGTTGACCTGCCGGGACTCGACCACCGGGTAGGCGACGGCCTGACCGTGCGGGGAGCGGACCACGTTGGCGGCGAGCTCGCGGACGTAGTCGACCTTCTCCTCGGCGAGGACGGGCACGCCCGCCCGGAACGGGTCGGCGGCCTCCTCGGCGGAGTCGACGACCCACACGCCCTTGCCGTCGTAGCCGCCGCGGACGGTCTTGAGCACGACCGGGAAGCCGTCGCCCTCGGCCGCGAAAGCGGCGACGTCGGCCGGGTCGCTCACGATGCGGTGCCGGGGGCACGGGACGCCGAGCGCGTCGAGGCGCGCGCGCATCACGCCCTTGTCCTGGGCGTGCACCAGCGCGTCAGGGCCGGGGCGCACGGGGATGCCGTCCGCCTCCAGAGCCCGTAGATGCTCGGTGGGTACGTGTTCGTGATCGAAGGTGATCACATCGCAGCCCCTCGCGAACGCGCGCAGCGTGTCGAGATCGCGGTAGTCGCCGACGACGACATCGCCGACGACCTGCGCCGCGGAATCCTGGGGGGTGTCACTGAGGAGCTTGAACCTGATGCCGAGCGGGATGCCTGACTCGTGTGTCATACGAGCGAGCTGGCCCCCGCCGACCATGCCGACTACCGGGAACGTCACACACCCAGGGTATCGGCCGCGCCGGTGCCACTCGTTTCCGGCCGTTTCCCGGGACTCTTACCCGGCTCTTCCCGGACGTTTCACCACTCTTCCTGCATTCTTTCCCACCTGTTTCCGACCTGTGGGCAGATCCACAGGAGTTTATGAAGGGTGGTGGTTAGCATGGCTGAGTTGACGACAACGACCACGCACCTACCGGACGGGGGCCTTCAGGACCATGGAACAGGGTTCCTCAGGGCTGCGAAGGCTCGTACACGAGATCGCCAAGTTCGGTGCGGTGGGCGCGCTCGGCACGGTGGTGAACTTCGGCGTCTCCAACATGCTGTGGCATCTGACCAGCCTGCAGGCGGTGCGCGCCAACGTGATCGCCACCGTCGTCGCCATCTGCGTCAACTACGTGGGCTTTCGCTACTTCACCTACCGCGACCGGGACAAGAGCGCGCGGACCAAGGAGCTCACGCTGTTCCTGGCCTTCAGTGCGGTCGGCCTGGTGATCGAGAACGGCGTCCTGTACGCGGCGATCTACGGCTTCGGCTGGGACAGCTCCCTGCAGCGCAACATCTTCAAGGTCGTCGGCATCGGGCTCGGCACGCTGTTCCGGTTCTGGTCCTACCGCAGCTGGGTGTTCCGGGCACTGCCCACCCGTGAGCCGCTCGCGGACGCGGAAGCGCTGCTGGAGGAGGCCGAGGTGCAGACCGAGGTGCGCGCCGAGGTGCAGGCGGAGGCCCAGACCGTGGTCGCACAGCCGAAGCCTAAGCAGCAGGTCGGCTGAACAGCACGCGTTGGCTCCCGAAGGCCGCCGTCACCTGACCGTCGGCTCCTCGTCCGTCTGCGTCCGCTTCAGCGGTGGTGTGCGGGACAGGAACAGGCCGAACACCGGCGGCTGTGTCTGCAGCATCTCAAGGCGTCCCCCGTCCGCCTCCGCGAGGTCCCGCGCCACGGCCAGCCCGATGCCCGTCGAGTTGCGGCCGCTGATGGTGCGCTCGAAGATCCGCGCGCCCAGGTCGGCGGGGACGCCGGGCCCCTCGTCGGTCACCTCGACGACCGCCTGGTTGCCGGTCACGCGGGTGCGCAGCGCGACCGTGCCCCCGCCGTGCATGAGGGAGTTCTCGATCAGCGCGGCCAGCACCTGGGCGACCGCGCCCGGTGTGCCGACCGCCTGCAGATGCCGCTTGCCGGAGCTGACGATCGCCCGTCCCGCGCTGCGGTATGCGGGGCGCCACTCGGCGAGCTGCTGCTGGATGACCTCGTCGAGGTCGAAGGTGACGGCGTTGCCGGTACGGGGGTCGCGGGAGTTGGTGAGCAGCCGCTCCACCACGTCCGTCAGCCGCTCGACCTGGGTGAGCGCGACGTTGGCCTCCTCCTTCACCGTGTCCGGGTCGTCGGTGAGGGTGATCTCCTCCAGGCGCATCGACAGCGCGGTCAGCGGGGTGCGCAGCTGGTGGGAGGCGTCGGCGGCCAGCCGCCGTTCGGCGGTGAGCATCCGGGCGATGCGTTCGGCGGAGCCGTCCAGGACGTCCGCGACACGGTCCAGCTCCGGGACGCCGTAGCGCTTGTGGCGGGGGCGCGGGTCGCCGGAGCCGAGGCGTTCGGCGGTCTCGGCGAGGTCGGTGAGCGGTGAGGCGAGCCGGTTGGCCTGCCGGATCGCCAGCAGTACGGCGGCCACCACCGCGAGCAGCGCGACCAGGCCGATGATCAGCAGCGTACGGCCGACCTCACGGCTGACCGTGGAGTGCGGTTCCTCGACGGTGACCTGCTCGCCCTCCTCGCCGGTGGCCCGGCCGCGGATGACCTCGCCGGCGGGCTTGCTGCCGACCTCGATGACGGGCTGTCCCGGGACCTTGATGACGGCGTAGCGGTCACCGGTGACCTGTTTCCTCAGGACGTCGGCGGTGACGGTGCCCGCCCCGACCAGCCGGCTGTCCGCGATGCTGGCCAGCCGCTGCGCCTCGGAGCTCACCCGCTCCTGGGCGCTGTTGCTGATCGTGCGTGTCTCGACGATGACGAGGGACACGCCGAAGACAGCGATCACGACGAGCACCACGGCGAGCGTGGACTGGATCAGGCGGCGGCGCATGTCCTCAGAACCTGGGTCGTCCTACGGGTGGTGGCTCAGCTCTTCTCGAACCGGAAGCCGACGCCACGCACGGTGGCGATGTACCGGGGGTTCGCCGCGTCGTCGCCCAGCTTCTTGCGCAGCCAGGAGATGTGCATGTCGAGCGTCTTGGTCGACGACCACCAGGTGGTGTCCCAGACCTCGCGCATCAGCTGGTCCCGGGTGACGACCCGCCCGGCGTCCCGCACCAGGACCCGCAGCAGGTCGAACTCCTTGGCGGTCAGCTGCAGTTCCTCGTCGCCCATCCACGCGCGGTGCGACTCCACGTCGATGCGCACGCCGTGCGTGGCGGGCGGCTGCGCGGGCTCGACGGCACCGCGCCGCAGCAGGGCCCGGACGCGGGCGAGGAGTTCGGCGAGCCGGAAGGGCTTGGTGACGTAGTCGTCGGCTCCGGCGTCGAGGCCGACGACGGTGTCCACCTCGTCGGCCCGCGCGGTCAGGATGAGGATCGGCACGGCGTGGCCCTCGGCGCGCAGCCGGCGGGCGACCTCCAGGCCGTCCATGCCGGGCAGGCCGAGGTCGAGCACGACCAGATCGACGCCGCCCTGCATCCCGGCGTCGAGCGCGGTGGGTCCGTCCTCGCGCACCTCGACCTCGTAACCTTCCCTGCGCAGGGCGCGGGCCAGCGGCTCCGAGATGGACGCGTCGTCCTCGGCGAGCAGTACACGGGTCATGAGGTGATGGTAGTCCGCTCCTGACAGGTGCTGGGGTGTGATCGGCGCGCGTGATTCTTACCTTCGGCGTCGACGGGGCGAACCTGTGACTGTGCGGTGAGATCCTGAGGGAGACCTTGGAAAGCGGGTGCAGGGTTGCACGTTCACCTGTGATCCATCTCTCAAGTCCTTCCATATCCGGCCGTGTCCTGCCGTATGGTGACTGAACGCCTGTAGCACTGCGGGGACCTTTGGCTGCCACTTGACGCTGAAGGTCTCTTTTGTGTGCGGTAAACCCCCACCAGCAAGGAACAACCCATGGCGTCCAGCTTGACGAAGGACTCGGTCCGCCCGGGCACCCCCGGCTCCGGGAAGACCTTCTTCGGCCACCCGCGCGGTCTGGCCACTCTCTTCATGACCGAGATGTGGGAGCGATTCTCCTACTACGGCATGAAGGCCCTGCTCACCGTCTATCTGCTGTCCGGCGGCGTCGACGCCGGCAAGGGCAGCATGGGCGGCGGCCTGGCCATGGACGTGGCCACCACCACGGTGATCGTATCCGTCTACTCGGCCATGGTGTATCTGCTCGCCATGCCGGGCGGCTGGCTCGGCGACCGCGTCTGGGGCCCCCGCAAGACGGTGGCCATCGCGGCCGTCACGATCATGGCGGGTCACCTCACGCTGGCGCTGCCCGGCGGTCAGGCGCCGTTCTTCGCGGGTCTGGCGCTGGTCGCGGCCGGTTCCGGTCTGCTCAAGGCCAACATCTCCACGATGGTGGGCCACCTCTACGACGGCCCGGACGACCCGCGCCGCGACGGCGGCTTCACGATCTTCTACATGGGCATCAACGTGGGCGCGTTCTTCGCCCCGCTGGCCATCGGCACCGTCGGCCAGAAGGTCAGCTGGCACCTCGGCTTCGGCATGGCCGCGGTCGGCATGGCGATCGGTCTGGCCGCGTTCCTGCTCGGCACCCGCAACCTGAACCCGCAGTCCAGCGTCGTCCCCAAGCCGCTGGCGGCCGAGGAGCGCGCGTCCTGGCTGCGCAAGGGCCTGCTCTGGCTGATCGCAGCGACCGTCTTCTACGGCGTCGTCGGCCTCACCGGCCACTTCACGCTGAACTGGGCGATGATCCCGCTCACCGTCATCGGCCTGATCATCCCGGCGGGTGTGCTGCTGCGCATCAAGCGGGACAAGGAGCTGACGTCCACCGAGCAGTCGAAGATGACCGGCTACATCTGGTTCTTCGTCGCGGCCGCGGTGTTCTGGATGATCTACGACCAGGGCGCGTCCACCGTCCAGGCCTTCGGTGAGGGCAAGGCGTCGACGTCCCTGCTCGGCTTCGACTTCCCGACCTCCTGGTACCAGTCGCTGAACCCGCTGTTCATCATGGCGCTGGCCCCGGTCTTCGCCTGGGTGTGGGTCTGGCTGAACCGCAAGGGCCAGGAGCCCAGCACCATCGTGAAGTTCTCGATGGGCCTGGTGCTGATCGGTGTCTCGTTCTTCTTCTTCCTGGTCCCGCTCGCCATGGCGGCGAACGGCACCGCGGTCAGCCCGATGTGGCTGGTGGGCGTCTACTTCATCCAGACCGTCGGCGAGCTGTGCCTGTCCCCGGTGGGCCTGTCGGTGACGACCAAGATGGCTCCCGCCAAGTACGCCTCGCAGATGATGGGCGTGTGGTTCCTCGCGGTCACCGCGGGCGACTCCATCACGAGCCTGCTGTCCAACCCGGCGATCGCGGGGGTCGATCTCAGCGGAACGTCTGCCGTGTTCGGCGAGGCTGCCCTCGCGGCCCTGGCCGGGTTCGCGGTGTGGATGTACCGGCGCAAGGTGAAGTCTCTTATGGGGGACGTGCGCTGAGGTCCGCTTCATCGAAAGGGCCGCTGCACCACTAGGTGGGTGCAGCGGCCCTTTCGTCTGCGGGTCGGGGGTGGCTGGTCGCGCAGTTCCCCGCGCCCCTGAGGGCGTTTCAGCGCACCCTTCGTTTCGGCATGAACGTGAAGACCGCTCCGCCCAGCAGGACCGCCGTGCCTGCCACCAGGCCCAGGGCCTTCAGGGCGCCGTGGTCGTCAGAACCCGTGGCCGCGAGACCGCCTCCCGAGGATGACGACGAGGTGCCGCCGCCCGATGTGGAGGAGCCGCCGCCCGAGGCGCCGCTCGCCTGGGCCGAGGTGTCCAGGGTGAGGGAGACCTCCGTCTTGTCGGGCTTGCAGGTGGTGGTCGTACCGAGGGCGTTGATGGTCAGCACGCCCGGGGACAGCGTTGACTTGCCGTCGGCGCCCGGCTTGTAGGTGCCGGTCAGGTCGGGGATCTCGATCGGGTCGCCCGACTTGATGTCCTTGGAGTTGGTCGGGCCCTCGACATGCACGGAGCCCTTGTCCGCGCCGCCGAGGACGACCTCCATCGACGGCTTGACCGAGCCCTTGGGGATGTCGGCCGGGCTGTCCATCACCGACTTCTTGAACTGCACGGTGAGGCCATAACTGCCGCCGTTCTTCTTGGCGTTGATCTGGATGGGCGAGGTCGCCTTCTTCTCTCCGATGGGCGACTGGCAGGTGTAGGGGATGTCGACCTCCTTGCCCGTGAAGTCGCTCTGGTCGCTGCCGGTGCCGTCACTGGCGGACGCCGACGGGGCCGAGGCCGAGGCCGAGGGGGACGATGGCTGCGAGGCCGAGTCCGTGGGGTCCGGCGTCGTGCTCGACGAGCTGCCGTCGCCCGGTGACACCTCGATCGTCGCCGCCTTCTGCACCGTCCCGGTCGGCGTGCACTTCGTGTCCGTCGACATGGCGTTGACCGTGTATGCGTCCGGGGTGAGGGTGACCTCGCCGGGCGACGTCAGCTTCAGGCTGCCCTTCATGTCGGACAGCACCATCTCGGCGCCCTTGGGGATGGCCGGGTTCTTCCGCTCCCCCTGCATCGCGATCGACGCGGCCTGCGCACCGGCGGCCTTGAGGGTGCCGGACGGCTGCACCGAGTCGGCGGGCAGGTCGATGATGTCCGGGTTCTTGGAGGCGGCCTGGACGAACTTCCATACGACGTCCACGGTGTCGCCCACCTTCGCCGTCGCCGGCGCGGTGACCTCGACCTTGGTGGTGCCGTCGACGGGATCGATGCCCGCGGGCGGCACGCAGTGCGTCGCGAACGACACCTCCGCGGCCTGCGCGGGCCCGGCGGTCAGCCCCAGCAGGGCGCCCGCGCCGCCGAGCACCAGCGCGGCGCCCGCCGCGCCGAGCCTGCCCGGCCCTGCCGGTGTGACTCTCCTTCGCTTTCTCACGTGGGTCCCTTCCTGGTGGGAGTCGTACGACTCGTCGGGCTGTCGTCGTGCGGTGCGGAGAGCCGACCGTCCGCGCCCCCCGGATCGGAGTCCGGGGTGAACCACGGCAGGGTCGAAGCGGAGGGGGGTGCTTCGGGCACCCGGGAGGTGAACTTCGGCAGATGCAGGGCCAGTTCGGGCAGGTGCAGCCCGCGGTGCCGGATGCCTCCGGCGCGCCGCGGGCGGACCCGGTCCACGACCGCCATCCCGGCGCGGAACACCGCGGCCGGTACGACCAGGCAGACCAGGACCCAGAACACGGTCACGCCCCAGGGGCGGCCCACACCCCAGGGCTGCTCGGCGAGCACCTTCCCGGAGTACTTGAGCGAGACGGTGTAGTCGCCGTGCGCGCCCGCGGTGAGTTCGACGGGCAGCTTCATCCGCGCCTTGCCGCCGGGCTTGATGGTGCCGTGCCACTGCTGGTCCTCCCACTGCGGGGCGAACACGCCGTGGGAGGTGCCGACTTGGAGGACCGGGTTCTTGACGGGGGTCGTGCCGACGTTGCCGACGGTGAAGACCAGGGTGCGCGAGGGCGGTGCGCCGAACCAGGTGAGCAGTCCGCTCGAACCGTCGAGCCGGGTGTCGGTGAGGACCGTCAGCCGGCCGCCGGCCGGTTCGGCGGGCAGCGGTTCGACCGCGTGCCCGGCCACCTGGAAGATCGCGTCGGCATCGGCCTTGGCGCCGGTCACGGTGGCCACGTGCACCACGCACGGGCAGGGCACCGGCGGCTCGGAGACCGGCAGCTTCTTGCTGAAGGTGCCCTTGGCGTCGGTGGTGACGGCCCTGCCGTCGGCGTTGGCGCAGGAGTTGGTGCCGCCGATGACACCGCGCGAGGGCACGGACTGCCCGCAGATCAGCAGCATCAGCAGCGCGTGCGACCGCCAGCCGCTGCCCCTGACGGTGATCGAACCGCCCGTCCCCGCCTGGGACTTGGACAGCTTCACGCTCGGCCCGTCCGCCGCCGTCGCCGCGCCCGCCGAAAGGGGCAGCATCAGCAGCGCGAGCACCGCCAGCAGCGCCGCCATGCGCACCTTGCCCGTCACGTCACCGCTCCCGTCAACTCGACTTCCGTACGCGGGGTTTCGGGCTCCGCGTCCTCGGGCGTACGGCGCCTGCGACGTCGTACGAGAAGCAGCGCGGCCCCGGCCACCGCCGCCCCGGCGACCCCGGCCACCGCGCCCCAGGGCACGAACCGCGCCGACGAGGCGGCCGTGTCGTGCGCGCCGCCCGCCGCCGTCACGGTGAGCCGCACCCGCACCGCGTCCAGGGCGGGCCGGTCGGGCCAGGGCTCGGTGAGCCGGACGCGGCGGCCCGGCGCGAGGTGCACCCCGAGGGTGCGCGGGGAACGGTCCAGGACCGGCCCCAGCAGGCCGTCGGCGTGCACCGCCAGACGCGGTACGAGGGTGGTCGTACCGCGGTTGACCAGCTCGTACGCGATGCCGTCGCTGCGCACCGAGACGTGCTCGACGGTCAGCGCGGACAGGGCCGGTCCGCCCACCCGCAGCCGGACCGGGATGGTGGCCGCGCGGCCGTCGCTGCCGCGGGCGACGATCGTGCCGGTGCGGTCGTCGCGGGCGCTCAGGGTGAACGGGACGTCGGCGCGGGTGCGGGCCGGCACCCGTACCCGGCTCTCGGCGAAGACGACCGCGACGCCGCTGCCGCTCAGCCGTACCGTGACCGCCCGCGCGCCGCGGTTGGTCACGGACACCGTGTCCTGCAGGACCGTGCCCGGCGCGCCCTCGGCGTACAGGAACGGCCGGTTGCCGCCGGAGGGCGCGAGCGACCAGCCGGCGTCGGCGCGGGCCGACGGGGCGGCGGCCAGCACCAGCAGCAGGGACGCGAACAGGACACGGGCGGCAGGCGACATCCGGCGGCTCCAGCGGTCGTGGCGGTGGTTCAGCGGCCGGGCTGCTGGTTCCTCCGCGTGATCCACAGCGCGCCCGCCGCGCCCACGAGGAGCACCGTGCCGCCGAGGGTGCCGAGGGCGATCGCGGAGTCGGCGGGGCCGGTCTGCGGGAGGGAGGCGCCGGACTCGCTGCCGCTCTGGCTGGTGCCGCCGGAGGAGCCGCCGCCCGTCGCCGTGACGTCCAGCGTCAGGGCCGGGCCGGGGCTGTTGGACGGCGTGCACGTGGTCGTGGTGCCGAGCGCCTTGATGGTGAGCACGCCCGGCGTGAAGGTGACGCTGCCGGACTTCTTCGGCGTGTACGTGCCCGTCAAGTCGTTGATCTTGATGGGGGTGTTGGCGGGGATGGCGGCCTGATTGGCGGGCCCGCTGACGTTCACGGTGCCGCTGTCGGCGCCGCCCACCTTGATGACGGCGCTCGGGTTCATCGCGCCCTTGCCCAGCTCGACCGGGCTGGAGGAGACGCCCTTCTGCCAGGACATGGTGAGCTTGTAGCCGCTGCCGCTCCTGACGCCCTTGATGTCGATGGGCGAGACGGCGCTCTTGTTCCCGATCGGCGTCTTGCACTGGTAGTTGACGTCGACGACCTTGGCCTCGGCGGCGGGGGCGGCGAGCAGCACCACGGAGCCGGCCAGGGCCGCGGCGCCCGCGAGTGCGGCGGTTCGTTTCCGGTACGACACGATTCCGCTCCCTCTGCGAGTTCCTGACGGCACATCAGATTCGGCCGTCAAGGTACGCCCGGGGTCTTGCGGAGGGAAGACACGGAGCGCGCCGGAGTTGTGGGGATCCGGCGCGCATGGAAGACGAGTGGAGCGGAGAGGGTGACCGTCGGTAACTTCAGGGTCGGGGCCGGGCGGCCGGGCGAGCTACGCGGGCGCGCCCAGCTCCGCCCACACGGTCTTGCCCGGCACTCCCGGCGAGCGCACGACTCCCCAGTCCAGGCACAGCCGCTGCACTATGAACATGCCGTGGCCGCCGGGGCGGCTCGCGCGGTGCGGGGTCCGGGGGGCCGGCTGGCCCGCACCCTTGTCGGAGACCTCGATGCGGAGCACCTTGTTGCTGCAGGAGATCCACAGCTCGTCCGGGCCCTCGGCATGCAGGCAGGCGTTGGTGACCAGCTCGGAGACGACGAGCAGGACGTCCTCGGCGGCGGCCCGCCGGTCGGCCGTGGCGGCGGGGAGCCAGCCCCACGCGTACAGCGCCTGCCGGGTGAAGTCGCGAGCGAGCGGCACGACGCCGCTCGCGCCTTCGAAGCTCAGCCTGCGGACCTGGCCGTCCCCGGACGACGCCGGGGCGCCCGCCGACGCGGCCGCATGCCCCTCTGACACCCCGGAAGCGCCGCTGGGCTCGGGGCCGCGGTCGCCCGGCGAGTAAGGCCGGGTGGTGCTCATCAGCGCTTCACCTCACCGATTCACCGTTCACGATTCAAGAGTCATTACGTAGTTCGACGGTGGATCCGTCGCTGCGCAGCCGACCTGTTCAGGATGTCTCCTGCCCGACCGAACGGGCGGAACACCCCCTTATTCGGCACCGAGGGCCAGACGCCCAAAAAATGCCGGTCACACGGGGAGGTCCAGGGCGGAACACACGCTCGAACGCGCGGCGGATCAGCCGGCCGTGTCGGCCAGGGCCGCTTCGAGCGTGTCATGGACGGTGAAGACCGCTTCCGCCCCGGTGATCTCGAAGACGCGGGCCACCACGGGCTGCATGCCCGCGAGATGCACCCCGCCCCCTTCGGCCTCCGCCTTCAGGCGCGCGCCGAGCAGCACGTTGAGCCCGGTGGAGTCGCAGAACTCCAGCCTCGTGCAGTCCACCACAAGCCGACTGAAGCCCTTGGCGAGGCACTCCTCGAGTGGCTCGCGCAACAGATCGGCGGTGTGGTGATCCAGCTCACCCGCCGGCGTCACGACGGCGCTGGAGCCTTCTTCCCTGACCTCCACCAGTAGCCGGCCAGACTGCGCGCTACCGACCGTCCCGCGGTCCATACCGTCTTTCTCCCGACGTCGTGGCTGCTGACTCACGCCCTCGAACACTACGCCTTCCTCACACTCTCTGACACCCGAACAACCGCCCACAAACGGACATATCCCCACAGAACGCACTTGCGGACGGTGCGGGAAAGCGGGTAGGGCTAGTAGAGATACGTAACCGACCACGGCCGGCTTTGGAGGCGCCGCACACCGTAGTGCACGCACTGGCTTCGGCAGCCATATGCCGAGAACGATGGAGGACATCATGTCACCCCGGCTCGACGCATCGCACACCCAGGAGGCGACGTCGGCTCCCGCCCCGGAACATCTGGATCCCATCGAGGGCAATGACGCCGACGCGCTTGCCGGGCTTGCGGGGCCGACAGGGCTCGTAGGACTCCCGGAGATCCCCCCGTACGACGAAGTGGGGCCGGTAGACGCCCGAGCGCTCTCCAAGACCCTCTTCGAACGGCTCGAGTCCCTCGAGGAAGGGACGCACGAGTACTCGTACGTCCGCAACACCCTCGTCGAGCTCAACCTCGCACTGGTGAAGTTCGCCGCCTCCCGGTTCCGTTCGCGCAGCGAGCCGATGGAGGACATCATCCAGGTCGGCACGATAGGCCTGATCAAGGCGATCGACCGGTTCGAGCTGGCCCGGGGTGTGGAGTTCCCCACGTTCGCGATGCCAACCATCGTCGGGGAGATCAAGCGCTTCTTCCGTGACACCTCGTGGTCCGTGCGCGTGCCGCGCCGGCTGCAGGAGCTGCGGCTCGACCTGGCCAAGGCCGGCGACGAGCTGGCCCAGAAGCTGGACCGGGCGCCGACCGTGGCGGAGCTCGCGGAGCGCCTCGGCCTGACCAGGGACGAGGTCGTCGAGGGCATGGCGGCGTCGAACGCGTACACCGCCTCCTCCCTTGACGCCCAGCCGGAGGAGGACGACGCCGAGGGCGCCCTCGCGGACCGGATCGGCTACGAGGACCACGGGCTCGAGGGCATCGAGTACGTCGAGTCGCTCAAGCCGCTGATCGCCGAACTCCCGCCGCGGGACCGGAAGATCCTGTCGCTGCGCTTCGTCGCGGGCCTGACCCAGTCGGAGATCGGGGAGGAGCTCGGCATCTCGCAGATGCATGTGTCGCGGCTGCTGTCCCGGACGCTGCTGCGGCTGCGCAAGGGACTGACGCTCGAGGAGTGACCCGCCCTCCGAACCATCAGTGACGCCTCTGCCGAGCGCGGTACACCCCGAGTCGGGTGCACCGCGCTCGGGCGTTTGTACGGGCTGCTGGGCCCGCTCAGACCTCGCGCACGCCCCGGCGCCACACACCGGCGACCAGCGGGACGCCCGGACGGTAGGCGAGGTGGACATGGCTCGGGGCGTCCAGGAGCACCAGGTCCGCGCGGGCGCCGGGGGCCAGCCGGCCGACGTCGTCCCGGCGCAGGGCCCGCGCGCCGCCCGCGGTGGCCGACCAGACCGCCTCGTCGGGGGTCATCCCCATCTCCCGCACCGCGAGCGCGATGCAGAAGGGGACGGACGAGGTGAAGGACGAGCCGGGGTTGCAGTCGGTGGACAGGGCGACCGTGGCGCCGGCGTCCAGCAGACGGCGGGCGCTCGGCCACTCGGCGCGGGTGGAGAACTCGGCGCCGGGCAGCAGGGTGGCGACCGTGCCGCCGCTCGCGAGCGCCTCGACGTCCGCGTCGGTGAGATGGGTGCAGTGGTCGGCGCTGGCGGCGTCGAGTTCCACGGCCAGCTGGACGCCGGGGCCGTAGGAGAGCTGGTTGGCGTGGATGCGCGGGTGCAGGCCCCTGGCCTTGCCCGCGGTGAGGATCGCGCGGGCCTGGTCGCCGTCGAAGGCGCCCTGCTCGCAGAACACGTCGATCCAACGGGCGTACGGCGCACATGCGTCGAGCATCTCGCCGGTGACCAGGGCGACATAGCCGGCCGGGTCGTCCGCGAAGTCGGGCGACACGATGTGCGCGCCCAGGTAGGTGACCTCGTCGGTGTGCCCGGCGGCGATGCGCAGGGCGCGGGACTCGTCCTCGGTCGTCAGGCCGTAGCCGGACTTGGTCTCGAAGGTGGTCGTGCCCTGGCGCAGGGCCTCGGCGAGATAGCGGGTGAGGTTCGCCTCCAGTTCGGCGTCCGTGGCCGCCCGGGTCGCCGCGACCGTCGTACGGATGCCGCCCGCGCTGTACGCCCGCCCGGACATCCGGGCGTTGAACTCCTGCGTCCGGTCGCCCGCGAAGACCAGGTGCGAGTGCGAGTCCACGAAGCCCGGCAGGACCGCCCGGCCGCCGGCGTCGACCCGGTTGTCAGTGGCGGGTGCTTTGCTTGACTCACCGGTCCAGACGACCCGGTCGCCGTCGATGACGACGGCCGCGTCCTGGAGCAGTCCGAGCGGGGAGTTGTCACCGAGGGAGGGGTCGTTGGTGACCAGCGTGGCGATGTTGGTGATGGCGGTGCTGCTGCTCATGGCGTCCTCGGGGATGGCTGTGGGTGTCAGGCACGCAGGGCTTCGACGGCGTCCGCCAGCGCGGCCGGCACATCGGGTACGAGGACGTGGGCGCCGTCCCGCACGACCTGCCGTCCGCCCACGACCGTATGCCGCACATCGGCCGCCGAGGCGGCGAATACGGCTGTCTCCGCACCGAGTCGCGGCACGGCTCCGGCCGTTCTGACCGAGTCGAGCGCGATCGTGGTGAAGTCGGCGAGCGCGCCCGGCTGCAGAATGCCCGCGTCCTGCCATCCGAGGGCCGCATGGCCTTCGGCGGAGGCCGCGCGCAGCAGGGCCGCGGCGGTCCAGTGCCCGCGGGTGCGGGTGCGCAGGCGCTCGTCGAGCTCCATGGCGCGTGCCTCTTCGAGCAGGTCGATCACGGCATGGCTGTCGGAGCCCAGGGAGAGCGGGGAGCCCGCCCTCTGCAGGGCGACCGCCGGGCCGATGCCGTCGGCGAGGTCCCGCTCGGTCGTCGGGCACATGCAGGTGCCGGTCCCCGACCCGCCGATCAGGGCGATGTCCTCGTCCGTGAGATGGGTGTTGTGGACGCCGGTGGTGCGCGGCCCGAGGACGCCGTGGTCGGCGAGCAGCCGGGCCGGGGTGCAGCCGTGCGCGGCCAGGCAGGCGTCGTTCTCCGCGGTCTGCTCGGACAGGTGCACATGCAGCGGGGCCCCCCGCTCCTCGGCCCAGCGCGCCACGGTCGCCAACTGGCCCGCGGGCACGGCCCGTACGGAGTGGATCGCCGCTCCGATCCGCGCGTGATCCTGTTCCTTGAGAACTGAACAGCGTTCGGCCCAGGCCTCTGCGCTGCCGTCGGAGAAGCGCAGCTGATGGCCGTTGGGCGGCTCGCCGCGGTGCTCGTCGCGGATCGCGGAGGAGAGATAGAGGGTGTCGAGGAGGGTGATGCGGATGCCGGCCTCGGCGGCGGCCGCGATCAGGGCCTCGCCCATCGCGTTGGGGTCGGCGTAGGGGGTGCCGCCGGGGGCGTGGTGGACGTAGTGGAACTCTCCGACGGCGGTGACGCCCGCGAGGGCCATCTCGGCGTACACAGCGCGGGCGAGCACGTGGTACGTCTCGGGCGTCAACTTGTCGGCGAACGAGTACATGACCTCGCGCCAGGTCCAGAAGGTGCCGGAGCCGACCTGGACGGTGGAGCGCAGGGCGCGATGGAAGGCGTGCGAGTGGGCGTTCGCCAGCCCCGGGAGGGTCAGTCCGCGCAGGATCTCGGCGCCCGGTGGCGGCGTGGGCACGCCGGTGCGGACGGCTGCGATGCGGCCGTCCGCGACCTCCAGGGCCACGCTCGGCTCGACGTGGGTGTCGAGCCAGGCGTGCTCCAGCCAGTACGTCCGCGTGCGGGAGTGCGTCACCTGCAGGCCAGCCCTTCCAGTACGTCGGCGAGTGCGAGCACCCCGGCCACGCAGTCGTCCTCGGCGGCGAACTCGGCCGGGGAATGCGAGACGCCGGTGGGGTTGCGCACGAACAGCATGGCGGTCGGGATGCTCCCGGCGAGGATCCCGGCGTCGTGTCCGGCGCCCGTGCCGAGCACGGGGACGGTGAGGTCGGTGTCCTTGCCCAGGATGCGGGCCAGTTCGTCCCGCAGGGCGTGGTCGAACTCGACGACGGGCGTGAAGGACTCACGGACGACGTCGAGGTCGACGCCGTGCGCGGCTGCGTACTCGCGGGCGGCCTTCTCGATGCCGCCGACCACCTGGTCGAGGCTCGCCTGGCCGGCGGCGCGGGAGTCGAGCCAGCCGCGGACCAGGGAGGGGATGGCGTTGACGCCGTTCGGCTCGACGGCGATCTTGCCGAACGTGGCGACGGCACCGGCGAGTTCGGCCTCGCGCCGCGCGGCGAGCACGGTCTCGGCGTACGACAGCATGGGGTCGCGCCGGTCGACGAGACGGGTCGTGCCGGCGTGGTTGGCCTCGCCCCGGAAGTCGAACCGCCAGCGCCCGTGCGGCCAGATGGCGCTGGCGATGCCGACCCGGTCGCCGGACAGGTCCAGCGCCCGCCCCTGCTCGACATGCAACTCGACGAACGCACCGATACGGGCGAGCCGTTCGGGGTCCGCACCGATGGCGTCGGGGTCGTATCCGGCGGCCTCCATGGCCCTCGGCAGACTGATCCCGTCGCCGTCGGTCAGCTTCCGCGCGTTCTCGACGGTCAGCTGCCCGGAGGTGAGCCGCGACCCGACACACGCCAGCCCGAACCGCGCACCTTCCTCGTCCCCGAAATTCACGACCGCGAGCGGTCGCCCGAACTCCGCGCCCCTGCCGCGCAGTTCGTCAAGGGCGGCGAAGGAGGACACGACCCCGAGCGGCCCGTCGAAGGCACCCCCGTCGGGCACGGAGTCGAGATGCGACCCGGTGACCACGGCGTCCCCGGCCTCCGGATCCCCGAGCCAGGCCCACTGATTCCCGTTCCGGTCGACCTCGTAGACCAGCCCCCGCCCCTCGGCCTGCTCCCTGAACCACTCCCGGCACTCACCATCGGCCCCACTCCAGGCGAACCGGCGGTATCCGTGGGAGTCGGCGTGCCGCCCGATGGGCAGCAGCTCACGCCACATGGAGTGGAACGAGCCGCTGCCGGCGGGCTGTGACCCGTCAGGCTGTGGGCAGTCGTTCCGCAGGGCGGAACGGGTGGGCACAGCCGAAGCGGCACCCGGCGACGAGAGACCGGCCCCCACCGGACCGTCGCCGCTCGGCTCACCGGAGCGCTGGCTCACGCGTCCCCACCCTCGCGCATAGGAACCCGCACACCCCGCTCACCGGCAACGGACTCCGCAATGTCGTACCCGGCATCCACATGCCGGATCACCCCCATCCCGGGGTCGTTCGTCAGCACCCGCCGCACCTTCTCCCCGGCCAGCGCCGTCCCGTCCGCCACCGTCACCTGCCCGGCGTGGATGGACCGCCCCATCCCCACCCCACCGCCGTGGTGGATGGACACCCAGGACGCCCCGGAGGCGACGTTCACCATCGCGTTCAGCAGCGGCCAGTCCGCGATCGCGTCCGACCCGTCGAGCATGGCCTCGGTCTCGCGGTACGGGGAGGCGACGGACCCGCAGTCCAGGTGGTCGCGGCCGATCACCAGGGGCGCGGCCAGCTCACCGCTCGCCACCATGTCGTTGAAGCGCTCACCGGCCTTGTCCCGCTCGCCGTAGCCGAGCCAGCAGATGCGCGCGGGCAGGCCCTGGAAGTGGACCCGCTCGCCCGCCATCTTGATCCAGCGTGCGAGGGACTCGTTCTCCGGGAACAGGTCGAGGATCGCCTTGTCCGTCTTCGCGATGTCCGACGCCTCGCCGGACAGCGCGGCCCAGCGGAAGGGGCCCTTGCCCTCGCAGAACAGCGGCCGGATGTAGGCGGGGACGAACCCGGGGAAGGCGAACGCCCGGTCGTAGCCCGCGAGTTGGGCCTCGCCGCGGATCGAGTTGCCGTAGTCGAAGACCTCGGCGCCGGCGTCCATGAAGCCGACCATCGCCTCCACGTGCCGGGCCATGGACTCACGGGCGCGGGTGGTGAAGCCGGCCGGGTCCTTGGTCGCCTCGGACGCCATGTCGTCGAAGTCCATGCCGAGCGGCAGATACGCCAGCGGGTCGTGGGCGGAGGTCTGGTCGGTGACGATGTCGATGGGCGCGCCCTCGGCGAGCATGCGGGGCAGCAGCTCGGCGGCGTTGCCCAGCAGGCCGATGGAGAGCGGGCGGCGGGCGTCACGGGCCTCGACCGCGAGCTGGAGGGCGTGCTCCAGGCTGTCGGCCTTCACGTCCAGGTAGCGGTGCTCGATGCGGCGCTCGATGGCGCGCGGGTCGCAGTCGATGCAGAGGGCGACGCCGTCGTTCATGGTGACGGCGAGCGGCTGGGCGCCGCCCATGCCGCCGAGGCCGGCGGTCAGGGTGATGGTGCCCGCGAGGGTGCCGTTGAACTTCTTCGCGGCGACGGCGGCGAAGGTCTCGTAGGTGCCCTGGAGGATGCCCTGGGTGCCGATGTAGATCCAGGAACCGGCGGTCATCTGGCCGTACATGGTCAGGCCGAGGGCCTCCAGGCGGCGGAACTCCTCCCAGTTGGCCCAGTCGCCGACCAGGTTGGAGTTGGCGATCAGAACGCGCGGGGCCCACTCGTGGGTCTGCATGACGCCGACGGGGCGGCCGGACTGGACCAGCATCGTCTCGTCCTGCTTGAGGGTGCGCAGGGTGCGGACCATGGCGTCGAAGGAGCGCCAGTCGCGGGCGGCCTTGCCCGTGCCGCCGTAGACGACGAGCTTGTCGGGGTGTTCGGCGACCTCGGGGTCGAGGTTGTTCTGCAGCATCCGCAGGGCGGCCTCCTGCTGCCATCCCAGGGCGCTCAGTTCCGTACCGCGCGGCGCTCGTACGGGGCGGGGTCCTGACATGGTCTGCCTCCTAGCGGATTGTTGCTGCCGTTATTCACATCTTGGCTTCCTGAATAGAACTAGTCAATACATCCGTCGGCCAGCGCGGGCGAGCTGTGGGTGTTTGGCTGGATGCACTGCACACGCCGGCCGCCGCACCGGATGGTGACTTCGGCGCCGGGCCACGAGATCACGGGGGAAGCGGTGGAGAACGGCATGGACGGTCGGGTGGGTGGTCAGGGCCGGGCGGACCGGCGCGACGAGGCGGTGCGGGCCGCCGTGGAGCAGGGGCTGCTGGGGCCCGGCACCCCCATCGTGGGGCTGCTCGACGTCACCGGCATCCGCGAGGCGGCGAGCGAACTGCGCACGGCGTTCGACGCCGTCGTGGCACCCGGCACCCCGGTGCTGCACGCCTTCGCGGTGAAGGCGAGCCCGCTGGTGCCGGTGCTGCGGCTGCTGCACCGCGAGGGCATCGGCGCCGAGGTGGCGAGCCCGGGCGAGCTGGCGCTGGCGCGCGCGGCCGGGATACCGCCGTCCCGCACGGTGCTCGACTCACCGGCGAAGACCCCGGCCGAGCTGCGCGAGGCGCTGGCGCTCGGCATCGCCGTCAACGCGGACAACCCGCAGGAACTGGACCGCATCGACGCCCTGATGCGGTCGGCCACCAGCCGCTCCCCCCTCGGGATCCGGGTGAATCCGCAGGTGGGCGGCGGTTCCATCGAGGCCCTGTCCACCGCGACGGCGACGTCGAAGTTCGGGGTGGCGCTGCGCGACGAGGGGGCGCGGGAGTGGGTCGTACGGGCGTACGCGGACCGCCCGTGGCTGACGCGGCTGCATGCGCACACCGGCTCCCAGGGCATTCCGCTCTCGCTGATGGCGCAGGGCGTGGCCGAGACGTACGCGCTGGCCGAGGAGATCAACCGGCGGCTCGGGCGCCGGCAGATCGACACGCTCGACATCGGCGGCGGGCTGCCGGTGAACTTCGGCTCGGACGAGACGACGCCGACGTACGCGCAGTACGCGCGGCTGCTGGGCGAGGCAGTGCCGGGCCTGTTCTCCGGGCGGTACGGACTGGTCACGGAGTTCGGGCGCTCGCTGCTGGCCAAGCACGGGACGGTGGTGGCCCGGGTGGAGTACGCCAAGAGCGCGGGCGGGCGGCCGGTCGCGGTCACCCACGCGGGCGTACAGGTGGCGACGCGGACGGTGTACGCGCCGAGCGCCTGGCCGCTGCGGATCGCCGCCTACGACGGCAAGGGGCGGCCCAAGGACGGGCCCGGGGTCGTGCAGGACGTCGCCGGGCCCGCCTGCTTCGCGGGCGACCTGCTGGCCGAGGGCCGTACGCTGCCGCTGCTGGAGCAGGGGGACTACGCGGCGGCGCTGGACACGGGCGCGTACTACTTCGCGCACCACTACGCCTACAACTCCCTCGCCCGGCCCGGCATTTACGGCTTCGCCCCGGACGGCAGCGGAGGCGTCGCCTTCGCGACCGTCCGCGAGCCGCAGAGCGTGGACGAGATCGTGGCCGAATCGGGAGGGGCGCACGCGGGCTCGCTCACCACCCTCCTGGCTCCCGACCGCCGTTGACACGGCGCGGCGTCTGAGGTCAGACGAGTGCCGCGGTGCGGCGGCGCGCCCCGCCCGGGGCGGCGTCGCCCGCCGCGATGCCCGTGCTGCGGTACGCCTTGACCGCCTTGCCGGCCGGGCGGCCGCCGCCCGCGGCGAGCCA
>NZ_JAFJSY010000097.1 GCF_019857225.1 Streptomyces plumbidurans
CGGCCGCTCAGGGACCGACACCCGCGCAGCCGCGGCCCGCCCAGCCCCTGCCCGCCGAGGCCGCCGCGCCCGCGTCACCGGCCGCACCGGCCGCTCCCGTGGACCCCAACTCCACCCAGGGCCGGGCGATCAGCGTCCGGACGCTGGGGCAGGGTGTGCCCTTCACGCGGCAGGCCGCGCAGGTGCAGCAGCCGACGGCCACGCCTCCGCCGCACAACCCGACCGGCGGCGGACGGCGCCGCAAGCTCGGCACGCGGACCGAACCCGGCGCGGCGGCGGCCACGAAGCAGGCGACGCGGCCGCACCCGCCGGCCGAACAGGCGCAGGCCCAGCCGCAGTCCCCGCCCTCGCAGGCCGGGCAGTCGCGGCTCGCGCAGGCGACCGAGGGCACCGGGCGGTCGTACGCCATAGGGGCGCCCGACGAGAACGCCGCCGAGGGGCCCGAGCCGCTGGACGGTCCGGGCGGTGCCGTGGAGATCGCGGACCCGCCGCGGCCGCAGCCGATGGACGACGAGCTTCCGCCCG
>NZ_JAFJSY010000098.1 GCF_019857225.1 Streptomyces plumbidurans
GGGCGGTCGTACGCCATAGGGGCGCCCGACGAGAACGCCGCCGAGGGGCCCGAGCCGCTGGACGGTCCGGGCGGTGCCGTGGAGATCGCGGACCCGCCGCGGCCGCAGCCGATGGACGACGAGCTTCCGCCCGAGCCGCTGGACAACCCGCGTCGGCTGCTGGTGTGGCCCGCGCCGGACGTGACGACCCAGCAGGCGCTGAGCGACCGCGGCTACCGTCCCGTGATCGTGCACTCGCGCGAGGAGGTCGACGCGCAGATCGCGGCGTTCCCTGCCGCACTGTTCGTGGACCCGCTGACCGGTCCGATCACCCGGACCGCGCTGCAGTCGCTGCGTCAGGCTGCGGTGGCCGCCGAGGTACCGGTGCTGGTGACCGCGGGCCTGGGGCAGGCGACGCGCGAGGCGGCCTACGGCGCCGACCCCGCCGTACTGCTGAAGGCGCTCGCGCCGCGGGACAGCGAGCAGCACCCGCCGCGGGTGCTGCTGATCGAGGAGCACGCGGAGATCGCGCTGGCCCTGACCGCGACGCTGGAGCGGCGCGGGATGCAGGTGGCGCGGGCCGCGAGCGACGCGGACGCGGTGACCCTGGCGGGGCAGCTCCGGCCGAACCTGGTGGTGATGGACCTGATGCAGGTGCACCGGCGCCAGGCCGGAATCGTCGACTGGCTGCGCGCCAACAACCAGCTCAACCGCACCCCGCTCGTCGTCTACACCGCCGCCGTCGACCAGGCCGACCTGCCGCGACTGGCCTCCGGCGAGACCGTACTCTTCCTCGCCGAACGCTCCACGAGCCCCGAGGTGCAGAGCCGCATCGTCGACCTGCTCTCGCGGATCGGCACCAACTGACCCACACCCCGGCACCGCGAGCGGACGGCGTCGCCTGGCCTCCGGCGAGACCGTACTCTTCCTCGCCGAACGCTCCACCAGCGCCGAGGTGCAGAGCCGCATCGTCGACCTGCTGTCACGGATCGGCACCAACTGACCCGCACCCCGGCACCGCGAGCGGGTGGTGTCAGAGCTGGGTGACGTCCAGGTCGCCCTCGGCGTAGCGGCGGCGGAGGACCTTCTTGTCGAACTTGCCGACGCTGGTCTTCGGGACCGACTCGATGATCGTCCAGCGTTCGGGGAGCTGCCATTTGGCGATCTTGCAGACGTCGCTCGCGAGGAAGGCTCGCAGGGAGGTGAAGTCGGCGCTCGCGCCCTCCTTCAGGACGACGGTGGCCAGCGGGCGTTCGCCCCACTTCTCGTCGGGGACGGCGACCACGGCGGCCTCGGCGACGTCCGGGTGGGACATCAGCGCGTTCTCCAGGTCCACCGAGGAGATCCACTCGCCGCCGGACTTGATGACGTCCTTGGCGCGGTCGGTGAGGGTGAGGTAGCCCTCCGGGTTGATCGTGCCGACGTCGCCGGTCTTCAGCCAGCCGTCCTCGCTGAACTTGTCGGCGGGGCGCAGGGGTTCGGCGTCGGGGCCGTTGTAGTAGGCGCCCGCGATCCAGTTGCCGCGCACCTCCAGCTCGCCCGCCGACTCGCCGTCCCAGGGCAGGCGTTCACCGCCGGGACCGGTCAGGCGGGCCTCGACGCCGGCCGGGAAGCGGCCCTGGGTGAGGCGGTAGGCGAACTCCTCGTCGGTGCCGACCGCGTGGGCCGGCGGACGGGCGACCGTGCCGAGCGGGGAGGTCTCCGTCATGCCCCAGGCGTGGCAGACCCGCATGCCCAAACTGTCGAAGGCCTCCATGAGGGAGGGCGGGCAGGCCGAGCCGCCGATGGTGACCTGGGTGAGGGAGGAGACGTCGCGCGGCTTGGCCTTCAGCTCGGCGAGCAGGCCCTGCCAGATGGTCGGGACGGCCGCCGCGTGGGTGGGACGCTCGGACTCGATCATCTCGGCGAGCGGGGCGGCCTGCAGGAAGCGGTCCGGCATCAGCAGGTTGACGCCGGTCATGAAGGTGGCGTGGGGCAGGCCCCAGGCGTTGACGTGGAACTGCGGGACCACCACCAGCGAGGTGTCCTCGTCGGTCAGGCCCATCGACTGGGCCATGTTGACCTGCATGGAGTGCAGATAGATCGAACGGTGGCTGTAGACCACGCCCTTGGGGTCGCCGGTGGTGCCGGAGGTGTAGCACATGGCGGCGGCCTGGCGTTCGTCCAGCTCGGGCCAGTCGTAGCTGGTCGGCTTGGGGGCGATCAGGTCCTCGTACTCGTGGACCTGGGCGCTCGCGCCGTCGAGGACGGAGCGGTCGCCGGGGCCGGTGACGACGATGTGCTCGATCGTGGGCAGCCTCGGCAGCAGCGGGGCGAGCAGCGGCAGCAGCGAGCCGTTGACGATGACGACCTTGTCGGCCGCGTGATTGACGATGAACGACAGCTGCTCGGGGGGCAGCCGCAGGTTGAGCGTGTGCAGTACGGCGCCCATGGACGGGATCGCGAAGTACGCCTCGACGTGCTCGGCGTTGTTCCAGGCGAGGGTCGCCACCCGGTCGGCGTCCGTCACGCCGAGGTCGTCACGCAGGGCGTGCGCGAGCTGTGCGGCGCGGGCCCCGATCTCGGCGTAGGAGCGGCGGTGCGGCTCCCCTTCCCCGGTCCAGGTGGTCACCTGTGAGGTCCCGTGGACCGTGGACCCGTGGGTCAGGATTCTCGAGATCAGCAGCGGTACGTCCTGCATCGTGCTCAGCACGGCGTCCTCCCATGGCGACATTGCCTACGCGGCGGTAGGGATGCGCTGATTCTGCGCACATACCGCGCGGTATGTCACTAGGGTCCGACGGATTTACCGCTCCCGGACCAGTTCGGGGTCCTCGCGCAGCTTGCCCAGCGCGCGCGACACCGCCGACTTCACCGTGCCCACGGACACGCCGAGCACCTCGGCCGTCTGCACCTCGCTGAGGTCCTCGTAATACCTGAGGACGACCATCGCCCGTTGCCGTGCGGGCAGCTTCATGATCGCCCGCCACATCGCGTCGTGCAGCGCCTGCTGCTCGGCCGGGTCGTCCCCGCCGCGCACGGGCTCCGGCTCGGGCAGCTCCTCGCACACGAACTCGTCGACCCTGCGCTTGCGCCACTGCGAGGTGCGCGTGTTCAGCAGCGCGCGGCGTACGTAGCCGTCGAGCGCCCGGTGGTCCTCGATGCGCTCCCAGGCGACATACGTCTTGGTGAGCGCGGTCTGCAGCAGGTCCTCCGCGTCGCTCGGGTTCGCGGTGAGCGACCGGGCGGTGCGCAGCAGCACCGGCTGCCGGGCCCTGACGTACGACGCGAACGACGGGTACGGCAGGGTCTGCGTCGCCGGCGTGGCGGCGTTCGATGCGCGGGTGCAGACGGGTGTGGTCATGGCTCAACGCTAGGAGCGAGAGCCCCTTCGGCGGATCGGCCGCAGGTCCCGAAGCCGGGTCCGCCTCAGGTTGTAGGGGTGGAGGTGGCTGCACCTCCTGAAGGTGGACGAGCGGGTCGGGGGTACTGCGGGATGACCCCTGGGGGGTGCCTCCGGCGGTCAGTCGTCCGCGGTCAGGACCAGGCCCGAGGTCGGCACTCCCGTCCCCGCCGTCACCAGTACCCGCTCGGCCCCGGGCACCTGGTTGACGGCCGTCCCGCGGATCTGCCGCGCCGCCTCCGCGATCCCGTTCATCCCGTGCAGGTACGCCTCCCCGAGCTGCCCTCCGTGCGTGTTGAGCGGCAGCGACTCCCCGGCCACGAAGTCCGCCGCCTCCCCCTTGCCGCAGAACCCGAACTCCTCCAGCTGCATCAGCACGAACGGCGTGAAGTGGTCGTAGAGGATCGCCACGTCCAGATCGGCGGGCGTCAGACCGCAGGTGCGCCACAGCTGGCGGGCCACCACGGCCATCTCGGGCAGGCCGGTGAGGTCGTCGCGGTAGAAGCTCGTCATCTGCTCCTGGCGCCGGCCTGCCCCCTGGGCCGCCGCCGCGACGACCGCGGGCGGGCGCCGCAGGTCGCGGGCCCGCTCCACTGAGGTGACGACGATCGCCTGGCCGCCGTCGGTCTCCTGGCAGCAGTCCAGCAGCCTCAGCGGCTCGACGATCCAGCGCGAGGCCGCGTGGTCGGCGAGGGTGATGGGGCGGCCGTGGAAGTACGCGGCCGGGTTGGTCGCCGCGTACTTCCGGTCGACGACGGCCACGTGCCCGAAGGCCTCCGGGGTCAGGTGGTACGTGTGCAGATAGCGCCGGGCCGCCATCGCCACCCAGGAGGCCGGGGTCAGCAGCCCGAACGGCAGCGCCCAGCCGAGCGCGGCGCCCTCCGCCGAGGGCTCGCGCTGCTGCACCCCGGAGCCGAAGCGGCGGCCCGAGCGCTCGTTGAAGGCGCGGTAGCAGACGACGACCTCGGCCACCCCGGTGGCGACGGCGAGCGCCGCCTGCTGGACCGTCGCGCAGGCCGCCCCGCCGCCGTAGTGGATCCGGGAGAAGAAGGACAGCTCGCCGATCCCCGCGGCCTGGGCCACGCTGATCTCGGGGCTGGTGTCCATGGTGAACGTGACCATCCCGTCCACGTCGCCGGGCGCGAGGCCCGCGTCGTCGAGCGCGGCCCGCACCGCCTCCACGGCCAGCCGCAGCTCGCTTCGCCCCGAGTCCTTGGAGAACTCGGTGGCCCCGATGCCGGCGATCGCGGCGCGCCCGCCGAGCGCGTCCTTCGTGCGTACGCTCATCACGCACCCCCGGAAAGAACCGTGTCCGATGGGACGGTGACGGTCACCGTGCCCGTGACATGGCTGCCGAGGCCGTTCGCGCCGACCACGCGGACCGTCGCCGTGTCGCCGTCGACCTCCTCGATCGTGCCGGTCAACACCATGGTGTCGCCGGGGTGGTTGGGCGCTCCCAGCCGGATGGCCACCTTGCGCAGGACGGCCGCCGGGCCGAAGTGGTCGGTGATGTAGCGGCCGACCAGGCCGTTCGTCGTCAGGATGTTCATGAAGATGTCCGGGGAGCCCTTCTGCCGGGCCAACTCGGCGTCGTGGTGCACGTCCTGGTAGTCGCGGGAGGCGATGGCACCGGCGACGATCAGGGTGCGGGTGATGGGGATCTCGAGCGGAGGCAGCTCCTCACCGGCTCTCATACGGCGACCTCCTCCCGGACGCGGAACACGGGCAGCACCAACTCATCGTCGTACGACCGGAATTCGAGCCGCACCGGCATGTCGATGCGCACCTTGTCGTACGGCACCCCCACCACGTTGCTGATGATCCGCACGCCCTCGGCGAGTTCGATCAGGGCCACCGCGTAGGGCGGGTCGAAGGCCGGGAAGGGGGGGTGGTGCATGACGACGTACGAGTACACCGTGCCCTCGCCGCTCGCCTCGACGGTGTCCCAGTCCGGGCCGCCGCAGGCGTTGCAGCCGGGCAGCCAGGGGAGGCGGAGGGCGGCGCAGGCGGTGCAGCGCTGGATGAGCAGGCGGTGGCGTGCGACGCCTTCCCAGAAGCCGGCGTTGTCGCGGTTGACGACGGGGCGGGGGCGGGGCGGGGGTTGCTGCGCGGGGCGGGCCGGGGCGTACTTGAGGACGCGGAAGCGGTGGGTGCCCACGAGTTCGGGGCCCACGCGGACGTCCGTGCGGGTGGTGATGAAGTACCCGGTGCCGAGCTTGGTCGTCTTGCGGGCCGAGACCGACTCGATGACCGTGTCGAAGGTGACCTCGTCGCCGGGGCGCAGCGGACGCAGGTACTCCTGCTCGCAGTCGGTGGCCACGATCGAGGTGCAGCCGGCCGCGTCCAGCAGGGCGAACATCTCGTCGTGGGCCGCCGCGCGCCCCTCGTGACCGGCGAGGCCGCCCATGGTCCAGGCCTGGAGCATGGTGGGCGGGGCGATGGCGCCGGGTCCGGTGTAGGCGGGGTTGGTGTCCCCCATCGCCTCGCACCAGTGCCGGATCATCGGCAGGTTGACGGGGTCACGGCCCGTTCCGGTGAGGGTGGCGGCACGCCCCTCGTAGACCTTCAGCCGTGCCCCCAGCTCGTCGTCCACGACCACACCTCCTCGACCGGCGATGGTTTCTGACTGTCCGTCAGATCCGATGCCGTGTCAAGGTCACTTTCATGTACGCGAAAACGCCTGTGCGGCGGTGCCGAAGCACCGCCGCACAGACGCCCTGCACCCCATGCGCACCCCGGCCCCTGTGTTCAGGGGCGTCGGCTCACCACAGCTCGCTGAAGTTGATGGCCACGTTCCTGTTCCCCTGGTTGACGGCCGTGAACGCGGAGCCCTTCACCTGGGCGGTGTTGCTCTGGTTCGAGGCGCCGTTGCCGACAGCGTTCTGCTGCGTGGTGGACGAGTTGCCGCTGTTGTCGTGCCCGACACCGCTGCCGACGACACTGGCGACACCCGCGTTCGATCCGTTGTCCGCGATGGCGCCGTTGTCCGCCGCCGCGACGCCGGTGAACAGAGCGGCTGCCAGCGGAAGGGCGGAGACGGCGGCGATGACGCGGGCAGTACGGATGCTTGCCATGTTGTTCCTCCAGAACACCACGTGAAGTACGGCTGATACCAAGGCAGTTGGCCGACCGCCTCGGTGTTGTGCTCGACGTCGCAAGATCAGAGTTGCCCACCGGAACCCCGGCGAACCACCCTGGAAGCCGTGATTCCCCCTCAAGTGCTACGACAAGTCGATAAACCCCTATCGCGACTTCCAATGCCCTTTTTCGCAACAGCCGGGACAGTCGGGACGGTCCGCCCTCAAGCGCCGCAAGAGGAGAACCGCTCCGCCACTTTTCCGGCCAACCTCCCGGTCCCGGGCGCGTCGCGTGCGATTTCCGCTTCCCTTTTTCGAACGTACGTACGAACATAGAGGCATGGCCACCACCGACCGGCAGGCCACGACGCTGGCCCTCGCACACGCCCTGTCAGCCGCCGAGCGCGGGCTGGCCGTCATACCCCTGTCCCGCACGAAGCTTCCGGCCCTCCGCTCCCCCCACCGCGACGACCCCGATCCCGGACGCTGCCACGGCGAGTGCGGCCGCCTCGGGCACGGGGTGTACGACGCCTCGACCGACCCGGCACGCATCCGCGAGCTGTTCGCCGCGGCCCCCTGGGCGACCGGGTACGGCATCGCGTGCGGTCTCCCGCCGCACCATCTGATCGGTGTCGACCTCGACACGAAGTCGGACACGGACTCCTCGGCGGCGCTGCGCGAGCTGGCGCTGCGCCATCTGTTCACCATCCCCGACACAGTGGTCGTCCTCACGCCCAGCGGTGGCCGTCACCTCTGGCTGAGCGGCCCGCCGGACGTCGTCATCCCCAACTCGGCCGGCCGGCTCGCGCCCGGCATCGACATCCGCGGGGCCGGCGGCTACCTCGTGGGCCCCGGCTCCCGCACCGAGCACGGCGTCTACGGCACGGCGCCGGGCACGGCCCACCTCGCCCCGGCGGCCTGTCCGCCCTCCCTGCTCCGGCTGCTGCTGCCGCCGCCGCGCCGCTACGGCGTCACCCCGACCTCGGTCGGCGACCACGGCCAGGGGCTCGTGCAGTTCGTGCTCGCCGCGCACGAGGGCCAGCGCAACACCCGACTGTTCTGGGCGGCCTGCCGCGCCTACGAGGACGGCATCGGCCCGGCGCTCGTCGATCCCCTGGTCGAGGCGGCCCTCAACACCGGACTGACCGAACGGGAGGCGAGGGCGACGATCGCGTCGGCGGCCCGGATGACGGGCCATCGGCCGTGAGACCCACGGGCAGGCCGTGAGACTCACGGACAGGCCGTGGCAGCGCGCGAACCATGAGGAGCTCCATGCACCACCGCCCTGGCGTGCGGACCATGTCGCTGACCCGCGTGGTCCTCGCCTCCGGCCGCTGTGTCGACCTGGCCGAGCTGCGGTTCGCGTCGACGTACGGAGGAATGCCGGACGGCTACCCCTGCAAGCCGGTCAACGACCTGGTGATCGAGGAGCTGCTGCGCTCCGCCGAGCGCACCTACCCGACCACGCCGATCCACTTCGTCCCGCCCCGGCGTGAGCACCCCGACCAGTACGCGGGCGCGTACGGCCCGGTCGAGATCCTGCCGCCCGTCGCCTGCGTGGGCTCCTTCCGCTCCACGGCCCTGGAGCCCGCCCACGACCCGGTCCTGCACCACTCGGCCCTGACGGTCGTGTGGTTCCAGCAGAGCACCCGGATCCCCTCGGAATGCGACGCGGAGGCCTCGCTGCGGGGAGTGGACTGGGAGCGGCTGGCACGCGACCTCGAACTGTGAAATCCCGCTGCGAAGATTTTGCCTGTGGCCGATTCCTGGCGGGACAGGCCCGCCCCCGCAGGGCCCGACAGGTTTCGCGCAAGCAAAGTGAGGCCGAAACCACCGGGGTCCGGCACCCGCGCGCGTTACGGCCGTGTTGACCATCTCCCGAGCAGGACGCACCCTCGCATATAGATGTCAATTACATCTTGTTTGCTGCCGGGTCGCCGTTGCGCACGGGAAACCGCACGTCAGAAGGTGCCCGGGGGTAGACCCGTATCAGGAGGCACCACATGTGCGGCATCACCGGCTGGATCTCCTACGACCGCGACCTGCGGACCGAGTCGGCCGTATTGGATGCAATGACCGAGACGATGGCCTGCCGCGGCCCCGACGACCGCGGCACCTGGGTGCAGGGCCCGGCGGCCCTCGGGCACCGCAGGCTCGCGATCATCGACCTGCCCGGCGGCCGGCAGCCGATGGCGTCCGACACCCCGCACGGCAGCGTCGCGCTCGTGTACTCCGGTGAGACGTACAACTTCACCGAGCTGCGCCGCGAACTGACCGCCCGCGGCCACCGTTTCACCACCGACTCCGACACCGAGGTCGTCCTGCACGGCTATCTCGAATGGGGCGAGCGGGTCGCCGAACGGCTCAACGGCATGTACGCGTTCGCCGTGTGGGACGGCCGCGAGGACAAGCTGGTGATGATCCGCGACCGCATGGGCATCAAGCCCTTCTACTACTACCCCACCCCCGACGGCGTCCTGTTCGGCTCCGAGCCCAAGGCGATCCTGGCCAACCCCTTGGCCCCCGCCCGCGTCGGACTCGACGGCCTGCGCGAGCTGTTCACGATGATCAAGACGCCGGGGCACGCCGTGTGGGAGGGCATGGCGGAGGTCGAACCCGGCACCGTCGTCACCGTCGACCGCTCGGGCGTGCACCGGCGCGCGTACTGGCAGCTGGAGACCCGGCCCCACACCGACGACCGCGACACCTCCATCGCCACCGTCCGCTCCCTGCTCGACGACATCGTGCGCCGCCAGCTCGTCGCCGACGTGCCCCTGTGCACCCTGCTCTCCGGCGGTCTCGACTCCTCCGCCATGACCGCGCTGGCCGCCCGACAGCTCGGCGAACACGGCGAGAAGGTGCGCAGCTTCGCCGTCGACTTCGTCGGCCAGAGCGACAACTTCGTCGCCGACGAACTGCGCGGCACCCCCGACACGCCGTTCGTCCACGACGTGGCCCGCTCCGCCGGCACCGAGCACCAGGACATCGTGCTCGACGTGCAGGCGCTCGCCGACCCGGAGGTGCGCGCCAAGGTGATCAGGGCCCGCGACCTGCCCGCCGGGCTCGGCGACATGGACGCCTCGCTCTATCTGCTCTTCCGCGCCATCCGCGACCGGTCGACCGTCGCCCTGTCCGGCGAGTCCGCCGACGAGGTCTTCGGCGGCTACCTCCAGTTCTTCGACGAGGAGGCCCGCCGCGGCGGCACCTTCCCCTGGCTGGTGCAGTTCAGCCGCCACTTCGGCGAGGACGCCGAGGTGCTGCGCCCCGGCCTGCTCGACTCGCTCGACCTGCAGGGCTATGTCGCCGACGGCTACCGCACCGCCGTCACCGGCATCCAACGCCTGGACGGCGAGAGCGACTTCGAGTTCCGGATGCGGCAGATGTCGTATCTGCACCTCACCCGGTTCGTACGCATCCTGCTCGACCGCAAGGACCGCGCGAGCATGGCCGTCGGGCTCGAGGTCAGGGTCCCGTTCTGCGACCACCGGCTCGTCGAGTACGTCTACAACACCCCCTGGGCGCTGAAGTCCTTCGACGGCCGCGAGAAGAGCCTGCTGCGCGAGGCGACCGCCGACGTCCTCCCGAAGTCGGTCTACGACAGGGTCAAGAGCCCGTACCCGTCCACCCAGGACCCCAAGTACGCCGTGGCCCTCCAGGACCAGGCCAAGGACCTGCTGGCCCAGCCTTCACACCGGGTCTTCGACCTCGTCGACCCCGACCGCCTGGCCCGCCTCGCCCACCGCGACGAACCGGTGGGCACCCAGGCCGGACGGCGCGGCCTGGAACGGGTGCTGGACCTCGCACAGTGGCTGGACATGTACCGGCCGGAGATCAACCTGACCTGACCCGGGCGCTGCCTCCGCGCAGTTGCGGGCGCGAGGCGGGCTCCGAACCCGCCTCGCGCCGTGGGGCGCGCGTGAAAGGGTGGGTATACGGCTCCCCGGGGCGGACCTACGGGCAGGGAGGTGAATGCTCTGATGGACTGGGCCCTTTTCGCGCAGCAGATGGCGACGCTGGCGCGGGACCTGCTGGCGCAGACATCGGTCGACGCCACCCTGGAGCGGATCACCGGCTCGGCGGTCGAGCTGGTGGAGGGCTGTGACGCCGCCGGGATCCTGATGCTGCACGACAAGAAGGTGCGGACGCTGGCGCCCACCGACAAGCTCGTGATCGACAGCGACCGCCTGCAGGAGCAGCTCGGCGAGGGACCGTGCTTCGACGCCGCCCGCACCAAGGACGGCGAACGGGTCTTCCGTATCCCGGACTTCACCCGGGAACAGCCGCGCTGGCCCGACTACGCGCCCCGGGCGCAGCGGCTCGGCGTGGGCAGCATGATGGGTTTCCTGCTCTACACCGAGGACGAGGAACTCGGCGCCCTGAACATCTACTCCCGCCGCCCCGGCGCCTTCACCGAGGCCGGCGAGCTGGCCGGCTGGCTGCTGGCCTCCCACGCCGCGGTCTCCTTCTCCAGCGCCCGCACCCACGCCCAGATGGAACAGGCCCTCGGCACCCGCCACATGATCGGCGAGGCCATGGGCATCCTCATGGGCAGCCACGACCTCACCGAGGACGGGGCCTTCGACGTGCTGCGCCGCTACTCGCAGGAGAGAAACATCAAACTGCGCGAGGTGGCCCGCCTGATCTGCGAACAGGGCACGCTCTCATGACCCGCGAGGGCGGCTCCTCCGTCTCGCACTCTGAACCGGAGGAGCCTGACCGGACCGGCCCCATGGGAACACCGAACCCGACCTGAACGTCAGGTCCCCAGCTGCACGGGTTTCAGTCACGTATGGACCGGGCCACGGTCAAGGCGATAGCCCGTGGTGGAGTGAGGTGGGTCGGCAGGCGCTAGCCGCCAGCGGCGAGGCAGGCGAGCAGTCCTGCTCCCGTTCCCAGGACAACCAATTGAACGACGCCCGGGATACGCCATCCCAGTACAAGGAGACCACCGCCCGAGACGACTGCGCCCCCTGCCAGCAGCCACATACCCCGCAGCGCCTCCCCGGGCGCCTCGGGCGGATTGCCGCTGTCATAGCCGTCGGCCCAGCCGGTCATCCCGTAGCGGATGAACAGCAAATAGGCGACAACCATCAGGTCGATGACGAGAAGCGCCACGCTGACCCCGACCTGCTCGCCGGTCGACGGATCACCTCCGGGCCTCACGCGCACCACCATTCCGTCCGCTGGTGACATCCCGCTGATCGCATGCCACCCAGCATGCCGACCTGGCAGGCACCGCACATGAGCACAGCTACTCAGACGCACCGCCTGTGCCCGAAGGGCCGGAACCCACGGGGAACAACGGGCCTGCCACGGTGGCTGCGGGCAAAAAAAGGGCCCCTGACCGAACACTCAGGTCAGGGGCCGCTCTCACTGCTCGTCGTGCGGAGGCGGTGGGATTTGAACCCACGGTGACATCGCTGCCACGACGGTTTTCAAGACCGTTCCCTTCGGCCGCTCGGGCACGCCTCCCCGCGCTGCTCGTGATCGACAGCGCGGGGACAAGAGTAACGGGTTGGCACGCGCGCGCGGAGGGTGGATGGTGCGGACCCGGGGAGGTACGCGCGCGTGGGTCGGTGGGTCAGCTGTCGCCCGAGCGGGAGCCCAGGGTGAGCTGGACGGTGTGGGTCTTGCCGTCCCGCTGGTAGGTGATCGTGACCTGGTCGCCGGGCTTGTGGGTCCAGATCTCGCCGATCAGGGTGGGCCCGGAGTCGATCACATGGTCGTCCAGCTTGGTGATGACGTCACCGGGCTTGAGGCCGGCCTTGGCGGCGGGACCGCCCGCCTCGACGGCGTCGGAGCCGCTGGCGCCCTGCTCGGTGATCTTCGCGCCGTTGCTGGAGTCCTCCAGGGAGACGGACGCGCCGATCTTGGCGTACACCGGCTTGCCGGTCTTGATCAGCTGCTGGGCGACGTACTTGGCCTGGTTGATCGGGATGGCGAAGCCGAGGCCGATCGAACCGGACTGGCTGGTCCCGCCGAGCCCGCCGCTGCCGGTGGACTGGATCGCGGAGTTGATGCCGATGACGTTGCCCGAGGCGTCCAGGAGCGGGCCGCCGGAGTTGCCGGGGTTTATCGAGGCGTCGGTCTGCAGGGCGCTCATGTACGAGGCGTTGCTGCCGGTACCGTCGCTGGAGGCCACCGGGCGGTCCTTCGCGCTGATGATGCCCGTCGTCACCGTGTTGGACAGGCCGAAGGGGGCGCCGATGGCGATCGTGGAGTCGCCCACCGCGACCTTGTCGGAGTTGCCGAGGGCGAGCGGCTTGAGGTCGGACGGCGGGTTCTTGAGCTTGATGACCGCTACGTCGTAGCCCTGGGCGTGGCCGACCACCTCGGCGTCGTACTTCTTGCCGTTCGGGAACGTGGCCGACAGCTTGCCGCCGTCGAGCGCGTCCGCGACGACGTGGTTGTTGGTGACGATGTGGCCCTGGGTGTCGAAGACGAACCCGGTGCCGGTGCCGCCCTCGCCGCTGGTGGACTCCGCCTGGATGGTGACGGTGCTGGGCAGCGACTTCGCGGCCACGTTCGCCACCGTGCCGGGGTCGCGCTTGAGGGAGCCGCCGCCGTCGGAGGCGGAGACCGTCGTGGAGCCGGTGCTGTCGTCGTTGTTCTTCGCCAGCGTGTAGCCGAGGCCGCCGCCCAGGCCGCCGGCGACCAGCGCGGCCACCAGGATCGCGGCGACGAGCCCGCCGCGGCCGGACTTCGGCGCGGGCTGCTGGTAGCTGCTGCCCCAGCCGGAGCCGGAGCCGCCGGAACCGGCGTCGCCGTAGGAGGGCGTGGCGGGCGGCGGGGGCGGCCAGGCGGCGTCCGGGGCCGAGCCCTGGGGGCCGGCCGGGCCGTGGCCCTGGGGGTCCTGCGCACCGGACGACGCGTAGGCAGGCGCATGACCCGCGGGCACCAGCTCCTGCTCCTGCGCGCCGGGGGCGCTCGGGGGCACCGGCGGGAGCGGCGCCGTCGGGGCGCTCCCCCGGGAGGCGTCAGGTGCCGAGGGAGCGGGAGCGTCCACCGGCACGGGGGGTGCGGACGGGGCCGGGGGTACCGCGGTGCCCTCGTTCTCGGTGCTCACAGCTTCTCTCCTCGGTCCACGGCTGTTGTTCTCGGTCGCACTCGGTCACGCTCGTTCACGTTGTTCGACGGTCCGGCGCGATGCAGCTGTGCATGTTCTTTTGTATGCCGTCAGCTTTTCCCATGAGCCGTCAGGTCGCCATAAGCGGTGCCTGTGGGTCCAAGGGCACTCTTTATATAGGCCATGACGGGCAAAAGGGGCGCAATCCATGCTCCTCCGATCGCACGACTACCCAGCTGCGGTGGCACCATGACGCGGTGACCCCCGCACGGCAGCACCGGATCCAAGTCGTCGCCCACCGTGGAGCCTCCGAAGAGGCCCCCGAGCACACCCTGGCCGCGTACAAGAAGGCCATCGAGGACGGCGCAGACGCCCTCGAGTGCGATGTCCGCCTGACGGCGGACGGTCATCTTGTCTGCGTCCACGACCGCCGGGTCAACCGTACGTCCAACGGGCGGGGCGCGGTGTCCGCCCTGGAGCTGGCCGACCTCGCCGCGCTGGACTTCAGCTCGCGCCGGACGCGGGAGCTGTGGCGGGCCCGCGACGAGGAGCCCGACTGGGAGTTCCTGCCCGGGGACCGCCAGGACACCTCCGTACTGACGCTGGAACGGCTGCTGGAGCTGGTCGCGGACGCGGGGCGGCCGGTGCAGCTGGCGATCGAGACCAAGCACCCCACCCGATGGGCCGGACAGGTGGAGGAACGGCTGCTGGTGCTGCTGAAGCGGTTCGGCCTGGACGCCCCGGCCGCCCCCGGGGACTCTCCCGTCCGCGTGATGAGTTTCTCGGCACGGTCGCTGCACCGCGTGCGGGACGCCTCGCCGACGCTGCCCACGGTCTACCTGCTGCAGTTCGTCTCGCCCCGGCTGCGCGACGGACGGCTGCCTGCGGGTGTCCGGATCGCGGGTCCTTCCATCCGGATCGCGCGCAATCACCCCGCGTACATCGAGCGGTTGAAGCGGGCCGGGCACCAGGTGCATGTGTGGACGGTGAACGAACCCGAGGACGTGGATCTCTGCGTCGAGCTGGGCGTCGACGCCATCATCACCAACCGGCCACGGGCCGTTCTGGATCAGCTGGACGGCTGATCCCCTTTCTTCACGCTATGAAGTCACTTCACTGGTAAAGACCTGTGAAGAACCCTTGACCCATACACCCCTTCGGCACCATCCTCCAGAGTCGGTCACAGTCGAAATTCGGCCATATGGCTACAGGGAGTGCTCCGGCGCGTTCGTTCCGTGTCCGGTCGTTGCGAATGCGTCACTGAACGTGCAGTGGCCGGTTTCCGGTCCAGGCCGTTGGGGCATCCACACCGTGGCGTGGGGCAAAGGAGGTCTCGGGGGTGGCGTTGGTGGTGGCACAGGAGGTGCCCGCGTCGTCGAGCATGGCCGTACCCCATGGCCCGGCGGGCGTGGGACAGGCGAGACACCGTATGCGCGAGCAACTGCGCACGGGCGGTGTGTCGGACGCGGTCATCGACGACGCCGTACTGATTCTGTCCGAGCTCTTGAGCAACGCGTGCAAGCACGGCCGGCCCCTGGGTGACGCCCTCTCCGGTGACGGGGACGTCCTGGCGGCCTGGCGCGTGGACCGCGGCGGCCGGCTCACGGTGGAGGTCACGGACGGCGGCGGACCCACCCGCCCTGCTCCGTCCACCCCCTCGGTCACCGCACACGGCGGCCGCGGGCTGAACATCATCACCGCCCTCGCCGACGACTGGGGCGTCAGGGACGAGGCCCGCGGCGAGGTCACCGTATGGGTCGTGGTGCAGGCCGACGACCATGGACGCGCCCCCCGATGCAGCCGCGACGACTTCCCTACGCGCGTCACCACCCCGTCGGCGCCGAGGATCCCGCCCATGCCGGACCTGGACTTCGCGGACGCGTTCGACGACCTGGACTGAGGGGGGTCGCTGCGCGGCGAGCCGGATCTAACGGCTGCGCCCGGGAGATCGCTGCGCGGCGGGCGGGACCGAACGGCTGCGCCCGGCAACCTGACCTGAGCGGTCGGGTCCGCGACGGGCTGCATCGAACGGCCGCATCCGGCGACCAGCCCGAGCGGTCCCGTCCGTGGCGGCCGGGAGCGAGCGGCGCCGACCCGGCGACCGTGAGTGGACAGCCCCCGACGGTCCGGAACGAACGGCCGCACCCGGCGACCCGGCCCGAGGAAATCACCTCCCGACCGCCACGGACCGACCGGCCGCACCCGGCAACCCAACCCGACCGGTCCGGTCCCGTCCCATCCGTAGCAGCCCGGAGCGAGCGGCGCCGCCCCCCACCGTGAGTGAACAACCCCGCCCCACCCCCGGGGTTTCCGTGGGGCCGGGTGGGAACGGCTAGGCTCCCGGCGTACCAGACGAGCCGTGATCGGGAGACGCCCACGATGGCCAAGAAGCGACCTCAGACGAAGGCCAAGCCGCAGCGCACGGACGGGGCCCGCGCCGTGGGCGCCGGTGGGGAGGTTCCGGTCGTCGGCGCGCGCGAGCCCTGCCCCTGCGGCAGCGGACGGCGCTACAAGGCCTGTCACGGACGGGCCGCCGCACATGCCGCGACCGAGCTGGTGCACCGCCCCTTCGATGGGCTCGCGGGCGAGGGCGACTGGGTGGCGCTGCGCGAGCTGGTGCCGGCCGCCACGGTCGAGCTGAACCTGAAGGGCGGTCTGCCCGAGGGCGTGCCGTCCGTGACGCTGGCGACGGTGCTGCCGATGGCCTGGCCGGCCCTGCGCCGCGACGACGGCTCGGTGCTGCTGGGCCTGCAGAACGACACGGCGTCCGGCGACATCAGCCGTGACCTGGCCGACAACCTCCAGCGCGCGCTGGTCGCCGAGCCCGGCACGCCGGTCGAGGGCCGCCGCGCACCGGCCGGTGGTCCGCGGCTGCAGGATCTGCTCGACCCCGAAGGCGCGTTCGAGCCAGTTGTGCACAGCGGCTTCGAGTTCTGGGTGCCGGACTCCGAGAACGCCACGCCGGAGGTGACCGCCTCCCTGGAGCGGGCCAACGCCGCGGCCATCCCGACCGCCAAGCTCACGGGCGTGGACGCCGCCTACTGGTGCGAGACGCCCGACAAGAACCACCTGCGCTGGGTCATGCCGCACCCGGAGGAGCAGCTTCTGGACGCTCTCGCGCGGCTGCACGCGGCGGGCCGCTCCGGCCTCGGCGAGGGCACCCGTCTCGTGGGCTCCTTCCGCGCTCACGGGCTCACCGTGCCGGTGTGGGACCTGCCGAGCGGGGTCGGCGCCGAGGACATCGAGAAGCCGGCGGCCGAGTTCGCCGAGCGCCTCGCGACCGCCCTCGCCTCGGACGCACCGCTGAGCCCCGACGAGCGCCGCGCCCGGGGCGGCCTCACCAACCGCCAGGTCACGCTGAGTTGACAGTAGTGACGGGACCGGATCCGGCTGACCGACCGATCAGCCGTATCCGGTCGGCCGGAATGGGTGACTCCGCTCACAAGTCCCGTTCGGCACAAGCAAATACGTGACTGGAAAGACCGGATCGAATTTGCGAACCGCCGATCTCTTGTTACCGTTCGAGTAGTCCGGTTGCTGGTGCATCCCCCGTCGCCAGCAACCGGACCTTTTTCTGTCCGGGTGCTCTTTACGGAATGCAACCCTCCGTCAACTGCCGGTAGACGCACCGGAGTTGCTGCCGGAACGCAGCAGCAGCGGCGCATTCCCCGGACCCGACGCGAACTCCGCGACGGCCGTGTAGGCGTTCGGTGCGCGTCGGTTGTGCTCCCGGGGCGTCTCGCACATTCCCGGCTCGTCGTCGGCGCCCACGCGGCACTTCATCTGCACCGTGCGCCCGCCCGGCCCCATCAGGCTCAGTACGGAGTCCAGCGCCCCGCCCGTCACATTGCGGTAGTAGGTGCGCGCCCAGGTGTCCTCGCCCTGCGTGAGCACACAGGTCTGCGCCTCGATGCCGTCGGGGGAGGTGAGTTCGGGGCCGCAGCGCACGGCGGTGGCCAGGCCCAGGCCGAGCAGCCGGGACGGTCCAAAGAGGGCGGCGGAGGGTGCCTTGGCGTCCACGTCGCGCGGAGAGGACCGTACCGTTTCGCGCGCGGGGGCACGGACGACGGTGCGGTCCTCGTCGCCCGGCGGTCCCGCGGACGCCACGGCCAGCGGCAGCGCGATCGCGCACGCCACGACGCCCGCGAGGGCGACCAGACGGAGGTTCATACTGCGGAAGATAGCCACCGCACGGGGGCGCGCAGCACCGTGCGCGCCCGACACCCCTACAACTCGGGTGCGCTCACACCCGTACGAGTGAGGACCTCGACCGCGACGTCCACCACGGCCTCGACGTCGGGGACCCAGGGGGAGGCGGAGCCGGGCAGTGGTGCGCGCTCCCAGTGGATGTCGCCCTCGCCGGTCACGGAGGGGGGCAGCGCGAGATAGCCGCCCTCGCCGTGGAAGCGCAGGGAGCCGGGGACGAAGTCCTTGGCGTAGAGCAGCTCGCCCAACTGCTCCATGCCGTACGGCTTCACGAGGATCGCCCAGCGGCTCGGCGAGGCGACGACCGGGCCGATGCGCATGCCCACGCGGTCGAGCGCGGTCAGGGCGTGCGCGGCGTCGAGGGCCGGCAGGCTCACGGCGCAGGGGGCCTTGCCGCCGGTGGCCAGGATGATCGGCGCGGCCGGGCGGTTGCCCCACCACCAGCGCACCATGCGGGCGTCGGTGGTGGCCGCGAGGAGGCCGGGGTCGAAGGGGTGCGCGCCGGGCACCGTGCACTCGGCGTCGGGGCAGCCGCAGCGGGAACGCCCCTGCGGGTCCGCCGCCACACCCGGGAGTACGGGCCACTGATATTCCGTCGCGAAGGTCAGGGCCGCGCTGATCAACTCAGGCCTTCCGTCGCTGCGCTTGGACAGGAGCCTGCGTCGCCTTTTGAGGATCTCGCGCATGAGCGCTCGTTCCTTTCCGTTGCACCGCTGGCAACACCGTGGGCCACATCACACCATGTGTCGATCACTTCACTGTGCGTACCTGTTGGCGCATCACACCCCTGCCCCGGGCAAGGGGAACCCCTATGGGCCGAACATTGACTGCGTCCGCGGCATCCTCGACTGCTCCGCCCATACTGCTTCCATCAAAAGCATGGGCGTGGCGCGGGGGTGGCGAAGTCTGGCGTTTTGCCGTCCCGTGTATTTCTCTTCGCCTCTGCCACGGGAGGATGGGGCTCGGTCGTCGGTGGATAGGACGCCCGGAGCGGGAACCAGGTTCCGGGTGGCTGTCAACCACCCCTGGCCTTCACCGAGTACGTACCCATCGCGACCGCTGTGACGCTCTGTGGAGCAAACCCAGTCGACCGCAATAGACCGTAACCCGAGTCAGTTTTAAGCCAAATTTGCTTTTACGCAAGGAGGTCACTGGTTGCCCATGGACACCAGGAATCCCAGCAGGACAATGCTGGACATCCCCTAACGAGTGCGTGTACATGTGGAGACACTGCTAGCGACGCAGAATGACATGGGGGTTTGCGATGCTTTTGAGCAGTACGCACCGGTCGGAAAGCCGGACGACATGAACGCCCCTCACCCTTCGAAAGTGGCTGGAATCGATTCAACGGTTCCCTCGCCCGCACACACTGTCGCGCCCGCGTCCGCCGGCTCGGGTACCGCCCCGGTCCCCCCACCGCACCCACCAGGGGCCCTGCTCACCGACCGCCTCGCCGGCTGGGTCTCGGACCTCACCACGCTCCATGAACTCACCGAGCGCCTGACCGGCACGGACGTACTCGCGGACGCGCTGACGGAGGTGCTGCGCGCGGGCGCCGCCCTGGTGGGCGCCCGGCGCGGACTCGTCGTCCTGGAGCCGCGCGACGGACTCGGACCGGAGACGACGATCGGCCTCGGCCTCGCCCGCGCCGACCTCGGACACATCGAGACCGTGCCGCGCAGCGCCATGTCCTACGGCCGCATCCTCGACGGACTGCCGGGCGGGGACGGGGAGATCGCCGAGCCGGACCTGTTCGCCGAGGACGGCCTCGACCCCCGCCACCGCGAGGTGGCCGCCCGCCTCGGCTACGCCGCCTGCTACGCGCTGCCCCTGGTCGCCAAGGGCGCGGGCCGCCTCGGCGCGGCCGTGTGGCTGTACGACGAGCCGGCCGAACCCGTGGAGCGCCAGCGCCATCTGGTCGGGCTCTACGCGCGCTACGCCGGCGAGCACCTGGCCCGGCTGGTGGAGCTGGAGCGCACGCGCACGTCCATGGCGACGATGTCGGAGGAGCTGCTGCCGTCCCGGCTCCCCCGCGTGCCCGGCGTGCAGCTCGCCGCCCGGCACCGCACCGGCCCGCGCGGCGGCGGCGACTGGTTCGACGCGCTGCCGCTGCCCGACGCCGCACTGGGCCTCGCGGTGGGGTCGGTGACGGGCTCGGGACCGAGCGCGGTCGCCGCGATGGGGCGGCTGCGGGCATCCCTGCGGGCGTACGCCGTGATGGAGGGCGAGGACCCGGTCGCCGTGCTGTCCGATCTCGAACTGCTGCTGCGGCTGACCGAGCCCGCCCGCTCCGCCACCGCCCTGTTCGCCTACTGCGAACCCGCGCTGCGCAAGATCACGCTGGCCGGTGCCGGGCACTGCCCGCCGCTGCTGGTCGGCGAGCGGCGCACCGAGTTCGTGGAGACGTCCGTCTCCGCGCCGCTCGGCATGCTCGCCTGCTGGGAGGCGCCGAGCGTGGAGATGCAGGCGGAGCGCGGCGAGACCGTGCTGCTCTACACCGACGGGCTGCTGCACCGCACCGGCGACCCCACCGACCGCGCCTTCGCCCGGCTGCACGCGGCGGCTGCCGGTGTGCCCAGGGCGCTGCGGGGCGACCCGGACGCGATCGCCGACCATGTGCTGCACACGGTGCTGCCGGACGGGCGGGACGAGGCCGACGGCGAGGAGGACGTCGTCCTGCTGGCGGCGCGCTTCGAGTGAGCCGGGGCGCGTGCCCGGTGCGCGCGCCGCTGCCACCGGTAACAGGTCCTTCGCCTCTTGGACCCCTTCCGCACGACCGTACGATGGAGGGGGTCCAGTGCCGTATCGAGGAGGATGACCGTGGCAGACGAGCTCACGCCGGCGACCCCGGAAGAGAGCGAAGAGCCGATCAAGCAGCGCAAGAACGGCCTGTACCCGGGCGTTTCCGACGAGCTGGCCGAGAACATGAAGTCGGGCTGGGCCGACACGGAGCTGCACGACCTGGAGCCGATCGCCCAGGCCGCCGAGACGGCCGCGCGCCGCGCGGCGCTCTCCGCGCGCTTCCCCGGCGAGCGTCTGGTGATCCCCGCGGGCGGCCTCAAGACCCGCTCGAACGACACGGAGTACGCCTTCCGGGCCTCGGTCGAGTACGCCTACCTCACCGGCAACCAGACCGAGGACGGCGTCCTCGTCCTGGAGCCCACGGCGACCGGCCACGACGCGACGATCTACCTCCTGCCCCGCTCCGACCGGGACAACGGCGAGTTCTGGCTCTCCGGCCAGGGCGAGCTGTGGGTGGGCCGCAGGCACTCCCTCACCGAGGCCGAGAAGCTCTACGGCATCCCCGCCTCCGACGTCCGCGAACTGCCCGACGCGCTGCGCGAGGCCACCGGCCCGGTGCGGGTCGTGCGCGGCTACGACGCCGCGATCGAGGCGGCCCTGACCGACAAGGTCACCGGCGAGCGCGACGAGGAGCTGCGGGTCTTCCTCTCCGAGGCGCGGCTGGTCAAGGACGAGTTCGAGATCGGCGAGCTGCAGAAGGCGGTCGACTCGACCGTGCGCGGCTTCGAGGACGTCGTGAAGGTCCTCGACAAGGCCGAGGCGACCTCCGAGCGCTACATCGAGGGCACGTTCTTCCTCCGCGCCCGCGTCGAGGGCAACGACGTCGGCTACGGCACGATCGCCGCCGCCGGCCCGCACGCCTGCACCCTGCACTGGGTGCGCAACGACGGACCGGTGCGCTCCGGCGACCTGCTGCTCCTTGACGCGGGCGTCGAGACGCACACGTACTACACCGCCGACGTCACGCGCACGCTGCCGGTCAACGGCCGCTTCGGCGAGATCCAGAAGAAGATCTACGACGCCGTGTACGACGCCCAGGAGGCCGGCATCGCGGCCGTCAGGCCGGGCGCCAAGTACCGCGACTTCCACGACGCCGCGCAGCGGGTGCTCGCCGAGCGGCTCGTCGAGTGGGGTCTGGTCGAGGGACCGGTGGAGCGGGTGCTGGAGCTCGGGCTGCAGCGCCGGTGGACGCTGCACGGCACCGGCCACATGCTCGGTCTGGACGTGCACGACTGCGCCGCCGCGCGCGTGGAGAGCTACGTCGACGGCACGCTGGAGCCGGGGATGTGCCTCACCGTCGAGCCGGGCCTGTACTTCCAGGCCGACGACCTGACGGTGCCCGAGGAGTACCGCGGCATCGGGGTCCGGATCGAGGACGACATCCTGGTGACCGAGGACGGCAACCGGAACCTGTCGGCGGGACTGCCGCGGCGCTCCGACGAGGTCGAGTCCTGGATGGCGTCCCTGAAGGGCTGATGGAACACGTACGGCCGGGCACCCGAGAGGTGCCCGGCCCTTCGCGTGCCCGCGGCGCCGGGACGATCCGCAAGACATGCCCTGGGGGAGGGGATTCGTGAACGACTTCTGGTCCGGTGTCGGTGTCGATCTTCATCTGGAGCCGGACGCCGCCGACGGACGGCGCATCGGGCTGGAGCGGGCGCTGCGGGACGCCGTACGCGACGGGCGGCTCGCGCCCGGGACCCGCCTGCCGGCGACCCGGCGGCTGGCCGAGGAACTCGGCATCTCCCGGGGCACCGCCAAGGCGGCCTACGACCAGCTGGTCGCCGAGGGCTACCTGACCGCCCGGCAGGGCTCGGGCACCCGGGTCGCCTCGCTGCCCTCCCTCGACGCCGAGGCACCGGAGGCGGCGGCACGCGCGCGTACCCCGCGTTTCGATCTCCGCCCCGGAAGCCCGGACGTCGGGGCGTTCCCGGCGGCGGCCTGGCTGCGGGCGCTGCGCCGGGCCATCGCCACGGCGCCGCTGCTGGCGTACGACTACGGCGATCCGCGCGGCCGGATCGAGCTGCGCACCGCGCTGTCGGGGTATCTGGGGCGGGCCCGGGGCGTCATCGCGCCGCCCGAGCGGATCGTGATCACCTCGGGGTATGTGCAGGGGCTCGCGCTGCTCACCCGGGTGCTGGACGGCGAGACGATCGCCATGGAGGACCCGGGGCTGCCTTTCCACCGGGAGGTGGTGCGGCACAACGGCGGCACGGTGGTGCCCGTACGCGTCGACGAACGGGGCGCGTGCGCGCAGGAGCTGGGGGACTGCCGGGCGGTGGTGGTGACGCCCGCGCATCAGTACCCGACCGGCGTGACGCTGCACCCCGAACGGCGACGCGCGCTCACGGACTGGGCACGCGCGCGTGACGGGCTGATCGTCGAGGACGACTACGACGGGGAGTTCCGCTACGACCGCCAGCCCGTCGGCGCGCTCCAGGGGATGGCGCCGGGGCGGGTCGTCTATCTGGGCACCGCCTCGAAGACGCTGGGGCCCGCGCTGCGGCTCGGCTGGATGGTGCTGCCGCCGCACCTGGTCGACGCGGTCGCCGACGCCAAGCTGCACAGCGATCACCACACCGAGTCCATCGGTCAGTTGGCGCTCGCCGAACTCATCGACAGCCACGCCTACGACCGCCATGTGCGCGCCTGCCGGCTGCGCTACCGCAGACGCCGGGACCAGCTGCTCGGCCTGCTCGGCGGCCGGACCGAGGTGCGCGGGATCGCCGCCGGGCTGCACGCGCTCGTGGAGGTCGCCGACGAGGAGGAGGTGCTGAAGCGGGCCGAGGCCGAAGGGCTGGCCGTGGGGCACCTGGGCGACCACTGGCACACGCCCGCCCCGGGACGCCCGCAGGGGCTCGTCGTCGGCTACGGGACACCTCGGGAGCGGGCGTATCCGCAGGCGCTGGAGGTGCTGGGGAAGGTGCTGGAGAACGGCTGAGAAAGCCGGTCCGTCACTCGGGCCGGGCCCCTGCCCGCGAACCGGTCCGGCTTCTCACACGGCCATCAGGGGCGCGTCCTCGCGCCACTTGAGGATCTTGTCGAAGCTCACCACCGTGCCCTCACGGCCCGGCTTGTTGCCGATGTGGACGTGGTCGGCGAGTTCGCGGATCAGGAACAGGCCCCGCCCGTGCTCGGCGTCCGTGCGGACGGGGCGGGGCGCCGGGGCGGGGCCGAACCCCGGTCCGGAGTCGGTGACTTCGATGCGGCACTTCTCGCCGTCGAGATAGGCGGTGACCCGGTACGCCTCCGAGGACGCGCCCTGGACGGTGCCCCCGCCGTGCTCGACGGCGTTCGCACAGGCCTCGCTGAGGGCCACGGAGAGGTCGTAGGAGATGTCGGGGTCGACGCCCGCCGTCTCCATCGTGCCGAGCAGCAGCCGTCTGGCGAGCGGAACGCTCGCGGCTTCCCGCCGCAAGTGGAGTGACCACCAGATGCTCATGCTCCAGCCTCCAGCCAGCGGCTCGACATACCGTTACGTATTGCCGCGCGTACCCCGTTGTAAGCACAGAGTTGACGTGATGCAGCCCATATGGGCGATGCGTCCGGAACGTAATCGGTGTATGTGCGGGCGGCCCCGGTCAGAGGGCGACCTTCCGGCCCGTACCCGAACCTTGCGGACCTGCCGTACGGCGCCCCTGGGGCCAGTGCGATGATGAGCCCGCCATGTCTGCCCCCCACCCGCGCTCGGCGCGCTCCGGAAACGATCTCCGGATTTTCAGGGCCGCGGTGTTCGCCGTGGTCTGCGTCGTGCTGGCCGCGGCAGGGCACACCCTCGCCTCCTGCGCCACGGTGCCGCTGTGGACGCTGGGCGCGGGGTTCCTCGGGACACTCCTCGTCACGGCACCCCTCGCCGGACGCGCGCGCTCGCTGCCGGGCATCGCGGCCCTGCTCGCGGCCGGACAGACCGCGCTGCACACGCTGTTCGGACTGGCGCAGCACGCCAGTTCCGGCATGGGCTCGATGTCGTCGATGAAGTCGATGGCATCCATGACATCCATGACATCCATGTCGTCCATGTCGTCGATGCAGTCGATGTCCGACGCCTCCGTGGTGGAGCGGGCGGCGCGGCTGGTGTGCGGGACCACGGCAGCGGCGATCAGCCCCGCCCAGGCCCGCAGGATTCTCGCCGACGCCCGGCTGTCCCCGGAGACGGCCATGGACATGGGCTCCGCGCACCATCCGGCGGACGCCCTGTCCACCGCCGGTTCCGTCACCTCGCTGCTGCCGTCCCTGCCGATGCTGCTCGGTCACGTCCTCGCGGCGATCGCCGCGGGCTGGCTGCTGCGCCGCGGCGACCTGGCCCTGCTGCGGCTCGCGGAACTGTCCACGCTGTCGGCGCACATGGTCGCCGAAGGGGCCTTCGTACGCTCCCTGCGCGGGGCGCTCGCGCTGGTGCGCGCGCTGCGTGCCGGGCTCCCCGGGCTGCCCGAGACGGATCCGGCTCCGCCGCGCACCGCGCTGCTTCCGCCCCGCAAGCCCCGTACCACCGCACTCCAGCACTCGGTGATCAGACGCGGCCCGCCGGCCGCCGTGCTCGCTCTCGCCGCCTGACGCGACGCGAACCGCCACTCTGCCGGGACCGGGAGAGGGGCCGCCGTCGCGCGGCACACGCGCGTGCCCGCACCCCGCGTCACGCGCCCCTCGTCACCGAACCTCACTCGGAATCTCACTCGAAGTGGAGTGCACCCGTTCATGAAGGCATCCCGTCTCGCCGTCACCGGCGCCCTTGCCGCCTCGGCCGTCGTCGTCCTGTCCTCGCCCGCCTTCGCGCACGTCACCGTGCAGCCCGAGGGCACCGCGGCCAAGGGCGGTTACGCCGTCATCGACTTCAAGGTCCCCAACGAGCGCGACAAGGCCTCGACCACCAAGCTCGAGGTCAGCTTCCCGACCGACCACCCGCTGGCGTCCGCCATGCCGGAGCCGATCGACGGCTGGGACATCAAGGTCACCAAGTCCAAGCTGGCCAAGCCGATCGAGATGCACGGCGAGAAGATCGACGAGGCCGTTTCCAAGATCACCTGGACGGCGAAGAGCGGCGGCGTCGAGCCCGGCTTCTTCCAGAAGTTCCCGGTCTCCGTCGGCACCCTGCCCGAGGACACCGACCAACTCGCCTTCAAGGCGCTGCAGACGTACTCGAACAAGGAGGTCGTCCGCTGGATCGAGGTCCAGCAGAAGGGCCAGGCGGAGCCCGAGAACCCGGCCCCGGTGCTGACCCTGTCCGCCGCCGAGGACGACGCCGCGCACGGCTCCACCGCCAACGACGCCTCCGACAACGCCAAGGACACCCAGAACACGGCCGCCGACACCTCCGCCGACAGCGACAGCAGCGACACCACCGCGCGCGTGCTGGGCATCGTCGGCATCGTCGTCGGCGCGCTGGGCGTGGCGTACGGCGTGCTCGCCGGCCGCCGCCGCAGCGACGCCTGACCCGTCCGTCCACCCACCCCACTTCTCGGGACGCCCCCGTGTCCCCGGCCCGCCGGTCGTGCGGCCGGGGTGCGGGGGGCGTCCCCCGGGAGAATGCAGTATGCGCAAGAAGACGTTCGCCGCGGCCGCGCTGCTCGCCGCCGCCTGCCTGACCCTCTCCGCGTGCGGCAGCGGTGACGACGGCAAGTCACCCGTCGCCGCGGTCTCCGAGGACACCTCGCAGAAGGCCGCGACCATCCTCGACAAGCCCTTCGAGAAGCCGGACCTCGTGCTGACCGACACCCAGGGCAAGAAGTACGACTTCCGCAAGGAGACGGCGGGCCGGCCGACGCTGATCTACTTCGGCTACACCCACTGCCCCGACATCTGCCCGCTGACGATGAACAACCTCGCCGTCGCCAAGAAGCAGCTGCCCAAGTCCGAGCAGGACAAGCTGCGGGTCGTGTTCGTCACCACCGATCCGGGCCGCGACACCCCCACTGAACTGGGCAAGTGGCTCAAGGGCATCGACCCCCAGTTCGTGGGCCTGACCGGCGACTTCGCCACCATCCAGGCCGGCGCCCGCACCCTCGGCATCTCCATCGAGCCGACCCACAAGGACAAGAAGACGGGCAAGACCGTCTCGGTGCACGGCACCCAGGTCATCGCGTTCTCGCCGAAGACGAACGGCGGCTACGTCCTCTACGGCGAGGACGCCACCGTCGACGACTACACCAAGGACCTCCCCAAGATCGTCAAGGGGGAGAACCCGTGAGGCACCTCGTCGCGCCGGCGGCGCTGATAGCCGGCGCGCTCGCCCTGACGGCCTGCGGCGGCTCCGGTGACTCCGGCGACACGAAGGCCGACCTGTCCGTCAGCTCCTCCTACATGCCCCAGCCGGTCTCCGACATGGCCGCGGGCTTCCTCACCATCGCCAACAACGGCGGCGGCAAGGACGAACTGACCTCCGTCACCAGTGACGCCGCGGGCAGCGTGACGGTCCACCGGACCGTCGGGCAGTCCATGGAGGAGGTCAAGTCGCTGGCCATCCCCGCGCACGGCCGGCTCGAGTTCCAGAGCGGCGGCAACCACCTGATGTTCGAGAACCTGAAGCGGAAGCCGAAGCAGGGCCAGAAGGTGAGCGTGGAACTCCACTTCGCCGAGTCCGGCCCGATCAGGGTTGAGATGCCGGTGAAGTCCGCCACGTACAACCCCGCGAACGGACACTGAGGGAGGGATCACCGTGACGCAGACCACCACCCCCCGCCGTATGCGGATCCTGGTGCTGCTGTGCCTGACCGTCATCGGCGTGCTCCTCGCCGGTGCCGGACCGGCGTCCGCGCACGCCGCGCTGACCGGCAGCGACCCCGCGCAGGGGGTGGTGGTCGACACGGCGCCCAGCCAGGTCACGCTCACCTTCTCCGAGAAGGTCGCCACCTCAGACGACTCGCTGCGCGTGCTCGACCCCAAGGGCAAGCGCGTCGACGCCGGCAACCCGGCCAACGTCAGCGGCACCTCGTACGCCGTGAAGCTGAAGGGCGGCCTGTCCGACGGCACGTACACGGTGTCCTGGCAGGTCGTGTCGGCGGACAGCCATCCGGTCGCGGGCGCCTTCACCTTCTCCATCGGCGCCCCGTCCTCCACCTCGGTCAAGGCGGTCGGCCAGGAGGTCGGCGGCGGCGTGGTGGGCTGGCTGTACGGCTTCGGACGCTATATGTCGTACGCCGGCTTCATCGTGATGGTGGGCGGCGCCGCCTTCGTGCTGGCCTGCTGGCAACGCGGTTCGGGGGTACGTCCGCTGCAGCGGCTCGTGGTCTCCGGCTGGCTGTCGCTGACCGCAGCGACCCTTCTGCTGCTGCTCCTGCGCGGCTCCTACACCAGCACCGGCAAGGTCGGCGACATCTTCGACCTGGGGCTGCTGGGGCAAGTGCTGCAGACCAAGACCGGGGCGGCGCTGGTGTCCCGGCTGCTGCTGCTCGCCGCCGCGGCACTGTTCATCGCGGTGCTCTTCGGCGCCTACGACAAGCGTGAGGACGAGGAGAAGCGCGATCTGACCTTCGGGCTCGCGATCGGCGGGTTCGTCGTGTCCGCAGGTCTCGCGGCGAGCTGGGCGATGGCCGAGCACGCCTCGACCGGGCTGCAGCCCGGGATCGCGATGCCGGTCGACGTCGTCCACCTGCTGGCGGTCGCGGCCTGGCTGGGCGGGCTGTGCGCGCTCCTGGTCGCGCTGTACCGATCGGACACCCCCGTCGAGACGGCCGCGGTACGGCGCTTCTCCCAGGTCGCCTTCTGCAGCGTGCTCGCGCTGGTGGCGACCGGCATCTACCAGTCGTGGCGTCAGCTCGGCTCCTGGTCGGCGTTCACCGACACGTCGTACGGGCAGCTGCTGCTGGTCAAGATCGGGCTGGTGGCGCTGCTGGTGGGCATCGCGTTCTTCTCCCGGCGGTGGACGGCGCGGCTGGCGGACACGGCGCCCGCGGAGGTACGCCCGCGGGAGAAGGCGCGCGTCAGCGCGAGTACCTCGACGGCCGACGCCAGGACCGGCGCCCGGAAGACGACCTCCGGCGGCGGGAAGAACACGGCCGACGGCAGCTCCAAGGCGTCCGGCGACCCCGAGCGCGCCGCCCAACTCGCCCGCCAGCGGGCCGCCGTGGACATCGCGCGGCAGAAGCGGCAGCGGGACGCCGACCCCCACCGTTTCGGGCTACGGCGCTCCGTGCTCGCCGAGGCGGGCGTCGCCGTGGCGCTGCTCGCCGTCACCACGGTGCTGACGCAGACCGAGCCGGGCCGTACGGCACAGCAGGCCGAGGCGGCCGCCTCGTCGTCGGCCGCGTCCTCCTCGGCCGACTCCTCCTCCGATGCGTCGTCCGGCGCGCTGACGCTGACCATGCCGTTCGACACGGGCGGCAGCGACGGCAAGGGCGTGGTGTCGGTGGACGTCGACCCCGCGCGCGTGGGCGGCAACGAGATGCACGTCTACGTCACCCGGCCCAACGGGCGCGCCTTCGACGTCCCCGAGGTGAAGCTCGCCTTCACCCTGGAGGCCAAGAAGATCGGGCCGCTGCCGGTCACGCCCGACCGCATCACCACCGGACACTGGTCGGCCAAGAACGTGCAGATCCCGATGGCCGGCGACTGGAAGGTCGCCGTGACCGTGCGGACCTCCGACATCGACCAGGTGACCGTCTCCAAGAACGCGCAGATCGGCTGAACCGCACCATGGCTGAACGATCCATTCCGGAGGCCCGCACCACTGCGGGCACGGGCACGGGCACGGGCAAGGGCAAGGGCACAGACACGGGCGCAGGCGCCGCGAGCGGGGCTCCTTCCGCGCAAGGCGTCTCGCGGCGTGCCCTGCTCGGCACCGCCGGTGCCACCGGGCTCGTGCTCGGCGCGGCGGGCGGCGCCGTGGGGTACGCGGCCGCGCCCTCCGGGGCCACCCCGCTGACCTCCGTCGGCGCCACGAAAGCGATGTTTCACGGGAAACATCAACCCGGCATCACCGAGGGCCTCCAGACCGCGGGCCATCTCGTCGCCTTCGACCTGGCGGCGGGCGCGGGCCGCAAGGAGGCCGCCGCCCTGCTGCGCCGCTGGTCGGCGACGGCCGAGCGGCTGATGGCGGGCGAACCCCTGGCGCACGACGACACCGACGTGGCGCGCGACGCCGGGCCGTCGTCGCTGACGATCACCTTCGGCTTCGGGCACAGCTTCTTCTCCCGCACCGGCCTGGACGAGCAGCGCCCCGTCTCGCTGGACCCGCTGCCCGACTTCTCCTCCGACCATCTCGACAAGTCCCGCAGCAACGGCGACCTGTGGGTGCAGATCGGGGCCGACGACGCTTTGGTGGCCTTCCACGCGCTGCGCGCGATCCAGAAGGACGCGGGCAGCGCCGCGCGGCTCCGCTGGCAGATGAACGGCTTCAACCGCACGCCGGGCGCCACGGCGCACCCCATGACGGCCCGCAACCTCATGGGCCAGATCGACGGCACCCGCAACCCGAAGCCGTCCGACGCCGACTTCGACCGGCGCATCTTCGTGCCCGCGTCCGGCTCGAACGACCCGTCCTGGATGAGATACGGCTCCTACGCCGTCGTACGCCGCATCCGCATGCTCCTCGACGACTGGGAGAAGCTGAGCCTGCACGCGCAGGAGAACGTCATCGGGCGCAGGAAGTCCGACGGGGCGCCGCTGTCGGGCGGCACCGAGAAGACCCCGATGGACCTGGACAAGACCGACGCCAAGGGCGAGTACGTCGTCCCGGTCAACGCCCACGCCCGCATCACGCGCCCCGACCAGAACGGCGGTGCGGCGATCCTGCGGCGCCCGTTCTCCTTCTACGACGGCGTCGACGCCGACGGGGTGCCCGACGCCGGGCTGCTGTTCGTCTGCTGGCAGGCCGATCCGCTGCGCGGCTTCGTCCCCCTGCAGCGCAAGCTCGACCGCGGGGACGCCCTGTCGAAGTACATCCGGCACGAGGCGAGCGGACTGTTCGCGGTGCCGGGCGGTGCGGCGAAGGGGGAGTACGTGGGGCAGCGGCTGCTGGAGGGGTGAGCCGCGCGCCGGTTCACCCGCCGCGGGGGCACATGCGGGACACGTGAGCCGTGTCCCCGTAGGCCCATTAGGGTGAGGACATGCCAGCGAGCTACGCGTATCTCGGTCCCGAGGGCACCTTCACCGAAGCCGCCCTGCGCACGCTTCCCGAGGCGGCCACCCGGGAGCTGATCCCCTACGTCTCCGTGCAGTCCGCCCTGGACGCGGTGCGCGTCGGCGAGGCCGAGGCCGCGTTCGTGCCGATCGAGAACTCCGTCGAGGGCGGCATCACGACCACGCTCGACGAACTGGTCGCGGGCGCCCCGCTGATGATCTACCGCGAGGTGCTGCTGTCGATCACCTTCGCGCTGCTGGTCAGGCCGGGCACGAAGCTGTCGGACATCAAGACGGTCTCCGCCCATCCGGCCGCCCAGCCGCAGGTGCGCAACTGGCTCAGGAACAACCTCCCGGACGCCCACTGGGAGTCGGCCGCCTCGAACGCGGACGCCGCCCGGCTGGTCCAGGAGGGCCAGTACGACGCCGCGTTCGCGGGCGAGTTCGCCGCCGCGCTGTACGGCCTGGAGGCGCTGGAGACCGGCATCCACGACGCCGAGAACGCGCAGACCCGCTTCGTGCTGGTCGGTCGGCCCGCCCGGCCCGCGGCGCCGACCGGCGCGGACAAGACCTCCGTCGTGCTGTGGCAGCGCGACGACCACCCCGGTGGACTGCGCGATCTGCTGGGTGAGTTCGCCACCCGCGGCATCAACCTGATGCTGCTGCAGTCCCGGCCCACCGGCGCGGGCATCGGCAACTACTGCTTCTGCATCGACGCGGAGGGTCACATCTCCGACCGCCGGGTGGCCGAGGCACTGATGGGGCTCAAGCGGATCTGTCTGGAGGTGCGCTACCTCGGTTCGTACCCGCGTGCGGACATCGGGGTCGACGACGTGAGCGCCCCGCGGCGGGGGACGTCCGACCAGGAGTTCGTGTCGGCGGCCGACTGGGTGGCGCGCTGCCAGGACGGGCGCTTCTAGCGATCCTGCCCATCGGTCCGCCCGGCCAGTCCTACCTGCACATTTTCGTTGTCCACAGGAGTTATCCACAGGCGAGGTTGCCGACCTGGGGACAAGTCGACACCGCAGTGCCATTGGGTCGACAAATCGGTCTGAGGCCCTCCCCGGTGTCCACCGGCTCGCATGTCACCGTTCGTCCACCCGTTTCCTTTAGGCAATCCTTTGGGGCGACCCCTTTCCACTCGAAAGTAGTGGTAAGTGGTGGTTTGCTCGGCGAATCCGCACGGTGACGCCCCGGTTTCGGAGTGATCAATTCCGAAATCCACAGATCCTCCGCACACCCTGTGGATAACTCATCGGAGGGTGTGGATCGCTGTGGACAACCGACCGCCCAAGTCCCGTTCCCCCCAAGGGAATACGGTCAACCCCACGCCCCGAGGCCTACCCGTTCCAGGGAGCGGGGCACCTTTTTGTTGACACTGCGCGCATTTCCGTCATAACGGAACGTAGGCCGCAATTATTCACCGCGCGGAATAGTGAGTCGTGGGCCCCGCCCCCGCACCGGTAGCCTTGACCGCGTGATTGACCTTCGTCTGCTCCGTGAGGACCCCGACCGTGTGCGCGCGTCCCAGCGCGCCCGTGGAGAGGACGTCGCGCTCGTCGACGCTCTCCTGTCTGCCGACGAGCGGCGCAGGTCGTCCGGCGTCCGCTTCGACGAGCTGCGCAGCGAACAGAAGTCGCTCGGCAAGCTCATCCCCAAGGCCTCCGCCGACGAGAAGGCCGAGCTGCTGAAGAGGGCGAGCCAGCTGGCCGCCGACGTCAAGGCGGCCGACGCCGAGCAGCACGAGGCCGACGAGGAGACCACGCGCCTGGCCCTCCAGCTCGGCAACCTCGTGCACCCCGACGTGCCCGTGGGCGGCGAGGAGGACTTCGTCGTCCTGGAGACGCACGGCACCATCCGCGACTTCGGCGCCGAGGGCTTCGAGCCCAAGGACCACCTGGAGCTCGGCGAGGCGCTCGGCGCCATCGACGTCGAGCGCGGCGCCAAGGTGTCCGGCTCCCGCTTCTACTACCTCACCGGCGTCGGCGCCCTGCTGGAGCTGGCCCTGGTCAACGCGGCGATCGCCCAGGCCACCGAGGCCGGCTTCACCCCGATGCTCACTCCCGCGCTGGTCCGCCCGCGCGCGATGGAGGGCACCGGCTTCCTCGGCCAGGCCGCGGAGAACGTGTACCACCTGGAGAAGGACGACTACTACCTGGTCGGCACCTCCGAGGTCCCCCTCGCCGCGTACCACATGGACGAGATCCTCGACGCCGACCAGCTGCCGCTGCGCTACGCCGGCTTCTCGCCCTGCTTCCGCCGCGAGGCCGGCACCTACGGCAAGGACACCCGCGGCATCTTCCGCGTGCACCAGTTCGACAAGGTCGAGATGTTCTCCTACGTCGCCCCCGAGGACGCGGAGAACGAGCACAAGCGGCTCCTGGAGTGGGAGAAGCAGTGGCTGACCGGCCTGGAGCTGCCGTTCCAGGTGATCGACGTGGCCTCCGGCGACCTCGGCGCGTCGGCGTCCCGCAAGTACGACTGCGAGGCGTGGATCCCGACCCAGGGCAAGTACCGCGAGCTGACCTCGGCCTCCAACTGCGACAGCTTCCAGGCCCGCCGGCTGTCGGTGCGGCTGCGCGACGGCAAGAAGGTGCAGCCGCTGGCGACGCTCAACGGCACGCTGTGCGCCGTACCGCGCACGATCGTGGCGATCCTGGAGAACCACCAGCTGGCCGACGGCTCCGTCCGCGTCCCCGAGGTGCTGCGCCCGTACCTGGGCGGCCGAGAGGTCCTGGAACCGGTCGCCAAGTGAGCGGCACGTCCGGACCCGAGGGCTTCCCGTACAGGCTGATCGCGACCGACCTCGACGGAACGCTCCTGCGTTCCGACGAGTCGGTCTCTCAGCGCACCCGTGACGCGCTCGCCGCGGCCACCGGGGCGGGCGCGGCGCACATCGTCGTCACCGGCCGCGCGGTCCCCTGGACCCGGCACATCCTCGACGACCTCGGCTACGAGGGCCTCGCGGTGTGCGGCCAGGGCGCGCAGGTCTACGACGCCGGGGCGCACCGCCTGCTGACGTCCGTGACGCTGGACCGGCAGCTGGCGGGTGTGGCGCTGGCCAAGATCGAGGCGGAGGTCGGCCCGCTGCATCTGGCGGCGAGCCGGGACGGGCTGGACGGCGAGGTGCTGGTCGGCCCGGGCTACGCGGTCACCGGCAGGCTTCCGGCCACGCCCTTCACGGACGCCTCCGACCTCTGGGCGGCCCCGCTGAACAAGATCTACATACAGCATCCCCGGCTGACGGACGACGAGCTCGCGGAGGCGTCCCGGCGGGCCGCGGGCGGCTTCGTCACGGTGGCGATGGCGGGCGAGGGAATCGTCGAACTGCTGCCGCTGGGTCTGTCGAAGGCGACGGGTCTCTCGCTCGCGGCCAGGCGGCTCGGCCTGAAGGCCGCCGACACGATCGCCTTCGGCGACATGCCCAACGACATCCCGATGTT
>NZ_JAFJSY010000099.1 GCF_019857225.1 Streptomyces plumbidurans
ATAGCCATACGTCGACGGCGGAGGCGGCGGAGGCGGCGGCACGGCACCGGGAGCCTGCGCCCCCGGCGGAGGCGTGCCCGGAGCACCGGGCGCGCCGGGCGCGCCGACCTGCGGCGCCACCGTCGTCCGCGGCAACTGGCTGCCACCCGACATCAGGGCCGTCTTGGCGTCCGCCGGTGTGTCCGTGTTCTCGTCGGGATTGCTCAGCGGCGGGGCGAACACGGTCGCGGGCAGCGGCACCGAACGGTCCTCACCCGACTCCGCGTTGGTGTCGGTACCGGCCCACGGGGTCCCTCCGGCGGGCCGCGCCCCGGCGCCACCGCCGGCCTCACCGCCCGCACCCGCCTCCGGCCATCCGCCACCGGCGGCCGAAGCAGCCGGAGCAGCCGGAGCGACAGGCGGAACCGGCGTCCCGGCCTGCGTCTCGGGCAGCGCGGCCACCCCCGACGCACCGGCCCCTGGCACACCGGCCCCGGACGCACCGTCGCCCGCCGCCGCAGCGGCAGCAGCAGCGCCGGAACCGGCACCAGCACCGGCACCCGAGCCCCCGCGCCGATCCGGAATCCCCAGCTTGTCCGCCGCCTCCTGCAGCCACTCCGGCGGACTCAGCAGGAACGACGTCTGGTTCAGATCCACCCGTTCCGGAGCCGCCAGCACGGGCTCGGCAACCCCGTCCGGGCGGCCGTACTCCTCCTCGTAGCGGCGAATGACCTCACCCACCGGCAACGAGGGCCACAAGGTCGCCTCGCCGCTGTCCCGGGCGATCACCAGCCGCTGGTTGCCGCCGTCCGAACGCGGCCCGTCCGCCCGGTCCTCGCCCCACACCACGAACCCGAGCTCGAACTCCCGCACCCGCACCTCACGATGCTGGTACGAGGGCAGCTCACCGTTGATCCACTCCTCGGCGCGCTCCTGCGCCTGCGCGAAGGTCACCATCGGACGCTCACTCCCCCACCGAAGAGACCGAAGACACCGGGACGGAACGCGCGAACCCGCCGTCCACCATCAGATTCGCCACCGTCTCCAACTCCGGCGGATTGCCGGCCAGCCGGGCCAGGAACTGGTCGAAGTCCTCACCGCACGGCAACAGCAACCGCTCCACGCGGTCCGCCGGCGCCCACGACGGATCGACATCGCGGGCGTCGTCGTAGGCGCAGAACCACACCGAACCGATCCGCTCGCCCTTCACCTTCACCGCGAGCAGACCGCCCTGGACGAAGCCCACGCCCAGATAGTCCTTGGTCAGATGGTCGCGCAGACACTTGTTCACATAGACCAGGTCGTTGACGGCCGCCTCTTCACGCACCGTGAAGAACGGCTGATCGATCAGCAGCCCCAGCTCGGCGTCCAGCGCCGTACCCACCGGCGCGCAACCACCCGCCGCCTTCAGGAAGGACCGGTACGCACCCGGCAGCCGGTACCCGAGATCCTCCTCGACCTGCTGCACCTGAGCCTCGGAGACCGCCACACCCGACTTCGGCAGCCCGAAATGCGCCGGTCGCGTCTCCTGCAACGGCCGCGTGCCCCGCTTGCCCTGGTCCACCGCGGCCGTCGCTATCCCGCCGTGATGCCGCAGCAGCGCCTTCACCTCCACCGGCACCAGCTCCAGCCGCCGCGCACCCAGCACGTGATGCCACGTCCAGCCGTGCGGCGTCGCCACCGCGGGCACCGTGTCCCACAACTCGTGCCCGGTCGCCGCCAGCGCCGCGTTCGCCGACACGTAGTCCGTCAGCCGCAACTCGTCGACCCCGAAACCCTCCGGCGGCTCCGCGATCTCCGCGGCCGCCCGCGCATACGGCGAGAAGTCGGGGTAACCACGCTCGTCGATACGTACCCCTCTCGGGTGACGTGCCGCCCGGACCGGATCCGGGAAATGCACGACCTGCCCGGCATAGGCCGCGTTCGGCGGCGCGGCTTGCTGCCCGAGCCGACCTGTCGTCATGGCGGTTGCCCCCTGCGGCATTCTGGTACGGCCCGCAGCAACCGGCTCCAAGCCGCCCACCGCGCCCCGTATCGACTGTCTCGTCCGTCGCGACTTCCGTCCCGACCATCACCGCGCCCGACACCACGCGCCATCGCGTGTGTCACCACGCACCGCCGCGTGGACCGCGGTGCCGACAGCCTATGCGGTACGACCGCACCGGTCACCGGGCACCGGTCAGCCGCCCTCCGCTTCCGTGACCTGCCGTCACCCCACCGTGACAGCCCGCCCAAACCCGGGCGTGTCGCACCGCCCCAGCTTCCGCACCAGCCACGCGATTTGGCACTCTGTGACCTCCGGGGGATGCTCTGGAGGGGATGACGATCATGAACGCGACGCAGACGGGACCCCACGCGGCCCCGCACACCGGGACGTCCGGCGACCCGCGCATCGGCTGGAGCGCCACCGAGACACCGCACGCCCCGACCCTGCTCCACCGCCGCGACGGCATACTCCCCACCGTCGCCGCCGCCCTCTCCGTACGCGGCGCCACCCTCACCGGCACCGCCGCCCGCGGCGAGGAACCCCCCGCCCTGCACCCCCTTGTACAGGACTTCCTCGACACCCTCACCAGCGCCCAACGCGACCGCTTCACCGGCCGCTGCGCCGAAACCATCCTCATCTCACGCCACATAGCCTCGGCCGACGCCGCCCGCAGCAAACGCGCCGCACGCAAACCCATGACCAACGGCGAAGCCCGCAAAGCCCTCAAGCAGGCCAAACTCACCGCCCGCCGCATCCGCGAGGACGGCGACCCCCTGCACGGCAGCTTCGCCACCCCCTGCCGCGCCTGCACCGCCCTCAGCGCCCACTTCGGCGTCCGCATCGTCGACCCCGCGGCGGCAGACGACTGACCCGACCACACAAACCAGCCCGGGCCGAACACCTACCCATGCCCGCACCGGGCCCGACACCACCGAACTCGACGATCGAAGGGCAGATGCACCCCGACCGCACCTCCACCACCCGCTTCCCCGTACCCGTGGACGCCGCACTGCGCGCCGCCGGCTGGCAACCCGGACGCTGGGACATAAAGCAGGCCGAGATCTGGGCCGACACCCTGCGCGAACACACCTCACCCGCAGGCCACCGGCACGCCGTCTTCCCCGCCGCCGTGGAAGCCTGGGCCGAATTCGGCGGCCTGCGCATCACACCCACCGGACCCGGCCGCCAAGTCGCCCCGGCCGCCCTCCACATCGACCCCCTGCACGGCCTGCACATGGCCCGCACACTCGCCGACCTCGGCCGCGCACTCGACACCGAAGTAAGCCCCCTCGGCACCGAGACCGACAACGACTCCCTCATCGCCGTCGACGCCGAAGGCCGCGTCTACGCCCTCGACCACACGGGCGACTGGTACCTCGGCCCCGACATCGACCAGGCCCTCGCCGGCCTCGTCTCGGGCATCGAGCCCACCCGCCTCACCGCGGGCTGACACACCACGGAGCGAGCCCCCTGCGGCTACGCCGCCGGAATCACCGCCGACACCCGGAAACCCCCCGCATCGGTCGGCCCCGACACGAACACCCCACCCAGCGCGGTCACCCGCTCCTTCATCCCCACCAGACCATTGCCCCCCGAAGGCAACCGCGCCGACACCGCCGAAGACACCTCCGGCGGCGGCTCGTTCTCCACCTGCATCGCGATCTCCGACACCCGATGCGCAAGCCGCACATACGTCTTCGCACCCGCCGCATGCTTGTGGACGTTCGTCAACGCCTCCTGCACCACCCGATACGCCGTCTGCTCGATCTCCGCCGCATAGTCACGGACGTCCCCCTCGACCGACAGATCCACCACCATCCCCGCAGCCGCCGACTGCCCCACCAACTCCTCCAGCTCCGACAGACACGGCCCCTCCCCCTCGTCCGCCGCCCGCTCGGCCGCCTCCGCCGCCGCAACCCCCACCGCCGCCAACGGCACCGCCTGCTCGGCACGCCGCACCCCGCCCCCGCTGCGCAGCACCCCCAGCATCTCCCGCAACTCCGTCAACGCCTGCCGCCCCATGTCCCCCACCAACGCCGCGTTCTTCACGGCCTTCTCGGGGTCCTTCCGCGCAACCGCCTGCAACGCCGCCGCATGCACCACCATCAGGCTCACCCGATGCGCGACGACATCATGCATCTCCCGCGCGATCCGGGTCCGCTCCTCACCCCGCGCCCACTCGGCCCGCTCCTCGGCCCGCTCCGCCAGCAACTGCAACTCACGCTCGAGACTGTCCGCACGCTCCCGCAGACTCTCCATCAGCCGGCGCCGCGCCCCCACATACAGACCCAGCAGCAACGGCGGCGCCGTCATCCCGATCGCCGTCGTGATCGCCGCGAACGGAACGAACCAGTCCCCCAGGTCCCAGGTCCCCCGCGCCATGTCCTGCCGCACCCGCACGAACATCACGATCAACATGCCGACCAGCGACATCCCCGCCAGCGAGGCGATGATGCGGCGCGGCAGCTCGGACGCCGCCAACGTGTACAGACCGACGATGCCCATCAGATAGCCCATCTGGGCCGGGGTGATGGCGATCGAGACCAGCACGACAGCGATCGGCCACTGCCGCCGGACAAGCAGCGCCGAACCCGCCAGCACCCCGAAGACGACCCCCACCGCCACCGGAAGCCCCGCGTCCCGCGCGAACCGCACCCCCTCGAACGCACACTCCAGCGCGGAGGCCGCCGCCAGGCCCACATCGAGCGCGGCACTCCGCCACCTGGCCCACCACCACGGCCCTCCCCGGGCCGCGGCGTGGTCTTCCCCCGTCGTGGTCATGCCTCCAGCCTACGGGCGTCCGCGCCCCGTTTTCCGGCGAGTTTTCACGACGGGTCCACACCACACTCCGTGACCGAACGGGCACAAAAGCACCCCCTTTCCCTCGAACTACTGAATCGCACACCGTTCGAGTCCGGAACCGATCATTCCGCCCGGACGGTATGCCCATGGCACATCCACACGGCAAGTACGCCGACTTCGAGGGGTTGCGAGAACGGGCGGTGGCGCTGCGGCGAGCAGGCCTCAGCCGACGCCAGATCCGCGACCGCCTGCACGTCGACAACAACGACCTCCTCAACCGCCTCCTGGACGGCGAGCCCGCACCAGCCTGGACAAAACGCCCCAACGCCAAGGACGACCTACGAGACCGAGCACGCGAACTCCGCCTCCAGGGCTGGACCTACGACCAGATCCAGGTCGAACTGGGCTGCTCCAAGAGCTCGATCTCCCTGTGGGTACGGGACCTGCCGAGGCCCGAGCGACGTGATCCCTCGGAGCAGGCGAAGCTCGCATCCCGGAAGCGGTGGGAGCACGAACTCGCGATCCGGGACGAGGAGCGGCAGCGCACGAAGGCGTGTGCCACACAGGAGATCGGCGGGTTGTCCGACCGGGAGTTGTTCATGGCCGGAGTCGCCCTCTACTGGGCCGAGGGGACCAAGGACAAACCCCACGCGCGGCGCGAACGAGTCACTTTCGTCAACAGCGATCCCGACGTCATCCGCATGTACCTTGCGTGGCTCGACCTGCTCAAGGTCGGACGCGAGGACATTCGGTTCCGCCTGCTGATTCACGAGTCGGCCGACGTGGCAGCAGCCGAGAACTACTGGGCGGAGCTCGTCGGTTCGGACCGGAGCGCATTCGGCAAGACCACACTGAAGCGGCACAACCCGAAGACGGTGCGCAAGAACACGGGCGACGACTACCGAGGGTGCCTCGTCCTCGACGTGCGACGCAGCGCTGAGCTGTACCGTCGCATCGAAGGCTGGTGGTACGGCATAGTAGGAGCCGCCACCGCATCCGATCTACGAAATCGGACATAGCGGTAATCCCGGGTCGTCTAAGGGCAAGACGTCAGATTTTGGTTCTGATCATGGGGGTTCGAGTCCTCCCCCGGGAGCACATGCTCGGTTCGGGTCCTGACTGGTGACAGCACAGTCAGGGCCACTCCCATGTCCCCCACGAAACGCCCCGGTATCCTGCGGATGTCCCCACCCGTCCAAAAGCCGAAGGGCAACCCCGTGAGCGCCATTCGCCCGGCAGCCGTCGTCGTTCTCGCAGCGGGTGAGGGCACCCGTATGAAATCGGCCACACCCAAGGTCCTCCATGAGCTCTGCGGGCGCAGTCTCGTGGGTCATGTGCTGTCCGCAGCGCGTGAGTTGGACCCCGAGAACCTGGTCGTCGTGGTCGGGCATGCGCGGGAGAAGGTGGGTGCGCATCTCGCCGAGATCGACCCCGACGTGCGTACCGCTGTGCAGGCCGAGCAGAACGGCACCGGGCACGCCGTGCGGATCGCGCTCGAGGAGCTCGGTGGCAGCGTCGACGGAACAGTGGTCGTCGTGTGCGGCGACACCCCCCTGCTGACCGGTGAGACCCTGCGCGGCCTCGCCGCCACGCACGCCTCCGACGGCAACGCGGTCACGGTGCTGTCCGCGGAGGTCCCGGACGCTACGGGGTACGGCCGGATCGTGCGCGACGAGGACACCGGTGCGGTCACCGAGATCGTCGAGCACAAGGACGCGACCGAGGCGCAGCGCGCCATCCGTGAGATCAACTCCGGTGTGTTCGCGTTCGACGGGCAGTTGCTGGCCGACGCGTTGAAGAAGATCCGTACGGACAACAGCCAGGGCGAGGAGTACCTCACCGACGTTCTCGGCATCCTGCGTGAGGCCGGCCATCGTGTCGGTGCGTCCGTCGCCGGTGATCATCGTGAGATCGCGGGGATCAACAACCGGGTGCAGTTGAGCGAGGCCCGGCGGATTCTCAACGACCGGCTGCTGACTGCGGCGATGCTGGCCGGCGTCACGGTCGTCGACCCGGCGACGACGTGGGTCGATGTCACGGTCACCTTCGAGCAGGATGCCGTGGTTCACCCGGGCACTCAGCTGCACGGCTCCACGCATCTGGGTGAGGGTGCGGAGGTCGGCCCCAACAGCCGTCTCAAGGACACCCGGGTTGACGCCGGGGCGCGTGTGGACAACACGGTGGCCGACGGCGCCCATGTCGGGCCGCAGGCGACCGTGGGTCCCTTCGCGTATCTGCGGCCGGGTACGCGGCTCGGGTTGAAGGCGAAGGTCGGTACGTACGTCGAGACCAAGAACGCCTCCATCGGGGAGGGCACCAAGGTGCCGCACCTGTCCTACGTGGGTGACGCGACGATCGGTGAGTACACCAACATCGGTGCGGCCAGCGTGTTCGTGAATTACGACGGCCAGGAGAAGCACCACACGACGGTGGGGTCGCATTGCCGTACGGGTTCGGACAATATGTTTGTGGCGCCTGTCACGATCGGGGACGGTTCGTACACCGCTGCCGGCTCCGTGATCACGAAGGATGTGCCGCCCGGTTCGCTGGCCGTGGCCCGCGGTCAGCAGCGGAATATCGAGGGTTGGGTGGCGCGTAAGCGTCCGGGGAGTGCCGCGGCGAAGGCGGCTGAGGCGACGGCCCGGCGGGGTGAGAGCGAGGACTGACCGGATTCGGGTGCGTCAAACACGGCGTACCGTGATATCTGCACACAGCCGTACCGCCACCTGCATCGACATCGTGTACGGCCCCCAGCTGAGACACCTCTGAGGAGACAGTGCTGTGACCGGGATCAAGACGACCGGCGAGAAGAAGATGATGTTCTTCTCCGGCCGCGCCCACCCCGAGCTTGCCGAGGAGGTCGCCCACCAGCTGGGTGTCGGGGTTGTTCCGACGAAGGCCTTCGATTTCGCCAACGGTGAGATCTATGTGCGGTATCAGGAGTCGGCGCGTGGTGCGGACTGTTTCCTGATCCAGAGCCATACGGCTCCGATCAACAAGTGGATCATGGAGCAGTTGATCATGATCGACGCGCTGAAGCGTGCGTCGGCTCGCTCCATCACGGTCATCGTGCCGTTCTACGGTTACGCGCGGCAGGACAAGAAGCACCGTGGGCGTGAACCGATTTCGGCGCGTCTGGTCGCGGATCTGATGAAGACGGCGGGTGCGGACCGGATTCTGACGGTGGATCTGCACACGGATCAGATTCAGGGTTTCTTCGACGGTCCGGTGGATCATCTGTTCGCGTTGCCGCTGCTGGCGGACTACGTGGGCGCGAAGGTCGACCGGAACAAGTTGACGGTGGTGTCGCCGGACGCGGGCCGGGTGCGGGTCGCGGATCGTTGGTGCGACCGGTTGGGTGCGCCGTTGGCGATCGTGCACAAGCGCCGGGACAAGGACATCGCGAACCAGGTCACCGTGCATGAGGTCGTCGGTGAGGTGAAGGGGCGCGTGTGCGTCCTGGTCGACGACATGATCGACACGGGTGGCACGATCTGTGCGGCGGCGGACGCTCTGTTCGCGCATGGTGCGGAGGATGTCATCGTGACGGCGACGCACGGTGTGCTGTCGGGTCCGGCGGCGGACCGGCTCAAGAACTCGAAGGTGAGTGAGTTCGTGTTCACGAACACGCTGCCGACGGCGAGCGAGCTGGAGCTGGACAAGATCACGGTTCTGTCGATCGCGCCGACGATCGCGAGTGCGGTGCGTGAGGTGTTCGAGGACGGTTCGGTGACGAGCCTGTTCGACGAGCAGTGAGCTGTAAAAACGCTTCTGCATGATCGATTTTTCTGTGGCCTCCCGCGCCGAGTAGACTGCCCCAGTTGCTCGGCGAGGGAGGCCGTTCTCGTTTCCGCGAGGTCGGCTGTCCGTTATCGACGCGCTCTTCGTAGCAGGCCGTTCGTGGCCGGGTGACCACGTCCGTTTCTGATTTCTACGAGGAGTGATCATGTCCGAGGTGAAGCTCACCGCCGAGACGCGCACCGAGTTCGGCAAGGGTGCCGCCCGTCGTATCCGCCGTGACAGCAAGGTTCCCGGTGTGCTGTACGGCCACGGCTCCGACCCGCTGCACCTGACCCTTCCGGGTCACGACCTGCTGCTCGCGCTGCGTACGCCGAATGTCCTGATCTCCCTGGACATCGACGGCAAGACCAACGAGCTGGCGATCCCGAAGTCCGTGCAGCGCGACCCGATCAAGGGCTACCTGGAGCACGTCGACCTGCAGCTGGTCAAGCGCGGCGAGACGGTCACGGTCGAGATCCCGGTGCACACCGAGGGCGAACTGGCCCCGGGTGGCTACCTGCTGGAGCACGTTCTGAACGCGCTGCCGGTCGAGGCCGAGGCCACGCACATCCCCGAGTCCGTCACCGTCTCCATCGAGGGCCTGGAGGCGGGTGCCTCCATCCACGCCAAGGACATCACCCTGCCGTCCGGCGCGAAGCTGGCCGTCGACGAGGACGCCGTCGTGCTGCAGGTGCTGTCCGCGCAGGCCGAGGAGGCCGGCGAGGGCGAGGAGGCCGGCGAGGGCGACGAGGTCGCCGAGGTCTGATCCTCACCTGTTCCGTCGTTCGTCAGCCGCTGCTTCCGGTCGTTCATGGCCGGGGTGGCGGCTGGCGCGTATCAAGGGAGACATGGACGTGAGCACCCCCGTGGGCGGCCCCTGGCTGGTCGTCGGTCTCGGCAATCCCGGGCCCGAGTACGCCCGCAACCGGCACAACGTCGGGTTCATGGTGGCCGATCTGCTGGCCGAGCGGATCGGGGGGAGGTTCAAGCGTGCGGGCAAGGCGCAGGCGCAGGTCGTGGAGGGGCGGATCGGTCCGCCTGGGCCGGGCAACCGGCGTGTGGTGCTCGCCAAGCCGATGTCGTACATGAATCTGTCCGGTGGTCCGGTGAACGCGCTGCGGGACTTCTACAAGGTTCCGGTGGCGAACGTGGTGGCCGTGCATGACGAGCTGGACATCGACTACGGCACGCTGCGGTTGAAGCTGGGTGGCGGGGACAACGGGCACAACGGTCTGAAGTCGATGACGAAGGCGATGGGCGCGGACTATCACCGGGTGCGGTTCGGGATCGGGCGGCCGCCGGGGCGGATGCAGGTGGCGGACTTCGTGCTGAAGGATTTCTCCGCCGCGGAGCGCAAGGAGCTGGACTATTTCGTGGACCGGGCGGCGGACGCGGTGGAGTGTCTGGTGATCGAGGGGTTGGAGCGGGCGCAAAGCACGTACAACTCCTGACTTGTCGCCCGGCCGAGTTGACCGTTCGCAGGGGCATGGCCAATGATCCCGGCCATGCCCGCCACTGCCCGTTCCTCCCGCCAGGCCTCGGTCGCCGCGCTGCGGTTCGGGCGGGTCGCGGCGATGGGTACGGTCGCGGCGCTGATTCTGATCGCGGGTGTGTGGGGGTCGTGGAAGACCGCGCCGTACGTGATGCTCACCAAGGGCCGGGAGCGCGGCACGATCCAGGTGACCCGGTGCGAGGGTGACGTCTGCACGGGCCCGTTCACTCCGACCTCGCCCGGCGCGTCCGGCCCGGACCGGGTGGTCATCGAGAAATCGGTGGCGGTGCGCAAGGGGCGGACGTACGCGGTGGTGATGAAGCCGGGCGGCGATGTTGCCGTCCGGTCGGGTCCGGCCGGGGTGCTGTACGCGTGGGTGCCGCTGGGCGGCGCGCTGCTGCTCGCGTCGGTGGTCGTGGCGGGCGGCCTGCGCAGGACCCGGCTCGCTTGGGCGATGGCGTTGTCGGGTGCGGCGCTGCTGACGGCGGCTTTTGCGGCGCTGTGACGCCTTTCTCCGTTCTCCCCGGACGTGGAGAACCTGAGTGTTCTCAGTTCGTGATTGACCTTTGGTCAACGCCGGCTGGATGCTGAGCCGCCCCCTCCACATCTTCCCTTTCGTCACTCGAAGATGGACTACCCCATGCGCACCCTCAATCGCTTCGGCGCCCTGTCCGCCGTCGCCGCCGCCGCACTGCTGTGCACCCCGGTCGCCGCTCACGCCACCGGTCACGGTGACAACGGCACGGTGAAGATCCACGACGCGAAGACCGGCGCCGAGCTGCGGCGCAACGAGCCGCACGTCTGCACGTTCTACCTGGACGCCTTCGGCTTCGACGGCGGCCAGCAGGTCGACTGGCACATCGAGGCCTGGGCCCCGACCGCCCACACCAAGGGCGAGACGGTGAAGTCCGGCGCCATCACGCTCGACGCCGGGGGCGACGGCCGTACGGAGAACCTGTCGCTGCCCGACGGCCACTACAAGCTGTTCTGGAACTTCGATGGGGAGAAGGGGTCGGCCAAGCACAAGGTCTTCTGGACCGACTGCGGCAGTTCGCAGGGCGCCGGCGGTACGACGCCCGCACCGTCCGCGTCGGCCCCGGGCTCCGAGGCGCCCGCACCGTCTGCGTCTGCGTCCGCGTCCTCGTCGCCGTCCGTCCAGGGCGGTGGTTCCGATGACCTCGCCGAGACCGGCAACGGCGCCCCGGTGGGTCTGCTGTCCGGGCTGGCGGCCGCGCTGGTGGCGGGCGGCGGTTACCTGGTGGCCAGGCGGCGCCGGGTCTGACGTACGGAGCGCACGACATGAAGGTGCCCCCGGGCTTGCGCGAAGCCCGGGGGCACCTTCGTGTGCGGGGAGGTGTCAGCCGGTGTTGCGCAGGCCGGCCGCCACGCCGTTGACCGTCAGGAGCAGGGCGCGGGCGAGGAGGGGGTCGGGGTCCACGCCTGCGGCCGCTGCGTCGCGCTGGCGCTTGAGGAGCGTCACCTGGAGGTAGGAGATCGGGTCGAGGTAGGCGTCGCGGATGGTGAAGGTCTGCTTCAGCACGGGCTGGGCGTCGAGGAGTTCGGTCTCCCCGGTCACCTTCAGCACCTCGCGCACGGTCAGCTCGTGCTCGGCCTTGATGGTGTCGAAGACGTGCTTGAGCTCGTCCGGAACGAGGGTGTCGACGTAGTGGGCGGCGATGCGCAGGTCGGTCTTGGCGAGGGTCATCTCGACGTTGGAGATGAAGTTGCGGAAGAAGTGCCACTGTTCGTGCATCTCGTCGAGGACGGTGTCCAGGCCCGCTTCGCGCAGTGCCTTGAGGCCGGAGCCGACGCCGTACCAGCCGGGGACGATCTGCCGGGACTGGGTCCAGCCGAACACCCAGGGGATGGCGCGCAGTCCGTCGAGGGAGACGCCGGAGCCGGGGCGGCGGGAGGGGCGTGAGCCCAGGTGCAGGTCGGCGAGCTGGTCGACGGGGGTGGAGGCGAGGAAGTACGTCGGCAGGTCGGGGTCCTCGACGAGCTCGCGGTAGGCGGCGTGGGCGGCGTCGGAGACGACGTCCATGGCGGCGTCCCAGCGGGCGAGGGCCTCGACGGACTGGCGCGGGGCGGTGTGCAGGGCGGAGGCCTGGAGGGTCGCGGCGACGGTCAGCTCCAGGTTCTCCCTCGCCAGGGACGGCACGAGGTACTTGTCGGAGATGACCTCGCCCTGTTCGGTGACCTTGATCTCGCCTTCGAGGGTGCCCCAGGGCTGGGCGAGGATCGCGTCGTGGGAGGGGCCGCCGCCGCGGCCGACGGTGCCGCCGCGGCCGTGGAAGAGGCGCAGCCGTACGCCGTACCGGTGCGCGACGTCGCGCAGGCGGCGCTGGGCGCGGTGGATCTCCCACTGGCTGGTGGTGATGCCGCCGAACTTGGAGGAGTCGGAGTAGCCGAGCATGACCTCCTGGACGTCGCCGCGCAGGGCGACCAGGCGCCGGTAGGAGGGGTCGGCGAGCATGTCCTCCAGGATCGTGTCGGCGGCCTTGAGCTCGTCGGTGGTCTCGAGCAGCGGCACGATGCCGATCTTCGCCCAGCCGGCGTGCAGGTCGATCAGTCCGGCCTCGCGGGCGAGGACGGCGGCGGCGAACACGTCGTCGGCGCCCTGGCACATGGAGATGATGTACGACTCCACGACCTCGGGTCCGAAGACGGCGAGGGCCCGCTTGACGGTCTCGAACACGCCGAGGGTCTTCTCGCCGGCGGCGTCCACGGGTGCCGGGGTGGACGCGAGCGGCCTGCGGGAGCGCAGTTCCTTGGCGAGGAGCCTGGCGCGGTACTCGCGGGGCATGTCGGTGTAGCGCCAGGATTCCTCGCCGAGGCGGTCGAAGAGCTGGCCGAGGGCGTGGTGGTGGGCGTCGGCGTGCTCGCGTACGTCCATGGTGGCGAGCTGGAGGCCGAAGGCGGCGAGGGTGCGGATGGTGCGGTTCATCCGGCCGTCGGCGAAGAGTCCGCCGCGGTGCTCGCGCAGGGAGGTCTGGATCAGGGTGAGGTCCGTCAGCAGTTCGCCGGTGCCGAGGTAGTCGCGGCCCGGCTCGTGCGGGGTGCCCTTGGCCAGGCGCTGCTTGGTGTTCTCCAGCTTCTGCCGGATGCAGGTGGCCTTGAGGCGGTAGGGCTCCTCGGCGTTGAGGCGCTTGTAGCGGGGGCTGATCTCGGGGAGGTTGTCCAGGTCGGTGCGCAGCGACGTGAGGAGTTCCTCGGTGGCGCCGGTGTAGCGGATGGAGTTGGACAGGAATCCGCGCAGCTCGTCGATCATCTCCAGGGCGTCGTTGATGCCGTGTTCGTGCTGGAGGATGAGGACGTCCCAGGTGACCTGGGGGGTGACGTTGGGGTTGCCGTCGCGGTCGCCGCCGATCCAGGTGCCGAAGGTGAGGGGGCGGGTGTCGTCGGGGATCTTGACGCCGACGCGTTCCAGTTCCGCGGTCAGGTCCTCCAGGACGTCGCCGACGGCGCCGGCGTGCAGTTCGTCGAGGTAGTAGATGGCGTTGCGGGCCTCGTCGGCGGGTTCGGGGCGTACGACGCGCAGTTCGTCGGTCTGCCAGACGAGGTCGATGTTCTCGGCCAGCCGGGTGTCGTGGCGGCGCCGGTCGGCCTCGATGACCGGGGTCTCCAGGAGGGCGGCGATGCGCCTCAGCTTGTTGAGGACGGAGCGGCGTGCGGCCTCGGTGGGGTGTGCGGTGAAGACGGGCCGGACGTTGAGGTGGCGGACGGTCTCGCGCAGGTGCTCGGGGTCGGCGTCCTTGAGCCGGTCGGCGGTGCGGGCGAGCAGTCCGCCCTCGGCGGCGCGCCGTTCGCGCAGTTCGCGGCCGCGGTGCACCTGTTCGGTGACGTTGGCCAGGTGGAAGTAGGTGGAGAAGGCGCGGACCAGCTTGGCCGCGGTTTCCAGTTCGGTGCCGCGCAGCAGTTCGGCGGCGGCCTCTCCGTCCTCGCGGGTGAGGCGGCGGACCTTCTCGACGAGGTCGAGGAGCTCGGGGCCCTCCTGGCGTACGAGGGTCTCGCCGAGTAGGTCGCCGAGGCGCCTGATGTCGGCGCGCAGCTCGCTGCCGGACATCGTCTGCGGCACAGTCTGGTCGTCGGCACTGCTCACAGGTGCGGCTCCTTGCAGTGTTGAAGCTCGTCCGGAGGGGAACCCGGCACTGCGGGCCGCGCGGCGAGCGCCGCATACGACCCTGACATCCGGGAAATGAATCAGAGCGGACCGCGCTGTCCGACCAACTCCAGGATAGGTGTCCATGCGGACGCGCAGAATTTTGGGCTCTTGCCGTCGGGCGACTCGCTGCCATACTTACGACGCCGTAGGTTACGGAACCGTAGGGACCGTTGTTACGGAACCCGGGCACGGTTCCCGCAGCCACCCCGGCATCTGCCTCCACCCTCGACCCCACAGGGGACGCCCATGACCACAAGTTCCGATGTGATCGACGACGCCCCGAAGGCGAACGACACCTCGGTCGCCTCGGCCACCCTGGGCGGCGAGAAGAAGCGGTCGATCGAACAGCTCGCACTCCTGCTCTTCATCGTCGTCCCGTTCCTCGCGCTCCTCGCAGCGGTTCCACTGGCCTGGGGCTGGGGCGTGAGCTGGCTCGATCTGGGCCTGCTGGTGTTCTTCTACTACCTCGGCTGTCACGGCATCACGATCGGTTTCCACCGCTACTTCACCCATGGCTCGTTCAAGGCGAAGCGGCCGCTGCGGATCGCGCTGGCGATCGCGGGCTCCATGGCCGTGGAGGGCCCGATCGTGCGCTGGGTGGCCGACCACCGCAGGCACCACAAGTTCTCCGACGCGGAGGGTGACCCGCACTCCCCGTGGCGGTTCGGCGAGACCCTCCCGGCCCTGATCAAGGGCCTGTGGTGGGCGCACATCGGCTGGATGTTCGACGAGGAGCAGACGCCGCAGGACAAGTACGCCCCGGATCTGATCAAGGACCCGGCGATCCGTGCGATCTCCCGGCAGTTCGTCTACTGGACGATTCTCTCGCTGGGGCTGCCCGCCGTGATCGGCGGTCTGGTCACCTGGTCCTGGTGGGGCGCGTTCACCGGGTTCTTCTGGGGGTCCCTCGTCCGGGTGGCTCTGCTGCACCATGTGACCTGGTCGATCAACTCGATCTGCCACGCCGTCGGCAAGCGGCCCTTCAAGTCGCGGGACCGTTCGGGCAACGTGTGGTGGCTGGCCGTGCTCTCCTGCGGCGAGTCCTGGCACAACCTGCACCACGCCGATCCGACCTCGGCGCGGCACGGTGTGGAGCGCTGGCAGCTGGACTCCTCGGCGCGGATCATCCGCTGGTGCGAGCAGCTCGGCTGGGCGTACGATGTGCGCTGGCCGTCACGCTCGCGTATCGATTCGCGCCGTAAGACCGGGGAAGAGGGCTCTCGACGCCGGAAGGAGACCGCCGAGGCGGCATGATTGACGCCGTGGCGACCGATCCGAGCAGCACCCCGAGCAATGAGAAGCCGAGGCGGGCGCGCCGAACCCGGATGACGGGAGCCGAGCGACGCCAGCAGCTTCTGGAGATCGGTCGCACCCTTTTCGCCGCCAAGGGCTTCGAGGGCACGTCGGTGGAGGAGATCGCGGCGAAGGCCGGGGTCTCCAAGCCGGTGGTCTACGAGCACTTCGGCGGCAAGGAGGGGCTGTACGCGGTGGTGGTGGACCGTGAGATGCGGCGCCTGCTGGACATGGTGACCGGCTCGCTGACCGCGGGGCATCCGCGTGAGCTGTGCGAGCAGGCGGCGTTCGCGCTGCTGGACTACATCGAGGAGTCCACGGACGGTTTCCGCATCCTGGTGCGTGACTCGCCCATCCCGCAGTCGACGGGTTCCTTCGCCTCGCTGATCTCGGACATCGCGACGCAGGTGGAGGACATCCTGGGCCGTGAGTTCAAGAGCCGCGGCTTCGACCCCAAGCTGGCGCCACTGTATGCGCAGGCCCTGGTCGGCATGGTCGCCCTGACCGGTCAGTGGTGGCTGGACGTGCGCCGCCCGAAGAAGGCGGAGGTGGCCGCGCATCTGGTGAACCTGGCGTGGCACGGGCTGGACGGGCTGGAGGCGAAACCGCATCTGATAGGGCGCCGGAAGAACTGATTCCGGCGCCCTGTCAGGGTGATGTGCGGTGGCACGCTCAGTGCTTGAAGGTGTCCTTGCCCTTCTCCTTGGCCTGGCGTGCGTCGCCCTTCATCTGGTCGGCCTTGCCCTCGGCGGTCATCCGCTCGTTGCCGGCCATCTTGCCCATGGCTTCCTTGGCCTTGCCCTTCATCTGTTCCTTCTTGGCCTGGCCCTTTTCTTCCTTCGCCACGTCACTCAACTCCCCACGAAGCTCGATGTGTGTCCCCCGACGGGTCACCTGCCGAGCGCCCCTCAAACCGAGCCGAGCGGTTCGAGAAACTCCAGCCGGTTGCCGACCGGGTCGAAGGAGTAGAACCGCCGGTGCCCGGGCAGGTTCTCGTCCCACTCCACCGGCGCCCCGTGGGACTGGAGCCGGGCGGCGTAGCGCTCGATGCCGGTGACTCGCAGCCCCGGGTGCGCCTTCTTCGCCGGGCGGAAGTCCTCCTCGATGCCGAGGTGCACCTGCGCGCTCCCCGCCTGGAACCAGCAGCCGCCGCGGGCCGCGAGCGCGGGCGGCTTGGGGATCTCGGTCATCTGCAGGACGTAGGTGTAGTACGCCCGCAGCCGGTCCTCGCTGCCGGGTGGTGCGGCCAGCTGGACGTGGTCGACGGCGGTGATCACCGGCTACGCCTCCTTGCGGGCGACGGCGAAGATGCGGCGGAAGGGGAAGGCGGTGCCGTGTTCCGTGCGGGGGTAGGCCTCGCGCAGCGCCGTGCGGTACTCCCGGACGAACTCCTCGCGGGCGGCCGGGTCGTCGGCGAGGGCGGTCAGGACGGGCCGCAGCCCGGTGCCCTTCACCCAGTCCAGCACCGGGTCCTCGCCGGTGAGCAGGTGCAGATAGGTCGTCTCCCACACGTCCGCCGTGCAGCCGAGCGAGGTCAGGCGCTCCAGGTAGGCGCCGGGAGCGAGGACGGCGTCGTCGTGGCGCAGCAGGTCGCCGAGGCGGTTCTTCCAGCGGGCGGAGGCGGCGAGTTCGCGCATGAGTACGTGGCTGGGGGCGCCGAAGTTGCCGGGCACCTGGAAGGCGAAGGTGCCGCCGGGCGCGAGGGCCGCGATCCAGTCGGCGAAGCGTTCGGTGTGGCCGGGAACCCATTGCAGGGTGGCGTTGCTGACGATGAGGTCGTGCGGTTCGCCTGGCGTCCAGGTGCGTGCGTCGCCGTGGTCGAAGTCGAGCCGGCCGCCGCCGGGGGTGGGTCCGGCGTGGTCGACGTGCGCCTTGTCGAGCATCTCGGGCGAGTTGTCGTAGCCGGTGATGTGCGCGGTGGGCCAGCGGTCGGCGAGGAGGACAGTGACGTTGCCGGGGCCGCAGCCGAGGTCGGCGATGCGCGGCCGGTCTGCGGGCAGCTCGGGGATGCGCGCCAGGAGGTCATTGAAGGGGCGGGCGCGGTGATCGGCGTGACGCAGGTACTGGGCGGGGTCCCAGGTGGGTGCGGCGGGCATGACGGGCCTCCTCGTCGTACTGGACGGGTACCCAGCCTCGTACCCCAGTTGCCTCGATGTCAAGAAGCTTGATATCAAGAGACTTCACGTCGACACAACCACTACACTGATCGCCATGGAGGACGAGGTCGATCGGCTGGTCGCTGCGTGGCGCCGGGAGCGCCCTGACCTCGACGTGGAACCGCTCGAGGTGCTCAGCCGGGTCAGCAGACTGGCCCGGCATCTGGACCGGGCGCGCAGGCTGGCCTTCGCCGAGCACAGCCTGGAGCCCTGGGAGTTCGACGTGCTGACCGCGCTCAGGCGCGCGGGCACGCCGTATCAGCTTTCGCCGGGGCAGCTGCTGACGCAGACCCTGGTCACCTCGGGCACGATGACGAACCGCATCGACCGCCTGACGAAGAAGGGCCTGGTGGAGCGGCTGCCCGACCCGAGCGACCGGCGCGGGGTGCTGGTGCGGCTGACGGAAGAGGGCCAGGAGCGCGCGGACCAGGCCCTGGCCGGACTGCTGGACCAGGAGCGGGCCATCCTCGCCGAGCTCTCGCGCGCCCAGCGCAGTGAACTGGCCGGTCTGCTACGCCAGTTGACCGCCCCGTTCGACAACATCCCCGGCTAGGTCGACGGGCCCGACGCCCGCCCGGCGCGCGAGTGCGACGGCGGCGAGGGTCGAGTGGACGCCCAGCTTGCCCAGGACGTTCTGCATATGGGTGCGCACGGTGTGCGGGGAGAGGAACAGCCGCTCCGCGACCGCCTTGCGGCCGAGTCCCGCGACCATGCAGCGCAGCACCTCCCGCTCCCGCGGCGTCAGGGACTCCACCAGCCGCTCGCTCTCGGTGCGGTGCTTGCGGGCGGCGGTCAGTTCCCTGAGCACACCGGTCAGCAGGGCCGGCGGCAGATGCGTCTCGTCGCGCAGCACTCCCCGTATGACATTGAGCAGCCGGGACAGCGAGCAGTCCTTGGCCACCCAGCCGGACGCCCCGGCCTGCAGGGCCAGAGCCGCGCGGCGCGGATCGTCCTTCTCGGCCAGCACGACGATCCGTACGCCCGGCTGCGCGGTGCGCACGCCGGCGACCAGCGAGATCCCGTCGACGAGTCCGTCCTCGCCCACCTCCTGGACGGGCACGGCGGGCCGGACCGCGGGCACGTTGCCGCCCAGGTCGGAGTCGACGAGCAGGACGTCGAAGCGCCGTCCCTCGGCCGCCGCGCGCTCCAGACTGCGCAGCGCGGCGGGACCGCTGCCGGCCGCGGATACGTCGACGTCGGGCTCGGCCGCAAGCGCCGCGGCGAGCGACTCGGCGAAGATGCGATGGTCGTCCACGACCAGGACTCGGATGCGAACCACGAAACCCCCTTCCCCAAGCTCTCGAAGAGCAGGGGATACCCCATCGTCGGGAGACGTCACAGGCGCAGGTACGGCGCCCGAAGTGCCCCAGATCGCCACAGACCACCTGGGACCGGAACGGCACACCGCACGGCCGCCGCCATGCGGAATCTGCTACCCCCACTTCGGGCGTCGTACCCGACTGTCTCGCCCCCTGATCGGCACCGGCCCCCACCGGTGCTGTCCATCAGGGTACGGCCGGGGGGCAGGAGCGGAAGGTTATTTGCAGAACTGGCGGTCCGACGCGTTTATGGTGAGCCCCATGTTTCGTCTGGAGACAGAAGTCGACAAAGCCCGGTGCGATCTTCTCCGAAAGCGGCTGCGGGAGACGAACACAGCGGCCTCGCCCGTCCTGCGCGCCCTGCGCGGAACCCCAGGTGAACGCGAAGTTCCGCTCCATCTCTGGGTGTTGGACGACGAGGGTGAACTGGCGGCCGGTCTGGTCGGTCACACCTGGACCTCGTGGCTGCACGTGACCTATCTGTGGGTCGACGAACGCCACCGCGGCGCGGGCATCGGTTCGCAACTGCTCGCGGAGGCGGAGCGCCGCGCCCACCAACAGCGCGGCTGCACCGCGGTCCGCCTGGAGACGTGGGACTTCCAGGCGCCCGGCTTCTACAAGAAGCAGGGCTACGACGTGGTGTGCGTGATCCCCGACTACCCGCCGGGGATCACGGAGTACACGCTGACCAAGCGGCTCAGCTGAGCCTGCGCGCGCCCGCCGACGGCACCGCCTCGAACACCCGCGGAGCGGTGAAGTCGGCCCCGGCGAAGGCCTCCTGGACCGCCTTGGTGACGGTGTCCACGTCCGCCGCCTCCACCAGGACGATCGCGGAGCCGCCGAAGCCGCCGCCCGTCATCCGCGCGCCGAGGGCGCCGGAGGCCAGGGCGGTGTCGACGACCAGGTCCAGCTCCGGACAGGAGATGCGGAAGTCGTCGCGCAGGGAGGCGTGGCCGGCCACCAGGACCGGGCCGATCGCCCGGGTCTCGCCCGCCTTCAGCAGGCCGACGGTGCGCTCCACCCGCTCGTCCTCGGTGACGATGTGGCGGACCAGGCGGACCGCTTCCTCGTCGTCGCCCAGGCGTGCGAGGGCCGCGTCGAGCCCGTCGTAGGGGATGTCCCGCAGCGCGTCGACGCCGAGCAGCGCCGCGCCCCGCTCGCAGCCCGCGCGCCGCTTGCCGTACTCGCCGTCGCTGTGGGCGTGCTTGACGCGGGTGTCCACCACCAGCAGCCGCATGCCCTCGGCGGCCAGGTCGAAGGGGATCTGCTGCTGGGAGAGGTCCCGGGTGTCGAGGAAGAGCGCGTGGCCCTCCTCGCAGCAGGCGGAGGCCGTCTGGTCCATGATGCCGGTGGGGGCGCCGACGTAGACGTTCTCGGCGCGCTGGCACAGGCGCGCCAACTGCCAGCGCTGCAGGTCCAGTTCGAAGAGGTCGTTGAGCGCCAGCGCGATCACGACCTCCAGGGCCGCCGACGAGGACAGGCCCGCGCCGGACGGGACCGTCGAGGCGAGGTGGACGTCGGCGCCGGTCACCGGGTGGCCTGCCTCGCGCAGGGCCCAGACGACACCCGCCGGGTACGCGGTCCAGTTACGGTCCGACTCGGGCGCCAGCTCGTCCGCGCGCAGCTCCACCACGCCGCCCTCGACGTCCGCCGAGTGCAGCCTCAGTACGCCGTCGGTGCGCCGGGAGACGGCCGCGACGGTGGTGTGCGGCAGCGCGAAGGGCATCACGAAGCCGTCGTTGTAGTCGGTGTGCTCACCGATGAGGTTGACGCGGCCCGGCGCCGACCAGACACCCTCGGGGACGGCTCCGTACAGCTCCGTGAAACCGTCCCGCACCTGCTGTGCCCCCACTAGTGCTCCCTTGTGATGGTCTGCGCGAACTCCCACGCGTCCGCGACGATCCCCGCGAGATCCGCACGGGTCGGGTTCCAGCCCAGCTTCTCGCGGGCGGCGGCGGCCGACGCCACCAGGATGGCCGGGTCGCCGCCGCGGCGCGGGGCGACGACCTCCGGGATCGGGTGGCCGGTGACCCGGCGGACCGTCTCGACGACCTCGCGGACCGAGAAGCCCTCGCCGTTGCCGAGGTTGCAGATGAGGTGCTCGCCCGGGCGGGCGGCCTTCAGCGCGAGCAGATGGGCCTCGGCGAGGTCCGCGACATGGATGTAGTCGCGCACGCAGGTGCCGTCCGGAGTCGGGTAGTCGTCGCCGAAGACGGAGATCGCGTCCCGCCTGCCCTGGGCGACCTGCAGCACCAGCGGGATCAGGTGCGACTCCGGGTCGTGCCGCTCGCCCTGCTTGCCGTAGGCGCCCGCCACGTTGAAGTAGCGCAGCGAGACCGCGCCCAGGCCGTGCGCCGCCGCCTCGCCCGAGATCATGTGGTCCACGGCGAGCTTGGAGGCGCCGTAGGGGTTGGTCGGGGCGGTCGGCGCCGACTCGGTGATCGGGACCTGCTCCGGCTCGCCGTAGGTGGCCGCGGTGGAGGAGAAGACGAGGGTGCGCACGTCCGCCTCGCGCATCGCGCCGAGCAGCGCCATGGTGCCGGCGACGTTGTTGTCCCAGTACTTCTCGGGCTTCACGACCGACTCGCCGACCTGCGAGAACGCGGCGAAGTGCAGGACGGCGTCGAAGGAGGCGTCCAGCCACTTGGCGGCATCGCGGATGTCGCCCTCGATGAAGGCGGCGCCGGCCGGGACGCCTTCCCGGAAGCCGGTGGAGAGGTTGTCGAGCACGACGACCTCGTGACCCGCCTCCAGCAGATGCTGGGCGACCACGCTGCCGACGTAACCCGCGCCGCCCGTCACCAGGTACTTACCGCTCATCAACTCGCTACCTCTCGCAGTCGCTCGGCCGCGCGCTCCGGCGGCACGTCGTTGATGAACACACTCATGCCGGACTCGGAACCCGCGAGGAACTTCAGCTTGCCGGAGGTTCGGCGGATGGTGAAAAGCTCGAGGTGGAGCGCGAAGTCGTCCCGGTTGACGCCCTCGAAGTCCTCCAACGCGCCGAACGGAGCCTGGTGCCAGGCCGAGATGTACGGCGTCGGCGGCTCGTTCTGGCCGAAGATCCGGTCGAAACGCCTCAACAGTTCCAGATAGACCTTGGGGAACTCTGTGCGTGCGTCCTCGTCGAGTCCGAGCAGGTCGGGCACCCGGCGCTTGGGGTACAGGTGGACCTCGTAGGGCCAGTGCGCCGCGTACGGCACGAAGGCCGCCCAGTGTTCACCCTCCAGGACGACCCGCTCACCGGCGAGTTCACGCTCCAGGACGGCGTCGAAGAGGTTCTCGCCGCCCGTGGCCTCCTTGTGGGCCGCGAGTGAACGGAGCATCAGCGCAGTGCGGGGGGTGGTGAAGGGGTAGGCGTAGATCTGGCCGTGCGGGTGACCGAGCGTCACGCCGATCTCCTCGCCCCGGTTCTCGAAGCAGAACACCTGCTCCACGGAGGGGAGATGCGACAGCTCGGACGTCCGGTCCGTCCAGGCCTCCAGGACCAGGCCCGCCTGCTCCTCGGACAGCTCCGCGAAGGAGGCGTTGTGGTCGGAGGTGAAGCAGACGACCTCGCAGCGGCCGGAGTCGCCGGCCAGGGAGGGGAAGCGGTTCTCGAAGACGACCACGTCGTACGAGGAGTCCGGGATCTCGCTCAGCCGGTCGCCCTTGGAGGGGCACAGCGGGCACTCGTCGGCCGGCGGGTGGTAGGTACGGCCCTGGCGGTGCGAGGCCACCGCGATCGAGTCGCCGAGCAGCGGGTCACGGCGGATCTCGGAGGTCGTGACGGTCCGCTCCAGCGGGCGGCGGTCCACCGCGTCGCGCACATGGTCGTCACGCAGGTCGTAGTAGATCAGTTCGCGACCGTCGGCCAGGCGGGTCGAGGTCTTCTTCACTGCGGACTCCCTATTCGAGCCACTCAACCATCAAACATAACCGAACACATTGGAACACGTACACTCACAGGCGTCAACATCACAATCCAACAAAGAGCATCAACGGAAGTGTTCAATTCCTGAATACGGGGGCGTAGGTTCCGCTCTGGACCAGTTCACGCAACGAAGCGAGCTTCTATGCAAACCCCCACATACCCAGCCATGCAGCTGGCCGCCGAGCTACGTCTCCCCACGAACGCGCTCGACTACACGATCCTCGGCATCTACTTCGCGGTGGTCCTCGGCATCGGCTTCGCCGCCCGCCGGTCGGTGAAGACCAGCCTCGACTTCTTCCTGTCCGGACGGTCGCTGCCCGCCTGGATCACCGGGCTCGCGTTCATCTCGGCCAACCTCGCCGCCACCGAGATCCTCGGCATGGCCGCGAACAGCGCACAGTACGGCGCCTACACCGTGCACTGGTACTGGATCGGCGCCATCCCGGCCATGGTCTTCCTCGGCCTGGTGATGATGCCCTTCTACTACGGAAGCAAGGTGCGCTCGGTCCCCGAGATGCTGCTGCTGCGCTTCGACAAGTGGGCACATCTGCTGAGTTCAATCCTGTTCGCCTTCGCCGCCATTCTGATCGCCGGTGTGAACCTGTACGCCCTCGCGATCGTGGTGCAGGCCCTGCTGGGCTGGCCGCAGTGGGTGGCGATCGTGGTCGCCGGCGCGTTCGTGCTGGCGTACATCACCCTCGGCGGGCTCTCCTCCGCGATCTACAACGAAGTGCTGCAGTTCTTCGTCATCCTCGCGGCGCTCATCCCGCTCGTGGTGCTGGGCCTGAAGAAGGTCGGCGGCTGGGGCGGTCTGACCGACAAGCTCACCTCCACGCACGGCGCCAACTTCACCACCGCCTGGGGCGGCACCGGCATCGGCAGCTCCAACCCGCTCGGCGCCAACTGGCTGACCATCGTGCTCGGCCTCGGCTTCGTGCTGTCCTTCGGCTACTGGACCACCAACTTCGCCGAGGTGCAGCGCGCCCTGTCCGCGAAGAACCTCTCGGCCGGCCAGCGCACTCCGCTGATCGCCGCGTACCCGAAGATCTTCATCGTCTTCCTGGTGATGATCCCGGGCCTGGTCGCCGCCGCGCTCGTGCCGGGCTTCGGCACGTCCAAGTCGGGCTACCAGTACAACGACGCCATCCCCTACCTGATGCAGGAACTGCTGCCCAACGGCGTCCTCGGCATCGCCGTGACCGGTCTGCTGGCCGCGTTCATGGCGGGCATGGCGGCCAACGTGTCGTCCTTCAACACGGTGTTCACCAACGACATCTGGGCCCGTTACATCGTCAAGGGCCGCGAGGACGCCTACTACGTCCGCTTCGGCCGCTGGATCACGGTGATCGGAGTCGCCGCCTCGGTCGGCACGGCCTTCCTGGCGTCGTCGTTCTCCAACATCATGAGCTACCTGCAGACGCTGTTCTCCTTCTTCAACGTGCCGATGTTCGTGGTCTTCATCGTCGGCATGTTCTGGAAGCGCGCGTCCGCGAAGTCCGGCTTCTGGGGCCTGCTCGCCGGCACCGTGGCCGCGATGGTGAACTACTTCGTCATCTACAAGAAGGGCATCATCGACATCCCCTCCGACCAGGGCGCCAACTTCGTCTCCGCGATCGTCGGCTTCGTCGCCGGCGCCGTGGTGATGGTCGCCGTGTCCCTGTTCACCAAGGCCAAGCCGGCCGAGGAACTGCAGGGCCTGGTCTACGGCACCCGCTCCCCCGGCATGGACGAGCCGCCCGCCGAGGGCGACGACGCCTGGTACCGCAGGCCCGCCCTGCTGGGCTGGGGCTCCGTGATCATCGCCGCCGCCTGCTACATCCCGTTCTCGTTCTGACGGCCGACTGAGGAGTGCGAACCACCATGACCGATCAGTCCAAGAACCCCGGACCCTCCGGATACTCCGAGAAGGACGTCCACCGCGAGGTCACCGAGTTGCAGGAGAAGTCCGCGACCGCGGCCCGCATCTTCGACCTCCGCCGCATCATCGGCGGCCTGTTCGTGCTGTACGGGATCATCGTCACCATCACCGGCATCACCGACGACCAGGCCGCGATCGACAAGGCGCAGGGCGTCAACATCAACCTGTGGACCGGCATCGCCATGCTGATCCTCGGCATCTTCTTCCTGGCCTGGCTGAAGCTGCGGCCGACACCGCCCCCGACCCCGGACACCGCCGAGGGCACGGAGGACGAGCCGGCCGGACCGGCGCACTGAACGACCCGGGGTCGGAGGCTATGACGCCTCCGGCCCCGGTTCCATCTCCACAGGTTTCGCGTTCGGCACCGGGCCCGCTCTGTCCAGCAGACCCGTGCGCGCGGCCAGCGCCGCCGCCTCGAGGCGGGAGCCTACGCCCAGTTTCATCAGGACGCGCTGCACATGGGTGCGGGCGGTGGAGGGCGCTATGCCCATGCCGGCCGCTATCAGCCGGGTGTCCTCGCCGTCGGCCACCCTGACCAGGACCTCGACCTCCCTCGGGGTGAGCATCTGCAGCAGGCGCTGGCCCTCGTCGTCGGGCTGCGCCGCCGGGTTGAGCAGTTCGCTGAAGGCCCCCTGGAGCAACTGCGGCGCCACCGCCGCCTCGCCCGCCCGGGCCTTCATGATGGCGCGCTCCACCGCCTCTATGCGTTCGTCATGGCGTACGTAGCCCGACGCCCCGGCCGCGAACGCGGCGGCGATGCCGCGCGGGCTCGGCACCGGGCCGAGCACCAGCACCGCCACCTGCGGGCGCTCCCGCTTGATCCTCACCACCGGGTCGAAGATGCCCGGCTCCGCCGGTGTCGCCGTACCCAGCAGGCACACCTCAGGTGCGCGCGTGATCACCAGCTCCGCCGCCCCCGCGGCGGGCGCCGCCGCGGCGAGCACCCGGTGCCCCCGCAGCTTGAGCGCCGAGGCCAGCGCCTCGGCGAGCAGACGGTGGTCGTCGACCACCATGAGCCGCACTCCCATCGAGCAACCCCCCAGTCCCCCCAATGGATCCCCGTGGATGCACCCTCATGCGTGCCCACTGGTCCGCGCGGACGAAAGCCCCCTCCCGGCTCCCCCGCTCTTCATGCCCCCGGAAGCTACACGCTTGTTCGACGTTGCGCTCCCCCTACCGGTGAGAAGTGCCCCGGATCGGCGGAATTTCTGGCATTCGCCGACGATCGACGGTATGCGTACGGCCCCGCCCCTGAGCAGGGGCGGGGCCGTGGCGGCGGAATGCTCGGCCGGCTCTAGGCGCCGGTGCCGAAGGCGATCGCCAGATACTCCTTGTCGCCGGAGCCGGACGGCTTGTCCGCGTAGACCCCGGACATGTACAGGTGGCCCTGGCTGTAGATCAGCTCGGAGTACTCCGGGGACATGCTGGTCTCCGCGTCCCGCACCTGCTCCGTCGACGGGTTCTCCAGCAGCTTGGTCTCCTTGAACGAACTGCCGTCGATGCTGACGACCTGTCCGCCCTTGTCGTACGGCGGGCGCTTGTAGGCGATCACATTGGCGCCGTCCATGCGCAGCGGGGTGATCGTGTAGCCGTCGCCCGCGTCCGCGCGCTGCCCGGTCTGCTTGCCGGTGGCCAGGTCGAACGCGACGATCTCGTTGGTCTGGCTGTAGTCCCCGGTGCCGTCGTGCTCCTCGGTCGGGACGTACAGCCGGTCCTTGCCGACCGCGAGGCCGGTGCAGGACTCGATCTTAGTGATGCCGTCGCACTTGGCCGCGAACTGGTCGCCCGGCGCGGAGATGCGGGTGATCAGCTTGCCGGTCTTGTTGTCGATGGAGAAGAAGTCCGAGATGCCGCTGCCGTCGCCCGCGCTGTCGCCCACGTCGGCGGCCACGACCAGCGGGTTCGTCGACACCACGGAGGCGTACTCGATGCCCGAGGTCATCTTGTACTCCGAGATCACCTTCCCGGACTTCGGGTCGATGGTCTGGATGTGCAGCTGACGCTGGTCGTAGGTGCCGCACTTGCGCACCGCGACCAGCTTCTCGCCGCCGCCGTAACCGGCGTCGTAGCAGGTGTCGGTGGGCTTGGGCGCCCACAGGGACTTGCCGGAGGTGATGTCCCAGGCCGCGCCGCCGCTGGTGCTGCCCGCGGCGACGGTGTTGGCGCTGACCGTGACGTTGTCCAGGCTGATCGGCCGGTCACCGGAGTCGACCGACTTCGTCCACAGCATTTTCCCCGCGTTCAGGTCGAGCGCGGAGACCTTGCTGCAGCCCGCCGAGCTGTTCTTCGCGGGCATCTTCGGCTGGTAGACGACGGCCGTCTTGTTGTCGGAGGTGGTGTGGGTGCTGGCCTCGCACACCGGCCCCGTCAGCTTGATGGTCCACAGCTTGGTGCCCTTGTCGCGGTCGTAGCCGTTGATCTCGGCGACCCCGGCCTTGACGTACGCCTTGTCGGTGAGCCACGAGCCGGACACCACGGTGCTGTCGTCGACCTTGGGCTCCGGCACCTGGTACAGGACGTGGGAGGCGGGGTTCGAGGGAACCTTCTCCACGCCCTTGGTGGAGGTGCCGCCGGTGTCGCCCTTGCTGTCCTTGCCGCCGGTGCCGCCGCTGGAGCTGGCGGTGTCGTCCTTCTTGTCGTCGCCCTTGCCGGAGTTGGCGTACCAGATGCCGCCTCCGACGATCAGCGCGATCGCCACGACCGCGGCCACGATGATGGCCAGCTGCGCGTTGATCGGCTTGCGGCCGGCGGGCGGCGCGGGCTGCGGCTGGAGCGGCATGGTCCCCTGCGGGTAGCCGTAACCGGGCTGCTGGCCATAGGGGTTCGGGCCCTGGCCGTACGGGTTCGGCTGCTGGGCCGGGTAGCCGTAGCCCTGGGGTGCCTGCGGCGGCTGGCCCACCGGCGGCTGCGGGGCGCCGTATCCGGGCTGCTGCTGCGGCGGCGGGGGCGTCTGCGGGGCCTGGGGTGCCTGCGGGTAGCCGTAGCCCGGCTGCTGCGGGGCGCTGAAGCCGGGCTGCTGCGGCGGTGCGGGCGGCTGCTGCGGGGCCTGCGGCTTGTCCAGGGACGGCGGCTGGTCCTGGGGCGGACCGAAACCACTCTGCTGCGGGGGCTCGTTGGGCGGCGGGGGCGGTGGCTGGGTCATGGGGTGAACACCTCGGGAACGGACGACGGGGTGGGTGCGGGAGGAAGAGGAGGAGTCACTTGCCGTAGGCGAGCATCAACTTCTCCTTCGTGTCGTCGTTGCCGTTGAGCCGGGTGGTCGAGAGGTAGAAGCGCCCGTCGACCCAGTCGAAGTCCTTGGAGAAGAAGCCGTTCTCGACCTGCGCGGCCCCGGCGGGGTTCTGCAGCAGTTTCACCGGCTTGTGCGCCGAGCCGCCGGTCGGGATCGACACGACCTGGCCGCCCGCGTCGTACGACGGCTGCACATAGGCGATGAGCTTGCCGCCCTCCGTCCTGATGGGCAGCATCGACTCGTCCGCCGGGGACTTCACCCGCCACTTCTCCTTGCCGGTGGCGAGGTTGATCGCGACGACCTCGTTCGCGCCGCTGGTGGCCTCGGTCGGCAGGTACAGGGTGGTCGAGTCGGATGCCACGCCCTTGCAGCCCTGCAGGTCACGCTGGAGGATCGCCCAGCCGCACTGGGGGGCGAAGTCCTCGTCAAAGCTCACCTGCGACTTGTACTTGCCGTTCGAGTCGAAGGTGGAGATGTTCCACGCCTTCTTGTCCTCGTTCGTGCTGTAGACCACCAGCGGATCGAGGGAGTACGTCCGCGCGACCGACCAGCCCTTGTCGAACTTCTGCGTCCACCTGACCTTGCCGGTCGTGGGGTCGAGCTCCTGCATCTCGTCGTGCTCCTTCGACCCGGTGGCGTCGCAGGAGGACACGGCGATCAGCTTGCTGCCGCCCGCGAACGCGGTCGGGAAGCAGGCGTCGCCGTACTTCTTCTTGTCGAAGAGCTTCTTGCCGGAGTCGACGTTGTAGGCCACACCGGACTGTGAGCGCCCGACCATCAGCGTCTTGCCGGTGATCGACATGGAGATGGTGATGGCGCTGTCGAACAGCGCGCCGTCGGCGAGCTGCGTCTTCCAGCCCCTGTGGCCGGTGTTGAGGTCGATCTGCTGGAGCTGGTTGCACTTGGCGCGGTCGCTGGTGCCGCTCTCGTAGGCGACCACGACCTTGTCGTCGGCCGACTGCTGCGGGGTGACCGCGCAGATCTTCTGCGGGAAGGTGATCGGGTTCCAGGTGGGGTTGCCGTCGCCGGTGTTGTAGGCGAAGACCTGCTTGTACGCCGCCTTCACCGCCGTCTTGTCGGTGATCCACATCCCGGGGGCGTCGGCTCCGGAACCGGGCGCGTCCGGCGCCTCCTTGTACCAGAGCACCTTCGCCTCGCCGGGCTGGCGGCCGGAGTTGAGGTCCTCGGGGTCCTCGCCGCCGTTGCCGCTGCCGTCACCGGGGTTGACCGGGGCGCTGGCGGTGGGCTTGGGGTCGTCGCTCTTGTGGGCCACCGGCTTCTTGTCGTCGTCGCCACCACCGCTGGTCAGGGCGAAGACGGTGCCGCCGATGACGGCCAGCGCGACGACGGCCGCACCGATGGCGAGGCCGGGCTTGCCCTTGAAGGGGTTCTTGGAGCCGGAGCCGGGCGGCGGGGTGCCGGGGCCGCCCGGGTACTGGGGCTGGGGGTAGCCGTAACCGGGCTGCTGGCCGTACGGACCCGGCTGCTGCGGCTGGCCGTAGGGGCCGGGCTGGGCGTACGGGCCCGGCTGTTGGGGCTGTCCGTAGGGGCCCGGTTGGGCGTACGGACCCGACGGCTGGCCGTAGGGGCCCGGCTGCTGGGGCGCCTGCGGGTAGCCGTAGCCGGGCTGCGGGGCGGCGGGCGGCGGGGACTGCGGTGGCGGCGGCGGAGTCTGCGGAGCTCCGAATCCGTCCTGCGGCTGCTGCTGCGGCGGCTGGTTGGGCGGCTGATTGGGCGGCTGAGTCATCAGCGCGTCTCCCCCTCGTTCACTGATTTTTAGCCACGCCCTGAGCTGTGACGGACCCAGAGTCGTACTCAGAAAGTTCTCAGACGGCTCTTTCTATCACTCGGGCCCGACAGCACACCGAGCCGCGTCACTCCCTGTTCCCAAGGGAGGACCGGCTCGTGACGCCCCCGTTATGCGCCTTCACGCACCCTTCACGCGTCCTCGGCGAGTTCCAGCCAGCGCAGCTCCAGCTCCTCGCGCTCGCCGGCCAGCTCCCGCAGCTCCGCGTCCAGTTCACCGACCTTCGCGAAGTCCGTGGCGTTCTCGGCGATCTGCGCGTGCAGCTTCGTCTCCCGCTCGGAGATCTTGTCGAGCCGGCGCTCGATCTTCTGCAGCTCCTTCTTCGCGGCACGCTGGTCGGCCGAACTCCGGTCGGGCACGGCCTTCTGCGCGACCGGCGCGGCGGCCGCGACCGCCTCCTCCATCCGCCGGCGCCGCTCCAGGTACTCGTCGATGCCGCGCGGCAGCATCCGCAGGGTGGCGTCGCCGAGCAGCGCGAACACCCGGTCGGTGGTGCGCTCGACGAAGAACCGGTCGTGGGAGATGACGATCATCGAGCCGGGCCAGCCGTCGAGGACGTCCTCCAGCTGGGTGAGGGTCTCGATGTCGAGGTCGTTGGTGGGCTCGTCGAGGAAGAGGACGTTGGGCTCGTCCATCAGCAGCCGCAGCAGCTGGAGCCTGCGCCGCTCGCCGCCGGAGAGGTCACCGACCGGCGTCCACTGCTTCTCCTTGTTGAACCCGAACGTCTCGCACAGCTGCCCGGCGGTCATCTCCCGGCCCTTGCCGAGGTCGACGCGCTCGCGCACCTGCTGGACGGCCTCCAACACCCGGAGTTCCGGGCTGAGTTCGGCCACTTCCTGGGAGAGGTAGGCGAGCTTGACGGTCCTGCCGACGGCGACCCGGCCACCGGCCGGCTGCACCTCGCCCTCGCTGCGCGCCGCCTCCGCCATGGCCCGCAGCAGGGAGGTCTTGCCGGCGCCGTTGACCCCGACGAGACCGATGCGGTCGCCCGGGCCCAGCTGCCAGGTGACGTGCTTGAGCAGCACCTTGGGGCCCGCCTGGACGGTGACGTCCTCCAGGTCGAAGACGGTCTTGCCGAGCCGGGTGGAGGCGAACCGCATCAGCTCGGAGCTGTCGCGGGGCGGCGGCACGTCGGCGATCAGCTCGTTGGCGGCCTCGACCCGGAAGCGGGGCTTGGACGTACGGGCCGGAGCGCCGCGGCGCAGCCAGGCCAGCTCCTTGCGGACCAGGTTCTGCCGCTTGGTCTCCTCGGTGGCGGCGATGCGCTCGCGCTCGGCGCGGGCGAAGACGTAGTCGGAGTAGCCGCCCTCGTACTCGTAGACCGAGCCGCGCTGCACGTCCCACATGCGGGTGCAGACCTGGTCCAGGAACCACCGGTCGTGGGTGACGCAGACGAGCGCCGAGCGGCGCTCGCGCAGATGCCGGGCGAGCCAGGCGATGCCCTCGACGTCGAGGTGGTTGGTGGGCTCGTCCAGGACCAGCAGGTCCTGCTCCTCGATGAGCAGCTTGGCCAGCGCGATACGGCGCCGCTCGCCGCCGGACAGCGGTCCGATGACCGTGTCCAGGCCCTGTGGGAAGCCGGGCAGGTCGAGGCCGCCGAACAGTCCGGTGAGCACATCGCGGATCTTGGCGTTGCCCGCCCACTCGTGGTCGGCCAGGTCCCGGATGACCTCGTGCCGGACAGTCGCCTCCGGGTCGAGGGAGTCGTGCTGGGTGAGCACGCCCGCACGCAGCCCGCCGGAGTGCGTGACCCGCCCGGTGTCGGCCTCCTCCAGCTTGGCCAGCATCCGGATGAGGGTGGTCTTGCCGTCACCGTTGCGCCCCACGACCCCGATCCGGTCCCCTTCGGAGACGCCGAGCGAGACGCCGTCGAGGAGGGCACGAGTGCCGTACACCTTGCTGACGTTCTCGACATTGACCAGGTTGACGGCCATTACTCTCCTGCTCGGTGGATCGATCAGCTTTCAAGCGTAGGCCCTGCCGGGACGGGGCCGGGACGCGAGGGGACAGTCACTCTTTGTGATGACGTGATCGGGAACGGGCCGCTACCGTGGAATGCGGGCAGCAGGATCCCGTCCATGGGAGGAACCATGACCGCCGAGTCCGTAGAGCACCAGATGCAATGGCCGGTGCCACCGCTGGACGGATACACAGTGGACGACCTGTTCACGCTGCCAAATCTCCCGCCGCACACCGAGTTGATCGACGGGAGCCTGGTTTTCGTGAGTCCGCAGCGCCGTTTCCATGGGAACGTGGTTGACCTGCTCGTCTTCGGCCTGCGCAGCAGTGGTCTGCCCGCCGAACTCAGGGTCAGCCGGGAGATGACCGTGATCCTCGACAGGCGCAACGGTCCCGAACCCGATGTGAGCGTGATCCGGACCGGCGCGATCACCGGGCCGGAACAGACGAGTTACCGGGCCGACGACGTACTTCTGGCCGTCGAAGTGGTCTCGCCCGAGTCCGAGTCCCGCGACCGTACGACCAAACCGCAGAAGTACGCCACCGCCGGTATCCCGAATTTCTGGCGCGTCGAAGCAAGCGGGACAGACGGCAGGCCCGTGATCCACGTCTACGAACTCGAGCCGCTCACCAGGACGTACACGTACAGGGGTATGCACCGCGATCGCATCAAGGTCGACAAGCCCTACTCCATCGACATCGACCTGACGGCCATCGACGAACTCTGAGGGTTGGCCGTCAGACCACCGTGGCCCCCGGCACCGGCCCCGACGCCGTGCGTACGTCCCGACAGGTGCCGGAGGCTCGCAGCGCCGCCGCGACGGCCTCCGCCGCCTCCGCGTCCCACGCCAGGAACGCCGTCGTCGGCCCCGACCCCGAGACCAGCGAGGCCAGTGCCCCCGCCGCGCGCCCCGCGGCCAGCGTGTCCGCCAGTTCCGGGAACAGTGACAGCGCCGCGGGCTGCAGGTCGTTGGAGACCGCCGCACCCAGCGCCTCCGCGTCCCCCTTGGCCAGCGCCCGCAGCAGCTCCGGTGAGGTCACCGGCTCCGGGATCTCCCGGCCCTCGGCCAGACGGTCGAACTCACGGAAGACGGCCGGGGTCGACAGCCCCCGGCCGGCCATCGCGAAGACCCAGTGGAAGGTCCCTCCGACGTCGAGGGTGCGCAGCTTCTCGCCGCGTCCGGTGCCGAGCGCCGCCCCGCCGACCAGGCTGAACGGCACATCGCTGCCCAACTCGGCGCAGATGGACAGGAGTTCGGCCCGGGAGGCGCCGGTCCGCCAGAGCGTGTTGCAGGCCAGCAGGGCGCCCGCGCCGTCCGCGCTGCCGCCCGCCATGCCTCCCGCGACCGGGATGTCCTTGGCGATGTGGATGTGCACGTTCGCTTCGATGCCGCGCCGTGCGGCGAGCACGAGGGCGGCGCGGGCCGCGAGGTTGGTGGTGTCCAGGGGCACCTGGTCGGCGTCCGGGCCCTCGCAGGTGACGCGCAGTTCGTCGGCGGGCGTCACCGTGACCTCGTCGTGGAGGCCGACCGCCAGGAAAATGTTGGCCAGGTCGTGGAAGCCGTCGGGACGGGCGGCACCCACCGCGAGCTGGACGTTGACCTTGGCGGGGACGCGGACGGTGACGCTCACTGGTGACGGGGCTCCTTGTTCTCGGCACGCACTGCGCGCTGGGCGCTCTCTTCGTGGTTCCCGGTGTGCCGGGCGTGCTCAGCGATGCGCACGAACTCCTCGACGCCCAGGGCCTCGCCGCGCGCCTGCGGCGACACCCCGGCGGCCACCAGCGCCTCCTCCGCCGCCGCGGCCGACCCGGCCCAGCCGGCGAGCGCGGCCCGCAGCGTCTTGCGGCGCTGGGCGAACGCGGCGTCCACGACGGCGAAGACCTCGCGCCGCGTGGCGGTGGTCCTGATCGGCTCGGCTCGGCGGACGAGCGAGACGAGGCCGCTGTCGACGTTCGGTGCGGGCCAGAAGACATTGCGCCCGATGGCACCGGCCCGCTTGACCTCGGCGTACCAGTTGGCCTTCACCGAGGGGACGCCGTACACCTTCGAGCCGGGCGCCGCGGCGAGGCGGTCGGCGACCTCGGACTGGACCATGACGAGGGTGCGCTCGATGCTCGGGAAGGTCTCGAGCATGTGCAGCAGGACGGGCACGGCGACGTTGTAGGGGAGGTTCGCGACCAGCGCGGTCGGGGCGGGGCCGGGCAGCTCGGTCACCCGCATGGCGTCGGAGTGCACCAGCGCGAAGCGCTCCGCGCGCTCCGGCATCCGGGCCGCGACGGTGGCGGGCAGCGCCGCGGCCAGCACGTCGTCGATCTCCACGGCGGTGACGCGGTCGGCGGCCTCCAGCAGCGCGAGGGTGAGGGAACCGAGCCCCGGCCCGACCTCCACCACCACGTCGTCCGGCCGGACGTCCGCGGTACGTACGATCCGCCGGACCGTGTTCGCGTCGATCACGAAGTTCTGACCACGCTGTTTGGTCGGCCGAACCCCGAGGACCGCCGCAAGCTCACGGACGTCGGCGGGACCCAGCAGGGCATCGGGGGCGGGGCTGCTACTCACGGCGACAAGGGTACGGGGCGGGCGAGGTGGCCGGGGCGGGGCGTCGGCCGACGGAGCAGGAGGCGGTGCCGGGCGCGGGGCGTCGGGCGGCGGGGCAGGAGGCGGCGCCGGGCGCGGGGC